>NZ_QFHO01000001.1 GCF_004920835.1 Stenotrophomonas maltophilia
TCCCCCACTATAGTGCCAACCCCCACAAGGACGAGGCGGCACACATGCCCTATATCGGAATCGGACTCCACGTACTGGCGGCCATCTACTTCGCGGTGCACGCCATTCGCTCGGGCCAGAGCCTCTACTGGCTGATCCTGCTGTTCTCGTTCCCGCTACTCGGCAGCGTCGTCTACTTCCTTGCGATCTACTTCCCGGAAGCCCGCAACTCGCGCGGCGCACGGCAGGCAATCCGCTCCGCCAAGCAGCTCATGGACCCGGGCCAGGACCTGCGTAACGCACGCGCTGAGCTGTCGCGAACGCCCACCGTGCAGAACCGGGTTCGCCTCGGCATGACGCTGCTGGATGCAGGCCAAGCGGAGGAAGCCAGGACCCTGCTTGAGCAGGCGGCCAGCTCGCCACTGGGTGACGACCCCTACATCCTTACCGGTCTGGCGCGCGCCCGCCTCGAGTCCGGGCACGCCGCGCTTGCAGTTGAGACGCTGGACGGCCTGTTCGCCCGTCATCCAGATGTGCGCCGCAAGCCGGAACAGACCCTGCTCTATGCACAGACACTGGCCGCCGCCCAAGCAACTGGCACCCGCGCCGCGTTCGAGCGCGCCGTCGAATGCGGAAACGATGCGGCCGCCCGCTGCCTGTATGCCGAATGGCTGATGACACAACCGCAGCCCGCCGACAGCGAGCAGGCCCGCAGCCTGTTCGCCAGCATCATCGACGATGCCCAACACTGGTCACGCCACGCGCGCAGCCACAATGCCGCTTGGCTGGAGCGAACCAAAGCCGCGATGAAGAGCTACTGACGTCTGGCAGCCTTTCAATCCTGTCGCATCCGCCTCGCTCATGACCTCGCTGGGCGGATGCCGACAGTCCGCAGGCCTGCGCCACCGATAGCGCCGAAAGCATTGCAGCGCAAGGCGGCTGCCCCCTCGTGCCGCATGCAACGATTCTGAAAATGTTGAAAGTAGTGACGGCATCGGCCTTACTGCATTGGCATCGCGCATAGCCAGGCGTATTCCTGTTCATGCCACCGAAAACGGGTGGCCGAGGCCTCGAAATCCTCGGTTGTGCAAGAGAAGTATGCGCTTGTCAGCCGGCACCACGCCCTGTGGTGCCGGCTGGCAATCCGTCGGCCGGCTATGGCGGGCGGTGCGTGGGGGCCTTGTGCCCGCCGGGAAGATTGCACACCGGATTTCGAGCCCCGCACCGTCCGCCACCTTTATCGGTGGCGGCTTCTGCATGCACGCAAGGAGCCCAGCCATGACCCAGCCCTACTCCCCTGCCCCACACCCGATCCAAGACGTGCCCGCCAACGGCCCTGTGCTTGATCCCAATACGCTCATCGCCCTGCTGCACAGCATCGGCTCCGGCGCTGCCTCCGATGGCCAGCCCTGGCCGGAGCGCCATCAGATGCCCGGGCGGCGCATTGCCCTGGCGGACACCGATTGCTCCTTGGCCGGCCTTCGGGTGGTGCTGGAAATCCTGCTGGCCGCACAGCGTGCCCGCGAGAACGGCGAGTTGGAGCAATACGTTGGCCCGCGCGTCATGGAGGGGCTGATCATGGCTGGGCTGGGACTTACGGCGCACGCCAGCACACGAGTACGGCCGGACGACTGAGTGGCGCGGTACTGCTGGGCGGCCACTGCGCTGTGCCTCGTGGCGGTGGTTGCGGCACAGACGCGGTGGCTGGTGCCCCCACTGCCATCTCCCATCGGATTCCAAAGCATCAACGAAGATCGATTCTCACAACTGCGCCGCCAGGCGATGCAGTTCGTGGAGTCTCGGCCACCACAGGGATTCCAGTTCGTGGAACGGCATCGAGATGCCGAGTTCCAGGTTCATTGCCGAGGCATACCAGTGCTGTGGCTGGAGAGGCGCTCGCCGCATGTGCTGTTGCAGGCATCACTGGATGCGAAGCAGCGGGCGCCCGCAGTTCTGCAGATGCGGGCAATCCTCCAATGGCAGTTGGAGCCATTGGATTATCTGGAACAGGTGCTGGCTGGTGTGCCGGAGCCTGTTCTGATGGATCGGGTGCTGCAGATGCTCGCTGGCGAGGTGCCTGATGGGGTGCGATGTGGCATGCCGTAGTCGAGCACGGCTTGACTCTACAGGGGCGCTGGCCTCATCGAAGCCGAGGCGCACTTTTGACAGCGCCGCTGCGGCCGCTCACATGCCCAGATCGGAAAGCCCTGGGTGATCATCCGGGCGACGCCCGAGCGGCCAATGGAACTTGCGCTCGCCTTCTTTGATCGGCATGTCGTTGATGCTCGAGAACCGATGCTCCATCAGGCCATCGGCTCCGAATTCCCAGTTCTCGTTTCCATAGGAGCGGAACCAGTTGCCGGAGTCGTCGCGCCACTCATAAGCGTAGCGCACGGCAATACGGTTGCCGCTGAAGGCCCAGAGTTCCTTGATCAAACGGTAGTCGAGTTCCTTCTTCCATTTGCGGGCCAGGAACTGCCGCGCTTCCTCGCGGCCGTGGGTGAACTCGGCACGGTTGCGCCAGCGGGTATCGAGCGAATAGGCCAGTGCGACCTTGTCAGCATCGCGGGAGTTCCAGCCATCCTCGGCAAGACGAACCTTCTCGATGGCCGATTCAAGGGTGAACGGCGGCAACGGCGGACGGGGTGCTTCAGTGGACACGGTGGGGCCTCCAATCAAGTGGATGAACGGGGTGCTTCGACGGGTTTTGATCACTCAGGCGTCAGCGCCTGGCCTGCTCCAACAACGCCTTTGCAACATCCCTGGCAGTGTCTGCGGCGTTGTAGTCGCCCATCACGCGCGAGACGGTGATGGCGCCTTCCATGAGAACCAGCAGCTGCCGCGCCAGTGCAGCAGGCTGCTTGATATCCAGTTGCGTGGTGAGTTCCAGCGTGTAATCGAGCAGCTTCTGCTTGTGATGTTTTGCGATGTGGCGAATCGGATCGTCGGGATCGCCCACCTCGCCCGCGGTATTGATGAAGGCGCAGCCGCGATAGCCCTCGGACTGGAACCAGCCCTTGAGCACGGTGAACATGCCGAGGATGCGTGCTTCCGGGGTGTCGGCCTTGTCGCACTCCTGCTGGAACCACTGAAGCCAACGAACATCGCGCGCGTTCAGTGCAGCTGCGGCTACCTGGTCCTTGTTTTCGAAGTGGCGGTAGATGCTTTTGCGTGCCACACCCGAGGTCTTCACCAGCAGGTCCATGCCGGTGGCGTGGATCCCGTTCTGGTAGATCAGCGCCTCGGCCGTGGCCAGGATCTTCTGCTGGGTATCGGTGGGGGGTGTGTTCACGACGCCAAGGTAGAACGATCGTTCTACTCTGTCAACGGGCGGCGCGGCGACCTCTCGCGCGGGCAAGCTCGCTCAGGACGATCTATCAAGAAATTCGTACATGTCATCATCCAGACGCCCGATTTCGGACGCAAAGTACGTCTCACCACCACCCATGAGACGCCTCGCATGAACACCTTTACCCGTACCCTGGCCGTTGCCGCCCTCGCCCTCTCGGTCCAGGCCGGCCTGTCCGCCCAGGCCGTCGAACCGGCCAAGCCGGCAGCAGTCACCAGCATCGCGCGCACCGCCAGCTACATCACCACCGCCGATGGCGTGCAGCTCTACTACAAGGACTGGGGCCCGAAGGACGGCCCGGTCGTCACCTTCAGCCACGGCTGGCCGCTGAACTCGGACAGCTGGGAATCGCAGATGATCTTCCTGGCCAACCACGGCTACCGCGTCATTGCCCATGACCGTCGTGGCCACGGCCGTTCCAGCCAGCCGTGGGAAGGCAACGACATGGATCACTACGCAGATGACCTGGCCACCGTGATCAACACGCTGGACCTGCACGATGTCACTCTGGTGGGCTTCTCCACTGGCGGCGGCGAAGTGGCGCGCTACATCGGCCGCCATGGCACCGGCCGGGTGAAGAAGGCGGTGCTGATCAGCTCGGTGCCGCCGCTCATGCTGAAGACCGCCGACAACCCCAATGGCCTCCCGATTGAAGTGTTCGATGGCATCCGCAAGGCGCAGATGAACAACCGCGCACAGCTGTACAAGGACATCCCGTCCGGCCCGTTCTACGGCTTCAACCGCCCGGGCGCGAAGGTGTCGCAGGGTCTGATCGATGCATGGTGGGCGCAGGGCATGCAGGGTGGCCACAAGAACACCTACGATTCGATTGCCGCGTTCTCGGCCACCGATTTCCGCGCAGACCTGAAGAAGTTCGATGTGCCCACTCTGGTCATCCACGGCGACGACGATCAGATCGTGCCGATCGACATCTCCGGCCGCCAGTCGGCGAAGCTGATCAAGGGCGCCAGGCTGATTGTGTACCCGGGTGCGCCGCACGGCCTGACTGACACGCACAAGGATCGCGTCAACCAGGACCTGCTGACGTTCCTGCAGGAAAAGTGAGTCCCCTGGGGCTCTGGCATCTCGCCGGAGCCCTTTCCATCACCTCACGCTTTCGCAGCCGCACGCCACGCGGGCCACGCTTCGCTGATGACGCCAATCGCGGACTTCAGGAACAGCAGCGCGATGACCACGCCCGCCGCGATATCCGGCCAGCCGCGTCCGGTCAGCGCAACGCCACCGGCAGCCACCAGTACGCCGATATTGGCGGCGACGTCGTTGCGCGAGCACGCAAAGGTGCTTTTCATGTTGATGTTGAGCGCGCGGAACCGCCACAGCAGTGCCAGGCACACCAGATTGGCCACCAGCGCGATGGCTCCGAACCCCAGCATCAAGCCACTGGAAGGCGGAACGCCGTGGGCCAGCTTGCCGACCACCTCCACCGCGATGAAGACAAAGAAGCCCAGGATCAGCAGACCCTTGGCCAGGGCTGCACCGGCTTCCCAGCGCGCCCCCCGGTTCACTGCCCATAGGCTCAGGCCGTATACGATCGCATCGCCCAGCATGTCCACTGCATCGGCCTGCAGGGCGCTGGAGCGCGCCACGATGCCCGCGCCGAACTCGATGAAGAACATCGCCAGGTTGATGATGAGTACCGCCACCAGTACGCGCCGCTGCGCACTGTGGAGGGCCAACGCTTCCAGTTCCTGGCGCTTGTGGCCGCAGCAGTGGTTCATGGATGACTCCCGCCAGGCTGTGGCCGGGCTTGAAAAAGGTTGGGATAGTCGTTATCAACCCTGTAGCCACTACAAGGTCAAGCCCGTGTCCGCCCACCTCACCATCGGCCAGCTGGCCCGCCAGACCGGCACCAAGGCCGAAACCATCCGCTATTACGAAAAGATCGGCCTGCTTCAACCACCGCTGCGGTCGGACGGCAACTACCGCTATTACAGCGCCCAGGACCAGCGGCGTCTGTCATTCGTGCGCCGCGCCCGCGAGCTTGGCTTCTCCATCGAGCAGATCCGCGAGCTGATCGCCTTTGGTGAGCAGCGCGAACACGAATGCAGTTCGGTGGACGACGTGGTGAAAGCGCACATCGCGGATATCACGCGCCGGATCCATGACCTGCAGGCGCTGCAGGGCGAACTGAAGCGAATGATCGGCAATTGCCCGGGCGGCCGCGTGGCCGATTGCAGGGTGCTGGAAGCCCTTCAGCCGCAGCCATGACCCTGCTGCCCCATCCACATCAGAACGAAACCTGCGCTCGCACGCCGACGGTGTTACCGGAATCCGGCCCCTGCGCGTTGCCGCCTTGTTGACAGTGCGCGGCTCAGTCGCCCGCGCCGTCATCGTCCAGCGAGCGCGGTGGCTGAGCTGCAGCCGTGGGTATCGCGTTGGCATCGTGCGGCGGCAGCCGCGCAGGCGGCGGCCCGAGGTAGCCGTGGCTGCGTGCCCAGTTGGCGAAAAGGCGCGGCCACTGCGCGACCAATGTCCCGGGCTTGCCCAACCCCCAGCTGTGACCTCCGGCTTCGAACAGGTGCAGCTCCACCGGAATGCCTGCCGCATGCGTGGCCTGGTACATGGCCACGCTGTGGCCGACATCCACGGTGCGATCATCCACGGCCTGGGCCAGGAACACCGGCGGCATGTCCTTGCGCACGTGCTGTTCGACCGAATAAGCCTGCTGTGCGTCGTCCTGACTCGCCAGTTCCCGCTTCGACCGGGTCTGGTCCAGCGGCGCGCGCATCGAAACGACCGGATAGATCATGCCAAGGAAGTCGGGGCGCGCGGACAGCTGGTCGGCTGCATCCACCGGCGGATACAACGGGGCATCGAAGCGCGTGGCAACGATACCGGCGAGATTGCCCCCCGCGGAAAAGCCCAATGCGCCGATGCGCTCCGGATCGACCCCCAGGCTTGCCGCCTGCGCGCGCAACAGCCGCATGGCGCGCTGGCCATCCTGGAAGGGCGAGACCGGTGCCCACCCATCAGCGGGCAGCCGGTAGTAGACCACGGCGGCCGTGACACCCAGCGACTGCAGCCACTGCGCCGTCGGCTTGGCAGCGCTGCCGATCTGGATGCGGAAGTAACCACCACCGCCGAAGATCACCACGGCTGTCCCGTTCGGTTTCAGTGGCCGGTAGATCTCCATGCGCGCGTTACTGATTCCCGAGACAGCGCCCTTTGCGCTGCCCTCGATACCGATCCGTTCCGGGCCACGTGCGCGTTGCTGCCAGTGGCCCTGCGGCCACAGCGGAACCACCTCGGGTGCCGGTGCGGGCGGCGCTGCCGGCAGCGCGCCCGCGAGCAAGGGATTAAGCAGGAACAGAAGCACTGCCAGCCCGCGCAGTTTCCCCACATGCAGACTCATATCACGCCCTCCCGTCGGCCTTTACGTGGCGAAGTGTGAGTCGAGTTGCGTTGGCGACCTATAGCCGGATGGGACTAGCTGGACCGTGTTTTTCTGTGTGCACTGCAGCATCAAAGTGGACGCCTTTGGCTGGAGAGTCACCAGAGGATTCGCCATTGCACGGTTTCGTCAGACTTCCTTGTTTTCTCGCCTCCTCCCGCTCCGGCAACTGGCTCTCTGCTGGTGATGGAGGCGCTGCTGTCCATGGCAAGCGACTGGCTCGAGGGTCGAGCAGAGCATGGCTCGGCTTTACAGAACCAATGGCTTCACACGCGCTGCCCCAGCTCACGCACAAGGAACGGCGCCGTCCTGCTGCCCTTGGCTCGAGCCACTTGTTGCGGCGTTCCCTTCGCCACGATGGTGCCGCCCGCAGCCCCTGCGCCAGGCCCAACGTCAATCACCCAGTCCGCCTGCACAACCGCGCGCATGTCGTGCTCAATCATCACCACCGTATTGCCCGCGTCCACCAGCCGCTGCAGTTGCACAAGCAGCCTGTCCGCGTCCGATGCATGCAGGCCGGTGGTGGGCTCATCCAGCACGTACAGCGTGCGGCCGCGCTGGCTGCGCTGCAGCTCGGTTGCCAGTTTGATGCGCTGTGCCTCACCGCCTGAAAGTTCGGTGGCCGGCTGGCCCAGCCTCAGGTAGCCCAGACCGATCTCCTGCAGCAAGTGCAGCGGCCGGGCAATGACATCTTCCTCGCTGAAGAACGCATGCGCCTGGTCGACCGTCATCTGCAGGACCTCGGCGATGTTGCGGTCATTCCACTGCACCTCCAGCGTGGCCTCGTTGTATCGCGCGCCATGGCAGGTAGGGCACGGTGCATAGACGCTGGGCATGAACAGCAGTTCGACGCTGACGAAACCCTCGCCCTCGCAGGTCTCGCACCGGCCCTTGGCCACGTTGAACGAGAAGCGGCCCGCGTCGAATCGGCGGCGGCGCGCGGTGGGTGTCGCGGCGAACAGCTTGCGCACGTGGTCGAACAGCCCGGTATAGGTGGCGAGGTTGGAGCGTGGCGTGCGGCCGATGGGCTTCTGGTCGACCTGCACCACCCGCTGGATGGCGTCCACATCGCCTGCCAACTTGCCCCGCGTGGTTTCGATCACGGTCGGCCCATCCGTGGGCGCGTTGTCGGCGCTGTCGTCCATGGGCTCATGCCCGAGGTGCAGCAGCAACAGCTCGGGCAGCGCCTGCGCCATCAAGCTGGACTTGCCTGAGCCGGAAATGCCGGTCACGGCTGTCAGCAGCCCCAGCGGCACCTGCGCATCCACACCCCGCAGGTTATGGCGGTGGATGCCCTTCAGTTCCAGCCAGCTGCTGGCGGTGCGCTGCCGGCTGGCGGCCGCGGGCACCTGGTCGAACAGATACCGGGCGGTGCGCGACTCCTGGACCTTGCGCAGGCCGTCGGGCTCGCCACTGTAGAGAACGCGCCCGCCGTGCTCACCCGCCTCCGGGCCAACATCCACCAGCCACTGCGCGCGGCGCATCAGCTCCAGGTCGTGCTCGACAACGAACACCGAGTTTCCGCCGTCGCGCAACCGGTCCAGCGCGTCGTACAGCGCCTGGCTGTCGGCGGGGTGCAGGCCGGCCGAGGGCTCGTCGAGCACGTACAGCACGCCAAACAGCAACGAGCTGAGCTGGGTGGCCAGCCGCAGGCGCTGCAGTTCGCCAGCGGACAGGGTTGGCGTGGCGCGATCCAGCGAGAGATACCCCAGGCCCAGGTCACGCAGCTGGCGTACCCGCGCCATCACACCGCCTGCCAGCCGCTGTGCGGCCAGTCGCTTCTCTTCGGACAAGGCCGAGGTCAGCCGGACGTCGGGGGCGCCCTCGTGGGTCGCTTGGCCACTCGCGGCCCTCCGGGCGCGATCACGTGGTGTCGCGCTCCTGCTGGTGCGAGTGCCCTTGGTGTGCGCGCCGAAATCACCTTGTGCGATGGGCCCGAGCAGATCCGCCAGTTGATCCAGCGGAAGCCGCATGAACTCGCCGATATCCACGCCGGCGAAGGTGACCGAGAGTGCTTCCGGCTTCAGGCGTTTTCCGTGGCAGGTCGGGCACAGCTTGCCTTCCATGTAGCGCGAAACACGCTTGCGCATCAGCGCACTCTGGGTGTTGGCAAAGGTGTGCAGCACGTAGCGGCGCGCACCGGTATAGGTGCCCATGTAGCTGGGTTCCAGCTTGCGCTTCAGTGCGGCACGGGTCTCTGCGGGCGTGAAGCCGGCATAGACCGGCACGGTTGGCGTTTTCTCGGTGAACAGGATCCAGTCGCGGTCCTTCTTCGGCAGCTTCTTCCACGGCACGTCGATGTCGTAGCCCAGCGTGACCAGGATGTCGCGCAGGTTCTGGCCATGCCATGCCGGCGGCCACGAGGCGATGGCACGTTCACGGATGCTCAGCGACGGATCCGGAACCATCAGCGCTTCGGTCACCTCGTACACATGCCCCAGGCCGTGGCAGGTGCTGCAGGCGCCCTGCGGCGTATTGGGCGAGAAGTCCTCGGCGTACAGCATGGGCTGGTTGGCCGGGTAGGCCCCGGCGCGCGAGTACATCATGCGCACCAAGCTGGACAGCGTGGTGACACTGCCCACCGAGGAACGTGCATTGCTGGCGCCGCGCTGCTGCTGCAACGCCACCGCCGGCGGCAGCCCGTCGATGGCGTCCACATCGGGCACGCCCGCCTGGTCGATCAGGCGCCGCGCGTAGGGCGCTACGGATTCGAAGTAACGCCGCTGCGCCTCAGCGAAGACGGTACCGAAGGCCAACGACGACTTGCCCGACCCCGACACCCCGGAGAACACCACCAGTGCATTGCGCGGAATGGAGACATCGACATTCTTGAGGTTGTGCTCGCGCGCGCCGCGCACCTCCACGCAACCGCTGGCTGCGGCAGCGCATGAGGATTCACCGAAAGGGTTGTTGGACATCGTTGCGTTCCTGCAGGCAGTGAGCGGTGCGCCCTGGAGCGCGCCCAAGGACGCATTTTCGCTGCTGCGAGGTGAATGTGGTGAGGGCACGTGCGGCCCCGCCCTGCGGACATGCAAATGACCCGCAAGCCGCATTCACCCGCCGACTGCAAGGGGCGCGTGGCGGCGAACGTATCGCTCAGATGGCGATGAGAACCTTCCCCACCACGGTTCCAGCTTCAAGTGCCTGGTGCGCTTCAGCGATCTTCTGGAGATCCACCTTCAAACCGACATGGGGCGAATAGGCGCCACTGGCAAGGCACGCAGTGATGTCCCTGATCGCGTGGATCTTCGCTTCCTGGGGGACCGAATAGATGTACACGAAGCGGAGCACGCATCCGTGCACCATGGCACGCAACAGTGGCAGGGAAAGCTCATCGGTTGCCTGCGCGGCCGCATAAGCGCTGATGACGCCGCCAGAGGCGAGACATGCCAGGTCAAGGTCGAGATTTGCCTGCACATTGACCTCTACGATGCGATCCACGCCCGCGCCCCGGGTATGGGTGTTGATCGCGCCGGCGACATCGTCATTCAGACGGTCCAGCACCAGATCCGCTCCGGCCGCCCTGGCAATGATTGCCTGCTCGGCATTCATGACCGTGACCGCGACCCAGGCGCCCGCCCACTTTGCCAGCAGGACGGCGGCGGTGCCGACCACGCCTGCCCCGCCTTGCACCAACACCCTTCGGCCGTTGATGTCGCCATCCGCGAAGAGACAGCGATGCGCCGTCAGTGCCGGAATACCCAGCGATGCACCCACCTCGAAAGAGACATCGCCAGGCAGCGGCACGGCGTGCCCAGCGGGCACGACCACGAACGCTGCAGCCGTTCCGCTCGCCCTGCCGTACTGGGCTTCATAGATCCAGACGCGCTGCCCTATACGGCCCACCTCTTCCGGGTCGCCCACCGCATCGATGACACCGGCACCGTCCTGGTGGGGAATGATTCGTGGAAAGGGCATCGGCGCGGAGAACCCTGTGCGGGCCTTGAGGTCTGTGGGATTGAGCCCGGACATGTGCATCCGCACCCGGACTTCACCTGGCCCCGGTTGTGGGGTGGGCAGCTCTGCAACGCAGAGCACCTCATCAGCCGGGCCCTGGCGGTCGTAATACGCAGCTCTCATGCATCTTCTCTCTGATTGCGAAGGGGCTCCCTTCCGGGCCAGCACTATCAGAGGCCAGTGGCAAATTTACAACCAGGCACACTTTGTATATATAGGGATACAAAGTATCCTATTGGAGTGATGATGCCCGCTGGCCTGCCTTCGGATTACCGGTGTGCCGTAGAAGTGACTGTCGAGATCGCCGGCGGGAAGTGGAAGCCGTTGATCGTTCACTACCTGCTGAGCGGCACCAAACGGTTTGGGGAACTGCGAAAGCTGATCGGCGGCGTGACCCAGCGCTCGCTTACCTTGCAGCTGCGCGAGCTTGAGGCAAGCGGCATCGTCCGGCGCGAAGTGTTTGCAGAAGTTCCGCCGCGTGTTGAATACACGTTGACGCCGCTGGGCACCACACTGGCGCCGACGCTGGAAGCAATGAAGTTGTGGGGAGAACGCTATCTGGCCAGCAGGGACGGTTAGCCGCTGCGGCACATCGTGGGCGCATAGCCCGCTCGAATCGCGACACCTGCATCATGACGCGTAGACACGTTCGTACGGATCCGATGGAATGGCCTGCTTCGGGGCTTCAGCATGCGCTGCACCTCCCATAGCGAATTCTCCACTACATGGAGAGCAAGAGAGCACACCTGACCCGCATTGCCATGCCACTGCAGGCCATCCTGGTATTCATGGCGTTCGATTCGCTGCAGATGTTTGCGGACGAACCTTGTTCGGTGCCGGCTCTGATCTTTGCCGGGCTCCCGATCGCCCTCGCGACTGCCATCGCCGGCATCAGCATTACAGCGGCTTCCGAGTCCCTGCGGATGGAACATCGCCAACGGAATTAGTTCGCGTCCTATGCCTATGGGGCGAGCGCTGCCGCACCATGTGCGATGTCAGCTGCCGCGTGCCCGAACGCCTCCGCAGCGCCTTGCCCTCGCCGAAGCCCATCCCGGCGCCCGCCTTCGCTCTCCGGAAGACAATGCCCATGAATCCGCAAGACTCCATCGTTGATGCCTCCTCCCGATTCATCCAGGGCCGCCACGGCCTGCTCAGCCTGCTTCCCCAGGAACAGGGCGTGGTGGCGCGCTGCCTGCGCCGCTATGGCGAATGGGCAGAGCAGGAGCTGGAGCTTCTGGCCGGCCTGCTCCTGCCGGGTCATCATGTCCTTGAATTCGGTGGCCACTATGGCGCACAAACCCTGCCCTTCGCCAAACTGGTGGGTGAGACCGGCGCAGTGCACGTGGTCGAACCCGAGCGCCTGGCCTTCCAGCAGGTCTGCGCCAATCTCGCCATCAACGGCATCTGCAATGCGCATGCGCGCGAACAGTGGCTGGGGTCGAGCACTGGAGAGGTGGCGGCAGGCCCGGCGGTGGCCAGGCCGGGTAGCGTGGACGCCCTCGCCCTTCCTCAGCTGAATCTACTGAAGGTGAACATTCCAGGCGCGTTGAAGGAGCTGCTTGCGGGCGCCCAGGACACGCTGCGGCAAAGCCGTCCGTACGTCCATTTTCTCCAGGGCGATCTTGAAGATGCCGCTGAAGAGATCGAGATGGTCAAGGCACTCGGATATCGATGCTGGTCGCACGTGACGTACCTGTTCAGCGCCAGCAACGCTCTCGGCGAAACCCGCAACCTGTTCCCCGGCCGGGTGCAACAGTCGGTGCTCGCGCTTCCTGTGGAAGCCGCATTCGATCTACCGCAGCTCATCGAACTCTGAACATGCCAAGGGTGCGCGGCCATGAAAGCCTCATGGTGGGCGGCACCCTGCTGGCAGGGGTCTGCTGTGGAACCGCTTGCGCGCCGCAGGATGGACGCAGCGAGTTGATGCGACCAGAACGCTCGCCGATTGTGCCCGTGGCCGATCACCGTGCCCTGGCACCGATCGATCGCGTCCGCGCGTCCGCGCCCGTTCGCGGGATGGCCTACACGCGCATCCCGGCGGGAACACCGGCGATAGCCGGGAATACGAGCCCACTGCCTCCCGTTGCTGGCGCCACAAGCGCCAACCGTCTACCACTTCCCCCTACGTCTGCTTCCCAGGCGGGGCCTGCCACGGGTCATCACGTACCGCTGGAGACGTTCAAACCACCGGCACCTGGCAGCGGTGTGCCGCTGCTGGCGCTGGGAGCAACGGCGGCCGGGCTGCTGGGTATCGCTTCGTCACCCCTGTGGTGGCGCCGGGCACGCAGCGCGTTGAGAAAGCACCAAGTGGGCCAGGGGCTGCCCCTGCCCTCCCCTCCCCTTCGTATAGGAGCTGACATGAAGCAAATGCCATTGAGTTCCCCTTCGGTAACCCGTGCACCGCTGTGGCCGAGCGTGGTGGTCAACGAAGTCGACATCGGGTGGCAGGGCAATGACGCTTGGTCATGCACGCTTCTGTCTACTGGGAAACCCGCATACGCGCCGTATCACGACGGCCTTGAGGGGCCCGCCCCCGATGCTGCCAATGCCATGTCAGAGACTGTCCAGCAGGTGCTGGTCGCCTCGACAGGCGCTTCTCTCTCATCCTCGCGCGAAATGGAGACGCCGCAGGCCTCCGTGTCAGCGGCGATATGCCCAGCCGGCTGCCCGTGCCACGCGATGCAGGCCGACCTGTCGCACGCCAGTGCGCAGTCGTTAACCGGCGCACTGCTCCACCTGCGTCAGATGCACGCCCACTATCGCGGCCAGGCGGGAACCCAGGCCTGCACTCCGGTGCGCGTCGCGTGGTCCACGATGCTCGCCATGGAAGCGGAGGTTCTGCTTGGCCCGGCCAAGCACGCCCGCTATCAGGAGGCTGAAGCCAGTCTGGTCGATGTGGATCTGCAACGCTGTCCAGATGCCGCCCTGGTCGTGGCCAGAACGCAGCTGATCAGGCAGCTCTCGGCGCTGGAGTCGCACTCCAAGGCACTGCAGCGCCTGCAGGATGCAGCAGCGAAGTTGGCGTCGCGCACTCCAGGCCAACTGGACGTGGATATGGAACACTCAAAGCTGAATGAGACCATCCGGCAGCGTGCCGCTGGGTAACGAGCGAACGCCTGCGTCAATTGACTCGTTCGGATAAAACGCCTCGTCCAGTAATTTAGGTCGCGTCCGATAGTTGTCCTGCGCTGCGATATCCAGAATTCGATGTCCACTCCCGCCAAGCGGGAGCCCACGGCTCGATGAGGATAATCGCCATGAAATCGATCTACTCAAAGTTTCCCGCAGTTGCTCTTGCAGGCATCAGCCTGTTCGGCATCACAGCGTTGGCCTACGCCGACGGCATGAAGCCTGAATCCCCCCTTGTGATCATCAATGTTGACAAGGGACGAGGTGAAACCACCATGCGGGTGAAGAACACGGACGGCGAAGCTGCCCTGCTGCACACCAATGTCTATGACATTCCTGAAGATACCGAAACGGTTGTCGTGGTGACCCCGCCCGTTGCGCGGGTGGAGGCGGGCCAGCAGCAGCAGGTGCGTTTCATGTACCAAGGCGAGGACCTGCAGACGCAGCGCCTTAAGCGGGTCTCCTTCGACAGCATTGGCCAGGCCAAGTCGACACCTGGTCAGGCAACGGTAGCCCTCAGCGTGCGCCAGGACATTCCGCTGCTCCTGCACCCGGCCAGCCTGCCGAAGAACGCCAAGCCGTGGGAGCTGCTGCAGTGGTCACTGCAGGGAAACCAGCTGACCGTGCATAACGACAGCGCCTATGTGGTCCGCCTTGAAACCGAGGTGACCCTGCTCCCGTCCGGCACCAAGGCCAGCCTGCCGAAAAGCTATCTCCTGCCCGGCGAGAAGCACGCCGTTGCCAGCGCGGCGGGCGCGACGACCGATGATCGCGTCGAGATCAAGCCGGCGACGGTCTACGGTTTCTCGGTGAAGGCCTACGAGGCCCCGCTGAAGTAGAGCGCCGCTCTGGTCAGCAGCTCGCCTCCCCCAGTACCAACTGACTTCTTCTGTAGCAAGGAACCGCCATGAGCCACATCATTGGCCCCGACACGTGCGCCGCTCACTGGGCTGCACCTGCAGGCCCCCTCACTCCCAAAGCTCTGGCGGTAGCCGTGGCGGCCGCGTTGACCTTCGCAGCTGGCGATGCTGTGGGCGCGGGCGCAGCAACGATGGCGGATTTCGATGTCAACAAGCTACGGAGTATCGGTCTCGACCCGGAAGTGGCCACATACTTCCGCGAGGCGCCGCGATTCTCTTCGGGCGAGCGGCGCGTAAGTCTGGTCATCAACGGCCAGCCCCGAGGCATGGTAGATGCGCGCTTTGATGACAGCGGAGCGCTACGCTTCGATGCGCGCTTTCTCCGCGACGCGGGGCTCAAGGTACCTGCCGCCGAGTACCTGCTTGAACCGCCGGAGGCAGATGTCTATGACTTCACTGCCGCGTGGCCGCAGGCACTGGTCAAGCTGGCGCCGGATACCGAAGAAGTCGGCCTGGTTGTCCCTTCCCAGGCGCTGGACGTCCGCTCGACCGACCAGCGCCGTTACAGTAGTGGCGGTATCGCCGCGCTGGTGAACTACGATATCAATTCCTCCATTCTGAGGAGGGATGGCCGCAACCGGCGTTCCCTGTCGGCACTGACTGAAGTCGGATTCAATGCCGGCGATTGGATCGTCCGCAGCCGCCAATCGTTGTCCAGGTATGGCAATGGCCCTTCGCGCTTCGACCAGATCGAGGCCTATGCCCAACGCACTCTGATTGGCTCCAAGCAGGCGCTTCAGCTCGGCGAGCTGTCGTTCAGCAATCCGTTGTTCTCGGGCGCTCCGATTACGGGCATGCAGCTGCTGCCCGAGGAAGCACTGCAACAAGGCTCTTCCAGCGTGGCGTTTGTGGAAGGAACCGCTTCCAGCGAGGCAACCGTCGAGATCCGCCAAGCCGGAGTTCTGCTGCACAGCACAGTGGTGCCGCCAGGGCCCTTCTCCATCGGCGACTTCCGATTGATGAGCCAGGATCTGGATCTGGATGTGACGGTGCGCGAGGCCGGGGGGGATCGTCAGTTCAGCGTGCCAGCCGGGATTTTCCACCGCGCCAGGCTCAACGTGCCCGGGACGACATTCGCCGCAGGTCGAATCCGTTCGTTCGGAAGCGAAACCGCTTTTGCGGACCCAGTGCTGGTCGCTGCAACAGCCGCATGGCGTCCGAAGCGACTGAACTCCATTGTCAGCGCCGGTGCTGCCGCTACCCAGAAATATCATGCGGTCGCCGTGGGAGTGGATACGCCGCTGCCGAAGGGTGCGGTTCTTTCCACCCGGGCCAACTGGGCGACGGATCGCGCCCATGATGTCAGCGGCGCCCAACTCGAAGCTCGTTTAAGTACG
This sequence comes from Stenotrophomonas maltophilia, assembly GCF_004920835.1. Taxonomy (GTDB): domain Bacteria; phylum Pseudomonadota; class Gammaproteobacteria; order Xanthomonadales; family Xanthomonadaceae; genus Stenotrophomonas; species Stenotrophomonas maltophilia_AQ. Next base: position 16,084 of record NZ_QFHO01000001.1, read on the forward strand.
CAGTTGGCCGACCGCTTGAGCGTGAATCTATCTGCGGCTCAACGTACGCCAGGATACCGGGATATCCTGGAGTCAACCCATGCATCCGACCACTGGGCCAATGCGCAAGCCAAGCGACGGCTCAGTGCGGGCGTGGGCTGGTCATCGCCTTCGCTTGGTGCTTTCGCTGCGTCATACGGCCAACAGGAAATCTTTGCAGGGCGGCGCAATAACATTGCCAGTGCCAGTTGGAGCCGCCAGGTAGGCATTGGCAGCCTTTCCCTGAATCTGCAGCACGGCGCCCGTACCGATGCGCAAAGCAAGCGGTCCGATACGTCTGTCTATGCCAGTTTGACTGTCCCATTGGGGGCAGCCACAGTGCGCAGCACAGTGCGCCGGACAGGAGATCGAACCCGCGCCGGCGTCGCCGTCAATCAACAGGTGAACCCGGCTTTCAACTATCAGGCGGGCATCGAACGCGACAGCCGTGGGGGCGATCTCACCTACAACGCGGGCTTCCATGCCGTCCCCCGCTATGCGCAGGTGGCAATGGGCTACACACAGCAAGCGAACAGCCGCAGCCTGTCGACGCGTTTGGGGGGCGGAATGCTGCTGCATGGCGAGGGCGTCACGCTATCGCCGTATGCACTGCGCGAAACCATCGGCCTGGTAAAGGTGGGTGAGCGTGCAGGTACGCGGATCTCAACGCCCGCCGGTACCGTTTGGACCGATCGTCGCGGACTGGCTGCCCTGCCCCATCTGACCGCGTTCGGCAAGAGCCGCATCGAGGTCGATCCAACCAGCCTGCCGCGCAACTACGACTTGCAGAACGGCGTACGCACCCTGGAAGTCACCCGCGGGTCGGTCAGTCGTATTGAGTTCAGTGCCAACACCACGCGGCGCGTGCTGCTGCGCATCGTAGACATGGACGGAAATCCAGTTCTGAGGGGCGCCTCCGTGGCCGCCAATGGTGCCTTCATAAGTAGCGTGACCGGCAATGGCGCCGCCTTCGTCAACAACTTCCAGCCAGATTCCGAGCTGCTGATCACCCTCCCCGACCAATCTCAGTGTCGCGTGGAGACCACCCTGCCCGACGCCCAGAAAGAGGACGCGTTCTATGAAACTGCAACGGCCATCTGCCATGGCATTTAAAGGACTTCTCGCTGCTGCGTTAGTGTTGCCGGGAGCCGCGGGAGCCGCGGGAGCCGCGGGAGCGTGTGAGCTCAGTGTGGGCCAGGCGGTCATCGACTACGGCCAGATTTCACCACACGAGTTGATCGAAGGTGCGGATGGCCGGCAGGAGGCAGGCGCGCGGACTACTTCGATTCAGATCAGCTGCGCAGAACCCCGCAGCTTCCACCTGAGGTTGGATGCAGAAAGTGCACTCAATCCGGAAGAGGCGGCCTTTGGCCCGCACGGGAGCATACGATTCAGGCTTTCCGAAGCGCGGGTTGATGGGCGCATCGTCCAACTGGCCGTCGATCAAGGCGTCCCAAGCCAATCGGTACTGCTTTCACCAACTTTCACCGTCGCTGCGGTGCATGGTGGAGCGCCTGTAACCGGCTCCGAATTCACGGCGCAACTGCAGATTGAGCCGCTGTTTGACGCGGCAGCCTCGAAGATTCGCGATCAGCAGCGCCCCCGATTGAATGCTCGGCTGATTCTGTCCAGCGACTAATAAAGAGCAAATGATCTAGGTCATTGGACACGAAGAAACTTCAGTCGCGTCCTATTTGATCGAATCAGCTAGCAAGCCAAAGTTCAACACAGGGACGGTGAGCCGCCCTGCCACTACGGTGACATTGCGAAATGGAACCGACAATCCGCAATCAATTGATTGCACATCACTTAGGAGCACCCATGAACGTCAAGCACTTCTCCCTGGTCGGCCTGGCCATTTCCGCAGCACTTGCTTCCACCAGCGTCTCCGCTGCGGAGACGGCTGACCTGACCGTTACTGGCACCCTCTCGCCCAGCGCGTGCGACTTGAGCCTGGCAACGACCAACTTCGCTATTGGCCGCATCTCGTTGGACGATCTGAATGAGAGCACGCCCACCGCCATTGGCGGCACCAGGGGCTCAACCATCGAGGTGTCTTGCACGGCAGACACCAAGTTCGCCATCCAGGTTGTCGATAACAAGGCAGGCACTGCGAATGCTGCCGTCGTCGCTGCCCTGGGCTCCGAGGCCGCTGCAAATCGCCTCTTCGGCCTGGGTACCGATTCGAACGACGGCAATATCGGCGGGTACATCGTGCGCTTCGATGCAACTGGTACCGGTGACGAGAGTGGCAACGTTGCCGTCGCCGCTTCGAACGTGAACACTTCGGACGGTGCTACCTGGAGTCGCTTTGGCTCGCGCGCGATCGTTCCTCGCGTTGGCCGCGCGGGCTGGGCGATCACCAGCGGCGCCAGTCTGGAGCCCGAAGCCTTTACTCGTGTCAACGCCGGCTTCGCGATCTCCGTGGCGGTTGATGCGAAGGACAACCTCGAGACCGGTGCTGACATTGATCTGGATGGCAGCGCCACCATGGTTCTGCATTACCTGTAAGCAAGCGTAAAACTGAGACATAGCGGGGCGCCGATGGCGCCCCGCTTTCATTCTGAGGTCATTCGTTCGCACAATTGTTTCGCTTGCATTTGGAGAGCGAACTATCCTGAAATGCAAGGGAGATCGCCCCCGCCATGCGATGCAGTGATGGAGCCATCACCTTCGAGCCAATGATGCACACGTCTCCGTGATCCCCAAGCGCAGAGGTGCATTACGTCTGCCTGGCGCAGTGCAGGCGACTTCTTCGATGACCTCTTCGACAACGATGGCCATGGTTGCACGAACGCCTCTGGCGCCGTACGTACGCCGCAAGTGCAGGCAGGCTCTGCTGCAGAGATGTCCATTAATGTCAGCGCGCCACTCTGATAGCTTTGTCAGCAGTTCGGCATGTTCCATCTCCACCGGTGTTCTGCTGCTCGCATGGGCTCGGATTCGATCGCGTGCGTCGCTGTGGAGTATGCAGCCGCATGATGAGCGCTGCGCCTGCGCTGGATGGCGTTTCGATCGAGCAGATCAACGAGGATTGGGGTGCTGGTGACCCCGTTATAAACGCAGGTGACGGCGCAGCACTCTACTCTTGGGAGCAACGCTGGCGCAGCGTAGTAACCGGGCGCCGGGCAGGATAATGCCGTATTGCTTCATTTTCCGTCATGCGCTCAAGCTAGCATTGCCTCAGTCATCCGATTCACACTGTTTCGCCAGGCGCGAGCGCATCGTCTGTATTTGGATCTTGCGTTGACAGGGTGACGCATAGAGATAGGTGTTGAGCGCATCAAGGAAGGTTTTCTGCTGTTGTTTACTGAGGCTCGCGAAGGCGATCACCAGGCCATCAACATTCTCGTGCGGGCTGGGGGGCATGTGCGTCCTGATTTGTCACAGGGGAAAGAGACTCTCCCAAGCTACGTCGACGTATCCAGACAACCATCGGACCGGTACGTAATATGCGGTAATGCGCATCGCAGCGATCCGGATCTGGAAAGAGTCAGCCGGCCGGCATCTATGCTGCACCACCTTCGCGCGAACCCGTATCGCGCGCCGCCTGCGAACGAGATACCCAGCCATTGGCTAGCGCATAGTGATAAATCTCAACGTCGCTCTTCAGATTGAGCTTGCGCATCGCAGAGCGCTTCTGCGTACTTACCGTCTGCCGGCTGCGCTGCAGTCGCGCGGCGATTTCCAGCAGGCTCGTTCCTTCGGCAAACATACGCAGCACTTCGGATTCACGACGGGTAAGGCGCGTATCATCGCCCGACTGAAGATCATCCAGCCTTTCCCGGATAGTGGGCGAGTAGAACGCCTGCCCCGCGTAGGCGGCGTGAATCGCCCGTACGATGTCTTCAGGAGGATCGATCTTGCTGACAATGCACTGCGCGCCGGACTTGCCGATGTTCTGCAGTATCTGCGGCCCTTCCGTGCCCGTAAGGACGGCCACTGGCACGTGCGGGAAGCGCCGTTGCAGCAGGTTGATGAGCGTGGCGCCGTCACCATATCGCCCGCCCGGCATAGCATAGTCGGTGACCACGACGTCCACGGACGTCGTCCCCAACAGGCTGAGCAGTGCGGTAGAATCGGGCGCCGATCCCACGATTTCTATGGTGGGTTCTGCCTGAAGCGCCTCCATGACGCCAGCCAGGATGACCGGATGGTCGTCTGCGATTGCAATACGGATCGTCATCGTGCTTTTCCTTCGTTATGTTGGCCGCTCGCTGCGCTATGCGCGGCGATGATCGGAACCGGACCTGAGGCAGACTCGCATCCATGACCCAATTGAGCATTCGTGTTGTCATTGCAGACGACCATCCGGTGATCCGGTTGGGCCTGCAGAACGCGCTGGAGGAGGAGCCCGTTCTTCGGTGCGTCGGAGTGGCCGGTAACGCCGGTGAGCTGCGCGACCTGCTGGCAACGCAGCCCTGCGATGTACTGGTCACGGACTATGCGATGCCCGACCCCGAGCACCGCGATGGCCAGGACATGCTGGCCGGATTGCGCACCGCCTACCCGGAGCTGCGCATCGTGGTGGTGACCGGCCTGGACCAGCTGGCCCTGCTCGAGGCGCTGCGCGTGGTGGGCGTCCAGGCGGTGGTCAGCAAGGCCGATGACCTGCGTCACGTAACGGCGGCAGTGATGGCTGTCTATGCAGGACGCCCGTATGCGTCGCCGGCGATTGTGGCGCTGCAGGAACAGCGGCGCCCGCCTGCGCGCAAGAAGACCCTGTCGCCGCGTGAGGACGAGGTCATCCAGCTGTACCTGCAAGGGTTGACCATCGCCGAGATCGCCGCGCGGCTGGACCGGAAGAAACAGACGGTCAGCACGCAGAAAATGAACGCACTGCGCAAACTGGGCGTGGCCAACGATGCCGAGCTGTTCACCTACGCCAGCGAACTGGGGCTGCGCCGGGACCCCGCGGCGGATTGACGTCGGTTTCATGGTCCTTCCTGCGCAAGCTCGCCTGCGTAGGTGTCAATGCAGGCGTGCAGATCGGCCATCAGCACATCCAGCTCATCGCTGGGGGGCATCCGGCCATTGCGCAACTGCTCTTCAACCGCGCCGCATCGATCGCCCAAGGCACGTTCACCGATCATCATCAGCGCGCCTTTCAGGCCATGCACGCGGTCGAGCAACTGGGCGGAATCGCCGGCCGAACGGGCTTGCTGGATGTTGTCCAGGTCGTTGCGGCCGCTGTCCACGAACACCCGCTTGATGCGTGACGACACTTCGCGCTTGGGTGGTGGCACCGCAGCGGGGGGCGGCTCGGGTTCGGGCTGGGGTGCCTGCCCCGTGTTGCGCTCCATCAGCGCCGTCATGGCCACCTGCAGGCGCTCCAGGTTCAACGGCTTGAGCAGGAGCTCATCAATGCCCGCCGCCAGGCAATGTTCACGCTCGCTGGCCAGCGCGGTGGCGGTGATGGCGATGATCGGCAGCCGGTGGCCGGCATTGCGCAGCTCGGTGGCCAGCGCGTAGCCGTCCATGACCGGCATGTTGATGTCGGTCAGCACGGCGACATGGATCACCGGATCAAAGGCGTCCAGCGCCTGCTGGCCGTTCTCCACGGCATCCACGTCCAGCTCCAGTTCTTCCAGCTGCTGCTGCAGCAGCTCGCGGTTGACCTCGTTATCCTCGACCAGCAGCACGCGCACCCGCCGTTCACCACGCGGCGCTGACGGAGCTTCGGACGGGGCGCCAACGGACCGTTGCAGGGCGGCGCCGGACTGATCCGGGCGCAGGGCCGCCAGCAGCGCCTCGCTGGCGAAGGCACTGACCACGGTCACGCCATCGCTGCGCAGCTCCGGGTGCAGCGGACCATTCGGTTCGGCGCGGATCACCCGCGCATGCGAAGCCCTGGCCAACGCCTCTTCCGCCTCGGTCCAGGCACGTTGCTCGCCCACGATCAGCAACGGGCTGCTGCCCTGCCCGGGCGCGGCCTCCTGCGGCACGTCCATCGCGGTGACCGTTGCGCCCCAGTGGTCCAGCACCCGCGCGTACTCGGCACGCCATTCCGGGCTGCTCGACAGCAGCGTAACCGCTTGCCCGGCCAGCGGCGCGGCGGGCACCGGCAGCGGCAGCTTGCCCACCGGCAGGCGTAGGCTGAACCGGCTGCCGATACCCTGCGAGCTTTCCGCCTCGATGCTGCCCCCCAATGCCGTGGCCAGTTGCTGGCACAGCGCCAGACCCAGGCCGCTGCCGCCATAGCGCCGCGACACGCTGGCATCGGCCTGCTGGAAAGGCTCGAACACCTGCGCCAGCTGCTGTGGCGACATGCCGATGCCCGAGTCGATGACGTCCAGGCACAACAGGAACGAGTCCTCGTCCCTGATGTGCAGGCCGGCGCGCAGCATCACCCTGCCCGATTCGGTGAACTTGACCGCATTGCCGACCAGGTTGTTGAGGATCTGGCGGATGCGATGGACATCGCCCACCACGCCCTGGTCCATGCTGAACTCCTGCGCGATGTACAGGCGCACGCCCTTGCGCTGCGCTGCCGGCGCGAACAGGATCGCGGTCTCCTCCAGCAACGGACGCACCGGGAACGGTGCAGACTCAATGTCGAGCTGGCCGGCCTCGATCTTGGAGAAATCCAGTACGTCGCTGATGATGCTCATCAGTGAGTCGGCAGAAAATCGGATACGCGCCAGCCGCTCGAGCTGGCTGGCCTGCAGCGGTGAGCGTGCCAGCAGTTCCAGATGCCCCAGCACGCCATTGAGCGGGGTGCGGATTTCGTGGCTCATGGTGGCCACGAAGGCCGATTTGGCCCGGGTGGCCGCTTCGGCCGATTCACGCGCGCGTTCAGAGTCCTCGCGCGCCCGCCGCAGGTTGTCCTCCAGTTCCACCTGGTCGGTGATATCGCGCATGGCGCAGACCCAGACCGGCTGCTCGCGGTAGGACGCCGGCGCCATGCCGACCTGCAACTGCATGCGATTGGCCCGGCCACTGCCTTCACCCGGCCACTGGAATTCGCCGGCGTTGTCACTGCCGTGCGCGCGGCCGTGGGCGGACAACTCCGCGTACAGCGTGGGCACCGCAGCGCCCCCGGTATTGCCCTGCCCCCAGGCCGCGACCAGGCGCTGCGCGGCCTGGTTTTCCAGCAACGGGGCGCCGCTGTCACGGGCAATCAGCGCCAGCCCGATCGGCGCGGTGCCGATGATCGCGTTACTGAGCAGCTCGCTTTCGTAGACCCGTGATGCATCGGCCAGTGCAGGGGCAAACACGCGTCGATCCATCCTCAGCAGCAACGCCCACAACAGCAGGATGATCGACAGCGCTGCGGCCGCAGTCACCAGCAGCTTGTCGCCCTGCTCGGCCCAGATATCGCCCCAGCCATAGGCGTGCAGCAGCGCCCAATCGGTACTGAGCAGGTTGCCGGTGACGATGAACTGCCCTGCCTCGTAGCGGCGCAGCGGCTCCTTGGAGGACGTATCGGTGGCCCACGGCGCCAGCGCGGAGGCCTCCGCTGCGGACATGCCGCCACTGCTGAAGATCAGCTTGCCGTCGCGGGAAACGGTGATGAACCGGCCCCGTTCGCTGGCGGCCAGCCGGGCCTTGATGTTCTCCACCGATTCGAACACAACCCGGCGGAAGTAAGGGGTGGTTCCGTCGGCCAGGGTAAGGATGCCGATCAGCGATGGCTGGCCGCTGAGCGGATTGATGCCATACCGGGAGGCCAGGCGCCCCGAACGGAAGGCGCTGCTGATCGGACCGGCCTGCGGCGGCAGCGTCCGCGCCGTTTCCTCCTCGCGCATCAGCAGGGCAAAGGCCTGCCTGCGCGTGGCCACCCCCAGCGTCTGCAGCAGCTGCGCTTCATCGTGCATGTTGCTGATTGCCAGCAGGCGCCCTTGCGGCTCGTAGGCATACATCACACCGGGGCCGGTGGTTTCAAGCGAGCTGATGGTGGCCGCACTGTAAGCCGAATAGGCTTCCAGCATGCCCAGATAGGCGCGCAGTTCCGCGGCGTTCAACGGGTTCTCGGGCAACCCCAGTACCAGCCACGGCACGGCCGTGCGCCCTTCGGCGCGGACGATCAACTGATCGCCCTGGGCGCGGAAGCGCTCGGCCAGGGGTGCACCAGCCGCTTCCAGCAGGGGCCGCTGTTCGGTCCAGATCAGATCGTTGCCGTTGATGGAACTGGCATAGGCACGATCACGTTGGAACAGGAAGTAGTCGATGGCCGATCGTGCTTCCAGGAACGACTGCCGCTCACGGGCATGGAAGTCCTCGACGCTGCCCAGCGCGCTCACCACCGCGGTGAGCAGCACCAGTGCGGTCAACAGGCCGCCGCCGCCGAAGATCAGGCGCCGACGCAGGCGGCGCAGGCCATCCAGGCGCGCAGTGAAGGCCTTGGGGTCCTGGCTCGGCTGCAGACTCACAGATGACATCCGGATGTCGCCGTAATTGAATGCGGTGAATCTACTTCATTCGGGCCATATCCGGCATGGCGTGACGGGATCAGCACATCCCGAGCGGCGTGATCGTGCCGCGACGCGCATGGCCACCCCATCGCGAGCAGGACCCGGTTCAGAGCATGCTCTCCAGATCGGTGCACCAGCTGGACTTGGGCGCCATTGCCGGATCCAGCGGCCAGGAACTGGGGCGCGCACCCTGCACCACCTCCACCGGCACGGTGACGATGAACCGGCTGCCGACCGCGGGGGTGCTTTCAATGTCTATCCAGGCACCCAGCCCCTCACAGAGCTGGCGGCACAGTGCCAGGCCCAGGCCTGAGCCGCCGAAGCGCTTGGAAATGCCCGCGTTGGCCTGTACGAACGGCTGGAACAGCTGCGCCCGCTCCTCGGCACTCATGCCGATGCCGGAATCGACGATCTCGAACTTCAGGGCGTCCTGGTCGGCCACCCGCTGATGACCGAGGGTGAGCTGGACACGGCCCGAGGCGGTGAACTTGATGGCGTTGCCGACCAGGTTGCGCAGGATGCGCTCGATGTGATCTTCCGTGGCCAGGCACACTGCCGGGACACGGGGATCGACGGCGTGATCCAGGTCGAGGTCCTTGGCCAGGGCCAGCGGCGCGAACAGCAGGGTCACCCGCTCAAGCAGCGCGGCCGGAGAGAAGTTGACCGACGGCGCAACCAACTGCCCGTACTCGGCCTGGGAGAAGTCCAGCGCTGTGCCGATCACCCGCATGAGCGAGTCGGTGGCCTGCCGCAGCCGTGCCACCCGCTGCTGCTGCTCACGTTCCAGCGTGCTGCGTGCCAGCAGTTCCAGGTGCCCCATGATGCCGTGCATGGGCGTGCGGATCTCGTGGCTGATGGAGGCCACGAATGCGGACTTGGCCTGCATCTTCTCGTCGGCCGCAGCGAGTGCAAGCCGGCACGTATCCATCTGCTCGGTCCACGGCAGTACATCCTCGACAACGGCCAGGATCGGGCAGCCGGGGACGGTGTGCAGATGAAACGCACGCACCTGGAACCGCTGCCGCTCGTTGTCGTGCAACGGGATGACTGCCGTACCCACGTCCCCGGCGTCGAGGGCGCGCTGCCTGATGGAACCGTCCTGCAGGCGCGAAAACAGGGGGGGGCTGGTGTGCTCGGACATCCTGCGCATCGAGCGATTGCTGAAGGTGATGCTGCCGGTGGCTGGATCCAGCAGCACCAGGCCCTGTGGCAGCCGGTCCATCAGCGCCTGCTGCAGCTGTTGGCGCTGGCACAGTTCGTCGGCGGCCTTCTGCGCGGGCACGCAGGTGCGTCGCTGCAGGCGCAACAGCACCATCCACAATGCAGCAAGCAGCGCTGCCGCAATGACCAGCACGGCACGCATGGACGGGAGGACTCCGCCCAGAACGTCCTGCCAGGTGAAGCGCTCCACCAGGAACCACGATGTACCCTCGACCGGCAGCGCCAGGGTGAAGCCGCCATCGTGCGGGCGGGCGCGTACCGCATCACCCAGCAGCAGCCAGGTGCCCGCCAGTTTCTCCAGCTCACGTTCCTGGCTGTCGGTAACCGTGTAGGTCGCTGCGACCGGCGCGCCGCCATCGTTCACCAGCGCGATACGGCCACCGCTGTTCGAGCGCATCAGGGCGACCATGGTGGCGATCGGCTCGTAGGAGACGAAGGCCGCAACGGGCGTCTCGTTCTGATGGGCGTAGAACGAGGCGACCAGGGAAGGTTCGCCGGTCAGTGGATGGCGGCCCGTCGACCAGCGTGCATGCGCCTTGCGCCCTACACCGGCCAGCATGGGAATACTGTCGTTGCTGGATGCAGCGGAGATCAGCCCGGCCGATGCGCGCAGTGTGTCGAACAACTGCTGACGGGTGGCGGCACCCAGCGAGTGCTTCAGCTGCGCCTCGCTCAACCCGTGGCACAGGGAAAGATAGTTGGCGGTTGGGTCAAAGAAGTAGGAAATGCCAGCTGGCACACGTTCGCCGGGGCCCGCCACCACCTGGGCATGCGACATCGCCTGGCTGAGCTGCAGGTAGCGATCAAGGTGTGCAGGGTCCCAGCGATCGGTATGCAGCCCGAGCGCCATCTGTGGCCGGCCATCGGCATCGCCGACGATCATCACGCGCTGCCCGCCGTCCAGATAGCGCTGGCGCAGGTCGTCCAGCCTGCCATGCAGCTGCGGTGGATGCTGCCAGGTGTATTCGGCCATGCTGGCCAGGCGCGCATAGCTTGCCTCGCGGCGCGACAGCTCCAGCTGTACGGCGTTGTGCGCGCGACGGAACTCGGAGATCCGCTGTGCCTGGAACTGGTTGATATAGGTGAACGCAACCAGTACCAATACCGCGACCATCGCCATGCTGAAGCCAATGCCGCAGGCCACCATCATCCGGCGCGAATGAAGGTGGAGCGGCTTGAGCGCGTTGATGGGGGCTGCGTTCGGCGTTGAGAGGGGGTCAACGAGCGTCACGATGACCTCGAGGTTGGGGCTGGGCGTACTAGATGCCCGCAGTATCCTCAGCTCGGCGGCAACATCCTCTAGGACAAGGATTAATTTATCGGCCGCTTTCGCGGGTAAATCGGTCGCGTCCTATATCCGGTGAACGGATCGCACACGAAGCTGGCAACCTGCCCCACTTCCCTTGCACGGCCCAGCATGCGCTACCTGGTGATACTTGATCCGCTGTCCACATCCAGCAAGTGCTATGCCGGAAAGGGAGTGGATGGAACGTGGTACGGGCAGGCGTGCCTTGCGTGTGTCGAGTTGGATGCCTCGCACCCCAACTATCTCCTCGCTGTGAGGGCATTCGAATTCGGCGGGAAGGAGCTTCGGCAGCGCCTGCATCTTCCTCATGACGCGGTTGCCTTCGTGGTGGAATGCGAAGACGAGATTTCAACGCAGGTTGGTTTCCGGAAGCTGACCTACTAGTGCTCGCGCGCGCCACGCAGCTCCACGCAACCGCTGGCTGCGGCAGCGCATGAGGATTCACCGAAAGGGTTGTTGGACATCATTGCGTTCCTGCGGGCAGTGAGTGGTGCGCCTTGGAGCAAACCGAGGGATGCATTTTCGCTGCTGCGAGGTGAATGTGGTGAGGGAGTTCCGTCCTCGGGGCTCAACTCCGGCCTCACGGGCCGACAGCCCGGCCTTCACGGCTACCACGGCACCTGCAATGCAACTATGCAGGACGCGCCCTCCCTCCCCTCGGTAAACCATGACCCACCTTCGCCGTCTGTTTGGCCGCTGGCTGCGCCTGCGTCGTCGCGTGCGTTGGCGTTGGCGTGAGCGCCAGGCTTCAGCACCGGCCATCGAGGCCACCGAGGGCCCCCTGCGTGCGGCGCTGTACAGCGTTGAACAGATGGAGGTGTACGGCCGCGCGCTTGCGCGCCAGCATCGGGTACGGATGCGACCAGGCGCGGAGCGCCTGCTCGATCGCCTGCAGGCCAACGAGCGTGTGCTGGAAGACGCCAACACGCTGCTCAGCAGCGTGGTGCGTGAGCAGCGGCCGGTCACCCCGGCCGGGGAATGGCTGCTCGACAACTACTACCTGATCGAAGAACAGATCCAGACCGCACGGCGCCACCTGCCACGCGGCTACAGCCGGCAGTTGCCGTCACTTGCCTCCGGCCCCTCGGCCGGATTGCCGCGTGTGTACGAACTGTCGATGCAGGCAATCGCGCACGGCGACGGCCGCATTGATGCCGACACGCTGGGCCGGTTCATCGCCTCGTACCAGTCGCTCGCGCCGCTGAGCCTGGGCGAACTGTGGGCCGTACCCATCATGCTGCGGCTGGCGCTGCTTGAGAATCTGCGGCGTATGGCCGCCCGGGTGATGCGCGATGGCACGGACCGAAGCCTGGCTGCACAATGGGCTGACAATCTCAATCTCGCGGCCTCCGACACCCCTACTGATGTGGTGTTGGTTGTTGCCGACATGGCACGGTCCGCGCCGCCCCTGACCGGCGCGTTCATCGCCGAGCTGACGCGCTCGCTGCAGGGGCGCGGCGGCGCGTGGGCCATGCCCATCGCCTGGCTGGAACAGTGGGCGGCGGCGGCCGGGCAGCGCGTCGACGAGCTGGTCGCCGCTGAAGGGCAGCAGCAGGCGGCCGATCAGGTATCCATCGGCAACAGCATCGGCAGCCTGCGCTTTCTCTCCACCATGGATTGGCGCACCTTTGTTGAAGACATGAGTGTGGTGGAGCAGCGGCTGCTGGAAGACCCGATGGGCGTCTATGCCCAGATGGATTTCGCCACCCGCGACGCCTATCGCCACGTGGTGGAGAAGATCGCCCGCGGGAGCCGCATGGCAGAGGAACGCGTTGCAACCATCGCGCTGGACCTGGCACGGGCGGCTACGCCGCCGGATGGGCAGCGCACGCACGTTGGCTACTGGCTTGTCGGCGAAGGCCTGCACGCGACTATTGAAGCGGTGGCCGAGGCAGCACCGCGCCACCGCAAGGCACGGCGACTGGCGCATCGCGTGCCGCTTGCGCTGTACCTGCTGCCGATCGGCCTGCTGGCGGTGCTGGCCACCAGCGGCCTGCTGGCAACCGGCAGCGGCTCGGCACCTGTCTGGCTGGCCGCGCTGCTCGGGCTGCTGGTGTTCAGTGAGCTGGGCATCGTGCTGGTGAACTGGACCGCGACGGTGCTGGTCGCCCCCAGGCCGCTTCCCAAGCTCGATTTCAGCGAAGGCATTCCTGCCGCGTGCGCCACCGTGGTCGCGGTCCCCTCGATGCTGTCCAGCGTCGACGGCATCGACGTTCTGGTCGAAGCGCTGGAGGTGCGCTTCCTGGCCAACCGCGATCCCCAGCTGCGCTTCGTGTTGTTGACGGATTTTCTCGACGCGCCAGCAGCACAGGCGCCGATGGACGACGCTCTGCTTGCGCACGCCGTGGCACGGATCGAGGAATTGAACCATCGTTACGCGCCCGAGCGCGGCGACCGCTTCTACCTGCTGCACCGGCCCAGGCAATGGAACCCCGGCGAAGGCGTGTGGATGGGCCACGAGCGCAAGCGCGGCAAGCTGGCCGCGCTCAATGCCCTGCTCCGCCAAGGCGATGCGGCTGCGTTCATGCGCATCGTCGGAGACGCGTCGGCCCTGATCGGCGTCCGTTACGTCATCACGCTGGACTCGGACACGCAGCTTCCGCGGGATGCGGCACGCGCGTTCGTCGCCACCTTGGCGCACCCGCTCAACCGCCCGCGCTTCGATCCGCAGCTGCAACGCGTGGTGGAGGGCTACGGCATCCTGCAGCCCAGCGTCGGCACCAGCCTGGGCAGGCGCCGCACCTCGCGTTTTGCCAGGATGTTCGGCAGCGAGCCCGGCATCGATCCGTACACGCGCATGGTCTCGGACGTCTACCAGGACCTGTTCGACGAAGGCTCGTTCGTGGGCAAGGGCATCTATGACGTCGACGCCTTCGAGCATGCGCTGGAGGGCCGCCTGCCCGAGAACCGCATCCTCAGCCACGATCTGCTGGAAGGCTGCTATGCACGCGCAGGCCTGGTCAGTGATGTGCGCCTGTACGAGGACTATCCCGAGCGCTACGCCGCCGACGCCAAGCGCCGTGCGCGCTGGATCCGTGGCGACTGGCAGCTGCTGCCGTGGTTGTTGCCGTGGACACCGCGCCCGGGCCCTGGTTGGGAACGCAACCGGCTCAGCCTGCTCTCGCGCGGCAAGTTGCTGGACAACCTGCGCCGGAGCGTGGTGCCGATCGCTGCCCTGGCGTTGTTGGTAGCCGGTTGGCTGTACGCGCGCAACCCTGCTGCGTGGACCGCGTGGGTGCTGGGGCTGTGGTTCGCGCCGCCGCTGATAGGCATGCTGCGTGATGGCCTGAGCGTTCCGGAAGACACTCCGCTGGAAGCGCATTACATCAAGGTCGGGCGCGGTACGTTGCAGTCGTTGCTGCGCGCGTCCACCCAGATAGCGTGCCTGCCCTACGAAGCACTGCTGGCCAGTGACGCCGTGCTGCGCACGCTCTGGCGCATGGCCGTCACGCGACGTCACCTGCTGCAATGGAACCCCTCCAGCGAAGTCGAGCGCCGCCTTGGCAGCGATCGCGGCGCGGAATGGCGGGTGATGGCGCCGGCCTCGCTGCTGGCGCTCGCGCTGGTGGCTGTGGTGGCCGGCGTGCGTCCGCAGGCACTGCCGATCGCTCTGCCCTTGTTGTTGGCGTGGACCTTTGCGCCGGCATTGATGGCGTGGCTGGGTCGCCCGCCGGCGGCAAGCGTGGCCGAGTTGTCGGTCACGCAACGGGCGTTCCTGGGCCGGCTTGCGCGGCGCACCTGGTCCTTCTTCCAGGCCTGGGTGCGCGAGCAGGATCACTGGCTGCCGCCGGACAACATCCAGGAGCATCCGGCGCTGGTGGTCGCGCGACGCACCTCGCCGACCAACATCGGCCTGTCCCTGCTGGCCAATCTGTCTGCGTGGGATTTCGGCTATCTGCAGCAGGGCGCGGTGGCTGAACGTACCGCCCGCACGTTCGATACGCTGGACCAGCTGCCGCGCCATCGCGGCCACTTCCTGAACTGGTACGACACCGAAACCCTGGCGCCGCTGCCGCCGCGCTACGTCTCCACCGTCGACAGCGGCAACCTTGCCGGACACCTGCTTACCCTGCGCCAGGGCCTGCTCGCGCTGGTGGATGCGCCGGTGTTGGCGCCGCACACGTTCGATGGCCTGGCCGATACGCTGGGCGTGCTGGAAGAGGAGCGGCAGCGTCATCGCGCCGATGATGCGTCGCTGGTCGAGGCGCTCAATCATCTTCGCCAGCGTCTGGCGTCTACGCGTGTCGACCGTCCCGTCGGGACGGCGCAGTCGCTGGCCCGTCTGCAGGAACTGGCCGGTCTGGCCGACGACCTGCTGCTGCAATGGCCGGCACCGCCATCGCCCGAGGAAGGCGAACTGCATTGGCCGGCCCTGCTCGCCGCCGAATGCCATGCCGCCCACGCGTCGCTTGCCGATCTCCCTGCCGATGTAATTGCAGACGACGAAGCGCCGGTGCCCAGCCTGCGCCAGCTGGCTGCCCTGTCCGGCAAGGCCGGCGCGGACGCACGCGCGCGCATCCAGCAGATGCATGCCCTGGCGCACCGTGCCGGGCAGTTCTCGATGATGGAATACGGGTTCCTGTTCTACCGCACCCGCAACCTGCTCTCGATCGGTTACAACGTCGACGACCATCGCCTCGACAACAGCTTTTACGACCTGCTGGCATCCGAAGCACGACTGTGCGCCTTCGTCGCCATCGCCCAAGGCCAGTTGGCGCAGGAGAGCTGGTTTGCGCTCGGCCGGATGCTCACCGAGGTCAACGGCATGCCGACGCTTCTGTCATGGAGCGGCTCGATGTTCGAGTACCTCATGCCGCAGCTGGTGATGCCCAGCTATCCGGACACGCTGCTGGACCAGACCGCGCGGCATGCGGTCGAGGCCCAGATCGTCTACGGCCGCACCCTGAACCTGCCGTGGGGCGTGTCCGAGTCCGGCTACAACGCTGTCGATGCGCGCCTGAACTACCAGTACCGGGCGTTTGGTGTGCCGGGGTTGGGGCTGAAGCGCGGTCTGGGCCAGGACCGTGTCATCGCGCCCTATGCCAGCATGATGGCGCTGATGGTGGCGCCGGAAGCTGCGTGCCAGAACCTTCAGGTGCTGGAAGGATTGGGGTTCGCCGGGCGCTTCGGCATGTACGAGGCGATCGACTACACCCCTGCCCGCCTGCCACCCGGGCAGGATCACGTGCTGTTGCGTTCGTTCATGGCCCACCACCAGGGCATGGGCCTGCTGTCGCTGGATTACCTGTTGCGCGACCAGCCAATGCAGCGCCGCTTCCTTGCCGACGCCGAGTTCCAGGCCACCCTGCTGTTGCTGCAGGAGCGTATCCCGCGCATCGGCGTCTTCCATCCGCACGAAGTGGAAGCGCTGGGCGAGCACTCCGCCCTGGCCGAGCACGAGACGTCGCTGCGCGTGCTACGGGACCCGGGTGGCCCGCGCCCGGAAGTGCAACTGCTGTCCAATGGACGCTACCACGGCATGCTGACCCACGCCGGCGGCGGCTACAGCCGCCACGGCGACCTGTCGCTTACCCGCTGGCGCGAGGACGGCACCACCGATGCCTGGGGGTCGTTCTGCTACCTGCGTGACGTCGACAGCGGCGAGTTCTGGTCTGCCGCGTACCAGCCGACGTGCGTGGCGGTGGACAATTACGAGGCGATCTTCTCGGACGCCAAGGCGGAATTCCGTGGTTCGCGCCGCGGCTGCGAGAGCCACCTGCAGGTCGCCATCTCCGCCGAGGACGACATCGAGCTCAGGCGCCTGCGCCTGACCAACCGCAGCCGTCGCCCGCGCACGGTGGAGATCACCACCTATGCCGAAGTGGTGCTGGCACCTGCGGCGGCCGACGATGCGCATCCGGCCTTCAGCAACCTCTTCGTGCAGAGCGAAATCCTGGCGGCCAAGCAGGCGGTGCTGTGCACGCGTCGGCCCCGTTCGCACGACGAGGTGCCGCCGTGGATGTTCCATCTGGTCGCGGTGCATGACGCGGAGGTGGTGTCTATCTCATACGAAACCGACCGCGCACAATTCCTGGGCCGTGGCAACACACCGCGGACGCCGCAGGCATTGACTTCCGATGCCGAGCTTTCCGGCACCGATGGCTCGGTGCTCGATCCGATCGTGGCCATCCGCGTCCGCGTGGTGCTTGAGCCCGAGCAGACCGTGCAGCTGGACATGGTGTATGGCGTCGGCGCCGACCGCCCCGGTTGCGAGGTGCTGGTGGACAAATACCGTGACCGCCGTCTGGCGGACCGCGTCTTCGATCTGGCCTGGACGCACAGCCAGGTGGTGCGTCGGCAGATCAATGCCAGCCAGGCCGAGGCGGCGCTGTACGAGCGCCTTGCCAGCCACGTGCTGTATGCCGGCCCCCTGCTGCGCGCGGGTGCCGGCGTCCTCCTGCAGAACCAGCGCGGACAATCCGGGCTGTGGAGCCATGCCATCTCGGGCGACCTGCCCATCGTGCTTCTCAAGGTCACCGATGCGGACAATGTGGAACTGGTCAGGCAACTGGTGCAGGCTCACGCCTATTGGCGCCAGAAGGGACTCAACACCGACCTGGTCATCTGGAACGACAGCAAGGCCGGCTATCGGCAGGAACTGCAGGACCAGATCCTGGGCATGGTGGCCGCCAGTTCGGAGACAGGCCTGCTTGATCGCCCCGGCGGCATTTTCGTGCGGCCGGTGCAGAACATGACCCACGAGGACCGCATCCTGTTGCAGGCGGTGGCGCGGGCGGTGATCAGCGACGAGGACGGCACCCTTGCCGCGCAGGTCGGCCGACAACCGCTGCCCCCGCGAAGGATCCCGCCCCTGTTGCCGCAGGCAGTGCAGGAGGAACTTGCGCTCTCGATGGAGTCGGCTCCCGGGTTGCCCATCGTCGCCGACTCGGGCCCCGACGTCGGGTTGCCCCCGGGCGCCGGGCACGATGAAGAGATGGACGACCCGTGGCCTTTCCTCCCCCATCGCGGCACCGGCCAGTTCGACAACGGTACCGGCAGCTTCAGCGAGGACGGTCGGGAGTACGTCGTAGTGCTGCGGGAAGGGACGCCGACGCCAGCGCCCTGGGCAAACGTGATCGCAAACGCCCGCCTGGGCACGGTCGTCAGCGAGAGTGCGCCGGGCTACACGTGGTTCGAGAATGCACACGAATTCCGCTTGACGCCCTGGCTCAATGATCCGGTGTCGGACACGGGCGGCGAGGCGTTCTACCTGCGCGACGAGGAGACCGGTCATGTCTGGTCGCCGATGCCGCTGCCGCGAAGGGGCAGCGGGGCGTACCGGACACGGCACGGATTCGGCTACACGGTCTACGAGCATGTCGAGGACGGCATCGCCAGCGAGCTGTGGGTATTTGTCGACGTCACCGCGCCGCTGAAGTTCTCGGTCCTGCGCTTGCACAACCTGTCGGGCAGTACACGGCGGCTGTCGGCCATCGGCTACGTCGAATGGGTGATGGGTGACCTGCGGGCGAAGTCGCGCATGCACGTGGCGACCGAGCGCGACCACCAGAGCGGGGCGCTGCTGGCGCGCAATGCCTACAACACCGATTTCGGCGGCCGGATGGCCTTCTTCGACACCGATGCAGACGGCTGCGGCTGGACCTGTGATCGCCTGGAGTTCATCGGCCGCAACGGCAGCCTGCAAGCACCTGCGGCGCTGCGGCGCGAACGCCTGGATGGACGCCTGGGTGCGGGCCTGGATCCCTGCGCGGCGATCCAGGTACCGCTGGAGCTGGCCCCGGGCGATCGCAGTGAAACAACATTCCGCCTTGGCGCGGGGCGCGACCGCGAGGAAGCGCTGGCGCTGGCACGAAGCCGCCAGGGGGCTCAGGAAGCCATCGACGCGCTGGACGCGGTACGCATCCACTGGCGCAATGTGCTGGCCACGGTGCAGGTGCGTACACCGGACCCGGCGTTGGACGCATTGGCCAATGGCTGGCTGGTCTACCAGACACTGGGTTGCCGCTACCTGGCGCGCAGTGGCTACTATCAGTCAGGCGGAGCATTCGGCTTCCGCGACCAGCTGCAGGACGCGCTCGCCCTGGTACACGCCCGCCCGGACCTGACCCGCGATCACCTGCTGCTATGCGCTGCACACCAGTTCACCGAAGGTGATGTGATGCACTGGTGGCACCCACCGCAAGGGCGCGGCGTGCGCACCCGCTGCTCGGACGATTATCTCTGGTTGCCCCAGGGCGCGTGCCGCTATCTGGAAGTCACCGGCGACTCCAGCGTGCTGGACGAAGTGGTCGGTTTCATCGAGGGGCGTGCGGTGACCGCGGAAGAGGAAGGGTATTACGACATGCCCACACCCTCGACGCAGCGCGGCACACTGTACGACCACTGCATCGTTGCGCTCGAGCGTGGTTGCCGGTTGCTCGGCGAGCGCGGCCTTCCGTTGATGGGAACCGGTGATTGGAACGACGGCATGAACCGCGTTGGCGACCAGCAGCGCGGAGAAAGTGTGTGGCTGGGATTCTTCCTGCATGACACGCTTCGTCGCTTCATCATGCTGGCCAATGCCCGCGGCGATGCAGCCCGTGCGCAGTGGTGCCAGGAGCAGGCCGAACGCCTGCGACGGAACCTCGAACACCATGCCTGGGACGGGGCGTGGTATCGCCGCGCCTGGTTCGACAACGGGACCCCGCTGGGCTCGTCACAGAACGAAGAATGCCGCATCGATTCGATCTCGCAGAGCTGGTCGGTGCTGTCAGGCGTCGCCGCGCCCGAGCGCGCCTCGCAGGCGCTGGATTCGCTGTACACGCACCTGGTGCGAAAGGACGCCAAGCTGATCCAGCTGCTCGATCCGCCCTTCGACCAGACCCCGGAGGACCCCGGCTACATTCGTGGATACGTGCCGGGCGTGCGCGAGAATGGCGGCCAGTACACCCACGCGGCCGTATGGGCGGCGATGGCATTCGCACAGCAGGGCGATGCGGAACGTGCCTGGGAGCTGGCGGGCATGATCAACCCGCTCAGTCACACGCTGGACCCGGAGGCGATCCAGACCTACCGCGTCGAACCCTATGTGCTGGCGGCGGATGTATACGCCGTGCCTCCGCACGTCGGGCGAGGCGGCTGGACATGGTATACCGGGTCGGCCGGCTGGATGTATCGCCTGTTGGTCGAATCCCTGCTCGGCATACGTCGCGAGGGTGATCGTCTGTCGCTTGAACCGTGTCTGCCCGATCACTGGCCGTCATTCGAATTGAGCTACCGCTTCGGCCGCAGCTTCTATGAATTCGTGGTGACCCGCAGTGCGCAGGGCCGGCCGACGCTGCATGTGGATGGCGCGCTGCAACCGGATCTCAGCGTGCTGCTCCGCGACGACGGTCATCACTACCGCATCGCGCTTGACCTGGGGGCGGCGCCAGGATGAACGTTCGCCCCGAAATACAGTTGCAGCCTGATGTACCTGCTCATCTCCAGGCGGCGATGCCAGCTGTTCGAGGCCGCCTGCGATGCTGGCAAAGCGCTGCGGGCGGCAACAACTACCTCGTAGAAACCTTCCGTGCGTAGCGCAGAACCGTTTCCTCATCCTGCATGGCAATCTTCGCCGAAGACAGCCACCTGCTGGCTGCGCCCTGATTCTCGATAGCCCTCGCAAGATCGTCACACAGACAGTTCGCACAAAGGTAGCCTCCAGGGCTCGGCCTGCGGCATCTCTTGCAAGGCAGCAATGTGGTCTCCGAGGGACTTCGGAGCTGATAGGCAATGCGTACCATCAGGGCCTCCGCGTCCGTGCTTCTGTCATTCAACCTGCTCACACCCGTTACTCCTTCCACAGAAAGGGGGCAACGCAGGCCTGCGCCGCCCTCCTCCAACTACCTGCAGCCGAGATTACTTGTTCGGCTTGTGCGATCCATCCTTGTTGGCATGGCGGTCCTTGGACTCCTTGTCCTGAAGTTGCTGTGCCTGCTGCTGCTTCTGCTTCCCAGCGTCCGGTTCGGCAACCGCGGGCTTGTTCGAGTTCGAGGCGTCACGTTTAAAGTCATTCATGGTCTACTCCATCGCGATGGATTCACCGCATGAGCAGCATGCGCCCACCCCTGTTGTTCACAGGTCGCTTTCAGAGCGGAAAATGAACACCCCGCATGAACACCCCGTCGCCGCCAAAGCTCCAATGCATCCATGTGATGGCAATCCGAGTGGCATGCCTGGCAATGCAGGTCGCCGGACGTGGTTTGATCAACCGTTAACCTGCAGGTGCCACACTCCTGTCTCACGGCTCTTCCCAGGCGCGAAATGCTTCGCCCCCAAGTCCAGCCCCCAGACGGCTCGGCACATGCATCCTCCCAATGCCTTCAGGATCCACACGATCCAACTTCTTCTCGCGCGCAATGATGCAATCGTCCACCTCGAGCAGGTGCGATCAACATGCAAGAACTGTGGGCTGCGGTCCTCAATGACCGAGAGCGCCGGGCTCAGAGCGGGCCCGACAGGCACGACACTGACGTGCCCGGCTTGCGGGGCTACAGGGCTGATGGATGAAATGGAGATATGGCACCACTGGCTCGAGCAATGCCGGCGCCAATGATCTACCCGTCGCCCGGATGCCTTCCAGCCAGCGACCCCATCGTAAAGGCGTAACCTGCCTGCTCCAGAAGCGCCCTCATGCGCAGCTCAACACCGCGGGGTGAGCGCAGGCCGTTCGGTGCATAAAGGGCATACACGTAGCCAGCACCGTCAATGGTCTCGCGGCGTACAGCGCACTCGTTCGATTCAGCAGCTTCGCACCAGACGGACATCAGCCTTGCGGGACTGATCGACTGCCCGCTGCGAAGGCGAAAGAACAGCCAGCGCACCCCTGGCGGTCGAGCTTGATCCAGTCTGGCCATTGCGATTCCCGGATTCCTCTGCATGGATCACTGAGAACTCAGGGTCCAGACAAGTGTGCGCGGCTTTGGAGGAGCACAGTAGATCCGTGCCCTTGGAAGCCTCAAGCATACGCTCAGGCAATGTCAGCTCCGAATGCGACGCCTACCACGCTGACCCGTCGACTTTCCTCGCACATAGAAAAACGTGCATCTCTTCTTCCTGGACAGCCCTGAACGATTCCAACCAACTGAACGCTACCCCTCGATTCCCGATGGCTGCACCAAGCTTCTCAGTCAAGCACCGTGCACACTCCATTCCGCCATGGCTGGGCGCACAACAGAATCGGCAACACGCCATGGTCGTCGTCTTCTCTGGACGGCACTGGAACATGATCTTCGTCATCAGACTCACAGCCTGGGACCGGGAGGACATGCCATTCCCCAATGAATGCGGAAGTAGCCGCGCCGAGCGCGACCTCTTCCTATGCCTTAGTGACGGATGTCACGGCCGGGATCACTCGGTTTCTCATGCCCGGAACTTGACTTGTCATGCTCATTGTCACCCTGCTGCGGTTGACAGTGCCCATCCATCCGTTATTCCGACGTGCGCAGATCCCTCCCGGATGAACGAGCGCCATGAACAGGCCTGGCCTGCAAAGGGGTGTACAGTGATCTCCCTGAAGGAGAACAGCAATGGAACGCACAAGAAGCAGGCACTACGTCGACGTAGACCGTGAACTCACCCACTGGGAAACCGCGTTCAACCTGGGCGCGCTACCCGCAGTCAATTTCCGGCACGAGGTTGCCCCGGTCATTCGGCTGGCGTGTGATATCTATGTCAGGAACCCTCATGGAACACGCTCAGCATGGCTCGAGGATCTGCAGGAACGGCTCGCCAAGCGTTCAAGCCTGCGCGGTAATCCCGGCGCGGCAGAAATCGCCACTGGATGCTGGATGCTTCTGTCCGTAACCGAGCCGTCCAATCGAAATGGCAACCTCAGGCATCGCCCTGTCGACTAGCCACATCATTTCCTTCTCGCATCAGCTGGTCGTTCAGTACGTGCACAATGGACATGACTGCGCTTGCCAGTCCGCGGGCGTCGCTGATTGACCCATAGAAGAAGATCTTCGAGCCCTCGACACGGACTTCGGCCAGTGAGAGTTGAGATGCCAGGGCTTCGCACTTCATGACGAACAGCTCCGTCCATCGCGCACCGGGCTCCAGATCCAGCAGAGCGGTAATTGCTTCGTCCGCGGACAAGTTCACATGCTCACGTAGTTGTGGCACATCGAAGCCGATGATTCTGGGAAGCATCGAGGCGCTCAAGCGTCGGCCCTCTGGTTGATCATCCTGAGTATCCGCCAAGTGGTGCCTGCCAGGTAGGCCCTCGGAGTGAACGGTTCATCCCCCTCGTCCATGCGCCAATGTCCTGGGGCTTGGCGCTTGACGAGACGCGTCACGGCCAGATCAAGCTCAGCCTGCGGCCTCCAGCCCATTGCCCGCCGCGTCCAGTCGCCACGAAACGAAGCAGCCAGACCCAGGTCGGCGTCTGCGAGGCGAGTTGCTGCAGCATGTTCACGGCCAGTCCCCTTGGTAAGTGGCGGTGCGGCGTCATCGCCATGGCGCTCACTATTCGCACTCACGCGCCCTGCAGCCAGTGGCAGCTGTCAGTCATTGGGGGTTGCTGGGCGGTGACCGGGCGCACCGAGGGTGCTCTCGATCCAATCCACATAACGCGATACCCGGACGTTGTGCACCACCTGGCCATAGAAGCCGGCTTCAAGGGCATGCTCGGGAACAGCGGTGATCCAGGAGCCCAGGCCAACCAGTTGCCAGACGCCGTGATCCTCGATCACCAGTGGACCGCCGCTATCGCCGCTGCCCAACACGCCTTCAAGTGGCAGACCTTGCGGCGGGGCATCGAACCGATACCAGAGATAACGATCATTGCCACCGGTAATCGCGTTGTATGCCCGACGCAGCTTGGTGCGGTGCGGTCCGCCCGGTACCAGTCCCATCGCACCGTTGCCGGTGGCGCCCTTTCCGATCAAAGCGGCGACCTGCGCGACCTCGGCACTGCCGCGATACAGCACGACGGGCTGCACATCGTTCACGGGCGCTGCGAGCCGGATCAGTGCAATGTCATCCGATGTGGCCAGGAACGCGTGTATCTTCGCCGGGCTCCCTGTCGCCAGCGCCTCCTTGCCCAATGCGTCGGGCATTCTCCTGTAGCCGGGATGCACGACCACGCGCTCCACGCTGTAGTCCTTGCCATTGATGGCGATGGTCTGCCCCATCCCCTCCATCGGTGCGGCATGCGCTGCCGTCAGCACCCACTGCGACGCGATCAGAACGCCCTGCCCTTCGCCCGGCATGTCGGCCAGGGCAGGAAACTCGGTTCCATCGATCCGGTATCGGGCATCGTCCACATCGTGACGGATGACCACCGCTCCAGCAGCGAACGGCAGCGCGGCAAGCGCCAGGAACAGCCAGCGAACCATGGGAGCCTCGTCCTTGCGGTCAGTTGCTGCAAGCCTAGTTGAACACGTGGATGCTCAGCAGGCCATGTGACCAAGGCCCCGTACTGGACGACGAACACAGGGAAACTGGTTGCGGAACCATGTGCACGGCATCAGCGGCCGGTGACAGAGGCACGCCGCCGGTACTGCTCAATCCACTCCAGCGACGGCACAATGCCACCAAAAGGGAACAGATGCGGGCTGACCTGGCCATGGGTGTTCTCCAACCCATTTACCAGCCTATCAACGAAAACCTCTGGTCCTGCCGTTCCCAGCAGCCGGCCGATCGAGATGCCGTACCGGGCCAGCATCGATGCGCTGGCCCCCACGCCGCACATCGCGGCGTAGCGCAGCAGCCGCGCGATACTCGCCGGCCCCGGCACGCCGACCAGCACCGGAGCGGTGATGCCGCGGGCACGCAGCGCATCCAGCCACGCCAGAACGACACCGGCATCGAAGCCGAACTGGGAGATGATCAGCGGCGCCATGCCCCGCGCCTCGATGGCCTGGCACTTGCGTTCCAGCACGCGCCACCGATCCTCGGCGTTCATCACCGGATGCCCTTCCGGATGCCCGCCCATGGCAACAACCTTGATGCCGCAACGCTCAAGAAGACCGGTTTCGATGATCGAAGTACTGTCGGCATACGGCCCGGCGGGCGTGGAAAGATCACCCGCGATCAGCAGGCACTTCGCTACCCCGGCTTCGCTGGCGGCACGCTCCATGAACCGCTCAAGCGCTGCACGCGACCCGATGCGGCGGGCAGAGAGATGTGGCATCGGCTCGAAGCCAAGCTCGCGCACCGTGCGTGCCGCCGCCAGCCGGGCATCGTCGTCCTCGCTCGCCAGATAGGGGATCGAGATCGTCGTTCCGGGGGCGATGCGGGCCGCCTCGGCGCGCAGTGCCGGCATGGTCTTCGCGCTCACTTCCAGCGAAAACGCGTTGATGAAGGCCTCCGCCCGGTCAGGCGTGCGTGCAGACATCAACCGCCCCCGCGCACGTTGCTGGCAACCGGCGTGCTGTTACGCGCCAGTTCGACGAAGGCCTGCAGGTAGTCGATACCCGTATCGGCCTCACGCGCGCCCAGATAGATCTGCTTGGGGATGCCTTTCGCACCCAGGCGCACCGGCACCACGTCCATGCGCGCGGCATACTCCTCCACCAGCCAGCGCGGCATGGCAGCCACGCCGCGACCGCTGGCCACCATCTGCATCATGATGTCGGTGGTTTCGATGGTCTTGTGGCGCCGCGGCGTGATGCCCGCCGGCAGCAGGAACTGGTTGTAGATGTCCAGGCGCTCGAACGGCACCGGGTAGCTGATCAGCACTTCCTGGCCAAGCTGGCGTGGTTTTACGTGATCCACCTTGGCCAGGGCGTGGTTCCTGGCCACCACCAGAACCTGCTCGTAGTCGAACACCGGCACGAACTTCAGCCCCGGCTTCAGCAGCGGGTCCGGCGTGACCAGCAGGTCGATCTCGTAGCCGAACAGCGCGCCGATGCCGCCGAACTGGAACTTCTGCTTGACGTCCACATCCACGTCCGGCCACGCGGCCAGGTACGGCGAGACGATCTTCAGCAACCACTGGTAGCAGGGATGGCATTCCATGCCGATGCGCAGTGCACCGCGCTCGCCCTGGGCGAACTGGCCCAGCCGCTCCTCGGCCAGGTCCAGCTGCGGCAGCACCCGATTGGCCACCGCCAGCAGGTATTGCCCGGCCTGGGTCAGGCGCAGGCTGCGGCCTTCGCGCAGCCAGACATCGGTGCCCAGCTGCTGCTCCAGCTTCTTCATGCTGTGGCTGAGCGCCGACTGGGTCAGGTTGAGTACACCGGCCGCGGCGGTGAGCGAGCCCTGCTGCTCGACCTGCTGCACGATGCTGAGGTGGATCCGTTCCAGCATGACGATGAATACCGCTCATGGATTGGTGAAGTAATACCATTTTACGTCATGGAAGGGCGTGACTAGGATCGGGTCATGCCTTCGGTTGCCTGCCAGCCCGGTCACCTCGCCGGCCTGCAGGACTGCGCCCCCGCAGATCGCCCGAAGGAGCTCCCTCCCCTGCTGAAAGCGAACAGATGACCCGCCCCCTCCGTATCGTCGCCGTTTCCGGCGGGCTGCAGCGCCCCTCCAGGGCTGCGACCCTGGCTGAGCACCTGCTGGACCTGATCGGCGAGGACGTTGCCTGCGAGCCGCACCTGATCGAGCTGGGCGAACTGGCGCCGCAGCTGGCCGGTGCGCTATGGCGCTCGCAGCTGCCCGAGGGTGTCGAGCGGCAGCTGGTGGCCGTTGAACAGGCAGACGTACTGGTGGTTGCCACGCCGGTCTACCGCGGCTCGTACACCGGCCTGTTCAAGCACTTCTTCGACTTCATCCACCAGGATGCGCTGGTCGACACCCCCATCCTGCTGGCCGCCACCGGCGGCAGCGAGCGCCACGCACTGGTGATCGACCACCAGCTGCGGCCGCTCTTCAGCTTCTTCCAGGCCCGCACCCTGCCCCTGGGCGTGTACGCCACCGACCGTGATTTCGCTGATGGCCGCGTGCACAACGACGCCCTGATCCAGCGCGCACGGCTGGCGGTGCAGCGGGCGATGCCCCTGCTTGCCCTGTCCCATCGCGCAGCGCCTGCCAATGCCGAGGCCGCTGCAGTCCTTTGAATGCCGAATGCCAGCGACCCGCATTCGGATGTCACCCCCGCAACCCGGAACGCCGCCCATGACGACCGAGAACTTCACCTTCAGCATCACGCGCATCCCCTTCAACGAGGACTACCAGCCCGCTGACGGCACGCGCATCACCACCAACTTCGCCAACCTGGCTCGCGGCGAGTCCCGCCGGGAAAACCTGCGCAACACGATCAGCATGATCAACAACCGCTTCAACGATCTGGCGCACTGGGACAACCCGAGTGCAGACCGTTACGCTGTTGAGCTGGACATCATCTCGGTGGAGATGCACATCGATGGCGGTGATGGCAGCGATCCGTTCCCGCTGATCGAAGTGCTGCGCCCGACCATTGTCGACACGCGTACCGGCGCTCGCACCGAGGGCATCGTCGGCAACAACTTCTCGTCCTATGTGCGTGACTACGATTTCAGCGTGGTGCTGCCGGCCAGCAATGAGGGCAAGGCCACCTTCGGCATTCCGGAAGGCTTCGGCGACCTGCACGGCAAGCTGTTCCAGCACTTCCTGGAATCGGAGGCCTACCGTGCCAACTTCAGCAAGGGGCCGGTGATCTGCATCAGCGTCTCCAGCAGCAAGACCTACCATCGTACCGAGAACCACCATCCGATCCTGGGCGTGGAGTACCGCCAGGGCGAGTTCTCCCCCACCGACCAGTACTTCGACAAGATGGGCCTGCAGGTGCGCTACTTCATGCCGCCAGGCAGCGTCGCGCCACTGGCGTTCTACTTCCAGGGTGACCTGCTGGGCGACTACTCGAACCTGGAACTGATCGGCACCATCAGCACGATGGAGGCGTTCCAGAAGATCTATCGCCCGGAGATCTACAACGCAAATTCCGTGGCCGGCAAGGTCTACCAGCCCAGCCTGAAGCACCAGGACTATTCGTCCACCCGCATCGTCTACGACCGCGAAGAGCGCAGCCAGCTGGCGGTCAAACAGGGCAAGTTCACCGAAGAACACTTCATCAAGCCGTACCGCGCCGTGCTTGAGCAGTGGGCTGCCCGCTGATCCATTGATTTCCCATTCGCCCCTCAGGACACAAGACGCAATGTCGACGAAGAAACTGCTCCCCACCTCCACCGCCGGCAGCCTGCCCAAGCCCTCCTGGTTGGCAGAGCCCGAAAAGCTCTGGTCGCCCTGGAAGCTGCAGGACGAAGGCCTGACCGAAGGCAAGCAGGATGCCCTGCGCCTGTCCCTGCAGGAGCAGCAGCACGCCGGCATCGATATCGTCAGCGACGGTGAGCAGACCCGCCAGCACTTCGTCACGACCTTCATCGAGCACCTGAACGGCGTCGATTTCGAGAAACGCGAAACCGTGCGCATCCGCAACCGTTACGACGCCAGCGTACCAACCGTAGTCGGCGCCGTGAGCCGCCCGAAGCCGGTGTTCGTGGAGGATGCGAAGTTCCTGCGCCGGCAGACCACGCAACCGATCAAGTGGGCCCTGCCCGGCCCGATGACCATGATCGACACCCTGTACGACGCGCACTACAAGAGCCGCGAGAAGCTGGCCTGGGAATTCGCGAAGATCCTCAACGAGGAAGCGAAGGAGCTGGAAGCCGCTGGCGTCGACATCATCCAGTTCGACGAGCCCGCCTTCAACGTGTTCTTCGACGAAGTGAACGACTGGGGCGTGGCCGCGCTGGAACGTGCGATCGAAGGGCTGAAGTGCGAGACCGCCGTGCACATCTGTTATGGCTACGGCATCAAGGCCAACACCGACTGGAAGCAGACCCTGGGATCGGAATGGCGCCAGTACGAGGAGTCTTTCCCGAAGCTGCAGACCTCCAACCTCGACATCATCTCGCTGGAATGCCACAACTCGCACGTACCGATCGATCTGATCGAGCTGGTGCGCGGCAAGAAGGTGATGGTCGGCGCCATCGACGTGGCCTCCAGCAAGGTGGAGACGGCTGAGGAAGTGGCCAACACCCTGCGCAAGGCGCTGCAGTTCGTGGATGCCGACAAGCTCTACCCGAGTACCAACTGTGGCATGGCACCACTGGCGCGCGAGGTGGCACGGGGCAAGCTGCAGGCGCTCAGCGCAGGGGCGAAGATCGTGCGCGAGGAGCTCTTGGCGTAGCCCCGGCCGGGAACACCCTCCCATCCGGGCGTCGGGTTGACGGAGCCTGGCCTGGTATCGGCCAGGCTCCACCCCGCCCCGGCACCTCGGCCTTGGTCAGCATCACTGAGGGCCTCGACGCCAGCGCCTCCTTGATCCGGCCCATCTCGTGCGACCCAGCCTCGGCCAGGCGCCGCGCCTGCTGCCGCTGCTGCCGCGTGGACGTCATTGGAAGTGGAGTAACGGCATCTACCAGCCGCGCCACCGCATCGCGCAACCGCAACTGCGGGCAGAGCCGGGCGGCGCACCAGCGCTCGGCGTAGCGCTTGGCCTGCCGAGCATTCGCGGCGGCCACCACCTTGGGCTGGGGTGATTTCCGCACGTCCAGAAGCAGGCGGAAACCCAACACGGCATGCGGCACGATGATGGCCACGGAGCGGCCGTTCCACCACAGATCCCAGCGGTCACCGCTTTGCACCCAGCCGGAGGGCCGGGGGGCCGTCATGAAATCTGCAGGGTCGGAAGGCGAATGCATGGCCGGAAGAATACGATTGGCCGTCGCACGGACTGAGATTGCGGGTGGCCGAAGCAACGCTGCAGCTTCAGCTCCCAGCTACGGCCTCTTCACCACTGTGGCCCTAGCAGCTTCGCCACCTCGGTTTCGAGCTTCTTTGCGGCTTCGGCCTGCGAGGCCACCTTGATGCACAGCCCGGACTGCGCGGGACCCGGAGTCAACTGGTAGCGGTTGATGGTGCCGCCGCCATCGCCATCCAGTTCCACCCGGGCCACCAGGGTTCGGCCGTTGGCATTGAAGATCCAGTCCCGGTACTCGGACATCGTTGATTCCACGCTTGGCGCCATGAGTGGCTTTCACTCTAAGCGGAGCGGCGGTGAAGAGCGCCCGAAGAAAACGTTCGCGGAGCGTCGGTGCCAGGGGCGCGCGGCAAGCTGCCGAGCATGGGTTCGGCTCTACAGCTCGGGTGCAGCTCACGGAGTATGATGCCGCCTTCCCCGAACTGCCGTGATTGCAGCGGGCGCGTTCCTGCGAGGTACGCGTCGGCGCCGTTGAGATACCCCGCCCGATGCTCGCTTCCTACTCCTCTTTCCTCATCTGGGTGGCCGTGGCCGTTGCCACCGTAGGCCTGCTGTTCCGGCCATTCCGCGTTCCTGAGTACGTGTGGGCACTGGGGGCTGCGCTTCTGCTTCCACTGCTGGGAGCGGTGTCGTTCGGCACGACCTTGCACGCGGTGGCCGAGGGGCGCGATGTCTATCTGTTCCTGGCCGGCATGATGGTGCTGGCCGAGCTGGCCCGCCGCGAAGGGCTGTTCGACTGGCTGGCGTTGTACGCGGTCCGCCATGCGGGTGGCTCGGGACGACGCCTGTTCGACCTGGTGTTCCTGGTCGGCACGCTGGTGACCGTGTTCCTTTCCAACGATGCCACGGCGGTGGTGCTGACCCCGGCGGTCTACGCCGCCTGCAAGGCCGCCCGCGCCAACCCCCTGCCCTATCTGTTCGTCTGTGCGTTCATCGCCAACGCGGCCAGCTTCGTGCTGCCCATTTCCAACCCGGCCAACCTGGTGGTGTACGGCCAGCACATGCCCCCGCTGACGCAATGGCTGGCACAGTTCGCGCTGCCGTCGCTGGCCGCCATCGGTGCCACCTACCTGGTGCTGCGCTGGGTGCATCGGCGCGAGATCGCGCAGCCACTGGTGGCAGCCCCGGAATATCGCCCGCTGACCGAAGGCGGCCGGCTCAGCGCACTGGGCGTGCTGTTCACCGGCACCGTGCTGCTGGTGACCTCCGCGCTGAATGGCCCGCTCGGCCTGGCCACGTTCTGCGCAGGCACACTGAGCGTGGCGGTGGTGGCGATCCGCCAGCGGCGCAGTCCGTTGCCGCTGCTGCGCCATGTGTCATGGGGCGTACTGCCGCTGGTGGCCGGCCTGTTCGTGCTGGTGGAAGCGGTGGCCCAGACCGGTGTCATCCAGACGGCGGCCAGCGTGCTGCAGGCCGTGGCGCAGGCATCGCCACACCGGGCCAGCTGGCTGGCCGGTGGCGCGGCGGCATTGCTGAGCAACGTGGCCAACAATCTGCCGGTCGGCCTGGCCGCAGGCTCGCTGGGCCAGATGGCCGATCTGCCGGCACAGACCCGCGCCGCATTGCTGGTCGGCGTGGACCTGGGCCCCAACCTGTCGGTGACCGGCTCGTTGGCCACGATGCTGTGGCTGGTGGCGCTGCGCCGCGAGGGCGAGCATGTCAGCGCGCTCGACTTCCTGCGCGTCGGCGCGCTGGTGATGCCGCCTGCGCTGATCGGGGCGCTGTTGCTGCTCTAGTCGGGCAGGGTTCGGTCGCCATGACCAAACCGCTCAGCGATCACCCTCGAGATCAATCACCCGGTCAGTCTTGCTCACGATGCCGCGTCGATGGGTGATGGCCACTACGGTTACGTCATTCGCCAGTGCGCGGATATGCCCCATGATCTCGCGCTCGGTGGCTTCATCCAGCGCAGAGCTTGCCTCGTCCAGGAACAGGATTGCCGGCTCGCCATACAGTGCACGGGCTATCGCGATGCGTTGGCGTTCACCGCCGGACAACTTCAGGCCGCGCTCGCCCACCGTGGTTTCAAGGCCCTCGGGCAGTGCCTCGATCAGCGGCAGGATCGACGCCTTGCGTGCGGCATGCCGCAGCCGATCATCGTCACGCGCGCGCCCCAGCAGGATGTTGTCGGCCAGGCTTTCGTTGAGCAGGATGACATCCTGCGGAACCACCGCGACGGCGGCATGCCACGCCGCACGGTCGATCCGGGACAGGTCAACACCATCGACCAGGATCCGGCCACGCTGGGGATCGATCGATTTCAGGGCAAGCTTGAACAGCGTCGACTTCCCTGCCCCGGTTGGCCCGATCAGGAAATTGATGCCGCCACGTCCGGCCTCGAAGGAGACATCGCTTACCCCGCGACCGTTGCCATAGCGGTAGCTGACCCGCTCGAACGCCAGCCCGCCGCTTTCACCCGCAAAGCGCTGGGCATCGGCTGCCTGTCGCTCCTCGGGCGCTGCCCAAAGGGTGCAAAGCGGGGCCAGCATGCTCCACGAGCGCGCGACGTCATCGATCGAACGGGCGATCATCTCGAACGGCATGTTGAGCTGGAGCAGCAGCAGGTTGAACAGGACGATGTCGCCGACGCTCAGGCCGCCGCTCTGGTAGCGCGGCAGCAACAGGTGGAAGGTAACGATGAACTCGACCGCCAGGCCGATGCCCAGCAGCGCAATGAAGCCGATCCGCTGCAGTACATAGGCGCGCCAGCTGTCGCGCACCTCCTGGGCCTTCTGCTCGAAGCGCTGCACCATCCAGGCGCTGCCGCCGAACTGGCGCAGCGTCTCCATGGCATTCATGGCATTGCCGACGAAGCGCGCGTTCTGCTGCCCGGCCTCGACCGCCGCTTCGCGATGGATGCGGGCACGCCGGGTAGCAATCGCGGAAACGGTGACAGCCACCGTGCCGTAGACCAGCACGATCAGCACCACCTGCAGGTTGATCAGCGCGCCCAGCGTGATCAGGGTCAGCACAATCTGCAGCGCACTGGGAATGAAGGCCACCAACCCCAGCTGCACCACGATCTTCAGCGCGCCACGGCCTTTCTCCCCTGCTACTTGCAGCTCGGCGGCGTTGTAGTCCAGGAAGAAGCTGTTGGTCTTCTTCAGCAGACGGGCGAAGTAGCGGGTACTGGTGATGAAGCCGAGGTTCTCGCCGCTGAGGAACGACAGGTACTGCACCGTGTTCTGCAGGGCGCTGGCCGCGCCCAGGATGATGGCGTAGAGCAGGAATCCCCCCGCCAGGGCGCTGGCCCCGTCGATGGGCAACCGGTCGATCAGGCGCGAGAAAAGGTACGGCGCAGCAACGCTGGCCAGGCTGGACAGCAGGACACTGCCGGCGATGAGCAGCAGCAGCCTGCGGTCAGCCTTCCAGTAGGCGCCCAGGATCTCAGCGACGGGTGGCGGAACAGCAGTCTTCTTCATCGGCCTTGTTCCGGCGTGGATTCAACCCTTGAATGATATGCTAGAACATATCTATTCAGGAGCGGCGTCGCCACGTCGCAGGCCACTTTCGGATGGGATCGATGGATCGGGGAATGACGAACGTATCCGCTGCCGTGCCACGCGCACTCATGGCCCTCAGCATTGCCGCTGCACTGCTGGCCAGCCTGCCCGCACTGGCCCAGAACTCCGGCAATGACCGCGGTTCGAAAGCGGCAGGCGCAGCGCCCCAGGCACCGACTGCGACCCTGGACCAGGTGCTGGTGGTCGGCAGCAACATCCGCGATGCCATTGGCGGCGGCGCATCCCCGATCATCGTGATCGACAAGGAGGCCATCGACCGCACCGGCGTGGCTACCGTGCAGCAGCTGTTCGAGAAACTGCCGCAGAACTTCGGCGGTGGCGCCAATGGTGCCAACGTCGCCAACCTTGGCGTCGACCGCGATACCGGCAACAACTTCGGCCAGGGCACCGCCATCAACCTGCGCGGCCTGGGAACCGGCACCACGTTGACCCTGATCAACGGCCATCGCGTGACCTCGTCGAACCGCTACCAGTACGTGGATGTCTCGCTGATACCGTTGAGCGCGGTGGAACGCGTTGAGATCCTCACCGATGGTGCCTCGGCCATCTATGGCACCGATGCGGTCGGCGGCGTGGTCAACATCGTCCTGCGCCGCGACTTCACCGGGTACGAAACTGCTGTGCGCTATGGCGCCGTCACCGCCGGCGGCATGGAAGAGTACCAGGCATCGCAGTCGGCAGGCTGGTCATGGGATGGCGGCCATGTGCTGGCCAGCTACGAGTTCCTGAAGCAGAGCAACCTGCCGGCAGTCGACAAGGATTTCTCGAAGAACGTGCGGGTCAAGCCGTACGACCTCTACCCGGGATCCAAGCGCCACAGCCTGTATGTGGACGGTGTGCAGCAGCTCAGCGATGTGCTGACCCTGAACATGACCGGCTCGTTCGCCAAGCGCGAGATGGATACCACCATTTCCGGCACCGCCGACGAAACCCGGCTGTTCCCGCACACGCAGCAGTTCGACCTGTTCGCCGGACTCACGCTGGATCTTCCGCGCGGGTGGCAGGCGCGCCTGGATTCGGGGTTCGGCAGGAGCGATGTGTCCTACCAGCGCACGACCATCACCGGCAGCTCGGCCAGTACCGCACCGCCCACCAATACCAACTCCGAATCGCGCTACCTGGACCTGGTCGCCGACGGCGAGCTGTTCACCCTGCCCGCCGGTGGGGTCCGCGCGGCATTCGGCGCGGGTTACCGCCGCGACGGCTATGAACTGATCGATCACCGCGGCCTGGAAAAGCCACTCGACCTGCAGCGCACCGTGAGGTCCGCCTTTGCCGAGCTCAACGTTCCGCTGCTGAAGGATCTGCCGGGCGTGCGCAGCCTGTCCCTGACCGCGGCCGCGCGCTACGACGACTACAGCGATTTCGGTTCCACGCTGAATCCCAAGTTCGGCCTGCTGTGGGAGGCGACCCAGGGGCTTTCGTTCCGCACCAGCTATGGCCGTTCCTACCGGGCGCCGGTGTACCAGGACATGCAGCTGAACAACACCGTGGTGGTGGCGAACGTGCCCAACCCAGGCGCGCCCGGTGGCAATACGATCCTGATGATGCTGTCCAACGGCAATCCGGATCTGGGGCCTGAGCGTGCCAAGACCTGGACCGGCGGCTTCTCGTTCGCGCCGCCGTCCGTGCCCGGCCTCAAGATCGACGCGAACTACTACCACATTGAATACGCTGACCGCATCGGCAGTGGTTTCGGCGGCAGCTTCCCGTCGCTGTTCCAGCAGTCAACCGCACCTTATGCAGACATCCTGACCACCAATCCCACGCAACAGCAGATCCAGCAGGCACGCCAGCTGGGCGTGTCTGGCCTGGGCCTGTTCGTCTCGCGCGTGGGGCCGTACGCGTTGCCGCCAGGCATGGACGAAACCAACAGCCAGGTGATCCTCGACAACCGCTTCCGCAACAACGCCTTTACCCAGCAGCGTGGTGTCGACTTCAGCGGATCCTATGGGTTCGACGCCGGCCAGATCCACATCGCGACGAGCCTGGCCGGGCAGTACATCATCGAATCAAAGCGTCGTGTGACCAGTACGTCACCCGAGGTGGATGCGGTGAATTCGGTGTACTACCCGGTGGACCTGAAGATGCGTGGCGGTGTCGCGCTGAGCCGGCAGCAGGCCGCGGCGGGGATCTTCGTGAACTACGTGGACAGTTACCGCGACCCCGCCAATGTCGCCCGGCCCCACGTCAGCTCCTGGACGACGGTCGATCTGAACCTCGCCTACCACTTCGGTGCATCGGCGGACCCGCAGCGTGGCACCTCGCTTGCGTTCAACGTGCAGAACCTGTTCGACCGGGATCCGCCGTTCGTCGTCAACAGCATCAATACCGGCTACGACCCCACCAATGCGACAGCGCTGGGCCGCTTCCTGTCCATGACGCTGACGCACCGCTGGTAGGCCCCCGCATGCGCGCCGACTCCCCTGCCCAGTCGCGGTCCGTAGTGGCCATCCAGCAGGCGTTCGCTGTCGCGGCAACCCAGCTCACGCTGATGTGGCGAGAGCGGCGCGTGCTGTGGCTCGCCCTCGCCCTCTTGTCCATTGCAGGTGCGTCGGTGCTCAGCGGTGCTGCACGCCTTACCCTGCAGGCGCAGGAGCGCCAGGCAATGAGCGAGGAAGAGGCGCGGCTCTGGGACAGCCAGGGCACGATCGACCCGCATAGCGCAGCACATGTGGGGCGTGCCATTGCTGCCCCGGTGCGGCCCCTGGCTGCACTGGACCCGGGGCTGACGGATTACCTGGGAACCTCGGTGTTCATCGAGGGCCACGCACAGAACCCGGCCAGGCACCGCGCCGTGGATGGCGGCACCGCACTCAGCCGCTTCGAGGGTTTCTCTGCGGCGTGGGCGCTGCAGGTCGTGGCGCCGCTGCTGATCATCCTGGCCGGCTTCGCCACACTGTCCGGCGATGTGGCCCGCGAGACGCTGCGCCAGGAACTCGGTACCGGCGCCTCGGCCGGCGTGCTGATCTCTGGACGCTTGATTGCCCTGGCGGCCGCCTCGCTGCTGCTGGTGATGGCCATGCTGCTGATCAGTCTTCCGGGGCTGTCCATCCAGTACGGCGGCGCCACGGATCTTGCCGCCCTGCTCGCACTGGCTACCGCCTACCTGCTCTATCTGCTGGTGTTCTGTGCACTAACCGTGGGGGTGTCGGCACTTGCCGGCTCGGCACGAACGTCACTGGTCGTGCTGCTGGGCTTCTGGGTGGTGTCCACACTGCTGCTGCCGAGGGTGGCGCCTGCGGTCGCCGAGTCTCTGTACCCGACTCCTTCGGCACCGTCGTTCAGGGCCGGCGTGACCGAGGAAGCGGAGAACGGCGTGGATGGCCATGACCCGGCCGACAAACGCCTTGATGCCCTGCGCGCCGCGTTGATGGCACGCTACCGCGTCGACAGCGTTGACGACCTGCCGCTGAACTTCCGCGGCGTGGCGCTTGAGTTTGCCGAGGCCAACTCGACGCGCGTCTACAATCGCCATTTCGATCGCCTGCATGCCACCTACCAGCAGCAGGACGCCATCCAGCGCCTGTTTGGCCTTGCCTCGCCGACACTGGCGCTGCAGTCCTGGTCGCGCGCCATCGCCGGCACGGATTTCCCGGCGCATCTGGCATTCCTGCGCGGCGTGGAGGACTACCGCTATCGGTTGATCCAGGCACTCAACCAGGAAGTAAAGCTGCACAAGGCACCACAGGGCGGGAAGCACGTGGCCGACATCGCCGGCATCACCCGGTCGGTGCAGTACCGGCCACCACAGCAGACCCTGGCTGGCATCGCTGCCGCGCAAGGCGTGAATCTCGCCATTCTGCTGGCCTGGCTGCTGCTGGGTTGCGCGGTGGTCGCCCTCTCGGCGCGGCGGCTGGGGAGATCGCCATGAGCGTTGCGTCGATTGCACGCTACGAGATCCGCCGATTGCTGCGTGATCGAGCGCTGCCGGTGCTGGTTGTCCTGCTGCTCGGGCTGGGTGCCTACGCCGCGTGGAACGGCCGCGCATGGGTGGACCAGCGCGAGGCGGCCATCGCCCTGATCAAGCAGGAAGAGCAACAGACGAAGGAGCGCAGCCGGGAATTCGTCGGCAAGGCGCCCTCGGTGCTGCCCCGCGCCCAGCCGGTGCTTCCGCCCGGCGCCATGGCAGCGCTGTCGATCGGCCAAGCAGACGCCTATCCGTACACCGCCGATGTGGTCGCGCTGGGCGATCCGACTCAGCTGCTCAAGCACGTCTGGGCCGACATCGGCAATCCGGCAGCACGGGCTGCGGGACGGTTCGACCTGGCGTTCGTCATCGTCTTCCTGCTGCCGCTGGTCATTCTCGTCGTCACCCATGATCTGTGGTCCCGCGAGCGCGAGCGTGGCATCGCTGCGCTGGTGCTGTCGCAGCCGGTGTCAGCAACACGGCTTCTGGTGGTCAAGTTGCTGGCCCGTGGCCTGGCGGTGCTGCTGCCCGCACTGGCCATCATCCTCGCGGTGGCGATCGGGGCCGGCGCGCACAGTCCTGCGGGCCTGGCCGTGCTGGCGCTGACCGTCCTCCTCTACGGCGCGTTCTGGCTGGCCCTTGCACTGCTGATCGGTTGCCTTGCCCGGCGCACCACCGAGGCGGCCATCGCCGCTGGCGCGCTGTGGCTGCTGATCGTGGTCATGGCACCGTCGCTGACCCTGGCCACGGTGAACCTGATCGCGCCGCCGCCGTCACAGATGCAGTTCGCCACCGAAGTGAAAGCGATGCAGTCCGATATCGCCAAGCGCCAGCAACGTGAGCATGCGAACTCGGTGCCACTGGCTTCTTCGTCATCCCTCATCCCCGATACAGTGCGCCAGGCCTATGCCGACCGCGTTGCGGCCGACCGGGAACTGGCCCGTTTGATGGCCTCGCATGCGCAGGCCGAGGCCGCACACCGCCAGCTTCTGGACCGGCTGCGGCTGCTGCTGCCGGCCGTGGCAACGCAGGACGCGCTTGACCGAATCGCAGGCTCGGATGCCGACCGCGCGCTCGACTTCCAGCATCAGGTCCACACCTTCTGGCAGGCACGAAGGCTGTTGCACAAGGCCTATCTGGACCGTGACGCGCCGCAGACCCTTGAAGAGTACGACGCACTGCCCCGCTTCCAATACCGCGAGCACGTGGGCGTCGTCCGGTCCGGTGTCCTGGCCGATCTTGCTGCCTTGATCATCGCCACCCTGCTTGTCCTGCTTGCGGCCGGAGCACTGCGCAGCCGGCTGGCAACGCCCTGAGGAGACGTCCACATGCTGTCTGCAAAAAGCCTGGTCATGGAACACGGTGCACATCGGGCGCTGGATGATGTCAGCTTCGAGGTGCGGCCCGGCGAGATCTTCTGCCTGCTGGGCGCCAACGGCGCCGGCAAGTCGACGACCATCAAGCTGTTCCTTGGCTTTCTGAAACCCACCTCCGGTGCGGCCGAAGTGGACGGTCTCAGTGCGCAGCAGCGGCCGCAGGAGGTACGCCGACGGCTGCTGTACATCCCCGAGACCGTGGCGCTGTACGACGAGCTGACCGGCTACGAGAATCTGGACTATTTCGCCCGCCTGGCCGGTGTCGAGGAACGCTCGCCTGCGCGGCTGAAGGACGCACTCAGGTCCGCCGGCCTGGCAACCGACGCATTCGGGCGACGCGTGGGTCTCTATTCCAAGGGCATGCGGCAGAAGGTCGGCATCGCACTGGCCATCGTCAAGGAAGCCAGGGCACTGCTTCTCGATGAACCCACATCGGGCCTGGATCCTACGGCGTCAGCCGAGTTCCATGAGCTGATCGTGCGGCAGCGCGATAGCGGCACGGCGATCCTGATGGCCACCCACGATCTGTTCCGCGCCCGTGAAGTCGCGACCACGATTGGCCTGATGCAGGCCGGGCGCCTGCGCAGGACGCTGGATGCCAGCGCGATCACCGCGAACGATCTTGAGAATCTCTATCTGGAAGAGATGAGCCGGAGCGCCTAGGCGGCTCCGGCAACCGGCTCGCCTGCGTGGCCGGACCAGCGCCGCAGCCACGCCTCGATGTTGATCTGAGGGCCGAAGATGCCCAGCACCTGCGACGAGTGATCCGGACTGACCTGCTGGATACCCGTATCGGCCAGCGCGCTGTCGAGATAGCCGCGCCTGGCCAGCATGCCGTCAACCAGCAGACTCCTGATGAACCGCTGGTGCCCCTGGGTGACCGCCACGGAGTGATCATCCAGATAGGATTTCACCTTCCGCGACAGCAGCGCTTTCGGCAACAGTCCCTTCATTGCACGCCGCGCGATGGTTCGGTCTTCTGCATCCGCGATGAGCAGGTGCAGCGGGATGCGCGCGAACAGTTCAACAAGCGGCTGCGCACTGATCGGCGATACACCATGCCAGTGGCCGGCGCCTTCGAACGGATCAAGGACGCTGGTCGGGAATACCATCCGGCCGATATGGGCCAGCTTGTAGGGTGATACGCGATGGCCCTGCGCCTGCGCATGCCGCAACCAGGCCGGCTGCATGCCATCCTGTTCGGCGCGGTCCACCCGCACCCATGGGCAGGGCTTGCCCCAACGGCCATTGATGCTGCCCGGCCGCTTCAGCAGGCCATGCACGACCGAATCCTTGAGTACGCCGTACAGAGAATCGCCGGATTGCGCGGTTTCGAACGCCACGCGAAAGAACGTCCGGTCGATGCCACGTCGCCAGGCGTAGTCGATCGCAGCGGCGTTGCCCTTGAAGCGCAGGAACACCGCGTCGCCGCCGACGCCGGTGAACTGCACGGTGTTGCCGTCGAAGTCCACGTCACGGCGATGGAGCAGATAGCCGGAGCAATGCGCCGGCCGGGCCGTGCGCGGGAAGGCCATGATCTCTTCCAACGCGCAGTGTGGCTGCCGCCGGTACTCGATGAATTCGCAGTTCCTGCCCGACGATTCACGGACCCCTGCCACGGCCATGCGTGCGAACAGCCGTTCATCGGCGCCGATGCCGTCATCGTAATGATGGATGCAGGTCACCTCGGGCGCCGAGGGCGCGTGCAACAGGCCGGCCAGGATGATCGAGGAGTCCAGTCCGCCCGAGAGCTGCAGCTGGATGCGCCGGTGCTGGCTGGCCAGCGCGCCGATACAGCCCAGCAACGTCGAACGGGCCAGCTGCACGGCCTCCTCAATGTCCTCGATCGGTTCATCGCGGGCCATCCGCACCACGTCCCACTGGCACTGCCGGCCCACCGGTTCGCCGTTCCGGATCGAAATCGCCTCACCGGCTTCGACGGCAGTGACTTCCTCAAAGCCGGTCTGCAGGCCATCACGAAACGGATACAGCAGCGAATAGGACAGGAACGACCAGTCGACGCTGAAATCGCGCAGGCCCAGCAGCAGGCAGTCTTCCATGTTGGAGAAGACCACCGTCAGCTGGCCCACTGTGGTCATGTAGCACGGGATCTCCGCAGTGGGATCGCGCAGGACGAACCAGCTCGAAGTTTCCTGCTGGAAGCCCAGCGCCACGTAGCGGCCCCAGCACCGTTCGACGATGCTGCGCCCCTGGCTGCTGCAGGCGTCGTCCGCTGTCTCGGCATCCAGGTTCACGCAACCAGGCACGGTGCCTGCGCCGAAATCCTTGTGGAACAGCTTGCCGAGTACTACCAGGGAGTTCGCACGACGGCATTCGAAATAGCCGTGGTTGTCACTCTGCGCATGGATCGCTGCGCCATTGCCATTCATCACGCAGGCAATGCCGGGCAGCCTGGCGCCGATCCTCTCCACGATTCGTTCCGCCTGCGCCGTCGCGGATTCCGAGTGGGTGTTCCAGAGCACGGCGATGTATCGGTACATGGCAGGTTTCGTTACAGCACCAGGATGGGAACCATCCGGCGCAGGTTGAAGGGAATGTCGGTCAGCACCTGATCGCCATGCTGCAGCCAGCAATGCGCGGCGAACGGCTGGGTTCTGACCGCGAACACCCAGCGCGGAACGATGTCGTACTTCGACAGGAACTCGCGCATCGCCAGGCAGTAGAGAAAGCACTCATCGGTCTTCCTGAAGGCCAAGGGTCGAAGCCAGTCGAACACCCGAACCCGCGACGCCAGTTCTTCGATGCTCACGTGCGTGTCGTGGTCGTGATCCGTTCGACGGCTCGCGGCAGACACCGTGGCACTGAAAGGAAGGAATGTTCTGCTGCAGGCGGCATAGGCACACGAGACAATGAAACGACGCAGGTCCCGCGCCATGATCGGTGGACGGCCACGAGGCGCGCCCTCGCGCACCCAATGCCGTGGCAGCGTAATGGCAGGGCTGGCGGCGGATTTGCCCTGCAGCGGGTCTGCTGTGATCAAACGGCGGTCGATCAGGGCCTGCAGAAGCGTGGGAATGCTTGCGCCATCGGACCGCAGCGGCCAATCGAGAATGAGGTTGCCAAGGCCTGCGGCGCCGCGTCTTTCAAGGGAAAGATACCTACCCGTGGCCTGATCCAGGATCACCATGGCATCGCCGGTGACGCAGACGTGGGCGTGCTTTGACAGGAAGTAAGGGGCGGCAGCCTGCTCCATCATGCGCTCCTGCGCCGGAACCGGAGAAGCGGTGCATGCAGGGCATGCACCGCAGGTACTACGTTGCGCGGCAGGTCAGGGCGACGTGGTCGGGAACACGCCATCCCACAATGTGCCGTGGTTGTGCGCCTTGGTTTCCGAAACCACCGAGCCCAGCTCGATCAGTTCACCACCCACGCCCTGTTCTTCAGGGTTCTGCTGTCCTGCCACTACACCCAGCTCAATCAGCTCGTTCATGAACATCTCCTCTAGTCAGTGGATGTATCCACGCGTTGCATTGGATCGCGTTGCATTGGATACGGAGCAGCCAAGCCACCATCGCCGCATATTGCACAGCGATTGCCGCCAAGGCACTCAAATGTTACGATATAACATATTATTTTTGCGTGATGAACGACGCCACCGGCCCGTTGTCGATACGACCCATGAGAGGCAAGAGGGATGAACACCGAGATCAGTGACGACAGCCTGGATCCCACGCTTCTGTTGAAGGGAGTGTTTCCTCTGCCGAAGTTCATCCGCTTCGCCAGGGAGCGCTGCCCACCGGCAAGCTTCGACGAGGCCGCGCTCGTGGAGGATTGGCGGACGGCCCGCGCCGAGGTGCTGCGGCTGCAGCGGGAGGAAAGCGATGCGGCAGACGCGATCGGTATCCATGCGCTGCCGGAAGAAATGCTGCCGCTGGCTGAGCAGGCGCTGCGACAACCCTCGATGCACCGGATGACGAGTGTCCTGCCGCGCCGTTGGCAGATGGTCGAGATCGATCGACTGGTGATCTTCCAGGAATGCATCAATCTTCGCCACATCGACCAGTTGGCGGCTGCAGTCACTGCCTCACCCACCGCGCAGGAGATCATGCAGCTTGTCGCTCGCAGCGGCAGCCATGCACATCCGGAAGTGCGGTTCACCCAGTCCGATG
This sequence comes from Stenotrophomonas maltophilia, assembly GCF_004920835.1. Classification (GTDB taxonomy): domain Bacteria; phylum Pseudomonadota; class Gammaproteobacteria; order Xanthomonadales; family Xanthomonadaceae; genus Stenotrophomonas; species Stenotrophomonas maltophilia_AQ. The sequence continues at coordinate 58,659 of NZ_QFHO01000001.1, forward strand.
GCAGCTACACCTTCGCGTCCACCTCGAACGACCTGCGCTTCCTCGACGTGGCGACCCTCGATCCGGCTGGCATCGCCAACTATGAACCATTCGGCGCAGCCAGCCACGCCGTCGTCATCTATCTGGGTTTCAGCGACAACCTGATCAGTGCGACGCGCTTTGGCAGCCGTATCATCCTGACCAACGGTTCCCATCGCTTGTACCTGCTGCGCAAGCTCGGCTTCCGGCAAGCACCCTGCCTCGTGACCGATGCCACCGACAGCGATCTCAGCGAGGTTCTGCTGCCGGCAGCGGTCAAGCAGGATCGCGCGTTCTATCTGTCTTCGCCGCGGCCGCCGCTGTTCAAGGATTATGTCGACCCGCGCCTGACCTGCGTGGTACCGGTTACCCGCAAGCACTACGCCCTGCGGGCCAAGCTCGATCTGCAAAGGATCACGGTTCCGGCGTTGTAGCTCGCGCCCACGTGGTGATTGCCTGGCCCGGCTGCGGATATGGCCGGATTGGTGAATCACCTGGCGGAACTGTCGAATGACGCCCTTCGGCTTGCCGCCTACGCTACCGGTCCTCGAACAGAGAGGATGCCAACGTGAGCGAGAAAGCACTTGCTGCCGAAGCAGGAAGGAGGGATCCACCCATCATCCATGTCCTGATGGGGCTGATCTGTGTCTGGCACAGGCGCGAACCGGGATCGGCACGCGATGACGAGTAAGCGCCACCGTGCTGCCTGGCGTGGCTTTGGGGCGTAGGTACCAGCGTGGAGATTTCGATTGCGGGGCTGAGCGAGGTTGGGCCCGACTATCCGGACCGTGTCGATCTTCCGGTGATGGTGCTTGGGCTGGACCCCATTCCAGATGCCTGGCAGATGCCCTTCCATGCGCATCGGAAGGCGCAGCTGCTGGTCGCCACGCGTGGCTTGATCATGCTGGAGACCGCGGCTGGCCTGTGGGTGGTTCCGCCACAGGGCGCGATCTGGATCCCCGGTGGGTTGTCCCATCGCGCCAGCAGCAGTGGACGGCCGCACGGCTTCGTGGTGTTCGTGGAACCCGGGGCGGCTCCGGAACTGCCAACGCAATGCGCTGCGATGGCGATCACTCCGTTCATGCAGGCCCTGCTGGAGCGCGCGTCCAACCTTCCCCAGCAGTATGCGTCCGGCAGCGCGCAGGACCGCCTGATGGGCGTGTTCCTGGATGAGCTGATTGCTGCGCCGCCGGAGTGGCTCCATCTACCCATGCCATCCGATGCAAGGTTGCGCCGGCTGGCCAATGCGATGCTGGACACGCCAGCCGAACGAGCAACGCTTGAGGTCTGGGCGAGCCGGATCGGAATGAGCGAGCGCAACATGTCGCGCCTGTTCTCCGGCGAAACCGGCCTGAGCGTGAGACGCTGGCGCAGGCAGCTGCATGTGGTGGTCGCGCTGCCGCTGCTGGCCAAGGGCCGGACGGTGCAATCCATCGCCGATGACCTGGGCTACGACAGTGCCGGGGCGTTCGTGACCATGTTCCGCAAAACCGTGGGCGCGCCCCCCAAACGCTTCCTGGCGGGACGAGGCACTCGGCAGCAGGCATCGGACGCCGACGATCAGCGGCCACAGGAGCCACGCTGACGGATGCGGGAGCGCATGGCTCCCGCACCGGCGAAGACTGCCCTTCCCTTCAGCGCTGGTAGTCCTTCAGGAACAACCACGTGATCAGCGTGGCATCCGGTCCCTTCGGGTCGGTGAACGGCAGGCCGGACTGGCTGCCGCTCCAGGCATGCCCCATGCCCTGCACCACGTAGTGCTGCACCAGCGTCCTGCCACCATAGGCATAGGTATCCACGGTGTAAGCGCGCCCACCCGGCACCTGCCCCTGGTAGGTGCTGGTCGGCAGGTACTTCACCGAATCGTTGTCCAGGCCATCGTCGGCCAGGTCATTGGTCTGCAGGAACTGGCGCACGGCCTGCTGCCCGTTCACCGGATTGACAGTGAGATCGGCACTGCCATGGAACACCAGCACCGGGATCGGACGCGGCGATGGCGAGCCCGAACACTGCCAGGCCAGCCGCCCATTGCTGTCCGGCGAGTAGATGCTGCCGGCCAGCAACGCGTAGGCGCTACCGGAAATCGTGGTCGCGCCCTTGAACATGCCGCCGGAATGGATGGCACCGGCGGCGAACACATCCGAGTAGCAGGCCAGCATGATCGAGGTCATCGCACCGCCCGCGGAAATGCCGGTGACGTAGACCCGATGTGGATCGATGCTGTAACCGGACTTCACCTTGTCCACAATGCCAGCCAGGATCGAGGCCTCACCGCTGTCGCGCGCCTGGTTGATCGGCAATTGCCAGTTCCAGCAGCGTGCCGGGTTGGAGGTGACGTTCTGCCGGGGGTAGACCACGATGAACCCCTCGCTGTCGGCAACGTCATTGAAGCCGGACGCCTCGCCCATCAGGTTCGGCCCGGTCACGCAGCCATGCAGCACCAGCAGCAGCGGCAGTGGCCGGGTTTCGTCGTAGCCGGCCGGCACCCACACCTGGTACTCGCGGGCGCCGAACAGATTGCCGTACAGGCCGATGTCCCAATGCCCGGCGGGGCCTGCGGCGTAGGCACTGCCCGCCGTTGCCAGCCAGCTGCACAGCAGCAGTGCGAGTGCCTTGATTGAATCGATTCCGGATTTCATGGCCAGATCCTCATGCGTGGTTCGTGGATGAAGGAGTACCGGTAGCGCTTGCAGGTGGGGGCGCGCCCAGTATCCGCATCCCGGTGCCGCTGCCGACTGGACCTAGGTCCACTCGCCGGCGCCCGGTGACACCGCTAGCCTTGGCTGCAGGGGTGGCAGAGGGCCATCCGCAATGGACATGCCCTGGGGGAGGAACGGATGAATCGGAATGGTCTGAGTCTGATGATCGGTGCGCTGCTGGCCACCGGGCCGGTACTGGCACAGGAGGCGCCACAGCCGGCGCCAGCGACAGGCAGGACGGCTTCACCCATCAATCTGGACAGCATCAAGGTCACCGCACGCAAGCGCGAGGAAACCCTGCAGGAAGTACCGGTGGCGGTCACCGCGTTTACCTCCGAAGCGCTGGACAGGATGAACGTCCAGGATCTCAGCGACCTCGATGCACAGGTGCCCAACCTGACCATCTACGCGGCACGCGGCGCCAGCAGCACGGTTACCGCCTACATCCGTGGCGTCGGCCAGTCCGATCCCACCTGGGGCGCGGATCCGGGCGTCGGCATCTATCTGGACGATGTCTACATCGCACGTCCGCAGGGCGCGCTGCTGGATGTGTTCGACGTCTCGCGCATCGAGGTGCTGCGCGGCCCGCAGGGCACGCTGTACGGCAAGAACACCATCGGCGGTGCGATCAAGTACATCTCGCGCGGTCTGCCGACCCAGACCGAAGGGTTCGCCCAGATCACCGTGGGAAACTACAGCCAGCTCGATGCCAAGGCGGCCATCGGTGGTCCGATCGGCGGTGCCGACAGCGGCCTGCGTGCCCGCGTGGCAGTTGCCAGCATGAACAACGATGGCTTCGGCGAGAACACCTTCAATGGCCAGCCGGTCAGCGACAAGCAGATCAATGCGGCGCGCCTGAACCTGGGCGCGTATGCGGGCGATGATTTCGACGTGCAGTTCGCGCTGGACTGGATCGATGACCAGTCCGGCATGCGCGGTTCGAAGATGCTGGCGCCCAACCCGTTCCTGCGCGCCTACCCGCCGATGGACAGCCGCTACGATATCCGCTCGGGCATGCGCAACCTCAACAGTGTGGAAACCAAGGGTGCCTCGGCCACGGTCAACTGGCGTCCCAACGAAGACATCGCCGTGAAGTACGTGGTGGCCAAGCGCGAATCGGACAGCGAGGCCAACATCGACTTCGACACCACCCCGGTCAAGCTGGCCGACGTCGGCGGCACCTACAGCGACAACCAGGTCAGCAACGAGGTGCAGCTGAACTACGATGCCGGCGGCCGCGTGCGCGGTGTGGTCGGCCTGTACCAGTTCAGCGGCGAAGCCGGTGGGCAGATCCAGAACAACTACTTCAGCGCGCAGTTCGCTGACAACCAGGGCAAGGTGCTGACCGACAGCATCGCGCTGTATGCGGACTGGACCTTCGACCTGACCAGCAAGCTGAAACTGGATGTGGGCGCTCGCTACACCGACGAGGACAAGCGCGCGATCGTGCTGAACCGCCTCTACGCCGACCCCGGCTTCAGCCGGCCGGTGGCGGTGACCGCGGACTTCGACAAGAAGACCAACTTCAAGAACGTCTCCCCCAAGGTCTCGCTGGACTACCAGATCACCCCGGACATCATGGTCTACGGTCTGGCCACGCGTGGCTTCAAGTCCGGCGGCTACAACATCCGTGCCAACGCCGTGGCGGTGCCGCGCTCAGCTGAGCCCTTCGATGACGAGACCGTGGACAGCTACGAGGTTGGCAGCAAGATGGCCTTCCTTGACCAGCGCCTGTTCCTGAATCTTTCTGCCTTCTACAACAAGTACAAGGACATCCAGCTGTCGGTGTTCACCGGCCTGGATACCAATGGTGATGGCATCGACGATTCCTTCTTCGGCGATTTCACCAATGCCGGCGCGGGTACCGTCAAGGGCCTGGAGGTCGAGTACCAGTACCTGCCCAGCCAGCACTGGCTGATCTCCGGCAACCTCGCCTTGCTGGACACCAAGTACGACGAGTACATGGACCGTGGCATGAATGTGGCCAAGCAGATGAAGTTCACCAATGCGCCGGAGTTCTCGGGCGCGTTCAACGTGGAGTACCGCACCGAGCTGGCCAAGGGCAGCAACCTGTCGGCACGGGTGAGCTACAGCTACCAGAGCGAAGTCTGGCCGACCACCGACCTGAGCCCGGTGATCCGCCAGCAGGGCTACGGGCTGGTCAATGCCGGCGTGATCTGGCGGCTGGATGATGCGTGGACCTTCTCGCTGCAGGGCACCAACCTGGCCGACAAGGAATACCGCACCACTGGCTACAACATTCCAGCAGTGGGCACGCTGATTGGTTTCTACGGTCCACCACGCCAATATAGTCTCAGCGTCCGTTACGATTTCTAGAGCATCCGTTACGATTTCCAGGAAGCCCCTGCATGATGCAGTCTTACGTAGATCTGTATTGGAACAGCGACGATGGCCTGCGCCTGCACGCGCGTGACCATGCACCCGATGCAGGGCAGGCGCCCCGCGGCACGGTGGTGTGCATTCCCGGCCTGACACGCAATGGCGCCGACTTCGACGTGCTTGCCGGTTCGCTTGCCGCCGTGGGCTGGCGGGTGATCGCAGTCGATCTCCGCGGTCGCGCCGGTTCGGAGCGTGCGCATGATCCGTCCAGCTACAACCCGCGCACCTATGCCGACGACATGGTCGCGCTGCTGCGCGCGCAGAACATCGACAAGGCAGTGTTCATCGGCACCTCACTGGGCGTGCTGGTCACCATCACCCTCGCCTCGCGCGCGCCCGAGCGGATCGCTGGTGCAGTGCTCAACGATGCCGGCCCCAAGGTGCCGCGCGAGGCGCTGGCACGGATTGGCAAATACGCCGGCAAGCCGGTGCCGCCGATGGATCTGGAGCAGGCCACGGCGTACGTAGCGTCGATCGGCAAGGCCGCCTTCCCGCGTTTCAGCATTGATGACTGGCGGGCAATGGCGGTGCGCACCTTCCGCCCACGCAGCGATGGCCTGCTGGAGCTGGACTATGACCCGGCGGTGATCCGTACCACGCGGCCGTGGCTGCTGTGGTTGCTGCGGCCGGTGCTGTGGCGTGCGGTTCGCGGGCTGACCGCACGGGTGCCGGTACTGGTAGTCCGGGGTGCGCTGTCGGACATCCTGCCGGCCGATGTCGCGCGGCAGATGGCCGCGACCTCGGAAAGCGCCCGCCTGGTCGAAGTGCCGGATGTCGGTCATGCGCCGATGCTGTCCGAACCCGAGGCGCGAGACGCGATCCTGGCGCTGCTGGAGCGTCTGCGGTGAGTGCCGGCGCTCCGATCGACGCGCTACCCGCTGCCTTGCAGGCACTGCGGCAATGGGCAGCCAGCGAGCGCCTGGGCGCCGGCACACCCATCACGCAATCGCGCATCGACACTTTCGCCGACGCCACCGGTGACCACAACTGGATCCACGTCGATCCGCTGCGGGCACAGGCCGAGCTGCCCGGCGGGCAGACCATCGCGCATGGCTTCCTGCTGCTTTCGCTCACCGTGGAAGACGATGTTGCAGCCCTGGCCGGCTTTTCCGGCATCGCCCACGTGCTCAACTACGGCTTGAACAAGGTCCGCTTCCTGGCGCCAGTGCCCAGCGGCTCCGAGGTGCGGGTGCGCTCGCAGCTGGTGGCACTGGAGGCGCGGCAGCCCGGGCAATGGTTGCTTACCCAGCGCAAGGCTGTCGAACGCGTTGCCGATGGCGAGCTGGCACTGGTCGCTGAGCATCTGTCACTGATCGTGCTCGCCCCCTAGCACCACCCTGCCCGGTCCTCTGCCTACACTGGAGCGATGTTGACGCCCTCCGTCGTTCTGTTCGCCTGTATTGCGTGGACCGTACTGCTGTTCGGCGTGGCCCTCTGGGGCGAGCGCCGGGGGCATCGGCTTTCGAAGGTGTGGCCGCTCATCTATGCGCTGTCGCTGGCAGTGCACTGCACCGCGTGGACCTATTACGGCGCGGCGTCACAGGGCCTGCAATGGGGCTTCCCGATTCCTCCGACCCTGGCGGGCATGGCGCTGATATTTGCCTTCGGCCTGCCGTTCCTGCTCCGCCTGGGGAGGCTGGCCAAGCAGCATAACAGCGCCACCATCGCCGACCTGGTGGTCGCGCGGCTGCGTGCGGATCGGGGACTCGGGTTCACCATCACTCTGGTCGCGCTGATCGGCATCATTCCCTACATCGCCCTGCAGCTGAAGGCTGTCAGCCAGGGCCTGGGCGCCCTGCTCGGTGATCGCTTCGCGCCTGCTGGCGCGCAGCTGGACATGTCGTTCTGGTTCGCGTTGACCATGGCCGCGTTCACGCTGCTGTTCGGCGCACGCAAGGCGTCGGCCACCGAACCCAATCGTGGCATCGTGGTCGCGCTGGGGCTGGAGTCGTTATTGAAGCTGGTGGCGCTGCTGGCTATTGGCCTCTACGCGGCGCTGTCGGTGCGCCAGGCGGGCACGCCACTGCTGGAAAAGATGGCACAGCTTCCACCACCAGCCATCATGCCGGACTACCTCACCATGGTCGCGCTGGGAGCGATCTCCGCGTTCACCCTGCCTCACCAGTTCCATGTCGGCGTGGTCGAGCTGCGCCAGACCTCGGACCTGAAGACGGCGCGCTGGATGTTCCCGGTCTACCTGTTGCTGATCGGGCTGCCATCGGTGCCGATGGCGCTGGCCGGTGCCGCGCAGCTGCCCGCATCGGTGTCGCCCGACCTGTACGTGCTGGCGCTGCCGCAGGCCGGTGGCCACCACCTGCTGGCCTTGCTGGCCTACCTGGGCAGCCTGAGCGCCGCCACCGGCATGATGATCCTGTCCGGGCTGACCCTGTCGATCATGCTCGGCAACCATGGCTTCGGTTCGAGGCTGCTGGACGGCATCGCCGGCGGCGCGGCGGCAGCTGACCTGCGTCCGCGCGTGCTCGCCTTCCGCCGTGCTGGCATCCTTGCCGTGTTCCTGATGTCGTGGCTGTACAGCCGCGCGATGAGCGACACCGAGGCACTCAGCGATTTCGGCCTGATGTCATTCACCGCCCTCTCGCAGCTGGCACCGGCGGTGCTGCTTGCGGTGTATCGCCCACGCACGCCCTCCCCGGCCATCATTGCCGGCATCGTGCTGGGTTCGCTGGCCTGGTTGTGGCTGGTGCTGTTGCCGATGGTGATCCCCGCCGCGCCGGCGTCGGCCGCCCGCGACGGACTGCATTGGCTGGCCGTGGTCTCGCTGCGCATGCAGCCGGGCCATATCGCCATCAGCATGGGCGCCAGCCTGGCGGTGAACCTGCTGACGGTTGCGCTGGTGTCGCGCGCGGTGCGCCCTTCGTTGCCGCGACGACGGGATGCGGTGGCGGCCGCCTCGCTGCGCAAGACGGCCGGACGCTTTCTCGGCCAGGAGCGGGCGCGGCAACTGATGGACGGGCATGCCGGACAGCTGCTGGATGACGACCGGGTCATCACCATCGAACGCGAACTGACCGCTGTGGTCGGTGCGGGCATGGCGAGGCTGCTGGTGGAGGCCGCTCGCGACGGCGGTGCAGCGCCACTGGATGCGGTGACCCGTGCAGTCGGCGAAGCAACCCAGGTGCTGCGCTTCAACCAGCGCCTGCTGGAGGCGGCGCTGGAGAACATGAGCCAGGGCATCAGCGTGGTCGACGCGCAGCTGCAGTTGGTGGCTTGGAACAGTCAGTACGCCGCGTTGTTCAAGTTTCCGCCCGAGCTGCTACAAGTAGGACAGCCGGTGATCAACCTTACGGCTTGGGCGCTGGACGAACTGAAGATCGGCGAAGGACCCGGTGACTCCCGCGACAAGGCCTTGCAGCGCCGCGTGGCACACATGCAGCGCGGCACGCCGCATCTGTCCGAACGGATTTTCCCCGACAACACCATCGTCGAGATCCGTGGCAATCCAATGCCGGGCGGCGGTTACGTGGCCACCTTCACCGACGTCACTGCGTTCCGCCGGGCCGAGGAAGCACTCAAGCGCAGCAACGAAACCCTGGAGCGCCGCGTGCAGGACCGCACCGCACGGCTGGAACAGGCGGTGCACGAAGCCGAGCGCGCGAACGTTGCCAAGACCCGCTTCCTGACTGCGGTCGGTCACGACCTTATCCAGCCACTGCATGCGGCGCAGCTGCTGACCGATGCGATGTCGCAGCACATCGAATCGGAGTTCCTCGACAGCTTCCTGCGCCAGATCCGCGGTGCGCTGGATTCCACCGATGACCTGCTATCCGGACTTCTGGATATCTCCCGGCTGGAAGCCGGTGGTCTGGTGGCCGATCCACGCGCGTTCGCGCTGTCGACCGTGCTCGATCCGCTCGCGCAGGAGTTCGCGGTGCTGGCGACGGCGCGCGGGCTGCAGTTCCGCTACCTGCGGACCCGTGCCTGGGTCCACACCGATCCGCTGCTGCTGCGCCGGGTGCTGCAGAATTTCCTGGCCAATGCCATCCGTTACACGCGCCATGGTGGCGTGCTGCTGGGCGTGCGCCGCCATGGCCATGCACTGTTGGTTGGCGTGCATGACAGTGGCCCCGGCATCGCGCCCGAGCAGCAGGCGATCGTGTTCGAGGAATTCCATCGCGGCGACCGCAGCAACGGCCAGGGACTGGGACTGGGCCTGACCATCGCGCAGCGCATCGCCGAGCTGCTCCATGCGCCGCTGCAGTTGCGCAGCGTGCTCGATCACGGCTCGACGTTCTCGATCAGCGTGGTGCGGGCAGCACCGCCGGCTGCCCCGCCCACGGAGCCCGCCGCAGCGGGTACCAGCACCGTCAAGGGCATCCGCGTGCTGGTGGTCGACAACGACGCGGACGCGCTGGAGGCGATGCGGCAGATGCTGCTGGCCTGGGGCTGCGAAGTAGTCGCGGTGCGTGCCGCCAGCGAGGTCGGCGCGTCAGCGCATGCGGCCGCGTTGTGGCTGTTCGACTACCACCTGGATGATGGCGATACCGGCGTGGCGCTCTGGCAGCGGCTGCAAGCCGAGCATGGGCAGCGGCCAACGGTCATTCTCAGCGCCGATACCGGCAGCGGCACGCGCGAGGCGGTGCGTGCGGCAGGACTTTCACTGTTGAACAAGCCCTTCAAGCCACTGGCGCTGCGCTGGGCGATCAACCATCTGCTGGCAGCACCTGGCACAGCAACATCCTGAGAGATCAGGTGTCCTGGGTGCCTTCAATCTGCCGGGACGGATCGGCCAGTCCCATTTCGTGCAGCACGCGGATCGCCTGTGCACGGTTGCGGACTCCCAGTCGCTCCATGATACGCGTCATGTGCGCCTTGACGGTGCGCAGCTGTACACCCAACCGGTCGGCGATCTGCTTGTTGAGCAGTCCTTCGGCCACCAGGCTCAGCACCTTGTACTGATGTGCGGACAGGCTGGCCAGGCGCGCGGCCAGGTCGGCATCCTTGCTGAAGGGCGCCACCCGCGCCACTGGCTCACGCAGCAGTGCAGGAATCCAGCGTTCGCCCTCCAGTACCGACCGCAGCGCGGACTGCAGCTCGTTCAGTCCGGAACTTTTGGGCAGGTAGCCGGCCGCGCCCAGGTCAACTGCGCGGCGGATCACCTGCGGCTCTTCGTTGGCCGAGACGATGATGATCGCCAGTCCCGGCTGCAATGCACGGATGGTCGCAAGGCCGGCAAGCCCATGGTTGCCGGGCATGTGCAGGTCCAGCAGCATCAGGTCGATCTGCTGGTGTTCCAGGACCTCGAGCACGCTGTCCAGCGAGTCGGCCTCGCTGATCTGCAGATCGGCGACCGCCTCTTCGGCCGCGCGATGCAGTGCCGCGCGGAACAAGGGATGGTCATCGGCGATGAGCAGGGTCGGCATGGCAAGGCGAGAGTAGCAAATCGTCTGCCGTTGGACAGGGGTACCTAGGTACGCTGGCGCGCTCAGGCGGGATTGCTAGTGTGGACGAATGAAGACCGGCCACTGACAGGCCGCCCACGAGGTCACCCCATGCCATTCGCTCCCGATGCCTCTGCCTATCCGCTGCTGATCAAGCAACTGCTGCACACGCCGCTTGCGGTGAATCCTGACCAGGAGATCGTCTATGGCGATTCGGTCCGCTTCGACTACCGCACCCTGCAGGCGCGCATCGGCCAGTTGGCCGGATTGCTGACTTCGCTGGGGGTGAAGCACGGCGATACGGTGGCGGTGATGGACTGGGACAGCAACCGCTATCTGGAAGCGTATTTCGCCGTGCCGATGATCGGCGCGGTGCTGATGATGGTGAACGTGCGCCTGGCGCCCGAGCAGATCGCCTATACGCTGAACCACAGCGGTGCACGGGTTATCCTCGCCAACCGTGAGTTCCTGGCGATACTGGAAGGCATCGACGGACAATTGCCGGACCTGCGCACGCGCATCCTGCTGGACGATGCCGGCGGCCCGTTGCCAGACGGTTTCGTGACCGAGTACGAGGCCGGTCTGCGGGCTGCCACTGCGACCACCCATTTCCCGGACTTCGACGAAAACACCCGCGCAACGGTGTTCTACACGACCGGCACCACCGGCCTGCCAAAAGGTGTCTACTTCAGCCATCGGCAGCTGGTCCTGCACTCGCTGACGGGGATGGCGGCGCTGGGCAGCGCGGCCAACCAGGGACGCCTGCACCGCGGCGATGTCTACATGCCGATCACCCCCATGTTCCACGTGCACGCTTGGGGCCTGCCGTATGTGGCGACACTGCTGGGCATCAAGCAGGTCTACCCCGGCCGTTATCTGCCAGCCAACCTGCTGGCATTGATTGCCCGCGAGAAAGTGACCTTCTCGCACTGCGTACCAACCATCCTGCACATGCTGCTGGAACACCCGCTCGCGGCGGAGACGGACCTGGGCAACTGGAAGGTGATCATCGGCGGCGCGGCCCTGCCGCGGGCATTGGCGCTGCGGGCACTGGCACGCGGCATCGACATCTTCGGTGGCTACGGCATGTCCGAGACCTGCCCGCTGCTGACCCTGGCGCAGATCGATGCGGATGCCGTGATTGATATGGATGAGGTTCTGTCGCTGCGAACCAAGGCCGGCATTCCGGTGCCGCTGGTGGACCTGCGCATTGTCGATCCGGACATGAACGATGTCGCCCACGATGGCATCGCCACCGGCGAGGTCGTGGTGCGGGCGCCCTGGCTCACCCAGGGCTACCTGCACAATCCGGATGCATCGGCGGCATTGTGGGCAGGCGGCTACCTGCACACCGGGGACATCGGCAACATCGACAGCGGCGGCTACCTGCGCGTGACCGACCGCATCAAGGATGTGATCAAGACCGGTGGCGAGTGGATCTCATCGCTTGCGCTGGAGGACATCATCGCGCTGCATCCGGCGGTCAGCGAGGTCGCGGTGATCGGTATCGCCGACACGAAATGGGGCGAGCGGCCGTTGCCGCTGGTGGTCAGGCAGCCGGGCAGTGAAGTAAGCGAGACAGAGATCATCGAACTGATCGCAGCCCGTAGCCGCGCCGGGGATATCTCACGTTATGCGATTCCGGAGCGGGTCAGTTTCGTGGATTCGATCGAGCGCACCAGCGTGGGCAAGATCAATAAGAAGAAGCTGCGGGGGCTGCATGATGTGGGCGTCAAGCCTTGGTGATCGATGTTCGAGCCCCAGGCTACTGGCAACGGCGCATCGTCGGCCAAGCGTAACAACGACATTTGACTGCCAATTCTATTGTGGAATTCGTATACATTTGTGTAAACCGACTTTCCGAAGGGCAACTCAAGGATGAATATGCGCGATAGGTTGGCCGAGCACATTGCTCGCCGCATCGGAGACTACCTCGAACTAGCGGGGCGCCCATGGCCCGGGGAAGAACAGGATCTGTATTGCTTTGTGCGAAGCATCGTTTCCGATGAACGGCTGCTTTGGAGCCTGCGTGAGGAACGACTGTGGGAATACCGTCTGGAACACAGAATGCTGGACATTTTCGAAGAACAGCAGCAGAGATTGGAACAGCATGTTTCCAAAGAAACTGCGTCCATTCTTAGGAGCATCGAGTCGATACGTTCGAGTGAAACGGCAGTTTGCCGATTCAGAGATGGGCCGCCAATGGGGGATTTCTCTCAGCTCATCGTTGCAGGAGGGCCATCATCGAAGGCGGTGGCGCAAGGCCGAGCCTTAGCTGACGACTTCCTGAAAAGCTGGTTACTAGACGCTGTCGAGATCACAATCCTTGATCCATTCCTGTTCAAGCGCGAAGCACCTTGGAGTGATACGCCCGAGACAGCAGACGAACGGGCTGCGGCTGAGGTGAAGTATGCCGATGATCTGCTGCAGGTGATCGGTAAGAACAAGAAGACTAATTTCATCTACAAAGGAAATCCGGGCAGATCCGACGGAGGGCCAATCAAAGTAACCCAAGGCGTCGCGAACCGATTTGCTGCTCGTATGGGCGAATTTAGAATGAAGCCTACGTTCTGCGTCGTCGACGATCTACACGATCGCGTCTGGATGAAGCGGGACGATCGCGCACGCTGGCACGCGTGCGCGGTGGGCACTTCTCGCGGCGGAGTTGGCAAACGCCCTACTTACATACTCCAGATGAGTCCTGAAGATTGTGCGGAGTACTTAAAATACGTCGAGTATCTGGTAGGGACTGCTCAAAAGAGTCATGAAAGGCCGCTGGATTTCAAGCGGAAGCGCGCACGAGCTGGCTCCTAGCTACCGCTATTGGCACTCCCGGCGACATCAATTGGCCAGCAAATGTTGTGGCAGCCCCGTTCTGGGGCAACGGGCGTGGTGGGGGCGGGCCAGGATCTTTCCCGGAATCAAATCCGCGTCGTCGCCATGAACCGCTCGCGATCCTGCTGCGTGCGGCGGCGGATCTCTTCCAGCGCCTGGCTCTCGGTGGCCTGCAGCATCGCTTCGAACAGGCGCTGGAAGTGATGGCGCATCGCATTGCGCGCGGCCACCGGATCACGCGCACGCAAGGCTTCGAAGATCGCCATGTGCTCGTCGGCTCGGCTGGCGCCATCGTCATGGCAGACCCGCGAATAGACCTCGGTGACGCGCGGCAGCTCGCTGCGCATGCGCCAGATCTGCTGCACGAAGTACTCCACCACCGGATTGCCTGACAGGCGCGCAATGGTCAGATGGAAACGGCGATCGTACTCGCCGGCTTCCTCGTCACTCAGGTCGCGACGGCACAGCGCTTCGGCCAACACCTGCAGTTCGGCGATACCGGCATCATCCAGGTTGCTGGCGGCCAGCGCGGCAGCCTCGGCCTCGAATACCGCGCGGGCAGCGGTGAGGTCGAAGGCACTGACATCCGGCAACCCACCCGGAACCTGCGTCGGCCGCGGCTTCACATGCACGCCGGAGCCGATGCGGATGGCGATCCAACCCTGTGCTTCCAGTGCGATCTCGGCCTCGCGGATGGTCACCCGGCTGACGCCGAACCGTTCGGCCAGCTCACGTTCGCCCGGCAGGCGCGAGCCCGGCGGAAATTCGCCGTCCTCGATCAGCTTGCGTAGCTTGGCGGCGATGGTCTGGTAAAGGCGGTTGGCGGACATGCGGCTGACCCTTGGCGATTCCTTCCGGGTCCCTGCCCTGCCACCGCGGCCGGCAAGGGTCCGGTTGGAGCGACGGCGCGACCACTGGCCGCGCCGCCCTGTTCAGAACTTGTATCGTACACCGAAATACGCACGCCGCCCGTAGGTCACCACTTCGCGGAAGTTCCCATAAAGCGGCTGGTAGGCCACGCGCGGCTCGTTGGTCAGGTTCATCAGTTCCAGCGACAGCGACAACTGCTTGTTTACCCGGTAGCGCAGGCGCAGGTCGACGCTGGTGTTGTCGTCGTAGTAGCGGTTCTGCTGAGCGGTATTGCCAGTGAAGTCCTGGTAATAGTGCGAGCGGAACTTGCCGATGGCCTGGATGTTGAAGCGCCCAACGTCCCAGTAGATCGAACCGGACAGCACGTGCCGCGAGAAACCGCTCAGACCCGCCGGTGGCACGATGGCCGGAATGATCGTGCCATCACTGGCCAGCTGCTCGCCCAGCCGCGAATCCTGGGTCTGGTAGTCGGCATCGGCGTAGTTGTAGCTGACCTTGAAGCCCAGCCCGTCGAAAGGCTTGGGCAGGTACGACAGTCGATGGGTAGCGCTCAGCTCGAAGCCGGTCAGCGTGCTGTCTTCGTCGGTGGTCACCTGCTGCCGCACCGGCACGGTCACGCTCTGTCCATCGATGGTGTAGGTCTCCGGCACCAGCGCCGTGGCGGTGCCGCCGTTGAACTTTTTCCAGTACACCGCACCGGCCAGCAGGGTGTCCGGGTTCGGGTACCACTCCAGCGACAGGTCCCCGTTCCAGGACATCAGGGGTTGTGCAGCCGGGTTGCCACTGGCGCTGATGTCGTCCAGCGCATCGGCCAGATTGCCGTAGGTGGCATCGCTGCTGACGTTGATGGTGCGCCCTGCGCCCAGCGCGGCGATATCCGGCCGCGACATCGCGCGGTAGGCGCCGACCCGCAGCAACAGGTCCGGCCGCAGTTCGAAAGCCGCGTTCAGGCTGGGCAGCAGCTTGTCGTTGCCCGCCTTGAACACCTGGGTGCTGTAGTCGCCGGTGGGCTGCAGACGGATCGTACCGTCTCCGTTGTCTTCAATGCGCAGGCCGGTACGTACCCCTTCGGAACGCACATCGGTCTTCACCCAGCGCAGGCCCAGGTTGCCGGTCACCGGCAGCCCGAACAACGAGCTGCTGAACTCGCCCATCAGGTAGAGCGCGCGGGTCTTCTCGGTGATATCGACATTGTTCGGATCCTGGAAGCCCGGATCGAGGCCGCTGTCCAGGCTGCCACGGAACGACTGGTACAGGCAGTTCGGATCGAAGTAGGCCCAGGACGAAATCGTGTTGCCGCTGGCGGCATCCATGAAGTCATCCTGCGGGAACGGCGCGCGGCAGGCCTGGCTGGCGGCGATGATCTTCGCCTTGTCGGCCGCCACGCGCTGGTCGTAGTCGGTCACCAGGGTGTTGTCTCGCAGGCGGTAGTCGGCCTGGCTGGCGCGCACGCCGCCCTTGATGCGGGTGAAGAAGCCCGATTCCGGCATGAAGCTGGCATCGAAGCGGCCGGCCTTGATCTTGTGGTCGTTCTCCGTTGCGCTGGAAGTGACGCGCGCCGCGCCGGTGTAGGCGTCCCAGTTGTTGGGGTCGAAGTTCGGCGCCAGGGCAACACTGGGCACTTCGCCATGCCAGTCCCAGTCGTAGTCCACGTACCCGGTGGCGCCACTGCTGATGCCGGGCACGATAGCGTTGTTGACGTCGCGCTGGTTCGCGCGCAGCCGGGTCATGCGCTCGCTGTCGAGACGATTGGTGTGCGAGTAGGAAAGATCGGTGGACAGTTCCCACGCCGCGCTTGGCCGCAGGATCAGATTCAGGCCGCCGCCGGTGTATTCCTCTCCGCGCCAATAGCGATTGGAGGTGGAATCGATCGAAGTGCTGCCATGCAGGTGTCTCACGATACCCTCGTCGTCCACCTCGCGCTGGGTGATGCCGCGGCGCGCATTGGACAGGCTCAGGTCGCTGCGGTTCTCGTACCAGTTGCGCTGGGTGTGCTCGAAGTCGACATTCAATTCGACCACGTCATTGGGCCGCCACTGCAGTGCGGCAAACTCGCTCTGCCGATCGTTGCGCTCCTGCTTGAGGCGATAGATGCGACTGCTCGGCACCAGGTAATACGGCGCGCCGTTGGCGATGGCCTGCGCACTGACTTCGCCACAGTTGGCATTGGCCACGTTCTGCATGCCATCGCAGGCATACCAGGTGGAACCGCTGGTGATGCTCTCTTCCGGATCGGAACCTTCCAGGCGCTGGAAGCCCAGCGATATACCCAGCTTCTGCCCATTGCCGAACTCGAACTGGTCGATGTAGCTGGCGGTGCCGCGGTAGCCGATGCCGTCGTCGTCGCGGTACTTCTTGTCATACTCGGCCCAGCTGCCACGCATATCGATCTGCGCCGAGCGCTTGCCGTACTCCAATGGCCGTACCGTTTCCAGGCCGATGGTGCCGGCCACGCCACCTTCGATGATGTCGGCGCGCTGGGTCTTGTAGATGGCCACCGTGTTGATCAGCTCGGCCGGGAACATGTTGAAGTTGACCGAGCGGTCGCCACTGCCGTTGGTGATCTCGCGACCGTTGAAGTTGGTGCTGCTGAGGAAGGCGCCCAGGCCACGGATCGAGATCTCCGAGGCACCGGTCTTGTCGCGGGTCGAGGCGGCACCGGTCAGGGTCTCGATGGCATCGGCCAGCGACGGCGCCGGCAGGTCGCCGATGTCGTCGGCGGAGAGCACATCGGCAATGACCGTATCGTCGCGCTTCTTGTTGATCGAACTCTGCATGGACTCGCGGATGCCGGTGACCTGCACCTGGTCCAGCGTGGTGGGATCCTGCCCCGCCCCGTCCTTGCCTGACTGCGCCTGGGCAGTGGGTATGCCCGCCAATGCGGCGAGCAGCGCCACGATCAGCGGTGTGGGGGACAACGAGATGCTGTGCACTGCTCCGGCGGGTCGCCGCATGGTTTCCTCCTCCCAAAGGATCGCCTGCACGGCAGGCGTGGGATGCAGCTTCGGCACGGCGACATGAAAATGTCAACCAACTGGTATGCAATTATTCAAATGCCTTTGTTTCATACCACTTGTCCGCCATTTAATGTGCTTGTGCAGCATGACTTTGCGCCAAAGCTGGCTTACAAAGGACGCCGAAGTGGTATGCAAGCCCACCCTGAAACGACGGCACGGCCGCCTCTGGAAGGATTTCATGCGCATTCGCTCGCTCGTGCGACACCCACTCAATAATTCATCACTGTTTTGCCTGGCCACTGGTCTGGCAATGTGCCTGACCACTTCAGCGGCAAGTGCAGCCAGCTGGCTCGTCCACGATGTCGCTGAGTTCGCTACGGCCGCCTCGGCGCTGCAGCCCGGTGATGAGATCGTGTTGGCTGACGGCACCTGGACCGACGCCCGCCTCCTGCTGAAAGGCCAAGGAACGGACGCAGCGCCGATCGTGTTGCGCGCGCAGACGGCCGGCAAGGTCGTCCTCAGCGGACGCTCGGACCTGCGCCTGGCGGGTAGCTACCTGCAGGTGTCCAATCTGGTGTTCCGCAACGGCTACGCACCCGGCGACGCGGTGGTGGCGTTCCGCGAATCCAGCAAGGCGGTCGCCAGCAGCAGCCGCGTCACCGGCCTGGTGATCGACGACTACACCAACCCCGATGCCAGCGACCAGGACTACTGGGTTTCCTTCTATGGCAGCCACAACCGCCTCGACCACAGCCAGCTGCGCGGCAAGACCAATGCCGGCCCCACCGTGGTGGTGGTGCGCGATGCCACCCAGGGCCTGGACAACCAGCACCGTATCGACCACAACTGGTTCGGGCCGCGCCCGGCGCTGGGCGTCAACGGTGGCGAAACGATCCGCGTCGGCACCAGCGACACCTCGTTGAGCGATTCCAACAGTACGGTGGAGAACAACTGGTTCGAAGGCTGCGACGGCGAGACCGAGATCATCAGCAACAAGTCCGGCGGCAATACCTACCGCGGCAACGTGTTCTACCGCTCGGCCGGCGCGCTCACGCTACGCCACGGCAACGGCAACCGCGTGATCGACAACGTGTTCCTGGGCGATGACAAGGCCGGCACCGGCGGCGTGCGCATCATCAATGCCGACCAGACCGTCAGCAACAACTACTTCGAACGGCTGGCCGGTTCCAGCAACCGTTCCGCGCTGGCGGTGATGGATGCGCAAGCCGATCCGCCGCTGTCCGGTTATGCGCCGGTGGTCAACGCCGCGATCAGCCGCAACACCTTCGTGGATGTGGCGAAGATCAGTTTCGGCGTCGGCCATGATGAAGCCAAGGGCATCGTGGTCGCCGCCAGCAACAGCCGCTTCACCGGCAACCTGATCGTCAACCGCACCAGCAGGAACCCGCCCAACGCCGCCAGTTCGCTGGCCGGCATCAGCTTCAGCGGCAACCTGCAGTCACCGCAGGCCAGCCCGGTGTTTCCTGGCGGTGTCGAAGGCCGCACGATCACCCTGCAGCAGTCCGCCAACGATTTATGGGTACCCGCGCCCGCCCTGCCAACTGCCGGCGCAGATCCCGGCCTGGCGATGACGGCGCGCACAGCAACCGGGGTGGACTGGTATCCCAAGGTGGGCGAGGTTGCCCTGTCACGCACCAGCACCGGAGTTGATCGATGAGGTTGCAACCGTTGTCCGTTTCCCTGGTCCTGGCCTTGACCGTTCCGTTCGCCCTGCTTCCCGCTGCGCCGCTGCTGGCGGCACCTTCGGCATCAGCGCGCCAGGCCGATGCCGCACCAGTGCTGGTGACTGCCGCGCAATGGCAGCAGATGGCCAGCGAAGGCAGCCGTTACCCGTGGTTTGCCAAGGAACAGGCACGCTCGCAGAAGACTCTGCAGGAGATGATGAAAGCCGGTATCGACGTGCCGGTGCCCAGGGACAAAGGCGGTGGCCGCACCCATGAACAGCACAAGCGCAACTACCAGGCGCTGCTTGCGGCCGGCACGCTGTACCGGCTGACCGGCGACAAGGCCTATGTTGATTACGCGCGCGACATGCTGCTGCAGTACGCGAAGCTCTACCCCACGCTTGGGCCGCATCCGGAAGGCCGCGGGCAGATTCCCGGCCGCGTGTTCTGGCAGGTACTGAACGATTCGGTGTGGCTGGTCAACGCCATCCAGGGTTACGACGCGATCCGTGATGCATTGTCCACCGAGGATCGCAACACCATCGAATCGAAGGTGTTGCGACCGATGGCGGAGTTCCTGGTGAGCGAGCCGAAGAACTACGACCAGATCCACAACCATGCGACCTGGGCGGTGGCTGCGACCGGCATGACCGGCTACGTGCTGCGCGACCCGGAGCTGGTGGAGAAATCCCTGCGTGGCAGCCAGAAGAACGACCAGTTTGGCTTCCTGCGCCAGATCGACCTACTGTTCTCGCCCGATGGCTATTACGAGGAAGGCCCCTACTACCAGCGCTATGCGTTGGCGCCGTTCCTGCTGTTCGCCAACGCCATCGAGCGCAACGAGCCGCAGCGGAAGATCTTCCAGCGTCGCGATGGCGTACTGCTGAAGGCAGTGGACGTGTTGGTGCAGACCAGCTACGGCGGCCTGTTCTTCCCGATCAACGACGCCATCCTCGACAAAGGCATCGATACCGAGGAGCTGGTGGCTGGCATCGGCATCGCCTATGCACGCACCGGCGACGATCGCCTGCTGTCGGTGGCACAGCAGCAGAAGCGCCTGCTGCTGTCGCCCGAAGGCCTGCAAGTGGCGCAGGCACTGGCCGCCAACAAGGCCAAGCCCTTCGATTATCGACCGATGCTGCTGCGCGACGGGCCCGACGGCGATCGCGGCGGCCTGGCGATCCTGCGCATGAACGGCGAACGCGGCCAGGCGCTGGTGCAGAAGGACACCATGCAGGGCATGGGCCATGGCCACTTCGACAAGCTCAACTGGCTGTTCTACGACAAAGGCAACCCGGTGGTGACCGACTACGGCGCCGCCCGCTTCCTCAACGTGGAAGCCAAGCGCGGCGGCATCTACCTGGCCGAGAACCGCAGCTGGGCCAAGCAGACCGTGGCCCACAACACCCTGGTGGTGGACGAGCAGAGCCACTTCAAGGGCGACTGGAAGCGCGGCGAGGAACATGCGCCGCAGGTGCGTTTCTTCCAGGCCGATGCCGATACCCAGATAGCCTCGGCAATGATGCGCGACGCCTACCCTGGCGTGGTCTTCACCCGTACCCAGGCACTGCTGCGCCACCCGGACCTTGCCCTTCCGGTGGTGCTGGACCTGATGCAGGTACACGGTGACAAGACCGCGCGCTACGACCTGCCGCTGCACTTCAACGGGCATATCGTCAGCACCGGCTTCGAGGCCGAACATTTCCCCGCACAGCGCCCGGTGCTGGGTGCGGACAACGGTTACCAGCACCTGTGGCTGGATGCCCGCAGCAAGCCTGGCAGCGAACCGCGCTCGCTGGCTTGGCTGCTGGATGGTCGCTTCTACACCTATCGTTTCGGCAGCAGCGCACCATCGCAGGCACTGCTGGTGGAAAGCGGCGCCAACGATCCCGAATTCAACCTGCGCCGTGAACCTGCACTGCTGCAGCGCGTGGAAGGACAGAAGGATGTGACTTTCTTCAGCGTGCTGGAACCCCACGGCGAGTACAACGGCACCGCCGAGTACGTGCACGGTGCCGACAGCCGCATCCGCGAGGTGGTGCGCACCCGTGGCAGCGACGCAGAAGTGATCGAGCTGCGCCTGGCCAGCGGTGCACGCATCGCGCTGGGCGTGGCCGACGACAGCAGCGCCAAGGGCGAGCACAGCGTGACCGTGGACGGCCATGCCTACCGCTGGAGCGGCAGCCACGCGCGCATCGACCGCAGCAAGGGTGATGAAAAATGAACGGCCCTGCGGTGGTGGCCAATCTGCGCAAGGTGCCGGTGCGGTCGGCCGTACGCTGGCTGATCGTTGGCCTGATCGCCGTGGCTACGGTCATCAACTACATCGACCGCAATGCGCTGGCGGTGATGTGGCCGGAAATCGCCAAGGAAGTAGGCGCGACCAAGGACGACTATGCCCTGCTGGTAACGGTGTTCATGCTGTTCTACGCCGCCGGCCAGTTCCTGTTCGGGCGCCTGTTCGACATGATCGGCACTCGGCTGGGTTTCGCCCTGTCGATCAGCGTGTGGTCGATCTCCATCGCTCTGCACTCGATCACCCATTCGATGCTGTCCTTCAGCCTGGTGAGGGCAATGCTCGGCATCAGCGAGGCAGGCGCGTGGCCCGGCGCGGTGAAGGCCAATGCCGAGTGGTTCCCGGCGCGCGAACGCGCGTTGGCGCAAGGCGTGTTCAACGCAGGTGCGTCGATCGGCGCGATCGTCTCCGCACCGGCCATCGCCGGCCTGTACCTGTGGCTGGGTTGGCGCGGTACCTTCGTGCTGGTTGGTGCGATCGGCTTCCTGTGGTTGCTGCCGTGGCTGTTCGTGTACCGAGCCGGGCCAGACAAGCATCCGTGGGTGAGCGATGCCGAACGCCGCTTGATCATGGAAGACCAGGCCGGGCAACAGACAGAGGCGGCGCCGAAGGCCAGCGTGCGCGAGCTGCTGGCCCATCGCCAGAGCTGGGGCATGCTCGCCTGCCGCTTCCTGTTGGACCCGATCTGGTGGCTGTTCGTGTCCTGGCTGCCGATCTACCTGGCTGAAACGTTCGGCTTCGACATCAAGCAGATCGGCCTGTTCGCCTGGGTGCCGTTTGTCGGCGCAATGCTGGGCAGCCTCAGCGGCGGCTGGCTGTCGGGTCGCATGATCCGCGCGGGGCACAGCGTGGACCGTGCACGCAAGCTGGCCATCACGCTGGGCTGCGTGATCATGGCCCCCGCCCTGCTGGGCGCGGTGCTGGCCAACCAGCCACTGCTGGCCGTGCTGGCGATCGCTGCGGTGCTGTTCGGATTCCAGGTGGCCATCGGCAACATCCAGACCCTGCCCGGCGATCTGTTCGACGGTCGCTCGGTTGGCACGCTGGCCGGCCTGGGTGGCCTGGCGGCGGTCGCCGGCACCTTGATCACCACCTGGCTGGTGCCGGTGCTGACCCGCCACTCCTATGCCCCGATCTTCATCCTCGTCGCCGCGCTGGTGCCGCTGTCGCTGGCTGCACTGTGGTGGTGGACCGGGCCGATCCACAAGCTCGACCGTCGCGGCGGCTGAGCCTGGGTCTCCTTCTCTTCCAAGTACATCCATTCCCCCGCAAACCAAGGAGTTTTCCGCATGTCGTTCCAGGACAAGGTGGCCATTGTCACCGGCGGTGGCCGCGATATCGGCCGCGCCGTCTCGATCAAGCTGGCCGCTGCAGGCGCCCGTGTCTGCCTCAATTACGCCAATGACGAAGCCAGTGCACTGGAGACGCTGGCGATCATCGAGGCGGCCGGCGGCCAGGCTATCGCCCATCGCGCCGACGTCACCGATGCCGCTGCCGTGGCCGGCCTGGTCGCTTCGGCACAGGCCGCGTTCGGCGAGCGCATTGACCTGCTGGTGAACGTGGCCGGTGGCATGGTGCAGCGTCGACCGCTGGCCGAGATCGACCCGGCGTTCTTCCACACCGTGATGGACCTGAACCTGACCTCGACCTACCTGACCACGCACGCGGTGGTGCCGCACATGCGCGAAGGCGCGGCCATCGTCAATTTCGCCTCGCAGGCCGGCCGTGATGGTGGTGGCCCTGGCGCGTCGATCTATGCCACCGCCAAGGCGGCGGTGATGACTTTCACTCGCGCCATGGCCAAGGAGCTGGGTCCGAAGGGCATCCGCGTGAACGCGCTGTGCTGCGGCATGATCGCCACCCGCTTCCATGACCAGTTCACCAAGCCGGAAGTGCGCACTGCGGTGGCGGGCGCCACTCCGCTGCGCCGGCAGGGCCTGCCGGAAGAAGCGGCGGATGCGGCGGTCTACCTGGCCTCGGATGCGGCGGCCTTCATCACCGGCGCGAACCTGGACGTCAACGGCGGCACCTACTTCTCCTGATACCTGACCGGACTCCTGCCCATGCAGCGCTGGACACTTCTACTTTCATTGACACTCTGTTCCGCCATGACCGCCCCCGCCGCATGGGCGGCGCCGGTCTGGGTCACCGCATGGACCGCGTCACCGGCACCCGACCGCAAGGACGGAATGCCCGAGGCACCGGTACAGTTCGCCGCGCAGACCGTGCGCCAGGACATGCGGATCGGCAGCCGTGGCGACGCGTTGCGGCTGCGCATCAGCAACGAACTCGGCACTGCGCCGTTACGGGTCGAGGACCTGCGCGTAGGAGTGAAGAACGGCAAGTCCGCTCCTCTGCCGGTAACGGTGGATGGCCGCGCGGTCATCGAGGTGCCGGTGGGTGCCGCGCTGCTGAGCGACCCGGTACCGATGCCGGTGGCGCCGCTGCAGGAGATCAGCGTGACGGCCTACTTCCCGCAGCCTACCCATCCCGCCGTGCGCCGCACCGAAGTGCGGGTAGCGGACGGCAGGCAGACATCGGTTGCTGACAGCGTGCGGCTGAGCTACCAGCAGAACGTGTTCTCGGCAGTGATGGTGCAGCGCGCTGATCGTCCCCAGGTGATCGTGGCACTAGGTGATTCCATCACGGAAGGTGCCACCGCCCGCCGTGGCACCTTCAACCAGTGGCCGGAGCGCCTGGCGCAGCGCCTGCAGCAGGCCTGCCCGGACCGCTTCGTGGTGCTCAACCAAGGCATCAGCGGCAACAAACTGCTCGACCATGGCCGCAGCCACAGCGCCCTGTCACGTTTGGACCGCGATGTGATCGCGGTGGCCGACGCCGACCAGGTAATCCTGTTCGAAGGCATCAACGATATCCGCCATGGCGGCGGTACGCAGCCGGTGCCTGGCCGTACTGCGGCGGACATGCTGATGGGCTATCAGCAGGTTGCAGCGCGACTGCATGCGCACGGCATCCGCGCCTGGCTGGGTACGTTGACCCCATTCGGCGGTTCCGAGCGCTACGAGCCCGTGTCCGCAGCGACCCGCACAACGATCAACCAGTGGGCACGCGGCGGGAAGACCGGGTTCGATGGCATCATCGATTTCGATGCCGCGCTGCGTGACCCGAAGGCCGCGGAATCGTTGCCCAACGACATCACTCGCGACCACCTGCACCCCAATGACGAAGGCTACCGGCGCATGGCCGATGCCATCGACCTGGGCATGCTGGGCTGCCCGTCCCCGTGCTGAGAGAGAACCGATGAGTCGCATCGTGTGTTTCGGTGAATTGCTGTTGCGCCTGGGTGCACCGGGCCATGAACTACTGCTGCAATCACCTCAGCTGCAGGTTCATGTGGGCGGAGCTGAGGCGAACGTGGCCGTGTCACTGTCATGCTTCGGGCATGACGTCGAGATGATCAGTACTGTTCCCGACAATGCACTGGGGCGGCATGCGGTGGCTGAACTACGCCGGCATCGAGTGGGTACGTGCGGCGTGCATCAGGTTCAACGTGATCGCATGGGCCTGTATTTCCTGGCCACCGGCGCACTGCAGCGCGCCAGTGAGGTGGTCTATGACCGGGCGGGTTCGGCATTCGCCAACGGTACCCTTGCCGACCATGACTGGCCGACGCTGCTACGTGATACGCAGTGGCTGCACCTTTCCGGCGTCAGTCCGGCCTTGGGCGCCAATGTTGCAGAATCCGTATTGAGCGCTGCACGGGCCGCACGCAAGGCAGGCGTGCGTGTGTCTTTCGACGGCAACTACCGCCCTTCGCTCTGGCAGCGCTGGGGTGGCAACGCTGCCGCCATCCTGCGGGAGCTGTTCGCCGAAGCGGATATCATCTTTGCCGATCATCGCGATATCGAACTGGTGCTTGGGCTGCGCTTTGCCCAGGACGATGTAGTTGCCCGCGTTGAAGCCGCCGCAGCTGCCGCCTTCGCCAGCTTCCCGCAACTGCAGTGGCTGGCCTGTACCCAGCGCGAGGTGGTCAGCGCCGATCATCACGTACTGGGTGCGCTGCTGCTCGGGCGCGACGGCACCCGCGCACAGGCACCCTCGCGACCACTGCCCGGCATCGTTGACCGGATTGGTGGCGGCGATGCATTTGCGGCCGGCATCCTGCATGGCCTGGTGTCCGGGTTTGATGCAGAGAACACCGTCCGTTTCGGTCTGGCCGCAGGCGCATTGAAGCACTCCATTCCCGGGGACTTCAGTCCCGTGCGCGAGGCCGAGGTCTGGGCGCTGCTGGAAAGCGAGCAGTTCGACGTCCGGCGCTGATCGGACCGGTTGCCCGATTACTCTGCAGTCCGCGCCGCAGTGCCCTGATTGAGCCGAAGGTAGACGCTGCCGGTGCGGGTATCGAGCAGGAGATTGAACTGCTGCAGCGCCTCACTGCCAAGGATTCCTTCACCGCCGGAGCCATCGTCATCAAGGGTGATCGAGGCCTTGGCATCTTTCAGCTGCAGGCTTGAAATGGTCGCCACAGGCACGCGCACGTCCACCGCCCTGATCTTGCGGCCCGCGCTGCCGCTGAACTGTGATGTTCCCAACCGCTCCGGGAACGCCGCCTGCAGATCATGGGTAGCACCGAATGCATAGGCCAGATCGATGCTGCCATTGCTGCCCGTGTCCAGTGCAAGCCAGGGCATGAAGGTACGACTGCCGTTGCTGAGCGCGACCTGGATGGCCGGGGTATTGTCGATCCAGCGCACGTTGGCCCTGACATACCCGACGAGTTCGGGTAGATCGTCATGCACGCGCAGCACGCTGCGGTCGTAGTCGATCTCCAGAACCCTTCCCAGGAAGAAGGTCCAGCCCAGCACCGCATCGAAGGGTCTCCCCTGGTAGTCGATCACTACGGCTCCCATCGGTCGCCGCATGGCGCCGATCTGGACGGAGTTATGCGTGCTGTAGTCGAGAAAAGTCACTCCGTCGGAGCCGGTATTCTCGCTCTGGTCGTCAATGACCAGCTTTGCATCCTGTTGAACGTGCCTGGCAACCGCCAGCGCCGATGCGCCGGTATCGACGAGGAGGCGAAGCGGGCGCGAACCGTTGATTGCGCCTTCGACGTAGATCCGATGGTCTTTGCCCAGCTCGAAGGGGATCTCGGTGACCGCAGCGCTGGCCGTGAGCGGCCCCAGCAGGATCATCACCATGCATCGGAATGCTGCGCGGGGAATTGCATGCATTGAAAGGCTCCTTCCCAAAGCGTGGCGCAGCGGGCGCTGTGCTCATCGCGACTTGGATGCAGATGCCGATGAAAAGGTTTAACGCTCTGGTGCGATTGATTGCCGAGCCGCCAGGCCCGGATCATTTGCCCGATATCCATGCTTCCAGTGCCGCAGTGTCTCTCATGTCGCCCTCATACCGGCGATGGGGAACATGCGGTTGATTCGAACCACGCACCCGTCCCCGAAAAACCTTCATCGGCACCGAGATCCTGGCCAGCCCGCTGGGCAACCGTTCCGGCCGTACATCCATGTAAAGGCTGTCGGCCGAGGTCTCCACGCCTACCTGCTCTGCACCCAGCTGCTTCCACAGGTCCAGTGCATCCAGGCAGGCCGAGCCACAGGAGGCGTCGGTCAGCACCACCACCCTGCCGCTGCGCGTTGATCCGGCACGGACCGGCTTCGATGCCTCACCCGCCGGGATGCTGGAAGGGTCATGCCACAGCGCCTCCCCTCTCTCAGCCGCCTGCGTCATTCCCGCCGTCACGGTTTCCAGCATGCGCAGCAGCTCGGGCGATGCGTCGGGCGCCTGCTTCAACTTCTGCAGGAACCCGCGGAGCTGGGCGATGTTGGCATCGGACGTCCGCCATTCGACCCAGCTGTGGTCAGGCAGCGCATCCACGGCAGTACGCCCCCAGATCAATCGTGACAGTTCAATGCTCCATTGCGAAGCACCGCCACTGTTGCCACGTACGTCGAGCACCACCAGCGGCGCCTGCTGAAGCGCTTCGGTTTTCAGCGAAAGCTGCTCAAGCAGGCCGGTCAGTTCCCTGAAGTTCTGCTCGGTCGGGTCGGCGTTGAAGCTGCTGGTAGTGATCCAGTAGCCGCCATCGGGCATCGTGTGCCAATCATTGGCCGGGCGGAAACTGCGGCGGGTGTCGGCCAGGCGCTGCTTGCGGGTTTCCAGGTCAAGCGGCTTCCACTGCAGCGCATAGGCCTTCTCATGCCCACCCGCTCCGAAAATGCAGGAGTGCAGCGTAGTCACGAACGGATTGCCCTGGTCCAGCATCACTTCGCCGCCGGTCAGGATGCGGCTGGCCTGCAGATTCCAGCGCCCGCTGAAGTCACCCACCCGGCGTGCAGCCAGTGTCTGTGCATCAATGCCATCACACGACAGCAATCGCGCGCCCAGTGGCGGATGGCCCGGGCCACCCTCCACGGTCATGACCACCTGCCTGTCGCCGTCGAAGCCGGTCAGGAAGCCGGGCCAACGTGTCGGCAGCTCGGGCGCACCGGCAAGTGCATTGAGGCTGACATGGCCATCATTGAACGCCGCCGCATAGCCCTTCATCGCCCACCAGTACCCGGCGAAACTGCCGACACGGCCCGTACGTGAGCGTGCAAGCGCCAACGCATCGTCCAGCTGTGCAACGAAACCGGGATTCTGCCGGTCAACCATGCCTGGATGACTGCCGCGCATGGCCGCGTCGGCGGCATCCAGATCCTTCATCAGTGTGGCCGACCAGTCGGTCGGTGCATCCTGCGCGCCCGGAGCGGCAAGCAGCGCACCCATCAGCAGCCCCGTGATCGTCATCGATTCAACCCTGCCCTGGATCAATCTGCAGTCTGGCAGCTTTCCGGCCTGCTATGCCGAGCCCGCCGCAACGGGCGCGGCACCCCATCAATGCAACGGCACCTTCAGTACCGAAGGTGCATTGGCCGGCGAACTGAAGGTCACCGCACCACCGAGCTGGCTGATGCCCGCATAGCGCAGATCCACCGTATCGACCACCAGGGTCAGGCGGCTGCCGGCCGGAATGTTCCAGCTGCTCGCCTCCAGGCGCAGGTCGAGCGTCTTCGGCTGGCCCGGCGTGGCACCGCGTAGCGTGTAGGGCTTGTGGCTGATCAGCTGGCCATTGCCCAGCACATCTTCCGCGTACAGGTACGCATACAGCGTGGTGTTGGCGCGGCTGGGGGTGACGGTTACGCGCACTTCGGGGGCACCATCCAGGCGCTGTGCGCTCCAGTAGATCGGCCCCTGCCAGACACCGGCGGCATTGCGTCCGACGAACGGCACGTAGGCCCCCGGTGGCAGATTGATCATCTGCAGCGCGCCAGACGCCATCACGATGCCGGAGTTGGCGGCCGTCAGCAGGCCACTGCCGATGCGATAGTTCCAGCCCGTGGTACGCCCGTTCTCTGCCAGGCCACCGGTGGGCAGCAGCAGCCCGCCCGGTGCGGTCAGTCCGTAGCTGACGGCGCCACTGTTGGTGGCCTGCCAGTCCGGATAGCGGCTCCAGCTGCCCTTCTGCGACTTCAGTTGCACCGCCGCCTGGCGCTCGATCCCATTGGGCGTGCCTTTCAGGTAGTGATCGAACCACGCCCCCACCTGGTCATAGACCTCATTGGGAATTCCCAGCGCACCGAAGGCCTCGTTGAGTGCGTGGTCGCCGTGGCGCAGCTGCAGCTGCTTGGGCCCCTTCAGGCGATTGAAGAAATCCACCAGCTGGCCCGGCGGGAACAGGCTGTCGTTGAACGCGTTGGCCAGGAAAATGGCTGGCTGGTTTGCGTTGATCTCGTCGATGCTGGCGCCGGGGCTGCGCTGAGCCGCAACCGGCAACAGCGAATCCACCGCACCCTGGTAGTTGCCGAGCAGCACGCTGCGGTTGATGGTGGCCAGCTCCGCACCTGGGCGCCCCGTGGCCAGCCCGGCCGCCACCAGCAGGGCGATGCCCTGTGCGCTGGGGGTGTCGTTGCTGTACAGCGACGCCTGCAGGTCAGCCCAACCGCTCAGGGCCGCTACCGCCTTGATCCGCGGGTCGCGCGCCGCCGCCAGCAGGCTGGTGCCGGCGCCGTAGGAGATGCCGGAGACGCCGATCCGCGCCGGATCAGCCTGGGTGTTGTCCAGCGCCCAGTCGATCAGGGCGCTGACATCTTCGACCGTGGCCGGTCCGGCAATGTCGATGGCGCCGCCCGATTCCCAGAAGCCGCGCGAACTGTAGCTGATGACCACGTAGCCACGTCGCGCCAATGACTGGGCCACGCCCACATATTCCACGCTCGGAACTGCCCAGCTGCTGGGCATCACCAGCAGCGGATAGCGGCCGCTGCCCGCGTCCTGCGGTTCGATGACGAAGGCCCCGAGAGGCGTTCCATCCCAGCTGGGAATGGTGCGGTGGGTAGTCTTGACCGTGGCCGCCCAGGCGGTGGGCGCCAGCCCTGTCAGCAGGATCAACAGCAGCAATATCTTGCGCATCGTCGTCTGTCCCCGTCGTTGGTGGTGCAACGGGTCGGACCGTACCAGTGCGAATGGTGACTGGCACCTTGCGACGCAACATGACGTTCGCGGCATGTTGCGCGCGGTTGCAGGCTGAACAGGGGGCGATACCTGCCCCCTGCCCGACCGTGCGCTTACAGATCCACGCCGAAGCCCATGCCGGCCGACTTCTCGCCGTTGCTGAAGGCACCGCCCAGGGAGAACGAGGCGCGCTCGCCGATGCGCTTGCCGTAACCGACCGACAGCGCCTGCTCACCGCCCTGGAAGCCGGCGCCGACGGCGATGCGGCCGCGCGGACTCTGCGAACCAGCGGCGTTGATGGCCATGTTCAACATCGCCGAACTCATCGCACCCATGCGGTCGATGCGCTGGTCCTGGTGGCGCAGGCGACGCTCCATCTCCTGCCGCAGGCCGTTGTTGTCCAGCGAGAACTGGGCCAGGCGCTGATCGGTGTAGGCATTGGCAGTGGTTACCGCCTGCGCGGACTTGGTATCGGTGTAGGTGTTGGCCGATGAAAGCGTGCTGGCGCTGCTGGCGTCCGTGTAGGCCTTGGAGGTGGTCACCGCAGCTGCAGCCTTCGTATCTGCGTAGCCATTGGCTGAAGAGAGCGTTGCCGCGCTGCTCGCATCGGTATACGCGTTGACCGAATTGACCGTGGCGGTGGCGCGGGCATCGGCATAGCTGTTGGCCGACGACAGCGTACTGGCGTTGGCGGTGTTCATCTGGTTGAGGTTGACCGCATCGGTGCCCTGGGTGGCGGCAGCAACGTTGGTCAACTGGCGTTCGTTGCCGGCACTGCCAACGGATACGGAATTGGCACGGTCAGCCACTGATCCATTACCGAGTGCGACGCTGTCGTTGGCGGTGGCCACCGCGCCGTTGCCAACGGCGCTGCTGTTGGCGCCGCTGGCTTCGGACAGGCTGCCCACGGCCGTGCTGTTCTCGCCGGTGGCATTGCTGCCGGCACCCGATGCCGTGGCGAACGAGCCGGTGGCGGAGCTGCCCGAGCCGCTGGCGCTGCTGAAGTCGCCGCTGGCGGTCGAACTGTCGCCGATCGCACTGCTGTTGGCACCCGTGGCCGATGCGCCTACGCCCACTGCAGCGCTCTGGTTGCCCGAGGCACTGCTGGCAGCGCCGATGGCGGTGCTTCCGGTGCCGCTGGCACTGGCACCGGTACCCACAGCGGCCGAGAGATCGCCGCTGGCATCGGCACCATTGCCGCAGGCCATCGAGGCGGCACCGCCGGCACTGGCGCCGCCGTTGGACACGCCGCCGAAACCATCGTCCAGCTGGCAGGTATCGCCGGCCCACGCCGGCGCGGTTGCCATGGCCAGCGCCACGGCAAGGATGTGCTTGTGCATCGTCTTCACGGTACCCCCAAGGTCCATCAAGGAAGGTTCCCGGCCAGCGCCGGAAACAGTTGGATCCGGGCCGGCCCCTGCGCAGGGCCGGTCCGGGTGCCCGCGTCGCCCTACGGCGTCACGGTCAACGCCACGCGTACGGCGGTCTTCGGCGTGATCGGGTCGTTGCTGCCCACGCAGACGAAGCCGGAGTAGCTGCCGGGTGCAAGCCCGGCGGCGCTGATCGATACCTGCGTGGCCTGGTTGCCACCGGCCACGATGCGGCCCAGGGCACGGGTCGGTGCGCCGATCCAGGTGGCACCGCAGGAATTGCTGCCGCCGAGGCCGAACGCCAGGCCAGGTGCACCACTGGTGGCCGACCACGCACCGCTGCCATCAGGGTTGATGATCGCGCTTCGGTAGACGTTGTCGCCGCTGGTGGCATTGAACCAGAACCAGCTGGTTGCCAGCGGCGCACGCACCGAAACCACCAACCAGTAGCGCCCTGCCGCCAGGTTCACGTTCTGTCCCGCTGCCGCCAGGTCCAGGTTGATGCTGGCAAAGCCGGACGTGCTTACACCAACACCGGTTGCCGATGAGGTGTATGACCACACCGCCAGTTGCGGGCTGGATTCCGGATTGCCTTCCGGATTGCCGGCGACATCGCGGTAGATCGACCAGTTGATGTTGGTCGAAGTGGCCAGGCTGCCACCGTTGACGAAACCATCGGCGACGATGCGCCTGATGCCGGTTGCCTCGCCGAGGGTGAAGTCATCTGCAGACAGCTGCGCGCGTGCGCCGACCGTGGCAGCGTCGGTGAAACGCGTGGAGCGGCGGCCATTGGCATTGTTCGGTGCCTGTGCGACCAGGGTGCGCGTACCCAACCCGGTGTTGTCGATCTGCCATTCCAGCGGCGAGCCTCCCGTGTTGGCGATCTGCAGGTTCAACAGGCCGTTGCCACCGGCCGGCAGGCTCAGCGTGTTCGACGGCGGCGTGGCTGCGATCTGCGGCGGCGGTACCGAAACCGCAATCGGCAAGCGCAGCAGCGGCTGACTGGTATCGCCGCCCTGCGGTGCCAGAGTCAGCCTGGCGAAGCGCCAGCTGCCATCGTTGGGTACCGATCCGGTGGTAACGATCACCCGCACCGCCTTGCTCTCGCCCGGCGCAAGGGTGAAGACCGACGGCGAGACAACGGCGGTCAAGCCCTGCACCTTCGCCGTCCAGGTCTGCCGGGTCGGCAGCACGTTGCGGAACACGCGGGTGAAGGTGCAACTGTCGGTGCAGGTGCGCTTGCCCATGCTGGCGATGTTGAGCGAAGCCACGTTGCCACCGTTGCCTGGATCGGCAGCGAAGAAGTTGGCCTTGGTTTCATTCAGCACCAACCCTGCGCGCAGCGCCTGGTCGACCTGGATACGACCGGCACCCATCGCAAACGCATCGGCGGGTGTCACGCCGTCCTCCTTCAGCACTTCCTGGCGTGCGGTCATCATCAATGCCGAACGTACTTCCTGCACGGTCCAGTCCGGACGGGCCTGGCGCAACAGGGCAGCGGCGCCGGCATGGTGCGGCGAGGCCATCGAGGTTCCGTCCATCAGGCCAACGGCATTTTCCGAACCGGTCACTTCATTGCCAGCGACCACGGCGAGCACGCGCACGCCCGGCGCAGTGACGTCTGGCTTCACCAGATCGAAGATGCCGGCGGGACCACGCGAGCTGAAATCGCCCAGTACGTCCGGCGTGTTGCTGACCTTGGTCGCCGGATAGGCGATGCCAGCGGTGGCGGTGTTGCCGACGCTGCTGGCAAAGGTCCGCAGCGCGTCGGCGTCGGCCTGATCGATGGCGAAGGCCGGAATCGAGGCCCCGGCAACGTTCGGCAGGATCGGCGTCGGCTGGTTGTTGCCGATCAGTACCGCGATCGCACCCGCGGCGGCGGCATTGTTGACCTTGTCGCTGAAGTTGCACGAGCCGCGACGGATCACCGCAATCGCACCCTGGAAGGTGCTGGCCGGGAAGGCCGTACAACCATCGTTGGCGCTGTCGATGCCGGCACTGACGCGTAGCGGCGTGGTCGCTGCAATCGGCGTGCTGAACGGTACGCCACCCGAACCTTCGGTCAGCAGAATGACGCCCAGTGCGGGCGGTACGCTGCCCGGGCCACTGACCGCCGCATACAGTTCGATGTCACCACGGCCATGGGTGGCGGCGGCCGTGCTGCCGGTCCACGGTTCCAGATGGCCCATCGTGTTCGGGCCCGGACCGGAGTTGCCGGCCGAGGTCGCGACGTAGATGCCTGCGTCCGACGCGTTGAGGAACGCCAGCGACACCGCTTCACCCCACGGTGCAGTGCCGCCGGCAATGGAGTAGTTGATGACA
This sequence comes from Stenotrophomonas maltophilia, assembly GCF_004920835.1. Taxonomy (GTDB): domain Bacteria; phylum Pseudomonadota; class Gammaproteobacteria; order Xanthomonadales; family Xanthomonadaceae; genus Stenotrophomonas; species Stenotrophomonas maltophilia_AQ. Next base: position 91,979 of record NZ_QFHO01000001.1, read on the forward strand.
TCGACCACGCCATCGGCCAGCGCCTGGTTCACCGCCGCCAGTGTCGACGTATTCGGGCACAGGCCGCGGCCTGTGGAGATCTCGGTGTAGCAGGTGTCGTAGGCGATGATGTTGGCGCGCGGCGCAGCACCGGAAATATGGATCTGGTTGCCGCGGTACGACGCCATGTGCGGATTGCCAGCCGCAGTCGATGCGGTGTGGCTGCCATGACCATTGGTATCGCCGAAACCGGGTTCCTCGCGGACATCGGCCACGCCGCACTGGTTACCCGGTGCGGCGCAGACAAAGTCGTAGCCGCCGATCAGCTTGCTGTTGCAGCGGCCCTCATCGGCGCCACCAGGCGCACAGGTGCCCAGGTAATTGCCCGCGCCCAGCGGGTTGATGTGCTCGTAGCCGTCTTCGGCGCGGGCAGTGAACGCAGGACTACCGAAATTGATACCCGAATCGATGACGCCGATGACGATGCCCTCGCCACGGAATGGCGTGGGTGAGGCGCTCCACAGTACCGACGCGCCGATCAGGCCCGGTCCGACGTCGGTGTCCTGCTCATACTCGCGGTACTCTTCCACCAACTGCACGTCCGGCAATGCACGTACGCGCTCGGCTTCCTGCGGATTCATCTGCAGCACCGATGCATTGATCGCGTGCTGCATGCGGCGCTCCACCTTCACGCTGCGACCGAGTGCCGAGTTGATGCGCGCTTCGTGCTGGCTCTGGCGGTCAGCCAGAAACCGTACGTAGTCACGTGAGCGGGCACCCTGCACCGCGATACGGTCGGTGGCAACGCTGCCGGTGGCTGCCGCTGCGCGCGCGGCACTGGCGGAGGGACGTTTGCGTTCCGGTGCGGGAAGACCCTGGATGTCACCCTTGTAGGTGGCCAATGGCTCTTCGCGGTACACCACGATGTAGCGGTGCGAGAGCTCGCCCAGTCCGCTTCCTGGCCCGGCGGCAGCGGGCGCAGCAGGACCACCGGCGCGCGCATCCAGCGAGGGGTTGCCCGTCTTTGACGGCGTGGACGGGGCCATGCCGCCTACACTCACCGCCGCCGCAGCCAATGCCGCACCTGCGACCAGGCCTAGTGCGATCCACTTGTTTCGTTTGATCCATGCATTGCGCATCGAATACCCCTTCCATTGAAAGCCCGAGATGCACGCCGGCGTCAGCGCCGGCGCTGTGATGTCTGGTGCTTCAATTGCAGGTGCGACGCGTAGTCCCCGACGCCGTGCACCCCGCTACCCCCCGGTAGCGGAATCGACACTACCTTAAAATTTGACGTGGTGCACAGTTTTTGATGACACGGCGATGACGCCCTTCAATACGCACTGGTATGGGTGATGCCATGAGCAGCAGTGCGGCGCTGCACCGCTGAAATGCCCTAGCACGCGCGCGTTTCATCCACGTGCCACGAAATCTGACACAGGTCCGGTGCATGCGCGCGGTCACAGCTTCGCCCTTTCGTCGTTGACCGAAAGGCGACAGCTTGTGACGCTTACGACACCGCACGGCCTCTGCGGCCCTGTCATCGCGGTTACGCCCCGTCCTCACATGACCTCGCCCCGGCACGGTCGTGGCGGACGGCTGCGCCCTGAACTTCTGCTGGAGAACCGCAATGCGCCTTGCAAGCTTCTTCTTCGTGTTCATCCTCAGCGCCTTCGCCGGCGCTGCCCAGGCCCAGGTCGTTACTCTCAACAAGGGCGGCTTCGTGCTGACCTACGACTGCAGCATCCACAGCGCAACCCGCTACGAGTACACGCTCACCGCCGACACCGGCTCCGCCGCGCGCCCTTCCAGTTTCTACAAGGACCCGGACCTGCCGGCCGGTTGCCTCGGCCAGAACAGCACTGCGTCGTATGCCAGCATCCGCAGCGGCTATGACCGCGGCCATCTGGTGACCTCCAACCACATGGACTACGACGCGACCTACATCCGACGCGCCAACTACATGACCAACATCGTCCCGCAGGTGTCCAGCTTCAACCAGGGCATCTGGGTGAAGGCCGAGAACGTGGCCGAATGCTACCGCGACATCGCGCCGGTGGATGTCTATGGCGGCGTGGTCTATGGCGATGCCTCCAATGACTACTTCCTGGCCAGCCACGGTATTCCCACGCCGGAGTTCTTCTGGAAGACCGTCATCACCCGTGACCCGAACACCGGTACCGCCAAGGCGATCAGCTGGATCATCCCCAATGAGGCCAACCTCGGCAGCCTGGACAACTATCTGGTGACCATCGCCGACCTGGAAGAGCTGCTCGGCGCCAGCTACGTGGCCATCAATGCGCCGGCTTCGCTCAAGAACATGCTGCCGGCCACCACCTGGCCGCAGCCGACGGGCTGTGATCTGGGCTGATCATCCTGTTGGAAGGACGCGGGGTGCTCGGCATGGCCACGGGTGCCCCGCTTGCGCGGCTGTGGGAAAATGACGGGTGATTGCCCCGCTGCATTGCCCCAGGAGTTGTAGATGTCCCGTTTCCCCTTCGATGCCGTGCTGTTCGACTGCGATGGCGTACTGGTTGATTCCGAGCCGCTGGTAGCCCGCGTGCTCTCGGAGATGCTGACCGAGCGCGGCTGGCCGCTGACCCCGGCGCAGGCCGGTGAGGTGTTCCTGGGCCAGTCCGTGGCCCACCTGGCCGGACTGATCGAAGAACGCACCGGCAAGCCGTTCACCGAAGAATGGCTGGAAGCATTCCGCCAGCAGCGCAACCGGGCACTGGAACGCGACCTGGTTGCAATCCAGGGTGCACCCGAGGCGGTGCGTGCGATCGCCGTCGCCACCGGCGGAAGGATTGCCTGTGCGTCCGGTGCGGACCTGCACAAGGTGAAGCTGCAACTGGGCAAGGTTGGCATCCTCGACGCCTTCGGTGCCCACGTGTTCAGCGGCCAGGACATGCCGCACACCAAACCCCATCCGGATGTCTATCTGGCCGCCGCCGCTGCGCTGGGCGTGGACCCGAAACGCTGCGCGGTGATCGAGGACACCGTTACCGGTGCAACGGCCGGTGTGGCCGCCGGCGCCACCGTGTTCGGCTTCAGCGAAGGCGGTCCGCACCACAGTACGCCGGAGGCCCTGCGTGCCGCGGGTGCGCAGGTGATCTTCCAGCGCATGGAAGACCTGCCCGCCCTGCTTGCCGCCCACGCGGTCGACGCAGTCGCCTGATCCGTTCTCAGCCCGCAGCGCCCAGCGAGGCGCTGCGGCGCATGCCTGCGTAATGCAGGGCAAACAGATACAGGCCGGTCAACAGCTGCAGGAACAAGGGTGGCAGCGGCGCATAGGTAATCCACGCCGGTGGCTCGCCCTGCCCCATCGCGCGCGCCACGAAATTGGCGATCACCGCCAGCGTGAAAACGATCGATGTCCAGCGGTGCACAGGCCGTGCCCAGTGGCCGCGATTCATTGCTGGCGCCTCGCCTCGGAGTGCGCTTCGATCATTTTCCAGCCATTGCCGGATGGATCACGGAATCCCGCATCCACCGCACCATAGCGTTCAATAGGCTCCTGGGTGAACTCGACACCCTTCGCCTGCCATTCCACATGGCGTGCCCGGCAGTCCTCAACCGCCAGTACCAGCGGCGGCATCGCGCCCTTGGCCACCAGCTGCTGCAGCGCCAGAGCCGTGGCCGCGTCATGGGTAGGCGGACCCGGCACGAACAGACCCAGCTGGAAACCGCCCTGGCCGGGGCTGCGTATGGTAAGCCAGCGATAGCTGCCATTGCGTACGTCGGTGTGCACCTCAAAGCCAAGCGTGTCGACGTAGAACGCAAGCGCTTCGTCCTGGTCGCGCACATACAGGCCGACCGTGTTCACAGTGTTTGTCATGGGACCTCCCTCAGGTGGGATCCACGTTAGCAACGGCCTGGCGGCGGCGCTTCTCCAAAACTGCGATGTTGAGGTCCGGGCGCTGCGCGGCACGTGCGTGGCATTCCGGCACAGTGACGGGTATCGATTGGCCGGCGCGCTCGCGCTCCCGCACATTGCCCGGACTATCGCCGGTGATGTCACGGAAGATGCGGCCGAACGTACCCAGGCTGGACCAGCCGGTCTGGGCGGCAATCTCGGTCACCGGCAGATCGGTGTCGCGCAGCATGGCCACCGCCCGCTCGATGCGGCGGCTGAGCAGGTAGCGGTGTGGCGGCAGCCCGAAGGCCTGCTTGAACGAGCGCGCGAAGTGCGCCGGCGATACCGCACTGACCTCGGCCAAGCGCGCGACTGACCACTCTTCGTGGCTGGCGCGGTCCATCCGGTCCTTGGCACGCAGCAGGCGTCGCAGTAGTTCGGGGCTCTGGTTCACGGTGTCACCGCTTGGGCCAGATGATGGCGTGCTGCACGCCGTGCCTCAGCCGCCTGCTCGCCAAGCCAATCACGGAACGCGCTGACCTTGATGCTGCCGCTGCGCGCAGTTGGTGCCACGAACCAGAAACTGCGGCCGTCACTGGCCACACCTGGATGAGCCTGTACCAGTCGCCCGCTGTCCAGCTCTGCCTGGAACAGGATCGGCGAACCAATGGCGATCCCCTGCCCCGCAATCGCCGCACCGATGTCCAGGTGCTCGACAGCAAATGGTGCAACAAAATTCTCCCGCGCCGGCGGTGCAATCTGTCCATGAGCGGAGAACCACACTGCCCACCAGTCTGGTCGCCCGAGCAGCGCGACATCCAGCCCGCCACGACCCAGGTCACGTGCGGCCGGCAGCAGCGACGGTGCGCACAGCGGTGTGAATACGCTGGGAAACAGGGGCGTGGCCTGCAAGCCGGGCCAGTCCCCATGCCCGTTGCGGATGGCCGCGTCGAAGCGACCCGCTGCCAGGTCCTGCGGTTCCGCCGATAGATCCAGCTCCAGCACAAGCTCCCGGTGACGCGCGCGGAAGCCGCCCAGTCGCGGCGTCAACCAACTGGTGCCCAGCGTTGGCAATACGGACAGGCGCAGTCGCGCTGCATCCATGTCCCCAGCGCGCATGAAACTGGCACGAAGTGCATCGAACGCCCGTGTGGCCTCCTGCGCGATGCTGGCACCGGCAACCGTCAGTTCCACATGCTGTGCGTGGCGCAGGAACAGGCAGGTACCAGTCTGGGCCTCCAGACGCTGCACGTGGTAGCTCACTGATGCCGCAGTGGTGTCGAGCTCTTCGGCGGCACGCGCGAAGCTGCCCAGCCGCGCCGCCGCCTCGAAGGCGCGGATGGCGGCAAGCGATGGCAGCTGGCGTTGGGTGACCATAAGTGTGACTTAGCCTGAGCCCCGATATCTGCGTGGTCAATCCCCCGCGCACCCGCAACGATGGAGGCACCTTCGGTAGGGGATCACGCACATGGATCGACGGCAGTTCCTGGCCACCCTGACCGCTACGGCGGCGTCCAGCGTCCTGCCCTCCGGGTGGGCCCTGGCCAGCCACAGCGAAGACTGGAAATGGCTGCAGGGCAACTGGCATGTCCGGCACCAACGCCTCAAGGAGCGCCTGGCCGGCGATACCCGTTGGGAGTCCTTCACTGGCTCCAGCGCGGTCTGGCTGACCCTGGGCGGACTCGGCACCATCGATGACAACGTCATGGCGCTGCCTTCGGGCCCCTACAGGGGCCTGGGCGTGCGTGCATTTGATCCGGTGTCTTCCATGTGGTCGATCTGGTGGATCGATGGCCGCAACCCTGCCCACATCGAAGCCCCCGTGCGCGGCGCTTTCGAGGGCGATGCCGGTAGCTTCCGCGGCACCGACCGGATCGACGGGCGCCCGATCGACGTGTGGTTCCGCTGGCATGACATCCACGGCGAGGAGCCGTGGTGGGAACAGGCGTTCTCCGACGATGCCGGTGCGCATTGGGAAGTGAACTGGCGCAACTGGTTCCGCCGCACTGCTGCGACCCCCTCTCCACTTCCGAGGCTGCCGGATGCACCGGGTGATTTTGATTTCCTGGTGGGCCATTGGAACGTGCGCCATCGTCGCCTGCGCGCTCGGCTGACAGGCAGCGATGCTTGGGACGCGTTCAACGGCACCCTGCACAACTGGCCGGTACTGGGAGGCTTCGGCAACGTCGGTGACAATCTGATGGACGTACCTGGAGCGCCGCTGCGCGGCATGGGCATCCGCGCCTGGGATGCGGCTGAGCGGCACTGGCTGAGCTGGTGGCTGGATGGCCGGGAGCCGACGCGGATCGGCGCGCCACTGCGCGGTGGTTTCGAGGCCGGAGTCGGCTGCTTCTTCGGCGAAGACCAGCACGACGGGCGAGCGATCCAGACGCGGGTGATCTGGTCACGCATCACACCGCGTTCGGCGCGCTGGGAACAGGCGGCCTCGACCGATGGTGGGCGCAGTTGGGAAACCAACTGGGTCAGCGATTTCGAGCGACAGGCATGAAGGCGCTACTGGCCGTGATGCTGCTGGTTTCTGCGTCGCCTCCCGCGTCTCCATCAAGGGTGCTGCAGATCGTCGGCCCCGGCGAACGCTTTGCCCCGGGCGTTGCCTCCACGCAGTACGACGAGATTCGACTGACCTTGAGCCCGGACGGAAAAACCGCACTGTGGTTCAGCCGCAACCGGCCCGGAGGTCCGGGTGGGTATGACATCTGGGTCTCGCGCCACGACGGGCAGCGCTGGCGACCGGCGACGCCGGTCTCGTTCAACACGCCGGGACGTGAGTTCGATCCCGCGTTCTCCGCCAATGGCCGTGTGGTGTACTTCTGTTCGGATCGTGCAGGCGGCCAGGGCGGCGACGATCTGTATCGGGTCAGCATGGGTAGCGAGGGTCGATTCGGGGAGCCGGTCAATCTTGGCCCCGCAGTGAACAGCGCGGCCGATGAGTTCGCGCCAATGCTCTCGCCGGACGCAGGCACACTGCTGTTCTCCAGCGATCGTGCAGGCGGTGCGGGCGGCCATGACCTCTACGTCGCAGCGATGGTCCGTGGCGTGGCGCAGCCCGCGCGGCCGCTGCCCGGCGACCTCAACACCGCGGCACAGGAGTTCGATGCCACCTTCCTGGGCGACGGCCGAACGGTAGTGTTTGCCCGCGCTCTGGACTTCGGCAATGCACCGGTGCGCCAGTTCATTGCCTACGCTCGTGGGGGCCGTTATGACGCGGGCCATGCGTTGCCGGCCCCCTTGAACGAGGCCTCCGGCGACAGTTACGGCGCAATGCTCGATGGCTCGCAACCCGGCTCGTTGACCTATTCGGCGCGGCGCGCGGACGGCACAGGGCTGGATCTGTACCGCATCCGCTACCAGATGAAGCGCCCTTGACGGTGGATGTTGTCGATTTTCGCAGCCCCGGTTCGTCGAGAGAATGAACACCCCAGGAGAAAATGCAGATGCCCCCCCATCAGTCCCTCGCCTGCGCCTGCGGCCAGGTCCGCCTGACCGCCACGGGCCAACCCATTGCCACCGTCGAATGCTGCTGCGACAGCTGCCGCAAGGTCGGCGCCATGCTGCAGTCGATGCCTCGAGCACCGGACGTACTGGGCCCGCATGGCCAGACGCTTTTCGTAATGCATCGCAAGGATCGCGTCAGCATCGATGCAGGACATCCCTTGCTGCGCGCGTTGCGGTTGTCCAGCAGGGGCGGCAGCCGCCGCGTCCTGGCGAGCTGCTGCAATACGCCGCTTTTCCTGGAGTTCAGCGGCGGCCATTGGCTGAGTCTGTATGGCCTGTTGTGGCCAGCATCGACAAGACCCGCCGTGGAGATGCGGACGATGGTCAGTGATCTTCCTGATGCGTCTGTCCTTCCCGACGATGTGCCGAACCTGAAAACCCGGTCACTGCGGTTCTATGCCCGGTTGATGAAGGCGTGGATCGCCATGGGCTTCCGCAGCCCACGCATCGACGTCGCCGGAGACAGCCATGTCTGAGCCCGAGCGGATCGAGATCGAAAGCATCACCACGCCCGGTCACATCCAGCGCGTGGATCGCGCCAAGTATCTCGCCATGCGCCACGCCTTGCTCTGGAGCTTGCCTGCGCAACCGCCGGGCCTGACGGTTGCGCAGGCGAAACAGGCGCTGTTGCCGCACCTGCCCGCCTCCCTGTTCCCTGCTGGGGCCACCGCCGGTTGGTGGTTGAAGGCGGTGCAGCTGGACCTGGAAGCCAAGGGCGTGATCGAGCGCGTCGCGGGCAAGCCGTTGCGCCTGTTCAAGCACCTGCCGGCCGGCTGATCAGCGCTGCGCAGGCAGTTCCAGCCGGTGCTTGCGGCACAGCCGATACACCGTGACCCGCGAGATCTGCATCTGCCGCGCGCATTCGGAGACGTTGTAGCCGGTCTGGCGCAGGGTCTGCAGCAGCACATCGCGCTCGGCCTGGCCGCGTGCGTCGTGCAGCATTGCACCCGGCAAGCTCGGGGCCGGTGCGCCCAGTTCCAGATCGCGCTCGCTGATCAGCTCGCCCTCGGCCATGATCGCCGCCCGCTGCACGCGATTGAGCAGTTCGCGTACGTTGCCGGGCCAGTCGAAGCGCCGCAGGGCCTGCAACGCTGCCGGGGCGAAGCCACGTGCGCGCACCGCATGGCGCAGGCGGAAGCAGCGCAGGAAGTGCTCGGCCAACAGCTGCACGTCGCCTCCGCGCTCGCGCAGCGGCGGCATCGGCAGCCGCAACACGTTGAGCCGGTAGTAAAGATCACTGCGGAACCGCCCCTGCGCCACCGCCTGCTCCAGCTCGACATGGGTCGCGGCAAGCACCCGCACATCGGCGCGCAGGGGCTGGCTGCTGCCGACACGCTCGAAGGTGCCCTCCTGCAGCACCCGCAGCAGGCTGGTCTGTGCTTCGGCGGGCAGGTCGCCCACCTCATCGAGGAAGACGGTGCCACCATGGGCCGACTCGAACACGCCAATCTGGCGCTTGTCGGCACCGGTGAAGGAACCGCGCTCGTGCCCGAACAGTTCCGATTGCACCAGGTTGGCCGGGATCGCACCGCAGTTGACCGCAATGAACCGCTTGCCGGCGCGACCTGACAGCGCGTGCAGTGCATGCGCTGCCAGCTCCTTGCCGGTGCCGGTCTCGCCGGTGACCAGCACCGGCAACTCCACCGGTGCGAACTTGTGCAGGACGGTACGCACCGCGTGCAGTGCCGGGCTCTCGCCGATCAGTGCACGTGGCGTGCTGCCATTGCACGCTTCATCCGGCGGCGGGTCGTCAGCATCGAACTGCTGGCGCATTGCGCTGACCATGTCCTGCAACCCGAACGGCAACGTAAAACGTGCCAGGCAGCGCTGCAGCAACGGCAACCACGCGGGCGGAACGGCACCTGGACTCGGCGGCATTACCGCCAGCCACGGCAGGTGCTGATGTTGCTCGATCCACGGCAGCAGCAGTTGCAGCGCGGCTGCATCCAGGTGCCGTAGATCAAGCACGGCGAGCAAACGATCGCGTCCGCGCAGGCCGATCGCCATGGCCGGATCAGGATGGATGCTGCGCACATACCAGCCTGCCGCAGCCAGCGCACTGCGCTCGCTGGCCGACGGCTCACCAAACCACAGCACGCAACGTGATGTAGAAGCTTCCGGGACCGCTGCCATGCTTCCCCCAGCATCCGGACACCGTCGGCGGACTGTCAGCCAATCACCGGCGTGCCACCCTCCGCCGAGACCTCTACGGCCACCGCGGCGGCCTTTGTTAGGCGGATCCTAGCGCTTCGCTAAACGGCAGCGCAATGAGCGCCGCGTCAAGGAATGCTCGGCTGAAGCCGCACCGTTGCAGTCCGCACCGACACCTGTAACAACAATGCGACAGTCCACCGGGCGCCTTGCCCTGCGGCGCTGGGCACGGCGCAATCGCAACATTTCTTCGACGTGCCTGTAACACCCAGGCAGCAGCGAAGCCTCGCACCGCGTCCGCCCCGTGTTGCCTGTTGGGCGTTCTGCAGTTGGCACGGTTGATGCGTGGTTCCGCCGCACCCATCGCGGGAGATCGGCATGGACGGTGTCACCCCAGTTCTTCGCAGAATCGCCCCTTCAGTGGCCGTCCTGCTGTTGCTGCTGCCGGGAATTGCGGCCGCATCGGGCGCCCGCCAAGGGGTGAAGCCGCAACCGGGCGAAATCGTCCTGTTACGCGACGTATCGGCACGTCCGGCCTATCGCATGGCGCCACCGGGGATGGCGTTGATTGCCGACCCGAAGCCGCAGCGCGAGATTGCCGCAGCGCTCGGCAGCGGTGGCTCCTCGACTGGCATGGACGAGCTCAGCGACGACGACTATGCCGGGATGGGTGCAGGCCACACGGCCATGGTCGCGGCGCCTGGCGGCACAACGGTAGAGCGCGTGACCCAACAGGCCCTGGGCGGCACCCTGGGGCGAGGCGGCGATGGCATGGTCGGCAGCAGCCTGGGCGGTGCCATGAGCGGCCCGCTGGGCGCGGTCGGCAGCAGTACCCGCGGTATCGCCGATACCGTGCGCGGCGCACTGGCCCAGTTCCCGCTGCAGGGCACTGCCCCGGCAGGTGGAAAATGAAACGCCTGCGCTGGCTGCTGCTGTTGCTCGGCGCGACGCCGCTGGGCGCACTGGCCGATGACTACAGCGGCATGCTCGCCTACCTCAACGTCGCCCGCATCGACGGCAACGCACTGGCCGGCGCCAGCGGTGCCATCGCCGTGAACCAGGCCGCCGGCGACCTCAACCTGCAGGCCAATCTGCGCGGCATTGCCCACGGCGGACTCGCCGACGTAGCCATCAGCGCCCAGCAGCTGCAGCGCGGCAACCGGGTGCTGTCGGCGCCGATGGAGGCGTCCGCGCTCATCGGCGGCAACGCGTTGGCCGGTGCCAGCGGCATCGCTTCGATCAACCAGGCCAGCGGCATCGCCAACACGACGCTCAACGTCGTCAGCGCGACGTTGGCTCGACAGGGCATACGCGAATCCGACGACACGGCCCTGGCCGCCGAAGGTTCCGCGTTGGCAGGGGGGCGGGACGACGCCGGTCGCGGCGTTGCGACGGGGACCCGCAGCGCCGGTGTAGCCAGCACCGCACTGCGGGGATTCGACGGGGTCCTGCAACTCAATCAGATCGCGGGCAGCGGCAACGAGACAGCCAACGTGCTTGGCCTGGTCGTGCAGGACCGCCCGTGACAACCACCCAACCGATGCACCACCTGATGAGAGAGAGGGCACCATGAAAGCGACCGTCAAACAGACCATGCTCGCCATGGCGATTGCCACTGCCTCGACCGCCGCTGCGGCCAATGGCTGGGACAACCAGAACGCCAATGCGAACATCAACCACAACCACACCGTCAGCGAAACCCGCAACGACACCCACAACCATACCGACAACGACGTACGCAACCGCACCGTCAACGTCAATGTGCAGAAGCACAGCAACATCCAGGCCGACGAACGCAAGGAAAAGAACAACCACGGCGTCGACGTGAACCTGGAGAAGGACCTGCGCCTGAGCACCGACATCAACTTCTCCGGTGACCCGAACATCACCGGCGACATCGATCTAGACTCCGCCGCCATCGCGGTGATCGACAACCGGCAGTCGATCAGCAACAACGCCACCAGCAACAGCCTGGTCACCAATAGTGCCTCCATCGGCGACAGTGTCGGTGCCGGCGCTTCGGGCAACCTCGGCTTCAACGTGGTGTCCGGCGACAACAACGCCCAGGACAACGCCGCGTCGCTGTCCGCGGCCGATGCATCCTTCAGCTTCGGCATGGCCGATGCCGAAGTGTTCGTGAACCAGGCCGGCTTCGGCAACGCCACCATGAACTCCGGCGTCACCAACGCCGCGGGCCTCGGCGGCAACGCCTTCGGTGGTGCTTCGGGCAACATCGGCGTGAACATCGCCTCGGGCAACAACAACGAGCAGAAGAACGCGCTCGCGGCCTCGGTAGCGACCACCGCAGTGGCGCAGTCGAGCATCAGCTCCAACCAGGTCTCCACCGGCAACACGGTCAGCAACGCCGGCTTCGTGCAGTCCTACACGGACACCGTGCAGGTCGGCATGCGTGGCGGCGTCAGCGGCCTGACCCTGGCCTATGGCGCGGGCACCTACCGCGGCACCGGCAACGCCTACCAGATGGCCAACTACTACCTGGATACGTGGAATGGCGAGCTGCCGCACCCGGGTGGCAACAGCACCGGCCACATCGACCTGGACAACGAGATCCAGAACGCCACGATGAACCCCAACCGGCCGGGGGTGGGCGGCCTGGGCTTCGATACGCGTGAGAGCGGTACCAGCCAGTTCGTCGAACTGGGCGTGGCCGATCTGTACGCCAGCCTCAGCGGCACGGTCAGCACCACGCGCTGGGTGAACGTCAACGCGACCAACACCTCGGCGTTGTCCGGCAGTGCCTTCTCTGGCGCCTCCGGCAACATCGGCGTGAACGTGGCGGCGGGCACCGGCAACCTGCAGGCCAACAGCCTGGCCCTGGCTGTCGCCCAGCCCAGCACCGGCGGCGGTGGTGGCAGCGGCGAGTAAGCGCAACACCCCGGCCGTCCGCCAATGGCCGGGTTCCCGGGAGCCCCTGTTCCTCCTCCCCCTTGGGACAGGGGCTCCCCCCTGCTGCCGGAGAACGTGATGATCCGTTGCCGCCTCTCGATGCGCCTGCTGGCGATGCTGTTGCTGCTGGGTACCGCCTCCGCGTGCGCGGGCGAGGTGCGCTTCAGCGGCGTACTGCCCAATGGCGCGTTGCTGCAGCAGAAGGTGGAGAGCATGCAGGAGCGACGCTACCGCAACGTGGTGCGCCAACACACCGATTACAGCTGCGGGGCCGCCGCACTGGCCACCATCCTGCGCCACGCCTACCACCTGGATACCGACGAGGCGACGGTGATCGAGGGGATGATGGGGGTCTCCGATCCCGCACTGGTGGCCGAGCGCGGTTTTTCGCTGCTCGACATCAAGCGCTACGTGGAATCGCTGGGCATGCGCGGCCGCGGCTACCGTATCGACGAATCCCGTCTGCGCACCTTGCGCGTCCCCGGCCTGGTGCTGATGGACGTGCGCGGCTTCCGCCATTTCGTGGTGCTCAAGCAGGTCCGCAACGGCATCGTCGAGGTGGCCGACCCGATCCTTGGCAACCGCAGCCTGGCGCTGCCTGAATTCCTTGCGGCCTGGCCATCACGCGCAGTGTTCGTGGTGATCGGCAGCGACTTCGACCGCAACACCGCCCTGCTGCAACCCAGCGAACGGCCCAGTGCGCGCGCGCTGTATGCGCGGCAGGGGCCCATCACCGATGCCGAACTGGTCGACTTCGGCTTCAGCCATGCCGACCTGTTCTGAAGGAGGTTCGACCATGTTCCGTCAACCGCTGATGATGGCCCTGCTGCTGGCCTTCCCTGCCCTGTCCCTGCAGGCGGCAGAGGGCACGCCCGGTCGCGGCCTGAAGGAAATTCCGGACCCGGAACTGAGCCTGATGCGAGGCCGCTACACCGTGGGCGGCAACAACGTGGCCTGGTTCGGGGTGACCATGGTTTCGCAGTGGCAGGCCGGCAACGGCGCCACCCTGCAGGGCGCATTGACCCTGGCCATGGACTTCCGCGGCGGCGGTGCGCCGAAGCTGAGCTTCCAGCCCAGCGTGCATGTGACCGCTGCTGATGCGCCACTGCCGGACACCCGCGGCCGCAGCATCGACAGCAGCGGCCTGGCCAACGCCAGCGGCCTGGTGCAGAGCGTACAGGTGGCCGGCGATGGCAACGTCGCTCGCAATGTCACCACGCTGAGCGTGCGTGATGGCGAGGTGCCTTCTGCAGCGAGCGAGGGTGCGCGTTCGGTCAGCGCGCAGCAGTCCGGCGCAACCGCGACCGCGGTGCTCGATGGCAACCAGGCCCGCCTGCTCCTGCAGGTGGATGGCCAGGGCCTGGTGCAACAGTGGATCCGCAATGGCAGCGTCGGCCAGGGCATTGCCCTGGCCGGTGATGGCCAGATCGCCAGCAACCAACTGCGGCTGGAGCTGGTTCGCAACACCGTGGGCGGCAACCTGCCGTTGAGCCAGAACGTGGCCCAGGCGATTGCGTTGAACCGCGGCATGGGGCCGGGCCAGTAGCGCGGCGCGGCATTGGGGGAAGCGCTTCACAACGCAGGACACGAACATGCACACCCTTCTGAGGATCACCCCGCTGGCGCTGGCGGCGCTGGCGGGCACCGCGCTCGCGGCCCCGACCACAGGGGACGACGGCGCCGACGTGCAGGCGCTGGCCAACCAGTTGGAACAGCTGAAGGCCAATTACGCACAGGAAGTGCGGCGGCTGCGCGAACTGGATATGCAGGTGCAGGCGATGCAGGCACGATTGAGTGGCCGGGTGGGCCCAGCCACAGCGACGCCCGCCGCGCCGCTGGCCGCGGCAGCCGCCGCAGCCGTTCCACCCAGCAGCGAAGGCTACGCCAGCACCGCCGCCGAGGCGCAGCAGGCCAAGCAGGAGTCGAGGCGCAGCGTGGATGATGTCAAGCAGCAGCAATCCGCGCTGTTCTCGCGGCGCTTCACCATCGAGAACAGCCTTACCTACGCCCGCTACGACCGCAAGCAGCTCACCCTCAACGGCTTCCTTGCCCTGGACGCGATCTTCCTCGGCAACATCGCCATCGAGAACGTCGAATCCGATTCGTTGACCTACAACGTTGCGGCTCGCTGGGGCGTCAGCCCCAACCTGACGCTGAATCTGGATGTGCCTTACCTGGCGCGACGCACGGTCTACCAGAAGGGTGGTGCCGGTGGCGCAGCGGCGGCCATCGCGCAGGAGGAAACCAACGGCAACGGCCTGGGTGATATCGGTCTGAGTGCGAACTACCGCCTGTTCGGCGAGCGCGGCTGGCGCCCGGAAACCGTGCTCACTGCCGGCGTGACCGCGCCGACCGGGCGAGCGCCCTACGGCCTGGACTGGAAGGTCATCGAGCGCGACGACGATGACTACATCCGTTTCGCCGTGCCACGCGAGCAACCCACTGGCAATGGCGTGTGGCAGGCCAATGTCGGCCTGTCGATGGTCAAGACCGCCGACCCGGCGATCCTGTTCGCCAACATCGGCTACGTGCACTCGATTCCGCGCGGGTTCAACGACATCGACAGCAATCCGGACACGGTCAATCCCGGTGACGTGAAGCTGGGCGGCTCGGTGTACTTCGGCGCGGGCGTGGCGTTCGCGTTCAACGAGCGCACCAGCCTCAGCCTGTCCTTCAGTGACCGCATCAGCGCCCGCGCCTCTACCCGCTTCGAGGGCGGCAAGTGGATGAAGGTGATCGGCAGTGACGCCAACGCAGCGTCACTGAATCTGGGCGTGACCTATGCGCTGAACCAGCACACCACCTTGGTGACCCTGCTCGGCATCGGCCTGACCCCGGATGCGCCGGACTTCACCCTGGCGTTCAAGATCCCGTACATGCTCTGACCCGCCCGATTCGGCGACGACGTGGCCGCTGCCCGTCGCCGCCGAATCGCGGCCCCCGTGTGCACGCCCTGTGTGTGCCCCGGGGCAACCCGCCAGCTCTGGCGATGACGGCGCTGATCATCAGTTCCGCCGCATTCACGTCGCACCTTCACGGTGATCCCCCCGCATTCTCCGTCGATTCCGCCAATCCGGCGGCGACGCCATTTCCTACTCTGGCCCCACGGTGAAGCCCAGGCCGCTGCAGGCAACGCACCGTGACACTGGATACCACGCACTTCCACCTTTTCGCAGGAGCAGGACATGGCATTTCCAACCGCGGTAAACGACCAGATCACCGATTCGGTCACCCAGGCCAACACCAAGGTGCTGGGCGACGCGCCCGCCGTGGCGGTGGGCAATCTGTACCAGGCCACCGCCCAGGCACTGGCCAACGCCGCGCACAACGCCACCAACGCACAGCAGCAGTCCTACGTGACCGCGCAGTCGGCCACCACCATGGGTGTGGCCACGCTGTACTCGATCGATACCGCCACCACGGCGGTAGCGAGCAAGGAAATCCTCAGCACCCGCGTCCGCGGCCTGGGTTCCTGATCTGTCGTTCCGTAGCTGACCCGCCAACCTCAAGGAGATAGACATGGCATTCCCAACCGCTGTGAACGACCAGATCACCGATTCAGTCACCCAGGTCAATACCAAAGTGCTGGGCGACGGCCCCGCCGTGGCCATGGGCAACCTCTACCAGGCCACCGCGCAGGCGCTGGCCAACGCCGCCCACAACGCCACCAACGCCCAACAGCAGTCCTATGTGACGGCGCAGGCAGCCACCACCATGGGCGTGGCCACCCTGTACGCGATCGATACTGCCACCACCGGCGTGGCCACCAAGCAGATCCTCGGCGCGTGATGCGCCGGCAGGCAAGGAGCTGAGCCATGGCATTTCCCACGGCCGTCAACGACCAGATCACCGACTCGGTCAGCCAGGCCAACCTGCAGGTGCTGGGCGTGGCGCCTGCCACGGCAATGGGCGCGCTGTACCAGGCCACCGCGCAGGCGCTGGCCAATGCCGCCCACAACGCGACGCTCGCCCAGCAGCAGATGTATGTCACGGCACAGGCCGCGACCACGATGGGCGTCTCGCTGCTCTACGCCGTCGATACCGGCGCCACCGGCGCCGCCACCCGGAAGATTCTCGGCTGATTCCATTGAGTGCCGGCAATCTCCGTTCCTGTAGTGCTGTCCACCCTAGGAGCTTCCACCATGGCATTTCCCACCGCCGTCAACAGCCAGATCACCGATTCGGTCTCGCAGGTCAACACCAAGGTGCTTGGTGATGCGCCGGCCATCGCAATGGGCAACCTGTTCGTGGCCACCAGCCAGGCACTGTCCAACGCGGCGCACAACGCCACCAACAACCAGCAGCAGTCCTACGTGACCATGCAGGCGTCGACCACCCAGGGGGTGTCCACGCTGTATGCGATCGACACCGCCTCCAACGGCGTGGCCACCCGCGAAATCCTGGGCCTGCGCTGACGTGTCGGCCCGGCGTGACGCCAACCGCCGCGCCCCCGCTCAGGGCGGCGTCACGTCGGGCCCCTGATCGATGGCCGGATCGCCTGCCACCGGCTACCTGCTGGCTGCAACCAGCACTGGCTCCGGGATGGCGATCGCCCTCGCCCCCTCGTTCGCGATGTCCGCCACGTACCTGGCGATGGCCGACAGTCTTGGCCTGGCAATGCAGAACGCGGTGGCCAACCAGCAACGCGGCCAGGTGACCGCCGGGGCAAGCCTGGCCCAGGTCCTGGCCCTGATCATCCAGAAGGGAGCCGTTCCGTCATGAGCAGTGAGAACACCGTCAACAGCCAGATCGTCGACAGCGTCAGCGCCGCCTCGACCCTGCTGGTGGCCCAGGGGCCGGCGCAGTCCTTCAGCATGCTGGACATGGTGATGCTGGAGACGTTGGGCACCGCCATGCACAACGCCGTCGCGCGCCAGCAGGGTGCGGGCATGGTCAGCAACGCAGCGGTCACCGCGACCTGCGCGAAGATGATCAATGCCCCCTGGCCGGTGCCGCCGCCCGCTCCGGAACCTCCTCCGCCGCCACCGCCGCAGGTCATCCCCCTGCCCGGCCCGGTGCCGGCGCCCCCTTCGCCTGCGGCAGTGATCGCCGCGGCCACCGCAGAAGGAAAGACCGCCATCAGCGTCCTGCAGGCACAGACCCACGGTGCCACTGCCGACGCTGCGGCCGCTACCAGCAGCCTGCATGCACTCGAAACGCTCGCAGGCAATGCGGCAGCGCCCGCGCCCGGTCCTGCGCCCGACCCCTCGTCCGGTCCGGATCCGGCCGCAGGTCCCGCCCAGGATTCCGCGCCAGAATCCCCCTCTTCCCCGGCCACAGGCAACACTGACGCCGGGGCCTGACACTACACAGGCCGCCTGCGGCCGCACCCGCCCATCAAGGAGCCCGTATGGACCCGAGCAACGTCAACGCCCAGGTCATCGATGTGATCAACCAGGTGCAGACGGCCACCATGTCCGCGACCGTGGTGAAGACCAGTGGCGCCGGCAAGGCCTACCAGTCGGTAGCCCAGTCTGCAGCGATCGCCGTGCAGGATGCCGCCGACGCACTGCGCAATGTCTCAACCATCGCGACCACCGCAGCCGGCGTGGCAATGGCCCAGTACCTGGCGACGGGGGACGAAAAGTATGCGAGGGTGCTCACGCAGGCGCAGACCATGATGCAGGGGGCCACCAACGACTTCACCCGGGTCGGCAGTGCCGCTGCGACCGTCCTCAAGGATTTTCCGGCCCAGTGAGGCCGCCAGGAGAGCCACGCATGAGCGTTTTCATTGCCGGTCGTTCCATCCCCCAGGCCAACCAGATCAGTCAATCCTGCAGGCATGTCCTTCAGTTCATCGACGGCGGCGAGCACTGGCTGAAGTGGGCCATGGAATCGCATGAGCACCGTTACGCCTTCTCCGACGAGGGTACGATGCTCGATGGGGTGCAGCAGGGTCTGCACGGTTCGCGCATGACATGGTTGCCGCGCATCGGGTTGCAGATCGGCCCGATCAAGCTGCTCAGTCTCGGTACCAGTGACCTCGGTGCCCTGCGCGACATCGAGTTTGGCGATGACACGCGCCTGTCGCACAGCGAGGCACAGGGAGTACTGGCAAGACATCGGCTGCTGACCAATACCGAACTCGGCGCCTCGCGTGCGTTCCTGGCCTCGATTGGCGCAGCCGATGCTCCGCTGCTGCAGCAACTGGATTTTCGTGAATCGGTGGCGCTCCACCAGCTCGCCGGTGAGGTGGGAATGTCCGCCGCAGGGCGCGAGGACCTGGCCGACGCCGCCAGCTTCGCGCTGCTGCACGCGCGCAGGCCCATCGAGTTTGCCGACTACTTCCGCTTCTACCAGCGGGTGAGCGCAGGTGGCGGCGGCCGCGAGCATCGGCTGACGCGTGCCACCCGGGCGTTGCAGCAGGTGCTGCCGATCCTGTTCGGCTTCCTGGACGGGCCGCAGTTGCCACAGCTGCCGTCGCCGGAGCAGGTGCGCGAGGCGATCGCCGCAAGCCTGGCCGCGAACCGGCAGATCGGCTACGCCCGCATCTCGCTGGCCGCCCAGCAGATGGCCGCATGCTTCGACAACGATCCCGACTTGCTGCTGGACGACAGCCGGCTGCGCGAGGCCGCGCGTTGGCAGTTGCGCGATGCGCAGGAGTTCCTCAACGAGCATCCGGTCTCCCGTGGCCAGCTCGGCCAGGATGGTGCCAGCGTGCAGTTCGCGATCGATGGCTCCAGGGCGCAGGCGCTGGTGCAGGTGGAGGACAATGTGATCACCCTGCAGGACTACCGCCGAACCCGCCGCTACCTGGGCGATGAAGCACAGGTTGGCTATCAGGCGGATACGGTGTGAACCCGCTTCCGGCGCCGGGTGGCGATGGCGTGCAGGCAGCGACGGAGGCCCTCGCTTCGGCGGCAGGCACGGCCGTTGCTGCCGGACGCATGGCGGCCCGACAACAAGCGCAGAAGATCCTGGCCGATGCCCAGGCGGCATTGCGCCACATCCTGGGGGAACGCAGCGACGGTGTTCTCCCCTCATCCCCAGCAGGAGCACCGACGATGACCTTCCCGACCCCGCTTCCCGGTAAGCCTACTCCCGCCCATCCGGCGGGCAAAACCCCGATGGAAATCGCCCAGGAGCTGGCGGACGCCGCGATGGCTGCCAGTGAAGAAGGCATCCGCGCCGCGATGGAGGTTTCGCAACGCGCTGTCGAGGCCGCCGCCGAAGCGGCACGCCGCGCGGACGAAGCCGCCGAGCAGGCCGTGCAGCGCGCTGCTGAAGCAAACGCACGGTAACGCCTGATCTGCCATCCCAGCACCCCGGGCAGGCCCGCGCCTGCACCGGGGCGTTTGCTTTACTGATCCGGCGTTCGACGGTAGCTGCGCGGGCTGACCCCCACCGCGCGTCGGAAGCTCTTTTCGAAGTGGCTCAGGTCACCGAAGCCAACCTGCAGTGCGACATCGGTAATGCGCAGGCGTTGCCCATCCCGCAGCAGCTGCTTGGCATGCTCGATGCGCAGTTGCTGCAGAAGCAGCTTGAACGTCGTACCCAGCTCGCTGCGAAACAGGAATCCCAGGTGAGACTGGCTGACATGGGCCTGGCGGGCGAGGTCACCCAGTGTGAGCGGCTCGGCAGCGTGGTCCTTCAGATAGGCCAGGGCACGCTTCAGGCCATCGTGCAGGCCTTCATGCGCAGCCCTCGGCGCGTCCTGCTGCCCAGGCTCGGGAGCGGCAGCTTCCTCAACCCCGGGCGGTAGTTGCGGCGCGCGCCCGGCATCGATGGCGACATTGCCCGCTGCCAGATCCGGCGCGTGGCGTGCCAGATCGTCGCGACGGATGCAGCGGCCACCGGTCATCACCGCCAACCGCACCACCACCCGCTCCATCTCCAGCAGGTTGCCGGGCCAGTCATGCGCACACAAAGCTTCCAGCACATCGTCACCCAGCACATGGGGATTGAACCCGTGCAGCTCCAGCGAACGTGCCGCCAGCGCGGCGATGTCCTCCACCCGTTCGCGCAGCGGCGGAATATCCACGGTCAGGAACTCCAGTCCGGCCAGCAGGGCGCGCGAGAACTGCTTCTCCCTCACCCGTTGTTCAAGGTCCGCGCTGGTCGAGGCGATCACCCGTGTCGGACCGGTCGCCTGCGCATCGGCATGCGCGGCGGGCAGCCCACGCATGCGATGTGACAGCTGGCCCTGCAGCGACACCGGCAGTTCGTCGACTTCATGGAAGTACAGCGTTCCGCCCTGCGCGCGCGCGAACCAGTCGCAGGCTTCGCCCTGTGGATGGACACAGTTCACCTCGACAAACGGGCCTTGCCGGTATCGGCCACCACTGTGCAGGGCGGCGGCCAGTTCCATTTTCTCGGTACCGAACTCGCCACGCAGCAGTACCGGCAGCGGACTGGCCGCCGCGCGTTCGACGAACTCGTCCATCTGCTTCAGCGCCTCACCGGCGCCGACCAGCAGCAGCGGTCGGCTCAGCGCCTGTTCGGCCCAGGCCTTGGCCTCGTAGCGCTTGATCAGGTGTGCACAGCGCTGGGCAAACTGTTCACCCAGCGCCAGGGCACTACCGTCCAGCCGGCCCTCTTCACCTTCCAGATGCAGCTCACCCAGTACCTCGCTGCCATAGCGGATCGGCAAGCGCTGGCGGGCAGCGGTGTTGTCGTCCGTTACCGCCACCGCAGTCACGTCCGTATGGCCAGCACTGGAACCGCGCAGATGGACGCTGCCGCCACGCAATGCATGGTGTTGCGAGAACTCCTTCACGAACGCGCCCAACAGGTCTGGCAAGGACCGGTGGGGTCGATAGGCGCGCTGCAACATCTCACTGACTTGCCTGTGCATTGAAACTCCCCTTTCGAATGGCAACCCGCTGCCGTTGCAGCGGGTGATCGCGCAATGGGTACCGTGCGGCTTCATTGCGTGATGCTGCGACGCCCCCGCCGCGCCTCGCGCCAGCCGCAGCACACGCAGGTGAACCTGCACACTGTCCGCCCCCATGCCCCCAGGAGGTTGCCGTCGGTAGGTCGACGATGCGGACGTCGGACGGATCCCGGCGCCTCAAACGCAGATACGCGCATTCGGCCCCGGGATTATCGAAAGCGAGTTTCGAGAAAATCGTGATGATAATCACGTGAATATCGGTGATTATCTTTGCCAGCAATGCAACGCGGGGGAATGTCGACCTGCACGGCCTGCGCGCCCTTTGCCGATCTGCGGCATGATCGACGCCTTGCCATGATCGGGAGCCTCCCATGCCATTGGGATTCATCGGCCTGGGCGTGATGGGCACGCCGATGGCGGGCCACCTCGCGCGGGCCGGGCACGCCGTGCTGGGCTGGTCCCGCTCCGGCCGAAACCACGAGGCTGCACGCACCGCCGGCGTGCAGCCCATCACGCAACGGCAGGACGTGTTCGACGCGTGCGGGACGATCCTGCTCATGCTGGCCAACGACGAGGCCATCGACAGCGTGCTGGATCGGAACACGCCGACCTTCCCTGCCCGCGTCAAAGGCCGCCTGGTGATCAACATGGGCACCAGCTCGGCAGCCTATTCCCAAGCGTTGGGCGAACAGATCCGCGCGGCAGGCGGGCGCTACGTGGAAGCGCCGGTCTCCGGCTCGCGGGTGCAGGCGGAAGCCGCGCAACTGGTCATCATGCTGGCCGGCGACGCCGCTGACGTGGCAGAAGCCTCGCACCTGCTTGCGCCCCTCGGCCGGCAGTGCGTCGCGTGCGGTCAGGTGCCAGCGGCGTTACGCATGAAGCTGGCAGTGAACCTGTATCTGATCACGCTGGTCACCGCACTGGGCGAGGCCGTCCACTTCGCCAAGGTCCACGGCATTGCCCTGGAGCGCTTCGCCGAAGTACTCAACGCCGGGCCGATGGCCAGCGAGGTATCGAGGATCAAGCTGGACAAGATGATCCGCGAGGACTTCGCGGTCCAGGCCTCGATCACCGATGTTCTGAAAAACAGCGGCCTGGTGGCCGGTGCCGCGCACGAGGCGGGCATGCAGGCGCCCCTGATCGACGCCAGCGATGCACTGTTCGCGCGGGCGCAGCGGATGGGGCTGGGAGGGCTGGACATGGCCGCGGTACTCCAGGCGATCCGGGGCGGCCCACAGGCCACCAGCGGAGCCTGAACTGGAATCATCTTCCGGCACCACAGCAGTCCCTGCCCGCTGCTATATTCAGTCCAGCTCGGCAGGCATGGTGCCTGTCCTCGAATCACAGGGAGTTGGACATGGGTCTTATACAGGCGGTCAAGGGTGCGGTAGGCGGTGTGCTGGCCGACCAGTGGAAGGACTTCTACACCGTGCCGGCGGGCCTGCCGTCCACGGCGGCCCTGTTCGCGGCGGTGCCGCAGGGCACCAATGCCGGCCGCGGCTCCAACACCAGCGGCTCGTCCAACATCATCAGCAACGGCTCGAAGATCGTGGTGCCGGAAGGCTACGGCCTGCTGCTGTTCCAGGACGGCGCGATCACCGCCTTCGTCGCCGAGCCCGGTGGCTACGAATGGCGCTCGGACGATCTGAACTCGCAGTCGATCTTCGCCGGCGACGGCCTGGTCAGCACCTTCATCAAGCAGAGCTGGGAGCGCTTCAAGTTCGGCGGCCAGCCGGGCTCGCAGCAGGCGGCTTACTTCGTGTCGCTGAAGGAACTGCCGGACAACCGCTTCGGCACCCAGTCGGAAATCTACTGGGACGACGGCTTCCTCAACACCCAGGTGGGTGCGGTCACGCGTGGCTCGTACACGCTGAAGATCGTCGATCCGATCCTGTTCGTGAAGAACTTCGTGCCCGCCCGCTATCTGCAGCCGGGCCAGGTGTTCGACTTCACCGATCTGGACAACGCCGCCGCCAGCCAGCTGTTCAATGAGGTGGTCGGTTCGCTGGCTCCCGCCTTCAGCCTGTACACGAACGATCCGAGCAAGGGCAACCGCATCACCAAGCTGCAGCAGGATTCGCTGGGCTTCGCGCAAAGCCTGTCGGCGGCAGTTGAGCAGGGTTACCAGTGGAAGTCCGATCGCGGCCTGGCCATCGTCAAGACCGCCATCGTCTCCATCGAGTACGACGCCAACACCCGCGAGCTGCTGAAGACCGTGCAGCGCGCCGATGCGCTGTCCGGTTCGCGCGGCAATTCCAACCTGCAGGCCAGCGTTGCCCAGGGCATCCAGTCGGCCGGCGAGAACGGCGGCGCGGCAGGCCTGGTCGGTGTCGGCATGGCTTCGGGCATGTTTGGTGTCGGTGGCATGCAGCAGCCGACCGCGCCGGCTGCCGATGATCCGGTGGCCAAGCTGAAGAAGGCCAAGGAAATGCTCGACCTGGGCCTGATCACCCAGAGCGACTACGACGCGCTCAAGGCCAAGGCACTGGGCCTGTAACCGGCAGGACGTACAACCACCATGTCCGATCCCCGAAACGGCCCACCGCCGCTGCCCGGATCCGCGCCCTCGACGCCGCCGCCCTTGCCGGCGGCGTCGTTGGATGGGCCGGGTTCGCCGCAGGACGTCCCTCCCCTGCCCGGCAGCTTCCCGCTGGACACCTCGAAACTGCCGCAGGCCATCCGTGATGAAGTGGAAGCACCCGATCCTGTGGCCATCGACACCTCGGCCAGCGAGCTGAAGGACGGCCTCAACCGCTGCCCCAGGTGCGGCGCCACCGACATCCGGCCCAAGGCCGGTACCGATATCCTGGTCTGCCTCTACTGCCGTCACGAATGGCATGGCGCGCGGGTCGAGGAGGAATTCGGGCTGGGCGAAGCCATCGACCAGCTGCGCGGTACCGTCATCGCCTCAGGCGCCCGTGACATCGATGCCGACACCTCGGCGTTGATGACGTTCAAGTGCACCGGCTGCGGCGCTGAAGTCACGGTCAACACCGAGAGTACGATGACGGCGCGCTGCCACTGGTGCCGCCATGTGTTCGGTGTCAACGAGCAGATCGCCAACGGCGCGGTGCCCGATGCCGTCCTGCCCTTCCACATCAAGAAGGACGATGCGGTCGCACGCATCCGCCAGTTCGTCGACAAGCGCCGGATGTTCGCGCTGAAGGCGTTCAAGGATCAGTTCACCCCGGAGAACGTGGTGGGCGTGTTCCTTCCGTACATGATCGTCGACAGCAATGTCAGCGCTGCCGTGATCGGCAAGGGCGAGATCAAGACCCGCGAATACACGGTCGGCAGCGAGAAGAACAAGCGCACCCTCTACGACGCCGACGTCTACCAGGTCGAGCGCCAGGTGGATTTCACCGTCGATGACCTGCCGCTGGAATCCTCGGCCGAACGCGGCAACCTGGACACCCGCGCCAACACCAACAACATCATCAACACCATCCTGCCGTTCGATACCAAGAACGCGGTCAAGTGGAACGCCTCGTACCTGGCCGGCTTCACCTCGGAGAAGCGCAACCTGGACGTGGAGAAGCTACGCCCACGCCTGGAAGATCAGCTGCTGTCGATCGCGCGCGCGCAGGTGGAGGGCTCGGTGAAGCGCTACAACCGCGGCGTACGCTGGGAGCAGGAGCAGCTGGAGGTGCATGGCACCCGCTGGGTGTCGATGTACCTGCCGGTGTGGCTGTATTCGTACCACCAGCCCGGCAAGAACGGCGGCATGCTGCACTACATCGCAGTGAACGGCCGCACCGGCGAAACCATGGGCAGCGTGCCCGTGCAACAGTGGAAGATGCTGTTGGCGGCACTGGCCACCGGCACCGTCATTGAAGCCCTCGCAATTGCCTTCCTGGTGGCATCGACATGAGTGATGACAGTGGTCTCTGGCTGTTGGCGGCAGGCCCGGCCGGCGCAACCGCGCTGTACTGGGCGCTGTACCGCTATTACCGCAACACCGACAAATCGCATTCCTTCGAACACGAAACCGAGATCGAAGCCCAGCCGGTGACCGGCTCGGACCAGCAGGTGGGCCGGGTCACCGGCACCGAGGAGAAGCGCATCCGCGGTGACAACGTGTACGAGTACCGGAAACGGGTGGTAAGAGTGAAGCCCGATCAGTAGAGCCAGGCCATGCCTGGCTGATCGACAACGCAGCGACGACGACGGTGAACAGCTTCAGCCGGGCAGATGTGTACGCGCCTGCGACTGTGGCCTGCTTCGCAGATCAGCTCTGTTTGCCATGCCTATACTACCGCCGCTTCCACCCCGGCCATCGTTGCACCTGCCGGTGGAAGCGGCGGGGCTGGATGTCCCCGTCGGACCGGCCGCCACGCTGCCGCCGGTCCTGCCAGTGATTTGTAACCCAATGCGGTTCAACCAATCACCAGGGGGAGGGCTATGCGCTACACACGTCGTGATTTTCTTGCCACCACCGCCAGCGCTTCATTGGCGTCACTGGTCGCGTCCGGTGCCTGGGCCAGCGGCGCCGCACCGGCCGACAAGGCCGCGCAGGCACGCTACCACCGCTACAACGTCACCAGCCCCGAAGGCCAGCGCATGCTGGCCAGCTACGCACGCGGCATCAAGGCCATGCTGGCATTGCCGGCGGATGATCCACGCAACTGGTTCCGCAACGCCTTCGTGCACCTGATGGACTGCCCGCACGGCAACTGGTGGTTCTACGTCTGGCACCGTGGCTATGTCGGCTACTTCGAGCAGACCATCCGCACGCTCAGCGGCGATCCGCAGTTCGCCATGCCCTACTGGGACTGGACCGAGCTGCCACGGATTCCCCCGGCGATGTTCGACGGCGTGCTGACACCCACTGACAGCGCCTATGCGCCGTATACACGCAACCTGGCGGTCTTCACCCGGTTCATGCGGCCAGCCCTGCAGCGATACTGGGAAACGCTGGATGCAGGCCAACGCGATCAGCTCAAGCTCCGTGGCTATCTCACTGCGGACGATGTTTGGAACGATGTGACCGGCTACAGCGCCGCGGAGAAGACCGGCATCTCGGGCAATGCGGCCTATGCGATCGCCTGCGGCGCCCGTTATCTCTGGCGCGAGAATCCCGGCTTCGATGCAAAGACCGCTTCGGCCGTGTCTCCCGATACCATTCACGCAGGGCTTTCGCCGGTCGAGTTCTACAACGATGATGTGAGTCGCAGCTTCACCAGCTCGCGTACGGCCTCACACGTGATGCAACCCGACGGCGCCACGAAATTCTCGGTACTCGAAGGCTTCCCGCACAACAAGGTGCACAACTGCATCGGTGGCGTCGGCGCGGTCGACCCCGGCCCCTATGGCAACATGACCAACTTCCTGTCGCCGCTCGATCCGATCTTCTACCTGCACCACGCCAACATGGACCGCCTGTGGGACGTGTGGAACCAGCTGCAGCAATCCCGCGGCAAGCCGATCATGCCCATCAACGTCGACCAGCGGCGTCAGTTCATGAACGAACCGTTCCGGTTCTTCGTCAATTCACAGGGCAAGCCCGTTGGCGAGCGTCCTGCCAGCGCCTTCTTCTCCACCACGGCCTTCGACTACGACTACGTCTATGGGGGCCGCAACGACCTGCTGACGGCGGCCGCACTGCCCGCAGCTGCCGGTGCGGTGCGGCTGGTGCGCGGCACACGTTCCGATGGCACTGTCCGCGTGGCTGTCCCCAATGAGGCGGTGCGCGCGCACCTGGCCGCATCGGGCCCACGACAGTTGATTGCGGAAGTGACTCTGGAGCGACCACGCGGCCTGAACAACACCCGCGAGTTCGACGTGCTGATCAACGCACCGGCCGGTACCTCGTCCGTGGATGCCGACAGCCCGTACTACGCCGGCACCGTATCGTTCTTCGGGCCCACCATGGCCGGGATGGATCACAGCCATCCCACCACGTTCGCGGTGCCGCTGCCTCAGAAACTGGGGGCCCTGCAGGCACTCAATGCAGCCGATGGTGGAACGACCACGCTGGAGATCCGTCTGGTTGCATCGTCCGGCCAGGCACCGCAGACGTTCCCGGTGCTCGACGCCGCCATTCTGGTTGCGCCGCTGCAGCCGTGATGACGCACTGCAGGTGCCGGCACTGTCCGGCACCTGCCTTGGGCATGCAGTTTTCAGCCTGCCTGCCCCAGCCGTACCTTCAACTGCTGGATCTCCTGTTCGCTGACCCCGATCGACTTCAGGTAACCCTCTGCTCCACCATACTGGCTGTGCAGTGCCGCCAGGAACTGCACCATGTTGTCCGGCGCGGTACCGGACATGCCGGCCATCCTGCGACCGATCTCCGGATTCTGCTTGATCAACGCCATGATCTGCGCGTTCATCGCGCTGTCCTTCGGCTGCCCTTCCAGGTAGTGCGCCGAGATCGCGTAGTTGTGCACGATCTCGGCCTTGGGCACGCCCGCCAGGTCCAGCAGCAGGCCGGCGATGATACCGGTGCGGTCCTTGCCTGCGGTGCAATGGAACAGCACCGCACCATCCTGCTGCGCGGCGATACGCTGGAACACCTGCTTGAACTGCGGCTGGCTGTGGCCCAACCACTGCACATAGGCCTCGCCCAGCGTATCCGGGAAGCTGGTCATCATCTTCTGCAGGTCCATCTTCTCCGTGCCCATCAGCGAAATGCGCTGATAGTCGAAGCGATCGTCGCGGGCCAGCAGATCCGGTGACTGTGCTTCCTCATCGGCGGTGCGCAGATCGATGTCGAGCTTCACACCGGCGGCGACGAGGACATCACGGTCGGCATCGGTCAGGCGGCCAAGGTCGGCGGTGCGCACGAAGGCATCGGCTGGAATCGGCCCTTTGCTGCCCTGCAGGCCAGCGAAGGTACGCACATTCCAGGCACCCTGCAGCGGGATCACCCGCTGCGCATCGGCGGCGGCGGGCTTTGTGTTGGCGGTAGCCACCTGTTTGGCAGCGACGGCCTGCGGCGTATCAGCGGCAACCGCTGCGGCAGCCATCGGAAGAGCCAGCATCAGGGCCAGAGCGAGTTCGGTACGAGCGATCTTCATTGGAATCTCCAGTCGAATCAGAAGTTGACGGCCACATCCAGGCCGAAGGTGCGCGGGTCGTTGAAGATGCCGCTCTGGCCCAGCGCTGCGCTGTTGATCTTGTAGAACAGATGCTGTTCATCCAGAAGATTGCGCGCCCACAGCGAGAACGACATCGTGGTGCCGGTGCTGTTGACCGGTACATCCACCAGCGCCACCCGAGCGTTCACCACGAACGAGCTGTCGGTGAGCATCTGGTCGTACTCGCTGGTGTAGTAGCCATCGGACCAGTTGCCGTCCACATGGAACTTCAGTGCCGAGAAATTGGCGAACGGCACCAGGTAGTCGGCAGACAGGCTGCCGGCGTTCTTCGGCGCCAGCAGCGGCTGGACCGTTACCTGCACCCCCGCACCGAATGGGTCCGTCGCGGTCTGCGCGTCGATCTTCGTATAGGCGTAGTTGAGGCCGAGCGTCAGGTTGTCCACCGGCATCACATTGAACTCCAGCTCCGCGCCGCGCGATTTGCCATCGCTCAATGCATTGGTGGTGACCATGGTAGTGCGGGTCTCGCCACTGTTCGGGTCGAACGGCAGCGAGAAGTCCATCTGCTTGTGGGCGATGGTCGAATCGAACACGGCGAGGTTCAGGCGGGCGCGGTTGTCCCAGAACTGCGATTTGAAGCCCAGCTCATAGGCCGTCACTTCTTCAGGACCGAACGCGCTGTAGTTGGTCGAGCGCGAGTTGGCACCGCCGGCCTTGAATCCCGTGCTGTACTTGGCATAAAGCATCGCGTGCCCGCCAAGGTCGTAGGCGATGTTGACCATCGGGTCGAAGCGGCTCCAGCGGTCCTTGAACGCGAGGTTGGTCACCGCACCATTGACGATGTACAGGCTGCCCTTCTTGTCATCGCGGGTATAGCGGCCACCGGCGGTCAGGTGCAGGCGCTGCAGCGCCTCCGGGGTCCACGTGGCTTGGCCGAACACACCCAGACTGTCGGTCCACGCTTTGCTGGCGCGGTCGATGCGTACCCGCGAGAGATCCAACGGGTTGGTCGCCGGATTCACCGTGTAGCTGTTGCCGCCTGGGCCCCAGACCAGCATGTTCGGGGTCTGCGCATTGTCACCGGCGGTCTCGTGGTAGTAGAACGCACCGCCGAGGAACTGCACCTGCGAGGTATTGCCGATCAGCTGGAACTCCTGGCTGTACTGGTGCTGGTAGACCTGCGCCAGGCTGTAACGCCCGAAGGGTGTGCCTGCGCCACCATAGGCCGAGATTGCATCGACCAGGCCCATGTCGAACTGGCCCTGGGTGAGTTCGCGGTATGAACTGATCGACTTCAGTTCCAGGTTGTCGTTCAGCGTCCACGACAGGTTCAACAGATGGCCACTGGTCCGCCCGATGTTGTCTTCCTGCGGGCCGCCGAGGATGGCGCTGTCGCGGCGATCCTGGCTGGCGCCGGCCTTCTGCAGTGGGCTCAGGTAGGCGCCCGGCACCAGCACCTGGGTGTGGTACGGCGTGGTGGCATCGTAGGAACGATCGAACGCGTACAGCAGCGAGAAGTCATCACTCGGCTGCCACAGCGCACTCAAGCGCGCGCCACGCTTGTCGTAGCTGTTGAAGTCACGCTCGCCACGCATCGGATTGTCGGTGGTGCCGCCACGCCTGGCCTGCACTGCATCGACCTTGAAGCTGACATCGCCCACCTTGGGCAGGTCCACGTGCAGCGCGCTGTTGTAGCCGCTGAAGTTGGACACACCGGCACTGACGCTGCCGCCGAATTCGCCGGTCGGTTGCTTGGTCACGATGCTCACTGCGCCGCCTTCGGTGTTGCGGCCGAACAGCGTGCCCTGCGGCCCCTTCAGCACTTCGATGCGCTCCACGTCGTAGAGCATGCTGCCCAGGCCCTGCGCACGGCCCATGAACACTCCATCGACATAGATACCGACGCCGGCGTCGCGGGCCGGCTGGTTTGCGTCACCGGAGGCGCCAATGCCACGGATACCGATGTTCAGCGCCGAACTGCGGGTGGCAAACGGCGTGACCCGCAGCGAAGGAATGGAACCATCAGACAGGCTGCCCAGCGAAATCGCGCTGCGGTCCTTCAGCGTTTCAGCATCGACCACCGACACCGAGATCGGCGTCTCCTGCAGGTTGGTGGCGCGTTTCTGCGCGGTCACCATCACCTGGTCGAGGGCGACAGTACGCGCGACCTCGGCGGAGGCGGCAGCATCGGCGCTGGGATTGTCTTCTGCATGGGCCAGCACCGGCAGCGCGGCGGCGATGGCGAGGGTGAGCAACGGACGGTGCAGCGGGAGGTAGCGCATCGGACTCATTCGCGGAAGGAGGAGGCCGGCGCAGTCTGGAAGGCGGCAATTACAAATGAATGACCGTTCATTCACACCTTTTATGACGTACTATCCCGCCCCTAGACGCTCCTACCTCTCGCAATGACGCCGAAAGCCGCCGTAGCCGTATCCGCCAACGACCCTGCTGTCGCCCATGCCGAAGCCCAGCGCCGGCGCATCCTCGATGCCGCCCAGAAGTGCTTCATCACCCGCGGATTCCATGCCGGCTCGATCGGCGACATCGCCGCCGAAGCTGAGATCAGCCAAGGGCTGATGTACCGCTACTTCGCCAACAAGCGGGCCTTGATCCTGGCGCTGATCGAGCGCCAGCTGCGCCACGACCAGGCCTCGATCAGCGAGATGCCGGCAGCATCGGACCTGGTGGACGGCCTGCTGGAGTGCTACCAGCAATGGGCACGCGGCGAAGTGCTGCCGATCCACGGCAACGCCATCGCCAGCGTGGCACTGTATGCGGAGATCAATGCCGAGGCGCATCGCGACCCGATGCTGGCCGAGGTACTGCGTACCCATGACAGGCAGACCAGCGCTGCCATCCACGCGTGGTTGCGGCAGCGCGACGTCAGCCTGGGCCGCGTCGTGGACGAAGAGCGGATTGCCAGCCGAACCCTGCTGCTGCGGCTTCTGGTGGAAGGACTGGCGATGCGTGCCGTGCGCGATCCGGACTTGCCTGCGGCACGGGTTCGCACCCTGTTGGCCGACGCCATCGGGCGGGTGATGGGGGATTGAGGCGTACCGCCGATCCTCACACGATCCCTCACCTCGTCGGCAACGCTCGCAGACAGAGGTCTCGTTCAGTTCCCACGACGATAGCGACCAGTGGTGGCGAGAGAACCGCCGCCATCGCAATCGCGACGTCCGCGACGACGACCTGTTCGGCCGCTGGACCCTGGGCCAGGAAAACGGCAGCACCTGTACCATCGAACTGCGGAACAGTGAATGGTTCGGCGGCTACAGCGCCTATGTTCCGGCTGGCTGTCGGGATGGCTTCTTCCCGGCCAATCGATGGGTGCTGTCCGGCGATGAGCTGCTGCTGACCGACACCAGCAATACTGTGTTCGGCCGCTTTCACACATCAGGTGGCGGCCGCTGGTCGGGCGCGCTGAAATCGGACGGCACGCGGCTGTATCTCCACCCCACAGGACGCTGACGCGCCAGCCCTGCACACCGTGGGCACGGGTGGGCGCGGAAGATGATCCGCACCGCCCGTTACCGCCTGCGCGATGTCCGCCCCCACCGGTTCCCGTCTTGTCATCTACGCCGCCCTGGCCGGCAACCTGGCTATCGCTGTAGCCAAGTTCATCGCTGCGGGCATCTCCGGCAGCTCGGCCATGCTCAGCGAGGGTGTGCATTCGCTGGTCGACACCGCCAATGAGCTGCTGCTGCTCTATGGCCTGCATCGCGCCAGCAAGTCGCCGGACCCGGTGCACCCGTTCGGCTACGGGCGCGAACTGTACTTCTGGAGCTTCATCGTTGCCCTGCTGGTGTTCGCTGCCGGCGCTGGCGTCTCCGCCTACGAGGGCATCCAGCATATCCGCCGACCGGAACCCGCCACCAACCATGCGCTGAGCTACAGCGTTCTCGGCATTTCCATGCTGTTCGAAGGTGCATCGTGGTGGGTGGCGCTGCGTGAGTTCCGCCGGACCAAGGGCACGCTCGGGTACTTCGAAGCCTTCCGCCGCAGCAAGGATCCTTCCACATTCACCGTGCTGCTGGAGGACAGCGCCGCGCTGCTCGGCCTTGGCTTTGCGCTGATCGGTCTGGTCGCCGCCCAGTTGCTGGACCTGCCCGTTCTCGATGGTGTGGCGTCCCTGTGTATTGCTGGCGTGCTGGCGGCTACGGCCTTCCTACTCGCACGCGAAACCAAAGGGCTGCTGGTAGGTGAGCCTGCCCATCCCGCAGTCGCGGAGCGGATCATGGCCGTGGCCGAAGCCGATCCGGACCTGCGCCGTGCCAACGGCGTGACCACCATGCAGATGGGACCAGAGCAGGTCGTGGCCATGCTCAGTGCAGAGTTCGAGGATGACCGCCGTACGCCGCAGATCGAGGCCTGCATCACCCGTATCGAGACCGCCGTGAAGCGCGAGTACCCGGAGCTGGTAGCTCTGTTCATCAAGCCGCAGACACCGGAGGTTCATGCCGCCCGTCGTGCGGCGTTGGCAGCATCTCCCCGGCAGGATTGACGCAGCGTCCGCAACGGCTTCACCTGATCGCCGCCACACTGCAGACTCCTCCTGCAGAGCTTGCCACCGCCGTGCTGGACTGGTTGCCCGATCACTGGAAGATCCTTCCCCGCCGCTTCTACCAGCGCCCGTCCACCGACGTTGCCCCTGAGCTGCTCAACAAGCTGCTGGTCCGCGACGATGGCCGCGCGGCGCGCATCGTCGAGGTCGAGGCCTATGCCGGCAGTGTGGATCCAGCCGCGCACTCCTATCGTGGGCAGACCCCACGCACGGCCAGCATGTTTGGTGAGGCCGGCCATCTCTATGTCTACTTCACCTACGGCATGCACTGGGGCAGCAACGTTGTCTGCGGTGAAATCGGCGAAGGTGTCGCCGTCCTGCTGCGCGCCGCCGAGCCATTGGCGGGGCTGGAGCGGATGCACGAACTGCGCCCGGCGGCCAGGCGTGATCACGATCTGGCCAGCGGCCCCGGCAAGCTCTCGCAGGCTTTCGGACTGGACCGCGGCTTCGATGGCGCGGATCTGGTGACCGGGAACCAAGGGATCATCATTGCCAGCGACGGCACCGCACCGCCGCTCGACCCGGTCGTCGGGCCCCGCATCGGTATCACACGTGCGGTGGACTTTCCCTGGCGCTGGCACGTTCGCGACCACCGTCACGTTTCGGTACGCCCCTCGCGCGCGCTTCGCAAACGCTGACCGAGGCGCGTCACATCGGCATCACCCGACGCTGGCGATACATAACGCGCTACGCACTAGCGTAGTGCCTGACAGCCGCCGAAGCCGCCCTCGCCACCCCAGCCCTGAAACGCGCCATGGACGAAGCCGAACGACTGCTTGAACTCGACCGTCTGCATCTGCTCGACACTCCGCCAGAGCCGGTTTTCGATGCGATCGTCGCCGCCGCGCGTGCCGCCACCGGCATGACCATGGCACTGATCTCGGTGGTAGCCGACGAGCGCCAGTGGTTCAAGGCCAACATCGGGCTGGAAGGTGTCAGTGAGACCGCACGCGAGATTTCTTTCTGCACGCATGCGATCCAGCAGGATGAGCTGTTCGAAGTTCCGGACGCGCGCCAGGATCCGCGATTCTCCACCAACCCGCTGGTGACCGGCGGCCCACGCATCCGCCACTACGCCGGCATCTCGCTGGGCTCGGCGCACGGCGCTCGCATTGGAACACTGTGCCTGCTCGATCCGATGCCGGGCGTACTGTCGCCCTCACAGCGCGAACTGATGGTGCATCTGGCGCGGGTCACCACCCAGGTACTGGAACAGCGCAGCACCTTGATGGCCCAGGTCGGCCAGGCCAAGGCTCTGCACCGCGAGTTGAAACGCAGTGAGGATTTCCTGGAACGCACCAACCGCGCAGCGCGGGTAGGCGGCTGGGAGATGGACCTGGTCAATAACGAAGTGCGCTGGACGCGCGAAACCAAACAGATCCATGGCGTGCGCAGCAACTTCGAGCCCACGCTCGACACCGCGCTTTCGTTCTACCGCGAGGACAGCCGCAGCATCATCCGCACAGCGGTACAGCGCTGCATCGAGGAAGGCACGTCGTGGGAGGTTCAATTGCCGATGACGACCGCCGATGGACGCGCCATCTGGACGAGGGTCGTCGGTGGCCGGCAGCAGGTTGATGGTCACCCTCGGCTGGTCGGCGCCATCCAGGACATCACCGAGGAGCGCGCCGCACTGGATGCGCTGGAAGCTAGCGAAACCCGCTACCGGCGTCTGTTCCACTACAGCCTGGGTTTGATCTGTACGCATACGCTGGATGGCACGCTGACGTCGGTGAACCCGGCGGCAGTGCAGTCGTTGGGTTTCGACGAAGGCCAGATGATCGGGCGCAGCCTGTGTGACCTGATGCCGCCGGAGAAGCGCGCCGCCTTCAAGGCCTATCTCGAGCGCATCACGGTCAACCACACCGATGCCGGCGTCATCGAACTGATCGCTGCCGATGGAACCCGGCACTATTGGGCCTACCACAACGTGCTCGACAGCGAAGCCAATCCACCCTACGTGCTCGGCCATGCACAGGACGTCACCGCATTGCGGATGCAGGAACAGCAGTTGCGTGAAATGTCCTTCAAGGACCCGCTCACCCAGAGCTACAACCGCCGCTTCCTGCCCCGCCTGGACGAACTGGGCGAGCGGCCATGGGCCTGCCTGATGTTCGATCTTGATCATTTCAAGCAGATCAACGACAGCCAGGGCCATGCGCGAGGTGACACGGTGCTGGTGGAGTTCGCCGCCTTCCTGCGCTCTCCGCTGGGTGCGGCGGAGAACGTGGTACGGATGGGGGGCGACGAGTTCATGGTGGTGCTGACCGGCCCGGAACCGGGGAGGCTGACCGCACTGGAACAGTGGTATGCGGAGCACGCCGGGCAGTCACCCACGCCCTTCTCGCTGGGCGCGACCCACCATGCACCTGGCGAGACGGTGGCCGACACCCTGCAGCGCGCCGACAGCCGGCTGTACCGCGAGCGGGCACGTGTGCGCAGGCATCCCCGGCCGTCGGCCTGATATCGGCCGCAGCTGCCGGCTTGCCGAACCTGCCCGTACGTCTGTGGCCCCGGTGTAGCGCTATGCTCGTCAGCGGGCACCAACGGCCCCCTGGGGAACCCGCATGACCCGCAGCATCCGCTTCGTCCTGCTACTGCTGTTGCTGCTTCCTTCGCTCGCACTGGCGGCGCCAGCCCCTGCACCGGTCGAAGCGAGGGTGCCCTTCGCGCCAGCGCCCTTCATCGGCAGCGACGGCCTGCGCCATCTGGCCTATGAACTGCACATCACCAATTTCTACGGCGATACCGGCGCGCTGCAGCCGCAGTCGCTGCAGGTGTTCGCCGACAACGCTGCAACATCGCTGCTGACGCTGGACGGCCCCGCCCTGCGCGGCTGGGTTCGGCCGATGCCGGCCGAGGATGTGGCCCTCAGCATTGCGCCCGGCAAGCGGCTGGTGGTTTTCCTGTGGCTGTCATTGCCACCCGGCGCGCCCGTTCCACACACCCTCCGTCACCACATGCTGCTGGGCACCGAGCACCACGGCAACGTGCTGCTGGATGGCGCCAGCGTGCAGGTCAATCCTGCGCCAGTGCTGGCCGTGGGACCGCCGCTGCAGGGTGGCCGCTGGCTCGCGCATGAAGGACCGGGCGCGGCGCAGTCGCACCATTGGGGCAGCCTGGTTGCGGTCAATGGTGAGCTGACCATTCCACAGCGCTTCGCCCTCGATCTGGTCGGCGTGAACGCACAAGGCCGCGCGTTGCGGCCCGGTACAAAGGATCTGCAGCACACCCGCCACTCGGACTGGGTGGGCTATGCGGCACCGGTGCTGGCCGTGGCCGATGGCATCGTCCGCGCCACCCGCGACGGACAGCCGGAGCATGCCCCACTGACCGCACAACCGGAGCCATCGTCACTGACCGCCGACGGCTTGTTCGGCAACTACGTGGTGGTGGAAATCGCGCCGGATGTCTTCGCCAGCTACGCCCACCTGCGCGCAGGCAGCGTCAAGGTCAGACCCGGGCAACGCATCCAACGGGGACAGGTGCTGGCGCAGCTGGGACAGTCGGGCAATTCCGCTGCGCCACACCTGCATTTCCAGCTTTCCAACAAGCCCACGTTCGAAGGGTCCGAAGGCATTCCCTATGTCTTCCAGTCCTTCGACGATTTCGGCCCTGAAAGCGAGGCACAACTGTTCGGCCAAGGTGACGCCTGGAAACCCGGCGTGACCGTGCCGCGCGACAACCAGTTGCCGCTGAACGACATCGTCATTGCCTTTCCGCCGCGCTGACACACCCACTCTGCTGCCGGGAATGCTCCTGCCCACGCTCGGCTTGCTGCGCGCAGCGCAGGGTTCATCCTGGTCTGGCCGGAGAACAGCCGAGCGTAGGCTCGGCTCTACAATGTCCTGCAGCGGGTGCGGCCCTACTCCGCCGCCAGTGCCTGGATCGGGTCCAGCTGCGCGGCGCTGCGTGCCGGGAAGTAGCCGAAGCCAAGCCCGATCGCCGACGAACACGCCAATGCAGCCAGCACCGGCCCCGGCGTGAACAGGAACGGCACGCCCAGCGACAGCAGGCTGGACAGCGCTCCCGCACCGAACGCGAACAGTACGCCCAGCACACCACCGAGCAGGCAGATCAGCACCGCTTCGATCAGGAACTGGCGCAGGATGTCACCCTGCCGCGCACCCACTGCCAGACGCACGCCGATCTCGCGCACGCGCTCCTTCACCGACACCAGCATGATGTTCATCACCCCAACTCCACCCACCACCAGCGCCACCGCGGCAATGGCGGAGACCAGGGCCGCCATGGTCTGGCTGGACTTCATCACCGCCTTGCGGATCTGATCGGCGTTGTAGATGAAGAAATCCCGC
This sequence comes from Stenotrophomonas maltophilia, assembly GCF_004920835.1. Taxonomy (GTDB): domain Bacteria; phylum Pseudomonadota; class Gammaproteobacteria; order Xanthomonadales; family Xanthomonadaceae; genus Stenotrophomonas; species Stenotrophomonas maltophilia_AQ. Next base: position 129,138 of record NZ_QFHO01000001.1, read on the forward strand.
CGCCCATGCAACCGTTGCAGTTCGGCAGCCAGCGAGGCTTCGGCGGCGGTGGTCGGCACGTTGTCGCGCACCCGCACGGTGATGCTCTCCAGCCGTTGGCTGCCCAGCAGCCGCGAGGCCGCCGAGGTATACGGCACGTAGACCGTGGGCGTCGCACCGCCGGCAAAGGCGCTGGCGCCGACCACACCGATCACCTCCACCGGCATGCCGCCCAACAGCACCGTACTGCCGATCGGGTTGCCGGTGAACAGCGCCTTGGCCGCCTTCTGATCGACCACGCCCACGGCACGATGCGCATCTACTTCAGCATCGGTGAAGAAGCGCCCAGCCTTCAGCTGCAGCCCGCGCACGCGCGGCAAGTCCGCGCCCACGCCCTGCACCTGGGTGTTGGCACGACGGCTGCCCTGCAGTGCTGCCACCGAACCCGTCAGATTGGGGCTGACGCTGTCCACGTAGCTGAGCGCGGCCAGATGGCCGGCATCCCCCACCACCAGCGTTTCGATCTCCGCCGAGCGCGGGTCACCGAAATCGGCGCCGGGGAATATCTCCAGTGTGCTGGCGCCCAGTTCATTGATCTGTGATTCCACCTGCGCCTGCGCGCCCTTGCCTAGCGCGACCACGGTCACCACGGCGGCCACGCCGATGATGATGCCGAGCATCGTCAACAAGGTCCGCAGTCGATGGGCCAGCATCGAACGCACCGCCATCCGGGCGGCCTCGCGTACCGCGTCCAGGCGCGCCCGGCGCTCGGCAGTCAGGGACGGACCGCGTTCGGCGATGGACGCAGCGGGCGTCAACACCGGCGCCCTGTCACCACGATCGGCGACCACACGTCCGTCGGCAATCTCTATCACCCGGCCGGCATGCGCGGCAATTGCAGCGTCATGGGTCACCAGGATCACCGTATGGCCTTGCCCATGCAGGCGCTTCAGTTCGGCCATCACCTGCTGGCCACTGGCGTGATCGAGCGCGCCGGTCGGCTCGTCGGCCAGTACGATGGCGCCGCCGTTCATCAGCGAACGCGCGATCGACACGCGCTGCTGCTGGCCGCCGGACAGCTGGCTCGGCCGGTTTGCGGTGCGTTCGCCGAGGCCCAGCGTTTCCAGCAGCCCGCGGGCACGCGCGGTACGCGTCTCTGCATCCACGCCCGCATAGACCGCCGGCAATGCCACGTTCTCGGTAGCGCTCAGGTTCTCCATCAGGTTGTAGCGCTGGAAGATGAAGCCGAAGTGCTCGCGGCGCAGCCGGGCCATCGCATCCGGCGCCATCTGCTCGGTGGCCTCGCCGTTCACGCGATAGTTGCCTTCGGTTGGCCGGTCCAGGCAGCCGAGGATGTTCATCAACGTTGATTTTCCCGAACCGGACGGGCCGATGATGGCGATGAACTCACCGGCGTCGATACGCAGCGAGACATCCTTCAGCACCACCACTTCACCGGCGGCCGAGCGATAGGCGCGCGATACGCCATGCAGTTCCAGCAGAGCATCGGCCATGCTCAGATCCCCAACAGGCTGGCAGCTTCCGGCTCAGCGCCGCTTGGCGCCTGGCCGACCACCACGTTCTCGCCTGCCTTCAGCCCGGACAGGATCTGCACCGCCGTCGCGGTGCGCAAACCCGTGCTGACCTCACGCTCGGTGACGCGGCCCTTTGCATCGACCACCTGCACCGTGCCGCGGTTGCTGTCCTTGCCTTCGGATTCGGTCAATGCGGTCAACGGCACCTGCAGTGCGTTGGCAGCGCGTGCCAGTTGCAGGGTGACCTTCACCGTCATCGACGGTTTCAGCTTCAGGCCCGGATTGGCCACATCGAACAGGCCGGCGTAGTACACCGCCTTGGGCGTCTGCGCCGAGCCACCCGCACTGCTGCCGGCCATATCGGCAATCGTCGACGGCGCAGGCTCCAGCTGCTGCAGATGGGATTCGTAGCGGCGGCCACTCGGGCCCAGTGTCGAAAACCACAGCGGCTGGCCGGGCGCGACCAGCTCCACATCGGCCTCTGCGATCTCGGCGCGCACGGTCATCGTATCCATCTGCGCCAGCATCACGATGGTCGGCGTGGTCTGCATCGAGTTCAACGTCTGCCCGGCCTTGGTCACGATAGCGACGATGTACCCGTCGCTGGGCGAGACGATGCGGGAATAGCCGAGGTTGATACGTGCGGTTTCGACCTGGGTCACGGCCTGGTCGATCTGCGCCTGCAGCGCGGCCATCTCCGAGCGCGCCGTATCACGTGCCACCCGCGCGGCCTCGAAACCTTCCTGTGACACCAGGCGTGACGCCACCAGCTGCGACTGCCGCTCGTAGACACGGCTGGACTGGGCGTAACGGGCCTGGCTGGCCGCATGCTGGGCACGCAGCGTGTTGGTGGCCGCTTCAGCGCTGCGCAGGGCGATGCGCTGCGGCTGCGAGTCGACCTCGGCAATCAGGTCGCCGGCCTGTACGCGCTGGCCCAGCACCACATGCAGGCGCTTGACCTGGCCGGACACCTGCGCGCCCACCGCCACCAGCTCCTTCGGGTTGACCCGGCCCACCGCCTGCACGGTCTTTTCCAGATCCGCCACTCTTGCCGGCGCGGTGATCAACGCGGCATCATCGCTGTCTGCGAAGACCCACCAGCCTGCGGCACCCGCAATGAGAGCCACGGCTGCGGCGATGGTCCAGATCCTGCGGTTGTTCATCGAAACGCCCGGCTGCGGGCGGCCACCCAGTGCGACCGCTGAGGCCGCAGTCTGCAAGCCAGGGGTGGACGTTTCTTGGAGCCACTGTGGAGATTGCATGGAGATCCGGCAGCCGTTCAGGCACGCCGCCGGCGGCTGAACCAGGCGATCCGTGTCCACGCAATCTCGACACAATCTCGACCGAGTCTCCATCAATGGCGGCTAGCCTCGGCAACTTGCCGACTGCCTGCCCACCGTGCTCCGTCCCCATCCAGACCTGCCGTCGATCGATGTGCGCCGCGCCTACCTGGCCTGGTGCGCGCCTTCGCCGTGGCTGCTCGCCCTGGTGCTGGCATCGACCACGGCCTGGACGCTGGCCAGTCCCCATGTGCTAGCGCCCCTGCTGGCAGGCTTCGGTGCTACCGCCCTGCTGTGGTTCCGCAGCGATGGGCCAGGCCACGCGAGCCGCCTCGGATCGCCCGCTTCGCTGGCGCTGATCGGCCTGGCGGTCTGGTCGGAGACGAAGCCAACCGCCGCCGGTGCCACGCTGCATCTGCTGCTCGCCCTCGCAACCCTGCTGGTCGCCACCCAGATGACGCTCCGCCTGCGCGCCATCCTGCGCATGGCCACCCGCCTGCAGGCACGGGTGGATGCAGCCGACATGGCATCGCGCTGGGCCCGATTGTCGGCAGCGGTATCCGCCCTGGCTGCGCGGGATCTGCGTGAAGGGCGACCGCTGGCGCCGTCGCTGCGTCGCACGCTGGTGCTGGCCACGCTGGCCTGGGCCGCCAACGAGGAAGCACAGGCCATGGAACGCCGACGATGACCTCTCCACTGACATCGCCCTCACCTGCTCACTTTCCAAAGCCGCATCACGCAATGAAACCCGATACCCGCATGCGCCAGGCGCCCCTGGTCCTGATTGCCGAAGACGAAGGCGAGATCGCCGACATCCTTGGTGCGTACCTGGCGCGTTCCGGCCTGCGCAGCGTCCGCGCGGTCGATGGCGAGACGGCCCTGGCCAGTCATCGCCAGCTACGCCCGGATCTGGTGCTGCTGGATGTGCAGATGCCGAGAATGGATGGATGGCAGGTGCTGAGCGAACTGCGCAGGCGTGGCAATACGCCGGTGATCATGCTCACCGCACTCGACCAGGACGTGGACAAGTTGACCGGCCTGCGCGTCGGCGCCGACGACTATGTAGCCAAGCCATTCAATCCGGCCGAGATCGTCGCCCGTATCCAGGCGGTGCTGCGGCGGAGTGCCAGAGAACCCAGCGATGCGCCCAGCGGGGTGATCCGCCAGGGACCGTTCGAGATCGACCTGCGCAGCCATGAGGTGACCGTGCGCACAGATGAGCAACTGCACGCACTGACCTTCACGCTCACCGAGTTCCGCCTGCTGGTACACATGGCGCGCGCACCGCGCCAGGTGCACAGCCGGCTGGATCTGCTGCACAACTGCCTGCCCGAGGGCGATGCGCAGGAACGGACGGTGGACAGCCACGTCAGCAAACTGCGCCGCAAGCTGGAAGACGTCGGCGTCATCGGCATTCCGGCCACCATCCGTGGCGTTGGCTACCGTTTCCTGGACTGAATGATGAACCCCAAAGGCAAGAGCATCGGCCGCCAGATCACGCTGTCCATCACGGTCGCCTCGCTGTGCTCGACGGTGCTGTCGATCAGCGGCTTCTACCTGTTCTACTACCTGATGGAAGTGTTCTATCCGCGTTGGTACGACGAGCCGGAAACCATCATGCCATCGGGGCTGGAGTGGCTGTGGATCGGCTTGACCGCCTCCGTTGTCGTCATCTTCGCCACGCTGGTCGCCTCGCGCCTGACCCGCCGCATCATCACGCCATTGAACTCGGTGGCCGAAAGCCTGCGCCGGGTCGCCAGCGGTGATCTGGAGGCACGTGCACGCGGCGGCGACACCTCGATGACCGAAGCGGCCACGCTGGTCAGCGATTTCAACTCCATGGCCGAGCGGCTCAGCCGGATGTCCGAGAACCGGGTGTTCTGGAACGCCGCGATCGCGCACGAACTGCGCACGCCGATGACCATCCTGCGCGGCCGCCTGCAGGGCATTGCCGAAGGGGTATTCGAGCCAGGCCCGGAACAGTTCAACAGCATGCTCACCCAGCTGGAAGGCCTGACCCGGATCATCGAGGACCTGCGCGTGGTCAGCCTGGCCGAGAGTGGTCATCTGGATCTTCGTCTGCAGCGCAGCGATGTCAGCGTACAGGTGGCGGCAGTGGTGGAAGCGATGTCCGAAGCGCTGACCGAAAGTGGCTTCTCGGTAAGCCTGGATGCGCGCCCGTCACTGGCCGACTGCGATCCCGCACGCATCCGCCAGGCCGTGCTGGCACTGCTGGAGAACGCGCGGCGGCATGCCATTCCGTGTCCGCTGCGGGTGGCCGTCACCCTGGCCGAAGGCCATTGCACCGTAGCGGTGGAGGACGGCGGCCCCGGCGTGCCGGACGAGCTGCGCGACAGCATCTTCGAGGCCTTCCAGCGCACCGATGTCTCGCGTTCCCGGCAGAGCGGTGGCTCCGGGCTTGGCCTGGCGGTAGTACGTGCGATTGCCGTGGCCCATCACGGAACCGCGCAGTGCCGGGCCACCGAACGTGGCGGCAGTTCGTTCGAGATCCGCTGGCCGGTGCATGCACGTCGTTGAGGGCGCAACGTTGCGGCAGACGCTGCTCTGGTAGCGGCCCACCTTGGTGGGCATTCGCATCGCTGAACGGCGCCGATTTCTCCACGCAATCTCCATCGTCCCTCCATGCCCGCTCCAAAGGGCTGCCGATACTGGGCGTGACCAGGGAGGCGGCAGGTATCCAGCCCCCTGCCCTGTCTCCACCTTGCCCAGGCATCCCCATGAAACACCCTCACGATCCGGCGGCCGCCGCCGGTACCATCGGCCAGCAAAACGCGGCCGCCACCCTCAAGGCCATCCTGCGCACCTACCCGTGGCAGCTCACCGGCACGTTCTCGCTGGTGGCGCTGGAGAACGCGCTGCTGCTGGCGTATCCGCTGTTTGCCGGCTTCGCGGTGGACGCGATCATCCGCGGCGACATCGGCCACGCCATCTCGTACGCCGGCGTCGTGCTGTTGTTCTGGCTGGTCGGTGCCGCCCGCCGTGCGGTCGATACCCGTACCTTCACCCGCATCTATGCCGACCTGGCGGTGAATGTGGTGCAGGCACAGCGCAGGCTGGGCCACGCCACCTCCACCTCGGCCGCACGCGTGGTGCTGGCCCGCGAGTTCGTCGACTTCTTCGAGAAGCACGTGCCGATCATCGCCACCGCGCTGGTATCGATGTTCGGTGCGGCGGTGATGCTGCTGGTGATCGAACCGCTGGTGGGCGCCGCGAGCCTGATCGCACTGCTTGGCGCAGTGTTGCTGATGCCGTCGTTCGCACGCCGCAACGAGCAGCTGCATGGGCGCCTGAACAACCGGCTGGAACATGAAATCCGACTGGTTGACCGGGTCAGCCCCTCGGTGCTGCGTCGCCACTACACCACGCTGTCGCGGCTGCGTATCCTGCTATCTGATCGCGAAGCTGGGGCCTTCGTGGTGGTTGGCGCGGCGGCGGCGGTGTTGTTCGCGGTGACCATCGGCCGACTCGCCACCACCGACGGTGTGACGCCGGGTCATGTGTACGCGGTGATGACCTACCTGTGGACGTTCGTCGGCAGCCTGGACGATGCACCGTCGATGGTGGATCAGCTGGCGCGCTTGAAGGACATCGGCCGCCGCGTCAGCCCGGGGATGAACGATGCGGAGCGCAAAGATGCCGCTTGACCGGTAAATGCCCACCTTGGTGGGCAACGATGTATCGCGGCGCCAACCAAGGTTGGCGACTACCGGGGCAACGGTGCCAACCAGGATTGAGGGGTTACCCAGAGGCTGCCGTGCGTCCGCACATCGCCAACGCACCGATGATCAATGCCTCCATGCTGCGGTCGAACTCGGCCTGCTGTGCCTTCCTATCCAGTGGCCGCCGCGACGTATCGACCACCGCATTCCGCGAGTACACGGTGTCGGCCAACGCCACGGCGTGATACGCCACGGTCGACAGCAACCACGCTGCCTGCTCCAGCGGCAGGCCATGTGCACGACTGAACTCGGCATGGTGGCGCTGGATGCGGGCCAGCATCTCCGGCGTCTTCGCGCCGTGGCTGACCAGGAATGGCGCCAGGCCCGGATTGGCATCCACCAGCGCCCGCAGTGAGCGCTGGAATGCGCGCAGGTCCTCCTCGATGCTGCGCCGGCCAGCGGCATCCAGCGCCGGCGCCTGCCAACGCTCGAAGATCGCCTCGGCCACCAGCTCGCGCAGCGCCGTCAGATTCGCCACATGCTTGTACAGCGCGATGTGGCTCACCCCCAGCGCCGCCGCCACGCCCACGAAGCTCAGCCCCGGCAGCGTCATTGCAATGCCGGCGTCGGCGATGCGGTCGCGGGTGATGGTGGGCGGTCGCCCACGGGTGGCGGTCTTTTTCGGTGCAGCCATGCGGTAACGGCTCCTGCGCGATGCGCGGGCAAGGGCTGCCATGGTGGTCCGCAGCGACGCGGTGGTCAACGCATCCCGTGGCCGCTGGACAGGCCTGGGTTGCGACTTGATCAATTTAGTTTACTATGATGTAACTAATTCGCATTCGCAGTGCCCAGGATCTTTGTCGATGTCCGCGTCTCCCACTTCAATCCCCCCGGCCGGACCGCTACGCAGTGCCGACCATGATCGCGGCCTGCAGGCGCTGCAGGTCCAGGTGGTCGCGGTTGCACAGCCATGCGCCAGCCTGCTGCGCCTCGTGGTCCAGTTGCCGGAGCAGGCAGCCCTCGCGCCGTGGCAGCGCGCAAACACTGCCGTGCGCATCCAGCTCGGCGCCGCCTTCGGCGATGTGTCACGGATCTACACCGTGCGCTGCGTCGACGCGCACACGCGCCGATTCACGCTGGATGTGGTGCTGCACGAAGCACCAGGACCGATGCTGGCCTGGGTACGTGCGCTGCGCCCCGGTGATGCCTTCGATCTGACCGGGCCGCGCCCGCATCTGCAGGTGCCGCAGCGTGAAGGTGCCAGCGCTCTCCTGTTCGCTGATCAGAGCGCCATCCCAGCCCTGTCTGCGTTGCTGCAGCAATGGCCGGCCGGTCTGCATGCGCAGGCCTGGATCGCCTCGAATGATCCCTTCCCGGTAGACGAGCTGCCCCGCATCGATGGTGTCTGCGTGCAGCGCCTGGCCACCGGTGATGCGCCCCTGCTGCAGCAGGCACGCAGACTGCACCCGGACGCCAACAACACCGTCTGGGCGGCCGGCGAACGCGAGGAAATGCGCGCCCTGCGCCGCCACTTCATCGAAGCGGTCGGCCTGGCACGCACCGACGTCGCCGTTGCCGGCTACTGGAAACGTGGCGAGACCACCACCGACACCGACCAGCGCCGCCGCCGCAACTACGAGCGCGTGCTGGCCCGCGGCGGTGGCCTGCAGGACCTCGACGACCTCGCCGACGATATCTGATCCACCCCGCAGCACCCGCGCTCCGCGCTTCGCTCCACCCAGCCACAGATCGCCCACGCACCTCGCGTGCAGCACTGCCCCAGCGGCAGCGCCGTGCCCTCTGCCAGCCACTCCACAGCCCGCGTCGTCCTGCCCGTGCAGGTCATCGACGGCGCCGTGCTGGCCGATCGCACGACCCACCACGACGAGAACCGCCATGTCCCTCCCCGCCCGAACCCTGCCCCTCCCGCGCCGTACCGCGCTGTCCCTCGCCGCGCGCGCGGCATTGCTGCCTGCGCTGCTGATCGCCACTGCCGCCCACGCCAACGACGCGCCCGATGGCGCCCGCCAGCTGCCCACGGTGAACGTACGCGCCGACAAGACCGCGCCTACCGATGCCTACGCCGGTGGCCAGGTGACGCGCGGCAGCCGTGTCGGCCTGCTCGGCGACCTCGATTTCATGGACACACCGTTCAACACCACCCGCTACACCGCCGAATTCATCGAGAACATCCAGGCACCGGATCTGGTACGGGTGATCGCGCTGACCGACCCGAGCGTCTACAACAGCGGTTCCAGTGGCGGCATCACCGATTACTTCAACATCCGTGGCTTCGGCGTGGCCTCCTCGGACATCGGCTTCGGCGGCCTGTACGGGCTGATTCCCTACTACCGGGTCACCCCGGAACTGGCCGAGAACATCGAGGTGCTGAAGGGTCCGTCCGCGCTGCTCAACGGCATGCCGCCGGGCGGTTCGGTCGGCGGCAGCGTCAACCTTGTACCGAAGCGTGCCGGCGACACGCCGTTGACCCGCTTCACCGCCAGCTACGGCAGCGACGCACAGTTCGGTGGCCATCTGGATATCGGCCGCCGCTTCGGCGCGGACAAGCAGTTCGGCATGCGCCTCAATGCCGTGCACCGCGATGGCGACACCGCCACCGACCACCAGCAGCACAAGGCGCAGCTGGCATCGCTCGGCCTGGACTGGCGCGGCGAGCGCTCGCAGGTATCGCTGGACCTGTTCAGCAGCCGCGACCACGTGGATGGCCTCAACCGTGGTGTCTCGCTGGCACCTGGCCTGGCCGTGCCGCGCCCGCCGGAGGCCAGCACGCTGTTCGCACCGGACTGGACCTTCAGCACCGTCAAGGACCAGGCCGCCGCGCTGCGCTGGTCGTTCGACATCAATGATCACCTGCAGGCGCACGCCAGCTACGGCCACGGCCATACCGATTTCGATTCCATCGCCAGCGGCACCACGCTGATCACCAATGCCGCCGGCGACTTCCGCAACAACTTCGCCCACCAGCGTTTCATCTACAGCAAGGACACCGCCGAAGCAGGGCTGTCGGCAAGCTTCCGCACCGGCCCGGTCGATCATGCACTGGCCATCAGCGCCGCCTGGTACCACCACGATTACAAGTTCGGCTTCCAACGCAACCTGCTGGCCCGGGACTGGGTGACCAATATCTACAATCCGCAGTGGGGTCCGGCCATCGACCGCAGCTTCAGCAATGCGTCGCTGCCGAAGACCGGCGAAGTCCGCACCACCAGTTTCGGTATCGCCGACACGCTGTCCTTCATCGATGACCGCGTGCAGCTGACCCTTGGCATCCGCCGTCAGACCGTGCTCAGCGATACCATCGACGGCAGCACTGGCAAGCGCACGTCGCGCTACGACACCAGCGCCAACACTCCGGCCGGCGCGCTGCTGTTCAAGGCCAGTGATCGCCTGTCGCTGTACGCCAACTACATCGAAGGGCTCAGCCAGGGCAGCACCGCCCCGGTCAGCGCAGCCAACGCCGGCGAAGTGTTCCCACCGTACAAGACCCGCCAGCGCGAGGTCGGCGCCAAGTTCGACTTCGGTCGCCTGGCCAGTGCGCTGAGCGTGTACGAGATCGAGAAGCCCGGCTCCTACACCGACCCGGCCACCAACGTGTTCTCGTTCGGCGGCCAGCAGCGCAACCGTGGCGTGGAATGGACCGTGTTCGGCCAGGCCACCGGACAGCTGCGTGTGCTGGGCGGAATCGGCTGGCTGCAGCCGAAGCAGACCCGTACCCAGGGCGGCATCAACCAGGGTCGCCTGGCCACCGCCACCCCGCAGTGGCAGGGCAAGCTGGGCCTGGAGTGGGATGTGCAGGCCGTGCCGGGCCTCACCCTCACCGGCAATGCAGTCAGCCTGTCCAAGGGCTACATCAATGCCGACAACAGCCAATGGGTGGCCGGCCGCACCGTGTTCGACCTCGGTGCCCGCTATGCACTGCAGGCCGCCGGTCACCCGTTGGTGCTGCGCGCCACCGTGCAGAACCTCACCAACAAGGCGTACTGGGCAGGCAGCCTCGGCTCCGGGCTGGGCACGCCGCGCACCGCCGTGCTGTCGGCCACCGTCGATTTCTGATGCCTGATGCACGGGCGCCACGCCATCGCGCGTGGCGCCCCGGAGAAGTGATGTGAGCGTTTTCCGTACCACCGTCGTGCTGGCCTGGCTGCCGCTGGTCTCACGCATCCTCGCCGCGTTGTTCGGCGGCTATGTGCTGGCCGCGCTGTGCAGCATCGCCGCACTGGCGCTGCCCATCGATGGCCGCCAGGCCGTGTTCACCGGCATGCTGGCCAGCTTCCTGTTGTATGCGGGCGCCGTAGTCTGGGTGTTCGCGGTGCGCTCGGCCTGGCGCGCATGGCTGGGCCTGATCGTCGCCGCGTTGCCACTGTGGCTGGTTGCACAGACGGTCGGCAACGGAGGCACTGCATGAGCAAGGTCGATCGCACCCCGAAGCCACGCGGCATCCGCCAGACCATGTCCGACCTGCATATCTGGGTCGGGCTGCTGGCCGGCTGGATCCTGTACGCGATGTTCCTCACCGGCACCGCCAGCTACTTCCGCGACGAGCTCTCGCGCTATACCCGCCCGGAAATCGCCACGCCGTCTATATTGCCGGATGCCGCTATCGTCACGCAGCGCACCGTCGCCACGATCATGGCCGACACGCCAGCGGCCAGCCAGATCAACCTCGGCCTGCCGAGCACGCGCATGCCATGGGTGTCGGCGATGTGGGCCAGCCCGGGTGGGCGTGGCCGGCATGGCTTCGACTCGGGCCTGTTCGATGCCAACACCGGCGCGCCGCTGCAGGCACGCGACACCGGCGGCGGCGACTTCTTCTATGCCTTCCATTTCAACCTGCATTACATGCCTGCGATGTGGGGTCGCTGGATCGTCGGCCTGTGCGCGATGTTCATGCTGGTGGCCATCGTCAGCGGCGTGATCACCCACAAGAAGATCTTCGCTGACTTCTTCACCTTCCGCTGGGGCAAGGGCCAGCGCTCGTGGCTGGATGGTCACGCGGCACTCTCGGTGCTCGGCCTGCCGTTCCACTTCATGATCACCTGGAGCGGACTGGTGATGCTGGCGGTGCTGTACATGCCGTGGGGCCTGGCCAAACTGCCTGACAAGCGCCAGCAGGCCGAGGTGGTCAGCGAGATGCGCCTGTTCCTGCCACCGCAGAAAGCCGCTGGCCAGCCTGCCCCGCTCACCGACGTCGGCGCACTGGTGCAACAGGCCGAGCAGCGCTGGGGAACCGGATCGGTGGGCAGCGTGCAGGTGCAGAACCCCGGCGACCAGAACGCACTCGTGGCCGTGGTGCGTGCGCAGTCCAGCCGTGTTTCCACCACACCGAACTATCTGCTGTTCGACGGCAGCGGCGGGCAGTTGCTGCAGGTCAAGGAGCACTCGGGCGTCGCCGCCGATACACAGGGCGTGCTGTATGGTCTGCACCTGGGCCGCTTCGCCGATGCCGCCCTGCGCTGGCTGTACTTCATCGTCAGCCTGGCCGGCACCGCCATGGTCGGCACCGGGCTGGTGCTATGGACGGTCAAGCGCCGTGCGCAGCTGCCCGATCCGCAGCGCCCCTACTTCGGCTTCCGCCTGGTCGAGCGTCTCAACATCGCCACCGTCGCCGGCCTGTCGGTGGCGATGGCGGCCTATCTGTGGGCGAACCGCCTGTTGCCCACTGCCATGGACGGTCGCGCGGCGTGGGAGGTGCATGTGTTCTTCCTGGCTTGGGCGGCCATGTTCGTGCACGCCACGCTGCGGACACCCAAGCGAGCGTGGATCGAACAGTTCCTGCTGGCGGCGTTGCTGCTTGCACTGCTGCCGGTGCTGACGGCGATGACTACGGCACATCCGTTGTGGCGCACGCTGGCCGCAGGCGATTGGGCCTTTGCCGGGACCGACCTGACCCTGCTGGCATTGGCCGCCCTGCACACGCTGCTGGCCTGGCGCACCTGGCGGCATGCACCGAAGGTGAAGCGCACACGGCCGTCTGCAGCGTCACGCAATGCGGTTTCCGAGGCCAGCGCATGATCCACGTCATTCTGTTCGTGCTGTCACTGGCCGCGTTCGGTTGTCTGGCGCTGGCGATGGAGCGCCATCAGCGCGATGTGCTGCGCCGTGTGTTGAGCGCGCAGGCGACCGAGAAACTGCGCGCGGTCGGCTGGGCGCTGCTGGTGTTCAGTGCCGTGTTCGCCATGCGCGGGCTGGGAGTGGGTTTCGGTCTGGCCGCGTTGTCCGGGCACACCAGCGTGGCCGCAGGTGTTGTGGTGGTGGCGATGGTGGCGCATGGGCGGCGGGATCGGTAGATGCCCACCTTGGTGGGCACCGGTGAAAGCGACGCCAACCAAGGTTGGCGACTACCTAGACCGACAGGCATCAATGCGTCGCTCGGCTCTACAGAAAAGCCGCCATGCGCTGCAGTTCGTCTTCAAGCGCGGAACGAAACACGCGGTCGCGGACCAGCGACTTGCCGGCATAGCCCACGCTGGTCGCCAGCTCACCGTCGCGCACGCTGAGATTGGCCCAGCCCACCACCTGGTCGTGCCATAGCATCGGCAACGCGTAGTAGCCGTATTGGCGCTTCGGCGCAGGCGTGTAGGCCTCGAACTTGTAGACCCAGCCCCACAGCAGCTCGAAGCGGCGGCGGTCCCACACCACCGGGTCGAACGGCGCCAGCAGGCGCACCTGTTCGTCCGGCGCATGCCGGCGCGAGCGCGGGTTCTCGTCCGCCGGCCAGTACCAGGTGGTGCCGTCCAGCGTGCAGCTGGCCAGCTGGTGCTTGGCCAGCATCAACGCCTGCCGGGTCTGCTCGGCCAGATGCGGTGCGCCATAGCCCAGTAGGCGCACCAGATAGGTCAGGCTGGCCGACGGCAGTGGCGCGTACTTGCGCACCACCAGATCAATCAGGGCCGCGGCGCGTTCAATCTGTGCCTGCTCGCTGGCATCTGCCTCGGCGTGGTCGGCCACGGCGTAGATGCGGGTGCCGCTGTCGCGCCGCTGCACGCGCAGCAGGCCACGGTAATGCATGCCATCCAGCAGATGCGTGCTGGCATTGCTGGTGCCGCCCCAGTAGTTGGTCACCCGCCCATGCGCGAACGCCTGATCCACCTCCCGCGGGTGCACGCTGCCGCGCTCGCGCACGAAGGCCAGCACGTCGGCCGCGCGGCGATGGGTCTCGGCGTCCCACTCGCGCTTGGACACGCGCGGGTGCATCAGCGCCAAATGCTCGCGTGGCAGGAAGCCGTAGTTCACCAGGCAATCTTCTTCCACCGGCAGGCGCGTATAACGGCGCTCCAGATCACCGGCGCGATAGTCCTTCACCCGGTGGCGCAGGGTCAGGTCCTGCGCACGTGCCGGCGCGCGGATCGGGTCGGCCTGCACGAAGCCCAGGCGCCGGATCGCGGTCATCAGCGTGGTGGGTTTGAACAGCGTGCGCGCCACCGCATGGCGGCGCAGATCATCGAGGGTGGGCGTGGCAGGCATGGCCGCATTGTAGATCCACGCCATGCCTGGATGCTGCCTTGGCCAACCGTGCGACGGCATCCACGCATGGAGTGGATCTACCGAAGCTCCAATACCTCCAGCGAACCTATCACCAGCGCACGCATGCCCTGCTTGAATTCGGCGATCACTTCCTCGTCCTGCACGCGGCGGCCGGTCAACACTTCGGTTTCGTCATCCACCAGCCCGTACACCGTATCCGCACCGGCAATGCAGTAGAACGCTATCGTGGCCAGCAACCAGCGCGCCTTGTCCAGCGGCAGGCCGAACACCTCGGCCACATGCGCCTGGTGCGAGGCGATCTTCTCCAGCATCGGCGTGGTCGCCACCGAACGGCGCAGCAGGTAAGGCGGCAACCCCGGGTGCGCTTTCACCACCTCGCACAGTGATTCCACGAACCCCAGCAGGTAGGCCTGCAACCCACCCGGCGCATCGGCAGACGCACGCGGAATCTGCCAGCGCTGGAACACCGTATCGGCAACCAGCCGCTTCAAGGCCTCCAGATTGGCCACGCGCTTGTAGAGCGCGGCCTGGGTCACCGCCAGCTCGGCGGCCACATTGGCCATGGTCAGGTTCGGCAGGCCCAGCGTGATGCCGATGTCGGCCAGCCGATCGGGGGTGATGGTAGGCGGGCGGCCACGGGCCGGCGCCGGGATCTCAGGTTGCATGCTCATACCGTAGCGAGGGTGCCAGCAAAGGGACCCTCTTGTCCGCATCATATGGTTTAGTTTAATTTACTCAACTAATTCGGGACGCGCGTGGTTCGCAACCCCGTCGCCGTCCGCAATCGAGCCCATGGCTCACTTTCCGCCAGGTCCCCACCCAGCCGACAACCCTGCGCTGCGCCCTCCCCCGTGCTTGCCGTCGGCAGCGCGCCAGGCGCGTTCGCACCTGCGATTCACAGGAATCTGGCATGACCGTGTACGACCTTTCCTCTCTGCTGCAGCGCGCAGCTGCTGATCCGACCCGCCTGGTGATGCTCCCGCCGGGCATGGCCCGGCGCTACCAGAGCACCCCCAATGCGCGTAGCGGCCAGACGCAGGCGCTGGGCATCCGGGTGTCGGTCCTGGCGCTGGGCCTGCTGGCCTCGTTCGCCGCGCTGGCCGAGTCGACGCCGTCCACCCTGCCTTCGGTGCAGGTGCAGGAACAGCGCCGGGTGACCGGCGACTATGCCGGCGGACAGGTGGCCTCTGGCAGCCGCGTCGGCCTGCTCGGCGACAAGGACTTCATGGATACGCCGTTCAGTACGGTCAGCTACACCGAAGCCTTCATCCGCGACCGCCAGGCCAAGGACCTCACCGACGTCATCGCCGCCACCGACCCCACGGTGTTCAGCAACGGCGTCACCGGTTCCTGGAGCGAGAACTACGCCATCCGCGGCTTCGCCTCCAGCAGCAGCGACACCACCTTCAACGGCCTCAGCGGCATCGCGCCGTACTACCGCACCTCACCGGAAATGTTCGAGCGCATCGAGGTGTTGAAGGGCCCGTCCGCCCTGCTCAACGGCATGCCGCCGGGCGGCTCGGTCGGTGGCAGCGTCAACCTGGTGCCCAAGCGTGCGGATGACCAGCCATTGCTGCGGATCAGCGCCAACTTCGCCTCCGATGCGCAGTTCGGCACCCATGTGGATGTGGGCCGCCGTCTGGGCGCCGACAAGCAGTTCGGCATCCGCTTCAACGGCGCTTACCGTGATGGCGACGGTGCAGTGGGCAAGCAGAGCAAGAAGGTGCAGCTGGGCTCGCTGGCGCTGGATTGGCGCGGCGAGCGCGCCCGCCTGTCGGCCGATCTGTACAGCGCCGACGACCGCGTCGACGGCCCGGCCCGTGGTGTCGGCCTGGCACCGGGCGTCGCCATTCCCCGCCCGCCGCGAGGCGACACACTGATCAACCCGGACTGGGCCTACGTGGACAGCCAGGACAAGGGCGCGATGCTGCGTGGCGAGCTGGATATCATCGACAACCTGATGGCCTACCTGGCCTACGGCACCAGCAAGACCGACTACCGCTACAACGGATCGATCAGCGCGCAGATCCTCAACCCAGCCGGTGACTTCACTACCGTGATCGGCCAGCTGGCGTTCGACATCAAGAAGCAGTCCGGTGATGCTGGCCTGCGCGGCAGCTTCCGTACCGGCAGCGTCGGCCACCAGTGGGCTGCCAACGTGACCCATTACCAGCACACCCAGAACGACTACGGCCGCCGCAGCGTGCCGGGCTGGGACTGGACCACCAACCTGTACAACCCGGTGTGGGGCCCTGCCGCGCCCTTCATGGCCCCGCATATCTCGCACACCGAACTGCGGCTGGACAGCATCGGCTTCGCTGATACCTTGTCCTTCGCCGATGACCGCGTGCAGTTGACGCTGGGCGTGCGCCGTCAGCAGGTGGTCAGCGAGACCTTCAATGTCGCCAACGGTGCGCGCACCTCGCGCTATGACGAGAGCGCCACCACCCCGGCCGCCGCCCTGCTGGTGAAGGCCACCGATACACTTTCGGTCTACACCAACTACATCGAAGGCCTCAGCCAGGGCGCCACCGCGCCGATGACTGCTGCCAACGCCGGCGATGTGTTCGCGCCTTTCCGCACCAAGCAGAAGGAGCTCGGCCTGAAACTGGACCTTGGCAGCTTCGCGCACACCTTCAGCGTGTACGAGATCAAGCGACCGAACAGCTACACCGACCCGGTCACGAATGTCTTCTCGTTCGGTGGTGAACAACGGAACCGCGGCGTGGAATGGGGTTTCTTCGGCTCACCGCTGGATGGCGTGCGCCTGCTGGGTGGCATGGCCTATGTGCAGCCCAAGCTGACCCGCACGGCCGGTGGCGTGAATGAAGGCCGCATGGCCACGGCGGTTGCGCAGCGGCAGGCCAAGCTGGGCGTGGAATGGGATGTGCCTGCACTGGAGGGCTTTACCCTGACCGGCAATGCCACCGCCATGTCGAAGCAGTACATCAGCGCAGACAATAGCCTGTCGGTACCTGGGCGCACTTTGTTCGATGTGGGTGCGCGCTACAGCACCACCGTGGCCGGACGACCGCTTGCCCTGAGAGCGAGCGCGAACAACGTGACCAACAAGGCGTATTGGGGCATGCCGTTGCTTTCCAGCCTGGCGCTGGGGGCACCGAGAACGGTGTTGTTGTCGGCCACGATGGATTTCTGAAAGGCATCCATGGGCGGCGTGGGCGTACTGTAGAGCCGAGCCATGCTCGGCTCCGTTTCCTTTGATGAGCCGAGCATGGGCTCGGCTCTACAGAATGCCAGGCAATCCGCCAGAAGCATCCACGTATGGCGTGGATCTACCGACACAAGGCACGACCACCCATGCATTGATCAAGAAAGCACGCGCGCCACCACCGCCAGTACCAGCAGATGCCCCACGTAGTACCCATAGAACATCCAGCGCCAGCGTGGCAGTTGCCACTGCACCCGTGCGGCCAGCAGCACCACGGGAACTGCCAGCACGGCCCAGCCGTTCCGGTTGGCCCAGCACACCGCCGCCAAGGCAATCAGCAGCGTCCACCACGCGCGATGGCGGAACGCGATCCAGGCCAGCAGGACACTGCCGACTCCGGCCCACTGGTAGTCCACCAGCATCGGCAGTACACCCGCCGCCAACAACAGCAACAGGGGCCGGTTGTTGGCCAGCGCGTGCACCGCCACGGCAGCCAGGGCGAACGTGAGTAGGATGTTGAGCGGCAGCCAGGAGCCAAAGACCAAGGCATGCAGCGGTTGGGCGATGACGCCCCACAGGGCCAGGCGACGCATCGACTTGCGAAGGTCGGCGCCCGGTTGGGCCAGGTTGCAGGCCATCACCAGTGCGAACAGCGGAAAGGCGATGCGCCCCAGTTCAGTGACCACCGGCACGTAGCCACCGAACACCACCTTGGCCACGTGGTCGCCGGTCATGGCCAGCAATGCGATCCACTTCAGCAGCTCGCGGGCGCCACTGCCGAGGCTGATGCTGAACGTGGACGTCCTTGTCGTGGTCGCGTGCATCCCAGAAGCTTATGCGCATCGGCAAGCCCATTTCCAGCGTCCCGCAAGCAACACCCCCTGCCTCGGTCGGCGCGAGGCGCTATGCTGGCCGCCCCTGCTTGTGAGACACCCGCCATGCGCACTCTGTACCCAACCATCGAGCCGTACCGCGAGTTCACTCTGCCGGTAAGCGATCTGCACACGCTGCACATCGAAGAGTGCGGCACGCCGGAGGGCATTCCGGTGGTGTACCTGCATGGCGGACCGGGTGCGGGTATTTCGCCCACCCATCGCCGTTTCTTCGACCCGGCGCGCTACCGCATCGTGCTGATCGACCAGCGCGGCAGCGGTCGCTCCACGCCGTTCGGCGAGCTGCGCGACAACACCACGCAGGAACTGGTGGCCGACATCGAGAAGGTGCGCGAGCACCTCGGCATCGAGCGTTGGCTGGTCTATGGCGGTTCCTGGGGCTCGACCCTGTCGCTGGCCTACGCGCAGGCACATCCCGAGCGTGCCACCGGCCTGATCCTGCGTGGCGTATTCCTTGGCCGCGAGATGGAGAACCGCTGGTTCGCGGAAACCAACGGTGGTGCGCGCTGGATCTTCCCGGAGCGCTGGGATCGCTACGAGGCCTACATTCCAGAAGGCGAGCGTGGCGACATGATTGCGGCCTACTGGACGCGCATGGACAGCGCCGATGAGGCCACCCGCATCGCAGCCGCGCAGGCCTGGCTGGGCTGGGAAGACAACGCCGCCACCCTGCAGCACGACGTGGATGCTGTTTCTACGGACGACCCGCTGGACACGCTGGCCAAGGCCCGCATCGAAGCGCATTACTTCCGCAACGGTATCTTCCTGGAACCGAACCAGCTGTTGCGCGATATAGATCGCATCCGCCATCTGCCCGGCGTGATCGTGCAGGGCCGCTATGACATCATCTGCCCGCCGCGCAGCGCCTGGGACCTGGCCAAGGCCTGGCCGGAGGCAAAGCTGGAGATGGTGATCTCGGGACATAGCGCGAACGAGCCGGCGACGGTCGATGCGCTGGTGCGCGCCACGGACGCGTTTGCCGACCGGAACTGAAGAGAGGGGGTAGCGCCGGCCGCTGGCCGGCATCCCACTGTTCGAGGGCAGAGTCGACTGTCAGTCGACTGCTCTCGGCGGGAAGCCTAAAACCCCGCGCTGCGCGCGATAGTCGACTAACAGTCGACTCTACCCATCCGTCTCCCCGCAGCCGCCTCTGGGCCGTCGATCACGGCAGCCCGGTGAATGGCGGCTCACCGCCACCGGCCAGGCAGGCGGATTCTTCGCAGCTCGCTTACAGGCAGGCGCCGATGATCCGGCCGTGGCCACGGACAACCCTGGCCTACCTCCCTACTTCTGGAGCCTGCCATGACCGGTGTTCGCTATCTCCCCGTCGCTCTCGCACTTTGCGCGGGCCTGCTTCTCGGTGCGTGTTCCAAGACCCAGGATGCCAGCAAGGCCACCGCGGCCGAGGACGTAACCGAAGTGAAGCTGATTCCAGCCTATGAATCGCTGGACAAGGACAAGGACGGCATCGTCACCCTGGCCGAGGTGGATGCAGTGGCGCCCGACTGGGCCGAACGCCTGCACGCCTGCGATACCGATCGCAACAAGACGTTGAGCCGCGGCGAGTACGACGTGTGCAAGCAGACCAGCACCGCGCATTGATCCCTTTATGCGCCATCGATTGGCGCGATGCGTGGCCGGCTATACCAAGGTATAGCCGGGCTAACCCACGAGCCTCTAGGACTGCCCCATTCAGGGGCGGACAATAGCGCCACTGGCCAGGGCAACCCTGGCCAGCTCCCTCCCTTCATGGAGACGCAGATGGACCCCGACCCTGCCGGGCGCACCGCGCCCCGTATGCCCGCCTGTTGCCTGTTCCTGGCGCCCGCCCGCCGGTCCCCGCCTGCCTGAGTGACGGGGGATCGTCAGGCACCGCCTGCCTGGAGATCGCCCCCATGTCCTACAAGATCCTCTACATCACCCTGCGCCGCCTGATCGGCGAGCGCGATGTTGCCGCCCTGCGCAGCCAACTGCTGCAGCACGGCCCCGTGGTTTTCGCCCGTTCGCTGTCGCTCGGTTCGCCGCGCGTGGTCGCCGACGCACTGTCGCTGCTGCCGATCAGCGAGCGCATCAACGTGCTGCGCCATCTGCCCTACCCCCTTCGCGATGCGATGAAGCCGCTGTGCATCGGTGGCAGCCAGCGCCTGCATATGCAGCCGTGGTCACCGGCGGTACTGGCGATGCGCCACGCCTGATCCGTTGCATCCATTCCGTTCGTATTCCGGCCGCGGCCGGCTCTGACATTCAAGGAGTTCCCATGAGCCTGCTCAACGCCTGGTTCAATGCCTTCCTGCGCAGCCGTCGCGCAGGCAACCTGTTCGGCCGTCGCGCCATGCCCGAAGCCGGCTTCGGCCCGGGCAGCGCCGAAGCCGCACCGTTCGCGCTCACCACCGGCCTGGTGACCCTGTCGCAGCTGGACGAGCCGCGCCTGCTGGCCGCGCTCGACTCGCACGTCGATGGCCTCAGCCCGCATGAGGCCGAGGAGCGGCTGGCCACGCTCGGCCCCAACGAGGTCGATCACGAAAAGCCGCTTCCGTGGTGGCGCCATCTGTGGCAGTGCTACCGCAATCCGTTCAACCTGCTGCTGACCGTGCTGGCGGCGGTGTCCTGGCTGACCGAGGACATCAAGGCCACCGTGGTGATTGGTGCGATGGTGCTGCTGTCCACGCTGATCCGCTTCGTGCAGGAAGGCCGTTCCAACCGTGCCGCCGAGCGGTTGAAGGCACTGGTCGGCAACACCGCGCGCGTGCTGCGCCGCAATCCGGGCACCGAGGCGGCAGACGTTGCCGACCAGTATTTCGGTGCCCACCTGCACAGCCGTCGCCCGGCGCGGTTGCTGGACCTGCCGATCCGTGAGCTGGTGCCCGGTGACCACATCGTGCTGTCGGCCGGCGACATGATTCCGGCCGATTGCCGCGTGCTGACCGCCAAGGACCTTTTCGTGGCGCAGGCAGCGATGACCGGCGAGTCGCTGCCGGTGGAGAAGTTCGCGCACCCGGGCGATGGCCTGGCTGGTCTGCTGGAGCAGCACAACCTGCTGTTCATGGGCACCAATGTGGTGTCCGGCACCGCCACCGCCGTGGTGCTGGCCACCGGCAACCGTACCTACTTCGGCACCCTGGCCCAGCGCAGCACCGCCACCGACCGCGCGCCGACTGCGTTCCAGGCCGGCGTCAACAGTGTCAGCTGGCTGCTGATCCGCTTCGCGTTGGTGATGGTGCCGTTCGTGCTGCTGATCAATGGCTGGACCAAGGGCGACTGGACCGAGGCATTCCTGTTCGCGCTGTCGGTGGCGGTGGGCCTGACCCCGGAAATGCTGCCGATGATCGTCACCTCCACCCTGGCCAAGGGTGCGGTGCTGCTGTCGCGGCGCAAGGTGATCGTCAAGCGTCTGGATGCGATCCAGAACTTCGGTGCGATGGAAGTGCTGTGCACCGACAAGACCGGCACCCTCACCCAGGACAAGATCGCGCTGGAACGGCACACCGATGTGTTCGGTCACGATTCGGAGGATGTGCTGAAGTTTGCCTACCTCAACAGCCATTTCCAGACCGGGCTGATCAACCTGCTGGACCGTGCGGTGCTGGAGCACGTGGAGCTGCAGAGCTCGCTGCGGCTGTCGCAGGACTACCACAAGGTGGATGAGATTCCGTTCGACTTCGAGCGCCGCCGCATGTCGGTGGTGGTGTCCGAACGCGAGGACCACCATGAGCTGATCTGCAAGGGAGCAGTGGAAGAAATGCTGGCGGTGTGCAGCACCGTGCGCGAGAACGGCGAGGACAAGGCGTTGGATGAGCAGCGCCTGGCACGCGTGCGGCAGACCACGGAGGAACTGAACGAACAGGGCCTGCGTGTGGTGGCAGTGGCGATGAAGGAAACTGCTGCCAGCCAGACCGTGTATTCGCAGGCCGACGAATGCGGACTGACCCTGGTCGGCTACGTGGCCTTCCTCGATCCGCCCAAGGAGTCGGCCGCGCAGGCATTGCAGGCGCTGGCCGCGCATGGCGTGGAGGTGAAGGTATTCACCGGTGACAACGAACTGGTGACCGCCCGCGTCTGCGCGCAGGTCGGGCTGGAGGCAGACACCATTCTGACCGGTCCGCAGATCGAGCGCATGGATGACGGCGCGCTGTCACGGGCGTTGCACCACCACCGCGTGTTCGCTCGCCTGACCCCGCTGCACAAGGAGCGCCTGGTGCGCGAGCTGCGTGCGCAGGGCAAGGTGGTCGGTTTCCTCGGCGATGGCATCAACGATGCACCGGCGCTGCGTGCGGCGGACATCGGCATCAGCGTGGACAGTGCGGTGGACATCGCCAAGGAGGCGGCCGACATCATCCTGCTGGAAAAGAACCTGATGGTGCTGGAGGAAGGTGTGATCCAGGGCCGGCGCACCTTCAACAACATGCTGAAGTACATCCGCATGACTGCCAGCTCCAACTTCGGCAACGTGTTCTCGGTGCTGGTGGCCTCGGCCTTCCTGCCGTTCCTGCCGATGCTGCCACTGCAGCTGCTGGTACAGAACCTGCTGTACGACATCTCGCAGATCGCCATTCCGTTCGACAACGTGGACGAGGAGCTGGTGCGCAAGCCGCTGAAGTGGAACCCCGCAGACATTGGCCGCTTCATGGTGTTCTTCGGGCCGATCAGCTCGATCTTCGACCTGAGCTGCTTCGCGCTGATGTGGTACGTGTTCGATGCGCGCACACCGGCCGACCAGGGCCTGTTCCAGTCCGGCTGGTTCGTGGTGGGCCTGCTGACCCAGACGCTGATTGTGCACATGATCCGTACACCGAAGGTGCCGTTCCTGCAGAGCATCGCCGCGCCGCCGCTGCTGGTGATGACCGGCCTGATCATGGCCATCGGCGTGGCCCTGCCGATGAGTCCGCTGGCTGGCTACTTCAAGCTGCAGGCCCTGCCGACCGGCTACTGGCCGTTCCTGGTGGCGATCCTGTTCGGCTACGCGGTGCTGACCACCCTGCTGAAGAAGATCTACATCCGTCGCTACGGCTGGCAGTAAGCGCCCGCCGCCTGGTCCAGGGAGAAGCACAATGGACATCAATCCGAACCTGCCGGCGTTCAACGCCGGCGCGACCCTGAGCTCGTTGATCAGCCTCTCGGTGGCCTTCGTGCTTGGCACCGTCATCGGCTTGGAGCGACAGCTGCGCCAACGCACCGCCGGTCTGCGCACCAATACACTGGTGGCGGTGGGTGCGGCAGTGTTCGTGGACCTGGCCGTGCGCTTCCACGACCTGTACGGCGGCCCGCCGTCGCCACTGCACGTGGTGGCCTATGTGATCTCCGGTGTCGGCTTCCTCGGCGCCGGCGCGATCATGAAGGACGGCGCGCAGGTGTCCGGCCTGAACACCGCGGCCACCCTCTGGGGCTCGGCGGCGGTTGGCGCCTGTGCGGGTATCAAGCTGCTGCCCGAAGCGGTACTGGCGGCCGTGTTCGTGCTGGCCGCCAACACCCTGCTGCGGCCGGTGGTGAACCGCATCCAGCGGCAGCCGTTGCCGGAGGCATTCAGCGAGGCGACCTATGCGATCAACGTGGTCTGCCAACGTGAGCAGCAGGCCGAGGTGCTGGACCAGCTGTTGCTGCTGCTGGAACAGGCGCACTACCCGGTACGCGCGGTGGACCAGCGCCCGTTCGGCGAGCGTGACGTGGAGATAGAAGCGGTGCTGTACGCCACCACGGTCGATGCCGGCGAACTGGATGCGGTACTGGCCACGCTGGCGACCACCCCCGGCGTGCTGCAGGGGTTCTGGAACGCCAGCCTGGAGGAGTAGCCGCTCGGTAGTGCCGGCCGCTGGCCGGCAACACCGTCTACCACTTTGGTAGGTGCCGACCTTGGTCGGCACAACCCTGGAGATGCCGGCCAGCGGCCGGCACTACCGGGCATCGCTTTGGTGGATGCCCGCATCCACCCAAGGCGGCTTTGCTATCCTTCCCCCCCACGCCAGGGAGACGTCCCGATGCCATCGCTGTCGCCCCGCCGCCCGCTGGTGCTGCTGGCCCTGATCGTTGTGATGGCGGCGATCTTCCTGGTCGATACCGTCACCGACTACGCCGTGGCTGCGGCCTGCTTCTATGCAGCGGTCATCCTCGCCGCATCACGAGTGCTGAGTGCGCGCGGGCTGATCAGCCTGGCCATCGCCTGCATCGCACTCACCGCCCTGAGCTTCTTCCTCACCCGCTTCGGCACCTATCGCATCGGCCTGGTCAATTCGGTGATCGGCATGCTGGTGATCGGCATCACCACCTACCTCGCGTTGAAGATGGAAGCGGCCAAGGCCGCAGTGCAGGAAGCGCAGGGCCGGTTGCTGCGGGTGGCGCGCGCGTCGACCGTGGGCGAGCTGACCACCTCCATCGCACATGAAGTCAACCAGCCGCTGGCGGCCATTGCCAGCAGCGCCGAGGCCTGCCAGCGCTGGCTGGCACAGGACCCACCGAACGTCGACAAGGCCCGGCAGACCGTGTCCCGCATCCTGGACGATGCACATCGCGCCGGTGACGTGATCGCCCGCATTCGCGGCCTGACCCAGGGTGCGGCACCGGAACGACGCGCCTTCGACCTGAACCAGGCGGTGGAGGAAATGCTGGCGCTGTCGCGCAGCGAGCTGGACCAGCACGGCGTGGCCGTGGCCCTGCTGCTCGATGCCGACCTGCCGCTGGTTCAGGCCGATCGCGTGCAGGTGCAGCAGGTGATCGGCAACCTGATCCTCAATGCGGTGGACGCAATGGAGGCCGTGCCCGCCGCTGATCGACGCCTGTCCCTGTTGACCCAACGCGACGGACAGCGGATCAGCCTCAGCGTGCGCGACCGCGGTGTCGGCCTGCCAATCGACCATCCTGAGCGCGTGTTCGATGCCTTCTGGACCACCAAATCACACGGGCTGGGGCTCGGTCTCAGCCTGAGCCGTTCGATGATCGAGGCCAACGAAGGCAGGATCCGAGCCGAGCGCCCCAGCGGCGGGGGTGCCTGCTTTGTGTTTGACCTGCCCATCGCCACGGAACTTCCTCATGCGTAAGCCCGCTGCACCCGCCGCCGATCCAGCGCCCATCGTCTATGTGATCGATGACGATCCGTCGGTGCGCGCCGCGCTGGAAGACCTGCTCGCCTCGATGGGCCTGCAGGTACGGGCCTTCGCCTCCACCCAGGCATTCCTCGAGCACGAACTGGAAGATGCACCGGCCTGCCTGGTGCTGGATGTGCGCATGCCCGGCCAGAGTGGGCTGGAGTTCCATCGCACGATGGGCAGCCACGGCCTGCAGCTGCCGGTGGTGTTCATCACCGGCCACGGCGACATCGCGATGGGTGTCAACGCGATCAAGGACGGTGCCATCGAGTTCCTGACCAAGCCGTTCCGTGACCAGGAGCTGCTGGATGCAATCCACAAGGGGATCGACATCGACCGCCAGCGCCGCCGTGACGGCGAGGCACTGGACGCCCTGCAGAAGCGCTGGAATACCCTCAACCCCGGCGAGCGCGAGGTGGTCGACGGCGTGGTGCGCGGCCGCCTCAACAAGCAGATCGCCGGCGACCTCGGGGTGAGCGAGATCACCGTGAAGGTGCGCCGCGCACAGGTGATGCGCAAGATGGGCGCGCGTACGCTGGTCGACCTGGTGCGCATGTACGACCGCTTGCAGGCGGGCACCCCATGAGCGTGCATGTCGCGCTGCTACGCGCAGTCAACGTCGGCGGCACCGGCAAGCTGCCGATGGTTGAACTGGTGGCGATGTGCGAGGACGCAGGCTTCACCGACGTCCGCACCTATATCGCCAGCGGCAACGTGGTGTTCCGCAGCGGACTTGACGAAGCCGGCGTGCGGAAAGCCCTTGGCCAACGGCTGCAGGCCTATGCCGGAAAACCGGTGGGTGTGCTGGTGCGCTCGGCAGCCGAGATCGCGGCGGTTGCCGCCGGCAATCCGTTCCCGCACGCCGCCGGCAATCGTGTGGTCGCGCTGTTCGTGGATGAGGCACTGCCCACGGATCCCTTGACCGGGGTGACCGGCCTGCGCGATGAGCAGCTGGTGCTGGGTACACGCGAGATCTTCGTCCACTATGGCGACGGCATGGCCGACTCACGCCTGCGGATTCCCTATGCCCAGCAAGGCACCGCCCGCAACCTCAACACGGTCGGCAAACTTGCGGCAATGGCCGCCGCGCTTGGCCAGGCCACCCCAGGCGGTAGAGGGAGACGGTAGAGTCGACTCTACCGTGTGCTTCGCCCTGCATCCTGCACTTCCGTGTGATGGGTTGAATCCCGCTACTTCTTCGTCGCCAGCACGATCACCCCGGCAACCACCAGGCCGATGCCGCTCCACTCCCGCAGGCTCGGTCGTTCGCCCAGCAGCAGGTAAGCCAGCACGATCACCAGCACCACGCTGAACTTGTCGACCACCGCCACCTTGGCCAGTTCACCACTCTGCAGCGCGCGGAAGTAGAACAGCCACGAGGCGCCGGTGGCCAGTGCCGACAGCACCAGGAACAGCTGCGTGCGCCCCGGCAGCAGCAATGGATTCGACCACTTGCCGCTGATCACCACCAGCGGCAGGATCACCGCCGCCACCACCAGGGTGCGGATGGCCATGGCCAGATCCGAGTCGACGCCCTTGACCCCAACCTTGGCGAACAGCGCGGTCAGAGCGGCGAAACAGGCTGACAACCCGGCCCAGACGAGCCATTGCGGAACGCTCTGCATGTTGCGCCACTCCCGGCTCCAAGAGCACCCACCGCCAACGCTACTCCCATTGCCCGCCTGCGCAAGCAGTGCGAGCCGCCGTGTGGATCAGGCGCGTTGCAGACGGTGCTTCAACCGCGTATCCATCAACCCCACCGCCAGCAGCACCGCACTGGTCAGCCAACCGGCGGCCAGCAGATGGGTCTGCGGCAACACCACGCCCAGCAGGACCAGTGCCACCGCACCGATCAGATGCGAGTACGGTGCGCGCCCGTATACCACGCGCTTGTACAGCGCGCTGCCCAGCAGGTAGATCAATGGCCCTGCAACCAGCACGGCCGCATGCACCGGCGTCACCGCAGCGTGCGGGTGGTCCATGACCAGGTCATTGCCCACCGCCGTAGCGATGATCCCGGCGATCAGCAACGCGTGCACATAGTGGAAGTTGGCCCCCATCCGGCCCGGGTCTTCGGCATGGCTGATGGCCTCGGTGGCGTCGCGGCTGGAGATGCCGAAGTACAGCCACCACATGGCGATCGTGCCGGCGAAGGTGGCAAGCACCGCCGACACCACCGCCCCGCTCCACCGCTCGACTTCACTGAGCACACCACCGGTGGCCAGCAACGTCTCGCCCAGTGCAACGATGACGAACAGCTGGCAGCGCTCGGCCAGGTGCCCGCCCTCGATGGTCCACTCGCGGGTGTGCGAACGACCCAGCCCCGGGAACGCGAAGCCGAACATCGGTGAGACGTATTCGCACGCCACCGCCACCGCCCACAGCGCCAGCCGCGTATTCCCCTCGGCTGCCGCACCTGCCAGCCAGAAGCAGGCCGATACGCTCACCCACGCCAGCATGCGGCGGAAGTTCGGCGCCAGCGGGTGTGTGTGGCCGACCTCGAACAGCACAAAGGCGGTACGCCCGACCTGCATGGTGGCGTAGGCCCCGGCGAACACCCAGGCACGGTCGGCGAACGCCTCGGGAATGGACGACGACATCAGCAAGGCCAACAGCATGGTGGCAAACAGCAGGCCACGAATGCGCGGTGCCTCCGGATCGAACCAGTTGCTGACCCAGCAGGCGTACTGCCAGCCCAGCCACACCGCAAACCACAGCACCAGGGTCTGCAGCACGCCGGCCAGGTCCAGGTGATGCAACAGGTGGTGGCTCAGCTGGGTGACCGCGAACACATAGACCAGGTCGAAGAACAGTTCTTCGTAGGTCACGCGGGCGTGGTGGCCGTCGCGCTGGCGCAGGGCCGGCAATCGCAGTCGTGTACTCATGGCTTTCCTTCAGCGCGCCAGGCGCCAGTAGAGCAGGCCGGCCAGCAGGGCCGGCACCGCGAACACCAGCAGCAGGATCGGCAGTTCTTCGCGCATCCCGTAGCCGGCCTTGCTGACACCCACCCACAGGTTGGCCACCGTCACCAACAGCCAGGTGGCAATGAACGCGATCAGGGCCGTGGGCAGCTGTGAGGTGCCTACGCTCCACAGCCGTCCGAACAACAGGAACACTCCCAACAGCACAATGCCGCCCACCATCACCAGAAGCACATGCATGGTCCACCTCCTTGAGCCTGCAGGCAGGCTAGCCGTGGGCGATTCTGCGCTCCAGCCGATGATCGTGGATTCACTTTCCAGGCGCGGCGAACAATCGCCCTGGCGATCGCGGCATGGCAAACGAGAACAGTTCCCATTAGTATTGCGTCATTACGCAGGGATGACCTCCCGGCACCCGCCTTTCACCCTTGCTGCCCGTCCGGATGTCCCAGCCGACACTTCCCCGCCCACCTGCGCTGCCGCTGGTGACCTCGCTGGTGCGCCACTACGAGGAACTGGTGGACTACCTGCATCGCCGGTTCCGCTCGCCCGGGCTGGCCCGCGAAGTGGTACACGATATCTGTGTACGCCTGCTGGAACGTCCGGCCGTGCATGACGCCCGCCAACCGATCGCGCTGCTGCGCAGGATCGCCCACGACGCAGCGGTCGACCGCTGCCGCGCCGAGGACCTGCGCCGGCACTGGGTGGAGCCCCGCGCCGAGCTTCCCGAAGGCGCCTGCGAGCGCCCCGGACCCGAGCGCCAGGCGCAGGGCCAGCAGGCGCTGCAGCGGCTGACCGCCAGCATCGAGCGCATGCCCTGCCGGCGGCAGCAGGTGTTCATCCTGCACAAGATCCACGAGCTGCCCCAGACCGAAGTGGCGCAGCGGATGGGCATCGGCCTGAAGGCGGTGGAACGTCACCTGCGCCTGGCCATGGCCGACTGTCGGCTGCACGGTGCGCTGCGGTGAGCCCTGCATCACCCGATCCGGTACCGCCGTCGCCGCCCGCCGAACCGTCCGCCGAGGACACGCTCGATCAGCACCGGGAGGCACTGAAGGAGCGTTTCCCGTTGCCAGGCCCGGAGCAGCTGCAGCGGCGGCGCGGCGGATCTGGCGCGAAACGGGTACTGCCGGTGCTGTTGCTGGCGGCCGCTGGGCTGCTGCTGGCCGACCCGGCCTGGCAGGTGCGTGACTACCAGACCGCCGTCGGCGAGCGCCGCGACATCGAGCTGCCGGACGGCAGCCGCGTGCTGCTCGACGCGGGAACCCACCTGCAGGTCCGTCGCCACCTGCGTTCGCGGCGGGTACTGCTGGCGCAGGGCCATGCGCGCTTCGAGGTGCAGCATTCGGCGTGGCGCCGCTTCCAGGTCGATGCCGGGCCGGTACAGGTACGCAACTACGGCACGGTGTTCGATGTTGACCGCCAGGGCGATCTCAGCGAGGTCACGCTTTGGCGCGGCGAGGTCGGTGTCAGCGTGGATGGCGGCGGCACCGAGCAGCGGCTGAAGCCGGGGCAGCGCCTGCTGGCCCAGCCGGGGTCCCTGTCTCCGCCGGAAGCAGTGGATCCGGACCGGGCCGACTGGACCACCGGCCGGCTGCAGTTCGACCGCATGCCGCTGGCCGAGGTGCTGCGCATCCTGCAGCGCTATCACGACCGTCCGATCGTGCTGGACGACCCGGCACTGGGACCACTGCAGGTGTCGGGCGTGTTCGATGCCGACCGTGCCGAGACGGCGGTCGCCCTGTTGCCGGAGATCCTGCCGGTCCAGGTGCATACCGCCGCCGACGGCAGCCTGCATCTGCGTGCCCGCGATTGATTGCCACGCCGAGGGTGGGTTGCGCGCCGTCCCATCCGGCAAGTGCTTGAACCCTTCCGAAGGACCCCCGCATGATCCGCCCTGTTCCGCCTGCCGCGCTGCGCCGGCTGGCCCCCACCCTGCTTGCCGCCTGCCTGTGTGCGGCGCTGCCCGCCACCGCGCAGACCGCTGCGTCCGCACCTGTCGAACTACACCTGCCGGCCGGCCCGCTGCAGGCTTCGCTCACGACACTGGCGCGGCAGAGTGGCATCCAGCTGCTGTTCGCTGCCGATAGCGTAAGTGGCCGCAACGCGCCGGCCCTCGACGGCCGCTACACCCCGCACGACGCCCTGCAGCGCCTGCTGGCCGGGCAAGACCTGGCGATGCAGGAGCGCTCGCCGGGGGTGTTCGTGGTGAGTGCCGCGCCGGCATCCTCCAAGGCCCGCGCTCCGGCCCGGGCCTCGTCATCGGCAGCGTCCCCGGGCACGACCACTTCGCTGGCCCGCGTCACGGTATCGGCCTCGACCGCGCGTATGCCGCAGGGCGAGACCGCGATGCCCAACACCATCACCGTGCTGACCCGCGAGGACATCGCGCAGCAGCTGGCGCTGGGCTCGGATGTCTCGCGCGTGCTGTCGGCGCAGATCCCGGCGTTTGCCCCGGCGCGCGAGAAGATGTCCAACTACGGCGAAACCATGCGTGGCCGCGGCATCCTGTACATGGTCGACGGCGTGCCGCAGTCGACGCCGCTGCGCGATGGCTCACGTGATTCGCACACCATCGATCCGGCGATGATCGAGCGCATCGAGGTCATCCACGGCGCCAACGCACTGCAGGGCATCGGCGGTACCGGTGGCATCGTTAACATCATCACCCGCAGCGCGCCCAGCGAGCCGGGCGCCTTCCTGCTCGACACCAACGTCACCTACAGTTCGGCCCTGCCCAGCCGCCACGATGACAATGGCCAGCGCGGCTCGGCACTGGTCGGCGTACGCGGTGAGCGGTTCGATCTGGTGGCCGGCCTGGCCTATGAGAAGCAGGGCCTGTACCACGACGGCGAGGGCCGTTCGATCGGTACCAACGCGCAGGGCGAACTGATGGATTCGACATCGTCGAACGTGTTCGCCAAGCTGGGCTGGAACATTGCCGAGGGCCACCGCCTGCAACTGATGGCCAACCGCTACGAGCTGCGCGGGCTGGACAACTACCTGGCGGTGAACGGTGACTACCGCACCGGTCGCCCGACCATTTCGGTCCCCGGCGATACCCCGCTCGATCCGCCGATGAACCGCTCGCGCTCGCTGACGCTGGACTACAGCGCCGCCGACCTGCTCGGTGGCCACTTCCAGGCGCAGGCCTTCGCGGTGGACTTCGAAGGCCGTTATGGTGCCAGCCAGTGGGATCCGTGGGGCAACACCGGCGCGAACGCCGCCTGGGACCAGACCCAGAACGAATCGGACAAGCGTGGCTTCAAGCTGACCCAGAGCTGGACCCGCATCGCCGATACCACGCTGGACGTAACCCTGGGCCTGGACGGCCTGCGCGACCGCACCCACCAGGTACTGCTGGCCAGTGGCATGAACTGGGTGCCGCAGACCACCTACCAGAGCCTGTCGCCGCTGCTGCAGCTGCACTGGTGGCCAACCGACCACCTGATGCTCTCCGGCGGCCTGCGCTACGAAAAGGGCGAGCTGGAAGTAGGCGACTACACCACCCTGCCCCGCTACGGCGCGCGCAAGGTGGCAGGCGGCAAGCCGACCATGAGCGAGACCCTGCCCAACTTCGGCGCGGTCTGGTACATCAACGATCGCCTCAACGCCTACGCCTCGTATTCGGAAGGCTACACCGTGGCCGACGTCGGCCGCGTGCTACGTGCGATCAACCGCGACGGCCAGCGCGTGGACAATCTGATTGACCTGTCACCGGTGGTTTCGGACAACCGCGAGATCGGGCTGGAGTACGACGATGGCCGTTTCAGTGGCGATATTGCGTACTACACCTCCGAATCCAAGCTGGGCTCGGTGCTGATCTACGATCCGGGCATCGACGCCTATGCGGTGCAGCGCCAGGCCACCCGCGTGGAAGGTTTTGAAAGCAACCTGCGCCTGCGCTTGGGCGACAGCCGGCTGGGCCTGGGTTATGCACGCGCCAATGGCCGCTACGATGCCGACGTCGACGGCCGCCTCGACAGCGACCTGGCCGGCGTCAACATCGCGCCGAACCGGCTGACCGCGTTCTGGGAACAGAGCTGGACACCACAGCTGAGCACCCGCCTGCAGGCCAGCCACGCCTTCGACCGCGACTTCGATCTGCGTGGCGCGCAGGTGGCGGAGTTCAAGGGTTACACCACGATGGACCTGGTGGCCCGCTATGTACTGGACAAGCACAGCTTCACCCTGGGCGTGCAGAACCTGGCGAACAAGCAGTACATCAGCTACTACTCGCAGACCACGCCGTCGAACCCGAGCTATTTCTCGGGCCGTGGCCGAGTGCTGACGCTGGGGTGGCAGTACCAGTACTAAGCCTGCACAGGGCCCGGGGCGCAGCTGCCCCGGGCCGTGCTTCAAGCCTCGGATCACGCGGCGTAGCGTCGCTCACCCTGCAGCCAGGTCTCCATCACCTTCAGCTCGAGGACTCTTGCCGGATCGATCGTCAGCGGATCGCGATCAAGAATGACCATGTCCGCATACTTTCCGTACTCCAGGCTTCCGACAATGTCGTCCACCCGGCATTGCCATGCCGCATCGATGGTCACTGCGCGCAGCGCCTGTTCGACACTGATGCACTCTTCAGGGTTCAACACTTCGCCGCCATCACGCATGCGCCGGTTCACTGCGTTGTCGATGTAGCGCAACGGTTCGATGGTGGTGACGTTGAAGTCCGAGTGCAGCGAGATGCGAAGCCCGCCCGCCAGCGCCGACCGGCATGGATCGTACAGATCGGCGCGCTGCGGACCGAGGATGTTGTCGCGGAACGCCTTTCCCCAGTAGTACACGTGCCCGATCAGGAACGAAGGCGACACCTGCAGCTCGGCAAGCTGTTTGATCTGGTCCCCATGCAGCACGCTGCAATGCTCGATGCGGTGGCGATGATCGGCACGTGGCGTGTTGGCCAGTACGGTCTTGTAGACCTTCAGGGTGGTATCGATGGCCGCATCGCCATTGGCATGGATGCCGACCTGCCAACCGAGATCGTGGGCGCGCTGCACACCTTTCGTCAGCTGCTCCTGCGTGTAGTTCAGCGAACCCCGCTTGTCCGAGCCGAGGTAGTTCTCGCGCTGATAGCCGGTCTGCGCCTGGTTGGAGCCATCGGACCAGAACTTTATACCCGTCAGGCGGAAGCGGTCATCACCGTGGCCGGGCTTCAGCCCCAGTTCGACCCAGTCGTCCATCAGGTCCGAGGTGAGAAAGCCTGAATAGCGGATCGGCGGATTCTTCGCCATCACGCGATTGAGTACCTTGAGATCGGTCACGCCTCCGGTCCCGATGCCGGCATCATGCAGGCCGGTGCAGCCGGCCCTGGCCGCGTCCGAGAACAGTTGCTGGATCAACGCGACGTAGCGATCCTCGTCGGGGACCGGCATTGCCGCCATGAACGGCTTCATCGCGGGAGACTCCTGCATCCGGCCCGTCAGCTTCCCACCCTCGCGATCGTAACGCCCCTGCTCCGGATCGGGCGTCGCATCGGTTACTCCGGCAGCGGCGAAGCCCTTGCTGTTGCTGTAGGCGACGTGTCCGTTGGATTCAAGGACGAACACCGGATTATCCGCAGCGACCGCATCCAGCGCCTTCATGGTGATCGGCTCACCCGGCATCAGCGAAGGGTCAATGCCCTGCGCAACCACCCATTCGCCGGGTTTGCTCGCACTTGCGGCGGCACCAATCTTCGACAGCGCCTCGGCCAACGTGCGGGTACTGAACGGCGTCACATCCACCCAATCGGACAGCATCGCCATCGCCGAGTGCATATGCGGGTCGATGAAGCCTGGCAGCAGCGCCCGGCCGTGCAGGTCGACCACGTCGGTCTGGCGCCCTCGATGCAACATGACTTCCTCGCGGCTGCCCGTGGCCAGAATGCGTCCCTGGCGAACCGCGATGGCCTGCACCTTGCCCTTTGGCCCGAGCGTATGGATCGGACCGCCATGGAAGATCCTATCTGCCGGCCCTGCCAGATTCGGCGGCGGCGTAGCAGAGAACGCTGCCAGCGGTACGGCCGACCCGACCAGCGCCGCCGCACCCAATCCGACCATCCCGCCCAGAAACTCGCGACGTGCCTGCAGGAATGCTGCGGCTCCTGGATTGCACACAATGCACATGCGCCTGCTCCTTCCTTGTGGTCGCTGCAGGCTACCCTGCGCGATGCGAACACGTTGCGAACTGCATCGCCCTTTCACGGCAGTTGTCGCGCCAATATTCCGGCACCCGCAACGCCGGCTTATGGCAGGCATGAGGAATCATAGAAACGGCACCGGAAAGCGCCGTGCTAGCCTCGATCCACCTTCCCGATATACCTTTCACATGCGCCCGCACATGCTCGCCCTCTCGCTTGCAGCAGTACTCCCGATCGCCTGCGCCAGCGCCGCCGAGGCACCACTGCCGCAGTTGCGGGCCTACACCGTGGATGCTTCCTGGCTGCAGCCGATGGCACCGCTGCAGATTGCTGACCACACCTGGCAGATCGGCACCGAGAACCTGACCGCACTGCTGGTGCAGACCGCCGAGGGCGCAGTGCTGCTGGACGGCGGCATGCCACAGATGGCCGGCCACCTGCTGGACAACATGAAGGCGCGCGGCGTGGCCCCGCAGGACCTGCGTCTGATCCTGCTCAGCCATGCGCATGCCGACCATGCAGGCCCAGTGGCGGAACTGAAGCGCCGCAGCGGCGCGCACGTGGTCGCCAACGCGGAATCGGCAGTGCTGCTGGCGCGTGGCGGCAGCGATGACCTGCACTTCGGCGATGGCATCACCTACCCGCCTGCCAATGCAGACCGCATCGTGATGGATGGCGAGGTGGTCGAGGTGGGCGGCATCGAATTCACCGCGCACTTCATGCCGGGACACACCCCGGGCAGCACCGCCTGGACCTGGACCGATACCCGCGAGGGCAAGCCGGTGCGCATCGCCTATGCCGACAGTCTGAGTGCACCGGGCTACCAGCTGAAGGGCAACCCCCGTTATCCGCGCCTGGTCGAGGACTACAAGCGCAGCTTCGCGACGGTGCGGGCGTTGCCCTGCGACGTGTTGCTGACCCCTCATCCGGGCGCGAGCAACTGGGACTACGCTGCGGGTGCCAGGGCCGGTGCCAAGGCACTGACCTGCAAGGCCTACGCGGATGCGGCAGAACAGAAGTTCGACGCACAGCTGGCCAAGGAAACAGCCGGCGCCCGCTGATTCTGTCGAGCTTGCTCGACCGAAGCAGAGCAGTCGAGCATGGCTCGACGCCACAAAGAGCAAGCCGAGGGTGGGCTCGGCTCTACATTGGGCGCGCCGAAGGGTGCCGGTCAGGACGACCGGCACCGCCGCCTGTCAGCCGCCCTGCCCGTGCTGGGCAAACGGCTCGGTGGTGCCATCGTTGCGCACCAGTTCAACGGTGTACGGCTGCACGTAGCCATCCGGCATTTCCATGCCAGGCGAGCCGGCTGGCATGCCCGGCAGCACCAGGCCGCGCGCGGCCGGCGGCTCGGCCAGCAGTCGCTTGATGTCCTCGGCCGGGATGTGGCCTTCAACCACGTAACCACCGATCTCGGCGGTGTGGCAGGAGGCCTTGCCGACCGGCACACCCAGCCGGACCTTGATCGGGTTCATGTCATCAGTATTGCGCACATCCACCTGGAAGCCTTCGGCCTTCAGGTGGTCGACCCAGATGCCGCAGCAGCCGCAGCTGGCGGTCTTGTGCACGATGGCGATGGGCAGTGCCGGATCCACCTGCGACGGGCCGGCCTTGATCGGTGCCGCCGGGGCTTCGGTGGCAACCGGCGCGGCAGACGATTCTTCAGCAGCACGCGCGCAGGCGGTAGTGGCCAGCACGGTGCCCAGCAACAGGCTGAGGGAGAGAGAACGGTTCATGGTGTTGATTCCTTTGCAGATGCGGGCAACGCGGCCCGCTGCCTGCGCGTCGAAGGCACAGGCAGAGTCGAGAGTGAGTCGAGCAGCTACGGCAGGCGCTTGAGGCCTGCAGGGAATCACACGATGGGAGGGCGTAGCGGATCCGGCAACGGAGGCGGTGCGCGTTGCTGGGTGCTGGCGGGCAAAGGCGCCTCACGCCAGGGTGACGCCGGGGTTCCGCTCAGGGTGGCCAGCATGCCGAGGCTGGCCGGCGGGCATTCGCACTCATTGCTCTGGCAGACCGTTGATGCTGCCTCGTCGCAGCATCCGGGCATGGCAGCGGAATGCGGTGCGGCGCAATGGTCCGCGCTGGACTGCGCCGCGTACGAGGATGAGGCAACCGCAAGCGCCGGTGCATTCAGCACCAGGGCAAGGAGAAGCATCCATCTCAGCAGCAGGCCAGGCAGGTTCACCCGTTGATGATAGCCGATGAACGCATCACGCAATCGCCGCTGCCATCGCCTGCATCCGCACCGGAATCGACTTGGCCGCCGGGGTGCCGCTGACCCGATCGTAATAGTCCAGCGGTAGCAGCGGGTTCAACTCGGGGTAGTAACCGGCCAACGCGCCGCGCGGCATCGGGTAGTCCAGCACGGTCAGGCCCTCGATGCGTCGGTTCACGCCGTCGCCGCTGATCGTCTCCAGGCTGACCAGTGCTTCCTTCTCCAGCCCGCGTGCCAGCCGGTCCTCGATGTTCATGAACAACACCATGCGGTCGTTGTAGACGCCGCGATAGCGGTCGTTGTAGCTGTAGATGGTGGTGTTGTACTGGTCGTGCGAGCGCACTGTGGCCAACCGCAGCATCTCGGGGTCATCCACGGGCGCGTCCACGTCCAGCCCCGGCATCACCAGGATGTTGGCCTTGCCGTTGGGCGTGGGCCACACGCGACGGCGCGGTGGAATGTCCAGATGGAAGCCGTGCGGCTGCTGGATGCGCTCGTTGAAGCCGGTGTAGATATCCGGGTACACCGCCGCGATCAGCTCGCGGATGGGTGCGTAGTCATGCATGCACCCGGCCCAGTCGACCTTGCTGTGCGGCAGTGTTGCCATCGCCATGCGGCAGACGATCTCGACCTCCGGGAGCACGTCCGTGCTGACCGGCTCGAGCACGCCGCGCGAAGCGGTCACGTTCGACATCGCGTCTTCGATGGTGACGAACTGCTCGCCGGCAGGCGTAACGATGCGCTCCGAACGCGCGACTACCGGCAGGATCAAGGAATCGCGGCCATGCACCAGGTGACCCCGATTGAGTTTGGTGGCGATGCCGACCGTCAACTCCAGGCCACGCATGGCCTCATACGCGCGCGTTGTATCGGGCACGGCGTGGATGAAGTTGCCCCCCATACCGATGAACACCTTGGCGCTGCCGTCCAGCATCGCCTCGATCGATTCGACCACGTGATGACCGTGCTCGCGCGGCGGATCGAAGCCGAACACCTGCTGCACGCGGTCCAGATAGGCTGGCTTGGGTTTCTCGTCGATGCCGACGGTACGGTCGCCCTGCACGTTGGAATGGCCACGGATCGGCCCGATGCCTGCGCCGGGCTTGCCGAAGTTGCCACGCAGCAACAGCAGATTGGCCACCTGCTGCAGCAGGGTCGAACCATACTGATGCTGGGTCAGGCCCATGCCGTAGCAGATCACCGTGGCCTTGGAGCGGATGTAGATCTCGGCGCAGCGGCGGATCTGCGCCTGCGTGATGCCGGAGACCTGCACGATCTCGTCCCAGTCCTGCGCCATCACATCTTTGCGCAGTGCGTCCAGGCCCACCGTGTGCTCGGCCAGGAAATCGTGGTCAAGCACGCGCTCGCCCTGCGCTTCGCGCTCGAACATTACCTTCATCATGCCCTTGATCAGGGCCAGGTCGCCGCCGATGCGGATGTGCACGAACTCGCTGGTGATCTCGGTCGAACCGAACGTGGCCATCTGCACCATGTCCTGCGGCTCGGCGAAGCGGATCAGCGCGCGCTCTGGCATCGGATTGACCGCCACGATCGGGATGCCGCGTTTGCGCGCCTCGACCAGGTTGCTCATCATCCGCGGCGAATTGGTGCCGGTGTTCTGGCCGATCACGAAGATCGCCTCGGCGTGCTCGAAATCCTGCAGCACGATGGTGCCCTTGCCCACGCCGATGGCCGGCGGCAGGCCGCGGCTGGTCGGCTCGTGGCACATGTTCGAGCAGTCCGGGAAATTGTTGGTGCCGAACTCGCGCACGAAGATCGAATACAGGAACGCGGCTTCGTTGGGTGTACGGCCGGAGGTGTAGAACTCGGCCTGGTGCGGGCTGTCCAGCGCCTGCAGATGACGGCCGATCAAGGCAAACGCCTCGTCCCAGCTGCAGGGAACGTAATGATCGGTGGACGCGTCGTAGCGCATCGGCTCGGTCAGCCGGCCCTGCATTTCCAGCCAGTAGTCGGTCTGCGCCATCAGCTCGGTGACCGTGTGCTGGGCGAACAGCTCGCGGCCGGCACGGAACTGGGTGGCTTCCCAGGCCAGCGCCTTGGCACCGTTCTCGCAGAATTCCAGCTTCTTGCGTTCGTCGGCATCGGGGAACGCACAGCTGGGGCACTTGAAGCCACCGGGCTGGTTCATCGCCAGCAGCGCCTTCGAGCCCTTGCCGATCACACTCTGCTGCAACAGCACCTTGGCCGTGGCACCAGCGGCACCCCAGCCACCGGCCGGCTGGTTGTAGGGCTTGTAACGCGGCGGCTTCTGCTCGGACATGTTCGGGAACCTGGCGGGAGGAACACAACAATCAACGGCACGAGACGGGCCCGATGCGGCTTCTGCAGCGCGGCCAGCCCCGCAGTCAAGCACGGACAAGGCCGCTTCGCCAGAGGCAGACGCTGTTTTCAGCGCAGCGTGCCATGACAACGGTTACACCCGCGTCAGCGCCCGGCCACTGCGCTATTCTCGAAGCCGTGGGTGGTCCACCACCTGCGTATTTCCCTTGCCCGGACGCGCTGCATGCCTGACTCGACCCCGCCGCACATCCCGCCTGCCGGCACGGCCCAGCGCCCGTTGCAGCGCTGGCGCAGCGAGGGGCACCAGCAGCAGGTCGACGTGGTGGCCGAGGAAGTGCCGGTTGCACTGCGCTACAACGGCGCCGCCTTCGCGGTGATGATGGCCACGCCCTGCGACCTGGAAGACTTCGCGCTGGGTTTTTCGCTTAGCGAGGGGCTGATCACTACGCCCTCGCAACTGCTGTCGATCGAGGTCCGCCCGCAGCTGGAGGGCATCGAGCTGCAGATGACCGTTTCTGAAGACGCACCCGGTGCCGATCTGGATCCGGCCAATGGCCGCCTGCTGCCCGGTCGCGGTGGCTGTGGCCTGTGCGGCACGCGCCAGCTGGAGGATGTGCTGCGCCCGCTGCCGCAGATCCGCGAGCGCCGCACCTATCCGCATGCCGCATTGCTGCGGGCGCTGGCCACGCTGGCGCAGCATCAGCCGATGAATGCGGTGAGTGGATCGACGCACGCCGCGGCCTGGGCCGATGCCAGCGGGCGGATCGGCTGGGTGCGCGAAGACGTCGGCCGTCACAATGCGTTGGACAAACTGATCGGCGCCCTGCATCACAACGAGCACGCCATCGACGGCGGGTTGCTGGTGATTTCCAGCCGGGCCAGCTATGAAATGGTCAGCAAGGCGATACGTGCGGGTGCCAGCGTGCTGGCAGCGGTGTCGGCGCCGACCGCGCTGGCGATCGACCTGGCCCGCAGTGCGGGACTGTGCCTGGTCGGGTTCGCGCGGGAGAGCGGGTTCAATGTGTATACCCATCCCGAACGGCTGCAGGCGGACGACAGCCACGATAGCTGAGAACGGCCGGGAGCAAGACACCCCCGGCCTGATGGACCTCAGCGCAGCGCCACCTTGGGGAAGTCCACCGGCACGTCGAACGCCACGTTGATGTAGTTGGTGAACAGGTTGAGCGCCACATGGGCGAGGATCTCGACGATCTGCTCGTCATCGAAGCCGGCTGCGCGCAGCGCCTGCACATCACCGTCGGTGATCTGTGCACGCTGTTCAACCACCTTCAGCGCGAAGTCGAGCGCCGCCGAGGTGGCCGGATCACTGGACTGGCCGATCTGCGCGGCAGCCATCTGTTCGCTGCTGGCGCCGGCCTTTCGACCCAACGCCGTGTGCGCCGCCAGGCAGTACTCGCAGGCGTTGCGATTGGCGATGGCGACGGCGATCTGCTCGCCCAGCAACGGCGACAGCCGACCGCCGCCCAGCGCGCCGAACGAACCCCACATGCTCTGCAGGGCGGCCGGCGAGTTGGCCACGGCGCGGAACATGGCTGGGGTGGCGCCGAAAGCGGCGTGGACCTGGCCCAGCAGGGCCTGGCGCTCGGCAGTGGTGGCGGAGGCATCGATCAGGGGGACACGGGACATGGTGGATCTCCTTGGGAAAGCGCCCGGGATTGGACGACCTGCTCATCCTAGGTAGACTCGACGGACGCATTGGTCGTAATAAGCCGCATCTATTGTCCATTCGTCCATGAGCATGCCTGCCGACACCTCCGCACCTGACCGCCTGTCCTCCCTTCTGGAACGCTTCCGGGTGCAGGCCGCGCTGTTCCACAGCGGTCCGCTGTGCGGGCGCCATGTCTTCGAGCCGCAGCCCGGTCGGGCGTTCCTGCACATCCTGCGCCAGGGTGAAATGGAGGTCCGTCATCCCGACGGCGATATCGCGCTTCCCCGCTTGAAGATCGACGCGCCCAGCCTGCTGCTGTATCCGCAACCGCTGCACCACGTGTTCTTCAATGCGCCGCTGGATGGCCCCGACTTCACCTGCGCGACGCTCGACTTCGATGGCGGCGCGCGCAACCCCATCGTGCAATCGCTGCCGCCGGTGATGGTGGTGCCGCTGTCCGCGATCAGCGAACTGGACGACACCCTGCATCTGCTGTTCACCGAGGCCGACCGCCAACGCTGCGGTTCGCGGCTGCTGACCAACCGCCTGTTCGAGGTGGCGTTGATCCAGATCCTGCGCTGGGTGGTGGATCATCCCGATGCGGCCGGGGTCAGCCACGGGCTGATGCGCGGGCTGTCCGATGCGCGGCTGGCACGTACGCTGGTGGCGATGCACCAGGCGCCGCAGGACGAATGGACGCTGCCGCGCATGGCCGCCACCGCTGGCATGTCGCGCAGTGCGTTCGCAGCGGTGTTCAAGGAGGTGATGCAGGCGACGCCGGCTAGTTATCTGCTGGATTGGCGGCTGAGCCTGGCCTGCGCGCAGCTGCGTGCGGGCGTGGCGGTCAAGCAGGTGGCAATCGAAGTCGGGTTTGCCGATACCGCGTCATTGTCGAAGACGTTCCGCAAGCGGTTGGGAGCGTCGCCGCGGGCATGGCTGGCCGCGAGCGCAGCGCAGGCTGGGTAGAGTCGACTATCGCGCGAAGCGCGGGATTTTCGTGAGCAGCCGACCAGCGGTCGGCTCTACCAAGAGCGATATCCGCGCGTCGGTCGACGGCTCAGCTGGACAGTCCGTCGTTCTTTGCCAGCAGCCCGGCGATCCGCTCCGCTACCTGGGCGCGCACACTTTCATCCAGCTGCCCTTCGTACATCGCTTCGTAGATCCACAGGCCATCGGCCGCCAGCCGCGCTACGAAATTGTCGAGCGCGGCCGGATCCTGTTCCGCGGCCGACGGCGGCAACGGCGCCCAGCGCCGCACTGCCGGTCCCCACGGACGCTCGTCGGCGTCCGGGTCAGCCGATTCAAGCATGAACATCAACTCGGCACGGGTGGCGCTCTGCGCCGACACACGCACGAAGGTCTGGTAGCGCTCCAGCGCCGTGGCCTCACCTGCGGTCTTGCCCAGCAGCGACTCCATCGACGCTTCCCAGGCCTGCACCAGATGCTCGTCGATGCCGCGCAGCAGCGCTTCGCGCGACGGGAAGTGGTACAGCAGGCCGCCACGGGTCAGCTTGGCCTCGGCGGCCACCGACTCGAAGGTCACCGCGCGCACGCCGTCACGATTGATCACGTTGACGGCGGCGTCGAGGATGCGGTCGCGCTTGCTGGTTCTCATCGCGTCATTTTACGCGATCGGCCGCACCGTCGCGGCCACCGACGCGCCCCCGCAACAGGCGCGCGATGATCGCCGCGCCCACTGCCAGCACCACCGTGATCACCAGCAGCACGACCTGGTAGCCACGGTCATATGCGGCCGCAGCCAGCGCGAACCACTCGCCCTGCCCGCTTTCGCGTGCGGCATGCAGCGCCTGGGTGAAGCCGTGACGGGCAAGCTCGGGCATGTCCGCCGAGACCGGCAGGAAGGCGCCGTACATTGCCGCACTCAGGCTGCCCAGCATCGCCACCGCGAGCAGGCCACCAAACTCGTAGGACACCTCTTCCACCGACGAGGCCATGCCCGCGCGGTGTGCCGGCAC
Organism: Stenotrophomonas maltophilia; assembly: GCF_004920835.1. GTDB lineage: Bacteria > Pseudomonadota > Gammaproteobacteria > Xanthomonadales > Xanthomonadaceae > Stenotrophomonas > Stenotrophomonas maltophilia_AQ. The sequence continues at coordinate 171,465 of NZ_QFHO01000001.1, forward strand.
ATTGTTGAGGATGGCAGTGGATGCCACCGAGATGGCCGAGCCCATGCCGAAACCGGTGATCGCCATGCCGGCCACCACCCAGCCGAGGCCGTGCGGGAAGCCGAACGCCACAACACCGACACCCACGGCGCCAGCCGCCAGGCCACCGCAGATCAGCGGGCGCAGGCCCACGCGGTGCAGGATGCTGCCACCCAGCAGCGCACTGGGCAGGCTGCCCAGCGCCGCCACCGATACCAGCAGGCCTGCCTGCAGCGGCGTGAAGCCCGCCACCAGCTGGAAACGCTGGGTGGTAACCAGCTGCAGGCCAGCCATCGCGAACAAGGTGAATACCGCCGACAGCGTGCCGGCCAGGAACGCCGGATTGCGGAAGATCGCGAAGTCCAGCAACGGGTACGGCAACTGCCGCTGGCGACGTGCAAACGCCGCGCCGCTGATGACGGCCAGCAGCAGTGCACCGGCACCCAGCGCATACGACGGCGGCGTGGCGATCAGCGACTTGATGGCCAGCACCAGGCCGGACAGCGCCGCCAATGCCAGCAACGAAGACACCAGGTCCCACGGCCGCGAGGTATCGCGCTGGCCTTCCGGTGCCAGCAGCAGGGTTGCAACGAAGGCCACCACCACCACCGGCACGTTGATCAGGAACACCGAGCCCCACCAGAAGTGCTGCAGCAGCCAGCCTCCGATGATCGGACCCAGTCCCGCACCGACGATGGCCACCGAGCCCCAGATGGCGATGGCAATGTTGCGCTCGCGCTCTTCGTGGAAGCTCAGGCCGATCAGCGCCAGCGTGGCCGGCATCATCGCCGCCGCACCGACCGCCAGGAACGCACGGGCGGCGATCAGCTGCGCGGCGCTGTCAGCGAAGGCCGCCGCCAGCGAGGCGGTGCCGAACACCACCAGGCCGATCAGGAACATGCGGCGGTGACCGATGCGGTCACCAAGCGTACCGGCGCCCAGAAGCAGGCCGGCCATCACCAGCGGATAGGCGTTGATGATCCACAGCGCCTGGCCGGCACTGGCCGAGAGTTCCTCGGTGAGGGTGGGCAGTGCGGTGTACAGCACGGAGTTGTCGAGGGTGACCAGCAGCAGGCCGGCGGCGACAGTGAACAACAGTGCCCAGCGACGGGCACGCGACAGGGCCGGAGCGCCGGCCAAGGGCTGGGACAAAGCCATGGGGAAACCTGATGGGGGTGGAGTACCATCATAACTATACAGGATGTCCTGTATAGTTATGAGAAGGTCGCCAGACGTTCAGATTTCGTCCCGGGTAATGTTCATGTTCCGGAGAACGGTAGCGCCGGGCCGTGTCCGGCGAACGGGGTACCCGCAACAAGGCCGCCGGGTATGGCCCCGCTCTACCGGCAGTCTTCCGGCAACGCGGCAATCGCCGACACCACCGCTGCCTGCATGCCCTGCCCCACGGCCATGTCCAGCTCCCCGCCCGTTGCCCCATGTTGGCGCCGCAGCTCGTCCTCGCACAGGCCGCGCACCCGCGCACGCGCATTGGCGCGCAGGCTGCTGCAACGCCAATCGGTGCCCCCCAGCGGCAGCACCGAATACACCACGCTGTTGCAGGCGTTGCCTGCCCGCTGCTGCAGCGACAGGCCGCCGAAATCACGCGGTTCGCTGCTGCGCTGCGGATCGAAATAGCTGTCCGGGAAGGTGCGCGCGTACTGTTCGATGTCCACCTGCATGCTGCGCCCACCGGCCAACGGCATCTGCAGCGGCTGGCCACAACGCGTGGCGTCTGCACGATGCTGGATGTACTGGTAGATCGGCCGGTCCAGCGTTGGATCCTGCTGGGTCACCGCACTGACCGCCGCCAGCACCGGCAACGATGCACGATTGGCCATGCGCGCCAGCAGCCCCGTCTGTGCCGGCTGGCAGCGGTCGCGCAACGTGGCCGCCAGCAGGAACAGCACATCATTGCGAAAGGCGTGGTCTTCGCCCAGGCGTTGCTCGATGCGCTGGCTGGCATCGGCTGCCGGTGCCGGAAACGCGACCGCCGGAGGCTCTGGGACTACGGCGCGCCGCTGCCAGCACACCGCCAACGCTACGCCTGCTCCCGCCAACACCACCGCAGCGATGATCCAGCGCGCGCGCATCAGTTGTGGATCGCCGTCAGCGACGCCGCTGCGGCGTCGTAGGACGCGCTGGCGATATCCGCATCGAAGCGCTTGACCTGCAGGCGACCGGCCAACCGGTACGGATCCCACAGGTCGCCCAGCGCGATCGGCGTGGCCAGGGTCACATGGATGATCTGGTTCGGCGGCGGTGGCGGCACATGGATGCAGGCCCCGTAGAACGGCACGAACAACAGTTCGTCGACCAGTCCTGCGTCGTTGGTGCCCAGCGGCACCACGTAGCCATCCAGGTCAACGGCGCGGCCATCGGCAGTTTCGACCACCTGCGATGAACCGAACTGCTTGGCGCGGTCCGGGCTGGAATGGTCGATCTCCTGCCCCGGTGGCGTGCCAGAGCCTGTGTCGTCGATCAGCCCGCCCACCCCGTCCATGCCATTGCGTGACAGGCCGATCTGCGGCGGCGGACGCTGGTAGGTCACTTCGTCGGGCCGCAGTGCATCCCAACGGTCGATGGGCGCTTCGGTCGTGGCCGGCTGCGCCGCTGCCGGTGCTGCGGCGACGGTGGTGGCGCCCCCACCCGCCTGCGTACACCCCAGCAAGCCCAGGCAACACGCCAATCCGATCAGGACGCTACGGTTCATACGGCCTCAGCTGCGCATCGCGCATGGTGTAGGCGGAGCCGGCCAGATCATCGTCCAGCCGTTCGGCGCGCAGGGTACCGGCCAGGAAGAACGGCGAATACATGTCCGGCATCTCGATCGGGCGCGGCAGCACCACGTGCACGATCTGGTTCGGCGGTGGCGGCGGCACATGGATGCAGGCGCCGTAGTACGGCACGAACAGGAATTCGGTCAGCCGCCCGTCCTGCGCGTTGGCCAGCGGCACCACGTAGCCCTGCAAGCGCACCGGCCGCTGCAGTACGGTCTCCACGGTGCGGAACGTACCGAACTGCGGCATGCGCCGGTTGCCGTTGTGCTCGACCTCCGGGCCCTCGCCGCGCTCCAGCGCCGCCAGTTCTTCCTTCGGCATCATCTGCAACCAGTCCAGTTCCTGTTCCTCGGCAGCTGCCGGGGCATCGCGATCGACCACCGGTGACGGTGGCAGCGCCTGCACGCCGGTATCGACCGGGCGTTCGCAGGCGGTCAGCACCAGTAACATTGGCAACAGTGGCAACAGTGGCAACAGTGGCAACAGTGGCAACCAGCGCATGCTCAGCCCCCGGGTGACAGGCCATCGGCCAGCGTGCGCCGATAGGCCAGCAGCGCCGGCACCAGGCCGGCCACCGCGCTGATCGCCAGCACACCCGCGACCCACGCCAGTTCGCGGCCATCCGGCCAGATGTGGGTGATCGATAGGCCAAAGTTGGCCAGCGCCCAGCCACGCCCGGCCAGGCTGGCCACCACCAGTGCGGCCAGTGCGAGCACGCAGGCAAGCGCGCTGGTCGCCACCGCCTCCACCACCAGCAGGCTGGCGATATAGCCCGGGCGTGCACCGATGGCACGCAGCACCGCCATCTCGCGCCGTCGCTCCTGCAGGGTCGAGACCAGCAGCGCCACCAGCGAGACCATGCCCAGCAGCACCACCATCGCACTGATCAGCTGCAGTGCCCGCTCGGCGGTGCCCAGTGATTGCCACAGCTGCTGCAGGGTTACGCCGGGCAGGATCGCCAGCATCGCTTCGTCCGGATACTCGTTGATCCTGCGCTGTACCGAGAACGTGGCAATGCGCGAGTTCAGCCCGAGCATGAAAGCGGTGATGCTGGTCGGGGTCAGGTCCAGGTGGCGCGCCTGCTCGGCGCTGACGCTCTGGCTGCGCAGCTGCACGCCGGAGCGCCAGTCGACATGGATCGCCTCGATGGCCTGCAGCGAGACCAGCACCGAGGAATCAACCGGCGTGCCGGTGCGCTGCAGGATGCCAGCCACACGGAACGGCTTGTCGGCATGCGTGGCCAACGTGACCGCGCCGGTGCCATGGGCCAGCACGATCTCGTCGCCGAGGCCGACCTTCTGCGCGCGCGCCACCTCTGCGCCGATCACGGCGTCGTACAGGTCGTCGAACGGCCGCCCCTGTGCAAACGCCAGCGCATGCCCCGCGCTGTAGCGGTAGTGCTCGAAGTAGCCGCCACTGGTGCCGATCACCCGGTAGCCGCGCCACGAATCGCCCAGCGACAATGGCACCGCCCACTTCACCTGCGGCAGCGAGGACAGCTCCTGGTAGGACTGCCAGGACACGTTGTTGGTCGGGTCACCGATGTGGAACACCGAATACAGCAGCAGGTTCACCGGCCCGGAGCGGGCACCGACGATCAGGTCAGTGCCTGAGACGGTGCTGGCGAAACCTTCGTGCGCCTGCATGCGTACGCGCTCAACACCGAGCAGCAGCACCACGCTGAGGGTGATCACCAGCACGGTGAGGCTGACGCTCAATGCGCGGCTGCGCAGGCTGGCCCAGGCAAGTTCAAGCATGGGTGCCACCTGCGTGATTGATCTGCGACAACGCGATGGTGCGGTCGAACAAGGGCTGCAGGCTTTCATCGTGGCTGACCACCAGAACCGTGGTACCGGCGGCCCGGCACTGTGCGGACATCAGCTGCAGGAAGGCGGTCGCGGCTTGGCGATCCAGCGCCGAGGTCGGCTCGTCGGCCAGCAGCACTGCGGGGCGGCCTATCAAGGCGCGTGCGGCGGCCACGCGTTGCTGCTGGCCGACACTCAGGGTACCGGCCGCACGCTTGGACAACGCCGGATCCAGCTGCAGCGCTTCCAGCAGACGCAGGATCTCGTCGTCCAGCGGCCCGCTGATGCGCTCACTGCGCACCGGAGAAAAGCGCAGGCCCAGCGCGATGTTGTCGCGCACGCTGAGGAACGGCAGCAGGTTGAACTGCTGGAAGATCACGCCCAGCTGATCGGCACGGAAGCGATCACGCGCGGCACCCCGCATCATCTGCAGCGCGTGACCCGCCACTTCGACCCGCCCCCTGCCGGGAAGCAGGACGCCGGCCAGCAGGCCGAGCAAGGTGCTCTTGCCGCCACCGCTCACTCCACGCAACAGCACGCTGCTGCCCTGCTCTATCAGCAGCTGCGGGATATCCAGCACCAGGCGTGTTGCGTAGCCGAACTGCACATCCTCCAGGGCGATCACCGCTGGCGTGCTCACGGCGCCAGCACCACGCGCAGGTTGTCGGCACTCAGCACGCTGCGGTCCTGGCCGTTGGCGGTCGCACTGTTGACGATGACTTCGTGCAACCCGGGGAACAGCACCGGCAGGCGCACGACCAGGGCGCGCAGGGTACTCGGATTCGTGCAGCGATACTGCAGGTTGGCACTGAAACCGGCGTGGCGATGTTGCCCGGCCGCTGGCACAGCGGCGGTCGCAGCGAAGCCTTCGGCACTGGCGTCACTGCTGGCCAGGCGGCAGTTGGCGGCGGTGGGCAGGGTGACCCAGCTGCCGCCCTTCAGCAATGCCGTGGCGCGCGACAGTGCCGCCTGCTCGGTCGCGTTGGCGGGCGGTCGCTCGAAATCAAGAATGCCGATACCCGGCGCCTGCAGGGCGAACTCCAGCGTTCCCTGGTCGAGTGCGAGATCGACGGTGGCCTGGCCGTGCACGTGCGGTGCATGCTGGCGGACATCGTGTGCCTGCGCCGCGTTGGCAGCCAGCAGCAGGAAAAGAGCAGCAGGAAGCTTCATGGGGGAGACTCCAATTGTTACTATGTAACATAATGGACCACATCCCCCCGACCCCCGCAAGGGCTCTGGCCCAGCCGCCAACTTCGGCACGCTGGCATCCCCGTTTCGATCTGGCCGGTGCCTGGCTGTCGCTGGCCTGCGCCGCCCATTGCATCGCCCTGCCACTGCTGCTGGCCTTCGTGCCGGCGGCAATGATGGCGCTGCGCTCGTTCCAGCACCCCGGCCACGGCGTGATGACGCTGCTGTTGATGATGTCGCGCTGGGAATGGTTGTTCGCATTGATGGCCTCGACACTGGCGCTGGCCAGTACCACGGCCGGGCTGTACCGGCATTGGCGCTGGCTGCCGGTGCGGCTGGCCGTGGTTGGCGCGATCCTGCTGGTGTCAGCGTCGCTGTACCTGCCGTTGAAGGAATCGCTGCTCTGGCATGGCGTGGCCACCGCCTGCGGTGGCGTGCTGCTGGCATGCGCGCACATCGGCAACCGGCGGGCATTGCACGTCCACCGGTAGCGCCGGCCACTGGCCGGCGCCCCGCAGATGCCGGCCAGCGGCCGGCACTACCTTTGCTCAGAAGCGGTAACCCACTTCCGCGCCGAAGATGCGCGGGCTGTCGACCGGGCCGTAGTAGTTGCCGTCGCGGCCGAAGGCCAGGTTGTCGAAGATCAGGCCATTGATGCGGCGCTTGTTGGTCAGGTTCTGCACGAACACCCGCGCGCTCCACGGCCCGGTCTCGTAGCCCAGCTGCGCACCGAGCACGGCCACTGCGGGCTGGAACGCGCGGTTGCGTTCATCCAGTGCACTGGAGCCGGTGAACTGCGATTCCAGCCGAGCATAGATGCCCGAGTCGAACTGATAGCGCGCCGCCAGATAGCCAGTGTAGTGAGGGGTCAGCTTGACCCGCTTGCCATCCAGGTTCTGGTCCACGCTGACCCACAGCTTGGTGTACTTCGCATCGACGTAGCCCACATTCGCCATCAGGGTGAAGCCCGGCAGCACTTCGAACACGCCCTCCAGCTCGGCACCACGCGAACGGATCGAGGCATCCGAACCTACGTAGTCCGACGAGATCGGGCGGCCGTTGGCATCGGTGGCCACCTGGATCTCCTGCCAGTTGTCCGAGGTGATGTGGAACAGCGCACCACCGATGTGGCCACGCCCGCCGGCCAGGTTCATCTTGAAGCCCAGCTCATGGCTCCACATGCGTTCGGACTCGTAGCGCAGCACCTTGTCGTTGACCACATCGCTCTGCGCCGCAGCCAGATTGAAGCCACCCGGAATGTAGCCCTTGGCCGAGGCCGCGTAGAAGGAAAGGTCGTCAGTGGCGTCGTAGCGCAGCGACACCCGCGGCAGCGTGGCCGAGAAGGTATGCGCCAGCGCGGCATCGCGGTACAGCACGCGGCCACCGGCGCCCAGATCCAGCGCACCGGCACGCTGTTCGGTGGAGCGCCGTGCCTGCTCATGGCGCAGGCCGGCGCTGGCGGTCAGCTTCGGCACCGCCGGGAAGGTGTAGCTTGCGGTGGCGAAGACGCTGTAGTCCTCGCCCTTGGAGGTCTGCCGCGGGGCCAGGTTGTAGCTGTCCAGCCCATGCAGCGCCGGGCCGACGAAGGTGCCGAGGATCGAATCCTTGCTGTTGCGGTAGGTCGACACACCCGCCATCCAGGTCAGCGCCTGGTCGCTGGGCGAGCTGAAGCGCGCCTCGGCCGTCCATTCCTTCTTCCTGTCGTAGATGCGACCGGCCAATGCCGGGCTGTTGGTCATGTCGAAGTCGTAGCCGGCCGAGGTCACCTCCTCGTCCCGCCAGGAAGCGGCCACGTCCAGCGTGCCGGCCTGCAGCTGCCATTGCGCACTGAGGCCAGCCACCGTTTCGTCCTTTTCGGTGCGCTTGGGCGCGTCGTTGATGTAGGTGAAGTCACCGGCACGGCGGCCGCCATTGAGCGATGTGCCGTAGGTGCGGTTGTAGAGGCCGGTATCCAGCGGCAGGTATTCATACTCGAACATGCCCGGCGCGCGGGTGCGCAGGTGATAGGCCAGCGCGTTCACCGAAACGTAGTCGCTCGGCCGCCAGCGCAGCTTGCCCTGGAGGTAGCCTTCGCCGACCTTGCCGCGCGCACCGGAAGGCGTGAGGTTCTTCAGGTAGGCGTCCTCATCGGAGCCCATGAACGCCACCGAGCCGGACAGGCTGCCCGTCTTGTTCAGCGGCCCTGCCAGGAAGCCATCGAGAGCGGTGCCATTGCCGTTGCCGAACCAGGTGCTGCGCAGGTTGACCTCGCCTTCGCGCTTGTCCGCAGGACCACGCGTACGCACCAGCACCAGGCCGGATTCGCTGTTGGCGCCATACAACGTGCCCTGCGGACCGCGCAGCACCTCCACCGACTCGACCTGGTTGAGCACGGCATTGCTCAGTTCGCGGAACGGAATGCCGTCGATGTAGACCGAGGCGCGGTTGACCAGGAACGGATTGGACTCGATGCCGCGGATCGAGATGAACATGTTGCTGAGCTGGCCCATCGCATTGAACTTGACGTTCGGCGCGAGCTTGTCGAGGTCACGGAACTCGGTGACGCCCGCTTCCTTCAGGGCCTGCCTGTCGAGCACCGTCACCGACAGATCGCTCTTCAGGTAAGGCGTATCGCGCTTGGAACCGGTGACGCGGACACCGTCGAGCGTGGTCGGGTCGGCCTGCTGGGCAAGGGCGGGCAAGGCAGGAACGAGCAGGGATGCTGCGATGAGCGCGGCAGCAGGCGTGGACGACTTCAAAGCGGGAACCTCGACGGATGGAGTGACGGAAGCGCGAGCGGCGGCAGCGCGGGCAAGAGTGTTATCCTGTAACATTCGCGCCCTGCCGCCACTCCATTTCCGGCAGCGCCGCTCCATTCCCGGATCCGTGATGCCCGCCCTCACCGACCAGTTGCTGCAGGAAACCCGGTCGCAGGCCCCTGCTGCCTACGCCAGCGATGACGGGGCGGTGGTGCTGCTGCGCCATCGCTTCGAGGCCAGCGAAGGCGAGATGGGCCATCCGCACCAGCTTCGCCTGGGCCTGGCCGTGGGCGGCGGCGGACGGCTGCAGCAGCGCACCCTCAACGGCCTGCTGCAGGCGCCGTGGCGGCCCGGCCAGTTCAATCTGGTGCTGCCGGGAGACACCGGCACCTATGCCAGCCCCGCAGTCGATCTGCTCGGCATCGCCATCGATACCCGCCTGCATCCGCAGGATCCGCAGCGGTTGCAACACCTGCAGCCGCTGGCGGCGCGGCTGCACCACGACCCGGTGATCACTTCGGTACTGCAGGCGTTGTGGTGCAGCGCGCAGGCCGATGTCTGCCTGCCAGGCTTCCTGGAGCATGGCGCCCAGGTCCTGCTCCACCGCCTGGGCCAGCTTGCCGGGCTTGCCTGCACGGAACGCGGCAGGGACACGGCACTGTCCACGCGGCGGCTGCAGCAGCTGGAGGCCTACATCGATGCACAGCACGGCCAGCCTCTTGAAGTCGCACAGTTGGCCGCTGCGGTGCAGATGGACCCGTCCACGTTCGGTCGTGCGCTGCGCGCCGCCACCGGTCTGCCGCCCTATGCGTTCCTGACCCGACGCCGCATGCAATGGGCGCGCGGGGCACTGGCCCAGGGATGCAGCGTCACCGAGGTTGCGCTGGCCAGTGGCTACGCCAATCCCAGCAAGTTCAGCGCAGCCTTCCGGCGTGTGGTCGGTTGTTCGCCTTCGGCCTGGATCGCGCAGTCACGGGCCCGGTAGCGCCGGCCGCGGGCCGGCAGCCAACATTACAGACCGGTAATGTTCGCGTCAGGGCAGCGAAAGGCGCGCTGCACCACCCTGAGCGCAACTTCCCGACAGGCGTTCCCGCACATGACCCGCGCCCTGCTCCGCCCCACCTCGCTCGCCCTGCTGCTGTCCGGCCTTGCGGTCGCACCGCTGGCGCTGGCCCATCCCAGCCTGGTGCGTGCAACGCCGGCCGCCGACGCCACCGTGGCCCCGGCCAGCCAGATCGAACTGCAGTTCAGTGAAAAGGTGATGCCGCGTGCCACCCGCATCGAACTGAGCATGGACCATGGCCGCATGAAGATGGCGATGCCGACCACTGCGCAGGAGATCTCCGAGGACGGCCACACCCTGCGCGCGCGCTTCGCCAAGCCGCTGCCTGCCGGCACTTACGCCCTGCAGTGGCGCGCGGTCGGCCAGGACAGCCATCCGATCACCGGCAACTACCGCTTCACCGTGAAGTAAGGCCGCTGCTGTGGCCGAGCTTTCGCCGTATGCGCTGCGGCTTTCGCTGTATGCCGTGTTGATGCTGCTGTTCGGGCGGATGCTGTTCGTCCGGCCCGGGCTGCCGCACGGCGTCTCGCTGACGCTCACCGTGATCGCGTTGGTACTGGTCATCACCGACGCGGTGACCCGGTTGTCCGGCGTGCTTGGCATATCGCCGGCCGACATCGACGGCGAGACCGCGCGCTGGTTTCTTGCCGGTACGCCAGTGGGGGAAGCGGGCCTGCTGCGCCTCCTGGCCATACTGGCAATGTTGCCGCTGCTGGCCATCAACCGCCCCGTACAGGGCCTGCGCCGCCTCGCACTGCTGGCACTGTCTGCCAGCGCATTGGCCAGCCTTTCCTGGAATGGCCATGCCGCCGCCGGCGACGGGTTCGGCGGCACGCTTCGGCTCGGCGCCGGCATGCTGCATCTGCTGGCCGCCGGCGCCTGGGTCGGGGCGATCGCCGCCATCCTGCAGCTGGCGCTGCGACCGCAGGGCCTGCGTCTGCGCGAACGCACCCGCGAGCTGTGGCAGGCCGCGCACAGCTTCGCTGTGCCCGGCACGATCATCGTCGCCCTGCTGGCGATGACCGGCACCTATACCTATGTCGATCTCGGCGGCTCGCTGCACACCCTGGCCGAAACCGCACATGGGCGCTGGCTGCTGCTCAAACTGGCCCTGGTCGGCGGCATGCTGGGGCTGGCCGCGCTGCATCGCTGGCGGCTGGTACCGGCGCTGGCCGTTTCCATCCGCGGCGGCTGGCAACCCAGGCCACTGCGTTCGCTGCGCCACAGCCTGGCCTGCGAAGCGGTGCTGGCGCTGCTGGTGCTGGCCTGTGTAGCGGTACTCGGCACCCTGGACCCGGTGGCATGAACCGCCGCTGCCGACCCACCCGCAAGCTGCGATGATGGCCGCACCATGAAACTGCTGATCGTCGAAGACGAACCCAAGACCGGCAACTACCTGCGCCAGGGCCTGATCGAGGCCGGCTATGTGGTCGATCTCGCCAGCAACGGCATCGACGGGCTGCACCTGGCCGGGAGCGGCGAGTACCAGCTGGTCATCCTCGATGTGATGCTGCCCGGCCTGGATGGCTGGACCGTGCTGTCGCGGCTGCGTGGAGCCGGCTGGCCGCTGCCGGTGCTGTTCCTGACCGCGCGCAGCAGCATCGCCGACCGCGTGCAGGGCCTGGAGCTGGGCGCCGATGACTACCTGGCCAAGCCCTTCGCTTTCGCCGAGCTGCTGGCGCGCGTGCGCACGCTGCTGCGCCGTGGCCAGGCCGTGCCGCAGGTTGAACGCATCGTCATTGCCGACCTGGTGGTGGATACCCTGCGCCGCCGGGTGGAGCGTGGCGGCCAGCGCATCGCGCTCAGCCAGAAGGAGTACACCCTGCTGGAGCTGCTGGCACGGCGCCGTGGCGAAGTGCTGCCGCGCTCGCTGATCGCCTCGCAGGTGTGGGACATGAACTTCGACAGCGACACCAATGTGATCGACGTGGCGATCCGCCGCCTGCGCGCGAAGATCGACGATGATTTCGCCGAGAAGCTGATCGTCACCGTGCGCGGCATGGGCTATGTGCTGGAGGCGCCGGACGACGGCGCCGCGCGCAACGGATGAGCCTGCGCCGCTCCATCGCGGTGCGGCTGACGCTGCTGTTCGCCACCGTGGCAACGCTGGTGCTGGCGGCACTCGGCGTGGCGATCTATATCAGCGCCCGTCACGATCTGGTCGCACAGGATTTCACCGAGCTGGAGAACAAGGTCGCGTTGATCAGTGACCTGGCCGGCAATGGGCCTGCGTCCGTTCGCGGGCAACGACTGGCAGAGGCGCTGAGCCACCATCCCGACATCGCCTTCCATATTGTGGATGCGCGCGGCACCGTGCTGTTCTCCACCGCGCCGGCGCTGCTGCGCGAACACGCACGCAGCCAGCCTATCGATAGTGCCTTCCGGCGGCACGACTGGATCCTTGCCGACGGAACGTGCATGCATGCGCTGCACCTGCGCCAGACCCTGGCCGACGGCAGCCAGCTGCTGATCCTGCTGGCCATCGACGATGCCCGCCATGCCGACTTCCTGCAGCGCTTCCGCCACCTGCTGGCGATCGCCATCATCGGTGCCGCCGTGGCCAGCAGCCTGCTGGGTGGCTATGTGGTACGACGCACGCTGCGACCGCTGCGGACGCTGGCCGATGAAGCCCGTCAGATCACCGCAGGGCGCCTGCAGCGGCGTTTGAACGCCCGCAGCGCGCCGGCTGAGCTGGAACAGCTGGCGCAGACCCTCAACGGCATGCTGGCGCGATTACAGCAGGACTTCGCGCGCCTGACCGAATTCTCCGGTGATCTGGCCCACGAGCTGCGCACGCCTATCACCAACATGCTGACCCAGGTACAGGTGGTGCTGGCCCACCCGCGCAGCAACGAGGCCTATCGCGAGACGCTGGCCTCGTGCGCCGAAGAACTGCAGCAGTTGGCGCAGACCGTGGGTGACCTGCTGTACCTGGCGCAGGCCGAGGCGCCGGGGGCACTGCCTTCGCGCGAGCCGGTGGCGCTGGATGCGGTGGTGGATTCGCTGCTGGAGTTTTACGAACTGCTGGCTGAGGACCGGCAATTGACCCTGTGCCGCGACGGCGTGGCGAGCGTGGAAGGCAACCGTTTGATGCTGCACCGGGCGATCGCCAATCTGCTGTCCAACGCGTTGAAGCACGCAGCCGTGGGCAGCGAGGTGCGGGTGGAGCTGGTCGAGGGCGATGGCATGTGCAGGGTCAGCGTGCACAACCTCGGCCCGCCGATTGCCGAAGCAGCACTGCCGCGCCTGTTCGATCGCTTCTATCGCGGCGAGCGTGGCCGCCACGAAGGTGCTGGACTGGGCCTGGCGATCACCCGCGCAATTGCACAGGCCCATGGCGGAACGGTAAGCGTGACCTCCGATGAAACCGGCACCGTGTTCGAGCTGGTGCTGCCGAGCGCCGCAGCGCCGTAATACCGGCCGCTGGCCGGCAGCCTTGGCACACCCAGCGTATTGCAGTTGCCGGCCAGCGGCCGGCACTACCCAGCATGGCCAGCGGTTGGTAGTGCCGGCCGCTGGCCGGCAACCCCGGCCGGGTCGAACATCCCGGCTACCCAATCGATGAACACCCGCAGCCGCGGCGACGGCGTGCGGTTGCGCGGGTAGACCAGATTCAACGGGCTCGGCGTCGGCGGTGCGTCCGGCAACAGCTCGACCAGCTGCCCGCGCGCAATGTAGGGGGCCATCCGGTAGCGCGGCGCCTGGATGATGCCCAGCCCTGCCAGCGCGGCACCGAGGAAGGCATCGGCGCCGGAAACCGTCACCCGCGCGGGCAGCGGGACATAGCGGATCTGGCCAGCCTGCTGGAACTCCAGTGGTATCAGCTGGCCGGTGGCACTTGAGCGGTAACCGACCATCTGGTGGCCGTCCTGCAGGGCATCGATGCTGCCCGGCACGCCTCTGGCCTGCACGTAGCTTGGCGAGGCCGCCGTGACCTCGCGCAGCATCGTCAACCGGCGCGCCGCCAGATCGCTGTCGGCCAGCGTCCCCACCCGCATCGCCGCATCCACGCCTTCGCGCAGAAGATCGACATAGCGATCGCCCTCGCTGACCTCCAGTTCGATCTCAGGGTAGCGCTGCAGAAAGTCTGGAAGGTGTGGAAACAGCAGGTGCCGGCCCAGCGTGCCATGCACTTCAATCCGCAGCGGGCCGCGTGGTGGCACGTCACGGAACGCGGCTTCAGCGTCGTCCATGTCGGCGATCAGGCGCAGGCAACGGCCATAGAAGGCCTCGCCTTCCAGCGTCGGCACCACCAGCCGCGTGGTCCGGTGCAGCAGGCGCACGCCCAGCCGATTCTCCAGCGCCTTGATCGCATCGGTCACCGTGGCCCGCGGCAAGCCGAGGTCCCCGGAGGCACGGGTGAAGCTGCGGCGCTCGACGATACGGACGAAGGCGCGCATGGCCGTGAAACGGTCCATTGTTCGGCTACCCGGATTATGTTGACGGATTATGCATGATTATCCGGATCGATGAGATGACGAAGATGGCACTGCGCCAGTCCGGCGCGCCCTGCTGGAACCGACCATGCCCACATCTTCCGCCCGCCGCGTCGCCCTGGTCACCGGTGGTTCCCGTGGCATCGGCGCTGCCATTTCGCGCCGCCTGGCCGCCGACGGCCACGCCGTGGCGATCAACTACGCCGGCCGCCGCGATGATGCCGAGGCACTGGCCGCCGAACTCACGGCCACTGGCGCACAGGCCATCGCGCTGCAGGCCGATGTGGCAGACCCGCAGGCGGTGCGCCAGCTGTTCGACGCCATCGAGACCTGCTTCGGCGGCATCGACGTGGTGGTGAACAGTGCTGGCGTACTGCAGCTGGCGCCGCTGGCCGACAGCGACGACGCACTGTTCGAACGGGTCATCGGCATCAACCTGAAGGGCGCCTTCAACGTGCTGCGCGAGAGCGCGCGACGGGTGCGTGACGGCGGCCGCCTGATCAGCCTGTCCACCAGCGTGGTCGGCATCAAGCTGGAGAACTACAGCGTGTACGCGGCCAGCAAGGCCGCGGTGGAGACGATGGGCGCGATCCTCAGCAAGGAGCTGCGCGGGCGCAACATCACCGTGAACGCGGTGGCGCCCGGCCCGACCGCCACCGACCTGTTCCTGGATGGCAAGGCACCGGAGCTGATCGAGCGGCTGGCAAAGATGAATCCCCTGGAGCGACTGGGCACGTCGGAGGACATCGCCGGAGCGGTGGCCTTCCTGGCCGGTGCCGATGGCGGGTGGATCAACGGCCAGGTGCTGCGCGCCAATGGCGGGATGGTGTGACCACGCGCCAACCCCGGTAGTCGCCCACCTTGGTGGGCGCTTCACCGCGAGCCAACCAAGGTTGGCATCTACCAGATCACGCCACATCGGTAGTCGCCCACCTTGGTGGGCGCTTCACCGCATGCCAACCAAGGTTGGCATCTACCGGGCCATGGCGCGGCGCCGGTGCACCCAGTAGTACAGCGTCGGTAGCACCAGCAGGGTCAGCAGCATCGCCGACAGCAGGCCACCGATCACCACCACCGCCAGCGGCTTCTGGGTCTCGGCACCGATCGCATGCGAGGTCGCCATCGGCAGGAGGCCGAACATCGCCAGCAGCGCGGTCATCAGCACCGTGCGCAGGCGCTGCAGCGAGCCCTGCACCACCGACTGCAGCAGGTCCATGCCCTGCTCGCGCAGCTGGGCGAATCGACTGAGCATCACCACCCCGTTCAGCACCGCTTGTCCGAACAACGCAATGAATCCGATCGCCGCCGACACCGATAGAGGAATGCCGGTCAACCACAGGGCCAGGATGCCGCCGATCATCGCCAGCGGTACGTTGGCCAGGATCAGCGCCGCGCTGCTGATGTCCTTGAAGGCATCGAACAGCAGTACGAAGATGAGCAGCACCGACAGCGGAATCACCCAGCCCAGCCGCTTCATCGCACGCTGCTGGTTCTCGAACTCGCCGGACCATTCCAGCCGGTAGCCTTCCGGCAGCTGCACACTGGCATCCACGCGCTTGCGCATGTCGGCCACCACGCTGCCCATGTCACGCCCTGCGATGAAGATGCTGACCGCCTTCACCCGCTGCGCGTTCTCGCGCGAGATGTTGATCGCGCCGCTGGCCATGCGGAAGTCGGCCACGTCGGACAGCGTCACCGTGTGGCCATCGCCGATACCCACTGGCACCGTGCGCAGCCGTTGCAGGTCGCGGTCGGCATCGTCCAGGCGCAGCGAGATCGGGAACTTGCGATCGCCCTCCCACAGCTCGCCTACCTGGCGCCCGCCCAGCGCGGTCTCGATCACTTCGTCGATGTCGCGCACGTTCAGGCCATAGCGTGCTGCACGGTCGCGGTCGATCTCGATCTGCAGCTGCGGCAACGAACCATCGCGGTCGATGAAGGCGCTCTCCACGCCCTCCACCCCGCGCACCTGGCCCAGGATGGCCTGTGCGTGCTGGTTCAGCACGTCCAGATCCGAACCGCTGACCTTGATCACCACCTGGCCCTTGATCTGCGAGATGCTCTCCAGGATGTTGTCGCGCACCGGCTGCGAGATCGAGAACTCCGGCCCCGGAATGCGCTGCTCCAGCGTGCGCTGCAGGTCGCTCACCAGCTGCCGCTTGTCCACGCCCTTCGGCCATTCCTTCTCCGGCTTCAACGCCACCAGCGCCTCGATCTGGTTGGCACCCTTGGCATCGGACCCGTCTTCCGGGCGCCCCAGCTTGGCCACCACCGTCGACACCTGCGGGAAGCTGCCGACCAGCTCACGGATGCGCCGCGACTGTTGCTGCGCTTCGGCCAGGCTGGTGCTGGGGTCGAGTGTGGCGGTCAACCAGATCGACCCTTCGTCCAGCTCGGGCAGGAACTCCGAGCCCAGGCGAGTGCCCAGTGCCAACGTACCCACCAGCAACGCAACTGCGGTCAGCACCACCGCACGTGGCCGGGCCAGTGCGCGCTCCAGGATCGGCCGGTACCAGTCGGTCAGGCGGTCCATCAGCGGGTTGCCATCGCGCATGCGGTCCCGTCGCAGCCACCAGTAGCAGAGCAGCGGCACCACGGTCAGCGCCAGGATCAACGCACCGATCAGCGCAGAGGTCACCGAGTACGCCATCGGCGCGAACATGCGGCCTTCCTGGCGCTGCAGGGTGAAGATCGGGATGTGCGCGGCGATGATGATCAGCATCGAGAAGAACGTCGGTCGGCCCACTTCCGATGCGGCCGAAAGAATGGTCGAGAACCGCGTCTTCCGATCAGCCGTAGGTGGCAGCTTCGACAATCGCGAGACGATGTGCTCGGTGACGATCACCGCGCCATCGATGATGATGCCGAAGTCCATCGCACCCAAGGACAGCAGGTTGGCCGGCACGCCCCACAGGTGCAGGCCGAGGAAGGTCGACAGCAGCGCCAGCGGCATCATCGCCGCCACGATCAGCGCGGCGCGGGCGTTGTACAGGAACAGCCACAGCACCAGGAACACCAGCACCGCACCTTCCAGCAGGTTGCGGAAGACCGTCTTCAGCGTGGTCGTGACCAGCCACGAGCGGTCGTAGAACGGCTCGATGCTGACCCCAGCCGGCAGCTGGTTCGCCTCGATCTCGGCGATGCGCGCATGCAGAGCGTCGAGCACGTCGGACGGATTCTCGCCCTTGCGCATCAGCACCATGCCGAACACCGCATCGTCATTGTCGTCCTGGCCGACCAGGCCCTGCCGTGGCAGGCCGGTATCGGCGATGCCGGCGAGGTCGCGCACCAGGATCGGCGTGCCCCCACGCTGCGCCACCACCACGTTGCCGATGTCGGCCGGCGAACGCATCAGGCCCACGCCGCGGATCAGGAACTGCTGCTGCCCGCGCTCCACGTAGCCGCCGCCGGCGTTGGAGCTGCCCTTTTCCAGTGCCTCAGCGAACTCACCCAGGCTGATGCCGCGGTCGCGCAGCTTGTCCAGGTCCGGCTTGACCTGGAAGGTGCGCGCGAAGCCACCGAAGCTGATCACATCGGCCACCCCCGGCACGGTGCGCAAGCTGCGCTCCATCGTCCATTCCTGCACGGTGCGCAGCTGGGTCGGCGTCATGTGCGGGCCCTTGAGCACGTAGCGGTAGATCTCGCCCACCGCAGAGCTCATCGCCTCCAGCTCCGGGGTCACCCCTTCTGGCAGCTCCACACCCTGCAAGCGCTCCAGCACCTGCTGGCGCGCGAAATAGTCGTCGGCCTTGTCGTCGAAGGTCAGGATGATCATCGACAGGCCGAACTGGGTATGCGAGAACACCCGCACCGAATGCGGGATGCCGGACAGCGCCACTTCCAGCGGCATTGTCACTTCGCGCTCCACCTCTTCGGCGGCGCGGCCCGGGTGCAGCGACACCACCGTTACCTGGGTGTCCGACACATCCGGGAAGGCTTCCACCGGCAGTACGCGGAACGCGGCAATGCCAGCGCCGATGAACAGCAGCAGTGCCAGCATCACCATCAATGGCTGGCGCAGGCAGTAGGCAATCAGGCGATCGATCATGGCGCAGCGTGCCCGCTACCGGTGCTGACGGCTGCCGGCGCGCTGTCGACCAGCTGCTGCAGCAGCAGGCCGCCTTCGACCACCACCCGGCTGCCGGCGGCGAGGCCCTCACGTACCCACAGCCGGCCGTCACCCAGCTCCTCCGCGTGCACGGCGCGACGCACGAAGCGGCCCTTGCCCTCTTCCACGAACACCACCTGCTTGCCGTCGATCAGCAGCACCGCCGCATCGGGCAACGAGACACCGCCCTCGGCCGGCAACGCCACCTGGGCGCGCACATATTGTCCGGCCTTGAAGCCGCGTGCACGATTGTCCAGCTCGGCGCGTGCCTGCACCACGCGGCGTTCGCTATCGACGAAGTCATCCACGTGCTGGAGGGTCGCCTGCAGTGGTTGCCCATCGGCGCCGGGCACGCTCACCTGCATGCCCGCCTTCAAGCGTCCGGCGAGGCTTTCGGGGATGTCCAGCAACAGCCACAGGCGGTCCGGATCGCCGATCACTGCCAACGGCTGTTCACTGTCCGGGCTGACCGACATTCCCGGGCTCATTCGCCGCTCCACCAGCACGCCATCGATGGGCGCGCGCAGCGGCAGGCGCTGATCGACGCGCTGGCCGTTGCCATAGGCCTTGGCGAAGGCAGTCGTGCGCGCATGATCGGCCTGGCTGCCAGCGAAGTTGGCCTCGGCCTCGTCCAGTTCACGACCCGACGCCACTCCCGCCGCATACAGTTCGCGGGTACGGTCCAGTTCCTTGCGTGCCTGCTGCAGCTCGGCGCGGCCACGCGCACCTTCAGCCTGGGCCTGGCCGAACTCGGGCGAGGTGATCCAGGCGATCACCTGGCCAGCCTTCACCTTCTGCCCCGGCTGTGCCTCGATGCGCGCCACCTGCCCCGGCAGCGGCGTGTGGAGTGCGCTGGAGCGCGTCTCATCCCAGACCACCCGGCCCGGCAACTGCAGGCTGGCGCTTGCGCCGACACTCACCGCCTCGCTGCGCAGCACGTCCAGCTGGCGGCTGTCGGCGGGAAACTGGATCTGGCCGGCGCTGACCTGCGGCGCATCCTCAAGATAGGATGCTGGCTCTCGACCGCAGCCGCCCAGCAGGGCCAGCGCCAGCAAGGCCGGCAGCACGGCGTGTCGCGCCTGCGGGCGATAAGTGACGGTGGACTTCATCGGGACTCTCCTTCAGCAACGGATGTGGCCGCTTCCCAGCGCGCCAGGGCAATGGCATGGTCGGCACGCGCTTCAATCAGCGCGGCCTCGAACTCGCGCCAGCTGCGGCGCGCATCCAGCAGATCGGTCAGGCTGGCAGCACCACGCCGGTAGGCCAGCTCGATGCCCTGCACGGCCTTGCGTGCGGCGTCTGACTGCAGCCCCTCGTACTCGGTGCGACGCTGTGCGGCGGACTGCGCACTGGCCTGCAGCTGGTCCAGTTCGGCGCGTGCTTCGCGCTGCAGCACCTGCAGCTCAAGCGCGGCATTGTCACGGTCAGCCTCGGCACGCTGGATCGCGCCGCGTGCACGCGACGGGCCGCCGAGCGGAATGCTCAATGACACGCCCCAGGTGACGCCGCTGATGTCGGTCGGCTCACGCTCCGCCTCCACGCCCAGCTGGATGTCGCGGTGGCGCTCGCTGCGAGCCAGTGCCACGCCGGCATCAGCAGCCGCCAGGCGCGAGCGTGCGGCGCGCAGATCCGCGCGCTGCTGCGGGTCGGACACACGCACGCTGGCCACGCTGCTGGCAGCCGGCCACGGATCATCGGCGCTGATGTCATGGCTGTCGTCACGTCCAAGCAGCAGGCCCAGCGCATGCCGCGCGTCACGCAGATCCAATGCTGCCTCGCGCGCCGCGTCCGCCACAGCGAGGTCGTCCACCGCCAGCCGCGCGCGATCCACCGGCGCCATCGCCCCTGTCGCAACCTGCTTGGCCGCCGCCGCCATCTGCTCGGCCGAGCTCTGCCGGTTGGCGTCGGCAATCTGCGCCCGCTCCTGTGCGCCTTTCAGGCCGAAATAGGCTTCATGCAGCGCCACCTGCTGGCGGCGCCGGGTATCGAGCATCTCCAGCCCGGCCACTTCCAGCAGCGCGTCGGCCTGGCGGATGCGCAATGCACGCTTGCCACCGCGTTCCCAGGTCCAGCCCAGGCCCACGGTGCTGTCCACGCGCTTGTCCTGCCAGCGCCCGGGGCCGATGCCATGCTTGGGGCTGATCTTGCTGGTGCCGATCGACAGCTCGGTGGCCGGGCGAAGCGCCGCTGTCTGCGCATCACCCTGCACACCTCGCAGCTCCAGTGCCGCCGCGCGCAGGTCCGGGTTGTGCGCTTCCATTGCACGCTGCGCTTCTGCAAGGGACAGCGCCGAAGCCGCAGGCGCGCACAATAGAGCGGCCAGCACCGCCGCAAGACGAGGGGAGAAATTCATGCACGTCACGGTAAGGTGACGGACTTGCGCCAAACTTGCCCCAACCTTGCACGAAGCTTGCAATGCGAATCCTGCTGATCGAAGACGATGCCGCCCTGGCCGATGGACTGATCCGCGCCCTGCAGGGTGCCGGCCATCTGTGCGACCACCTCTCGCGCGGACTGCACGCGCCTGCGGCGCTGGCCAGCGCACCCTATGACGTGATGGTGCTCGACCTTTCCTTGCCGGACGTGGATGGCCTCGACCTGCTTTCGCGCCTGCGCAACGATGGCGCCACATTGCCGGTGCTGATCCTGACCGCGCGCGATGGCGTTGAGGATCGCATCCTCGGCCTCGACCGTGGCGGTGATGACTATCTGGCAAAACCATTCGCGCTGGGTGAGCTGGAAGCGCGCCTGCGTGCATTGTCGCGCCGCCGCAGTGACGCACCAGCACAGAAGCGATTGGGCCGGCTGTGCTTCGACAGCATCCGCAACGAAGTGCAGGTGGACGGCCAGCGCATCGAGCTGACCGCACGCGAGCTGTCGCTGGTCGAGGCATTGATGCAGCACCCGGGGCGCACCGTGACCAAGCAGCGCCTGTTCGATGCGTTGTACAGCTGGGATCACGAGGCCAACCTGTCGGTCATCGAGGTGCACGTCAGCCGCCTGCGCCGCAAGCTGGAGCAGGCCCACGCCGGCGTCGGCATCCGCATGTTGCGCGGCCTCGGCTACCGGTTGGAGGCCATGGGTGACTGAGCGCGTGCACAGCCTGCGCGGCCTGCTGCTGCGGCGTCTGTGGCTGCCTCTGCTGGTGCTGCTGCTGTGCAGTGCGGTGGGTTCATTCGCCTTGGCGCGCTTCTATGCCGGCCAGGTCTACGACCGCTGGCTGCTGGATTCAGCGATGTCGTTGTCCGAACTGGTGACGGTGCAGGACGGCCGCGCATCCATCGAAATCACCCCGGCGGTATCACGCATGTTCACCTGGGACACCGCCGACGAAGTGCATGGCGAGGTGGTCGATGCGGATGGCGGGCGCCTGTATGGCGACCTGCCCGAGGCACTACCTCGCCCCATGGCCGCCGCTGGGAATGACGACGCGGTGTACTACGACGCGCGGCTACACGGGCAGGCCGTGCGCATGGTTGAAGTGGTGGTCAGCGCCGGCCAGGGCCATGACATCCGGCTGCGCGTGGCCGAGACACTGCGCAAGCGCCATCGGCTGGAGCGCAAGCTGTTGCTGACCAGCGTTCCGTTCCAGGCTGCGATCCTGGCACTGGCGGCGTGGCTGGCCTGGTCCGGTACAGGCGCTGCCGCACGCCATGCCAACCTGGTCGCGCGGAAGTTGGCCAGTCCGCGGCCGGATCCTTTGGCACCGCTGGATCCTGCGCAGGAAGCGCCGCGCGAACTGTGGCCGGCGGTGGAGGCTTACAACGCGCTGCTGCAGCGGCTGGACGCGATGCAGGCCGCGCAGCGCCGCTTCGTCAGCAACGCTGCACATCAGCTGCGCACACCGTTGGCAGCGATGCAGGTGGAGCTGGAGAGTTCATTGCGCCAGCATGATCCGCAGGCCCAGCAGCTGGCATTGTCCGGCACGCTGGCCGGGCTGGCCCGCTTGCAGCATCTGGTCAACCAGCTGCTGATGCTCAGCCGCTCCGAAGATCCGCATGGCAGCGCACTGCCGCTGCAGCCTGTGGACCTGGCCGCGTTGGCGCGCGGCGTGGTGGAGCGCTATGCCGACCGTGCATTGACTGCAGGCGTCGATCTTGGCTATGACGGGCCCGACGATGGCCTGCAGGTACAGGGCGATCCGCAGCTGCTGCGCGAGGCACTGGGCAACCTTCTGGACAACGCGCTGCGCTATGGCGGCGTGCGCGGCGTGATCACCCTGGGTCTGCAGCACGATGCCGGTGGCGTGCGGGTGTGGGTGGACGATAACGGCGCCGGCATCGCCGAAGCCGAGCGCGCGCGCGTCACGGAACGCTTCTACCGAGCCAGCACAGAAGGCGACGGCTGCGGGCTGGGGCTGGCGATCGTGGCCGAGATCGCGCAACGGCATGATGCGGCGCTGGTGATCGATACCGCCCCGATCGGTGGCGCGCGGGTCGGGCTGCGGTTTCGTTCCCGCTGACGTCCTGCGTGCCAACCAAGGTCGGCACCTACCAATCGTCATCTGCTCATCGAATACGGCGCCTGCGCGTCCTGCCCCGGCCACGCCTTGTTCGGCTCGGCCTGCATGCTGAAGCGCAGCTCGCCGCCGGCCAGGATCTCGTCATGGCGCAGGAAGGTGCGCTGCAACGGCTTGCCGTTGAGGCTCACGCTGCCGACGTAGGTGTGCTTGTCGTCCAGACCATCAGCCACGATGGTGAAGGTCTTGCCGTTGGGCAGGCGCATCGCGGTTTTCGGCAGGAACGGACGGCCCAGGATGTACTCGCCCGAGCCCGGTGCAACCGGGTAGAAGCCCAACGCGGTGAACACGTACCAGGCCGACATCTGGCCGACGTCATCATTGCCGGCCAGGCCATCGGGGCGGTCGGCATACTGAGTGTCCATGATCTGCTTCAGGCGTGCCTGGGTGCGCCACGGCTGGCCGGCGTACGAATACAGGTAGGCGACGTGGTGGCTGGGTTCGTTGCCATGCGCATACCAGCCGATCAGGCCGGTGATGTCTTCCATGTGCTCGAAGATGGACGGATCGACCTTGGCGTTGAACACCTCGTCAAGGCGCGCGAGCAGCTTGTCACTGCCACCGTGCGCTGCGGCCAGTCCGGCCACGTCCTGCGGCACGTACCAGGAGTATTGCCAGGCGTTGCCTTCGGTGTAGTCAGTGCCATAGCCGCTGGCGCTGGGATCGAACGGGGTGCGGAAGCTGCCATCACGCTTGCGCGCGCGCATGAAGCCGGTGTCCTTGTCGAAAGCATTGCGCCAGTTGCCGGCGCGCTTGTCGAAGGTAGCGGCAACATCAGCCTTGCCCATGGCCTGCGCCATGCGAGCGATGGTCCAATCATCGAAGGCGTACTCCAGCGTCTTGCTGGCGGCCTCGCCTTCCTCGTCGATCGGCACATAACCCAGCTCGCGGTACTGCGCGATGCCGTCGTAGGGACCGTAGTTGGCGGTCTCGACCATCGCCTTCAACGCCTTGTCGGCGTCGAAACCGCGGATGCCCTTGACGTACGCATCGGCGATGACCGGCACCGCGTGGTAGCCGATCATGCACCAGTCTTCCAGGCCGTGGAACGACCACACCGGCAGCATGCCGTACGGGCTGTGTTCGTGATGGGCAAGCATCGAGTTGACGAAATCGCTGTTGCGTTTTTCCGACTGCACCAGGGTCAACAGCGGGTGCAGCGCCCGGTAGGTATCCCACAGCGAGAACGTGGAGTAGTTGGTGTAGCCGTCCGCCTTGTGCACCGCGTTGTCCGAGCTGCGGTACTGGCCGTCGGCATCCATGAACAGCGTCGGCCCCAGCAGGGTGTGGTATAGCGCGGTATAGGCACTGCGCCGGGCGTGTTCGGGGGCGTCGATATCGAGCACCGACAGCGCCTGCGTCCACTCCTGCTTGGCCTGCGCGCGCACGCGGTCGAAATCGAAGTCGGCCACTTCCGCGTCAAGGTTGGCGATGGCGCCGGCTTCGCTGACCGGAGAAATGGCCACCTTCACCACCAGCGGCGCGTCCAGCTTGCCGAAGTTGAAGGTGCCGACCAGCTGACGCCCCTCGATCTGTGCACGCTGCGATGGATCCTTCTCGCCCGGCGGCGGGAAGCCCTTGTAGACGACGTCCTGCTCGGTGTTGTGCAACTCATGCCCCGACAGCGGGCGCGAGAAACGCATCGCGAAGTACAGCTGGCGGCCCGGCGCCCAGCCACGGGTTTCGCGGAAGCCGGTTACCGTGCCATCGGCACGCACCCGCACCCGCGACCACAGTACCTTGCCCGGGTAGTCGTACATGCTGGTGCGCATGTCCAGCAGCACCTTGGCATCGGCGCCCTTGGGGAAGGCATAGCGGTGCACGCCCACGCGCGCACTGGTGGTCAGCTCGGCGCGTACCTTGTAATCGTCCAGGGTGACCGCGTAGTAGCCCGGCTCGGCCTTCTCGTCGTCGTGACGGAAGCGCGAGGCGTAGCCGCTGCGCGGCTTCTCGGGATCGCCACGCTCCAGGCCCGGATTGCCGGTGAACGGCATCAGCAGGATGTCGCCCAGATCCGAATGGCCGGTGCCGGAAAAATGGGTGTGCGAGAAGCCGACGATGCTGCTGTCGTCGTAGCGATAGCCGGCCGCCCAGCCGTAGGCCTTCTCACGCGGCTGGATGCGCGTATCCGGGCTGAGCTGGACCATGCCGAACGGTACCGTCGCACCGGGATAGGTGTGGCCTTCGCCGCCGGTACCAATGAAGGGGTCAACCGAAGCGTAGGCCTTGTCGGCGGCCGGTCTGGCAGGAGCGGCCGACGCCAGGCCGGAAGCGAGCATCGCCGTGGCGGCGACAACGATCAGGAGACGACGGTCCAGCGTGGGCATCGGCATTTGGATCGATTCAGGTGGTTGCCGGATGCTAGCACCGGGTTTGCTGCGCCGCATGCTGCAGTGCGGGCGTCCGTCCATTGGCCGTCTTAATGCTGCATAGGCATCACTCCGGCAGCACGCCCTGCAGCGTTGCCAGGTCTGCGCTGTCGACCGGGCGCACCACCCGCGCCACTTCCAGGCCATCGCGCAACAGCACCACCGTCGGCCACAGCTTCACCTTGAACGCGCGGCCCAATGGCTTGCCCTTGCCATCTTCGATCTTCCGGTGCGGAAGATCGTTCGCATCGACGAAGGCTCGCAACGCCGGCTGTGCAGCCTGGCAATGACCGCACCAGGCCGTCCCGAATTCCAGCAGCTGCCAGCCCGCCTGCGCCTCCACCTCCGCAGAGGTGGGCTCGGTCAGCAGGTGATCACGCATGAACGGCATGAGCGCTACGCCGCCAGTACCTTCTGGATGTCTTCCAGCGGCGCGTTGGTCAGATCCTTGGCGATGTCGCCCAGCAATCGCGCCTGGACTTCCTTGTGCAGCAGCGGGCGGATGCGGCCCAGCGTGGTCGGGTCGGCGATCAACACCAGGTGCGCATACCGGTTCTTCAACGCATCTTCGTTGAGCTGTTCGGCCACCTGCTTGGCAAACGTCGCTTCATTGAGCTGCGAGATCGACATGTCCTTGGGCACAGCACCGGCCGGGCCCTGCCCGGACACGCCCTGCTCGCTGATGTCCTGCAGGCGCAGCTCGCCTTCCTGCTTCAACGCAAGCTGGTGCGCGCTACCCACGTTGGTGAACACCCTTGCCGAACCACCATCGGCCACCACGATCAACGTTCCTTCGGGAATCGTACGCGCCATTGCACCCTCCATCAGTCAGAAAAAGTTGCTGTGTGCTCCACCCTATGCACATCGATGTCACCGGCGCGCCTACAGGATGTGATCCGGTCATCGCAATCTGCAATCCCCCCTAAATTTGTCCAGCGGCCTGCCGCTATGGCCTCCATCATCGCGAGGAACCTCTGTGCACGCTGGCTCACTGTTCCACGTCTACTTCGCCACCAGCCTGGCCATCCTCGGCTGCGCAGGGTGCATCCATCAGTTCCTGCAGGGCCAACCGCTGTTCTCACTCGCCATCATGTTCTCGGTGTTGACGGTGGTTGGTGCCGCACTGATTACGCGGCGGCTGGCGTTGCCGGGTGCGGTGGCGGTGGTCTGCACCGTGCTTGGATTGATGGCAAAGTCGGCTTGAGCCATCTGAACAGGCGACGTGGAACACAGCGTGCAGATCAGCCCGCTTCGCTGCACGCTCACGCCGATGCCGCTATCATGAACGGATGATCGACACGACCCACTACGTGACGGGCGAACCTGTTACGTGGAAAGCACTGCCGACCGGCGTTTCGCTTGCCACGATTGCTCCCGCCCTGAATTTCCATCGCCTCGCGCTGGATCCCGGCGGCTGACGCCCGCAGGCCCCCTGCCTGCATCCCCCACGCTGCTGTGACACCCGGCCGCTGACTGCGCTGCCGGTGTGATCCCGTTGCTGCGTTTCCGCCCCTGCGGCGGTGCTTTGCCGTGCGCGTGGCGTTGTGCCTGCACACATTCCCCGGCCCCCACGCCGCGCTCCGATGCCCCTGCGCCACTTGCGCCTGCATCGCCGTTTCCGATTTCCGGGACACATCACATCGCCCATCCCCTATTCCATACCTACAAGGGAGCCCCCATGCAGGACACGCCTGATTCCCATGCCCATTTTGGCTGGTTCAAACGCCGCCGCCACCTCAAGGTCGATGAGATCACCGTCGTCGACAAGCCCATGCTCAAGCGTGCCGTCGGTGCCGCCGCACTCGGCAACGCGATGGAATGGTTCGACTTCGGTGTCTACGGCTATCTGGCCGTCACCATCGGCCAGGTGTTCTTCCCGTCCAGCAACCCCACCGCACAGGTAATCGCCGCGTTCGCCACCTTCACCGTGGCGTTCCTGGTGCGCCCGCTGGGCGGCCTGGTGTTCGGCCCGCTCGGCGACCGCTACGGGCGCCAGAAAGTGCTGGCGTTCACCATGATCCTGATGGCGCTGGGCACGTTCTCGATCGGCCTGATTCCCTCCTATGAGCGCATCGGCATCTGGGCGCCGGTGCTGTTGCTGCTGGCGCGCGTGGTGCAGGGCTTTTCCACCGGTGGCGAATATGGCGGCGCGGCCACCTTCATCGCCGAGTATTCCACCGACCGCAACCGCGGGTTGATGGGCAGCTGGCTGGAGTTCGGCACGCTGGGCGGCTACATCGCCGGCGCCGGTACGGTCACTGCACTGCACATGCTGCTGAGCAGCGAGCAGATGCTGGACTGGGGCTGGCGTATTCCGTTCCTGGTGGCCGGCCCGCTGGGCCTGCTCGGCCTGTACATGCGCATGAAGCTGGAAGAGACCCCAGCGTTCCGCGCCTTTGCCGAGGAAGCCGAGAAACGCGAGCATGATCGCCCCGGGCTGGCTGCACTGTTCCAGGTACACGGCCGCCAGCTGCTGGTGTGCATGGGCCTGGTGCTGGTGTTCAACGTCACCGACTACATGCTGCTGACCTACATGCCCAGCTACCTCAGCGTGACCATGGGCTACGCCGAGAGCAAAGGCCTGCTGCTGATCATCATCGTGATGCTGGTGATGATGCCGCTGAACATCGTCGGCGGATTGTTCAGTGACAGGCTCGGCCGCCGGCCGATGATCATCGGCGCCTGCATCGCGCTGCTGGTGCTGGCCATTCCGTGCCTGCTGCTGGTCGGCAGCGGCAACGACTGGATGATCTTCCTCGGCCTGATGCTGCTGGGCCTGGCCTTGGTGTGCTTCACCAGCTCGATGCCGTCCACGCTGCCGGCACTGTTCTACACACCGGTGCGCTACAGCGCGCTGTCGATCGCCTTCAACGTCTCGGTGTCGCTGTTCGGCGGCACCACGCCGTTGGTCACCGCATGGCTGGTGGAACGTACCGGCGACCCGCTGGTGCCGGCCTACTACCTGATGGGCGCGGCGGTGATCGGCCTTGTCACGATGCTGTTCGTGAAGGAAACCGCCGGCCTGCCGCTGCGCGGCTCACCGCCGGCGGTGGGCAGCGATAGCGAAGCAGCTGCGCTGCTGAAGAGCGATGTGCCGGTGACGGTGGACCCGACCTTGCCGCCGCTGCCGGAGTCTGCAGAGCCTGAGCAGGTAAAACCGGCCTGAGGCTGGGCGCAGAACGCGATCCTCGCTTGGCGTGGATCTAAGGGGCCAGTGGCGCCGGGCGCGTACACCCGGCGCTACCTGGCGCTACTTCTTGATGCGGGTCAGCTTCCCCGGCGTCCAACGCAGCGTCCATGTGTAGTTTCCATCCGGCGGACAGACGTGGCGATTCGGGCTCTTCCATTCGCAGACCGTCGCCCCGGCACTGACGGTGAAATCGACAATGATGCGATCACCCTGGATGCGGATCGCGCGGATGGCGCCTGGAATCTGTTCAGCCGCGTCGTCACCATAGCCATACCTGCGGATGGCGGCATAGTCCTCTGCTTCCACCGGCGACAGGCTGTTCGGGTTCTCCTGGCCGCGCGGATCGTTCGCCGTCAGCACCGTCATCACCGCCACCACATTGCGTTGCGCGAAGCTGCCGCCACTGTAGTCGGACGTGTAGAAATACACGACCTCGGCACGGCCATCGCCATCGAGGTCGGCAACAGCGCTCCACACCGGACGGAAATCGGATTCAATGTCGTCGCCGGGAATCAGCCGCAAGTTGGCTTCGGCGGCGTGGAAGGCCTGCACCAGGCTGGGCGGCGATGGTCGCTTGGCGGCGGGCGACGCGGCCATCGCCGGCATGCAGGACAGCGCCAGCGCCAGCGCCAGCGCTGCAAGCGTCAGGCGGATCGGGGTCGAGCGGAACGTTGCGGATCCCTGCATGACATCCTCCTTGAATGTGCGAACAGCGTAGCGAAATCGTACCAGCCCTGTTGTGACCCTCTGCCAGGAAGTACTGGCCCTATCCGTTCAACTCCATCGCACGCATCACGATCGGCTTGGCCCAGTCAGGCGTATGCAGCAGTTCAGCCACCGAGACCGGGTATTGCAGCTGGCCGCGCTCCATCGCCAGCACCGGCAGCGGCTCGACGCAGCCCTCGGCATCAGCCGGTGCGCTGTTGTCGTAGACATGCAGCTCGGCCAGGTGTGGCAGCAGTTCCAGCAGGTTCTCGCGTGCCGAATCGAAACGGGCGTGGATCTTCTCCACTGGAATGTCGTGACCACCAGCCGCCACCCGCGCCGCAACGCGGGCGATATGCAGCTCGACCGTGGCCAAGCCACAGAACCAGATCGCAACGTGATGGTGTTCGCAGGCCTCACGCAGCAGGCGTGGAATGGTGTTGCCACCCAGCGTGGTCTCGAAGGCGAAGTCCGTGCCGTCGGCCATGGCCTGGCGCAACCGGCGGGTACCTTCCTGCCAGGCCTCGGCATTGGCCTCGGGCAGCGGCCAGCCGGCCTCGACCAGGCGCCGGGTGAAAGAATCGGGATTGAACCAGCCCAGGCCCTCCGCTTCCAGCCAGGTTCCCAACAACGAACTCTTGCCGGCGCCGTTGACGCCGGCCAGCACCAGGATCCGCCCCATAGATCAGAGCGGACGGCCGAGGGTGACCTTGCGGCCGCGACGGATCGGCTGGCCCAGCACCTTGCCCAGCCCTTCGCCGCGCTGCAGGCTGGCCAGGGTCTGGTCAAACTCACCGCGCAGGCGCAGCAGCTCCTCGCTGCGCTCACCCGCATCACCGCCGGCGGCTTTGGCCAGCAGCTCCTGGTAAG
Source organism: Stenotrophomonas maltophilia (assembly GCF_004920835.1). Lineage (GTDB taxonomy): Bacteria > Pseudomonadota > Gammaproteobacteria > Xanthomonadales > Xanthomonadaceae > Stenotrophomonas > Stenotrophomonas maltophilia_AQ. The sequence continues at coordinate 201,251 of NZ_QFHO01000001.1, forward strand.
TGCGGATATCCACGATCACCGCTTCGGGATGATTGTGGTTGGTGATGACCAGCGCCTGCTTCTCGCGCACGGTGCGCATCAGGCTCGGCCAGCCCCGGGTCTTCACCGACGAGGCCGGGGCCCTCTCAAGGCCAGGCAGATCCAGCGGCAAGGTCATGGCACGGCTCCAGGCAGAAGTGGACTATGGCCACTATACCCAATTTGGCCAAATTGGGGATTAATGGCATTCACCTGCCGGTTCCGGCCTGGGGAGCGTCGGTCTGCAACAGGCTGTCGCGCTCGCGCAGCGGGAAGCGGATCCAGGCGTCCAGGCCCTGTGCACCAAAGCGCAGCTCGCCAGTGCCGGCCAGTTCATAGGTCACGCGCTGCTCGATCAGGGACCGGCCAAGACCCCGCTGCCGGGGCAGCTCCCAGTCCTCCACCTCGGCATGCCGTTCGCACCAGTGCAGGCCCAGCCACGGCTGCCCTTCCTGCACCTGCAGGTGCCAGGACACGTCGATATGCCCATCCTCATGGGTCAGCGCACCATGCCGCAGCGCATTGGTGGCCAATTCATGGATGGCCAGCGACAGCACTTCGGCGGCCTTCGGCGGCAGCAGCACGTCCTCGCCGTGCAGGCTGTAGACCGCGGCAGGCGGGGACTGCGCCGCGATCTCCTCATCCAGCATGCCGCGCAGGCAGACCCCTGCATTGGCGCCACGGGTCAGCAGGCTCTGCGTCCGCGCCAGTGACATCAGCCGCCCGCACAAGCGCTCGGCATACTCATCCACGCTGCCGACCGACTCGCGGGTACGCCAGGCGATGGCATGGATGGTCGACATGATGTTGCGCACCCGGTGCTGCAGTTCGGCCAACAGCACCGATTGGCGCTCGGTCGCACGCTTGAGATCATCGATGTCCACGGCGATGGCGAACACGCCGCTGACCTCACCGTCGGCGTCACGCAACGGAGCGGCCGCGACCCGCGTCCAGCGCGCGCGGCCATCATCGTGCAGGTACTGGAATTCCAGCCCCGGCACCACGGTCTCGCCGCGCATCGCCCGTGCAATGGCGAAGTCGTCCGGCGCAATGGGGGTGCCATCGGAATGGCAGCCGTGCCAGCGATGCTGGTTGTCCGCGTCCCTGGAAGGCACCTTGCCGGTGGGCAGGTAGGCGCGCATCTGATCATTGGACAGCAGCATGCGGCCCTGCAGATCGACGATGCACAGGCCCACCGGCAGCATCCTGAAGGCCAGTTCCAGGCGCCGTTCGCTCTCGCGCCGCCGCAGCTCCTCACGCTCACGCGCGGCCAGCGCCATGTGTGCCGCGGTGGTCTCGAACATGGTCACCAGCACCCCGTTGATCCGCCCCTCTTCGCCACGGATGGGGCTGTAGGTGATGGTGAACCAGACGTCTTCCAGGCGCCCATGGCGGACCAGCGGGTACAGTTTGTCTTCGAAGGTGAGCGTCTCGCCCTGCCATACACGGGTGTAGAGCGGACCGTTGATGTGCCAGACCTCGGGCCAGCATTCACGGGTCGGCTGCCCAAGCCCGCCAGGATGCTTGTCGGCCAGGATCTCGGCGTAACCATCGTTGTAGAGCTGTACCAGCTGCTCGCCCCACAACACGATCATCGGGAAGCCGTGGGCCAGCATCAGATCTACGGTGGCGCGCAGGTGCGGCGGCCATTGCTCGATCGCGCCCAACGGGCTGCGTGACCAGTCATGGCGGGCGATACGCGCGGCCATGCCATCGTGGCGCGCGTGCGGGCGCGGCGTGGGTGGCATTCCGCCACGCAGCTCGGCGGCGTGAATGCCTTCAGGACGGCGCGACATGCCGCGCAATCAGGCGATGCCCGCAGGGACCTGCGGCGTCGCCACCAGCCCGGCCAGCTGCTGCACCAGGGCTTCGATGTGATAAGGCTTGGTACAGCGCGGCGCGCTGGCGAAGCGGCTGGGCAGGTTGTCGTCGTAGCCGGAGGTCAGCAGGAACGGGGTACCGGCCTCGGCCAGGCGGTCCGCCAACGGATAGACCTGTTCGCCACCGAGGTTGATGTCCAGAAGGGCCACGTCGATCGGATGGGCATCGACCAGCTGCCCCAGCGCCTGCAGGTTACCCGCCGGCCCCACCACCTGTGCGCCTTTCAGCTCCAGATAGTCGACCAGGAACATCGCGATGGCGAATTCATCCTCCGCCACCAGTACACGCAGCCCTTTCAGGCCCTCTGGTTTGTTGCCCGCTTCCAGCACGACCGGCGCTCCTCGATACACGCGGCCCACCTCTGCCGCAACGCCCGCAGGATGCGCGAACCGGGCTACAAGGGCGCGTGATGATGGATGAAGGTCGCGGCCACGGCGCGTTCACCGCGGCATTGCAGCGGCGCGTTCAGAAGGCCCGCTCCCACTTCAGGCTGAGCAGGCTGCGGTCGTGGCTGTACAGCCAGTCGACATTGCTGTCGATGCGGGCATAACGCAGGCTCAGGCTGGGCACCAGCCCGGCCACGGCCAGGCGCTCGCTGCGGACGATGGCGATCAGGTTCTGTTCGCTGTCCTCACGCCGTGCTTCCAGCAGCGGACTCCAGGTGTCGTAGTCGCGATGGCGCAGCGACACGAATACGGTGGCCGTGGTGCCGATCCACTGCCGCGCCGCGCCCAGCCGCACGCCGCGCTGGCGGTAGCCGTTGGCCGGGTCGGCTGCGCTGCTGTCGGTGACATCCAGCCCGGCGAAAACCGTCCAGCGCGGGTTGAGCGCGCGGAACCAGGTGGCATACAACGATGCCAGCTCGCCGTCGTAGTTGCTGGCCAGGCCCTGCTGTCGATACCGCTGGCGCTTCCAGTCGGCCTCCAGCTTGAGCAGGCTGCGTGCATCCAGGGCGTACTGCCATTCCCCGTGCACGCCACTGCCCCCCTGCAGCGCATGGTTGCCCAGGCCCTGGTAGTCATAGCTGGGGGCAAGCAGCACGGTCTGCCGTGCACTACGCCAGCTGTAACCCGCCTGCACGTTGGCATTGAGCTCGTTGTACGCACTTTGCCCGCGCCATGTCTGACCGAAGGCGAGACCGCGCACGTACAGCCCATGATGCCCGCCGAGCACCCAGCGCCGTTCCAGGCTGGCGTCGTAGTCCAGGCCCGCCGCGCGCTGGGCGTCGGGCAGTTTCCGTTCGATGATGCAGGCGTCGCCCACGCCGAACAGGCAGGTGCGACTGGCCGAGCTGCGGTTGATGTTGTCACTCCATGCCGGGCCGGCGGACAGCGCGCCTTTCCAGCGCTGGCGCGCCTGCAGGGCACTCAGGTAGCCGTCCACGCGAGCGCGGACGCCGGCCGTGGCCGGATCATCGGCATTGATGCCCGCAGCGATGGCCGTGAACAACGCGACCGCATCGCGATCGCGCTGGTCTTCTGCGTAGACACGCGCCAGTTCAAGGCGCGCCGGCAGGAAGTCCGGCTGCGCCACCAGCAGTGCTTCGTACTCCTTCGCCGCGCGGCGATGGTCGCCCGCCACCCGCGCCAGCGCCCCCTGCGCATAGTGGCGCAGCAGTGGGTCATGGCCGGGCAGTTCGATGTACTCATCGAGGAACGCAGCGGCGGCCTGCCATTGCTGATGCTGCAGTGACAGGTAGAGAGCCTGGCCAAGATCATCGACGGTGCGCTCCACGCGCAGCGTCTGGCCGTCGATGGTGATGGTCGGCCGCTCCGACTCGGCCTGCTGCAGGCGCTGCTGGTCCTGCTGCTGGTGACGCAGGTCGGTGCCCTGTTCGAGCACGCGGCGAAGATCGTCCTGCTGTGCGCGCACATCGGCGGCCGCCAGCAGCAGAACGACAAGGAAGATGGAGTGGCGCATGGTCGATCCGTGGTGGTGCATGCAGCGGGCCGAAGCAGGGACTGGCGGATCGCGGCTTGCCCCTGCCCTGCCCCGTCAGGGGCGTGGCAATCAGTTCTTGCTGCCGCCGAAGGCGGTGTCGTACTGGCTGTTGCCACTGAAGGTGGCGATACCGGCCAGGGCGGCCGCGTTGGCGCCGAAGAACTGCCCCTGGGTGGTGCCGGCAACGCTGCCGTTGGCAGTGGCCGAACCGGCGAACGACGCATTGGCGCTGTTGATGTTGGCGTTGACGTTGATCGCCAGGCCGCCACCGGTCAGGCCGCCGAGCAGCTTGCCGCTGCCGAAGTCCGCACGGAAGGTGCCCGACAGCAGGTTGCTGCCGTTGAACTTGTTCAGGCCCGCAACGCTGTAGGTGGCCACACCGGCCGGAAGCGTGGTGCCGGCACGGTCACCGACGAAGTAGACCTGGCGGTTGTTGAAGCCACCAGCGGCGCCATCCTTGGACCACTCGCCAAACCACACATCGCCGCTGCCAACCTTGACGAAGTTGAAGTGGCCCATGCCGGCATGGCTGCCCGGTGCGCCGGTGATCGGCATGGCCAGCGTGCGCACAGCGGTACCATTGACGGTGGTGGTGCCCGAGTACAGGCTCAGGCCCTGGAAATCGACCGGCTTGGCGTTGGAGACGGTGCCGACGCCGATACCGGCCTTGCCTGCCTTGTGCGGGCCACCGTTGACCTGCGATTCGCCGACGGCGACGTACAGTTCGGCGTCGGTCACCGGGCTGGCCGCACCGACGATGTCAGCGGCATGCGCGGCGCCGGCCAGGGCAAAGGTGGCAGCAACGGCGAGAACCGAACGGGAGATCATCTTCATGGTATTGCTCCTTGGGTTGTGGGAACTACGGGTACAACGCTTGAAAGCGGGAGGTCAGAAGCGCGCGGTGAAGCCGAGCTTGAGGGTGCGGCCCGGCGCCGGCAGCGTGGAGCGCGTGGCCGGGTCGACGTAGTAGCGGTTGCCGAGGTTGCTGCCCACCAGCTCGACGCTGGCGTGCTCGTTGAAGCGCCAGCGCGCGTATGCATCGACGGTGGTGATGTTGCCCCAGGTGAACGGCACGTTCTGCCACAGCAGGCTGCTGCCACCGGCCAGCAACCGGTCGCGATAGGCCTGTAGATCCGGGTTTTCGTGGCGCTGGTAGTGCACGGTGCGGCTGCCCAGTTCCAACCGTTCATCGAACAGGCGCGTACCGAGCGACAGGTTCACCGACAACTTCGGAATCGCCTGGGTCAACAGGTAGCCGCTGACGAAACCGTCCTGCACGCAGTTCGGAACCAGGCCACGGTTGGCATCCAGCAGCACTGCCGTGCTTTCGTCGCACACCTCGTTTTCCAGCGTGCGCGAAATACCCAGGTCGGTGAAGAAGCGCCGGTTGTCGAAGCGTGCCTGCAGCTCGATGCCGCGGATGGTCTGCTTGTCGATATTGTCGAACAGGAAGTAGGCGTCGCGCTCGATCACGTTGCGGGTCTTGTGCACGTAATAGGCCAGCTTGACGTCGGCATCGGCCGTGTTGCCGAACAGGCCCGACAGGTTGTGCACGTAGCCCAGCTCGTAGTTGTAGGCATGCTCGGGCTTGAGCGTGTACAGCGGGTTGAGGCTGCTGGAGAAAGCGATGGTGCTTTCGAACATGCTGGGGAAGCGCACTGCTTCGCTGTAGCGCAGGTAGACGCGCGCGGCCTTGGACAGGTTCACGGTGGCCGAGAAAGTAGGCAACCACGCGTGATCGCGGCGGCGGTCATTGCGCCCGTCCACCGGCCGCGACTGCATGGTGTTGCCGATATTGCAGACCAGGTCGCTGCCGGGGTAGATCGGCAGCACGCCGGGTATGACCGCCACCTGGCCGTTGAGACAGGGGTTGGTCGCACGGGCATAGTTGCCGTTGCCATCGGGCAACCACGGAAGCCGATGTTCCACCGCCTGCGGCGTCTCGTAGTACGCCAGCAGACCATGCAGTGCATCGTCAACCACCGAACCCATGCCGATGCTCTCCCAGAACTCGCGTTCGGCCTCCAGTGCATCGATCTGCGCTTGCAGGCTGGCCGGCCGCTCGGGCAGCTCATTCGTCCGGTAGGTCGCCTCCTTGCTGCCCACGCCCTTGGTCAGCAGCTCTGGATGCGCCTGCAGGAAATCATCGAAGGCCCAGTAGCGGCTGTAGCGCACGCCGGCGTTGAAAGCAAGGAAGTCGACCGGACGCCATTCCAGATTGAGGTAACCCTCGCCTTCCTGGCGACGGCCAGCGCGCGGGTACATGCGCCAGCCATCGGACGGGCCGAAATACGGGTCACGCGAACCCAGCTTCTCGTACTGCCAGTTGCCGCCCACGGTCAGGTCCAGCGTGGAATGCAGGGCGAAGCGGTTGCTCAGGGTCAGGCCGGTTCGGTCGTTGCTCGCATTCGCCAGCGCGGTGTTGCGCAGGATCGGGCTGGCCCCGGCATTCCAGTCCGGATTGCCGGGAGCGAAGTTCGGGAAGCCGCCTGCGGTGTAGGTATCGCTGTCCGTCTCAGTGCGCCACAGGTTGGCGTAGAGGTCCAGCCAGCGGCTGCCGGCCGGCTGGAAGCGGTACTCCAGGTTCCAGGCATCGGACGCAACCCGACTTAGCGGCCACTGGATTCGTCCGTAGTCCGGCGCGGACAGTATCCGCGACGGCATGATCTCGCCATAGTGCGACAGCGTGCGCCGCCAGGTGGCCTTCAGCTGCTGCTCGTCATTGATCTGCCAAGTTCCCTTGACCAGCCACGACTCCTGTTCGCTGGAGGTGTTGGGCACCTCATCGCCGGGCTTGAAATAGCGCGCCAGCGTGGTGATGTAGTCGATGCCCTGGTACTCGTACTGCTCGCGGCGGTCCTGGTCGTAGTAGGCGCTGCCCTTGGTCCCGGAGAAGTAGTTGCCGCGCTTGCGCCAGGCGTAGGCGGCCATCAGGTCGACGTTGTCGCCACGCACGCCCAGCGCCAGGCGCCAGGCCTGGTCCTCGCCATCGAAGGGGTTGTTGCCACTGCGCGACTTCACCGGCACCACCAGGGTGCGGTCGTCATAGGGCGAGTTCGGCGAGCCCTGCGGGAAGCCCGTTACGGTTCGGTAGTCCTCGCCGGTGTGCAGGCGAGGCAGGCGTGGCGCCACCGCATTGCTGCTGCCTTCGATCTTCAGCTCCCCGCCGAAGCGTTCGCCGGCAGCAACAATGTCGTCAACGTCGATGGTCTTGATCACCAGCGCGCCACCGATCCCGCTGTGCACATCGCGCACCAGCCCTGGCCCCTTGATGACCTGGATGCCACCGATCAGGTTGGGATCGATGTAGTTGCGGTTGCTGACGCCGTTGTAGCCGCGCCAGACCGTAAGCGCCTGTTCGCCACCGTCGATGCTGACCGGCACCCGCCCCGGCCCCTGGATGCCACGGATGTTGACGTCCAGCGCACCGCTGTTGCGGGCGTCTCCACTGAACACACCGACCAGATCCTTGACCACGTCGGCCGGATTGGAACCGCGATAGCGCTCCACCCGGTCGCGCCCCGAATACGCCGTGGTCAGGTCCAGCGCGAACACATCATCGTAGCCGCGCCGATCGCGGGCCTCGCCCCCTTCCGACTGCAGGCGACCGGCCACGTCCAGTGTTTCGGTCACCCGTACCCCTTCCCCCTCACCCGCCTCCGCTGCGGCACGCAGGCTCCAGGTGCCGTCCATGCCACGCTGCGCACGTACGCCGCTGCCGCGCAGCAGCTGCTGCAGGGCCTGCATCTGGCTGTACTCACCCTGCACAGCACTGGAGCGCCGGCCTTCCACCAGATCGCTGCGGAACACCACCTGCACATCGGCCTGGCGGCCAAAGGCACGCACGGCGTCGGCCAGGGGTTGTTCCGGAATGGTGTACTGGCGCAACGGCGCGACGACCGCCGGTTGCGCCTGCACGACCGGGACCCAGGCCAGCGGCAGCAATGCAGTAGAGATGGCCAGAGCCAGGACGGTGGCGCGGCGATGACAGGCAGATGCCGTGGACGGCATGGACAGGAACTCCTCAAGCGTGGCTGGACCACGGGCACATCCGGTGCCGGTGGTGTGTCTGGCTTGAGAAGAAACGGTGTTTCGCTCTGGCTATACCTCTATAGACAGCCGCGTGTGGCGACTGCCCACGGTTTTTTCATGTTTTTTTCATGCCGTGTATTCCGCCATGAACCTGCTGCACCTCACCACAGCACCAACGCGCCACCGGGCAAGCGCTGCACGCGCAGTCCCGCCTGTGTGGCCACGGCATCAATAGCGGTCTCCGGCTGCTGCAGGTGGAACAGGCCACTGACCCGCACGTTCGCGCCCTGCCCGCCCAGTACCCATACCGGTGCACGCCGATAGCGCGCCAGATCGGCGATGGCCTGCGCGGCCGGCAGATTGTCGATCGCGACCTCACCACGCCGCCACGGCGCCATGGCCTCGGCATCTTCCAGCCGCACCGGCTGCAGCCAGCGGCCGTCACGGAACGCCCGCGACTGCCCCGCATGCAGGCGCTGTACGCTGCCATCGCCCGGACGCACGTCGACCGCACCCTCGCTGACCTGGGTGGTGACCGTGGTGTCCTGCATCGACACGCTGAAGGCGGTGCCGATATCACGGACCCGGCCGCCCCCGGCCTCGACCTGGAACGGACGAGCCTCGTGCGCCACCTGGAACCAGGCCTGCCCGCGCAGCAGGCGCAGGCGACGCTGCTGGCCGTCGAACTCGAGCGCCAGCGCGGTGCCCGCATCGAGCACGGCGGTGCTGCCGTCTTCCAGCTGCACCACGCGTGGCGCATCGCCACTACGCAGGTCACTGCGTGCCAGCAGCAGCGCCTGCGGCGCAGCGGCAACCATCAGCACCACTGCGGCTGCACTGGCCAGCAGCCAAGGCAGGCGGCGACGCGGTGCGATCGGCCGCAACCCCTGGCGGTCGGCGGTCAGTTCAGGCAGCGCCGCCAGCACTTCGGGCCCGGCGGCATCCAACCCCTGCCAGAAGGCTTGCTGCTGGCGCCAGGCCAGCGCATGGCGGGGGTCGGCCTGCAGCCAGCGCTGCAGAATTCGTTGCTGGCGTTCCGGCAGCGGGCCTGCACTGCACCGGATCACCCAGCGCAACGCCTGCCTGGCCTGACGCGGCGAGGGTTCGGACGTGGTCATGGTTGTGGCCTGCCGCACCGCGAACGGGTGCGCTTTCCTGTTGTGACAACGGCGGGCGCGATCTGCCCACGGCAATCGCCGGTCATCGGCGCGTTCCCTGTTGATGCTGCTGGATCAGCAGCGCCGCGCGCAGCACATGCTTGCCGACCAGGCTCTTGGAAATGCCGAGCCGAGTGGCGATTTCCCGCTCGCTCAGGCCCAGGTAGCGGTTGAGCACGAAGCACTCGCGTACCTGCGCCGGCAGCGCGAGGATGGTCTGGGTGATCTCGCGCAGTTGTGCCTGGTCCAACGCCTGCGCCTCGCCATCGTGGCCGGCCTCGGCCATGTCGGCGGCGTACTCGGCCATCGCGCGCCGCTCGCGGGCGTCGGCCTGGCTGCGGTTGAGCGCATGGTGATAGGCCATCCGGTACAGATAGCCACGCGGCTCCAGGATCGGTGGATCACCGGGCACGCTGCTGGCCTTCAGGTACAGGTTCTGCAGGGTGTCCTCGGTACTGGCCGGGTCGAGATAGCGCGCGATGAAGCGAGACAACGCACGGCGCTCGCGGATCAACAGCTCGACCAGCGCCAGGGCATTGGGAGACATAGGTGCCAAGGCCGGACCGGGGAATGATGGGCGTGATGGCGACGGTCCGGACGTGGATTGTGGGCCGCGCGGCCGCAGGCGGCAAGCAAAGCCTTTTAGAGCCACGCCATGCGTGCATGCGTGGATGAAGGGCCTACGGTTCGTCCAGCGCCTCGAAGCGTTCGGCGAGGTAATCGATCAACGCTCGCACCGCCGGCAACAAGCCACGTCGCGACGGAAACACCGCGTGCACGATGCCGTGCTTCGGCACCCACTCCGTCAACACCGGCACCAGCGCGCCACTGTCCAGCTCATCGGTGATCATCATCCGCGGCAGCATCAGCAACCCGACCCCGGCCACCGCCGCCGCACGCAGCGCGATCATGTCATCGCTGACCAGGCGCGGGCGATGGTGCACGCTGGCCAGCACATCGTCGGGCCCGGTGTACTCCCAGGCGTGCTGCTGGCTGGCCGAAGCGAGGTCCACCGTCGGCATCACCGCAAGATCGGCCGGCACCTGCGGTGTGCCCAACTGTTCCAGCAGTGTCGGGCTGGCGCTGGTACACCAGACCCGGCGTGCCAGCACGCGCACCACCAGGTCGCTGTCCTCCAGCGGCGGCGGCCGCACCCTTATCGCCACATCCACGCCCTCGCCCACCACGTCGACGCGCCGGTTGGTGGCATCCAGCTGCACCGTCACCTGCGGGTGCAGGGCGAGGAAATCGGCCAGCATCGTGCCGATGCGCGCATGCAGGATCGCGATCGGGCACGCCAGACGGATCGTGCCGCGCGGCTCGGCACGTGACATCGCAATCGCTTCTTCGGCCGCTTCGGCCTCGACCAGCATCGCCTTGCAATGGCGGTAGTAGTCCTGGCCGACTTCGGTCACTGAAAAGCGCCGGGTCGAACGCTGGATCAGCCGCACGCCCAGACGCTCCTCCAGCAGCGCGATGCGCCGGCTCAGTTTCGACTTCGGCATGGCCAGCGCCCGGCCGGCCTGCGAGAAGCCACCGTGCTCGACCACCATCGCGAAGTAGAACAGGTCGTTGAGGTCGCAGCGGCGGATATCAGCAATGAACACGGGGCGATCTCCTGTGACGCAAGGCGCGCACCCATTGTTCACCAGATAGGACTATGACGGCAAATATTGGCATCTACCGACCCTATTGTCGCGGCGATATCGTCTCCGTCAACGAAGAACAGCGGCCGGCAGCCCCGGCCAGGAGATCGCCATGAAGCGTGTCACCGGTACCTACAGCGCGCCCCGCCCGCACTGGGTGGGCGACGGATTCCCCGCCCGCTCGATGTTTTCCTACAACACCCACGGCCAGCACCTGAGCCCGTTCCTGCTGCTGGACTATGCCGGCCCCTACACCTTCGCCCCCAGTGATACCCCGCGCGGGGTCGGCCAGCATCCGCATCGCGGTTTCGAGACCGTCACCATCGTCTATGAGGGCGAGGTCGCCCACCGCGACTCGACTGGCGCCGGCGGCACCATCGGCCCGGGCGACGTGCAGTGGATGACCGCTGCCTCCGGCATTCTCCACGAGGAATTCCATACGCCGGAATTCAGCAAGCGCGGCGGCACCCTGGACATGGTGCAGCTGTGGGTGAACCTGCCGGCCCGCGACAAGATGGGCGCACCGGGCTACCAGACCCTGCTCGATGCGCAGATCCCTTCGGTGGAGCTGCCCGATGGCGCCGGCCGCGTCCGTGTCATCGCCGGCCGCTTCGACGGCCACGCCGGTCCAGCACGTACCCACACGCCGATGGATGTCTGGGACATCCGCCTGCAGCAGGGCCAACACGCCGAACTGCCGGTGGCCGATGGCCGCACGCTGGCGCTGGTGGTGCTGAAGGGTTCGGTCAGGGTCAACGGCGGCCAGCCGGTCGGCGAAGCCCAGCTGGTCACCTTCGACCGCAGCGGCGAGGACGTGTTCGTCGACGCCGACAGCGACGCCACCCTGCTGCTGCTCAGCGGCGAGCCGATCGACGAGCCGGTGGTGGGCTACGGCCCGTTCGTGATGAACAGCCAGGCCGAGATCAGCCAGGCGGTCAACGATTTCAACAGCGGCCGCTTCGGCCAGATCGCGCACTGAGCGCTTCCGCGCGGCGGGTGATGACCCGTCGCGCCAGCGGGCCATCGCCCACCGTCCCCAGGAGACTGACCATGAGTACCCCCGCCAACTTCAACGGTGCCCGCCCGGTGATCGATCCGGACAACGCCGCGATGCTGCTGATCGACCACCAGAGCGGCCTGTTCCAGACCATCGGTGACATGCCATTCACCAGCGTGCGCGCCCACGCCACTGCGCTAGCGAAGATGGCCACGCTGGCGAAGATGCCGGTGATCACCACCGCCTCGGTTCCACAGGGCCCGAACGGTCCGCTGATCCCGGAGATCCACGACGCGGCCCCGCATGCGCAGTACGTGGCGCGCAAGGGTGAGATCAACGCCTGGGACAACCCGGAATTCGTTGCTGCAGTGAAGGCCACCGGCCGCAAGCAGCTGATCATCGCCGGCACCATCACCAGCGTGTGCATGGCCTTCCCGTCGATCGCCGCCGTGGCCGATGGCTACCAGGTGTTCGCTGTGATCGATGCCTCGGGCACCTATTCGAAGATGGCCGAAGAGATCACCCTGGCCCGCGTAGTGCAGGCCGGCGTGGTGCCGATGGACACCGCCGCGGTGGCCTCGGAGATCCAGCGCACCTGGAACCGCGACGATGCCCAGCAGTGGGCCGAGGTCTACACGAAGATCTTCCCGAATTACCAGCTGTTGATCGAGAGCTACCTGAAGGCGCAGGACGTTCAGAAGAACCACGAGCAGCTGGATTCGCAGCGCAGCTGAGCTGCCCCCGGGGTGCCGGCCAGCCGCCGGCCCCCTACCAACCGGAGACCCACCATGTCCAGTGAACCCATCCGCGACCCGGCCAGCGACCACCTGCTGACCCCGCAGAATTCCGCCTTCATCATCATCGACTACCAGCCGGTGCAGGTGAACTCCATCGCCTCGATGGACCGCCAGCTGCTGGTCAACAACATCGTCGGCACCGCCAAGGCCGCAGTGGCTTACGGTCTTCCGATCGTGCATTCGACGGTCAACGTCAAGACCGGCCTGAACAAGCCGCCGATTCCGCAGCTGCGCAAGGTGCTGGGTGACTACCCCACCTACGACCGCACCACCATCAATTCCTGGGAAGACATCGAGTTCCGCAGGGCGGTGGAAGCCACCGGCCGCCGCAAGCTGATCATGACCGCGCTGTGGACCGAGGCCTGCCTGACTTTCCCGGCCCTGGATGCGTTGAAGGAAGGCTATGAAGTGTACGTGGTGGTCGACGCCGTCGGCGGCACTTCGCTGGCCGCGCACGATGCCGCGCTGCGCCGCATCGAACAGGCCGGGGGCCAGCTGATCAGCGTGCCGCAGCTGTTCTGCGAGCTGCAGCGCGACTGGGCCCGTTCGGAAACGGTGCCGGCGTTCATGAACCTCTTCATCGAAACCGGTGGTACGGCGGGTATCCAGTTCTCGTACGATCGTACCGAGTGATTTCGTGGCGGCGCTGGCCTTGCCTGGCGCCGCCTTTTTGGAGCAGTCGAGCACGGCTCGACTCTACAGTGGATTGGTCGAGCATGGCTCGACGCTATAGACAGATGGAGACTCCGATGGCCTACGCACGCATTGTTTCGACCGGCGACAACTACCTGCACCACATCAGCAATGGCAGCTTTGATGTGGACGCGGACGAGCCGGCATCGCTCGGCGGCCAGGGCAAGGGCTTCGCGCCGTTCGATCTGTACCTTGCCTCGCTGGCGGCCTGCACCGCCATCACCCTGCGCATGTATGCACAACGCAAGGGCTGGGAACTGGGCGAGTTTCATGCCGAGCTGCGCTCTGAGCGTGACGAGGATGGGCGCTTCCACGTACATCGCGTGCTGCACGCCAGCGCTGAACTGAGCGATGCACAGTGGCAGCGTCTGCTGGAAGTGGTGGAGAAGACCCCGGTGACCCTGGTGATGCGCGAGGGCGCACGGATCACCAGCGAGCGCGGCTGAAGCAGGTCTGGCCCACCTGCGGCGGATCTTGGCCGGTTCCTCGCTTGTTCCGGCCTCGCCCCTGTTCCAAGCTGCGCGTCCGCGTTCGGATGCAGTGAGCGCGCAGCAACAGGAGGACCGCACGCGATGTTACGTGCCCATGCTTTGGATCTGGATTTCAACGGCCGCACCCTGCTGGCCGATATCAACCTGCACCTGCCCTCAGGTGCCCGCATCGCCCTGATCGGCGACAACGGCAGCGGCAAGAGCTGCCTGTTGCAGATGTTGGCCGGTACTCTGGTGCCCAGTGGCGGGACCATCATCCGGCGCAATGGCGCACGCATCGCCTACGTGCCGCAGCACGTGCTCGATGACTCCTCTCGTAGCGGCGGCGAGCAGATGCGCCATGCGCTCGCCCGCGCGCTTGATGCCGACCCCGACGTACTGCTACTGGATGAACCCAGCAATCACCTGGACCGCAGTGCACGCCGCTCGCTGATCGCGCGCCTGCGCCAGTTCCATGGCGCGCTGTTGGTGGCCACCCACGATGAAGCCCTGATCGATGCGCTCTGTAATGACCTCTGGCACATACGTGGCGGGCGCGTGAGCCACTTCGGCGGCCGCTACCGCGACTATCAGGCGGACCTGCAGCAGCGACGCGAGGCCAGCGACCGGCAGCTGCGCCAGCTGGATCAGGAGCGCGGCCAGGCCCATGAGGCGTTGATGCGCGAACAGCAGCGCGCCGCGAGCTCGCGGGAACGCGGTGTGCGCAAGGTGGAACAGCGCAAGTGGGGCGGCGTGCGTTCAGCCACCAAGCTCGGCCGTGGCAATACCACCGCCGGCAGCAAGCAACTGCTGATCCGTGAGCAGCAGGAAGACATCGAGGCTCGTCGCAATGACCTGCAGCGGGAGACCATCATCGAGCCTGCCTTCGCGTTGCCGGCCGGCTGGCGACGTGAAGGAGTGGTGGTGCAGCTGACCGACGCCAGCGTGGCGCATGCCACGGAAACGGTGCTGGGTGGACTGCACCTGCGCCTGGATGTCGGCGATCGCCTGGCGATCACCGGTGACAACGGCAGCGGAAAGTCCACGCTGGCACGCGCGCTGTGCGGCGACCCAAGCATCCACCGTGATGGTGACTGGTTGCTGCCGCCAGCTGATCAGATCGCCCTGCTCGACCAGCACTACCGGGACCTGCCGATGCAGGCCACGCCTCTCCAGGCGCTGTCTGCCCAGATGCCGGACTGGAGCCAGACCCAGTGCCGGCTGCACCTGGCCGACTTCCTGTTCCGCGGCGATGCCACGGCGCAGACGCCCGTGTCCGCATTGTCCGGTGGCGAACGGGCGCGCCTTTCAATGGCATTGATGGCGGCCAAGCCCCCAGCGCTGCTGGTTCTGGACGAACCAACCAACAACCTGGACATGACGCTGCGGATGCACCTGATGCAGGTGCTGCGGGTGTTCCCGGGCACGTTGGTGGTGGTGTCGCATGACGACGCGTTTCTGCAGGCGCTGGAACCGGGACAGGTGCTGGCGTTGTAGCTGCGGCCGGGTGTGGCCTATCCACATACCGCGTGGATCTACTGTAGAGCCGAAGGCAACGGCAGGGGCTGTTGCCAACCTCGCGTGCAACCACCCGAAAAGCCGAGCATGGGCTCGGCTCTACGTAAGGCTCAGCGCCGCGAATGCAGCACGGTGCGCTGGCGCATGGCGTTGAACTCCTGCTCCACCTGCTGGATGTCCTCGGCCTGGAAACCGGCCGCATCCAGCAGCTGGTCGGCGGCAGCCGCCGCCAGCGGGTCATCGTCGCGCTGGCGCCAACAGCGCGCCGGCAGGAAGTAGCCCACTTCGCTGCGCCCGCGCATGATCACCACCGGCCGGCCTGCGTACAGCAGGAACTCGGCCAGGTGCTGGCGCAGGCCCTCCACTGAAACATAGGCCGGTCCAACACCCAGCATCTGGCTGGACGGTTCGGGACTTTCGAACAGCTTGCGACGGCTCATCCATTCCTCCTTTGTGCAACGCGTGGTCTCCTTTCCTTAGACGGGTGCATCGCTGCGCCCCCGCCACGCTTCGCGTGATGCCCATCACGCCATCCGCTTAGAAGCCGGTGTTGAACTCCAGCTGAAACACGTCGATCGACAGCGGCGCGCCGGACACTTCCTTGGCCGCCATCCACTTGCCGCTGATCCAGCTGCGCGCGTCGAGCGCGTAGGCACCGCCCACGTAGTAGCCGCGGGCATTGGTGCCACCCAGGTGGAAGTTCGGATCGTTGTAGGCGTCGGGCAGCGCGTCGGCCTCGATATGCTTATAGCCCAGCAGTGCCTGCCACTGGCCCTTCTCCTTCAGCTCGGTAGCACCGAAGGTGGCCTGCAGCATCCAGGCGGTGTCGCCGCTGCGGAAGGTATCGATGCTGGCAGTACCGCCGGCGCCGTAGTTGTTGACGATGCCGCTGTTGGCTCGGCGGAACATCGCCTGCTTGTCGTAAGCCAGGTTGCGGATGAAGTCGCCTTCCAGGCGCATGCCGATGTCCTGCGCCAGCTGCGTATCCCAGCGCAGGTTCATTGTGGCCAGGCGGAATTCCGACGCCAGGCCGACATACTGCGGGGTTGGCGTGTTGGCCGGATCCAGCGGATTGCGGGCGATGTCGCGGATCAGCATCAGGGTGTTGCCCTTCTGCATGAACACCGGGCGCGACCAGTCGGTGTCGCAGCCCACCGCACCCGCATACAGCGCACACGGTGAGGACAGGCGACCACTGATGTTCTTGAAATCGTAGTAGCCCAGCGCGGCGCGCAGCGCATTGTCGTCGTTGAAGTGCCAGTTCACACCCACCTGCGCACCGGACAGCCACTTGTTCTCGTTCGGGGTCTTGACCCGGCTCTGGCTGGGCGAGCTGTCGGAGGTGTATTCCAACGGCACCACCGCCAGATTGGCGAACAGACCGACGTCGCCGCCATCGAGGTCGTACTTCAGATTGGCGGCCAGGCCGTCGAAGTTGAGGTCGTTGGAGAACAGCGTGTCACTGGTCCAGAACGGGTTGCCGAAGCGGCCACCGCGCACGGTCACCCAGTCGGCCGGGCTGTAGGCCAGCCAGGCCTGGTCAAGCCATACATCCTTCTTGCTCAGGCCGCCACCCAGCTGCTCGGTGGTCGACACCGGGCCATTGCTGCTGCCACTGGCCAGGCGTACGCCGGCGGTAGTGTGCTGGCCGATGGTCGCTTCGATGCCGAGACGGGCACGGATGCGCCACAGGTTGCGGCGGTCCTGGCGGGTGTTGAGCAGCGGTGGCAGCTGCAGGTTGGTGTTGGTGTTCGTATCGAAGCCGTTGCCGGAATTGATCGACGCCCAGTTGCTCACGATGTCGCTGTTGCGCTCGGAGTAGAAGCGCGACTCGCTGCGTACGCGCATGTCACCGGTGACCTTGATGCGCTTGGTCCATTCGGCCACTTCGTTGGGTGCCGCCCAGCCTTCCGCCTTGGCCTGCGCCATCACGTCCTGGCGCACCTCGTCACGAATGCCGTCGCGTACGCTCTGCGGCACGTAGGGCACGCGCACGTCGCCGGCTTCCAGGGCCACGCCACCGCTGGCGGCCGTGCTGCCGCTGGCTGCGGTGCGTTGTGCGGCCACCGCTTCGGCTTCGGCCTGCACCAACAACGCCTGGCCGTCTTCGGGCTTCAGTGCACCACTGGCGATCAGGCCCTTGATCAGCTTGACCATGGTGGTTTCGGCGGCCATCGCACCGGCCGGTGCGGCCAGGCTGAGCAGCACGGCGCAGCACAGCAGCGCCCGTCGGGCCGGCCGCGGGCGGCGGGAGTCGGTTCGTGCGCGGACGTGGTCGTTCATCACGGTTCTCATCGAAAGAAGGGGAATCATGGAAGTCGGGAATCAGGCCCCGGGCCGGCGGCCCTGGATCAGGACGCGGGCGGGGAAATCGAGTGACGGCGGCGGTGCCTGGTCGACCTTGCCGATGCGTCGCAGCGCGTCGAGCACGGCCGCGTCGGCCTCCTCGTTACCGCTGCCACGCACCAGCTCGACCTTCTCCAGCCGACCGTCCGTGGCCAGCCACACATTCACCTGCAGCTGGAACGCCAGGCGCTTGACCTTGTCGTCGCGCGAGATCGCTTGCTGCATCAGGTAGCCGAGGTAGCGACCGTAGGTGGCATTGCCGGCGCCGCCACGGCCGACGCCCGACGAGCCACCGCCACTGCCGGACTGGATGCCGAAGTTGTCACCGCCAGCCTGGGCATCGGCATTCATCGTCACCGGGTCAGCGTTGTCCGGGGTCGGCGTCGGCTCTTCAGCGGGCGTCGGCTGATCCAGCGGCTC
This sequence comes from Stenotrophomonas maltophilia, assembly GCF_004920835.1. Lineage (GTDB taxonomy): Bacteria > Pseudomonadota > Gammaproteobacteria > Xanthomonadales > Xanthomonadaceae > Stenotrophomonas > Stenotrophomonas maltophilia_AQ. Next base: position 219,167 of record NZ_QFHO01000001.1, read on the forward strand.
CGGCTCGGGCATCGTTTCTTCCGGCGGCGTTTCCGGCTCTGGCGGCTTTTCCGGCGGCGGGGGTGGCGGCGGAGGCGGCGGTGGCAGTGCCAGCATCGGCGGCTGCACCACCGGCCGACGGGTGCTGGCGGTGTCCTTGAACAGCAGCCACCACACCGCGATGCCTAGCACCAGCAAGGCGGCCAGCACCAGCGCGACGGTCACCAGCAACTGGCGACCGCGCATGCCGGGCTCCGGCCGAGGGGGTTGATGGGCCGTCATGCCTCAGCCCTGCGCCTTGCCGGTGACCAGGCCGACCTGGGCCAGCTCCAGCCGCCGCAGCAGGTCCAGCACCTCGACCACGCGGGCGTACTGCACCTGCGCATCACCGCGTACGATCACCGGAAAATCTGGCGTGGTCGCGCGTTCGGTACGCAGCCGGTCTTCCAGCTCGGCCATCGTCACCGGGTAGGCATCCAGGAACACCTGGCCACTGGGGTCGATGGTGATCGCCTTGGTCTTCGGCTTTTCCAGGGCCACGCTGTTGCTGGCCTTCGGCAGGTTGACCTCGATGCCGGGAATGGAGGCGTTGCTGGTCAGGATGAAGATCACCAGCACCACCAGCAGCACGTCCACGAAGGGCGTCACGTTGATGCCCTTCTCGCGCTTCTTGATGCCGAACTTCGCCTTCTGGCCCATGGCGCGCCCCTCAGCCCTGGACCGCGGCCGGGCCGCGCCCGTCCTGCTCTTCGGCCAGTCGCGCGGCGAACTCGTCGATGAACACCGCCATGTCTGCGCCGATCGCCTCGGCGCGTGCGCCCAGGTAGTTGTAGCCGAACAGCGCCGGGATCGCGACGCCGAGGCCGGCTGCGGTACACAGCAGCGCTGCAGCCATGCCCGGCGCCACCGAGTTGATGTCCACCGCGCCGGCCATCGCCGCCACCACGAACACCAGCATGATGCCGATCACGGTGCCGAACAGGCCCACGTAGGGCGCACCTTCGATGGTTGTCGACAGCCAGTTCATGCGCCGTGCCATCGCTTCCTGCTCGCGCACCATCACCGCATCCATCGAGGCACGGATCGCGGCGATGGTGGCGCCGCTCAGGTAGCCACTGTTGCCATCACGCTGGTGGCGCTGCTGCATTTCATCGATGGCCACCTGGTAGATGCGCCACAGCGAGCCGTCATGCATCGCGGTCGGCGCCTTGCCCTGGCGGTCCATCTCGGACAGAGTGCGCAGCGGCACACCGGACAACTTGCCGAAGCTTTCGGTGAATACCGCGTTGGCCTTGCTGGTGCGGCCGAAGTGGCGGCTCTTGGCGATCATGATCGCCCATGACATCAGCATCATCAGGCCGAGGATGGCGACCACCACCCAGGCATCGAACGGCATCGCCTTGAGAATGAAGCCGAAGTGGCTCTGGCCGGCCGACTGCTCATCGGCGCCGTAGCTGATCAGGCGCGAGTCGGCACCCTGCGCAGTGGCATCGGCCAGCAGCAGCGCCGCCGGACGTGCCACACGCGAGATGCGCAGTTCATCCAGTGCGCCTTCGAAGTTGGCCAGAGGCTGTACCGCGCCCGGTGCATCGGCGCCCACTACCGGGGCGGTACCCAGCGCCGGCAGCTCGCCGCTCAATTGCGCGACCACGCGACCATTGAGGTACAGCTGCAGTGCGCCCTTCTCCGCAGTCAGTGCCACGTGCGCCCACTGCCCTTCCGGAATCGGCTGTGCCGGCGTGCTGCGCTGGCCATTGAGCTGTACGAAAGGCACGCGGTTCTCGATACCGACCACCAGCTCGGAGGCGCCATCGCGACGGGCGTAGATCGCCTGCGCCGCATTGTTGCTGCCCGGCTTGATCCAGGCCGAGAGGGTCAACGGCGTACCCGCTTCCTGTGCCAGCGAGGCGCTGGCCGGCAACGGCAGCGGGCCTGCGCCCAGCTGCACGCCACGGCCGATCACCGAACCTTCGAACGGCGGTACCACAGCGCCGGCATTGTTGCCGTAGGCGGTGGTGTCGCGTGCCGGCGCATTGGCTTCGGCGAAGTGGTAGACCAGCGTGTAGTCCGGGTCGAACACCTGCTGGCCGTTGCCGCTGGCCGGGGCCTTCTCGTTGCCGTAGTACATCCAGATCGTCTGCGGCGCGGCGGCGCTGACCGCCGGTACGTCCACCCAGATCAGGGCCAGGCCCAGCTTGGGATCGAACTGCTCGATCTGGTGGGCCAGCACGGTGCGGCCATCACCCGAGACGAAACGCAGGTCATTGCCCGCATCCTGGGTGCCGTCGAAACCGAAGTTGCCGGTATGCAGGCGCAGCAGCAGCGGCGTACGGCCCGGGTCACCGGCCAGGCCCGCACCCTGCGGGCCGGCGTCGACGGTAATCGGCTTGCGGTACTTCCATTCGGCCTGCCACCAATTGGCATCGGCCGCAGCGGCGGGCAGCGCAACCAGCGCGGCCAGCAGCAGCAACACTCGGGAAAGCAAACGGTCCATGCGAAGGGTCTCCGGAGAACGCATGTTCAAGGAAAGGATCAGTAACTGGTGCTGATGTTGAAATGCAGGCGCGGGTCGTCCTTGCGCGTGACCGGGCCATCGGCATAGGGCCAGGCGTAGTCCAGGCGCAGTTGCAGGTGTTCGCCCAGGCGCAGCTGCGCACCCAGGCCGACCGAAGCCAGGTTGTACTTGTCACGCTGCTCGGGCAGCGGCTGGCGCAGGCGCAGGTAGGCCGCGTCGGCAAAGCTGTAGACGCGCAGATCGGTGCCGCTCCACAGCGACCATGCCGGGGTACGCCACTCCAGGCTGGCCAGGCCGCCGTAGTCGCCGATCGCCTCAGCCGAGAGATAGCCGCGCACGGTGTACATGCCACCGGCGGCGAACTGCTCGGCCGACACCAGCGGCGCATCGGTTACCTGCAGCGAGCCGCGCGCGTACCACTGCCAATCGCTGCCGAAGGTGTGGGTGTTGGCCACATCGGCCTTGAAGGCCACGAAACTCGGATCGGCCCAGTAGCGCTTCTGCCCGAAGCCGATGGCATCGCTGCCATAGCCGAACAGGCGACGGGTGCCGGCGACCAACTGGGTGTTGATGCTCAGCTGGTCCTGCTCACCCTGACGCACTCCGACGAATGCCAGGCTGATCGGCGCGTACTTCAGCGGCGTTTTCAGGCTCTCCTTGCCCATCTGCGTGTCTTCCTCGGTGTCCTTGAAGTCCACACCGAGGCTGAGCTGGCGCCACCACTGGCTGCTGCCGGCCAGTCGATAGTTGAGCTTGACGCCGATCGAATGGCCGTTGCCGATCACGTTGGTACCGGTGCCGGTACCGACCTGTCCGCCTGCGTTCAGTACGCGGCTGTCGGACTTGTAGCCGGACGCTTCCAGGCTCCACGGCGTGCCTTCGAACGGCATCATGTACGAGGCCGAAAACACCTTGGCCTGCTTGGCATCTTCCGGGGCCAGATACACGCCAATGTTGGCGCTGTGCCCGCGCTTCCACAGATTGTCGTAGGCCAGCGACGCACTCATTCGCAGCTTCTCGGTATCAGCGCTGTGGTCGTTGTTGACCGCCACGCTGGCCCGCCACGGCGACTTTTCCTCCACCTGCAGGTCCACATCCATCGTGCCCGGCACCTGGCCTTCGCGCACCAGCGGCATCACCTGGCGACGGCCACCTTCGTTGAGCGCGGTCAATTCCTTCTGTGCCTGGTCGAAATCAGGCACCTTGCCCTCGGCCAGTGCCGGCACGCGCTCACGGATGCGTTCGGGCGATTCGTGCTTCGTGCCTACGACCCGCAGCTGGCCGATCGGCGTCTGCTGCACTTTCAGCAGTACCACACCAGCACTGACCTGTTGTTCGGGCAGCTCGACATAGACCGACTGGTAGCCCGCCTGCTGATACAGCGCATTCACCGCGTCGCGTGCCTTTTCGACATCGGCCAGGGTCTTGCCCGGGCCGAGGAACGGCTCCACCGCGCGTTCAATCTGGCGCGGATCGAGCACGGTGTTGCCACGCACGATGTACTCATTGATGTTCACGCTGGGCGCAGGTGCCGCCTCCTGCGCAAACAGCGGCAGCGGCAGGGTTGCCAGGGCCAGCACCAGCGGATGCAGGCGCAGCGGAAGGCGGACGGCTCGGCACGGAACAGGAGTCATCGAAAGCATCGCGTCGTATCGAAGGAAGTGGCCATGGAGCGGCGCGTGGGTCTACCAACAGGACGTGTAGGTCGCGTCAAAGCCGCCAACAGTTTTGTGACAGCACTGTCATCTTTTGACGGTCCGCCAACGCGCGCAGGCGGACACTGCGCACGCCATACGTCTGCATTGCAGAGCCCTTGCTGCTGCGGGAGATCGGAAATGAGCGGACTGTTGATCACATGGCGTCGTCCGGCGCTCGCCTTCGTCGTGTTGCTGGTGCTGCCCTCGGTGCAGGCCGGCGAACAAAAAACACAGGAGGACGCTGCACCGTGTATTGAAGTACAGGTCAACGGCGAACGGATTCCCGCCTGGGAGTGCCTGCAGCGCAAGCTGGCGCCGCCGGCGAAATCTGCGAAGTCACCGGCATTGCCCGAAGCCGAACGGCTGATGCGGCAGCCCGGCAACCAGCTGATGCAGTACAACCTGGAAGGCACGCGACAGCGCATGGGCGATGCCCTTGGTCGTTCGGTGGTACCCCAGCGTCCGGCGCGCTGATCCTGCGCATCTGTAGATGCCGAGCCCACGCTCGGCTGCTTCTGTGTGGCATCGCCGATGAATGCGAAGACAGCCGAGCGTGGGCTCGGCTCTACAGGGGGCTGGCGGGCACGATGCCATCGGTCGGCACCGGTGGCAGCTCCGGCACCGGCAGGCTGCGCGACTGGCCTGCCTGCTGCAGCTCCACCGCGCTGGCACTGATGCCGGCCAATACCGTGGATGGACCCAGCCGCTGACCGGGGGCATAGGCTTCCGCTGGGCGGCCATCCACCGAGAGCAGGGCCAGTGGCGCGTGGTCACCGGCCATCACGCCCAGCACGACCACTTCTGTCTGCACCGCACCGGGTGAAAGCAGCCGCACCAGCGGCAGACTCGCCGCTGCGTCGAACACGGGCCGCACAGGCACATTCGGCTGTGCCTCACTGGCGGCCACCGAGGGTATTTGGCCGACAAGGGTCACGCCCCAATAGGCCACCACCGCCAGCAGCAGCGTCGCCGCCAGCAGGGTCAACACCTGATTGCGATCCCAGCGCCTGCCATCCATGTTCCGCACCATTGCCACGTTCGTGTCCGCCCACGCTAGCAGCCGTCGCTGACGCTTTTGTTTCATCATCCGCGCTTACGCTGGCAGGCATCGGCAAGGACAGGAGGCGATGTCGATGCAACGCATTCCGCATGGCTTCACCCTGATCGAACTGATGGTGGTGCTGGTCATCATCGGCATCTGCACGGCCGGGATCGGCCTGGGCCTGGGCAGCCTGCTCGACCCCGGCCGGCAGCTGCGGCAGGAAGCCGAGCGGCTGGCGCAGCGCCTGCAGGCGGCACGGGACGAGGCCCGCATCGACGGCCGCAGCATCCGCTGGCAGGCCGACGCCAGCGGCTATCGCTTCAGCCGCCGCGAGGGCAGCCAATGGGTGACCGTACAGCGCGACGACCTGTTGCGGCCGCAGCGGTGGCAGGCAACGGGTATCGCGGTGCAGCCCGCCAATGCCATCGAACTAAGCCCGGAATGGATCGGTACCGCCTGGGAGCTGGGGCTGTCGCTGGAGGGCCGCACACTGCGTCTTCGTGATGATGGCAGCGGACAATTGCAGGTCGTGCAGTGAAGCGGAACATGCGCGGATTCACCTTGATCGAGGTGCTGATCGCACTGGCGATCGTTTCGATTGCGCTGGCGGCGGTGATGCGCTCGGTGGCGGTGGCCACCGACGATCAGTCACGGCTGCGTGATCGCCGCTTGGCACTGATGTGCGCGCAGGACCGCTGGCAGGAGCTTCGTTTGGCCGGGCAGGCACCCCAGGATGCACGGCAACGCTGCGTGCAGGGACGCGGAACCTTCCTGGTGCTGCAGCACCTGGGCACGGGCAGCGACGGCCAGCCGCAGCTGGAACTGAGCGTGGTCGCCGAGGATGCACCGCGGCAGTCGCTGGCGCGGATGCAGCTGCCGTGGACGGCCGCGCCATGAAGCGCGCCGTGGGCGGTTTCACCCTGATCGAGGTGATGATCGCGATCACCATCATGGGCGTGCTGGCGCTGATCTGCTGGCGTGCGCTCGACAGCGTGGCCAGCAGCGACCAGCGCCTGCGACAGGCAGATGCCGAGACCACCACCGCACTGCGCGTGCTGCAGCAGTTCCAGCGGGATATCGAGATGCGTGCGGATGATGCGCTGATGAATGGCGCGGTGCGTCCGGCTGATCGTCCGCAGCGATTGCTGCCTCCGTCGCTGGTGAGTGAACGGCACCCGGATGGAAGCTTCGCGCTGGAGATCACCCGCAGCGTGGGCAGCGATGGGCTGCACTGGCAGCGGGTGCGCTGGTGGCGTCAGGGCAGCACACTGTGGCGGGCCAGCGGCGCGGCCACGGACCGGTATCCATTGCCTGCGCCGGAACAGTCGAAGGGCATCGCGGTGGCGCGCGATGTGCAGCGGTTCGAGCTGCGGGCGTGGCAGCCCGGCGCGGGATGGGCCGTGTTGCCGAGCAAGGGCGAGATGCTGCCAGCCACCGGACTGGAGCTGCGGCTGGGCCTGCGCGATGGGCGTGGGCCATTGAGCTACCGGCGGGTGCTGGAGTTGTAGGATTCGTTCGTGGCACCGCATCCACGCATGGCGTAGATCTACTGCAGAGCCTGCTCCGCTGGTGGCTGGGATCTACTGCTGAGCCTGCTCTGGTGATGGCGGGGATCTACCCCCGAGCCTCCTCTGGTGGGTGCCGACCGTTGGTCGGCACTGATGCTGGCCCAGGCATCCACGCATGGCGTAGGTCTACTACCCTCCTGCCGCCGGGTGCTCTCCTGCACCCGGCGGCGCTGTGTCGGTGGTCCTCACCGCTGATGGCCGCTCCCTGCCCTCCGTGCCGTCCTGGCTGGGGCCGCCACCGCTCCCTGGCGGCTGGCCCGATGCTGCAGCCCGATGCGGTGCATCGGGCAATGCGTGCCGACCAAGGTCGGCACCTACCGGGGCATGCAATGCCTATCGGCGCTGCGTGCCATCGTCGTGGCTTGCCTGCGGGAACTGGAAGGCGCTGTTGGCGTCGTAGCCGCTGTTGGCGGTCGTGCCGCGCGCCGGCGGCGCAATGCTGCTGGTGCCACTGCCGAAACCGAGGATCTGCACGCTGATCACCGACGGCTGGTTACGCCGTGCGTCGTCCTGGCTCTTGCGCATCACGTCCTGTGCGGCCTGGCTGGCACTGTTCGCTGCCGCACTGGCCGACGCCAGCGCATTGACGTTCACCGTGGCCAACACCGGCAGGCCCTTGCTCTCACCCTGCACCTGGATGTTGGCCGCGTTGAGCACCTGCAGCGCGGCAAGGTTGATGTTGCCCGAGACGCGAATACCGGCCTCGCCTGCATCGATGGTGCCCAGCGGCGCGATCAGGTCGACGTCGCCCGGCGGCACTTCGGCGATGGGGTTCAAGGTGGCGATGCCTGCGCCACTGGCGGGAGCCTGCGGCGACAGGATCACATTACCCCAGCCGTCATAGACGCGACGCGGTGGCGTATACAGCAGCGTAGTCTGCGAACCGCGTCCGGCATTGATGTCACCCTGCTCCGACCAGGCCAGGATGTCACCGCCGAACGTCGTCATCACCCGCGACAGGCCGAGCAGCACGCTGTCCTGGCTGAACAGCCGGATGTCACCCTGCCCTTGGGTCACCAGCCCGGCACTGGCCGGCGGCACCACGCCCTGCACACCCACCACGATCTGTCCGCCCGGTGCCATCAGCTCGATGTTGCCGCCGGCTTCGGTACGCACGCCGGAGCCGCCATACATCAGGATATCGCCAGTGCGTTGGATCGTCGCACCCGCTGCATCCTTGTCCGGCATCAGCGTGGCGATGGCCTCGCGGCCGCGCAGGTAAGAACCAACGCGTGGCCCATTCCGATCGTTGTACTCGCGGCCACCTTCGCGCAGTTCGGCGTAGTAGACCTGGCGCAGGAAGATCCGTTGCTGTTCGCTCGGCAACCGGTCGAACGCAGCCAGCGCCTCGGCGCCGTCGACGGTCAGGCCGAAGCGCTGCTGCAGCCACTGCTTCAACTCCTGGTCATAGATCTTCACCGCCTTGCCGGGCTGCGATGCCAGCGACTGCGCCGGATCGGCCAGGTTGGCCGGATCCAGGTAGCGCGTGCGCAGTGCATCGAAGTCAATGCCCTGATTGCCGGCAGTCACTGCGATGCTGGCACCGGGACGGGCATCGCCCTGGACGACGCCACCCAGGCTCACGATGCTTCCGGCCTCTTCCTGGCGCAGCTGCCGGCCCGCACTCACTTCAACGTTGCCGGGGCCGGCCACCGTCAGGTTGCTGCGGATGATGTCCCGGCCCGCCTCGATCCCGCTGATATCGGTACCGCTGGTGTTGAGCGCTGTGACGTTCGCATTGATCACGTCGCGACCGGCGCGCAGCTGTACGGCCGAGCCCGCTTCGTACCAGTCGAACAGTGTCCTGCTCTCCTCGCCGATGTTCCGCCTCAATTGCCTGCGCCCGCCGCTGCCCAAGCCGATGATGTCACCGGCAACGGCATAGAAGCGGCTCGGTGATGTGGGCCGGGACGTCAGCGCACCGGTAGTCGGGGTACTGGGGCCGAACGCGAACAATGGCAGCATCGCCGCCGGGTCTGGACCCTGCACCCCATCGTTCGATAGATTGTGGCTGACCCGGGTCCGGCTGACGCCCTGCTGGGCCATGAATGCAGGATCAAGCGGGCCAGGCAGGCGGGCGTCGCTACCGGAACGTGCAATGCCGGTGGCATTGGTCGCGGCATGGATCGAGCCCCCGGCCAGAACATCGAGCCGGCCGCTGGCCGAAGGCGCGAGCAGGATCACATCACCCGTGGTCGCCCCCGGTCCGAGGCCTCGAAGCGTGGCGCTGATGATGTCACCACTCGCAGCCACCGCACTGAACCTGGACGGATACAGCCAGTAATTGATGCTGGCGGGAACGGATTGCTCGCGCAGCGCGACGCCTTCAGCGAACATGTTGCTACCGGTTGCATGCAGACTTCCGGCCAGGCTGGGTGCGAGATTTCCGCCTACCGAGAACAGGTCCAGTGCCGTGCCTCGGGTCCAGAGCGAGAACCACGTCGTGCCAGCTGCATGCTGGCCATCGCCCAGAACCACGTCGTTGTAGTTGGCCGTCGGCACACGCCCTGCATCTGCGGCGCCACCGAGAACAATGTCACCACGGGCCTGCAGCCGGGCAGTGGAATCACCCAGAATGAGCAGGGGCCCCGCCATCGCCACCGGGGCGTCGGCCACGAACGGATCCTTCAGGCCCAGCATTCCGTAGCTGCTCTGTATCGCGCTGAGGCCACCGATGCGCGCCGCCTGCAGCAGGGTGCTGCCGCGCAGGTTGGTCACCGCGCCATTGAGATCCAGATCCTGCAGGAACCCTTCGGGCTGCTGCGCGCTGGCGCGCAGGCCGGGGTTGAGCGCTCCGCCGCTTCGCAGCGTCAGGTCGCCGCCACCGGTCAGATGCAGCTCACCGTTGCTGACGCGCCCGGTCGACCCGACCGCAGCAACAATCGCGCTGGAATGAGGCGCGGTCAACAGACCCAGGGCATTGCCCATCGGGTCGAGCACGCCCGCGTGGCGGCCCGCTTCCAGTGAAAGATTGCCGCCTCCCAACGTGCCGAAGCCGGTGAACCCGACCATGCGGGGAGCTGCGTCCGCTTCGGCGCCCACGGTGCTGTACGTGCCGAAGTTGATCCACCAGCTCGTGGGTGTTGCCTGGACGCCTTCGGTGGTGCCCGTACCCTGCCGCCACAACCAGCCGCCCACGGCTGCGCTTGAATGCCCGGCCTGGTCGCGCTGCGCCGTACCGGATTCGGACCGGGCGGTCCAGGCGTCGCCGATGATGTCGCGTCCAGCTTCAACCCTGACATCGCCGCCATGGTCGGGATACCACGCACGGTAACTGGCCAGCGCCGCATCATAGTTGCCCGAGACCTGGTTCCTGCCCAGCAGCGAGGTGTGCCAGGGCGCAGCCGTACGCACCGGATTGAACTGGGGGTCGCTGCCATCGCCCAGTAGCGTCGGCGCACCTGCGGTGTACACGCCGAAGCCGGACTTCATGCGCACGTCCTGCGCGGCCAGCAGTGCCAGATCACCCTTGCCGGTACGCAGCACGCTCCAGGCCGGCGAGCCAAGGCGCTTGCCGTAGGTGGTGACTTCGGTAAGCGTACCGCCGCCGTAGCAGTAGCCCATTGCCGCGCAGATCTCTTCCTCCGACATGCCCATCTCGGCACCCAGTTCCGTAGCCGGGCGGCCGACCCAGGATTCATCGCCCCACCATGCCAGCGAGCCTTCCTTGTCCACCAGTCGCGGGGCGGGGCCGCAATTGGGTCCGGACTCACAGACTTCGTTCTCGGTCAAACCCAGCTCCCGGGCCAGATCAGCCACGGGCTTCCCGACCCACGATTCGTCACCCCACAGATTCAGCGAGCCGTCCAGGGTGATCACGCGATCACCCTTCCATTCCGTCGTCGTGGTCACCGTCCCGATGGTGCTGTAGTGGCTGTCGGCCAGCACGATGCTGCCGTCACTTCCCCAGCTGCGGGTACGCGGATCGGCAGCGGTCGTATCGGCACCGGCCACTGCAGTCAGATCCCACGAGGTGGTCCCTTCGGGCAGCATCGCCGCCAGCGCCCAGTTGCGTCCCTGGCGCCCGCTGGCGTCGGCAGGCCGCAGTTTCACCGGCGCATCGCCGGCCAGCTCCACCTTGGTCATCGACGGGATGATCGCGCCGGCATGCAGGTCCAGCGCGCCTGACAGCTTCATCGCCATCGGCAGCGCGACGCCGGCCGGCCACACCTGTGCGGCCACCGGCGCCGGCGCGCGCAGCCGGAAGCCGGCGCCCAGGCGCGCACCCGCCTGCAACGTCAATGCCTGGGCCAGCACGGTTCCAGCCGCTACCACCTCGCCACCCGCCGTCGTCACTGCTGCGCCCAGCACGGTGCCGGCCGGCAGCAGCAGCGGTCCCGACAACCGCATTTCCGCGGGCAGCACGGTTCCGGCCGGCAGGGTCACGGCCTCGAAGGGCAGTGCATAGTTCAGCGTCGCGCCAGCACGGAATTCGGTGCCGCGCTGCAGCTGTACACCTTCGCCGGGCACGATCAGGTCGCCACCGAACGCCGTGTTGGGCGTACCGGCACTGCGCCCTTCCAGCAGCACCCAGCCGTCCTCATCGGGATTGGCAGGCGGCGGCGCGAATCCATCGTTGATGCTGCCGTAGACGTTGATATCGCCTTCGGCGCGCAGCACCAGCGCTGCCGATTCACCAAAGCCACGGCGCGCTGGATCGGTCCGGTTCGACTGCGGTCCGTAGCGGTAGCCGGACAGATCGATATCGCCGGCCACGACCAGATCGCCACGCGGGTTGTCACTGCTGGTCCGCGCCACGATCTGCACGCCGGGGCGCAGGCGATAGCTGCCCAGTGCGGCAGTACGCTGCTGCAGTACCGTATTGGTCAGCGCGGCGTTCATCCACTGGCTGTTGTCCGGGTCCACAACCGTGTCCAGCCAGTGTTGGTTGATCACCTGCGGACGATGGCCATGCACGTCCGGAGCGCTGGCCAATGGCGCCGAATCATAGCTGCGGAAGGCGTTGACCTGGACGTCGGCGGCACCGGCGATACGGATGCCGCTGGCCACGTCGATCGCGGCGTCGTTGCTGCCCACGCGTGGCACGTTGAGCTTGACGCTGCCGCGTGCGCGGCCATCGTTCTGGCCCGGGCTGCTACCCGTGGCCACCGAGGTGCCGGCGCGCAGGTCCATCGATGAGATCGCGCCCAGCTGCAGGCTGCCACTGGCCGAGGTCAGTTCGATCATCGCCCGGTTCGGGCTGTCGATGATCTTGCCGTAACTATCGACGCGCAAGGCGCTGCCATGCGCGTCCAATGCTCCGTCGATACGCAACACATCGCGGGCGGACAGGCGGATGCTGCCGACCTGTTCGCCACTGGCATCAATGCGGCCATTGACGAGCAGGCTGCCACCATCGACGCTGATATCAACGTTGCGCGCCTTCACTTCATCGCCGATCACCAGGTCGCCTTCGCTCAACTGGAACGTCCGGCCACCGGTAATGCCACCGGCGGTAAGCCGGGTGTTCAGGCCGGAGAAGTCCTGCAACTGGCGTGCACGCACTACCAGCTCGCCGCCGTCGTAGGGCACTTCAGTGCCACCGGCGTCGTAGCGGCCGCTGGCTCCGCCAAGCAACGTACCTGCCAGATCTACACGGCCGCCCTGCGGGCCCAGCGCAGCGACCGTCAAGCGGCCGCCGCGGTTGTTGCGGGCGGAAAGATCGATGCGCGACGCCGCGTCGGCAACGATGTCACCGTCACGGCTCGACAGCGCTACGTCGCCGCCCCAACTGTACTTGTCCACGTCGAACAGGCTTACCTTCCGCCCCGCCATGTCCAGCATTGCATTGCTGCCAAGCGCCATGCCCTGGCGGGCATTGGCTTCGAACCGGCCGGACGCCAGCGCCACCCGGCTGTCGATCACAACGCGTTCGGCCGTGATGGACAACTCCGCACCCAACGCATCGCTGCCCGCGGTTGCCGCAGCACCGCGCACCTGCACCGTACCGCCATTGCGGATTGCCAGCTGCGCGCCCGCGCTGCCGGTCAGCAGCGGGGTAACGATATCCAGCGCGCCGCCGCTGAACTGCCAGCCGCTGCCTGCCACGTAGTCGCCCTGGCGCTGGAAGACATCCAGGCTGCCCTTGCCGGAGAACAACATGCGATCCGACGCTGCCAGGGTAGCGCCGGCGAAGCCAAGCACCTGGCGATCCGCGGCCACCGACGAACTGGGCCGGGTGAAGGGCGCACGCCCCAGTTCCAGCACCCGCGTATTGATTTCCAGCTGCCCTTGGCCAAGCCGACCCACCATCGCCTCGCCGGCCGGCTGGGTCTGCTCACCGCCGGGCAACGTGGTGCCGGCCAGCGTACCGTCCCAGATCAGCGTATCGGCGAAGATGCGGGCGCGGTCGGTCGCAGTGCCGTAACCATGAATGGCAGGGGCACCCAGCACCAGACTGCGTAGACTGCTGCGGCCGGTCGCACTGTCACGCGTATCCAGGTCCACGCTGCCGAACACATTGATGGCATCGCGCGCGGTCAGGCTCAGCGCCTCCAGCGCCGGCGCGCCGGTGGCGGTGTTTCCACGCAGCAATCGCTGCAGGACCTCCTGGTTCATGGTCATGCCCGCCGGCAGGCCGCCGGCTGCCGCTGCCACCGCAATGGCTTCGGCGCTGCCGAGATTGAGCGCCGACATGCCCAGGCCGAGCTGGCGCGTGCCGTAGCTCACCGCGTCGCCAATGCTCAGCGCGCCGTCGGTGACCACGTTGATGCTGCCTGCCGACAGCAACCGGGTCTGGCCATTGCAGTCCACCACGCATCCGCCGATGTCGATCGCCACCGGACCGCCGGCACTGCCGCCCTGCGCACTGAGCGCCGTCAAGCGCTGGTTGGACACGGCAAGCAGGCCGCCCGACACCAGATAGGGCGCCGTGGGCTGTGCCACGCGCGAGGTATTTGCCCCGGTCAAGGTATCGATCGAAGCGCCCTGCTCCACCAGGATTCCCTTGCCTCCGAACGCGGCCGACAGCAGCACTTCCTGCGCCGTCAGGTTGACGCCGTTGCGCACCACGATGTGCTGCGCCCTGCCCTCCAGCGAATGGGTCGTCGCGTCACGCCGCAGCACGCCGCCGATCAGCATCGTCTCCGGGCGGAACGCATTGAGCGCCGAGTCGAAGACGGTGGCGCCGCTACCGCTGCCGGCGCTGCCGCCTTCGGTGACAATCTCCAACATCGCGTCATTGGAGGTGAGCAGATTGACCGAAAGCGTGCCCCCGCGTCCGTCATTGCTGCCGGCGTTGAAGCGCGACACGCCTTGGAAGATCGCGGCTGGCACACTCGAACGTCCGGCGCCCTCACCCAGTGCCAGGTTGAGGTTGCCGGCGTCCGTAGGCCGCCAGCGCAGCGCTTCGCCACGCCGTTCGGCCACGCCCTGTACGAACGTGCTGTAGGAGGTCTCGTTGTAGCTGGCATGGCGGCGCACCACATCCGCCGGCGTCAGCACCAGATCGGTGAGCAGCGATGAGACTCCACCGCCCAGGCTCTGCGCCTGGTGTCCACTGACGCGCCAGGAACCCGTGCCGGTCGCCACTGCCTGGCGGCTGCCGACGGCGCTTTCGGCGCCGACTTCGACGCGGAATGCGCCCTTCTGCAGTGCGTAGCTTGCCGGCAGCAGCGTGTAGGTTCCGGCCGGGAGGCCGGGGACCCCCGCAGGTATGACGATCTGCTGGCCGATGCGCGGATCGGCGCTGCCATCAGCAACCGCCTGTGGCGCCTGCGTGCCAGAGCGTCCCGGCATGATCGCGTACACCGCATTGTCACTGCCGCTGAAGCGGTAGCGCGGGTTCGCATCCGCCAGCGCGTGCCTCAGGATGTCCACCGAGCCGCCGCGCCCCGCCACGAATGCGGCACCGGACAGCTCGCCTCCGCCGGAGACGTCCAGCACGCTGCCCGCCACGCCATTGAAAGCGTTGGCGACGATGTCGATACCGATCGGGATGTTGGTCGAGCCGGGGCCCAGCACATCGAAGTCGGCACCGTTACGGCGCCAGCCCACACCATCCACGGTGCCGCCAAACGGCAGCTGCAGGCCGGCACCGCTCACCGACGTCACGCTGCCTGCAAGCAGGTCGACGCGGCTGGCCGCATCGGCGTTGAATTCCCTGCCACCCAGCTGTACATGGCCCCACGGCGCCTGCACATTGCCGCCCTGCACCACCGTCGCCGCCACCAGCTCCAGGCTTCCGAACGCAGAGTCCGGTGCCGGTTGCGCGCCGCCTGCAATGCCATGGATGCGCAGTACGGCGTCGGGGTTCTGCCAGGACAGGCCTGAAGGACCGATGTCGGGGACGCCCGCCACGATGCGTCCCTTGGCCCGGGCCGCCGGATACATACGTGCGGCGCTGATATCGATCGAACCCGGGCTTGCCAGCGTGGAGACGAGTGAACTGCTGGCGACCGGGGCCAGCATGCGGATGTCACCGCGGCTGCGCAGCGCGACCTGGTCAAATCCCGCCAGCCAGGTGACGTCTCGCAGATCGATCAGATCGGCGCTCACGTCCAGGCGATGCTGCCGGCCGCTGTCGAACGCTGCCTCCAGTGGGCGCAACGTGCCTTCCCCGGCCGGCTGCCACCAGCGCCCCTGCGCAAGGCGGACATATGGCGCGGCCAGTTGCAGGCGGCCGCCCTCGCTGTTGCCCGGGACGAGGCCGAGGTAACGCTCATTCAAGCCCTGGATGCGCAGGCTCTGGTCCATGCGCAGATTGACATCTCCCAGGGCGCGGATGTCGCCGAACAGGGCCAGATGATCGAAACCACCGGCCTCGATCTGCCCCATCGACAGTGCCGCATGGCCGTACTCAAGGCGTGCAGGCAGGTCCGCCGTCTGCGCGGCGTGCTGGGTCAACGAGATCACCCGCGGTGCCAGCACCTCCTTGCCGTCTGCCGTTCTGCCGTAGGTGCCACCACCGAAGGCAACCCCCAGGGTGCCGCCGCGCGCGCCGTCGCCGCCCGCTGCTGCGTCCAGGTCGCCCTGCAGGTACAGCGCATTGCCGGCGCGCAGCACGATGCTGCCGCCGTCGCTGTCCACCCGGGTGCGCCCGCTGCCATCAATGTCCAGCAGCGCCGAAGCACCGGACGCGTCCAGCCGCGCACCGCGCTCCACCACCACGAAGGTATCGGGCGGCAAGTGGCGTACGTTGTCCTGGTCTTCCCAGTCCAACGCCCCCCCGATCTCGATCGTTCCGCCCTTGCGCACCTGTCCGCGCAATGTCCCGCGCGCGTCGGGCAGGGAAACGCTATCGCCGCTCACGTCCAGCAGGGCGCCCTCGGCAATCGTCCAGCGACGTTCGCGGCGTTGATCGCCACGCACACCGGTCGGGTCGAATGCCTCGTCCAGGCGGATTCGGCCGCCGGCCGCCTTCAGACTGCCAGCCACGTCCAGGTTGCCGGCGCTGAACAGTTCGATCGACTGGCCGGCATCGACCTCGATCCTTGCGCCCTTGCCAACGCGCAGATCGGCCGTGGACAGCAGATGCCCTGCGCGCAGTGCCAGGCTCGCGCCGCCGCGCTGCGATACACGCCCGCTGGCCGGATCCGCCTCATACAACGATGGCGTCCAGGTCTGCACGCCCTGCTCGCGGGCCAGTGCCTGCTGTGCGCCCTCGGCCAGGCGCAGCGCCGGTCGTTCCACCTGCAGCCGGGTACCTTCTTCAACCGTCAAACCGTTGTGCCCGGCGATGTCATAGCCGGCGAAGCCACTCCTGAACAGTGCTGGCTGCAGTTGCAACGACGCCGCCGATGCATCCGTGCCAGGCGCGCCGATAGACACCGCACCGCCTGTTGCCAACGTGAAGTTGCCGCTGCCATTGCCGAGCGCGCTGAAGCGTGCGCCATCGCCGATACGGATCCGCCCGCTGCCGTCGGTGGCAACCTCGGTGCTGGCCGCGAGCAGGCTGACACTGCCGCCCTTGCCTACGCGCCCTTTGCCACTGGCATCGATCGCGCCGCCGGCATCGACCAGAATCGTCGCTCCCTCGCCCACAGCGATGTCGTGGCTGCTGTTGAAGCGCACCTGCCCGCCGTCGATCCACGCCTGTGCCGGACCGCCCTCCGGCGCTGCAAGCGCGTTGCTCCAGCCACCGCCAAGATCGATCCGCGCGCCCGCCGCAACATCCACCGCGCCGCGTCCGGACCTCAGCAGGGCCGAGGGCCCGCCGAGCGCCGGAAGCAGGTTGCCGGCCTCCACCTGCCCGCCGGCAATCTGCACCGTTCCGCCGAAGCCGACGCGGCTTGCAGTGAGCCCAAGCCGACCGCCCTCCTGCAACCTGAGCGTGCCATCCAGGTCGATACGGCCCGCAGAAGCGAGGTCCACCTGCCCCCAACGCTGAGCGCTCAGGACCTCACTGTCCAACCACACGGTATTGCGCTGTGTTTCCCCGATCGGCGCCTGCAACGTCCATGACCGGGTGTCGGCCTGGAGCGCTCCGATGCGGATCTGCGAATCGAACACTGCACTTCGGCCGTTGTTGTCGAAACGCCCCAGCCAGAGCTGGGCGTTGCGGGCCGCCGCCGTCTGTGCCTGCGCGTATCCGTCCTGCCCCTGGTCGGGGCGGCGCGTCTGCTGCAGGCCCTGAAAGGCCACCGTATCCACCTGGCCCTGCAGGACAGCCGTGGGCGCCGAGATCAGCAGACGGCCAGCATCGCGTCCCACGGTATAGCCATTGTCGAAACGCTGGGTGGGTGCCACCAGCGGATTGCGGAACGATTCGGTCACTCCCCACCGTTCCTGCTTCACTTCATAGCCCTGGTACAGACTGTCGTACAGCATCTCGGCCGGTGCATCGTCAAGCCGGTACAACTGGCCATCGCGGCCACGCAGCCAGCTCTGCTGCACCACGCCGGACTGCACATCCAGGCTGCCGCCGGCCAGATTGATGCGCGAACCGGCGTGGCTCACCACTTCCTTGCCTGCCAGCTGGACGGTGCCGCCCTGCGCCGCCCATTCGCTGATCGAATGCCCCTGATTGTCCAGGTAGCCACCCACTTCCAGCAGGCCGCCGCCGGCATACCAGCGCGTGCCGTCATAGCCACCGGTACCGGCGGCGACTTCGATCAACTGGCGGCGGTCGATCCACACCTCGCTACTGATCAGCTTGCCGCTGTCACGGTTGTCCGGTGAATCGCGCAGCTCGTTACCCTGCACCTTCACCTTGACGTTGTTGCTTTCCATCGCCACCTGCACGCCCACCGCACCGGAGACGTCCACGCGCGCGCCATCATCCAGATAGCTGCGTCGGCTGGCGTCGGCGATTACCTGGCCGCCGGTGGCTACCGCCAGCGCGCCGGCCTGGAAGTTCACATCGCCGCCGGAGACGACTTCGATGCGCGATTGCTCGCGGCGGTCCTGCAGGCGCGAGAGATTGTCGAAGGTGCCACTGTTGCTGCCACCGCGAAGCTTGTCCTGCTCGGCCGATTCCCTGATGAGGGCATCGCGCTGGCTGTCCAGCGCCGTGCTCTTGCCATCGTCTTCCAGCAGTACTGCAGTGGTCGAGCCGGAGGCCAGGGTCACACTGCCCGCCGCATCGGACGCCGAATTCAGCAGGTGTACGGTGCCGCGCTGATTCAGCGTGGTGGTCGCAACCGCAACGCCGGCCTGTTCGACCGTGCGGCCGGCCAGGGTGATGTCGCCCTCGCGTGCCTGGATCAGACCGCTGTTGCGAACGCTGCCGGCCGTGCTGTCAGCGACGAAGCGCGGTGCGATCTCGTTGCCACGGGTGGTCGATGCAGTGTTCTGCGCCGTGCCCACGCCACGGCGGATCACGAAACTGTCGCCGGCGGCAAGCTGGGTCTGACCTTTGCGCGTCTCGATCTGGCCCGCGTTCTCCACGCTGTGCCCAGCCAGCAGCACATAGCCACCGCCCCGCGTTGCCGTGGTCGGTTCGTGCGTGGTGATGCGTGCACCGCGTTCGACCATGACTTTGCCTACGGCGTCGGTCAGCGCCGAGGTGTTCGCCTCGGCACTGTACAGACCCTGCTCACGGAACTGCGCGTCGCTGATGCGCGCGGCCGCCGCCACCAGGTTGCGGACATTGACCTGGCTGTTGTTGCCGAACACCACACCGTTGCGGTTGGCCACGAACACCGTGCCATTGGCCTTCAGCTGGCCAAGGATCTGGCTGGGCCTTGCGGCGGGATCATTGACCCGGTTCAACACGGCCCAGTCGGGGTTCTGCAGGAAATTCAGTGTGGTGTTGCCACCAATGTTGAAGGTTTCCCAGTTCAGGATCGCCCGGTCGGCGGTCTGCTCGATGTTGACCAGCACCCGCCCGTCGGCGGCCTGCGACTGGATCGCCTCGCGGGCGTTGATCCAGCCGCGGGTCAGCGGATTCTCGTCGACCTTCAGGCCATCCTTGCCCAGCCCATCGGCGATCACGAAGCCCGCCTCGCGGCGCGCCTGCCGTGCCTGTTCCTGCAGGCGCTGCTGCAGGGCGATGGCCTGCGCGGCCGTACCAAGGTTGTCGATCGACTGCTGCAGCTTCTGCCGTGCCGCATCCTGCTGCTGCGCGGGTAGTTGGAACTGGATCGGCACGCCATTGGGCATGCGCCCGCTCTGTGCCGCCGCGCCCTGCGCCGCACCGCGCTCGGCGAACCAGCCGGGGCTGAACGCCTGTTGGGCCTGAGTGGCCGGAGCCACCACGCTGCCCAGGGCCACGGCGACGGCCCAGGCCATCGGGTGGCTGCGCCACAGGGCAGCAGGGAAACGGGCGGTGGGCGAATGCGGGTGCGACATCGGGGACCTCGTCAACCTGATGGGCCGCGTCGGCGGCGGCGTGTGTACGGATGGGCCTGCGCGAGGCACGCCCTGCACCTCATAGACGGTGGCGGCGGCGTGAAGACGACAGGCGCATCACGGTCATGCAGCGGACATACGCAGAAGGCGCCGGCATTGCTGCCGGCGCCCTTGTGCACTTCCTGCAACTACCAAAGCAATTGCAGTTACAGCGGACGGCCGATGCCCGAGCAGGTGCCGGGATTGTTCAAAGCAGCGGGGTTGCTCGCGGCCACGAAACGCATACGGATCGCATCACGCCAGGCCTTGTTAAGCGGAATGAAATTGTGCGCGCCGATGGCGGCATCGTTCGGGCCCTGCTCGACGCCGTTGACCACGACACTGCCGTAGAGTCGCGAAAGCGCTCCGCGGACTCTTGCGGCCAACAGTACATCCTTGTAGCACTGCCCAAACAGGAGATTGGTGGTACCCACGATTGGATATCCTGAGCTCGGGTTGCCGAACCACGGCACCCAGTTCGCTGGGTTCTCGGCAGCGGCACCGGCCGGCGGTGGCACGTTGTCCAGTGTCGCTTGAGTACTCACGTCCTTTGGAGAGAAGCCCTTGACCTGTGCAACTCGAGTAGCATCCGAGAGATCAAGAGACAGGTCTGGACCTGTGTATCCCATTGTTCCGACGGTCGTAAAAATGGCGGCGTACACCGCCGCGTCACCGGACGCCGGAGCTGCAACAAAGTTCTCGGGAACACTAGTGAACAGATTGGCGAAGGTCGACTGCACCGAAAACGCCGGCACGCCGTTGGTCAGCTTCAGCGTGGTGCCTGAGACATCGGCCGGCTGGCAGGCGCTGGTCAGGAAACGGGCCAGCAATTCAGTGGCGCCGCTGCTCTCGCCACGGTAGACAACCCGAATGGTGCCGGTGCGGGCGCTGTCGATGGTCGACCAGTTGTTGATCTTGCCGGAGAATATCCCGCAGATCCGGGTGACCGACAGGTCAATTGCTGAACCAGGCTTGTTGAAGGGAATAATCACCGGAGCCAGCGCAACCGGAATCTGGATCAATGCCCCATAACGGGTGGGATCACCAGCCCGGTTGAAGGTGCTGTTGTAGCTGTACAACTCGGTGCTGCTCAGTACCGCATCGCTGCCAGCAAAGTGGACAGTCCCCGTCGTCGAAAACAGTGATGGCTCATTGCTCAGGAATGCCCGCTTGCCGACGCCCGAGCTGGTAGGGACGTAGCTGAACGAGGTCGGAAGAATGCTGTCCGGACTGCCTTGGTACAGAGCTGCGGGCATTGTCGCGCCACCGCCCTGGACAAGAATTTGGGCATCTGCTTCTAGCGTTCCGACCAACACGCAACTGGCGAGCCAGAAAGCCTTCAATAGCAAGTTCATGAGATTGGCAACTCCATGCCTTGTCTGGATACGGTCGTTCATACCGCAGTGCGCCGGCCTGACGGCCGGCGCACGCGGAGAACACTTCTATGTCGCAGTTACAGCGGACGGCCGATGCCCGAGCAGGTGCTCGGATTGTTCACCGCACCGGCGTTGGTGGCGGTGGCGAAGCGAGCACGGACCGCATCGCGCCAGGCCTTGGTCAGCGGGATGAACTTGTGCGCGCGGATGGCGACGTCGTTCGGGCCCTGCTCGACACCGTTGACCACGGTGCTGCCGTAATGGCGGGTCAGGAAGCCGCGCACGTTGGCCCCCACGGTGGCGTTCTTGTAGCACTGGCCGAACACGAAGTTGGTGTAGCCAGCGATCGGATAGCCCGCGCTCGGGTTGCCGAACACCGGCACCCAGTTCGCCGGGTTCTCGGCAGCGGCACCGGTCGGCGGCGCAGCGGTTTCCAGCGTGGCCTGCACGCTCACTTCATCCGGCGAGAAGCCCTTGACCTTGGCGACCTTGGTGGCGTCGGTCAGGCTCGGGATGACGTCCGGGCCGACATAGCCAACGCGGCCGTCAACGGCATAGACGGCGTTGTACAGCGCGGTGCCACCGGTGGCCGGTGCGGCGATGAAGTTCGACGGCACGGTGGTGAACAGGTTGGCGAAGGTCGACTGCACCGAGAACGCCGGCACGCCGTTGGTCAACTTCAGGTTGCTGCCCGACACGTCAGCCGGCTGGCAGGCGCTGGTCAGGAAGCGGGTCAGCAGTTCGCTGGTGCCGCTGCTTTCGCCACGGTAGACGACCTGGATGTCACCGGTACGGCCCAGGCCCGCCAGCTGGCTCCAGCTGGTGATCTTGCCGGAGAAGATGCCGCAGATCTGGGTCACCGACAGGTCAACGGCCGAACCGGCCTTGTTGAACGGAATCGTGACCGAGGTGGCCACCGACGGAATCTGCACCAGGGCGCCGTAGCGGTTGGCATCGCCGGACACGTTGTAAGTGCTGTTGTAGGTGTTCAGTTCGGTGCTGCTCAGCACCGAATCGCTACCGGCGAAGTGCACGGTGCCGGTGGTGGAGAACAGCGCCGAGTTGTTTTCCAGGAAGGCCTTCTTGCCGGTACCCGAGCCGGTCACGGCGTAGCTGAAGTTGGCCGGCAGGATGCTGTCAGCCGAACCCTTGTAGAGGTCGGCCGGCAGCGAGGCACCGCCACCGGTGACGGCGGTCTGCGCCGAAGCGGCACCGGCGGTGGCCAGCAGCGCGGTAGCAACCAGCGCGGCCAGGGTCTTGTACTTGTTCATGATCTTCTCCTGAAGGGTTTACTGCGAAGGGAAACACCAAGGGAGGAACGGTCACTACACGCCTGCTGCCGCCGAGGGCCTCCCAGCCCACTCTGCGGCGACGTGTCCATGCTGGTCTGCGCCGATGACAGGCCGCTTAAGAAACCTGTGGAAGATCGAAAAAAGGTGTGGAGGATTGTGTGGAGAATCGAAAGCGTCCCGCGCTGCGCGCTCGCCGGGCATGGCCCGGTGCTACCCGTGATGGGCGTCGCGCATCACTGCACCAATTGGTTCATTTCCATGATCGGCATCAGCACCGCCAGCACGATCGTCAACACCACGCCGCCCATCACCAGGATCATCGTCGGCTCCAGCAACGCAGTCAGTGCCATCGCGCGACGCTCGATCTCGCGCGAGATCGTCTGCGCGGCGCGATCCAGCAGAGGCGCCAGCGAACCGGTCTTCTCGCCACTGGCCACCAGGTGCACCAGGATCGGCGGATACACCTTCTGCACCTTCAGCGCAGAGCCAAGCGCGGCACCTTCGCGCACTCGCGCGGACACATCATCTGCACAACGCGCCAGCAACGCATTGCCCAGGGTCTGCCGGGCAGCTTCAAGCGCACGCAGCAGCGGCACGCCAGCATCCAGCAGGATCGCCAATGTCGAGGCGAAGCGCGCACTGTTCACGCCCAGCACGAAGCGCCCGACCATCGGCACCCGCAGCAGCATCGCGTCCCATCGCAGGCGCAGCTCGGGCTTGCGCAGGGCCAACCGCCAGGCCACCACCAGCGCAGCGATGCCCAGCCCCGCCCACACGCCCCAGCTGCGTACGAACGCGCTGGCGGCCAGCATCACTTGCGTGAGCATCGGCAGCGTCTGCCGCGCCTGTACGAACGCAGTCACGACCTGCGGCACCACGTAGCTGAGCAGGAAGATCACGATCGCCACCGATACCAGGCTGATCGCCGCTGGATAGATGAAGGCGGTCAGTACCTTGGCCTGCAGCGCATTGCGTTCTTCGATGTAGTCGGCCAGGCGCTCCATCACCCGTGCCAGATCGCCGGAGTCTTCGCCTGCTCCTACCAGCGCCCGATAGATCGGCGGAAAATCGCGTGGCCGCGCTGCCAGCGCCACGGTCAGGCGCTGGCCGGCGCGCACGTCGGCGCGTACCGCGGTGAGCGCCTGCGCAACATGGGGGCGTTCGGCCTGCTCGATCACCGCGCTCAATGCGCCTTCCAACGGCAGGCTGGCTGCCAGCAGGCTGGCCAGCTGGCGCGTAGCCCAGGCCAGCTCGCTGGCAGACAGCCGGCGAGCGCCCCAGCCACTGCCGGCACTGCGCGCGGCGCTTACCTGCACAGGGGTCAGCCCGCGCCCGCGCAACAGCTGGCGCGCACCGCGCGGGCTGTCGGCATCCAACTGCCCCTTCTCGATGCGGCCCTGCGCGTTGGCAGCCTGGTAGTCGAACAGTGCCATGCAGGCCTCAATCGTCGCCGGTAACGCGCAGGATCTCTTCCAGCGTGGTCACCCCGCTGTCGACCCAGCGCTGGCCATCCTGCCGCAACGTGCGCATGCCGGCACGCCGTGCCGCCTCGCGCAGCGGGGGCTCACCCTGCCCTTCATGGATCAACGCGCGTACCCGGTCATCGACCACGAACAGTTCGTGGATACCGGTTCGCCCGCGATAGCCGCTGTTGGCGCAGGCCGCGCAGCCCACTGCAAGCCACACGGTACGGCCCTCGTCGTCCACCTCGGCGCGCCGGCACTGCGTGCACAGCCGCCGCACCAGCCGCTGCGCCAGCACGCCGCGCAGCGACGAGGCCAGCAGGAACGGTTCCACGCCCATGTCGGCCAGGCGGGTCACCGCCGAGATCGCGTCGTTGGTGTGCAGGGAGGCCAGTACGCCATGGCCGGTCAGCGACGACTGCACGGCAATCTGCGCGGTCTCGAGATCGCGGATCTCACCGATCATGATGGTGTCCGGATCCTGGCGCAGGATCGCACGCAACGCGGTACCGAAACTCATGCCGATGCGCGCGTTGACCTGGATCTGGCCGATACCAGCGAAGTCGTACTCCACCGGGTCTTCCACGGTGAGGATGTTGCTGGTGCTGCTGTCGAGCTGGCCCAGCGCCGCGTACAGCGAGGTGGTCTTGCCGCTGCCGGTCGGCCCGGTGACCAGCACGATGCCGTGCGGCTGCCGGATCAATCCGGTGAACGTGGCCAGGGTGTCATCGGCCATGCCCAGGCGCTGCAGCTGCAGGCGCCCGGCATCCTTCTCCAGCAGTCGCAGCACGGCGCGCTCGCCATGCCCGGTCGGCACGGTGGAGACGCGGATGTCCAGCGGCCGCCCACCCACGCGGATCGCGATGCGCCCGTCCTGCGGCAGGCGCTTCTCGGCGATATCCAGGTGGGCCATGATCTTGATGCGCGATACCAGCGCCGCGTGCAGTGCGCGCCGCGGCTGCACCATGTCGCGCAGGGTGCCGTCCACCCGGTAGCGCACCACCGAGTGGGTCTCGAACGGCTCGATGTGCAGATCGCTGGCGCCATCGCGTGCGGCCTGTGCCAGCAGCGCGTTGATCATGCGGATCACCGGTGCATCGTCCTGCGCATCCAGCAGATCGGTGACCTCCGGCATGTCCTGCATCAGCCGGTCCAGATCCACTTCACTTTCAGCAGCCCCGACCACGGCAGCGGCATCGCCGCCATCACGGTACTGCTCACCCAACCGCTGCTGCCAGGTCGCAGCATCCAGCGCCTGGAACGGCAGCGGACCATGCCGGCGCCGCAGTTCTGCCACGGCCCACGCCGCAGTTTCGGCGGTGCCCAGCAACACGGGTTCGCCGCTGGCCTCGGACAGCATCACGCCATGGCTGCGCACCCAGGCATACGGCAGCGGTGCGGCGGCGCTCACGGCCCGATCACCAGTTCCGGCGTGTAGCCCAGCCCGCGCAGCTGCTGCAGTGCCGGGTCCAGCGTCGCCGGATCGCGTGGCAATCGCACGCGCAGGCGTTGCCCGCTCTCGCCGGGCGCCGCTTCGGCATAGGCCTGCAGGCCCAGTGCACGCACCTGCGCCACGCCCTGGCTGGCACGCGCCGGGTCCAGCCCCTGTGCGAACTGCACCAGCTGGGCATCGCCCTCACCGGCCGGATACAACGCCGCCAGGCTGGTGTTCTGCAGCGGCTGGCCCTGTCCATCGCGCGCATTGCCCTGGCCGAGCACAGACAGGTCCTGAGGTGGCAGCTGCGGCGCCGACAGCGCCGGCAATGCCCAGCTCTGCACCGGCTGCGCGCCGGCCTGTGCATTGCGCATGTAGTCGTAGCGGTCGCGGGTCAGGCGCTGGCCGGCAGCCGGGTCACGCACCACGTGCGGGCGCAGGAACACCATCAGGTTGGTCTTGGCGCGCTTGCGGGTGTCACTGCGGAACAGTGCGCCCAGCACTGGAATCTTGCCCAGGCCCGGCACCGCATCACGGCCATGACTGACGCTGTCTTCCAGCAGCCCACCGAGCACCATGATCTGGCCATCGTCCAGCAGCACGCTGGTATCCAGGGCGCGTTTGTTGGTGATGATGCCGGCCGTGCTGTTCGCACTCTGCGCGTCGATGCTGCTGACTTCCTGGTAGATGTCCAGCTTTACCGTGCCGCCCTCGGAGATCTGCGGGCGCACCCGCAGCTTCAGGCCCACGTCCTCGCGCACGATGGTCTGGAACGGGTTGTTGCTGCCGCCACCACCGTCGGTCACGTAGCGCCCGCTGACAAACGGTACGGTCTGGCCGACCATGATGCTGGCCGCTTCGTTGTCCAGCGTCATCAGGTTCGGCGTGGACAGGATGTTGGCACCGCCCTTGCTCTGCAGCGCGTTGGCCAGCGCCTTCATGTTGAGGATCTGACCGACGCCGGGCAGGTTGATGGTGCCGTCGATCACGCCGATCTTCAGGCCGTCCTTGGGCAGCACGTCCAGAGTGGTGCGCGCGGCGGTGTTCAGGCCGCTGCCGCCGGTTGTACCACCGAAATGGGTGCCGCCGAAGGTGCGGCCATTACCCAACATCCACTGCACGCCCAGCTCGGCCGCGTCGGTCTGGTTGACTTCCACGATCAGGCTTTCCACCAGCACCTGTGCACGGCGCTGGTCGAGCTGGTCGATCACCCGCCGCAGGTTGCGGTACACCGGCTCGGGCGCCGAGATCAGCAGCGTGTTGGTCGCCACGTCGGCCTGCACCGAGATGCCGTTCTGGCTGAAACCGGTACTGCCAGCGTCGATTGGATCACGGCGATTCGGATCCAGCCGTTGTGATTCCAGTGCATTGCCACCGGTCTTGGCCTGCTGTGGCTGCGATGGCTGCGCCGGCGTGGCGCGGTTGGCGTCGCCGGGCAGCGGCGTGACGCCTTCGTTGCTGCCCATTGCCGGTGCATCGCTCTGCCCGGCCACCACACCGCGCAGCACACCGGCCAGCTGGTTGGCCTGGGCATTGCGCAGGTAGACCACATGCAGATTGCCGGACTCGTCCTGCGCCTTGTCCAGCTTCTCCACCAGCTGCCGCGCCAGGCGGGTACGGCCGGGGCTGCTGGAGCGCAGCAGCACGCTGTTGCTGCGCGGGTCGGCCATCACCACCACCTTCTGGCTGGGTTCGGCACCCTGCGCATCCAGCAGCGGCGCGACCATCGCCGCCACGTCGACAGCGATGCCCTGCTGCAGCTTGACCACGTCGGTGTCCATGCCTGCCGGTGTGTCCACGCTGGAAATCACCCGCGCGATGCGTTCCAGGTTGTCGGCGTAGTCGGTGATCACCAGGGTGTTGTTGCCCGGGTTGGCAGTGATCGGATTGTCCGGGCTGATCATCGGCCGCAGCACCGCTACCAGCGCGGCGGCATTCTCGTAGCTCAGCGCGAAGGTGCGCGTGGCCACCTCGCCGCCGGCCCCGCCGGCGCCCACACGGCCACCGAGCAGCTTGGCGTCGGCCTGCGGCACCACCCGGCTGACACCGCCGTTCTCGACCACAGCAAAGCCACGCATGCGCAGTGCGCCCAGCAGCAACTGGTACGCCTGGGTACGGCTGACCGGGCCATCAGAGACCACGGTCATCTTGCCGGTCACCCGCGGGTCGACCAGGAACTGGCGACCGGTGAAGCGCGCCGCCATGCGCAGTACACCACCGATATCGGTCTCCACCAGATTCAACTGCACCGGCTCATCCCGGGCGTCCTGCGCCAGCACCGGCGCCGGAACGTGGGCCATGCCCACCACCAGGGCCAGCGCGGTGCTGCAGGCAAGGCTGTGCATCACCCTCATGGATGGTCACCCACGGTGGGTACCATCACGATGTCTCCGGAAATCCGTGCCGCCGGCATGTTCGCGTCCCCTGTGCGTGTCAATTGCAGCTGCTGCAGTTCGATGGCCGGATCGGCCAGCACGGGCAGCAGCCAGTTCCACAGCGCGTCAGCGGGCACCGCCTGCACCTGCAGGTGCCAGCGCCCGTCGCGTGCGTCGATATGCAGTCCGTCGGCAAGGCCGGCGGTCTTGATCTGTCCGCGCAGCCCAGCCAGCGTCGGCTGATGCCCCTGCGCCAGTTGCTGGCGTTCGCGGGCATGCAGCAGCGGCGCCAATACGCGCGCCTGCGCCTGCAGCCGTGGCAGTTCGGCCTGCCAATGCGTGCGCTGCTTCAGCAGTGGCTCCAGCCACAACATCCACAGACCCGCCGCCAGCAGCGCCACCACCATCACCCACAGCATCAGCCGGTCGCGCGGCGGCAGGCGCTGCCAGCGCTGCTGCAGGCCGGCCAGACCTTCGCCCAGGCGCAGCGTCCTGGCAGTCACTGCCCGCCCCCGCTCACGCGCAGGCGTCCGCCCGCGTCCCGCACCAGTTGCAGACCCTGCGCCTGTACGGCCTGCTGCCATTGCTCCAGCCGTTGTGCGTCATCGGCCAATATCCGTGCGTTGTCATCCAGCTCCAGTTCCAGCTGGCCCGGCGTGTAACGCAGACCACGCACCTGACCACCCAGCTCGGGCACTGCCTGCAGAGTGGTGGCAACCTGCCGCTGCACCGGTGGCAACGGCGGCGCCGGCAACGGCACCGCCAGCGCGCGCCGCGCCTGTAGTACCGGGTCCACCACATCGGTGATCTCCGGGAAGCGCGCACTGAACTGCCGCGCCATGTCCTGCTGCAGCGCCTCGCCCTCGCTGCGCCAGCGCGAGACCTGCAGCTGCAGGCCCAGCGCCGCCAGCACCAGCGCCGCCACTGCCAGGCCGATTGCCAACCGCGGTGCCTGCCTGCTGCGACCCGGCAGTGGCAACGACCACGCTGGCAGGGGGCCGCACGCCTGCAGTTCATGTGCGACCACGGTTGCCGGCAGACTCTCCGGCCACGCCGACGGCACGCTGTCGATCCATTGCACGGCCTGCACCCCGGATTGCTGCAGGCGCGCCGCGAGCGACTGCAGCACCGCCCCCACGTCGCGCCCACCGCACCACTGCACAAAGCCACGATCGCGCCCGCTGCGCACCAGCAGGTGCTCGCCGCAGGCCTGCAGCGTGGCCTGGGCCTCCTTCCACGGCAGCAGCAGCGGCGTCGGATACAGCGCCTGCAGCTGCAGGCCGCACGACGCCAGCAGATGCTGCGCCTGCATGATCGCCTGCTGCCCGAGCCAGGCCACCGGCACGCTGCCATCGGCCGCCTGGGCACCATGCGCCAGCGCGACCTCCTGCAGGTCATCCAGCAGCATCGCCTCCACTTCACCCTGCAGCGCGGCCTGCAGCCTGCGGCCCGACAGCGGCGGCAGCTGCAGCTCCAGCAGGATCAGATCCTGCGGGTCGAGGCAGGCCAGCACCCCTGCCTGCGGATGACGCTGACCCAGCACGGCCAATGCGTCGCGGCCCTTGGCCAGCACCACACCCTTGTGCAACTGCGCCCACTCAACCGCACTGTCGGCACGCAGGCGTTCCAGCGCCGGCAGGCGCACCCTCAGCTGCACGCTCATGCACCGATCCTCGTCCACACACGCTGCACGCGCACACTGTCGTCGCGATACTCGCGCCAGATCAGCGCGCGGAAGTCGACCACACTGCCATCGGCCTGCACCTGGCCGACGGCGAGGAACCACTCGCTATGGATGCCAAGCGGTACCACCGCCATCTGCGCGTTGCTCAGTTGAAGCCGATTGGCGATGTCGCCGCGGTTGAGCAGCCAATGGCCACCATCGCGCTCACCGAGCAGCGCCTGCAGGCGCCCTGGCTCGACACTGGGTACGACCGCCTGCAGGACGCTGAGATCACTGGTATTGGCGTTGACCAGGGTCTGCGCAGGCAACACCACGGTGCGCCGTGCCAACGCCTGTACGGCCACTGGATCGGAACCCGCGAAGGCCTGCTCGATCAGTGATTCACGCGGCAGCGGGGCCTGCGCCTGGACATCGCCATCGCGCAGGCGCGCCTGGATGTGGTCCGCCGCCGACGCACAGACACCCTGCCCCAGGCCCTGTCCGGAGCACAACGCGATGAACGCGCGCCGCGCTTCCGGGTCCGGCTTGCCGTAGGCCAGCAGGTTGCGCAGGTTGAACATGGACTGCGCATCGACCAGCTGCAGCTGCACTGGCAACGGCGCCTGCAGCTGCAATGGCCGCGCCCAGCGCCCGTTGCGGACCGTGGTCAACTGTTCCCGCACGTCCTCACGCAGCTGCTGCGCGGCACGCTCCAGCGTGGCATCCACGGCAATGCGCACCTGGGCGCGCAGCTGGTCGCCACGCAGCGCGCGCAGCTGCGCCGACTGCCGGGTCAGCAGCGCGGTAGCGATCACGGCCACCAACGCCACCACCAGCATCGCCACGATCACCGCCATGCCACGCTGGCGGGCGCACGAAACCGAACACTTCCGGGCTGCCATCGGCGCGCCTCAGAGCTGCCAGGAACCGACGTCCGCGTTCCCGGCGTCACCGCCGGGCTTGCTGTCCGCACCCAGCGAGAACACATCGATGTCGCCATGGGTGCCGGGAATCTGGTACTGGTACGGGTGACCCCACGGATCATTCGGCAGCCGGTCCAGGTACGGCGTGACCGGCATCGTGCCGCTGCCCTGCGGTGGCTTCACCAGTGCCTGCAGGCCCTGCTCGGCATTGGGGTAGCGGCCATTGTCCAGCTTGAACAGCTTCAAGGCCTGCATCAGCGCGGCGATATCCTGGCGCGCCGCAACCACGCGCGCCTGGTCCGGGCGATCCATCAAACGCGGCACGATCAATGCGGCAAGGATGCCGATGATCACTACCACCACCATGATCTCGATCAGGCTGAAACCCTGCTGCCGAGCCCTGCGACCACCCACCTGCCTTGCCATTGTTCCGCCCTCATCATCCTGGAAGAGACCGCTGCGCCATGGTCAGCGGTGCATGTGTCAGTACGATAAACATCCGCCTGCTATTCGCTGCGGCTGTGCCTGCAGCGGTGCAGCACGTACTGCTGGCGCACACGCCGCTTCAAGCAACGGAGATGGAAGGCTGCCCAGCGTGCCGTCGATACAGGCCCGCAGCAGTGGATGTGCGCAGGCCTGCAACAGGCGTACGCACTGCATCGGCGACCAGGCCGTGCCGTGGTCGAGGCCGATGAACTGCCGGTAGGCCTGGTGGTAGCGCAGGTCGTCGTACACGCGCTGCGCGCTGTTCAGGCCGCGCATCACCACCAGCAATGCCGCGCGTTGCAGCACGCGTACATCACCGGCCTCAAGCGGCAGCAGCGCCGCCGCACATTCGGGCCAGGGCCGCAGTTGCGGGTCGAGCGCCCTGCGCAATGCCAGCAGCGGATGCGACGAACTGTCCAGTGCAGCCCAGCGCGCGGCGTCGGCCCAGGCGTCGCTGGACAGCACCCAGACCCATGAATGCCCGTAGCGCTGCACGTTCAATGGTGCATGCCGCGCCTGTTCCAGCGACTGGCTCAGGTGGCGATCCAGTTCCAGCATGTTGATCCTGCGACTGTCTGCCATCAGCGCCGCCTGTGCTCCGCGACGCGTGGTGCGTCGTACTCTGGAGAAGACGTCGACAAGGCAGGTGAAGCGACAACGCGAATGCATCTCTGTGCACTGGGTGGCGCTTCATCCGCAGCGTCACAGCAACGTCATCCGCCTGCAGGTTTCGCCGTCCAGCCGTGGTGCGTCGCCACCGCATCGCCGCGCCAGCACCGCCACGTCGCTGCGCTGCGCGAACGCTGCCAGCACATCGGTCATGCCTGCGTCATCCAGCCATGACGCCATCGCGACACGCAGCGCTAGCAGCTGCCAGCCGTCCATCACGCCATGGCCGCCGGCCACGAACCAGTGCCACAGGCGCTGCTGCTGAACCTGCTCGTGCAGCTGCGGAAGATCATCGATGCCATGCATGTGCGCCAGCAGCAGCGCACGGGCGATCGCCGCCGGCGGCAACACGCCACTTTCGGGCAAGGGCACAGCCTGCTGTTGCAGGCGCAGCAGCATCGCCAACGGGTGGGACTGCGGATCGAACTCCAGCAGCACTGCTTGTTGTTGCCAGTGCGCATCGGACACCACGCACACCCAGGGCGATCCATAGCGATGCACCATCAACGGCCGCCGCTGCGTGGTTTCCAGCAACGCCGACAGGTTGCGACGCAGATCCAGCACACCGATGGTCTCGTTGCGCATCCTTGGCTTCTCCTTGCTTGCAACAGCCCCGCGCGGCGCGCACGGGCAGCGTCTTCATCTAACCAAGGACGGCAATGCCACCCGGAAAGCGACGCAGATCCAGTGACATCGTCAGTCGCAGCTGCTCCAGCGCTGCATCGGGATCATCGATGCGGAAGCGGCCGCTGACCGGCGCGCGGGCCAATGCTGATTCGCCCAGTATTACCTTGCCACGGCGATAGCGGTTGATCTCGTCCACCACCTCGTGCAGCGGCGCGCGGCGAAACACCAGCATGCCTTCGGTCCAGGCGCTCACGTCCGAGGCCACGGCCTCGGCCACCACGCCACTGAGGCGCTCGTCGTACTGGGTCTGCTGGCCCGCCTGCAGCTGCAGCCGGCCCTGCGGATGCTCGATGCGGGCGCTGCCATGCAGGCAGGTCACCCGCACCTGGCCATGGGTGTTGCGTACGTCGAGGCGCACCGCACCTTCATCAGCGATCACGCAGCCCGGTCCAGCGAACAATGCAAGGCGCAGGCCAGGCTGGGTTTCGATCGCGGCCTGGCCCTGTACGAGCTCGAAGCCTTCGCCCTGCGCATCCGCACGGCGGCGCAGGCTGCTCTGGGTGTCCAGCTCGATCTTCAGCTGTGGCGAAGGCGTGATCTGCAGCCGCTCACCGGTGCCGGTATGGAAGTCGGCCGCCATCGACGTCACCGATGGCCACAGCCCCAGCGGTGGGCGGATCGCCGCCACCACTACCAGACTGGCCGGGGCGGCAATCGCTGCACCGAGGAAGGCACGACGGCTCCAGCGCTGCGCCGGACTCGCGGCAATTGGCTGGCGCGCAGCGGCGGGCAGCTGCTCGCCGGCCAGGCGCACCTGCTCCCATTGCCGGCGCGCACGGCCGAATGCTTCACGATGGAGAGGATCGGCCTCGCACCACGCCCGGAACCTGCGCCCGTCGGCGGCGGTGGCTTCGCCCGAGGTCAGGCGCACCACCCACGCGTGGGCCTGACGCTCGACGGCATCCAGCGGGCGTTGCGGGCGATCGTCAGGATCCATGGGGGCTCATGCCGGACCCGCACGCTGCGGGGTTCTGCTCGGCGTCAAAGTGTAGACGGATGCCGCCGCTCAGAACCGCACCTGGCGCCCCTGCCCGCTGCGCTCGGCCAGGTAGTCCTGTGCCGCCTTCAGTTCACGCTGCACCAGCCGCAGCGACACGCCGAGGTGATCGGCCACATCACGCTGCTGCAGGCCATCAACGCGGATCGCCAGCAGGATGCGACGGCGGCGCTCGGGCATGCGCTGCAGCAGGCCAACCATGTCCTCCAGCGCGAACTCGAGCTCGGCGGCCTGTGCCGGGCCCGGGCCTGGGTCGGCCATGTCCATCAGCGTATCCACTTCTTCCAGGCTCAGCAGGCGATGATCGGCCCGCTGGCGATCAATCACCGTGTTCATCGCCATGCGCAACAGGTAGGCCGCCGGGTTCTGCACCGCATCCAACCGGTCACGACGAGCACTTAGACGCATCCAGGTGTCCTGCAGCGCGTCACCGGCCAGTTCTTCCGAGCCGAGCTTGCGCACCAGACGGCGCTTCAGCTCGTCGTAGGCCCCCAGAAGGTGGTCCATCAGGTCTACTGCCCCAGCCGTACCGTTGCTCATGTTCGAATCCTTGAAGTCATGGAAGGGGCGAGCGCCGGCCACAGTCGTGGTCGGTACCGGAAGGTCGGATCTGCAGCGTTACCGGCTGCGGCAGCGCAGCGGCCTCGGCCGCCAGCACCAGGCCCTGCAACGCCTGCAACAGGCGTGCATCGCGGCGGGCGCTGCCACTGCCTGAGAGCAGCTCGGGCGCATGCACCTGGCCTTCGCTGTCGACGTGGAAGCGCAGCGTCGCGGCGTAGCGGCCGGGCGCGATCTCGGGGTCGTCACAGAACGCCGCACGCAGGCGCTGCTGCAGCCCACCATAGCGACGCCGACGCTCGGCCTCGGGAAGGCCGGTGCCAACACCTGGTTCGGCGACCGAGGGCGTGCCCCGGCGCAGCACCACGCGCTGCTCGCCGATCATCTCGGCCTCGATGCCGGTGTCCTGCAGCAGCGCCTGCAACGCGGGGAGTGGCGGCAGGTTGGCCCTCAGCGCGTGGCTGCTGCGCCCGGCGGCAAGGTCACCCGGGTACATCACCGACCACCCACTGATGACACTGAAGCGTTCGACCGCCTGTTCCAGCGGCTGCGCAGGGATGTCGTAGGCATGAACACCGTCGTGCCCGGCAGCGGCAAAGGACAGCAGCAGCCATGCGGCGATGGCCACCTTCCAAGTTCTGACCGCATGGTGTCCATTCAGCCCCCTGACGTAGAACACATGACCCTCGGCAGCGACAGCAGCTGCAGTGGACGCGCGCCACGACCGGAACCCCGGCCCGCGCGCGACCAGCAAGCGGGCTCAAACCGTACCGGTGCCAGATGTCATTGCGATGACTGCTGCCTCCGACCAACGTCGGGCCGGGCTCCAAGAAGCCAGTCACGCATCAGGCATCAATGAATTGAACAGACATTTTCATCTGCTTCATCTGCTCCTGGGGTCAGAGCCCGTTGCGCAGCAACGGGATCCGACCCCGAAAGATCGCGGGGAACTGTCGAAGGCGGGGTGGGTCCGGTTGCAGGGGTGTCCGCGGCATGGATGCCGCGGCCAAGCCCCCATGGGTGAGGGCGCTTTGCTTGCGAAGCACTGCTTCGCAAGCGCCCGAACGCCCAGCCGCCAGCGGTTGGGCCGGCCTGGGGGTTTACGGCGTCCCCTGCAACCGGACCCGCCCCGCCATCCCACGGAATACACGCTGTTGCTTCGGCTGTTGCTTCTGAGGTTGCCGGCCAGCGACCGGCACTACCGCGGGTGCCGGGTGCAACCCGGCCGGGAACCACCCATTCCTCAAAGCGGCAGCTGGGTGGTCTGCTTGATCCGCTGCATCGGAATCTCGGTCTTGGTGTTCTGCACCCCGGCAATCCGGTTCAGGTGCTGCATCTGGAACTGCCGGTAGGCATCAAGATCGGCCACCGCCACCCGCAGCAGGAAGTCGCAGTCACCCGCCATCAGATGGCATTCAAGCACTTCCGGGAAAGACTTGATGCTGTTGATGAAGTGATTGGTGGTGTCCTCGTCCTGTCCGCGCAGCCACACCCGCACGAACACCGTAAAACCACGGCCCACCTTGGCCTCGTTCAACAAGGCCACGTAGCGGTCGATGTAGCCGCCCTCCTCCAGCAATCGCACCCGGCGCAGGCAGGCCGAGGGCGAAAGGCCCACCTGCCGTGCCAGCTCCAGGTTCTGCAGGCGGCCGTCACGCTGCAGGGCGTCGAGGATGCGGCGATCGAGGTTGTCGAGCTGGTACTGCATTGGATTTCACCTTTGGCGACCTTGGCCGCATGGAATCTCAATATTCCCGAATCGGATGGCATCAACGCAACCCGATTTCGCGATTGGGCCGCTAGCATGGGCCACCCCCACCTCGTTGTGCCGTTCCATGGACGCCCGTACCACCCTCCCCCTGCCCGACACCTGCGATACCGCGCCGCGTGCCGAATTCCTGCGCGGCCTTCGCGCTGCCGTGCCGGTGATGATCGGCTTCATTCCGTTCGCCCTGGTGCTCGGCGCCCAGGCCGCACAGAAGGGCCTGAGCGCACTGGAAGTGCCGCTGATGACCGGCCTCAACTTCGCCGGTGGCTCGGAATTCGCCGCCGTCGAACTGTGGAGCTCGCCGCCGCACATCGCGCTGATCGTGGCGATCACCGCGCTGGTCAACAGCCGCCACCTGCTGATGGGCGCCAGCCTGGCCCCGTTGCTGCAGCACCTGCCGCGCCGCCGCGTGCTGCCGGCCCTGTTCTTCATGTGCGACGAAAGCTGGGCGATGGGCGTGGCCGACGCCCGCCGCCGTGCGCTCGGCTTCAGCCTTTCCTACTACCTGGGCGTCTCGGCCGGCCTGTACACGGTCTGGGTGGCCTGTACGGCACTCGGCGCGATCGTCGGCCCGATGCTGGGCGACATCCACGCTTATGGTTTCGACATGGCCTTCCCCGCCGTGTTCCTGGTGCTGCTGCGCGGCATGTGGCAGGGCATGAAAGCGGCGCGTCCGTGGCTGGTCAGCCTGGTGGTGGCCGCGGCCACCTACCTGCTGATCCCGGGCGCATGGTACGTGGCCAGCGGCGCATTGGCCGGCCTGGCGGCAGCCTGGCTGCTGGCGGAGGACGCGGCATGATCTTCAACGGACTGATCCACTGGACCTCGGTGCTGACCATCGTGCTGATGGCCGCTGCCACCTACCTGACCCGCATCGTCGGCTTCCTCGCGCTGCGCAACCGCACGTTGAGCAAGCGCGCGGTGACAGTGATGGAAGCCGCGCCGGGCTGCGTGCTGATCTCGGTGATCGCCCCGGACTTCGTCGCCGACAAGCCGGCTGACCTCGCCGCGCTGGCGATCACCCTGCTGGCCGCCACGCGGTTGTCGATGCTGCCGACAGTACTGATCGGCGTGGTCTCAGCGGGTGTGCTGCGCTATCTGATGGGCTGACGCAGAAGCGCCTCCACCACGTGGTGCGGCTGGAGACACAAGTGTCGCCATTGGCACGACCTGTGCATTTGTCTGGCGCGTCAAATGTGGCTCCGAACCAACTACTGGAGGTATTTGAAACAATTCTGATTGCCTGATCGAGCCTGAGCCGATACGGATTGACTGCCGAAACAGCAGGTTGAGCTGATCGGTCAATCGAAGTCCAACATGGAGGATACCAATGAGCAATCTACGATTTATCGTGGCAGCTGTCGGTATCACCCTCACCTCTACTGGCTGCGGGCCAATGGAGTGGCAGTTGAGCGCATCGTGCGAAGAAACCAAGAAGTGCCGGATGGAAGGCAGGATTGGAGGCAAGATCGGCGGAGGCGAACGCGACGGCCTACCTTGGTTCGAGCGGATTCTGCTGGCGTCGACATCAGAA
This sequence comes from Stenotrophomonas maltophilia, assembly GCF_004920835.1. Lineage (GTDB taxonomy): Bacteria > Pseudomonadota > Gammaproteobacteria > Xanthomonadales > Xanthomonadaceae > Stenotrophomonas > Stenotrophomonas maltophilia_AQ. The sequence goes on from NZ_QFHO01000001.1 coordinate 255,962, forward strand.
GTACCAGACGCCGCGCAGTTCGAAATCGACGTCTCGGGTTCATCCATAGCCTTCCCGGCCAATGGGTCTGTAACCCTGCTGCTGTTTGATGGTCGGCAAGGAGCCACCATCGCCGCCAAGCAGTTCCAATGGCATCGAACAGGAACCATCCTCCGGCTTGTCGATCCGGATGGAGTGAACGCATGGGCCGCAGCTTCGTCCGGTCCTGCGACCGAGTTGAGGTACGACCTCGCAACATTCGATGTAAATGCAGCCCCTGGACCAAACACCATCGCGGCGGCCTCACGATACGGCGGAGCCACCAAGGCGGCCTCAGTCTCGGACTTTCAAGTCTGTACGAAGTATCCATCGCCGTATCAATGCGGGCTGACCCCCTGATGCAGCGCCGTCAGTCCAGGCGTGCCCAACCGGGCCTCCCCCTCGGGCTCTATGCTGGGCTGGCGGCAATCCTTCTGGCCACAAGTGCGTGCCAATCCATCCAGCTGCCTCCCCGAAACCTGGTCAGTACCGATGGAGGGTATGCCACCCTGCTGCGAGGCCCTTCCTCACATCTGAAGATCAGCACAGTGTCGATGCTTCCCGGCCCGGAAAGCTCGGAGTTCCCCAATCGGTCCATCGAGTGCGGGTGGTCATCCGTCGCAACTCGAGTTCTCTGGGCAGATCGAGCGCTTTCGGCCATGCAGGCGTCACGGCTCTGCGATGCCGCCGCACGATCCGCTGGACTGCCGCTCCAGGCCAATGGGCAGGAACGGACGCCTATGCGCTATCAGTTGACGATCGTAAGTGACGGAGGCGGCATCTGGCGACAGCTGCCGGGACCAGAGCCGCCGGGCCAGATGGTCAGCTTCTGGTTTCCCTCCGGTCCCGACACCGACTCGCTGCGCAGGCGCGTGATCGCCACCACCGCCCATGAGTTCCAGCATATCGCCACCGCATTGGCAGGACAGCATCGGCGCGGCGGGCAGCGGGAGCAAGACGCCTATCTGGCAGGCGCATGCGCCCAGCTGATGATCGAAGGCGCCGTTGCACGTGCGGATCTGCCTGGCGGACACGATCCGCGAGCTGATCCGTTTCTGCCATCGGCAGCCAGGCGCTCCGCGCATGCAGGCAGTACGACCGGGGGAGCGCTGCTGCAGTTCTTCGGTGACGCGGACACCTTGCACATCAATGAGGGAGGCCGCCACCTGATGCGGCATTGCCACGAGACGATCGGCTTTCCCCTGCAGCAGTGAACGCTCCCTGCGACACCCGGTCGCAGGCCATCCCGCCACCCGCTTGATCAATGTCAAACCGCCCGCCGCCGCGCGGGCGTATCTCTATGCGGGAACCCAATACGCCGGCGTCACCGGCATCCAAAGGACCTGCGATGAGCTACACCCCCGACAACGCCCAGCTGCTGAATGCCATGCAGAACGTCATGGTGATCTCCACCACCGACCTGCAGGGCAACATCACCTACGCCAACGACCTGTTCTGCACGCTCACCGGGTTCGCGCGCGAGGAACTTATCGGCCAGCCGCACAGCATCGTGCGCCATCCTGATGTGCCCAAGGCGGTCTACAAGGACATGTGGGACACCATCAAAGCCGGCAAAACCTGGACCGGCATCGTGCCCAACCTTGGCAAGGGTGGCGTGCTCTACGTGGTCGACACCACCGTGCAGCCGCTGTTCGACGCCGACGGCAACATCACCTCGTACATCAGCATCCGCCGCGTGGTGAACGACCTGATGCAGAACTACGACCTGGTCGAGTTCAGCAAGGAAAAGTTCGACGACTTCTACGAGGCCGCGTGAACGCTCTCCCGACCAGTACGCCCTTCAGCCGCCTGCTGGTGGGTTTCGCGTCCGAGTCGGGCAATGCCCGCGCCCTGGCCCAGCGCCTGGGCGCGGACCTGCAGCCGCACGCGCCGCAGGTGCTCCCGTTCAACGATATCGACGTGGCCAGCCTCGGCCACGGCGATGTGCTGCTGGCGATCTCCAGCTCGTTCGGTGACGGCGAACCGCCGGCCAACGGCGAACAGTTCTTTGAAACCCTGCGCCAGACTCCGACACTGAGCGGCCTGCGCTATGCGGTGTTCGGCCTCGGTGACACCGGCTACCCCAGCTTCTGCGGCTTCACCAAGGCGCTGGATGCCGCGCTGAGCGATCGCCAGGCGCAGCCGCTGCTGCACCGCGTGGATGCCGACCTGGGCTACGAGCAGTTCTTCCAGCAATGGCGGCCGGTGCTGGGCCAGGTGCTGGATGGCGACGCGAACGCTGGCCAGGACCTGCACCTGCAGGTCACTGCCTATGGCGAAGACAATGCCTTTGCCGCCCCCATTCTCGAACGCCGCCGCTTGAACAGCAGCGATCCGGCTGCCTGGCACCTGCAACTGGACATTGCCGGCAGTGGCATGGCCTACCGCGCCGGCGACACCCTGCACGTGGTACCCGAGAACGACCCTGCCCTGCTGCAGGCATTGGCCACCTGGTACGGCGACACCGCCGCTGTGGCTGCGCTGCATGATCGGGAGCTGCGCCTGCTGAGCAAGGGCGTGCTGCGCGAACTGGCCAAGCTCGGTGGCAGCGACGTACTGAAGGGCCTGTTGAAGGTCAGCCAGAAGCGCGAGCTGGAAGCCTACCTGCACGGCCTGGACCTGCTGGACATACTGCAGGACCACGCCACCCCCGACAGCATCCCGCTGGCCCGCCTTCGCGAGCTGCTGTCACCACGCCTGCCGCGTTCCTATTCCATCGCCTCGCACCCGTATCACGACCAGCTGAGCCTGTGCGTGCGCGAAGTGCGCTACACCCTGCGCGGTCGCGAGCGCTTCGGCACTGCCACCGGCAGTCTGCTGCACGGCGGCGATACCGCTCGGGTGTACTGCCGTTCCAATCCCGGCTTCCATCTGACCGACGCGGGCGATGCACCGCTGCTGCTGGTCGGCACCGGCACCGGCATCGCACCGTTGATGGGCCTGATGCAGGAACTGCAGGCCAACGCCTGCGAACGCGAGGTGCACCTCGTGTTCGGCGAGAAGCACAGCCAGCACGATTACCTGTACCGCGAACAGCTGCAGGACTGGCGCGCGCGCGGTGTGCTGGCCGGCCTGCATACCGCGTTCTCGCGCGATGGCGCCGAAAAGGTCTATGTGCAGCATGTGCTGCAGCAGCGCGCCGACGAAGTGCGCGATGTGCTGGCCCGTGGCGGGCATCTGTACCTGTGCGGCAACAAGAGCCACCTGGAAGGTGCGGTGCGCGAGGCCATCGATGCGATCGGTGGCGAGGGGCACTGGGACACGCTGCGGGGCGAAGGCCGCACGCACTGTGAGTTGTATTGATCCACAACCACTGGACTGCATGGACCTCGGCTCGATAGAGCCGGCCGCTGGCCGGCTGCTCTGGATTCCATGGGTGCCGGCCAGCGGCCGGCACTACCATCAGCTGTAGACAACCATCGCCCGTGCGTCCATCACGGATCAATCGCCGACGATGCGGCCGTCGACGACGCGTGCCACCTGCTGGCCGAACATGGCCACATCCTGCGGGTCGTGGCTGATCAACAGCAGCGGAATGCCGGTTTTGTCCAGTACCGTCTCAAGTTCCTGCCGCAGGTGCTGGCGAAGATCATGGTCCAGCGCGGAGAACGGCTCATCGAGCAGCAGTGCCTGCGGCTGCGTCACCAAGGCGCGTGCAAGCGCGGTACGCTGGCGCTGTCCACCGGATACCTGCGAGGGCAGCAGATCGCCCACCGTGTCGATGCGGAATGCGTGCAACCACTGCTCCACCGCATCGAAGCGCTGGCCAGTCCGCGGATTCAACCACCCCTTCTGCAATCCGAACGCCACGTTCTGGCGCACGCTCAGGTGCGGGAACAACGCGTAATCCTGGAAGACATAACCCAACCGGCGGCGCTGCGGCGGCAGATCCACGCCGGTGGCCGCATCGAACAGGGTCTGCCCCTGCAGGCGCACATGGCCCTGCCCCGGCCGCAGCAGCCCGGCCACCGCCTTCAGCGTCAGGCTCTTGCCCGCGCCCGAGGGCCCGAACAGCACCACCTGCCGCTGCGTGCACTGCAGCGATACGTCCAACACGAAATCCTGGCCGGCCGCCTGCAGCCGACGCTGCACCTGCAGGTCAAGCCACATCACGCAGCTCCCGGCGACGCCCGCCCACCAGCCGTGCGGCCAGCAGCAGGATCACGATGCACACCACCGAGGTCAGGATCACCAGCGCATTGGCCTTGCCGTCCTGACCGGCCTGCACCGCTTCGTAGATGGCGATCGACAGCGTCTGCGTGCGGCCCGGAATGCTGCCGGCCACCATCAGCGTGGCACCGAACTCACCCATCGCACGGGCAAACGCCAGCAGCAGGCCGGCGAGGATGCCGCGCCAGGCCAGCGGCAGCGTGATGCGGAAGAACACCGCCGCTTCGGACACACCGAGCGTGCGTGCGGCCTGTTCCAGCTGTCCGTCCACTTCCTCGAACGCCGCGCGTGCCGGCTTGAACACCAGCGGCAGCGAGGCCACTGCGGCGGCGATCACTGCAGCCTGCCAGGTAAACACCAGGTTGATGCCAAACCACGACTGCAGCCAGGCGCCGATCGGTCCGTTACGGCCGATCAGCACCAGCAGGTAATAGCCCAGCACTGTTGGCGGCAACACCATCGGCAAGGTCAGCAGCGAATCCAGCAGCTCGCGGCCGGGAAAGCGCCGCCGCGCCAGTAGTGCGCCCAGCGCCACGCCCACTACAAGATTGATCGCGGTGGCCCAGCCGGCCACCTTCAGCGACAACCCCAGCGCGCTCCAGTCGAGATCCATGCCTCAGGGCTTGCCGAACCCGTGCCTGGCCAGGATCGCCTGGCCCTGGGTCGAACGCACGAAGGTGGCGAAGCGTTTGGCCTCGGCCGGCTGCGCGCTGGCCTTGGTCACCGCCAGCGGATAGGCGATGCGCCCGGCCACCGGCACCGCGAAGGCACGACGCACGCGGTCGGGCATGGCTTGCGCATCGGTGGCATAGACGAAACCGGCATCCACTTCACCGCGCGCCACGTAGTCCAGCGACTGGCGCACGTTCTGGGTGGTGATGACCCTGCCCTGCACCGACGGCCACAGGCCCGCCGCTTCCAGCGCGCCCTTGGCGTAGCGGCCGACCGGAACACTGTCCGGGTTGCCCAGTGCGATGCGCTGCACGCCGGCACCGGTCAGGTCCTTCAAGCTACGCGGCGCGACCTTGGCCTGCGGCGGCACCACCACCCACAGCGCGTTCACCGCGAATACCTCGCGGGTGCCCGCCGCCAACAGGCCCTGCTGCTGTGCCTGGTCCATCGTGGTTTCATCGGCCGAGGCGAACACGTCCACCGGCGCGCCACGGCTGATCTGCTGCAGCAGTACGCCAGACGCAGCGAAGTTGAAATCGACCTTGGTGCCCGGGTGCGCCTTCTCGTAGGCCGCGCCTAGTTCACGGAAGCTCTCGGTCAGGCTCGACGCCGCCGACACCGTCAGGTCGGCCGCCCAGGCCGGCACCGTGGCCAGCAGTCCCAGCAACAACAGTCCAGCGCGCTTCATCGTCGGCTCCCGGCCAGGTTCAGTTCGGATCGGATTCGTCGGCCACCGCCAGCGCCGCCAGGCGCTCGGGCTGCAGCAGCAGGATCTCACGCTGTTTCACCGCGATGATCCCATCATCGCTCAGGCGGCGCAGCACGCGGCTGGCGGTTTCCGGCGCCATCCGCAGGTAATTGGCGATCTCGGTGCGTGCCATGGTCAGGTTGAAGCGCGTGGCGGAAAAGCCGCGCCGCGCGTAACGCTCGGACATGTCCAGCAGGAAGGCGGCCATGCGCTCTTCGGTACGGTGATTGGCGGCCAGAGTCGCGACCTTGCCGATCTCCGCGCTGAGCAGGCTGAACAGCTTGGCCTGCAGCCCCGGCATGCGCGTGGCCAGCAGGCTCAACTTGGGGAACGAGATACGGCACAGGTGCACGGTGTCCAGCGCCACCGCATTGCAGGGGAAGCGCGAACCGTGGATCGCATTCAGGCCGATCACTTCGCCCGGCAGGCTGAAGCCCAGCACCTGCTCGTTGCCCTGGCTGTCATCGACGAAGGTCTTGACCATGCCGGCGCGCACCGCAGCAATCGAATCGAACGATTCACCGGCGCGGAAGATGTAGTCACCCGCATGGAACGGGCCGACGTGGTCGACCAGCACGTGCAGGTCGCCCAGCGCGGTCTTGTCATAGCCCTGCGACATGCAGGCATCGGAAAACGCACAGGTGCTGCAGAAGTGCAGCGCGTCGCCATCATCGGCGGCGGCGGGGTTCGGCGTGGCCCGGCCGAGGCGACCCTGGGAAGGCGGAGTTGAAGACATCGGGGCAGGACTCAAGCGATGGCGGCCGCCGGCCGGAAGCATGCGGCCATCATACGCCACAGCAACCGCCCTTCTTCGGCCAGGCGCAGCACACGTGCATCCCACTGCGCCCAGCCACGTGCCAGCAATGGCGACAACGCCGGCAGCTGCTCGGCGAAGCATTCTTCGAACGGTTCATCGTTGCGCCATTCGAAGGCGGCCGCATCGAGGGCGTGATCGCAGGCGATGCTCTGCGCCACCTCGGCCGCCAGTCGCTCGTCTTCGGACAGGATCAATCCGGCAGACACGCCCATATGCCCGGCCTGCAGCCGCGCACGCCATTCGCCCAGTTCGTCCTCCAGGCGGTAGAACACCTCGCCGATCTGGCTGCAGGCGGACAGGCCGAGGCCGATGAAATCGCTGCGGTCGCGGCGTGGCACGCCGGCCAGGTCGCAATGGCGCTGGCCATCGCCCGGACCATGCGGGTTGGGCAGGTCGCCGCGTTGATAGTGATCGCCACCGATCGGTTCATAGCCCGCTGCGCGCAGCAGCCGCCAGCTCTGCAGCCATCGTGCGGCTGAGGGATGCTCTGGCAGCGCGCAAGGCGCCGGCAGCAGGATGCGCTCGGGCGCTTCGGCCAGCACCTCATGCAGTCGTTCGATGAAGCCGGTGTCCTCGCTGCCGGGCACCCGCAACTGGTAGTAGCGCGCGGTGAAGCCCACCTGTCGCGCCTGTGCCAGCAGGGTCGGCCCCGGCGCGTCGGCGCGATCGATCACGTTCAGGCGGGTACAGCCCACCGCACGCAGCTGTGCCGGTGCCAACGCGCTGCCCGCATCCAGCCGCACCTCAACCTGGGGCCGTGCCACGGTGCGCAGGTGCTGCGGCACGGCGTCCAGCAGCTGGCCCAGCTGTGGCGGTGGCAGCGTCTCGGCCAGCCCCAACTGCAGCACCATCGCCACCACTTCACGATCCTCGGCGAGCGCGACGGCCTGCAGACGCAGCGCCAGCAGCAGCGTGTCCAGGTATGCCTGCGGTGGCGCATCGCGTCCACCACGACCGGCCTGGAAGCCGAGCGTTAGGCCGCGCGGGATGAGGTGCTCGTTGCTGGCGCGCACGGCGGCGCGCCAGCCGCTTTCACCAAAGCCGGTGCTGAACTGGTCCGCAGGCGGGAACAGCACGTGCCGGGGCTGCCGCAGCAATGCCGCCTGCAGCGCAGTGTCCTCACTCTCGTCGACGTGGAAGCTCATGACAAACATCTTCGGGCGTTCCTCTTCGCGTGGCCCTGATTGAAATCAAGCGTGGCGCATCTGAGGGGTGCTGCCGGCCAGCGGCCGGCACTACCCCTTCACCCACGCCGCTGGCCGGCAGCACCCCTCACCCGCCGCGCACCCGCTCGGCGGCGGCCGCATCGATGGCTTCGGGCAGATCGGTTTCGCGGTCGATCTGCGGGAAGTGGCGGCGCTCCATGCGGCGAATAGCAAAATGCATCCACGCCAGTGCAGCCGCAACCAGCACGAACAGCAGCATGAAACAGCTGCTCCAGATGCCCACGGCATCGTTCAATGCCCCGAACACGATCGGCAGGATGAAGCCACCCAGGCCGCCGATCATGCCGACCACACCGCCCACCGCGCCCACATGCTTTGGGTAGTACACCGGAATGTGCTTGTAGACCGCGGCCTTGCCCAGCGACATGAAGAAGCCCAGCACGAACACCAGCACGGTGAACATCACCACGCCGATCGCCAGATGGAAGTGGATCGGGCCGTGGATGCCTTTCACCACATATTCGGTATCCGGATAGGCCAGCAGGAAGGTGCAGATGGCCGACACACCGAAGGTCCAGTACATCACCCGGCGCGCACCCATCCGGTCCGACATCCAGCCACCGACCACGCGGAACAGGCTGGCCGGGATCGAATAGCACGCCGCCAGCATGCCGGCGTGCCCCACGTCCATGCCGTAGGCGCCCACCAGGTAGTGCGGCAGCCACAGCGCCAGCGCCACGAAGCCACCGAACACGAAGAAGTAGTACAGCGAGAACCGCCACACCTGCAGGTTCTTCAGCGGTGCCATCTGCTCGGCGAACGGCACCGGCTTGACGTCATCACGGCGGCGCTGTTCCAGCGACGGATCTTCCTTGCTGAACAGGAAGAACAGCACCGCCGTGATCGCCAGCGCGACCGCCCAGACCTTGGCGACCATGGTCCAGCCGGCGGCCACCATCACCAACGGCGCCAGCAGCTTGGTCACCGCCGAGCCGATGTTGCCGGCACCGAAGATGCCCAGGGCGGTGCCCTGCTTGCTGGCCGGGAACCACTTCGACACGTAGGCCACGCCCACCGAGAAGTTGCCGCCGGCGATGCCCACGCACAGCGCGGCGATCAGGAACTGGGTGTAGGTCTGCGCGTAGGTCAGCATCCAGGTGGCCACGGCGCCACACAGCATCACCAGCACCATCACCTTGCGGCCACCGAACTGGTCGGACCAGATGCCGAGGAAGACGCGGCTGACCGAGCCGGTCAGCACCGGCGTGGCGATCAGCAGGCCGAACTGGGTGTCATTCAAGCCGAGCTGTTGACTGATCTGGATGCCGATGATCGAAAAGATCATCCACACCGCAAAGCACACGGTGAAGGCGAACGTGCTCAGCCACAGCGCACGCTGCTGCTGCCCGGCACTGGCGGGGGCAAGGGCCTGGTTCATGAATTCTCCTCGTTCAAGGGGGTTCAGCCGATATCCGCTTCGGCTTCGATCTCATCCAGCCCGCGCACCGGGTAGCGCTCCTGCAGTTGCAGCAGGTAGGCCTGCACCTCGCGCTGCCGTACCTGCAATTCCAGGTAGTCACGCAGCTGCGGCAACACGGCCTCGAACGGTTGCGGCTGGCCTTCCTCGCGGGCATCGACGCAGACCACGTGGTAGCCCCAGCGCGATTCCACCGGGAAGCCGGCCAGGCCCTCGCGCAGGCGGAACACCTGGCGGTCGAACTCCGGCGTGGTCTGTCCGCGCTGCAGCCAGCCCAGGTCGCCGCCCTCGCTGCTGGACGGGCAGCGCGAATGGCGCAGGGCGAAATCGGCGAACAGGTGTGGCGACTCCTTCAGCAGCCCGACCAGCCGCTCGCCTTCGGTGCGTGCGGCGAAGCGCCCGGCCACGTCGTCGGCCGGCGCGGCCAGCAGGATATGGCGCAGGCGCACGCGATCGGGCGAGCGGAAGCGCTCCGGGTTCTGCTCGAAATAGCGGCGGCAGTCCTCGTCGGTCGGTACGCGGTCTTCGATCGCGTCTTCCAGCAGTTGCTGGATCAGCACTTCCTCGTCGCTGACCCGATTGCCCTCCGGTGCCTGCAGGCCCAGCCGCTGCGCTTCCAGGCGCAGCAGCTCGCGCACCACCAGAGCACGTGCCGCTTCGGCACGTGACTGTTCCGGGCGCATCGCCCGGTGGTGCTGCATCTCGCGAGCGATGTCGGCCTCACTGATCGCGGTCTCGTCCACGAACAGCCGGCACGGTGCCGGCTGCCCGAGCGAGCGCGTTCCCTGCTCCGCCGGGTCGTGGTGGTGCGAATGGGCCTCGGACGGAACCGGGGCATTGGAGTCGATCACGGTGATCGGCAGGAATTTCGGCAGGCTGCCCATGAACTACTCCCGCGGACCATAGCGCAGCGTGGCCTGGCGACGGCGCACCACCTGGTATGGCCTCCACAGGTAGCTGATAGGAATGCTCCACACGTGCACCAGGCGGGTGAACGGCGCGATCAGGAACAGGGTCAGGCCCAGGAAGATATGCATCTTGTAGACCCAGCTGACGCCCTCGATATAGTCGGCGGCACCGGCGCGGAAGGTCACGATGTGCTGCGCCCACTCGGCCAGCTGCACCATCACCCCACCGTCCAGGTGACCGGATGAGATGCGGATGCTGTACAGGCCCAGGCACAGCTGGGCGAACAGCAGCACCAGCACCACGGTGTCGCCGAAGCTGCCAGTGGCACGCACGCGCGCATTGAAGAGGCGGCGTACCAGCAGGATGCTGATGCCGATGAAGCACAGTGCGCCGAACACGCCGCCCACCACCATCGCCAGCATCTGCTTCTGCGACGAGGTGATGAAGTGCTCGTACACCGCGTGCGGGGTCAGCAGGCCGACCAGGTGGCCACCGAGGATGGCCAGGATGCCGATGTGGAAGCAGTTGCTGCCGATCCGCATGCCCTTGTCCGACAGCATCTGGCTGGAGCCGGTGCGCCAGGTGTACATGGCCTTGTCGTAGCGCGCCCAGCTGCCGATCAGCAGCACCGCCACGGCGATGTACGGGTAGTACTGGAAGGCGAATTGATGCAGGGAGTAACTCATGGCTGGACCTCTCGATGCGAAGGACGGGCCGGCGAACGCACGGGTGGCTTGCAGTCTTCGGAGGGTGCCTCGGCGCCGAAGCGCACCGCCTCCTCCTCCCACAAGCGGTCCATGGCCTCGGCGGTATCGTCGCGGACTTCCTCGCTGGCACGCTGGCGCAGCGCCTGCAGATCGGCCTTGCCGTTGCCGGCTTCGACCAGGATCTCGAACAGCACCCGGTGCGGCAGCTCGCGCTCGGCGGCACGCGCCGCCAGCATCCCGGCGATATGGCCGATGTGGTGCAGCCACTCGCGGGCCTCGCTGCCGGGGCGATGGGCCAGGAACTCCAGCAGCAGTGGCAGGTAGTCCGGGAGCTCGCGCGCATCCAGTTCGAAGCCGTTGCGGCGGTAGGTTTCGACCAGATCGACCATGGCCTGGCCACGGTCGCGCGACTCGCCATGGATGTGTTCGAACAGCAGCAGGCTCATCGAACGGCCGCGGTCGAAACTGGCCAGCCATGCCGCCTGCGCATCCAGCGCGTCGGTATCCAGCAGTTGCTGCACGAAGCTGCGCAGCTGCTGGCGGCGGGCGGTGTTCAGCGCCGTGTCGTCGCAGGCGGCGAGCAGTTCCTCGCCGTGCTGCCACAGTTCTTCACGGGGGTAATCCAGCAGCACCCCGACCAGCTTGAGCACGCTCATCACACCACCTCCTTGCGGCGGTGGTTCGGACCCTTGTCCACCACGAAGGTGGTGCTCTTGCGCTGGCCGAACAGGTCGGCCGGGCTATCACCGTTGCAGCCGTTGCCGAAGGTGAAGCCGCAGCCGCCGCGCTCGCCGAAGGCATCGTTGGCATACTCGCGGTGGCCGGTCGGAATCACGAAACGGTCCTCGTAGTTGGCGATGGCCAGGTAGCGATACATCTCTTCCACCTGGGCGATGCTCAGCCCGGTCTGCTCCAGCACTGCGGTGTCTTCCACGCCGTCCACGTTCTTGGCACGGCGCCAGGCACGCATGGCCATCAGCCGTTCCAGCGCGCGCACCACCGGCGCCTCGTCACCGGCCGTCAGCAGGTTGGCCAAGTAGCGCATCGGGATGCGCAGCGAGGCCACGTCCGGCAGCTCACCGCTCATGCCCACGCGGCCACGCTCGGCAGCGGACTGGATCGGAGACAGCGGCGGTACGTACCAGACCATCGGCAACGTCCGGTATTCCGGGTGCAGCGGGAGCGCCAGCTTCCAGTCGATCGCCAGCTTGTACACCGGCGACTGCTTGGCTGCATCCAGCCAGCTGTCCGGGATGCCCTCCTTGCGCGCGGCAGCGATCACCTCCGGGTCATTCGGGTCCAGGAAGATATCCAGGTGGGCCTGGTACAGGTCCTTCTCGGCGGCCACCGAGGCGGCCTCAGCGATGCGGTCGGCGTCGTACAGCATCACGCCCAGGTAGCGGATGCGGCCCACGCAGGTTTCCGAACATACGGTCGGCTCACCCATCTCGATGCGCGGGTAGCAGAAGATGCACTTCTCCGACTTGCCGCTCTTCCAGTTGTAGTAGATCTTCTTGTACGGACAGGCCGACACGCACATGCGCCAGCCACGGCACTTGTCCTGGTCGATCAGCACGATGCCGTCTTCCTCGCGCTTGTAGATCGCACCCGACGGGCACGCCGACACGCAAGCCGGGTTCAGGCAGTGCTCGCACAGACGCGGCAGGTACATCATGAAGGTCTTCTCGAAGGCGCCGTAGATCTCCTTCTGCACCTGGTCGAAGTTGTAGTCGCGCGAGCGCTTGCTGAACTCCGAACCCAGGATCTCCTCCCAGTTCGGGCCCCACTCGATCTTCTGCATGCGCTCGCCACTGATCAGCGAACGCGGCCGCGCGGTGGGCTGGTGCTGGCTGTCCTTGGCGGTGTGCAGGTTCTGATAGTCGAAATCGAACGGCTCGTAGTAGTCGTCGATCTGCGGCAGGTCCGGGTTGGCGAAGATCTTGGCCAGCATGCGCCAACGGCCACCTGCACGCGGTACCAGCTTGCCGGCGCGGGTACGCACCCAGCCGCCGTTCCACTTGTCCTGGTTTTCCCATTCCTTCGGGTAGCCGATGCCCGGCTTGGTTTCCACGTTATTGAACCAGGCGTATTCGACGCCCTCGCGCGAGGTCCAGACGTTCTTGCAGGTGATCGAGCAGGTATGGCAGCCGATGCACTTGTCCAGGTTCAGCACCATCGCGATCTGTGCACGGACCTTCATCACACCACCTCCTTGGCGGCGGCCGGTACAGCCTCGCCCGTCGCTCCTGCGCGTCCTGCGCCCGCGACACTCGAACTTCCTTGTTCATCGTCAAGCCAATCGATCTTGTCCATCTTGCGCACGATCACGAACTCGTCGCGGTTGGTGCCGCAGGTGCCGTAGTAGTTGAAGCCGTAGGCCAACTGCGCGTAACCGCCGATCATGTGGGTGGGCTTGAGCACGATGCGGGTCACCGAGTTGTGGATGCCGCCGCGGGTGCCGGAAATCTCCGAACCCGGCACGTTGATGATGCGTTCCTGGGCGTGGTACATCATCGCCATGCCTGGCATCACGCGCTGGCTGACCACCGCACGCGCGGCGATCGCACCGTTGACGTTGAACAGCTCGATCCAGTCGTTGTCGACGATGCCGGCACTGCGCGCGTCGTCCTCGCTGATCCACACGATCGGGCCACCGCGCGACAGCGTCTGCATGATCAGGTTGTCGCTGTAGGTGCTGTGGATGCCCCACTTCTGGTGCGGGGTGATCCAGTTCAGCACGATCTCCTTGTTGCCGTTCGGGCGCTGGTTCAGCAGCGGCTCCACCGTGCGCGTATTGACCGGCGGCCGGTAGCCCATGAAGGCCTCGCCGAAGTCGATCATCCACTCATGGTCCTGGTAGAACTGCTGGCGACCGGTCACCGTGCGCCACGGAATCAGCTCGTGCACGTTGGTATAGCCGGCGTTGTAGCTGACGTTGTCGTCTTCCAGGCCCGACCAGATCGGCGAGGAGATGATCTTGCGCGGCTGCGCCTGGATGTCACGGAAGCGGATCGCCTCGTGCTCCTTGCCCACCGCCAGATGAGTGTGCTCGCGACCAGTGAAGGTGCCCAGCGATTCCCAGGCCTTCACCGCCACATGGCCGTTGGTCTCCGGTGCCAGGTGCAGGATCACCTCGGCCGCGTCGATCGCGGTCGAGATGGCCGGACGGCCCTGGCTCACACCCTCGTCGTGCACGGTGTGGTTGAGTTTGCCGAGGAATTCGACTTCGTGCTTCGTGTCCCAGCTCATGCCCTTGCCGCCGTTGCCCAGCTTGTCCAGCAGCGGGCCCAGCGAGGTGAACTTGCGGTACAGGTTGGGGTAGTCGCGCTCCACCACTGTCATCGACGGCATGGTCTGGCCCGGAATGGCCTCGCACTCGCCCTTCTTCCAATCAGCCACGCCGAACGGCATGCCCAGCTCGTTGGGGGTGTCATGTAGGGTCGGCACCAGCACCAGGTCCTTCTCCACGCCCAGCACACCGGGCGCCATCTCGCTTACGGTGCGGGCAACTTCCTTGAAGATCTCCCAATCACTGCGCGATTCCCACGCAGGATCCACCGCCTTCGACAGCGGGTGGATGAACGGGTGCATGTCCGACGTGTTGAGATCGTCCTTCTCGTACCAGGTGGCCGTTGGCAGCACGATGTCCGAGTACAGCGCGGTGGTGCACATGCGGAAGTCCAGCGTCACCAGCAGGTCGAGCTTTCCTTCCGGCGCTTCGTCGCGCCACTTCACTTCCTCCGGCTTGACCGCGCCCATCTCGCCCAGGTCCTTGCCCTGCAGGCCGTGGCGCGTACCCAGCAGGTGCCGCAGCATGTATTCGTGGCCCTTGCCCGAGGAACCGAGCAGGTTCGAGCGCCAGATGAACATCATGCGCGGGTGGTTCTGCTGCGCGTCCGGATCGGCAAAGGCGAAGTCCAGCGAACCATCTTTGAACTTGCCCAGCGCATAGTCGGCCGGGGCCACGCCGGCCGCTTCGGCCTCGCGCACCAACTGCAGCGGGTTGCGGTCCAGCTGCGGTGCGCTCGGCAGCCAGCCCATGCGCACCGCACGCAGGTTCAGGTCGGCCAGGCTGCCGCTGTACTTGCTGGCGTCGGCCAGCGGCGACAGCAGCTCATCCACCTGCAGCTTCTCGTAGCGCCACTGCCCGGTGTTGAAGTAGAAGAACGAGGTGCCGTTCATGTGGCGCGGCGGGCGGCTCCAGTCCAGGCCGAAGGCCAGCGGCTGCCAGCCGGTCTGCGGGCGCAGCTTTTCCTGGCCCACGTAATGCGCCCAGCCGCCACCGGTCTGGCCCACGCAACCGCACATGATCAGCATGTTGATCAGGCCGCGGTAGTTCATGTCGTTGTGGAACCAATGGTTCATCCCGGCGCCGACGATGATCATCGAACGGCCATGGGTCTTGTCGGCGGTGCGCGCGAACTCGCGGGCGATCTCGATCACCTCGGCGCGCGACACGCCGGTGATGCGCTCCTGCCACGCCGGTGTGCCCGGCACCATGTCATCGAAGCTCGATGCCACGTTGCCGCCGCCAAAGCCACGGTCCACGCCGTACTGGGCCAGCAGCAGGTCGTAGACCGTGGCCACAAGGGTCTCGTCACCGTCGGCCAGCGCCAGGCGACGCACCGGGATGTTGCGTTCCAGTACCTCGTCGGCCGGTGCGGCGGTCCAACCTTCCGACTCGATGCCACCGAAGTACGGGAAGCTGACCGCCTCGATGCCCTCATGGGCGTCGGCCAGGCTCAGGCGCAGGCGCGTATGGGCGCCATTGCTTTCCTTCTCCTCGATGTTCCACTTGCCCTTCTCGCCCCAGCGGAAACCGATCGAACCGTTGGGCACCACGATCTGGCCGCTGGTCTCGTCCAAAGCCAGCGTCTTCCAGTCCGGATTATTGGCTTCACCCAGGCCACCCAGCTCGCTCGCACGCAGGAACCGGCCCGCCACCAGACGGCCATCGTCGCGGCGCTCCAGTCGCACCAGCATCGGCATGTCCGAGTACTGTCGGCAGTAGTCCTGGAAGTACTGCGAGGGCGAATCGACGTGGAACTCGCGCAGGATCACATGGCCGAAGGCGAATGCCAGCGCCGCATCGGTGCCCTGCTTGGGGTGCAGCCAGTGATCGGTCAGCTTGGCCAGCTCGGAATAGTCCGGGCAGATCGCCACCGTCTTGGTGCCGTTGTAGCGCGCCTCGGTGAAGAAATGCGCATCGGGCGTGCGCGTCTGCGGCACGTTCGAGCCCCAGGCGATGATGTAACGGCTGTTGTACCAGTCGGCCGATTCGGGCACGTCGGTCTGCTCGCCCCAGATCTGCGGCGAGGCCGGCGGCAGGTCGCAGTACCAGTCATAGAAGGACAGGCAGGCGCCGCCCAGCAGCGACAGGTAGCGCGCGCCGGCGGCGTAGGACACCATCGACATCGCCGGAATCGGCGAGAAGCCGACCACGCGATCCGGGCCGTACTGCTTCACCGTGTACAGGTTGGAGGCGGCGATGATCTCGTTGGCCTCTTCCCACTGCAGGCGCACGAAGCCACCCATGCCACGGCGGGTCTTGTACGAACGCGCCTTCTCCTTGTCCTCCACGATGCTGGCCCAGGCATCGACCGGGCCCTTGCTCTTGCGCGCCTCGCGCCACAGGCGCAGCAAAGTGCCGCGGATCAGCGGGTACTTCAGCCGGTTGGCGCTGTACAGGTACCAGGAATAGCTGGCGCCACGCGGGCAGCCACGCGGTTCATGGTTGGGCAGGTCCGGGCGCGTGCGCGGGTAGTCGGTCTGCTGGGTCTCCCAGGTGACCAGGCCGTTCTTGACGTAGATCTTCCAGCTGCAGGAGCCGGTGCAGTTCACGCCGTGGGTGGAGCGTACGATCTTGTCGTACTGCCAGCGCGCGCGGTAGCTGTTCTCCCAGTCACGGCCTTCGCTCTTGGCGAATCCGTGGCCATCGGCAAAGGTCTGGGGGTCACGCTTGAAGAACTGCAAGCGATCGAGGAAATAACTCATCGGGGGTCTCCCTTTGCGGACATCGGCATCGTGGCTGTGTGTGTCATCTGGCTGCGGTGCGTTTTCATGTCGTCAGCAGGGTGTCTCGGCACCGCGCCGGTAGTACCACCACCAGGTCACGGCCAGGCAGGTGACATAGAAAACAACGAATCCGTACAGCGCCATGTCGGGGCTGCCGGTCAAGGTGATGGACGAGCCGTAGCTCTTGGGAATGAAGAAACCGCCATAGGCACCGATCGCACCGGAGAAACCGACCACCGCCGCCGATTCGATGCTGGCCCGGTGGGCAGCAGCAGCCTTGCCCTCGGCGTTGTCGCTGGCCGACCAGCGCTCATGCAGGGTGCGGAAGATCACCGGGATCATGCGGAAGGTGGTGCCGTTGCCGATGCCACTGAGCACGAACAGCGCCATGAAGCTGAGCAGGAAACCGTAGAAGTTGCCGCCCTGGCCGTGACTGGGCAGGAAGTGCAGTACGCCGAACACTGCCGCGATCATCAGCGCGAACACCCAGAAGGTCAGGCGTGCGCCGCCCCAGCGGTCCGCCATGCTGCCGCCCACCGAACGCATCAATGCACCCAGCAGCGGGCCGATGAAGGCGTAGGCCAGCGGGTTCACGTCCGGGAACTGGCTTTTCACCAGCATCGGGAAGCCGGCCGAGAAGCCGATGTAGGAACCGAAGGTGCCGATGTACAACCAGCACATCAGCCAGTTGTGCTTGCGGCGGAAGATCACCGCCTGCTCGGAGAACGACGAACGCGCACTGGTCAGGTCGTTCATGCCGAACCAGGCCGCGATGGCGCACAGCGCGATGGCCGGCACCCAGATGAAGCCTGCGTTCTGCAGGAACAGTGGTGCCCCACCCTCCACCGCGGGCTGCGGTGCACCACCCAGCGCACCGAACACGCCCACGGTGATGACCAGCGGAATCACCGCCTGCGCCACCGACACGCCCACGTTGCCGAGGCCGGCGTTCAGGCCCAGCGCAAGGCCCTGCTTCTGCTTGGGGTAGAAGAAGGAGATGTTGGACATCGACGAGGAGAAGTTCGCGCCACCGAACCCACACAGGATCGCAATGGCCACGAACACCCAGTACGGCGTGGCCGGATTCTGTACCGCAAAGCCGAGCCAGAGCGTCGGCGCCAGCAGCGAGGCCGTGGACAGCGCGGTCCAGCGGCGGCCACCGAAGATCGGGATCACGAATGAATAGAAGATGCGCAGGGTGGCGCCGGACAGGCTGGGCAGCGCCACCAGCCAGAACAGCTGGTCGGTGCTGAAGTTGAAGCCGATCTTCGGCAGGCTGATCGACACCGCTGAGAACAGCACCCAGACCGAGAAGGCGAGCAGCAGCGAGGGGATCGAGATGACCAGGTTGCGGGTGGCGACCCGCTTGCCGGTGCGCTCCCAATAGCCGGGGTCTTCCGGCGTCCAGTCGCTGATGACGCGACCGGGACGGGCAGTGCTGCGGACAACAGGATCGCTACCGACGGTCATACATGGCTCCAAGGCTGTGGAATGACGTGGGTACTGCTTTCAAGTTGTGACCCGTCGTCATGCAGCCATTAGGCCGCGCAGCAACAACGACGGGGTTGATCTGGATCAATCAGGGGGCGGTTTCCACCCTGCCCCTGACAAATGTCAAACCGAAGGCGCGGTGGTGCGGCGGGTCACCCCGCGCTGGCGTACGCTGTCGCGCACGTCCACATCGAACTGCAGCTGAAGCTGGCCGCCATCTTCCAGGGCAATGTCGAACGGAAGGCCGTCACGGCAAGGCAGCCGTGCAGCCAAGGCCTCAACGGCCGGGCGCGGCAACACCAGGCGGCAGAAGGTGCCTGCGTCCAGCAACACGGGCTGCTCGCCGCCATGCAGCGACACCGCCATACCCCAGCCCTCGATCCCGCCAAAACGGGTCATGTTCTCGACCGATTCACCGGCCAGCAGGCGCGCCAGTTCGGCCTCGTCCAGGCGAAGCCGTACTGATTGATCCTGCAACTGCACTTTCATGACGCAACATCCTCCCATTGTTCGGGGGTATTGCAGTTGACCAGGCAGGCTTCGTCAACGCTTTCCAGCAGCAGCGCGTGCATCTGCAGGCGGCGCTGGAAGGCCTGTACCGAGCGCGGCCCCTGCGCATCATCCAGCATCGTGGCCAGCACGCTACGAGTGGCATTGTCCACATTCAACCGCATGGGAAAGGGATGCCCGTCAAAGATCGTGCACGCGCCCCGCCCCTCGGCAGCCAGCCGTTGCAGCAGCCGTGGCGCCAGCAACGGCGTATCCACCGCTACCACCCAGGCCGGGCTGTCGGGCATCTGCTGCATCACGCTGTGCAGTCCACCCAGGGGACCGCAGCGCGCCACCTGATCGGGGATGCCGCCGAAGGCCGGATAGTCGCCGCTCACCCACACCCGTTCGGCGCCGGCCTGCAGCAGCAGGCCACGCATATGTTCCAGCAGGGTGCGCCCCTTCCACGGCAGCAGCGCCTTGTCGCGCCCCATCCGGCTGGACAGGCCACCGGCCAGCACGATGCCGTTGATGGTTCCATTCATGGTAGAGCCACGCCATGCGTGGCTGCAGCGGACTCAATGGTGGTGGTCGTGCGCATGGTCATGGGCATGTGCGGGCTCGC
This sequence comes from Stenotrophomonas maltophilia, assembly GCF_004920835.1. Taxonomy (GTDB): domain Bacteria; phylum Pseudomonadota; class Gammaproteobacteria; order Xanthomonadales; family Xanthomonadaceae; genus Stenotrophomonas; species Stenotrophomonas maltophilia_AQ. Next base: position 275,266 of record NZ_QFHO01000001.1, read on the forward strand.
TGTCCGCATGGCACAGGCTGCAACCCTCGCTCCACTCGCTGTCACCGTCCTCGTAATGCTCCTGCTTCCAGATCGGGCACTGGTGCTTCACCACCTCGATCAACTGCCGGCAGGCCCGGAACGCCTCGTCCCGGTGCGGGCTGCCGGCCGCCACCACCACCGCCACATCGCCGATACCCAGGCGGCCCTTGGCGTGGGCCACATACAGCTTCAGCTTCGGACCAAACGTGGCCTCGACCTCGGCAGCCAAGCGCTTGAACTCGTTCAGCACCAACGGTTCGAACAGGTCGTAGGTGATCCCGTTCACCGGCCGACCGATATTGACATCACGCACCTTGCCGATGAACACATCGATGCCACCGAACCCCGGATCGGACACCGCCGCGATGCCCTCGGCCGGATCGATCGCCGCCTGCGCGCGGTCCACCACCTTGGCGATGATCTTCTCGCTCATCGCTCAGCCCCCGCTCACCGGCGGCAGGATCGCCACCCGGCCATCGTCGGGCAGCGCCTCGTGGTCACGCAGCACGCGTTGCTGGTCGGCAAATGCCGAGTAGTCCAGCAGGCCCGCGCGGAAACCTGGCCAGCGCAGCGGCAGCAGCTCGCGCAGCGCCTGGCGCAGGTCGGCCACGGTGCCACCGGCCACCTCCACCGCGATCTCGCGGCTGGCATCCAGATCGGAAAACGCGCCAAACAACTGCAGATTCACCTGTTTCATCATGACTCCTGGCTCGCCAGCTGCACCGGGTCATGGTGACCCCAGCCCTGTACCCGCACCGGCGTGCCAGCGGTGGCCAGGTCGCCCTCGGCCTCCAGCACCACCCAGGCGTTGGCCTGCAGCATGGACATCAAACGGAACGACTCCTGCCCGGACAGCACGCGCGCACTCAGGCGCCCCTGACCGTCCACTTCCACCCGCGCCCGCGCGTGGAAGCGCAGGCCCGGCGGCTTGCGCACGTCGGCCCGCAGTGGCAGCTGCAACACGGCTTCCGGTGCCAGTCCCAGCAGGCGGCGCAGCACCGGCTCCACGAAGAAGCGCTGGCCCACGGCGGCCGAGACCGGGTTGCCAGGCAGGCCGAAATACAGCGCGCCATTGGGCAGCACCGCGAACAGCAGCGGCTTGCCCGGGCGGATCGCCACCTTGTGGAAGACGATGCGCGCACCACGGCCACGCAGTGCATCGGGAACGAAATCGTAGCGGCCGGCCGACACCGCGCCGGTGCTGATCAGCAGCTGCGCGCCGGCAGCCAGCGCATCATCCAGCACCGCATTGAACGCGGCCACGTCATCGCCCACGGTGCCCTGCCAGACCACTTCGGCACCGGCGGCCTGCAGGCGACCCACCAGATACGGCCGGTTGCTGTCACGGATCTGGCCGGATTCCAGCGTCTGCGCCGCCTCGGTCACCAGCTCCTTGCCGGTGGCGATCACCGCCGCCTTCGGCCGCGCCACCACCGCCACCTGGCCCACGCCGATGGCATGCAGCAGGGTGCGCGCATTGATGTCCAGCACCTGCCCGGCCTGCAGCACACGTTCCCCGTCGCTCACATCCTGGCCGCGCAGGCGCACGTTCTGGCCCGGCTTCACCGTGCCCTTCAAGGCGATGCGGGTCGGGCGTCCATCCTCGCTGGCGAGGATGTCCACGTTCTCGACCGGCACCACCGTATCCAGCCCAACCGGCATGCGCGCACCGGTCATGATTTCCCAGGCACCCTCGCCGCCTTCGGCGCCAGCATCGCCGGCCGCCTGCCAACCCTGCACCGCGAATTCGGTACCGGCCTCGAACGTCGCGCCGTTGGCGCGCAGCGCGAAGCCGTCCATCGCCGAGTTGTCGAACGGTGGCAGCGACTGCCCGCTGATGATGTCACTGGCCAGAGTGCGGCCAGCGGCCTCATGCAGCGGCAGGCGCTCGGCCGGCAGCGACATGGCCGCGTCCAGCAGGTGCTGCAAGGCTTCGCCGTAGGGAATCATGAGTGGCCATCTCCCTCGACCATCGCCAGGGCATGGCCCAGTACCGGCGCCAGGATATCCAGGCACTGCGCTGCGGCCTTCGGGCTGCCCGGCAATGCAAACACCAGCATGTTGCCCAGCTGCACCACCTCGGCACGGCTCAGCCAGGCCATCGGCGTGTGCTGCGCGCTCAGCGCCCGCACCATCTGCGCCAGGCCATGCACCGGCCGCACGTTCAAGGAACGCAGCGCCTCCGGGGTCAGGTCACGCGGGCCCAGCCCGGTACCGCCAGTGCACAGGCACAAGCGCACACCGTCGGCGGCCAACGCCTGCAGGCGGCCCGCCAACGGCTCGATGCCATCGGGCAACACCTCGGCGGCCACGACCTCACCGCCCAGCTTTTTCACGCCGGCAACCAGGGTCGGGCCAGAGATATCTTCGTAGGTGCCGTCGCTGGCGCGATCGCTCAGCGTGATCACCGCGCAGGCCGCGCCCTCCAGGCCCTTCGGCGCACGCGGCTTGAAGCGCGCGCGCTCGGCATCATCCATGCCGTCCGGGTGCAGCCACACGCCGCGCTTGCCACCTTCCTTGAACAGCAGGCGGATGCCTTCGATGCGCAGCGCGGGTTCCACCGGCTTGCTCAGGTCGTACAGGGTCAGCAGCGCCGCGTTGACGCCAGCCAGTGCCTCCATCTCCACGCCGGTGCGCGCCTCGCTGGCGCACTCGCACCACACGCGAATCGCCTGCCGCTCCGGCACCGGCGCGCAGAACACCTGCACCAGTTCCAGCGGCAGCGGGTGGCACAGCGGCATCAGCATCGAGGCCATCTTGGCGCCCTGCAGGCCGGCAATCTCGGCCATCACCAGCGCATCGCCCTTGGGCAGGCGGCGCTCGACGATCAGCGGATAGGCCACCGGCCCGGCATGCAGCTCGCCCACCGCCACCGCGCGGCGGCGGGTGATGCGCTTGTCGCGGACATCGGCCATATGGAAGGCCGCATTCAATTCCCCACTCATCGTGTTGCTCATCCTCCGATGGAGGCCAGGTGCGGGGTCAGCCCGGTCTGGCCCTGGTGCAGTCCATGCCCGGCCGCTTTCAGGCCAAGCTGTGTGGTGATGCGTGCCAGCAGGGCGTCGTGGTCATCGTCGCTCTGCAGCAGCGGGCGCAGCGGCACGCCGAACTCGCCGAACAGGCACAGCCGCAGGTCGCCCTTGGCGGTCACCCGCAGGCGGTTGCAGCCCTTGCAGAAGTCACGCGAATACGGGGCGATGATGCCGATGCTGCCGCGATGGTCGGGGTGACCGAACTCACGCGCCGGGCCGGCATCGGCCGCGCGCGGACGCTCGTGCCAGCCAGCGGCGAGCAGCTGCTCGATCACCACGTCGGCGCGCAGGTGGTGGCGCTGGAAATAGGCTTCGTTGTCGCCGGTGCGCATCAGTTCGATGAAGCGCACGCTGAAGGGACGGTCGCGCAGGTAATCCATCCACTGCGGCAGCTCGTCATCATTCAAGCCGCGCAGCAGCACCGCGTTGAGCTTGATCGCCGGCAGGCCCAAAGCCTGCGCCAGGGCCAGGCCCTGTTCGATCTCCGGCAGGCGGTCATGCCCGGTGATGGTCCTGAAGCGTTCGCGCTGCAGGCTGTCCATGCTCACGTTCAGCGCGGTCAGGCCGGCCCGGTGCCAACCCGGCAGGCGACGCGGCAGCAGCGTGCCGTTGGTGGTGATGGCCACCTTGCGGATGCCCGGTACCGCCGCCACGGTGGCGATGATCTCGTCCAGGTCCTTGCGCAGGCTGGGTTCGCCACCAGTCAGGCGGATCTTGCTCATGCCCAGCGCGGCGAACGCGCGCACCAGGCGCGCGATTTCATCCACCTGCAGGAAGCGCGGGCGGCCATCGGCCTGGTAACCGTCGGGCAGGCAGTAGCTGCAACGGAAGTTGCAGGCTTCGGTCAACGACAGGCGCAGGTATGGAAAGCTGCGTCCAAAACCGTCGGTGAGTTGGCTCATGGCTGGTCCACCTAGTTGCTCCACCGTCTTGCCTGTGCCCGGAACGGCCCGGAAACCCTCGTCTGCTGGAACGATTGCCAGAGTACGCGGCAGTCAGTTCCATGGGCATGACTTAAATCAATCGCCTTCGGCCCCGCGCGGCAGGCGTTGTGGCAGCATGCGGCTTTCGGTGCAGCGGGCGTGTGACAACCCTCATGATGATGAACGATTTCCAGCAGTTGCTGCACGCCGCAGGCCAGCAGGCTGAACCGCAACGCTTGCTGTTCGTATTCGTGCGCGCCGAGCTGCCCGAATCGCCCACCGGTGACCAGCGCGACCGGCATGACCGCCGCGAGGGCGGCACCCTGTCGCCGGTGCTGTGCGTGGACAAGCTGCCGGCCGAGGTGCCCAGCTTCCAGGCGCTGGCGGCCGAGTCGACCACCACCGGCATCGACTGGGACCTGGTGTTCGTGGCGGCGCTGGACGGTCGCGCCGGTTTCGCACCCAACAGCGATGAGGCCGCCCGCCCGTTGAAGCTGATGGTCAACGCCATCCATGACGGTCAGATCGGCCGCTTCGCCGCCTTCGACCGGGGCGGCGAGCCTGTTCAGTTCTATTGAGCCACCAGCTGCAGGGTCAGGAAGAAGATCACCAGCACGGTGTTCAGCCCCCAGGCCACGGTCAGCCCGCGCGCGGCCACGCCCAGGTTCGGGTTGTGCGCGGTGGGCGCCGCCCGCCAGACCGCCGGGATGATCCAGCCGGTATAGAGCAGCAGCACGGCAAATACCCCCAGCAGCAGCGGCGTGCGCTGGTTGGCCAGCGCCCAGAGGGCCACGGCCCACAGAATGTTGCTGGGAATGACGCCCTGCAGCCAGAACACGCTCCAGAGGCGGGAACGACCCTGGGCGTCGGGGGTTGGGTGCAAGGAAGCGGTGGCGGTCATAAGTCTCCTTCTAGCTAGTCAGGAAACGTGCCGGACCAGCCTGCGCTTGGTGGCTGGGAACGTCAACCCGAGTCGCACGTCACGCTTTGACGTCTGTAGAGGTCAGCCATGCTCGACTCAGGCGCCCTCCCTGCAGCGCCTGTCGCCATCGCCCCTCCCCACTCGCTCCCTCCCGCTTCCCAACCTCGACATCTGTCGCAGATTGCACGGTGCGGGCGGATCACCGCGCCAGCCAGCGCTGGCGGTGCTTAACAGCGTGGGAGAATGCCGAAAGCGTCTGCAATCGAGTGATGTTTGCAATTCTTCTGATTGGCATTGCACAGCGCCAGGGGCTCAGATGGCGTGCCACCGGAAAAAGGGTGGCCGGGTTTCGAATCCCGAGTTGGTCCTGAGTGATTGCGCTTGCCAGTCGGCGTCCACATTCCGTGGCGCCGGCTGGCAATCCGTCTGCCGGCTATGGCGGGCGGTGCGTTGGGGGCGTTCGCGCCCGCCGGCTTGAGGCCAACCCGGATTCGAACCACGTACCGCCCGCCACCTTTCGGGTGGCGGCTACCGATTGCCCTGCACGGAGCCTTGCCATGAACGAATCGGACTTCCCCCACCTGCACGCCTACCGCAGCACCGCCCACGATGACGGTTCGCCGCAGACTGCGCCCGCAGTGGACAGGAACACCTTCATTACCAACCTCAACCGTATCGGCTCCGGTGCGGCGGCTGACGGGCAACCCTGGCCGGAGCGTCACCAGCTGCCCGGGCGCTGCCTGGCCCTGGCCGATGCCGATTGTGCGTTGAATGGATTGCGGGTGCTGCTGGAAATGCTGCTGGCGGCCGAACGCACCCGCCAGAACGGCGAACCGGAAGAGTACGTGGGCGACCGGGTGATGGAGGGGTTGGTACTGGCCAGCCAGTCGTTGTGCGCGCAGGCGGTGGGGCGGTTGCAGGTGGAGGTGTGACGTCGTGCGACGCGCCGGTCGACGGGCAGAAGTGTCAGGCTGCCTCGTCCCCCGTTCATCTACTGTCCGTGAGGGAGCCGCCACCATCACCCGCTCAGGGCTGCTTCGTCACCCACGCCCAGACACGTGTCCAAATCTCCGGTGCGATCGAGATGCGCTTGCCCGGACGCGCGGGATCAGTCACCCGCATCCCGTGGTCGGCCTCCGGATAGACCCAGTAGTCAAGGTTGCTACGACCACGGGACAGGAACGCCACCATCGCAAAATCGGTGTTGATGATTGGGGCCTTGTCATCGTCACCGCCCTGCACCAACAGCAGCGGAATCTTCAGTGCCAGCATGTCGTCCACCACGGCATGCGCACCGAACCCGGACCAGCGCCGGTTGGTCTCGCCCATGAACTGTTGCTCCAGGCCGAGCGGATTGGCATGGATAGCCTTGATGGCCGCGAAGACCTCCTCGACGGCGGCCTGCGCTTCGGCGCGGGTGATCTCGCCCCGTTCGGCACGCAGCCGTTGCTCGATGATGAAGTCGTGGTACTGCGGCAAGGCCAGTCCGCCCCATCCCATGGCCTTGTCCGCGTGTGCCTGGCCTGCCACAGCAAAGACATACTGCGCTCCCTCGGATCCGCCCATGATCACGACCTGATCGACCCTGGCCCCCAGCGTGCGGCGTGCGGCTGCAATGGCCTTCACCGTGCGCGCGATCAGATTGTCGCGCGCAAGCCCCGCTCGATAGATGGGCCCATCCAGCTGCACAGGTCTTCCTGTTGCCTCGTCCAGCCGCATATCAGCAGAGAACGGGATCCCGGGCTTGTCCACCAGCAGGAAGTGCGCGCGGTCGCGAAATGCGAAGAGATCGCGGGGAAAACTGGTTCCCTGGCTGCCGTCGCTGAAACGCTGGAAGTGCGGGAAGGCACCTGAGCCTGGCAGCCATACCACGAGCGGTCCCTTTTCCTCCGGGTTGAGGTTGTCGATGTGCCAGCCAATGTCACCCAGGGCCGGGTCATGTACCACATGGCTATCGAACTGCGCAGGCGTTGCCGCCTCCAGCGCAGCAGCCGGCATTGCCAGCACAGCCAGAGCCACCGCCAGGATCAACTGCATGTCTTCCCCCTGATCTGCTTATGGAACATTCCCGCAAATTGCACACTGGGTTGCCAGGCCACAAGTGCAGAACGTATCCATGCATACCACGATGGGACAGCGCCACGCGTTCAAGCAGGCCGACAGTGCACGCGTGCAGGCAGACGATGCCCAGCTGCGGGCAATGCTGCCGCCGGCCATGGTTGCCGACTACGCGGTGCTGACCGAACAACTGGATGCGCCCGGTGCGGAGACCCCACGCTCAATGCCGGACGTGCCGGTGGTGCTGCTGACTGCAACGAAGCTCGCGGCTGAACCGCTGTTCTTCGAAGAAACCGCAGCGGGCAAAGCACTCTGAAAGGCACAGCACGCCCTGCTCTTCTCGGGTTCACGCGCGGTACGCATCGCTATCTGTCGACCGGACACACCCTCCAGCGCGAGGACCCTGCTGCGGTCGTGGCCGCGATTCAATCGGTCATCGGCATCCTGAAGTAGTTGTTCCAGGCAATGGCTTTCCGGATTGTCTCCGGCTACTGCCCCCGCAGGCGCACCGCAAAATACCGTGTCGGGGAAAGACCAAGCGCCTTCTTGAACATCGTGATGAAGGCTGTCACCGACTCATAGCCCAGCGTCTCGGAAACGCGTTGCACTGGTGCACCGCCGGCGAGTTCACGAATGGCGATGAGCAGATGCAGCTGCTGCCGCCAGCGCCCGAAGGACAATCCCGTTTCCCGTTCGATGAGCCGGGTCAACGTGCGCTCGCCCAGGGCCAGGCGCATGGACCACTGACTGATGGTGCTGCGGTCTGCCGGATCAGCCGACAGCGCCGCAGCCAACGCCCGCACCTTCGGGTGATTACTGACCGGTAGCGAGAGGTGCTCGGCCGGCATCTGCACCAGTTCGTCCAGCAGCACCCGCGCCAGCCGATCGGCGTGACTGCCATGCGGATAGTCCAGTGGCGCGTCGGCCAGGTGCAGGATCATCTCGCGCAGCATCGGGGAGATCGCCAGCGTCACGCACTGCGCTGGCAGTTCGACGATGCCGGGCTCGACGAATAGGTAGCACAGGCGCGCGTTGGCGGTGGCGCGGTTGCTGTGCGGCATGCCACCCGGAATCCAGACGCCACACTGGGGCGGCACGATCCACAGCGCATTGGCCACTTCGCAGGTCACCGCCCCATGCAGCGCAAGAATGAGCTGGCCCTTGCGGTGCTCATGCACGGGAATTTCCGCGTCGTGCTCGGCCACCTGGAGGCGGCTGGCGACCGCCGGGCGATCGGTCTCGTCCGGGTCCAGGTCAAAGCCAGGGAGCGAAATGCGAGCCATTCTCACATTGACCGGTTTTAGCGATTGGTTGTCATTGTAGCGAAATTCGCCATGGCGGCCGATCACTAGCATGAGCCGCATGCACTCTCCCACCCCGTTCCTCCCCCACGTGCTCCAGGCATTTGCACGGTTGAAGAGCCCTGCCCTCAGGACCGACCAGGAGGCGGTACTGTTCTCGCTCAAATGCCTGCTCGCCGCGTCGCTGGGGTTGTATGTCTCTCTGCGAATCGGCCTGAACCGCCCGTTCTGGGTGATCGGCACGGTCTATCTGGTGTCGCAGCCACTGTCCGGCGCAACCCTCAGCCGAGGTCTGTTCCGCCTGCTCGGTACCGTGGGTGGGGCCATCGCCACCGTCGCGCTGGTGCCACGCTTCGCCAATGCCCCGTTGGTGCTGAGCGCCGCGCTCGCCACCTGGATGGCACTGTGCCTGTATCTGGCGATGCTCGACCGCACGCCACGTGCGTACGCGTTCCTGCTGGCCGGCTATACCACCAGCCTGATTGGTTTTCCTGCGGTGATGGTGCCGGGAGATGTGTTCACCATTGCCATCACGCGGGTGCAGGAAATCTCCATCGGCATCCTGGCCGCAACGCTGGTACATGGGCTGGTGCTGCCGCGCCGGGTCTCGATGCGCGTGCACGCGCGGGTTGCTGCCGTGCTCGATGATGCGGAACGATGGACGCGCGACATGCGCGCCGGTGCATCGAACACGGTGCTGGCAACGGACCGTTCGAAAGTGGCTGCCGACCTGCTCGAGCTGCATGTGCTGTCGATCCACCTGCCCTTCGACAGCGCCCACGGCGTGGCCCAGGTACAGATCCTGCGCGCCCTGCATGACCGGATGCTGGACGTACTGATGCTGTCCAGCGCGGTGGAAGATTCCGTCGCCCGGCTGCGTTCACCGCAGGCCGGCGCAATGGATGCAACGGGCTGGCGCGATCTGCTGCAGGCCAGCCTCACCGCGCAACGGGCCGAACTCGACCTTGCCCACGCCGACTGCCGCGTGCTGCAGGCACAACTGCACACTGCGCGCCCCGACTGGCGCCTGCAGGTGCCTGACCGTCTTTCGCGGAATGCGCAGGGCGCAATGATTCACCGGGACCACAGGATCGCCGCGCGCAGCGCGCTGGGGGCGTTCGTGGGCATCCTGCTAAGCTGCGTGCTGTGGATCATTACGGGCTGGTCTGACGGCGCCACGGCGGTGTCCATCATCGGCACTGCATGCGTTCTGTTCGGCACCCTCGAAGCGCCGGCACCGCATGTCATGCGCTACCTGGTGGGATCGTGCATCGGCGTTGCCGTCGGCCTGCTCTACGGTCTGCTGATCTTCCCCACGCTGTCCGATATTGTCGGCCTGATTGTCGCGCTGGCGCCGGTGCTGCTGCTGTGCGGATCGTTCCTGGCCCGGCCGCCCTTCATCATGGCCGCCTTGGGCGTGGTGCTGACCTTCCCGCTCATCGCAGGCCTGGGCGCGACCAATACGGTCAACATCGTCGGCGCACTCAACAGCAGCGTTGCGTTGTTCGTGGGTACGGCGGTGGCACTGTGCAGCATGCAGCTGTTCCAGACCGCCGATGCGGGCCGCAACCGCGCACGGCTGGAGCATTCGATCCGTCGGGACATCGCACGACACGCCGCCGGACAAGGCGGTGTGACCCGCGCCTGGCTCAGCCGCGTGCTGGATCGAGTCGGGCTGCTCGCTCCCAGGTTGCAGGGCCATTCCAGCGCAGCACACGACCTGCGAGCGTTGTTTGCGGACGTTCGTGCGGCACGTGCATCCAACCAACTCCGCGCACTGGACAAGTGCCTGCACAACCCGCAGGTCCGGGCGCTTCATGCGGCGCTGATCGAACGCGTCGCTGCACATTTCAGGGTTCGCGCCCACTCGGCACGCAGTGTCGACATCCATCTTCTGGAACTGCTGGACCGCATGCGCGAGGCAGCGGCGGCCAGCAGCGGGGCTGATCAGGGGCATCTGTCGCACCTGCTCTGCGGGTTGCGCCGCGACCTGCTGGCATCCCCGCTTACCCATCGGCACTGACCACATGTTTTCTGATTTTTCCATTGATGGCGTGCTCATTCCCGGCCTGCTCGCCGTAGCCGTCGCCGCGCTGGCGTTGTCGGTGCTGGCCTCACGCCTGCTCGCCAGCCTCGGTCTGTACCGGTTGTTCGCCTGGCGGCCATTGGTGGGCCTGTCCCTGTTCGTGATCCTGGCAGAGCTGATGATCCGGCTCACGCCCCTGTTCGAGAAATGAAATGAAACACACGCTTGCTGTCATCGGGCGCTGGAGTGCAACGCTGATTGTGTTTGCGATCGCCGTCGTCGCCTCCCTGTCCATCTGGAAACGTTACGAAACGCGCCCGTGGACACGGGATGGACGGGTAAGCGCCGATGTGGTGCGCGTTGCGTCGGACATAGGTGGACTGGTCACCCAGGTACTGGTGCACGACAACCAGCAGGTCAGCGCAGGTCAACTGCTGCTGGTGCTGGATCAACCGCGCTTCGCTGCCACGCTTGAGAAGGCCGACGCAGCGGTCAGCAGCGCACGCGCCACGCTGGCGCTGGCCCGCCGCGAATCGTCGCGGGACAACGCACTTGGCAACCTGGTCGCGTCGGAAATCCGCGAACGCAATGCCGCCAAGGTCGATACCGAGCTGGCCGCCCTGGCGCAGGCACGGGCCGAACAGCGCGTTGCCCAGCTCAACGTGCAACGCACCGAGGTGCGCGCGACCACCGATGGCATCATCACCAACCTCGACCTGCACGCGGGCGACTACCTGCAACCCGGTGCGCAGGCGCTGGCGCTGATCGACACCCGCAGCCTGCGTATCGAGGGCTACTTCGAGGAAACCAAACTGGGCTGCATCACCGAAGGCGATGCCGCCGTGGCCCGCCTGATGGGCGACGACCACGACGTCCGCGGACACGTGGACACCATCGCCGCTGGTATTGCCGACGATCAGCGCTCGAACACGCACAACCTGCTGCCGGCCGTGGCGCCGACCTACACCTGGGTGAGACTGGCACAGCGCATCCCGGTACGCATCCGTATCGATGATGCTCCGTCGGATACGCGTCTGATCGTCGGCCGCACTGCGAACGTGACCATCACGCCCTCGGCACAGGGAGCCTGCAAGTGAGTTTGCGAACAGTACGTGGTGGGCTGCTTGCCCTGCTGCTGCCGATGACGGCCTGCGTGTCCGGCCCCGACTATCACCTGCCTGCGAGTGCGGTCGCTGCCTCCCCCCGGGCGTCGCGGACGTTTATCTCGGCGCAGGAGGCATCGTTCAGCCACGACGCGCCACCGGATCGATGGTGGCAACTGTATGGTGACCCCCGGCTTGACGCCTACGTACGCGAAGCACTGGCGGCCAATACCGACCTCCGCGCCGCCGATGCCAACCTTCGGCGCGCCAGCGCAACCGTGCTGGAGTACAGTGCGCGCGGTTCCGTGCAGGCCGAAGTGGATGCATCGGGCACGCTCACCCATGCCGGTGGTTACACCCAGGCGTCGGCCGCACCGCAGTCCTATGCGCTGGGCGTTAACCTCTCCTTCCCGCTGGATCTTGCAGGCGGCATCCGCCGCGGCATCGAAGCCGCCAACGCGGACGCGGAGGCCGTCGCTGCGGCACGGGACCAGGTCCGCGTGGTCGTCGCTGCTGCCGTCACCCGTGCCTATCTCCAGGTGTGCACCAGCAATCACACGCTCACTGCAACCCAGCGGGTGCTGGCGATACAGCACGCCACGCTGGAGGCAACCCGTCGCCTGGCTGCAGGCGGGCGCGGAACGGGCTTCGATGTCAGCCGTGCCGGTGCCGCCGTCAACCGCAGCGCGGCGGGGGTACCGCACCTGCTGGCGGAACGCCAGGCCGCACTGTTCGAACTGGCCACACTGATGGGCAGGCTCCCGGCGGACTATCCCAAGGAGGCCGAAGCTTGCCCTCGGCCCCCTGAGCTGGAGCAGGCGCTGCCGGTCGGTGACGGCTGGCAGCTGCTCCAGCGGCGCCCTGACATACGCGCAGCCGAACGCAGCCTGGCCGCCGCAACTGCAATGATCGGCGCCGAGACCGCGAGCCTCTATCCGCAGATCATCCTGGGCGCTTCTTCGGGCGTGGCTGGCGCGCCGGCGCATCTGCTGTCGGCCGACGGCTTCGGTGCGAGCATCGGTCCCGTGCTGTCATGGCACTGGCCCAACCGCCGCGTAGCCAAGGCCCGCATCGCAGCGGCCGGTGCCAATGCAGATACCGCTCTCGCATCCTTTGACGGCATCGTGCTGCAGGCACTGCGCCAGACCGAGACCGCGCTTTCTGCCTGCGCGCAGGAGCTCGACCGCGAGCGCAGCCTGGCGCAGGCGCGTGGGGACGCAGCGCGGGCCGCCGGGCAGGCACAGCAACTCTACCGTTTCGGCAGGATCGATTTTCTCGATGTGCTTTCGGCCCAGGCCGCGCTGGCAGATGCGGAGTCCGCGTTGGCCGCCTCGCGCGCGCAGCGCATTGACCGCCAGATGGATCTTTTCCTGTCCTTGGGTGGTGGCTGGGCTGCGGGCGACGCGGCCAATGGCGCGGTCCGCTGAGGTCGTCTTCGCAGCAGCAGCCGCAACGCGATCTGTTCATGAAAGCCATGCCCACGCCCGTATTCATTCACACGGCCTGCCGTACATTCGCGCTCACAGCGCCGCATAACGCGGCCATGACGGAGGCATCCCGATGACATCCATACGTCTGCTTGCCATTGCCGTGAGCACGGCCGCTGCACTCGCCGCGGCTCCCGCCTTCGCCGATCCGCCGCACCACGCGCGCGGCAACGGCCCGCCACCGCATGCAGGCGGCCCACACAACCGTGATGCGCCGCCGCCGGGCTGGCAGAACAAAGCCTGGCGACGTGGTGAGCGCCTGCCTTGGGCCGAAGTGGATCGCCGTTACTGGGTGGACGACTATGCGCGTTATCACCTGCGTGAGCCGGGCCGCGACCGGCGCTGGGTGCGCCAGTCCGACAACGAGTACTTGTTGGTGGAGATCGCCACCGGGCTGATCGTCGACGCCCTGCATCGCTGAAGCGACCTGCAGCGTCCCCACACGGAGCGATTTACCTCGATGCAGACACCTTACGACCGGGGTCGCCCCAGTCGGCGGTGTTTGCGTCCACGGCGCCCCGCCTGCCTCCGCGGCCGCCCGGCATGCATGCCCTCCCGCAGTGCGACATACCCGCACATTAGCGCTCCCGCACATCAGCGCTCTGGCAAAGAGCCCCATCACCACCAGTATTTCGAATCCCCGAACACCAAAGATCTGGCTGATGGAAACCTCCAGTGAGCACAGCCTGCCGCAGCGCAGGCCCTGCTCGTTGAAGCCGTAGATGAGCACCAGCACGCCCATCAACGTACACCACGCCATCAGGGCCAGGCTTGCGATGAAGAGACGATGGATACGCATGCGCTTGCTGCGGTCTTCTACGGTGATGTCACGCGCGACTTTACGAGTACGTAATCGGAAGCATTCCATCTCCACCGACCAGGCTTCGGTATCCAGGCCCAACCGGTTCTCATACCACCATCGCTGCGCACAGCGGCCACTACATCCACTGCTGGCATAGCGGGCAAAGGGAACACCGGCGTGCTCCACCACGTCAGGTTGCCCCAGCGCCCGGAGTACCTCGACCCTGCTCGCCTCGACCGGGACCGAGGCAAGCGCGCGGGAATGCCACACTGAGATCGCCGAGCAACCGGCAACGTACGCCACGGACAGGCCGGCAAGCCCCCAAATCGGCGTCCTCATTGGCAGATCCCCTCCCGCGCCGCGCGCCCGCGCGTCATCCGCGCAGATACTCTTCAACGTCAAACCGGCCTGTTGTGGCGCCCGGCATCCGTGCTAGCGTGCGCCGACCGATGATTCAGGATGAACACAGGGACGCCCGTCGATGGCAGGCAAGAGCCGGAAGGACAGGATCGCGCAGGAGATCGGTCTGTTCATGCAGCAGTACGCGCGCAAGGCGCAGCGCCATACCGAACCCAATGACCGGCCGTACGATCGGAAACTGGAAGCGCGGCTCAAGCGCTTGCCGCCGGAAGAACTGGGTAGGCTGCTTTCCGCAGAGGAGGACGACGATGACTAGCCCCGGTGGAATGGCCAGGCGCGCCATTGTCGTGACATTCTGTAGCGCGCTATGCGCCTGCGGCCTAGTGATGGAAAGTTCGTTCGAGACCCTACAGGAGGCGCTTGACTCCGACATGGTGAACAAGGGGTGGATTCCCGGCTGGGTGCCCCACGAGGCGACCGACCTGCGCGAGGTGCACGACCTCGACTCCAACACCAGCGCGCTGGCCTTCACCAAGCCCCCTGCGTTGCCGCTGCAGCTGCCTGCGGATTGCCAGGCGACCCCATTCGACAACAGTGATCCTGTTGCGTTCAATCGATACTGGTGGCCTGGCGACGCGACGCTCAGCGCGTCGTACCACGTCTTTCGCTGCACGCCCGAATCCGGAAAATCGGTCTTCGTCGCCATGAACAGGACCGGAGACCGCGTGCTTTTCTGGCGAACCTACGCGCGGTGATGCGCCAGCGCCACCTCACTCTTCCTCAGGATCCTATGATGCCCAACGCACGTGCACGATTCGCCGCCCTCGCCCTTCTGCTCCCGGCGTGGCTGCCGGTCTACGCCGCGCAGAACGCCCGTGCAGACGTCAAGGCGATCGAGCAGGTGGTCGAATCATTCCGCACCTCGCTGATCAACAAGGACAAGCCGACCTACATGGGCCTGTTCTTCTCGGACAAGGCGGAAGACATCGGCTGGCAGGTCGTTTCCGAGGACGTGCGCCTGCAGGACATCCGCAAGACCAGACCCGATGCGATCAAGGCACGGCAGATTCCCGCCAACAACTTCATCGCGCTGATCGACGGGGCCGTTGCCTCGCCGAAACCGACGGAGGAGAAATTCTCCAACACGAAGATCGAGACCGATGGTGATGTGGCCTCGGTGTCGTTTGACTACAGTTTCCACGACGATGGTGTGAAGACGAACTGGGGCAAGGAAATGTGGCAGCTGGTCCGCACCGAGCGGGGTTGGAAGATCTTCTCGGTGATCTACTCGATGCGCGATTCACGCAGCCCGGCCGAATGAGTGATCTGGCAGACTTGTGCACACCGTCCGTCCACGCCAGCCAGACCCCGATGACCCGGATTGCCGACCTCAACGCCGACCAGCTCGCCCACCACGCGCTCAACATCTTCATCGCCCAAGGCCGCCATGTGGAAGGCGCCCGCGTGATCTACCGGGCGTTGCAGCTGGATCCAGACCATTCCGGCGCCCTGCGCTGCCTGACCGATTTCCTGGCCCACGAGGGCACCGAACCGTTCGCAGCGGCCACGCTGGAGCACGCTCTGTCCGGCGCGGTCGCGCTGAATGACGATGCGCGCCGGATGCTGGATGACCTGCGTTTCCTCGACATCTGGTCCTGGGGATTCTCACGGCACGTCTCCGGCGAAGCCAACCTCAACGGCGATGCCTTCCAGCTGCGCGAGGACTTCGTCTTCGATGGGCCGGCCTATGCGGCCTTCCTCAACACGGTCACCGAGCCGGCCGGATCGCTGCAGGGTGCCTACCAGGCGGCCGTCCGCATCTGCGGGCTGA
Source organism: Stenotrophomonas maltophilia (assembly GCF_004920835.1). GTDB lineage: Bacteria > Pseudomonadota > Gammaproteobacteria > Xanthomonadales > Xanthomonadaceae > Stenotrophomonas > Stenotrophomonas maltophilia_AQ. The sequence continues at coordinate 291,132 of NZ_QFHO01000001.1, forward strand.
TGTCCGGCCTGCTGCGCCATGCGGAGAAGGACAATCCGGCATTCGATGACGTGCTGCGATCCTCCGCCTTCGTCGAGACCGAGGCGTACCCGGCATGGCTGGCCTCGCCGACCGACGATCTGGATGCGCTTGATCAGGCCATCCAGGCGCAGCGCCAGGGCGGTTGAAGGAAAATCCAACGGGCGTCCGACGCTTTCCCGACGCGCGCCTGCACATGCTGCCAAGAGATCACTTCATGGCAGGACCGGCATGCAGCCACCTCCCCCCAAGAACAGCGGCAAATATCCGCATGGCAAGACCGGCCTGCGCCGCATCTTCCACACGCTGCTCCATTCGCGCGACGGCTTCATCGCTACCTTCCGTGGCGAAGCGGCCTTCCGGCAGCTATTGCTGCTGCACGCACTACTGATGACAGCGGCCTTCGTGCTGGACATCAGCACGATCGAACGGGCCGTGGTGCTGGCCGTCTGCTTCATCAGCCTGCTGGTGGAACTGCTCAACTCGGCCATCGAAGCGGTGGTCGACCGCATCTCGCTGGAGCACCACCCGCTTTCCAAGAACGCCAAGGACATGGGCAGCGCCGCCCAGACCACCGCGCTGCTGATGGTCGGCACGGTGTGGGGCGTGATCCTGCTGGGCTAGCCCCCGCCCAACCCGCCGGGTATGACCCTGCGCTGATGCGTTACTGCGCCGCCAGGGCGAAATCCAGACCCGCGCACACCGCCGCCACCTGGGCGTCGTTGCATTCCTGCGGGTTGGTGCGCGGGCTGTCCGGGTAGACCTCGGTGGTGGTGGCAAAGCGTGCATCGGTGAAACCGGCGCAGGCGCCGATCGAGCGCGATTCGCCCCAGACCACGCCCGGCGACTGCAGCGGCAGGCCAACCAGGTTGCCTTCGGCGTCGGCCGGGGCGATGTGGGTAACCGGGGCGACGGCAGCGATCAGCGCCTTCTGGAACTCGGCCTGCGGATCTTCGCTGTTGCCGATCACATAGAAGCCATCCGGAATGGTGTCGCGCTCGAACGGCTTGCCGTCGCGGGCACAGCGCGCCGGATCGAACTCGTGCAGGTCGCTGTCGGTGGTCTCGTGCAGGTCCAGGTGCACCAGCAGGTTCGGCTTGCGCTCGGCCACCCAGCGCATCAGCGCGGCGGCTTCCTCGATCTGGCCGCCGTCACGGAAGCTGCGGTTCGGGTCGATGGCATCCGGGTTCCAGCGCTGGATGCGCTCGTAGCCCCACGGGCTGACGCACGGCGCCACGATCAGGTTCAGCCGGCCCAGGTAACGCTCGGCCTGCTGCTCCAGGAACTGCAGGGCGCCATGCACGCCGCTGGTCTCGTAGCCATGCACGCCGCCGGTGATCAGCGCGGTCGGCAGCGCCGGATTCCAGTTGTGGTTGACCACGGCGAACAGCGGGTAATGGTCCGGGGCGTAGTCGAGTTGGCCGTACTGGATCACGTCGAAGCTGTCGTCCAGGCGCTCAAGGGCGGCCACCACGTCGTCGTGGTAGCTGCGCTGACGCTGCTGGCGGGCCCGCCACTGTGCGCGTTCCGCGTCGCCCCAGGGCTGTCCGGGGGTGCCGATCGGGTAGAACTGCGCAACAGTCATTGGGTACTCCAAGGGTCGAACGGAATGGGTGCAGCCGGTCATTCTAAGCCTTGTCGCGCCTGCGGGTCCCCTCCCCCCGCCCCGCCTTCATCCAGGCCGGGTCATCTGGCTGTAAAATCAACGGTTTTTGGCCCCTCACCCCTTGATGGCGAAAGCAGCGCAGCCGGTCCTGGGTGGACCGGAATTCCTCCGCCTGCTCGCCCGTCTCAGCGACGGCGCGATGCCGGCCAGCAGTCCCGCCCTGACCGATCGCCTCGGCCAGTGGGTGGACTGGAGCCGTGCCGTGGCCCTGTCCGGAGCGCTGGGCGGACGCCTGCCCGAGCCCGGCGAGGCCGCCGAAGCAGTCGAGGATGTACTGGCCGACTGCGCCCAGGCCCACGCCAGCCTGCTGACCTCGATCAGTGAGGATGCCGAGGCCGAGCGTCTGCTGGACCTGGCCGAAGCTGCCGCTGCGCCCAACTTTGCCTCGCTGCGCCAGCGCTACCGGGTGCTGCAGCAGGCAATCCAGACCGCCACCGGGGGCCTGCGTGGGCGCCTGCGCGACCAACTCGTGCAGGTTTCGCCTGAGCTGGCGCGGCTGGCCGAGGTCGATGCGGTGATGGAACAGACCCTCACCCCGCGCGAGCACAGCCTGCTGGCCACCGCGCCGGCGGTGCTCGGCGCCCGTTTTGAACGCGTGCACGGCCAGCCCGGCTGGCGCGCGGCCTTCCGCCATGACATGCGCACCCTGCTGCTTGCCGAGCTGCAGCTGCGCTTCCACCCGATCGAAGGGCTGCAAGACGCCCTGCGCTCCCACTGACCGGAACACCATGTCCAGAACTGCTTTCCATGTCGTTGTTTTCCTTGTCGGCCTGCTGGCCGTGTGCTGGATCGGCATTGGCTACGTTTCGGTGCATCCGCTGGGTGCAGCGGTGGCGGCAATCATCGCGGCCTGCTACATCGCCGGTGGCGTGGAGCTGTACCGCTACCGCCAGGCCAGCAACGGCCTGCGCAGCGCACTGAGTGACCTGTCCAGCGCGAAGGAAAGCCTTGCCCCCTGGCTGGAGCGCGTGCCGATGGGCCTGCGCAACGCCGTGCGCCTGCGCGTGGAAGGCGAGCGCACCGCCCTGCCCGCGCCGGTGCTGACCCCGTACCTGGTTGGCCTGCTGGTGCTGCTGGGCATGCTCGGCACTCTGCTGGGCATGATGGACACGCTGCGTGGCACCGGCCTGGCCCTGCAGAGCGCAACCGACATGGCCGCCATCCGCGGCTCGCTGGCGTCGCCGGTGCAGGGACTGGCGGTGGCATTCGGCACCTCTATCGCTGGTGTGGCCAGCTCGGCCATGCTCGGCCTTCTGGCCGCGCTGCTGCGCCGTGACCGCCTGCAGGCCGTACAGCAGCTGGATCGCGCCATTGCCGGCGACCTGCACCCGTACTCGCAGGCCTGGCAGCGCGCCGAATCGTTGCGCCTGCTGCAGGCACAGTCCGCCGCGCTGCCTGCGCTGGTCGACCGCCTGCAGGCGATGACCAGCACCTTTGAACAGCATAGTTCGGCCGCCAATGAGCGCCTGCTGGCCGGCCAGGCCGAGTTCCTGACCCAGAGCCAAGCGCTGCAGGAACGCCTGGCCATCTCGCTGCAGCAGTCGCTGCGCGAAGGTGCCGAAGCCAGTGCCGCCGCGATTGGTGGTGCGCTGCAGCCGATGGCCGAGACCACGCTGGCTGGCCTGGCGCACCATGGTGAAGCGCTGCACGCCCGTGTCGAACAGGCCGTGCAGCAGCAGTTGTCCGGACTGAGCGTCGGTTTCGAACGCAGCCGCGTGGCGACGGAAGCCAGCTGGGCCAAGGTAGTGAGCGAGCAGACCCAGGTACAACAGGCACTGGTGAGCGATCTTCGCCAGCACCTGCAGGCCTTCAGCGACGGCCAAGGCACGCAGGCCGAAGCACTGGTCACGCGCATCGGCGAGCGCCTGCAGGCCGATGCCAACGGCAATGCCGAGGCCTGGCGCGCCGCCGCCGAACAGCAGCAGGCATTGAATACTGCGCTGGTCGAACGCCAGCAGCAGGCGTTGCTGGCCGCCAGCGAGCATCTGGACGCGCGTGCGCAGGCGCTGCTGCAGGCACTTGAACAGCACCACAGCGCCAGCCAGTCGCTGCTGCAGGATCATGAAGAGCAGCGCTCGCAGCAGTGGCAGGCCGCGCAGGCCGCCGCTGCGACCGCGCACGCCGAACTGCAGGCCAGCCTGGACAGCCGCGAGCAGCAGCGCCAGGCGCGCTGGGACGCGGTCAGCGCCGAACTGCAGCAGGCCCACGCCGCGCTGCAGACCCAGCTACAGGCCGGCGACGAACAGCGCCTGCAGCGCTGGAGCGATGCCCTGCAGCACGTTTCCACGGAGCTGGCCGAACGCCTGCAGGCCAACGGCGAACGCCTGGCCGCCCAGCAGCAGCAGGTCTGCGACACGCTGGCACAGACCGCGCAGCAGATTGGCGAGAACGGCCGTGCCCAGGCCAGCGCCACGCTGGCCGAAGTGTCCACCCTGCTGCAGACTGCGGCCGCTGCGCCGAAGGCTGCTGCCGACGTCATCACCGAGCTGCGCAGCACGCTCTCCGAGAGCCTGGTGCGCGACAACGCGATGCTGGAAGAGCGCGGCCGCCTGCTGGCCACCGTGCAGACCCTGCTGGATGCGATCAATCACGCCTCGCACGAGCAGCGCACCGCGGTGGACGCGCTGGTCGGCGGTTCGGCCGAGCTGCTGGAACGCGTCGGCAACCGTTTCACCGACCGTATCGCCGCCGAGACCGGCAAGCTGGATGGCATTGCCGCAGCACTCAGCGGCAGCGCGGGCGACGTTGGCCAGTTGGCCGGCACCTTCGGCGAAGCGGTCGCGCAGTTCGGCCGCGCCTCCACCGAGCTGTCCGGCCGCCTGGAACAGATCGGCGGCGCACTGGATGCCTCGCTGGCCCGCAGCGATGAGCAGCTGGCCTACTACGTAGCGCAGGCGCGCGAGGTGGTCGACCTCAGCCTGCTGTCACAGAAGCAGGTGATGGAAGAACTGCAGCAGCTGGCCGCGCGCCGCGGCAAGGCCGGCAGCGCATGAGCGACGAGCTGGAGGTCGACGGCGGCTCACACGGCCCGATCTGGGCCGCCTTTGGCGACCTGATGTCGGTGCTGCTGGGCGCGTTCGTGCTGATCCTGGTCGGTGTGGTCGCGGTGCAGCTGGAGCTGTCGCAGCGGCTGGACCAGGAAGTGAAGCAGCGCCAGGCCGAAGCCAAGCGCCTGCAGACCCTGGAACAGGCGCTGGCCGGCCCGTTGGCCGCCGGTCGCGTGACCCTGGTCGATGGCCGCATCGGCATCAGCGGCAGCGTGCTGTTCGCGCTGAACTCCGACCAGCTGCAGCCGGAAGGCCAGGAACTGCTGCGCAGCCTGGCCGCGCCGCTGGCGGCCTATCTCGGCACGCGCGAAGAGATCCTGATGGTCAGCGGTTTCACCGATGACGCACCGGTGCGGGAAGGCAACCGCCGCTTCGCCGACAACTGGGAGCTGTCGGCGCAGCGGTCGCTGACCGTGACCCGCACCCTGATCGCCGACGGCGTACCGGCCGACGCCGTATTCGCCGCTGCCTTCGGCAGCGAGCAACCGGTCAGCTCCAATGCCAGCGAAGATGGCCGCGCGCGCAACCGCCGCGTGGAAATCGCACCGATTCCCAAGCCCAAGGCCGCGGATGCCAAGTAAGCCGCCAGCATTGGATGCGCTGCGCGCGCTGGTGCGCGATCTCGATGCGGAATCGCGTTCGCTGCCGCATTACCCGCAGGTGCCGATGCTGCAGCAGGTGCAGCGCGAGTGGTCGGAGCTGCGCAGCGAACTGCAGGTACGCCGTTCGCTGCGCACCGAGGCCCCGGCCGATGGCGGCCCGTTGAACTCGGCGGTGCTGGTGCAACGCATGCTGGACACGATGCAGTCGACCAGCCCCGGTTACCTGCGCCACTTCATCGACTACGTGGACACCCTGTCCTGGCTGCAGGCGCTGCAGGATGGCGCCGCCAGCGGCGGTGATACTGCAAAGCCAAAGCGCACGCGCAAGCCGCGCAACACGGGTTGATCGCACATTGACGCCGACCTCATTCGGCGCTCCTGACCCGACAAACCTGACCTGCCCCGGTAGATGCCAACCTTGGTTGGCGCTCCTGCGACAGAGCAGCGCAGCGTCTGTTCGACGCCGCGCATGCCAACCAAGGTTGGCATCTACCAATGCATGCATCGGCATGCCACGCGCATAGCGGTGTCACCAGACAGTCATCTGTCTAGCGCACCATTTTCACGTTGACCCACGGCATCCGCAGCGCCCGCGGTCGCATCAGCTGTCCCTCCTTTCGAACTCCATGAGCTCCGCGCCCATGCGGTGGCTCGTGCCTGCCTGAGTGTCCGTAACATGACGAAGACTTTGTTGGCCGCTGCGCTGTCCCTGGCGCTCGCTCCCGCGGCCTGGGCGCAGGATGCTGCCCCGACCTCCAGCACGCCCTCCGCCACCAACCTCGATGCGGTTTCGGTGATCGGCAGCGGTGAAGCGCGCCAGGTGCAGCGCATCACCCGCGAGAACCTCGACATCCTGCCGCCGGGCACCAGCCTGCAGAAGACCCTGAACCTGCTGCCGGGCGTCAACGCGCAGTCGGCCGATGCGCTGGGCACCAACGAACAGTCGATGACCCTGGGCCTGCGCGGCTTCAACTCCACTCGCCTCGGCTACACACTGGACGGCGTGCCGCTGGGCGACGGTGCGTACAACAACTACAACGGCCTGACCATCAACCGTGCGCTGATCAGCGAGAACATGGCCGGCGCCGAACTGGCGGTGGGCATCGGCAGCCTCGGCACGCCGTCCACCAGCAACCTCGGCGGCACCATTTCCTACACCTCCGACCGCCCAGCCCAGGAGCTGGGGGGCCGCGTGGTGCAGACCTTCGGCAGCGATGCCAACCGCCGCACTTTCGTGCGCGTCGACAGCGGCGAGTACAACGGCTTCTCCGGCTACGTTTCCGGCATGAACGCCGTCTCTGATCTGTGGAACGACCAGACCGCCTACGACACGTCCACCACCAAGCAGTTCAATGCCAAGGGCGTGTGGAACTTCGGCCGCGGCCAGATCACCGGTTTCGTCGATACCTCGCGCACCACCCAGGCGGACTACTTCTACCTGTCCAAGGACGAGATGTCGCGCGGCCTTGGTTGGGACTGGGGTGGCTATGCGCCGGACTGGAACAAGGCGGTGGCCAAGGCCTACTGCAATACCGCCAGCCTCAACGCGAAGAAGTGCGACAACAGCGGCCCGGACAAGGACGCCGATGGTGCATTCACTGCCGGGCAGATCCTGCGCGATGACAACCTCTACTACCTGGCCGGCGACTTCTTCCTGGCCGATGGCTTCAGCCTGCGTGCCCTGGCCTACCACCACGATGACCGCGGCGAAGGCCACAACTGGAACAGCGGCGCCTGGTCGAACAAGGGTACGGCGCAGGAGATTCCGATCATCTTCCGCAACACCATCTACACCATCGACCGCGATGGCGGCACGCTGTCGTTCGACTGGGAGCTGGGTGCACATCGCATCGAAGGCGGCGTCTGGTACGAACGCAACACCAGCAGCGCCGAACGCTACCAGACCGCCGTGGACGGCCCGCGTGACCTGAGTGGCATGAACACCCTGCCCTCCGATGTCGGCGTGTTCGCCCAGCGCACGCGCTGGAAGACCCACCAGTTCTTCCTGAAGGACACCTGGCGCCTGCTTGATGACCGCCTGACCCTGGAGTTCGGCGCCAAGAGCCCGCACGCCACCTCCGATGCACAGGCGCTGCCGGGCGATGCGAAGACGCCGATCTCGCCGACCTCCAACAACCAGTTCGCCACCGGCTCGTTGAAGGCCAGCAGGAATTTCCTGCCCAGCATCGGCGCCAACTTCCGCCTGGCCGAGCATCACGAGATCTTTGCCAGCTACGCCGAAAACATCGCCATGTTCCAGGGCGGCTTCAAGCTGGGCCCGCAGGCGGTCAGCCAGGCCACCTGGAACGCCCAGGGCAACCTGAAGCCGGAAGAGTCGCGCTCGCTGGAAGCCGGCTACCGCTTCGTCACCGATACCCTGCAGGCCTCGATCGCAGCCTACAGCGTGCGCTTCGACAACCGCCTGCTGCAGTACAATCCCTGCGATTCGCGGCAGCCGGTCGGCCCGACCTGCGGCAACCGCTTCTACAACGTCGGCGGCGTCGACAGCCGCGGTGCCGAGCTGACCGTGCTGTGGACCCCGAACGAGCACTTCAGCTGGTACACCTCGGCCTCGCTGAACCGTTCGACCTACGCCTCCAACTACGTGCAGGCCGGTGTCGAGCAGCAGATCAAGGGCAAGATCCAGACCGATACACCCAAGCAGCTGCTGGCCACCGAGATCACCTGGCGTGACAACGGCTGGTTCGCCAGCCTGCGCGGCAAGTACACCGGCGAACGCTTCTACACCTACACCAACGACCAGGGCTTCGGCGGCTTCACCGTGTTCGACCTGGCCGGCGGCTACGACTTCGGCCAGATTGGCTTCGCCAAGGGCATGCGCCTGTCGTTCAACGTGACCAACCTGACCAACAAGCGCTACGCCAGCAACCTGGATTCGAGCGTATTCGCGCCGAGCGACCCGGCCGGCAAGCTGTACGTGTTCCATGCTTCGGCACCGCGCCAGGTGTTCGGTACGATCGACCTTCGCTTCTGATCGACCACCCGGAGTCCACCGATGCTCGCGACCGCCCTGCTGCTGGCCACCCTCTCCGCCGGCGGATACTCCGCTCCACACGAGGCCGCTGGCGCACCGCCACGCACCCTGCAGTTGGGCGGTCGTACTTACGTGGATAAAGGCCTGGTCGCCGCCGGGCGGCTGCCGGCAGGCACGGTGGACTTCCTCGGCGACACGCTGGGCTCGTTCTCGTCGCTGGCGGTACAGCCTGGCACCTGGAAGCGCACCGCCAGCGGCTACGAAGGCGTGCTGTGGACACTGCCCGACCGCGGCCGCAACGATCCCGAGGCCGGCCTGTTCTACGACTACACTGGACGCGTGGAGCGCATGCAGCTGCGCATCGACGTTACGCGAGGCAAGCCCGGTGCGCTCGGTACGCTGTCGATGGTCCCGGACAAGGGCGTGGTGCTGAAGGACTTCAACGGGCAGCCGTTCACCGGTGCCGACCCGGGTGAGCACACGATCACCCAACGCGATGTGGTGCTGCCCTCGCCGGCCAGCGGCGCGGGCGCCGGCAAGGTTTCGCTGGATGCGGAGTCGCTGCAGTTCACCGCCGATGGCCATTTCTACATCGGCGACGAGTACACCGCCAACGTCTATTACTTCGATGCGCAGGGTCAGCTGCAGGGCGTGATCGTGGCGCCCCCTGCGATCAGGCCGCAGCGCGAGGGCAAGCCGGCGTTCGGCTCGCTGGCGCCACCGCAGACCGGCCGCCGCAACAACCAAGGCGTGGAAGGCATGGGCCTGTCACCCGACGGCACCCGCCTGTTCGTCGCCCTGCAGAGCGCCACACTGCAGGACAGCGCGCAGGGCAACGCGGCGGGCCGTATCAACACCCGCGTACTGGTCTACGACGTGACGGCCTCGCCGACGCCACAGCAACCTATCGGCCATTACGTGATGGCCCTGCCCGCCTACGCGCACGACGGCAAGGGCAAACTGGACCGCACCGCCGCGCAGAGCGAGCTCCGCGTGCTGGACGACCATCGCTTCCTGCTGCTGGCCCGGGATGGCAATGGCCTGGGCAAGGACGTCGACGACCCGATCGTCTACAAGTCGGTGTTGCTCGTGGATGTGGCCGATGCCAGCAATCTGGCCGGCAGCACCTACGAAACCGGCACGACCTCGGTACTGGCTGATCCCACCGGTACCACGTTGAAGGCAGGCATCGTGCCCGCACGCAGCGACGAACTGCTGAACCTGCTCGACCGCCCGCAGCTCGCGCGTGCCGGGCTGGATCTGGACACGATGCGCGGCCCACATGCCGGGCTGCTCTCGGAAAAGTGGGAAGCCATGGACGTGCTGCCGGCGCTGGACCCGCAGCATCCGAACGACGTGCTGTTGTTGATCGGCAATGACAACGACTTCATCGCCCGTCACTGCCGCATGCAGGGCCAGCCCTGCGATAGCCCGTACGACAACGACAACCGCGTGCTGGTGTACCGACTGACCCTTCCCTGACCGCAACGGGTAGTGCCGCAACCGTCTCGCTCGAAAGCCTGGTAGTGCCGGCCGCTGGCCGGCATCACGCCCAGACCGACCACGCATGCAGATACTCGCCAATCTGCTCGGCAATACCGGCGCGTACCGGGTTCCCCTGGATGTATAGGGCTGGCCGCGCCAGCGACTCCTCAGCCCTCACGGCGTGGTCGAAGTAGCCAGGCTGCCACACCGTACTTCGACGACCCGCCAGGCGATTCAGGGCAAGCGCGCTCGACGACTTCATTCGGCGCGCAATGTCTGGAAGGTGAGCTGCACGCAGCTCGAACATCCAGTGGACGTGATCCGGCATGACGACCCATGCGAGTGACTGCACCAGCCCCCGCCGCTCGATGTAATGAAACGGGTCGATTACACATGCCACTGCAGCTTCGCTTTCAAAGAGCCGGCGGCGCTGATGTGTGGTCGTTGTCAGAACGTAGACCTGACCGACAATGGAACGCCGGCCCAGGCGGAGGCGGTGGCTGCTCATGCCTCATCGTGGAGCGATCATTGGGCGTTGAACGTCAGGCCATGCCTCGATGGATGTTCGGAGATGTCTGAAGTTGAATGAGGTTGCCGGCCGGTGGACGGCACTACCGGGGACTATGGGTTGCCGGCCAGCGGCCGGCATTAGCAGGAATCACCCGCGCAGGGTGGCGCCGCCGTCGACGTACAGGTCACTCATCGCCACGTGTCCGGCCTGCTCGGAGAGCAGGAACATCACCGAATGGGCGACGTCTTCCGGGCTCGCCAGCTTGCGCAGTGGAATGCCGGCCTTGTAGGTCTCCAGGCTGCCGGCGATCACGCGCTCGGCGCCGTGCTTGTCCTGCCACATGCCGGTCTGCATCGGGGTCAGCGTTGAGCCCGGGGCGACGATGTTGCAGCGGATGCCGAGCGGTGCCAGCTCCAACCCAAGGCAGCGGGTGAACATCGTAGCGGCTGCCTTGGATGCCGCGTAGGCGGCCATGCCGTGCCGAGGCACGCCCGCCGCGTTCGAGCTGACGGTGACGATCGCACCCTGCCGACGTGGTGACATCACCCGCGCCAGCGCACGCCCCACATGGAACACGCCATCCGCATTGACTGCGAAAACCCGGCGCCAATCGTCATCGGTGGTGCCGGTCACCTCGCCCACGTGCAGCACCCCGGCCACGCTGGCGGCGAGGCCGATCGGCCCGATGCTGGCTTCTACACGATCCACCAGCGCATCCACCGCCGCAGTGTCGGTCACATCAAGGGCAAACGCCTGCACACGTGCATCCGCGACCACGGGCGCATCGCGATCGGTCGCCACCACCGTGCAGCCAGCCTCGGCCAGCAACCGCACCAGGGCCTCACCGATGCCACCGGCGGCGCCGGTCACCAGGGCCACGCGGCCTTCAAAACCGGTCAACTGCATGTTGCGATCTCCTGTTGCTCATCCCAATGGCGCAGGCGCGCCGACAACCATGGCGCCAGCTGCGCCACCGCATCGCGGCCGGTCAGCTCAGCATGCAGGAACGGCAGTTCAAGTGCCTGCACCTTGAGTGCGTGTGCACGCCACAACGCCGATTGCAGCTGCGGCCGTGCCTGATGGTCTCGACCCGCGCGCACATGCACCAGCGTGCCCACGAACGGCCGATGATGATGCTCGCGTATCAAGCGATTGGTGCCGGTCACCGCACGCACTACACCATCCAGCACCACGTCCGGCAGGCTGCCCAGCGCGCTGCCGCCACGACGCAGGAAACCAAGGATGCGCTCACGGCTGTCCAGCTCCGGATGCGCATCCGGATCGTGCCCGGCAATGGCCAGCAGCGCACGCAGCGCCGCAATCGGATCGGGTTCCGGCTCGGCGCGCCAGCATTCGCTGGGGTAGGCATCCAGCAGCACCAGCTCGCCGACTTCGCGACCGATCTCATGCAGGCGCACCGCCATCGCCTGGGCGAGGATGCCCCCCACCGACCAGCCCAGCAGATGCACCGGCCCCTTCGGATGCAATGCGACCACCCGCTGTACGTAGTCGTTGGCCATCGCCTCGATGCTGCTCGGCAGCGGCTGCCGCGCGTCCAGTGCCGGCGACTGCAGGCCGTACACCGGGCGGGCCGGCTGCAGTGCCCGGGCCAGGGTGCGGTAGTTCCAGGCGATGCCACCGGCCGGGTGCAGTACGAACAGAGGCGTGGGTCCGGCAGCTTCGGTCGCGGCCAGCGCGATTACCGGCCCCAGCGCGTGATCAGCCAGCGCGGGCGGCTCGGCAATGCGTATCGCCAGCGCGGCCACGGTGGGCTGCGCAAACAAGGCACCCAAGCCGAGGTCACAGCGCCAGCGCTGCTCGATCGCCAGCAGCAGGTGCACCGCCGACAGCGAGTCGCCGCCGAGACTGAAGAAGTCCGCATCCACCGCCACTGGCGCTTCACGCCCGAGTGCCTGGGCAAACAGCACCGCCAGCTCCTGTTCCAGCGGCGTGCGCGGTGCCAATCCAGCGACGTCATGCTGTGGTGGTTTCGGCAACGCGTTGCGGTCGAGCTTGCCGTTGGCGGTCACCGGCCAGTGCTCCACGCCGACGAAGGCCGACGGCACCATGTAGTCCGGCACGCGCGTGGCCAGATGGCTGCGCAGCGTCGTCGCCTCGGCAAGGGCGGAAGGCACATAGGCCACCAGCCGGGCGTCGCCAGGAGCGTCCTGGCGCAGCAGCACCTCCACCCGATCCATGCCCGGCAGCTCGCGCAATGCCGCCTCGATCTCGCCCAGTTCGATGCGCAGGCCGCGCAGTTTTACCTGATGGTCGCTGCGGCCCAGGTATTCGACTGCGCCGTCGCTCCGCCAGCGCGCCACGTCGCCGGTGCGGTAGATGCGCTCCCCTGGCAGGAAGGGATCGGCCAGGAAGCGCTCGGCGGTCAGATCATCGCGGCCGAGGTAGCCACGCGCCAGCTGCACGCCCCCCAGATACAGGTCGCCCGGCACACCCACCGGCAGCGGCTGCATCCGCGCGTCCAGCACGTACAGGCGGGTATTCCAGACCGGGAAGCCGATCGGTACCGGCCGTGAGCGATCCTGCGCCGAAGCCGGCCAGTAGCTCACGTCCACTGCCGCTTCGGTCGGGCCATACAGGTTGTGCAGTTCGGCCTGCACGCGCGCATGGAAACGATCACGCAACGACGCGTCCAGCGCTTCGCCACTGGTGAACACGCGGCGCAGCTGCAGGCCTTCGGAGGCCGGCGCGGCAAGGAACGCATCGAGCATCGACGGCACGAAATGTGCGGTGGTGATGCCATGCGCGCGGATCAGCCGCGCCAGCTCGGTCGGATCGCGATGCGCATCCGGGCTCGCCACCACCAGCGTCGCGCCGCACAGCAGCGGCAGGAAAAACTCCCAGACCGAGACGTCGAACGTGGCCGGAGTCTTCTGCAGAACACGGTCATCGGCACGAATGCCGTAGTGCTCGCGCATCCACAGCAGACGGTTGACGATGGCGCGGTGTTCGACCACCACACCCTTGGGCTCGCCGGTCGAACCGGAGGTATAGATCACATAGGCCGCATCGCCGGGTGCAGGATCGGCCCACGGTGCAGCGAAGCTCAGCGCGGTCCACTGCTCTGGCGCAAGCACTGGCACGCCGGCCATGCGCGCCGATACGTCCGTCGCAGCCAGAACGCACACCGGCTGCGCCGAGGCGAGAATACGTGCCAGCCGCTCGTCGGGATGGGCAAGGTCCAGCGGAAGATAGGCCGCACCCGCGCGCAGCACCGCCAGCAACGCGAGCACCAGCTCCAGCGAGCGCGGCAATGCCACCGCCACCACGCTGCCCGGGCCGACATCCATCGCCCGCAGCTGTGCCGCCAGCGCGAAACTGCGCGCTTCCAGCGTTACGTAGTCCAGCGTAGTGTCGCCGAACACCAGCGCTGGAGTGTGCGGATCCCGATCCATGCCCTGCTGCAGCAATTCAACCAGTGTGGTCTCAGGAAGCGCGTGCGCGGTGGCATTGAAACCGTGCAGCACCTGCTGCACCTCGTCGGTCGTCGCCAGAGGTACGGCTGCGATATCGTCAGCCTGCAGTGCCGCCGACACAAAATGCAGCAACCGTGCCGCGTGTGCCTCGACATCCTCGCGACTGTACAGCGCGGGATTGGCCTCGATCTCCAGATCCAGCAGACGCTGGCCATCGCCACGGAAGCCCAGCGTCAGGTCATCCACCGGCCCGGTGCACAGCACCTCCAGCGTCGTCTGCACGCCCGTCAGCGCCAGCGGCTTGTAGAACGGCTGCACATTCACCATGGGACCGTGCAGGCGCTGCTGCGCGCCCACCAGACCCAGATCCCGGCGCAGTTGCTCGCCTCGGTAACGGCCGTGCTTGCGCCCTTGGCTGAGCTGCCGGCCCAGGCTGCGGGTAAACGTTTCGACGCTGCCCTCGCCGGCGGCCACGCGCAGCGGCAACACATTCATCACCATCGCCGGTACCCGTGCCGACGCGTTGCCAAGCCGGCCCATGTAGGGCACGCCCAGCACCACTTCATCGGCCGCGCTCATCCGCCGCAGGTACTCGGCCGACAACGCGGCCAGCACGTCCGGCCAGGGCTGCAACCAACGTACCGATGCCTGCAGCAACTGCTCACGGAATGCCGCATCGAGCGGCTGCACCCAGCGCAGCGCGTCGTCACTGGCCGCGAGCGTACCGGCCAGGCCGACGCCCGCCGGTGCCCCCTGCATGTGCTCGCGCCACCACTGCCCGGCCTGCGTGCGGCGCGGATCGGCACGATAGGCGGCATCATCGGCCAGCACGCCAGTCAGCCCCGGCAGTGGCTCACCGGTACGACCGGCATACAACGCGCACACGCGATCAGTGAACAGCGCCATGCCGTATCCGTCGGCCGCCAGGTGATGCACGCGCAGGTACCAGACCCAGCGCTGCCCGCCCAGCTCAAGCAGCACCTGCTGACTGATCCGGTCGCGGGTGGGATCGACCGGGCTCAGCCGGTCGGCGTGCATCAGGTTGCGTGCCGCAGCGGCGGGATCCGCCTCAGTGGACACATCCCGCACCGAAAGCAACGGCACGTGTGCGGGGTCATGCCACTGCAGCGGCTGGCCATCGGCCCCTTCGGCAAAGCGCAGTGCTAAGGCCTGGGCCTCGCCTGCAGCCTGGTCTGCCGCTGCGACGAACGCGGCCACGTCCAGCGGGCCATCGATCCACACCGCGTGCGCGGTATTGAATGACGGGTTGTCCGGTGCCAGCCGCTGTGCGAACCACAGTCCCGCCTGGGCCTCGGTCAATGCCACCGGCGTGGCCAGCGCGACGGCGTTCATGCGCTCTGCGCGGCCTGCAGCGTCTGCACCACGTTCCACCACTGGCGCAGCGTGGTGTGTTCGGCCAACTGCGAGAACTCCAGCGGCAGGCCGGTGTTGCCCCAGGCCAGGACCAGGCCGAGCATGCGCATCGAATCCAGGTCCAGGTCGATCAGGTTGTCGTCGTCACCGATCTCGGCCGGTGTGCACTCCAGCACGCGCGCCACATCGGCACGCATCCGCTCCAGATCCAGCACCTCACCCGTGGCGGCCATCACAGCACCTCCAGCAGCTGGTCGGTGGTCATCGGCACCCCGCTGGTGCGTGCGATCCAGTGCAGCGCCTGATCGTGATCGGCACGCGAGAAGTCCGCCACCGCGTCAGCGGCGATGAAGGCCTCGATATCACGCTGGAACGCCTCCACCACGGTCGCGGTGCAGCCGATATGGGCGTACACGCCGGTCACCAGCAGCTGGTCGCGCCCACGTACCCGCATCAGCGTCTCCAGGTTGCTGCGCTGGAACGCGCTGTAGCGGTGCTTCACCAGCACGTGCTCACCCGGCTGCGGTGCCAGTGCTTCGATGATCGGTTCGTGGTCGGCGCTGCGGCGCATGCCCGGCCCCCACAGGTCGGCCTGCAGGCCACGGTCGCGACGGTCCTGGTCACCATGCTGGGCGGTGTAGAACACCGGAATGCCGTGCGCGCGGCAATGCGCCAGCAGGCGCACGATATTGTCCACCGCCGGCCGCAGCGGCGCACTGCCAGCGTCGAACGCCGCCAGGAAGTAACGCTGCATGTCATGCACCAGCAGCGCGACACGATCACGCTGCGGGCGCCACGGGCCACGGGCCTGCGGCAGCTCGGCGGCGGTCGGCAAAGGGTAATCGGTGATACGGGGCAGCGCCATCAGCGCGTTCCTCCTGTCTGTTGCAGATGACGCGCACGCAGTTGCGCGCGCAGTTCGCGGCGGCTGATCTTGCCGACCGCAGTGGTATCGAAACTGTCAACGAACACGACCTGGTCCGGCACCTTGAAGGCAGCCAGGCCGCGCGTACGCATCCAGGCCTTCAGTGCCGGCGCCTTGATCGGCTCACCCTGCTGGATCACGAACGCGCAGCTGCGCTCGCCCAGGTACTCGTCAGGAATGGAGACAACGGCGGCGTCGAACACGCCCGGATGGGCCAGCAGGTGATCTTCAATCTCTTCGGCGGAGATCTTCTCGCCGGCACGGTTGATGTGGTCACCGGCGCGGCCCTGCACCACCAGGTAGCCGCCCGGCAACTGCTGCACACGATCACCGGTGCGGTAGAACCCATCGTCGGTGAACGAGCGCGCGTTGGCCACCGCATCGTTATGGTAGCCACGGATGGTGTACGGGCCACGGGTCAGCAGATGGCCCACTTCGCCTTCGGCTACCGACTGGTCATGGTCATCGACGACGCGCACTTCGTCATCCGGGCTGATCGGGCGGCCCTGGCAGGCCACGATCAGTTCCTCCGGATCATCCAGGCGGGTGTAGTTGACCAGTCCCTCGGCCATGCCGAACACCTGCTGCAAGGTGCAGCGCAAGCCATCGATCACGCGCCGTGCGGCTTCCGGCACCAGTTTGGCGCCGCCTACCTGCAGTACCTGCAGGCTGGACAGGTCATGCTTGCTGCTGGCGGCCGCCTGCGCCCACAGCAGCGCCAGCGGCGGCACCAGGCCACAGCACGTCACGCGCTCGCGGGCGATCAGCGGGAACGCTGCATCCGGGCCGGGGCCGGGGCTGAGCACCACGCGGGCGCCGGCATACAGCGCACCGAAGAAGCCGGGCGAACTCATCGGGAAGTTGTGCGCGGCCGGCAGCGCGACCAGATACACGCTGTCGCGGTCGATGCCGCAGATGTCATTGCTGGCGCGGAACGAATAGATGTAGTCGTCGTGCGTGCGCGGGATCAGCTTGGACAGGCCGGTGCTGCCACCGGAGATCTGCAGGAACGCCACCGACTGCGGATCCGGGTCGGCCGGCAGCTGGCTGCGGTCGCCCTGCAGCGACTCCAGCGCGGTGAACTCCGCTGCATCGCCATCGATGACCACGTGGCGCACCGCAGGTCCGTCGGCCTGCAGCGCCCGCGCGAGTCCGCGATGATCGAAGCCGTCGTGCAGGTCGGCAGTGATGTAGGCACTGGCCTCGGCCTTGTTCGCGAAGTGCACCAGCTCGGTGATGCGATGCGCAGGCAGTGCGTACACCGGCACCAGTCCGGCCCGGAACAGGCCACAGATCGTAGTGATGAAGCCAGCGGTGTTGCCCAGCTGCACCAGCACCCGCTCACCGGGCTGCAGGCCGAGTGCCAGCAGGCCGGCACCGATGCGACCGGCTTCGTGCCACAGCTGCGCATAGCTCAGGCGGACGTCACCAGCCACCACCGCGATGTCATCCGCATAGTGTTCCGCGCGCTCGCGCAGGAACGCCGGGAAGGTCTCGCCACGCCAGTGACCGGCCTCGCGATAGCGCGCCATCAGTTCATCAGGCCATACCTGCTGCAGTGGCAGGCGGGAAGAATCAGCGGAGGTATTCATGCGGCAGGCTCGATGGCGGGCGCCGATTCATGGACACCCAGCGCGTTCAACAGGGCAGCGAACTTGGCTGCGGTTTCAGCCACTTCAGCCTCGGGCTGCGAATCGGCGACGATGCCGGCGCCTGCGTACAGGCGCAGCTGCGTGCCCTGCAGTCGCGCGCAGCGGATCGCCACGTACCAGTCGCCATCCCCCTGCGCGTCCAACCAGCCGACTGCACCGGCATAGAAACCGCGCGGCACCGGTTCCAGCTCACGGATGCGCTGCAGTGCCGCCAGCCGTGGCGTACCGCAGACTGCCGGCGTGGGGTGCAGCTGTGCCAACAGTTCGGCTGCAGACGTCTGCGGATCCTTCAGGGTGGCGTGGATGCGGGTTCCCAGATGCCACATGCTGGCAGTCGCATGCAGCGCCGGCCGCGGCTGTGCATCGATGTGGCTGCAGTACGGCGCCAGGCCATCGACGATGGCTTCGACCACGTGGCGATGCTCGTCATGGTCCTTGCGCGAGGCCAGCAGCGCCTGCGCGGCACACTCGTCCTCGGTGGCATCGGCGCTGCGGCGTGCGGACCCGGCCAGCGGGTGCGACAGCAGCTGCACACCACGCTTGCGCAGCAACAGCTCCGGCGTTGCGCCAACCAGCCAGGCCGGGGCCCGCCCCAGTTCGACCGGCAGCGGCACCGCATAGGTGGCCACCGAGGGGTCCGCACCCAGCCGTGCCAGCAGTACATCCGGCGAAAGCGCTTGCCGGGTGCGGGCCAGCAGGCTGCGCGCCAGCACCACTTTATGCAGATCCTGTTCGGGCGCGCGCAGGGCCTGCACCGCAGTGGCCACGGCGGCGGCATAGTCCACCGCTGCGGGCTCTGCACGCAGCTCACCCTCCAGCGGCGGCGCCGCCTGCGGCTGCAACGGCAATGGCGGCAGCAGCCGCTCGGGCTGGTACATCGCATCATCAGCACGCGGCTCGAACGGCACCGCGCCGACCAGCAGGCCGGGGCCGCCACGCTGCTGGGCGAAGAAATCCGCAACGCGCTCAGCCAGGGTTCCCAGCGCACCACTCGGCAGCGCGGCCCGGCAACCGCGCGCATGCACATGCTGACCCGCATGCTGCAACAGGAACAGTGCGGCGTCGTCGATGGTATCCAGGGCCGGCGGCGCAGCCTCCGGCCACGCGCCCTGCATCAGGGAATCGTTCATGAGGTCTCCTTCATCCGATACGCGGCGGCCAACGCGCACAGCAACAGCAGCAGCGCACCCACCAGCAGATAAGGCAGGCTGGGCCCACCGCGATACAACAGCGTGCCGAGCATCGGTCCGGCCACCATGCCCAGCCCCTGCGCGGCAGCAACGGTGCCGGCGGCAGCACCCTGCTCGTGTGCTTCCACCGCGTCGGCAGCCAGCGCCTGGAACGAGGGGAACACGAAACCCATGCCGAACGCGGCCAGCGCATAGGCTGCCGGCAACTGCCAGGCCTGCTGAACGCCGGCCACCGAAGCGAAGCCGATGCCCGAAATCAATGCGCCCAGGATGATCCAGCGCCGCGGATGCACCTCCAGCTTCATCACCAGCGCCTGCGCCAGGATCAGGCCGACGCCGACCGCAGTGAGCGCGATACCCGCCATGCGTGCGCCCGCCGCTGCATCCAGGCCGAGGCGATCGATCGCGAAGAAGCCGACCGTCACCTGCGCGATGGTCACCGAGACCATCGCAATGAACGCCGCCAGCTGTGGCAGGCGCAGGCGCGGGTCGAGACGGCTTATCGGATGGCGGCGTTGTGCAGAGGCGCTCTCCACTGGCGGTGTGGCCGGCAGCCGCCAGGCCAGCAATGCCAGCGCAAGCAGCGGCAACAATGCGGCCACATACAGCGCCAGTGACAGATTCGTATAGGCCAGCCAGCCAGCGGCCGCCGGCCCCAGCACCATCCCCAGCGCGTTGGCGCTGCCCAGGCGAGCGAGGAATTTGGCACGTTGGCCGGTCGGTGCCTTGTCGGCGATCAGCGCGGCAGCGGTAGGGGGCACGGCGGCGTAGAACAGGCCGATCAGGCCACGCGCGCCGACCAGCACCAGCACCGATACCAACACAGGCGGCACTGCCTGCAGGGCAACGTCGATGAACACCGCCAGCGCGATGTAGACCAGGGTGTAGGCGCTCATCGCCAGCATCAGCACGCGCTTGCGGCCGACGCGGTCGCTGAGCTGGCCCCAGGGGCGCGCGGCCAGCATCCACAACACGCCGGCGGCGGTGACTGACAGGCCGGCATGCCACTCGGACAAACCGAGCATGCGAACCACCGGGCCGATCACGGCGACGAAGGACATCATCGCCATGGTGCCGATCAGGGCAGCCAACACCAGCGCCGGCAAGCCGGGAACGACGGGACGTGCGTGCATGGAACACCAGCCGTAACAGGAAAGGATGGCCGGGCGCGTCTACACGCCCCACCCGGCACCGACCCTGCTCAGGACCAGATGCCACCCTTAAATGATAACGGCTCGTATTTGCATTTGATACCCATTCTCTTGAATGGGCATGCAACAGTGGGTTCAGCGCATTGCACGCAGGCCCAGCAGACCACGGCGCTTGAACCACCACTCCAGCGGCAGCGTGACCAGCGGCGGGATCGCTGCCAGCAAGGCCAGCGCGCTCGCCCACCATGGCCAGCGCAGGTGCACTGCCGCAAACAGGGTGACTGCCACATAGACCAGGAACGCCACGCCGTGCAGCGGCCCAAACAGCTTCACCAGCGCCACATTGGCCATCGGGCCGTACTTCATCCACATGCCGATGAGCAGGCCGGCCCAGGTCACAGCCTCGATGAAAGCGACTGCGGCGAACAGGCGTCCGGTCGGGTGCATGGGGGAACGTTCGGTCACGCGGAGCTCCGGCATCGGGATATCAAATGCGAATGATACGCAGATGCGGACGTTCCGGACACCGGCGGGTAGCGCCGGGCCATGCCCGTCGCGCGCAGCGGGGCAGCGATATGGCGTGTCCACCCAGGTGGACACCTACCGGAGCGTCTGCGGCAACACCTGCTCACCAATCTCGCGCAGCACTTCATCCATTGCCCGCCCGTTCTCGACCAGATTGAACATCACGTGCGCCACACCCTGCGCATGCACACGCAGCAGATAATCACGCAGGCCATCGCGGCCAACCTTCAGGCCCAACGGCAAGGGCTCGGGCGGCGCCTGCGGATCCGCCTGCAGGTCCAGCAGCATCGACTGCACGAAGGGTTTTGCCGATCCACCACGCTGCGCCAGCGCTTGCTGCCACAGGCCGATGCGCCCTTCCTGAGCGACCTCCTCGCGGTGATAGGTAGCCCAACCTTCGGCTTCGCGCGCGATCCACTGCAGGCTCTGCCGCGCGGTGCCCACCACCAGCATCGGAATGCGCGCGGACGGTGCCGGCAGCACCTCGAAGCCGCCGGTGGCATCCAGGACCTCAGCGCGCTCGTCGGTGTCGAGGGACAACGCGGCACGCAGTAGCGACCAGCGCTCACGGAACGTCGCCGCCCTGCCCTCCAGATCCTCACCGAACGCGGCGAATTCCTCCGGGCGGTCACCCGAACCCAGGCCGAGCACGAAACGCCCGTCGCTGATCCGGTCCAGGCTCAACGCGGACTTCGCGACCTGCAACGGCTGCCGCAGCGGCAACACAATGGCCGCGCTGCCGACCACGATGCGCTCGGTCGCTGCGGCAAGCATGCCCAGCCACAGGAACGGATCGTCCAGCGCGCTCGCTGTCGCATCCGGGCCCTGCGGCACCATCAACGGCACATCGCGCGCCCAAAGCGCGGCAAAGCCGAGATCGTCGGCCAGCCGCGCGATGCGCCGCGCTTCGCGTGGATCGGCCAGTCCATGTGCGGCGACAGGCGTCATCAGGCCCAGGCTGAGCCCTTGTTGCGGAAACAACGAAGCGTACGCGGGATTGAAATCACTCATGCCCTCAGCTTAGCGTGCAGGCATGCGGCTGCGATGACGCGCCGCCCACCAAGGAAAGAACGCTGCATGCCGAAGATCCGCCCCGCCCACATCGACGACGTGCCTGCGATCAGTGCGCTGTGCATGGCCGCCTTCAACGAAGCCGTGGCGCCTTCGCTCAGCGCGGCCGGCATCGCCACATTCGGCAGCGTCGCCGCCGCCGATGCGTTCGCCGCGCGCCTGCAAGGTGACAACCACATCCTGGTGGCCGAGCAGGATGCGCGCGTGGTCGGCGTTGTTGAACTGAAAGAAGGCCGCCATCTGGCCATGCTGTTCGTCGACCCCGCCTGCCAGGGCCGGGGCATCGGCCATGCCTTGTTCGAGGCAGTGCTGCTGCGGGTGCGCGAGCCGGTGCTGACCGTGCGCGCCTCGCTCAACGCCGTGCCAGTCTATGAGCGCTACGGCTTCGTGCTGGACGGCGAGGTCGGCGAGTTCAACGGACTGGTGTACCAGCAGATGCTGCGGGCAGCGCCCTGACGGCATCCGCCGGGCACGGTCCGTCGCTACCTGGCAGTGCAATAAAGGCGTCATGCCCTCGCGCATGCCCGTCATAAGCAAACTGCATCAGTCAGCGGCCCGGTCGTTCCTACAATGGTCCATCACCCTGTCCTTCGAGATGTGCCGATGCGCGTCGCGCTTTCCATGTTGCTGCTGGCTTCGGCGCTGAGCGCCTGCTCCCCGGCCCCGGTGTCCACCGCCAACTCCGCCGAGGCGCCCGCGCCGGCCACTGCCATTGCCTGGCGCCAGGGCGACGTCGACGACGCCTTTGCCGAAGCCGCCGACAGCGGCAAGCCGGTGCTGCTGTACTGGGGTGCGGTCTGGTGCCCGCCATGCAACCAGCTCAAGGCCGGCCTGTTCAAGGACCCGGCCTTCATCGCGTTGACCAGCAAGTTCGTTCCCGTCTACCTGGATGGCGACGAGGAAGGTGCGCAGGCCTGGGGCGAACGCTTCGGCGTGCGCGGCTACCCGACCCTGATCGTGCTCGACCCACAACGCAACGAGATCACCCGCGTCGCCGGTGGCAACGATGCCGCCCAACTGACCCGCGCCCTGACAGTGGCGGCGGGCCGCCGCAGTGCGGTTGCCGCCACGCTGGCCACCGCCCTGGCCACACCGGACAGGTTGGCGGCGGAAGACTGGCAGGTGCTGGGCGACTACGGTTGGGAGGTGGATGCCAACCGCCTGGCCGGTGAGCGCAAGAGTGAAGACGTTCTTCGCCAGCTGTCCAGGTCCGCACCGGATGCGGCCCTGCAACACCGCTTCGCGCTGCTGGCGCTGGCCACCACCGACACGCCCAGCGCGGCACCCACCGAAGTGCGCGAGCTGCTGCAGGCAGTATTGGCACAGCCTGTCGAAGTGCGCCGCAACCGCGAGCTGCTGGGCTATGCAGGCGCCAAGCTGGTGAAGCAGGCCAGCGCAGGGCCGGCCACGTCCACCACCCTGGGCCAGCAATTGCTGGTGGCATTGGAACGCGCCGACGCCGAGCGTGGTGACCGCGCCGACGATGCCCTGTCGCGGGCCCTGACCGAAGTTTCGCTGGTCCGCCAGCAGCAGCCGAAGGGCGCGCTTCCGGCGGCGCTGGTGGAGCGGGTCAAGCAACGCACGGCCGCCGCCGATGCCGCCGCCACCGATGCCCATGCGCGCCAGGCCACGATCAGCAGCGCAGTCTATGCACTGCGCGAGGTCGGCGATGATGCCGGTGCCGAGGCGCTGCTGCTGGCCGAGCTGAAGCGCAGCGAGCAGCCGTACTACTACATGCCCGAGCTGGCTGAACTGGCGGAGCAGCGCGGCGACACCGCCGGCGCGCTGGAGTGGCTGAAGCGTGCCTACGATGGCGCGCAGGGCCCGGCGACCCGTGTGCAGTGGGGCGTGCTGTACGTGGAAGGCCTGCTGCGGCTGGCCCCGGACGATGCGCCACGCATCGAGCAGGCGACCGCCTCATTGATCGCCGAGCTGGAGGCGCAGCCTTCGGGCTACCACCAGCGCACCCGCCAGCGCTTCGAGCGCCTGGCCGGGCAGTTGAAGGCGTGGAGCGGCAAGCACCAGGGCGCGGAGACACTGGCGCGACTGCAGCAGCGGATGCAGCAGGCGTGCGGCGAGCAGGTGGATGGTGCATGCAAGGATTGGTTGAGTTGAGTTGATGAAAGCGCTGGCGGCTGGTTCACCTGCCGGCGCTTTTGTTGATACGTGCGGGAGGGGGCGGGGGCAGTACATCAGCACGCCGGTGAGCGTTCGAAAAGCGGGTTCTGGTAGTGCCGGCCGCTGGCCGGCAACCCGACCTTCACTGATTGCCGGCCAGCGGCCGGCACTACCACGTCGCTCCTGCGCTTGCCTTTGACGCCGTCTCCGCACCTGCAACACGGAATGAATCAAGGCGCCGTCAGCGCACCCATTTCAATCCCGCCCCTTGACCTAAACCAATGTTGAGGTGCGATAACGATCTCCCCACGGCCAGCCACCTGGCCTTCCCCACGGAGATTGCTTCGATGTCGTACTCGCTTCCCCCGCTCCCCTATGCCTACGACGCCCTCGAGCCGCACTTCGATGCGCGCACGATGGAGATCCACCACAGCAAGCACCATCAGACCTACGTCAACAACCTCAATGCCGCCCTCGAGCAGGCCGGCCTTGCCGAACAGCCGGTCGAGGCGCTGATCGCCAACATCGATGCCGTGCCCGAGGCGCAGCGTGGCGCGGTCCGCAACAACGGAGGTGGCCATGCCAACCACAGCCTGTTCTGGACCGTACTCAGCGCCAACGGTGGTGCACCCGATGATGAACTGGCCGCCGCCATCGACCGCGACCTCGGCGGCTTCGACGCCTTCAAGGATGCCTTCACCAAGGCCGCGCAGACCCGCTTCGGCAGTGGCTGGGCCTGGCTGACCAGTGATCGCGACGGCCGCCTGAAGGTTGAAAGCAGCGCCAACCAGGACAGCCCTTTGATGGGCGCTACGGTCGGCCTGTCCGGCAATACCCCGATCCTGGCGCTGGACGTCTGGGAGCACGCCTACTATCTGCACTACCAGAACCGTCGCCCGGACTACATCGGTGCGTTCTTCAACATCATCAACTGGGCCGAAGTCGGCCGGCGCTACCGCCAGGCCCAGGCCTCATGAGCGGCGAGACACTGCCGTACGCCGGGCCGTGGGCGGGGGTCTTCCCCGCCCCGGCCCCGGTGCCGTCGGTCGAGATGCCGCCGCGGGCACTGCGTCGGCTGCTCGGCCACTTTCCTACCGGCGTGGCCATCGTCTGCGCGCGCGATGCGCAGGGCAAGCCCATCGGCCTGACCATCAATTCGTTCGTGCCGGTGTCATTGCAGCCGCCACTGGTGCTGTGGAACCTGGCGTTGCACGCGCAGAGCCTGTCCGCCTTCCAGCGCGCCACCCGCTTTGCGATCAGCGTGCTGGCGGCCGACCAGGAAGCACTGGCCCGGCGCTTTGCCGATCCGCAGGTACGCAACCGCTTCGACGGTCTGGCATTGCTGGATGACGAAGAGGACGCCCCACCGTGCATCGCCGGTGCGGTAGCGCACCTCACCTGTACCCGCCACGCGCAGTGGCCGGTCGGCGATCACCTGCTGCTGGCTGGCCGCATCATCGAGGTACACGAGAATGGTGGTGCGCCGCTGCTGTTCCATCGGGGCCGCTTCCAGCCGGGACCGGCCGAGCTGCTGGTGGAGGTGCGCTGATGAACATCGAGGCTCTGGAATGCATGCTCGCCACCGGCAAGGACGGCGCGCTGCTGCGCTTCGGCCTGGGCAAGGGCTGGCTGGATGCCGGCAACCCGGTGCGTGCGGCGACTCATCTGGGCCGCTGTGTGGTGCTTGATCCGCAGTACTCGGCGGCCTGGAAGCTGCTTGGCAAAGCCTGGCTGGCCAGTGGCCAACCGCAGGCGGCGCGCGAAGCATGGCAACGCGGCTTGAGCGTGGCCGGCAGCAAGGGCGACCAGCAGGCACGCAAGGAAATGCAGGTGTTCCTGCGGCGCCTGGACCGCGATCAAGCGGCCCTGGCAAAAACGGGCTGAGTTGATCAGCCCGCGTTGGCCGATGCCGGTGCGGACATGATGTCCGACATCGGCAGGCGGCGCGGCTTGCTCGGGAACGCGTGGCGCAGGATGCGCCAGACCACCTGGCCGAACTGGCGCGGCAGCGAACCGTTGTTGTAGTGCTGGCCGTAACGGCGGCAGATGTCCTTCACTTCCTTGGCGATGGCCGCATAGCGGTTGGCCGGCAGGTCGGGGTAGAAGTGGTGCTCGATCTGGTGGCTGAGGTTGCCCGAGAGCACGTTGATCAGGAAGCCGCCGCTGATATTGGAAGAACCGCGCAGCTGGCGCAGGTACCAATGGCCGCGCGACTCATTGCGCAGGCACTCCTTCGGGAAGGTTTCCGACTCGGCAGTGAAGTGGCCGCAGAAGATGATCACGTAGGTCCAGATGTTGCGCAGGCCGTTGGCCACCATGTTGCCCAGCATCACGGTGAGGAAGAACGGGCCGGCCAGCAGCGGGAAGAACACGTAGTCCTTCAGCACCTGACGGGCCATTTTCCGCGCCACCGGGCGGGTCTGCATCCACATCGCACGGCCACTGATGCGGCCCTTCAGCCAACGACCCAGGCGCAGGTCCTGCGCGGCCACGCCCCACTGGAACAGCAGCGCGAAGATCGGCGCGATGATCGGCTGCAGCAGGTAGAACGGCTTCCAGCGCTGTTCCGGGAAGATGCGCAGCAGGCCGTAGCCGATGTCATCGTCCATGCCACGCACGTTGGTGTAGGTGTGGTGGCGGAAATTGTGGGTCTTGCGCCAGTTGTCGGCGGTGGCAACGATGTCCCACTCGTAGGTGTTGCCGTTGAGCTTGGGGTCGCCGGTCCAGTCGAACTGGCCGTGCATGACGTTGTGGCCCAGCTCCATGTTCTCCAGGATCTTCGACAGCGCCAGCAGCAGCGTGCCAGTGATCGCGGCCGGCCACAGCAGCGGCATCCAGAACAACGGCGAGAACGCCGCCAGGAACAGCAGGCCACGGCCACCCACGCCAAACCAGCGCACTGCGGCGGCCACGCGGCGGATGTAGCGGGTATCGGAAGCGCCAAGGCTGCCGATCACGCGGTCGCGGATCGCATCGAGTTCCTGGCCGAAGGCTTGCATCTCGGTGGTGCTCAGAGCACGGTCGGTAGCGCGGGTCATGGCAACGGGTCCTCAGAGATCCAGGGTCAGGTCGGTGGTCGGCGCGCTCACGCAGATCCGCACCGGCTGCGCCGATTCAGACTGCAGGTCGCCGGTGCGCAGGTGGCGGGTGGCACCACTGACGCGATCACAACTACAACTGTTGCAGATACCCATGCGGCAGCCATGCTTGGGCTTGATGCCGTGGGCTTCGAGGCTTTCCAGCAGCGAGCGGCCACGCGGCACGCTCAGCTGGCGGCCACTGCGCGCAAGGGTCAGCGACACCTCGCCTTCGCTGCTGGCATCGCGCAGCGGCGCCGGCGGAGTGAAGGCTTCGGCCTGGAAACCGGCCACCTGGTGCGCCAGGCGTTCACGCGCGGCGGCAACGAAGCCATCCGGGCCGCAGGCCAGCACATGGCGCTGCACCAACGGCGTGTCATCGCCGGCCACCTGCAGTTCATGGGTATCGATACGCGCGGCCGGCGCTTCACCCTCGCGGGTGGTCAGCAGATGCACGCGCAGGTTCGGATGCGCTGCGGCCAGCGCCTGCAGTTCATCACGGAACTGCAGATGGGCAGCGGTGCGCTCCCAGTAGAACAGGTCCACCGGCGCCGCAAGCGGGCGCTGGCAGGCCTCGCGCAACAGGCTGCGCATCGGCGTGATGCCACTGCCGGCCGCCAGCAGCAGCACCGGCGCCGCGGCCGGCATATGGAACTCGCCGAAGGCGGCATCGAGGCGGAACAGTTCGCCCGGCTGCGCATGGTTGACCAGATGCTGGCTGACCCGGCCACCGTCGATCGCCTTGACGGTGATCGCCAGCTCGCGCCGACCCAGTGCGGTGGGGCTGTAGCTGCGCTGCCACAGGCGCCCTTCAATCTCGACGCCCAGGGTGACGTGCTGGCCGGCACGCATGCCGGCCCAGTGCCGGTTGGTGCGCAGGACCAGGGTCGCCGCGCCCTCGCCGGCCGGCTCGCGCCGGACCAGGCGGGCCATCGGCTCGCGCAGGGTCCACAGGGGATTGAGCTGGCCCGCCCAGAAATCGAACAGCGACGGCGAGACCCAGCGGTATGGAGAGAACAGGGACGGACGGACGACAGCGCTCATGGGCGCACTATACGGGCGCACATACACCTGTGTATACATGTGTATATTGAACCGGATTGGGTATGATTCAGCCTCGCCCCACCGGAACCCCCATGGCCGCCGCCACCGCTTTGTCGACGCCCGAAGATGCCAACAGCCCGGCCCGCCGTACGGTGAGCCGTGAGGATCTGCTGGCCGCCGCCCTGAAACTGATCGGGCCGCACCGCAGCCTGTCCACGCTCAGCCTGCGCGAAGTGGCACGTGAAGCCGGCATTGCCCCGAACAGCTTCTACCGGCAGTTCCGCGACATGGACGAGCTGGCCGTGGCGCTGATCGACGCGGCTGGCCGTTCGCTGCGCACCATCATCGGCGAGGCCCGGCAGCGCGCCACCTCCACCGCCACCAGCGTGGTGCGGGTCTCGGTGGAGACCTTCATGGAGCAGCTGCGCGCCGACGACAAGCTGCTGCATGTGCTGCTGCGCGAAGGCGCGGTCGGCTCGGACGACTTCAAGCACGCGGTCGAACGCGAGCTGCACTACTTCGAGGAAGAGCTGCAGCACGATCTGGTGCGCCTGGCCGCATTGGATGGCGCGGTGCTGCACGCCCCGGAGCTGGTGGCCAAGGCCATCACCCGGCTGGTGTTCGCGATGGGCGCCACCGCCATGGACCTGCCGCCGGAGAAGGATCCGGAGCTGGTCGAACAGATCTCCACGATGATCCGCATGATCATCGTCGGCGCCCGCACCCCGGCCGCATTCCGCCGCGGCTGACGTTAGGGCTCCGGGGTCGGATCCCTTTCCTCAGGAAAGGACTCTGACCCCAGCCACCCTGCCCCACGCAGCAACGCCATCCCCCGTGCATGACCACCGGCAGGGTTGCAGGCGCTGAATGTAATGTTATAACACCACATGATCCCTCTGGACTTGTGCGGCGCACCGGTTTGCTGCGACTTCGTTATATAGCACTTGCTATATCTATAAGCCACTGCTTTCATATGCACCAGCCAGGTCGCCCTCGCCGCCCTCCCTCCCCAAGGACGACGCGTCATGCCCGCTTCTCTCATCCTCCGCCGCTTGCCACTGGCCGCCGCCATTTCCCTGCCCCTGCCCGCGCTGGCGGCCACTCCGAAGCCGACCGAGCTGGACCGCGTGCAGGTCAAAGTCAGCACCGCCACCCGCAGCGAACGCCTGCTGTCGGACGTGCCGATCCGCACCGAGGTGCTGCGCAAGGAAGACATCGCGCTGCGCGCGGCTACCGACTTCTCGCGCGCCGCCGAGCTGATCAACGGCCTGCGCGTGGAGAGCAACTGCCAGAACTGCAACACCAGCGAAGTACAGCTGCTGGGCCTGCCCGGCGCCTACAACCAGCTGTTGTTCGATGGCATTCCGCTGCTGTCCACGCTGGGCAGCGTGTACGGCCTGGAACAGATTCCGGCCGGCTTCGTCGACCGCATCGAAGTGGTCAAGGGCGGCGGCTCGGCACTCTATGGGCCGGGCGCGGTGGCCGGTGTGATCAACCTGATTCCCCCGCTGCCGGCGCGCAGCGGTGGCCATGTGCAGGCCGGTGTGGATGTGCTGAAGGGCACACCGCAGAAGAATGCCGACGTGCGACTGGACCTGGTGGCCAAGGAAGCAGACGCCGGCCTATCGGTGATTGCCCAGCGCAACTGGAACAGCGGCATCGACTACAACGGTGATGGCTATACCGAAATCACCCGCAAGAACCTCAAGGTCGGCGGGCTGCAGGCCTGGTACGCGCCCACGCCGGGCACGCGGCTGCGCCTGGACCTGCAGGTAACCGATGAAACCCGCCGCGGCGGCAACCGCCTGGACCAGCCCGAGTATCTGGCCAACATCGCCGAATCGCTGGATACGAAGTACCGCCGAGGCAGCGTGTCGTGGGACCAGGAGATCAATGCCGACCTCGATTTCCGCCTGGCCTACGCCTTCGCTGACATCGACCGCGACAGTTTCTATGGCGGTCTGGGTGACGTCGTCACCGATCCGTCGGTGCCCGGCTATGACCCGTCGCAGCTGGACCCGAACGTGACCGGCAGCGCGGCCTCGCGTTCGTGGCGCCAGTACGGCCGCACCCACAACCCGCTGCACTACATCGACAGCCAGTTGAACTGGCGCTTGGGCGCGCACGCGCTGGCCTTTGGCGTGCAGTACAAGCACGAGGCGCTGCGCGACGACAACCGCACCGGTGACGGCCAGCGCCTTGCGGTTCTGGAGGACGCTACCTTCCACAACCTGGGGGCCTTCATCCAGGACGAATGGAGCCTGCGCGACAACGTCGACCTGGTATTGGGTGCGCGCGTGGACAAGAGCTCGGAGCTGGACAACGCGGTGTTCTCGCCGCGCATCGCGCTGGCCTGGCAGGCCACGCCGAACCTGAAATGGCGGGCAGGCATTGCCACCGGCTTCCGTGCGCCGGAGATTTTCGTCGAGGACGTGCATGTCGATACCCTTGGCGGGGAACAGGTGCGCGTGCGCAATACCGACGGCTTGAAGGAAGAGCGTGCGTTGACAACGCTGTTCGGCTTCGACTGGCGCTCGGACCCGGCGAATCCGGTCTGGAGCTGGGATGCCACTGCCTCCTATGCGCGCATCCGCGACACCTTCGCGCTGGGCGAGATCCAGCGCGGCGATGACGGACAATTGAGCCAGCTGCGCTACAACGCTTCCGGCTCCAACGTGCTGGGCGCGGAAACCAACCTCGGCTGGCAGCCATCGCCACAGTGGCGCCTGACCGCAGGCGCCTCATGGTACCGCTCGCGCTTCCGCGAACCGCAGCGCATCTTCGATGACACTGGCGACGGTGGCGACACCGTCATCGAAAGCCGCGACTACCTGAAGACGCCGCGCTGGACCGGCCTGGCCCAGCTCAGCTGGATGCCGGCCGAACCGTGGGAAACCTTCGTCGCGCTGCGCCACACCGGCCCGATGTCGGTGCTGAACAACCGGCTGGGCGAACTGCACCGCACGCGCTCGTTCCTGGTCACCGACCTCGGGGCGCGTTGGCACCGTCACCTGGGCGCGCAGGCGCAGCAGGAAGTGTCGGTAGCCGCAGGCGTCAAGAACGTATTCGACCAGCGCCAGAAGGATCTGGAAGTGGGCGCGCTGCGTGACAGCGACTATGTCTACGGGCCGCGTTTCGCGCGCTCGTGGTACGTCAACCTGCGCTATGCGTTCTGATCCACTACGAGCGCTGTTGCTGGCCTGTGCCGTGCTGCTGGCCACACCGGCGATAGCCGCGGACCTGCATGCTCAGGTCTCGGCCTCGTTGATGCGGCCGGAACAGCGATCATTGCGGCCGATGCAGTGGTCACCGCCGCCGAAACTGGTGGCGCTGTACTTCGGTGCCGACTGGTGCGCGCCCTGCCATGCCTTCGTACCGACCCTTCGCAGCGTGCGTGACGCGTTGCGCGAGGCCGGCGCCGATACCGAAGTGGTCTACGTCAGCCTGGATGAGAGCGACAGCGCGCTGCGCCGCTACATGCACGCGCAGGACATGCCGTGGCCGGTGCTGGACCCGCGCCGCGCCGCGCGCATGCCGGCACTGCAGGCATTGGCCGGGCTGGCACCGCCGAATCTGGTGCTGATCGATGCCGACGGCAAAGTGCTGGCCAATGGCTGGCACGGGCGACGCTATCAAGGCCTGCAGCCTGTGTTGAAAGAATGGACGAACCGGGCGTGCGCGCAGCAGCAGGCCCATTGTCCCAACGCCGGCACCCAATCGCGGTAGCGCCGGGCCATGCCCGGCGAAATGCGTGACGCCACATTACGGCCGCCAGGCATGGCCCGGCGCTGCCGTTACGGCGCCCCGCCCTCGGCCTTGCGCACGAACGCCTCGAACAACGCCAACGTCTGCTCGCTGACATGGTGTTCGATACCCTCGGCGTCGCGTCGGGCGGTATCCGGGTCCACGCCCAGCGCCAGCAGGAAACGCTCCACGGTCTGATGACGCTGGCGACTGGCATGCGCCAGCGCCTCGCCTTCCGGGGTCAGGAACACGCCACGATACGGACGCTGCACCACCCAGCCATCGCGGGCCAGGCGCCGCAGCATCTTCGCCACGGTGGGCTGAGCCACTCCCAAGCGGGTGGCGATGTCGACCTGGCGGGCCTCGCCGCCGTCGGCCAGCAGGTCCGAAATCAGCTCGACATAGTCCTCCACCAGCTCCATACGGTGCGCCTCACGCACTTGCCGGAAGCTTTCGACCTGGCGCTCGGCCTCGATCAAGGGGGTGCTTTTCAGCGATGTCGAATCGTCGGTCTTGCCCACGCCTGCGCCTGTCCTTCCGGTAGTTCCGGTGTTGAACCTGAATTCTGGACCAGTAACGCGATAAAGACGATTGTTTCACATTGCTAATGACTATAGCAGGAGCTATATTCGAACCCATGAGCACCCTGGCACCCCGCGACCCTTCGGCCTCCACTGCGGCCAGCCTGGGTGCGCTCAACGCCTCGGTGGCGGTGCCCGACAAGGGCCACTGGTGGTTCCGCCTGCTGGCCTTCCTCGGCCCGGGCTACATGATCTCGGTCGGCTACATGGACCCGGGCAACTGGGCCACCGACCTCGCCGGCGGTTCGCGCTTCGGCTACCTGCTGCTGTCGGTCATCCTCATTTCCAACCTGATGGCGGTGATCCTGCAGGCGCTGTCGGCGCGGCTGGGCATCGCCACCGGCATGGACCTGGCGCAGGCCTGCCGCGCGCGTTACCCGAAGCCGGTGAACCTGGCGCTGTGGGCGCTATGCGAGGCGGCGATCATCGCCTGCGATCTGGCCGAGGTGATCGGCACCGCGATCGCACTGAAGCTGCTGTTCGACCTGCCGCTGCTGTGGGGCGCGGTGATCACGGCCTTGGACACGCTGCTGGTGCTGCTGCTGATGAACCGCGGCTTCCGTGCACTGGAAGCCTTCGTGATCGCGCTGCTGATGGTGATCTTCGCCTGCTTCGTGGTGCAGATCGCGATGGCCGCGCCGCCGGTGATGGCAGTGCTGGGCGGCTTCATTCCGCGCGCGCAGGTGGTGACCGATCCGCATGCGCTGTACATCGCCATCGGCATCATTGGTGCCACGGTGATGCCGCATAACCTGTATCTGCATTCGTCGATCGTGCAGACCCGCGCCTACCCACGCACCGATGAGGGCCGCCGCAGTGCGCTTCGCTGGGCGGTTACCGACAGCACCATTGCACTGACTCTGGCCCTCTTCATCAATGCCAGCATCCTGATCCTGGCAGCGGCGGTGTTCCATGCCAATGGCCGTTTCGACGTGGAAGACATCGAGCAGGCGCACCAGTTGCTGGCACCGATGCTGGGCGTCGGCCTGGCCTCGACATTGTTCGCGGTGGCACTGCTCGCCTCCGGCCTGAACTCCACGGTGACCGCGACACTGGCCGGGCAGATCGTGATGGAAGGATTCCTGCGCCTGCGCCTGCCACCGTGGCTGCGGCGGCTGATCACCCGCGCACTGGCGATCATTCCGGTGGTGGTGGTCATCATGCTGTTCGGCGACCAGGGCGCGGTGAAGCTGCTGGTGCTGAGCCAGGTGGTGCTGTCCATGCAGCTGCCCTTCGCGATCATCCCGCTGGTACGCATCGTGACCGACAAAGTGACGATGGGCGCGCTGGTGGCACCGCGCTGGCTGGGCGGCATTGCGTGGGTGATCGCGCTGGTGATCGTGGTGCTGAACGTGAAGCTGCTGGTGGATACGTTCGCAGCTGGTTGATCCGCGCGGTGGGAATCCGCCGGGCATGGCCCGGCGCTACCGCTGGCGACCTGCAGTAGATCCACGCCACGCGTGGATGTGGCATGACCGGCGCTACAGGAACTCCGCGATGGCCGCTTCGATCTGGTGCGGCGACTGGAAACCCGGCATGCGCATGCGCTCGTCACCGTCCAGGAACAGCGACAACGTAGGGGTCTGCCGCAGGCCCAGCTCGCGGAAGAACGCCTCGCCCACCACCTCCAGCTGCACCCGCAGCAGGGTCGTGCCCTGGCCTGCAGTGCCGCTGGCCACCCGCTGCAGCGACATGTCCAGCATCCGGCAGCCCGGGCACTGGTCCTTGTGGAAGTCCACCAGCACGCGTGGATGGTCGGCCAGCAACTGCTGGAACTGCTCAGGCGTGGTGGCGTCGATGATCTGCATCGGTGGTACTCCAGTAGTGATCCAGGACCGCATCGGTCCAGGTATCGATGGCCGCGGCATGCCGCCGGCCATGTGGCATCTGTTCGATCTCCAGCGGCGGGTAGCCACTGTGGAAATAGCGGATCAGCCGGTGCACCGCACCGCAGTAGTACTCCTGCCCCCACTGCGTTTCACCGGTGCCGAACACCGCCACCTGCCGCGGCCGCTGGCCGCGCTCGGCGATGCCTGCCACCCAGGCCTTCATCTCCGATGGCGTGCGCCCGGCGTTGTCGGTCCAGCAGCCCAGCAGCACCAGGTCGGCCTCATCCACCGGCAACGGCGGGCCCTGGCGCAGGTCGTCGGCCTCCTGCCAGTGCACGGCGTGGCCTGCGGCCCGGCAACGCGCGGCGATGTGGCGGCCGAGCTCACGGGTGTTGCCGCTGAGCGACGCCACCACGATCAGGATGCGCAGCGCCGGGCCGCCCTCAGAGGTCGTCGAAGCCGTTGTCGACGTTGGTCTTCTTGTAGCTTGCATTGCGCATCTCGAAGAAGTCGGTCTTGGTCTCGGTGAAGTTGTCGGCGTAGGCCTTGATCCACGGCATCACGTTGTCGGTGGTGTCGCTGTACAGGCGCTCGATGCCGAGCATGCCGGCCATCTTGTTGGCGCGGTACTTCACGTAGCGCACCATCTCGTCCACGTCGATGCCATCAATACCATCCAGCACCTCCGACGACCACTGCGTCTCCAGCTCGATGGCATGCTCGAATGACTGGTGCACGTAGGCGGTCAACTCGTTGGTCTGCAGCTCCGGGTTCTCACCGATGATGGCGCGGATCAGCTCGCTGATGAACTTGGTATGCGCCAGCTCGTCGCGGTTGATGAAGCTGATGATCTTGCCGGTGCCATTCATGCGGTTCTGCCGCACCATGTTGTAGAAGTACGCAAACCCGGAATAGAAGTTGATGCCTTCCAGGATCGAGGACTGGATCAGCGACTTCAGCAGCGTTTCGGCAGTCTTCTCGCGCATGAAATCGTCATAGGCCCCCATGATCGGCGCGTTGCGCTTGATGATGGTGGGATGGGTGCGGGCGATCTCGAAGATGCGGTTCTGGTTGGGCAGGTCGGTGATCGAGGCCAGCACGTAGCTGTAGCTCTCGTTGTGGATCACCTCCTGCTGGCCGATGATCGCCGCGTTGGCGTGCGCGGCCGGATCGGTGATGTACTCGGCGACGTTGTAGATGAAGCGCGTCTGCGGCGAATCCAGCGTGGCCAGCAGGCCGATGATGGAATCGTAGGCGTTCTTCTCGCGCGCGTTGAGCTCGCCGTACTGGCGTGCATCCACCTTCATGTCCACTTCGTCGGGGATCCAGAAGTTGGTCGACAGCTCCTTGTAGGCGCGATAGAACGACGGGTACGGAATGTCGTTCCAGTTCAGGATGCCGCTGGTGCGGCCGTTGATGATGCCGGTGCTGCGGTTGGGGTGGCGCGGTTCGAGGATCTTGATGCGGTCCAGGGGTGTTGCCATGGTCTTCTGCCTTCGTTCTGTTGCTGACGGGTTGCCGGCCAGCGGCCGGCACTACCACCGAGGGGTCGGGCTGGTCAGCTCGAGCACCACTCGCATTCGCTGATATCGATGTCGTTGGAGCGCACGTAGTAGGTGGTCTTCAGGCCTTCGCGCCAGGCGCTCAGGTGCAGCTCCAGCAGCGTGCTGGCGCGGATGGTGCTGGGCACGTACAGGTTGAAGCTGATCGACTGATCGACATGGCGCTGGCGGCGCGCGTTCTGGCGAACACTGGCGAACTGGTCGACCTTGTAGGCACCCTTCTCGTAGTACGGCCAGGTCTCCAGCGACAGGCCCGGTGCGGCCACCGGACGCCGGAAGTCCTTCTTTTCCTCGTAGTAGAACGCGCTGTAGATCGGGTCGATCGAGGCGGTGGAACCCGCGATCTGTGCCGTACTCATGTTCGGCGCCACCGCCAGCAGCCAGCCGTTGCGCAGGCCGTTGGTGGCCACCTCGCGCGCAAGACTGTCCCAGGCCGCGCCACTGTAATCGCGGTCACGGAAATAGTTGCCGTTGTGCCAGTCGCTGCCGGCGAACATCGGATAGCTGCCCTTCTCCTTGGCCAGCTGCGCGCTGGCCTGGATGGTCAGGAAGTTGATGCGCTCGTACAGGCGGTCGGCCAGCTCTTCGGCATCCTGCGACTCCCACTGGATCGACTGCTGCGCCAGCAGGTGGTGCCAGCCGAACGTACCCAGGCCGATGGCGCGGTACTTGCGGTTGGTGATCGTGGCCTGCGGCACCGGCAGTGCGTTGAGGTCGATCACGTTGTCGAGCATGCGCACCTGGATCGGGATCAGGCGTTCCAGCACGTCGGTGGCCAACAGGTCATCCGGTGCACTGATCGCACGGCCGAGGTTGATCGAAGACAGGTTGCAGACCACGAAGTCACCGGCACGACGCGTCGTGACGATCTGGTCGCCGCTGACGATCTCCTGGATCATCCGCGTCGGGCTCATGTTCTGCAGGATCTCGGTGCACAGGTTGCTGGAATAGACCATGCCCGCATGCTTGTTCGGGTTCTTGCGGTTCACTTCGTCGCGGTAGAACAGGAACGGGTTGCCGGTTTCCAGCTGGCTGAGCATGATCCGCTTGAACAGGTCGATCGCTTTCACCGTGCGACGGCTGATGCGCTCGTCGGCCACCAGCTCGGCGTAGCGGTCACGGAAGCTGCCCTGCCCTCGCTTCTCGTCGTAGAAATCCTGCAGGTACCAGCCCTTGGCCTGCTTCACCTCGTGCGGATCGAACAGGTACCAGTCGGCACGGCGCTCGACGGCCTCCATGAAAAGATCCGGCACGCAGATGGCGGTGAACACATCATGCGCACGCAGGCGCTGGTCGCCGTTGTTCAGGCGCAGGTCCATGAACGCTTCAATGTCGCGGTGCCAGATGTCCAGATACACCGCCACCGCGCCCTTGCGCTGGCCGAGCTGGTCGACCGACACCGCCGTGTTGTTGAGCTGCTTGATCCACGGCACCACGCCGCCGGAGGAGTTGGCCACGCCACGGATCGGCGCACCGCTGCTGCGTACGTAGCCCAGGTAGGCGCCGACGCCGCCGCCGTGCTTGGACACGCGCGCGATATCGGTATTGGAGTCATAGATGCCCTGCAGGCTGTCGTCCACCGTGTCGATGAAGCAGCTCGACAGCTGCCCGCCCACCTTGCCGGCATTGGCCAACGTCGGCGTAGCTACCGTCATGTACAGATTGGACAGCGCCCAATACGCCTCGCCGACCAACTGCATGCGCCGCTCACGCGGCTTTTCCTCCTGCATCAGGTACAGGGCAATGGTCAGCCAACGCTCCTGCGGCAGCTCATACACCTCGCGGCTGCGATCGGTAGCCAGGTAGCGCGTGGCCAGCAGGTACAGCCCGTTGTAGGCGAACAGACGATCGCGTTCGGGGTCGATCATCTCGCCGGCCTGCTGCAGCTCTTCCTTCGAATAGCAGCGCAGGATGTCGTTGCTGTAGATGCCGCGGTCGGCCAGGCTTTCCTGCAGGCCCACGTAGGAACCGTACTTCAGGCTGACATCGTAGAAGCGGTTGCGGCTGGCGCGCTTGTACAGCCGGCGCAGGTACAGGCGTGCAGCGAACTGTTCCCACTGCGGCGCGACAAGGTCCACGCGCGATTCCGCTTCGCGGATCAGCAGATCCACCAGATCATCGGCACTGATGCTGGGCTTGCGTTCGACCATCGCCAGCACCACGCGGCGATAGTCGGCCACATCCAGCTGCGGCAGCTCGGCGTGGATGGTGTCGATGCTGCGCAGCAGGCGCGCCGCATCGAACGGCAGGCGACGATTGCCGGCTTCCTTGGTGATCCAGGTCGGCACGCGCTCGCCGCTGGCGCGCATGGCGTCGCCGGCGCCGGCCAGGTCGGCCACGCGGAAGGTACTGTCGGTCATGGTGGTGGAACTCCAGGCTCGTGCGCGCGTCGGCGCCCGATGCCATGGCGGCCCTGCACGCGATACCGGCGCACGGGGCGAACGGGTGAAGTGCCAAGGGGCGGGAACACAGGTCGTCGGCATCTGCCTGCGCCTGCGGCCGGTATCCGGGCCGTGGGGGCGACCTGCGTCCGCACGGTGGCGGCCGCGTCGACACGGCAAGCCTTCAGGGGCGGGCCGCGGGACGTTTGCTGCATGTCCGGCGGCGGCGGCTGACCGGGAGTGACGGACACAACATAGTGGGGATGTTCCGAGCCGTCAACACAAGATGCGGTGATCGCGCGCCAACGCGACCATCGGTCGCAGGATGCCGTGTTGCACGTGCGCGGCCTTGTCGACGCTGAGCGCATCCCCAGTTCGGTACAACTTCAACTTTCATTGGAACACCGCCCATGCGCGCTGCCCTGTACTCCTCCTTCGGCGATCCAGCCCAGGTCCTCGCCGTTGCCGATGCCCCCCTGCCCGAACCCGGTCCCGGCGAAGTACGCATCCGCACCGTGCTGGCCTCGATCCACAACCACGATCTGCTGACCGTGCGTGGCCTGTATGGCTACAAGCCGACGCTGCCGGCGATCGGCGGCAGCGAAGCACTGGGCGTGGTCGATGCGCTCGGCGAAGGCGTCGACGGCCTGCAGATCGGCCAGCGGGTTGCCGCCGCCTCGGTGCACGGCACCTGGGCCGAAGCGTTCATCGCACCGGCGCGGATGGTGATCCCGATGCCGGACGCGATCGCCGATGAAATGGCCGCACAGCTGATCGCCATGCCGCTGAGCGCGTTGATGCTGCTGGAATTCCTGCACGTCGAGCAGGGCCAGTGGATCGTGCAGAACACCGCCAACGGTGCCGTCGGCAAATCGCTGGCGATGCTCGCAAAGGCGCGCGGCGTGCACGTGGCCAACCTGGTGCGCAATGCCGAGGCCGTGGCGCAACTGCAGGCACTGGGCATCGATCACGCGTTCGATACCTCGGTGGACGGCTGGAAGGACCGCGTGCGCGAAGCCACCGGCGAAGCGCAGGCCGCTGCTGCAGTCGACTCCATCGGTGGCGATGCCAGCGGCGACCTGGTCGACCTGCTCGGCCACCACGGCACCCTGGTCTCTTTCGGTGTGATGAGCGGCGAACCGATGCGCATTCCCGCCGGCGGCCTGATCTACAAGGAAGCCACGGTGAAGGGCTTCTGGGGCAGCAAGGTCAGCCAGGCAATGGCGGTGGAAGACAAGCGGCGGTTGGTTGGCGAACTGCTGAAGCGTGCGGCGAGCGGCGAACTGACCCTGCCGGTGGAGCAGATCTTCGCGCTGGACGACATCACCCAGGCAGCGAAGGCCGGCGCGGGTTCGGGCCGTAACGGCAAGGTGTTGCTGCGGCCTTGATGGGCTGGACAACCGGGGTCAGATCCCTGGGAGGAGTGCGGACCAACGGTCCGCACCCACCAAAGAGCGGTCCTCACCCACCGAAGCGCAGACCGCCCCATCGAGGGTGCAGACTTTCGTTAAGAACCTGTGATGTATAACTGAATGCGCTTTCGTCATTGGAAGGCGCACGTGGCTGCGTGCGGTACTGACGGCTCCTCCCCCGTTCGGCGTTGTCGCTTCCATGTACCGCACCACCCTGAACCTGCTTGCCAGCGCCATCGCGCTGGGCCTCATCGCCGGCGCTGCCGGCGCCGCTGAAACCGCCGACTCCGGCAAGGACAGCACCACCCTAGGCACCGTGCTTGTGACCGGCTCCAACATCAAGCGCAGCGATACCGCTGGGCCCAACCCGGTGCAGATCGTCAGCCGCGAACAGATCGAGCAGACCGGCCGCTCCACCCTCACCGACGTGCTGCGCAACCTGTCGGCCAACGCCGGCAACAGTTTCGACGAGCAGTACACCGGCAGCTTCGCCGCGGGCTCGGCGTCGATCGGCCTGCGCGGCCTGTCGCCGAAGAACACGCTGGTGCTGGTCAACGGCTATCGCGTCTCCAACTTCGGCTTTGCACTCAATACCCAGGACACCTTCGTCGACCTCAACGCACTGCCGATCAGCGCGGTCGAGCGCATCGAAGTGCTGAAGGATGGCGCTTCGGCAGTGTACGGCTCAGATGCCATCGCTGGCGTCATCAACATCATCCTGCGAAAGAACTTCCAGGGCGTGGAAGTCGGCGGTGGTTTCGGTACCGCCACCCAGGGTGGACTGGACGAGCGCAAGGCCAACCTGCTGGCCGGCTTCGGTGATCTGGAACAGCAGGGCTGGAACGTGCTGTTCGGGCTGGACCTGCTCAAGCGCGACCGCCTCGATGGCGATGACCGCGCCTATACCCGCAGTGGTGACTTCCGCGACAAGCCCGGTGGCCGCCTGGCCGGCTGGTCCACTGCCGGTGGCAACTGGCTGAGCAACCCCCGTGCACCGCAGCCGTTCGCCAACTGCCCCGACGGCAGCCAGCTGCGTCCGTACAGCGACTTCGGTAGCACCCTGCCCGGCCAGGCCTGCGCCTTCAATGCCCAGCCGTTCAAGACCCTGCAGCCCGGCGCCGAGCGCCTGCAGGCTTCGTTGAGCGCGACCTACCGCTTCAATGACAGCATCGAAGCGTTCGCCGACGTCCTGTACAGCCACAACAAGGCCGACCAGATCTTCAGCGCGCCGCTGACCGTTGGCCCCGGCCTGCGCGCCTACAACCCGGCCACCGGCACCCTGATCGACGTTCCGGCGGTGCTGCCGGTCGGTCATCCGAACAATCCGGGCAACACGCCGCTGCCGTTCGAGTACACCTTCTTCGATCTCGGCCCGCGACTGAAGGACAACACCCAGGTGTTCTACCGTGCCCTGGCCGGCGTGCGCGGCAGCGGCGAGCGCTGGGACTGGGAAGTGGCAGCGCTGACCTCGCAGAGCGCGCAGCGCGAGTACGTCGATAACTTCGTCAACCGCTACGCGTTCGAGCAGATCCTGCGCGATGGCAGCTACAACTTCCTCAACCCGTCCAGCACGCCGGGGGCGCTGGATGCACTGCGCCTGCAGACCAAGCGCCCGGGCTGGTACAAGCTGCACGCGTTGAACGTGAAGGCCTCGACCTCGCTGTGGGAGCTGCCGGCCGGTGCAGTCGGCTTCGCCTGGGGCGCCGAGTTCCGCAAGGAATCGCTGGATGCGCGTACCAGTGCGCAGGTGCTGTCGGGCACCGAACTGCGCCCGGCCATCAACGTGGTCAACGGCGAGCGCCAGGTCAGTGCCGCCTACGCCGAACTGAGCGTGCCGTTGCACCGCACGCTGGAACTGCAGCTGGCCGGTCGCGGCGACCGCTACGATGACTTCGGCAAGGCGTTCTCGCCGAAGGTGGCGCTGCGCTGGCAGCCGCTGGACAGCCTGCTGCTGCGCGGCTCGTTCTCACGCGGCTTCCGCGCGCCGTCGCTGCCGGAGATCGCGCCGGGCCAGACCGTCAGCTACGGCTCGGTGATCGATCCGCTGGATCCGCTGCAGCCCGGCGGCAGC
The DNA here is from genome assembly GCF_004920835.1 of Stenotrophomonas maltophilia. GTDB lineage: Bacteria > Pseudomonadota > Gammaproteobacteria > Xanthomonadales > Xanthomonadaceae > Stenotrophomonas > Stenotrophomonas maltophilia_AQ. Next base: position 332,597 of record NZ_QFHO01000001.1, read on the forward strand.
CGTGGCGTGACCAACATCCGCACCGGCAACCCGGACCTGAAGGCCGAGCGCTCGCGCAATTTCAACGTGGGTGCCGTGTGGTCGCCGGATGGCGATACCAGCATCGGCCTGGACTGGTACCGCATCGAGCAGGACAACCTGGTCAAGCCGGACAGCGCGCAATACATCGTCGATCACCCAGAGTTGTTCCCGGGCCGGGTGCAGCGCGAGAACGGCCGCATCCAGTTCATCACCAACCAGTACGCCAACCAGGGTGAGCTGACCACCTCGGGGCTGGACCTGGACGCCAGCCGCACCTTCCGCACCGACGGCTGGGGCAACTTCACCGTGGCCGGCAGCTGGACCCATCTGCTCAGCTTCAAGCAACCGCTGGTGGCCGGCCAGGCGCCGTACGAAGGGGCCGGCAACAACCGCCACGGCGCACTGCCGCGTACGCGCGGCACGACCTCGCTGAACTGGGCGGTGGGCGACTGGAGCAGTACGCTGAGCCTGCAGTACGTGAGCGGCTACGACCAGCGCGTAGCGACGGCGACCAGCAACCCGGGATTGCGCGACCGCATCAAGCCCTATCACCAACTGGATCTTTACGTGGCGTACGAAGGCATTGCCAACACCACGCTGTCGCTGTCGGTGCTGAACCTGACCGACAAGGACCCGCCGTTCGATCCGGCCGGCGGCTCCAATGGCTTCGACATCAGCCAGTACAACCTGCGCGGGCAGTTCGTCTCGCTCGGCGCTCGCTACCGGTTCTGAAGCGGTAACGGGGCGGCGGTGATGCGCCGCCCCGTTCGCGTTGCCGGCCAGCGGCCGGCACTACCACCGCACCCACCGCATCAGCGGCTCAGATGCAGGAACTGCAGGTGCCGTTCGTACTGGCTGATGATGTCGTTGATGATCTGCTTGCGGCTGTAGCCCACCAGATCGTAATCCTGGCTGCCTTCGTACAGATGCACTTCGGCGCGGTAATAGCGCTGGTTGCGCAGCTGCTGTGCGGCGAACGACGGGGTCAGGTAGCCACTGAGGATTACCCGGTACTGGAAATCCTGCTGCTCGCCGTGATTCACCGACAGCTCCATGTCACCGGCCTCGAAGCGCGTGGCCACATCCCAACCCTGCCCTCGCAGCTGCTCGGCCACCGCCTCCATCGCCGGCTTCACGGTGTCGTCCATGAAGCGGTAGACCTGGTCGCGCACCGGGAAATGCATGGCCTGGGTCAGGCGCTGGCGCCAGCCCTGGTGGTGGCGGTCGTCGCCGATCAGCGGCGAAGGCCGGTATTGCTGCGCGCGTTTGCGATGCGACTCATCGCTGAAGGCGCGGGTCAGGCCCCACATCATCAGCAACAGCACCGCCGAGAACGGCAGCGACGCCAGCACCACCGCCGATTTCAATGCATCGATGCTGCCGGCCAACAGCAGGCCAGCGGTCAGCACCGCGATCACCGTGCCCCAGAACACACGCAGCCAGCGTGGGCCATCGTCCTCGGGCGCACCGCCATGCGAGGACAGCGTGGACAACACCACCGCCCCCGAATCCGCCGACGTCACGAAGAAGATGAAGCTGATCAGCACGGTCACCGCGATCACCGCCTTGCTCCACGGATACCCATCCAGCAGGGCATACAGCACGGTGGGTGGGTCATCCACCGCCAGCTGTGCCAACTGCTGCTGGCCATGGTGCAGCACCTGGTCCAGTGCACTGTTGCCGAAGATCGACAGCCACGCCAGGGTGAAGCCGAGCGGGATCAGCAGCACGCCGAACACGAACTCGCGGATGGTGCGGCCACGCGAGATGCGGGCGATGAACAGGCCGACGAACGGCGCCCAGCCGATCCACCAGGCCCAGTAGAACACCGTCCAGCCGCCCAGCCATTCGGGACGGCCGCCATAGGCGTACACATCGAAACTCTTGCCCACCACGCTACCGAGGTAGTCGCCCAGGTTCTGCATCAGCGTGCTGAGCAGGTACTGGGTGGGGCCGGCGCACAGCATGAACAGCACCAGCGCGATCGCCAGCAGCATGTTGATGTTGGCCATCCAGCGCACGCCCTTTTCCACCCCGGAAACGGCCACCGCCACCGCTGCGCCCATCATGGCGACCACCAGGATGATCTGCACCAGGTTGGAGTGCGGGATGTTGAACAGGTGCGACAGGCCTGCGTTGAGGTGCAGCACGCCGAAGCCCATGTCGGCGCCAATGCCGAACACGGTGGCGACAATGCCCAGCGCGTCCACGGTGTAGCCGATCGGGCCATTGATGCGCTTGCCGATCAGCGGGTAGAGGGCCGAACGCAGTGCCAGCGGCAGATTGTGCCGGTAGGCGAAGTAGGCCATCGCCATCGCCGCCAGCGCGAACACGCCCCAGCCATGCAGGCCCCAGTGCAGGAACAGCAGCTGCATGGCCTGGCGCGCACCGGCCTCACCGGCCGCCGGATCGCCTTGCGGCGGCTGCATGTAATGGGTCAGAGGTTCGGAGACGCAGAAGAAGAACAGCGTAATGCTGATGCCGGCGGCAAACAGCATGCCGGCCCAGGAGAGATAGCTGAACTCCGGCTCGTCATGGTCCGCGCCGAGCTTGATGCCGCCATACTTGGACAGCGCCACGCCGACCACGAACACCAGGTACAGGGTCATTGCCAGCAGGTAGTACCAGCCGACATTGAGGGCGGCCCAGTCCTGCGCCTTGACCAGAAGGCGGCCCGCACCGAGCGGGAACAGGCTGACGAACAGCGCGAACGCCACGACAACGATCGCCGCGAAGGCGAACACAGGTCGAAGGGTGCGCACCGGGGATTGTTGCGGCTCCAGTACTTCCATGGGGCGGCGTTCTCCGGTAGATCAAAGGGTTAGCCGACCGATTGTGGCTGAACCGCAGTGGACAGAGCATGAAGTTGCAGCCTGCGGTCACAGGCCCGGTCCACCATTCCGTGCTATCACGCGCGCGCCGAAGCGCGCCTGCAAGCGCAGCCGCGCGCGGACCGCGTGCATCGCGGCCACGCGCGTACTGTCCAATCACGACATCACATGCACCGCGCACAGCTTGTTGCCATCCGGATCGCGCAGGTAGGCCAGGAACAGCTGCCGCCCGGCCATGTTGCGGATACCGGCCGGGTCTTCGATGGCGGTGCCACCGTGGCTTACGCCTGCGTCCTGCCAGCCACGCACGGCATCGGCACTGTCCAGGGTGAAGCCGATGGTGCCGCCATTGGCGTGGCAGGCCGGCTCGCCATCGATCGGTGCGGTGACGATGAACATGCGGCCATCCTTGAAGTACACCAGCCGGCCCTTGTCATCGAAGACGCCCGGTCGTGCGCCCAAGGCGGTGAACAATGCATCGTAAAAGCGATGGGCGACGTCCATGTCGTTGGTTCCAACGGTGATGTGGCTGAACATGCGGGCACTCCCTGCGGAAAGACCGCAGTGTCGGCGAGCCCGGCGGTCATCGCAAACGCCCTGGCCATTGCCCCCTGCGCAGGGTTTGTCGTACACCGCTCGATCACACTATAATAGGAATCATTCTCATTAATGATCGATGCCGATGGCCGTGCCCGCCGCCTCCAGCACCGCGCTGGCGGGGTTCTACCGCGAACACCATGGCTGGCTGCTGGGCTGGCTGCGGCGCCGCACCCACAACGCCGATTGCGCCGCCGACCTGACCCAGGACACCTTCGTGCGCCTGCTCAGCCGTCGCGTCGATCCGACCGAACTGCGCCTGCCGCGTGCCTATCTCAGCACCATCGCGCACGCGCTGCTGGTCAACCACTGGCAGCGTGCGGATCTGGAGCGCGCCTACCTGACGGCCTTGGCCGCGCAGCCAGAGCCGGTGCATCCATCGGCCGAAGAACGCACGCAGGCACTGCAACTGCTGCATGCCATCGCCGACATGCTGTCCGGCCTGGCCGAGCGGCCACGCCGTGCGTTCCTGATGGCACGACTGTCCGGCCTGGGCTATGCGGAGATCGGCCAACAGCTGGGCGTGTCCGAACGCATGGTCAAGAAATACATGGCGCAGGCGATGCTGCATTGCCTGCGCCTGTCCGGCGGCGCAACAGCATGAGCACCGCGCTGGCCAGCCCAGCACTGGAGCAAGCCGCCGAATGGTTCGCGCTGCGCGAGCAGGGCTGGAGTGATGACGAGCAGTACCGCTGGCGCGCATGGCTGCAGGCTGATGCCGGCCACGCCGATGCGTGGCGTCGGGTCGAGTCGGTCTGGCAGTCCTTTGCCCCCCTGTCAGCAGCAGCCGCTGCCACAGCGCTGGATGCCGCAGGCCGTCGCCGCCGGCAGGCTCTGCGCGGCCTCGGAGGTGCACTTGGCATCGGCGCGGTCTCGCTGCTGGGCCTGCATGGCCTGCAGGCACAACGTGGCCTGCAGACACAACGCACCGCCGCCGGACATACCGGGCACTGGATACTGGCAGACGGCAGCCAGCTGTGGCTCAACGCCGACAGTGAAGTCACGATCGACATCGGCAGCGACCGCCGCGCCCTGCATCTGCTGCGTGGCGAACTGCTGCTGCAGACCGGCCATCACCCCGCCTTCGCCGACATGCCCTTGAGCGTGCATGTGCCGGGCGCACGCCTGCAGCCGATCGGCACCCGCTTCGCGGTCGGTCGCGAGGCGCAGGGCAGCCGCTTGGATGTATTTGAAGGTGCCGTGCGCTGCCTGCCGCTGTTCGGCGCGGCGCTGAACATACGTGCTGGCGGTGCCGTGCAGATCGGCCCGATGGGTGGACTCTCCCCGGTGGCTGCGGATCCGTTGCGCGGTGACTGGCAGGAGGGACGCCTGCAGGTGCAGGACACACCCATGATACGGATCATCGATGAGCTGGCCCGTCACCATCAGGGCTATCTCGGTTGTGATCCGGCGCTTGCTGCATTGAAAGCCACGGCGGTGCTGCCGCGACTCGACAGCATGCAGGCACTGCAACTGTTGGCCCGCGCCCTGCCGATCCGCATCGAGCAGCGCTGGCCGTGGTGGACCGTCGTGCGTCCGCTTTGAAATCGCGGTTCCCTTTCTGTGCGCTCACCGGGCAATACAAGGGAACCCATTGCGGATGTTGCCGCCCCCATGAAACTGCCCTGCCCC
>NZ_QFHO01000020.1 GCF_004920835.1 Stenotrophomonas maltophilia
CCCAGCGCCAGCACCGTGCAGAACGCCAGCGTCGCGGCCAGCGGTGCACGATCCACCCAACGCCCGCCCAGTGCATTGCCAAGCAACCCGACCGCACCGAAGCCCATCAGCCACCAACCCACCTGCGCGGCGGGAACCTGCAACAGGCGCTCGAGCACGTCAGCCAGATAGGTGTAGGCGGTGAACATGGCGGTGAACACCAGCACCGACAGCAGCACGTTGCCCAGCAACCACGGCTGCCGCAGCACGCGCGCCTGTTCGCCCAGCGCGCGCCGTGACTCTACTGCGGTGCCCGGCATCCACAGTGCGAGTGCGCCCGCCATCAGCAGTGACAGCGCCGACAGCAGCCAGAAGCTGCCGCGCCAACCGATGGCCTCGGCGGCCAGCGTACCCAGCGGGATGCCGAACAGCATCGCGGCGGTGATGCCCAGATAGACCCGTGCCACCGCACGCCCCCCCTGCCCCGCCGGCGCCAGCTGCGCGGCAGTCTCGCTGGCCGTGCCCCAGAACACCGGCAGCGCCAACGCAGGCAGCACCCGCGCCAGGGCCAGCAACCACGGCAGCGTGGCCACCGCCGCGAGCGCGTTGGAGACCGCAAACAGCAGCAGGATGGCCACGAACAGGCGACGCCGGTCGAGATGCGCCAACAGTGCGGTCAGTGGTGGTCCGGCCAGCATCACGGTGAACGCGAACAAGGTGACCAGCTGCCCGGCGCGTGCGATGCCCAGGCCGAGATCGCGCGCCAGCGCCGGCAGCAAGCCGACGATCAGGAATTCGGTGGTGACGATGACGAACGCGGAGACCGCCAACAGTGCAACGGACAGGCGGGCACGGGCAGCACGGTGACCGGTGGCAACGGAACAATCGAGGGAAGACATGCAGGACCGCCAGGGACAAGGGCCGCCCAGCCTATTCCCTCCCCCGATTCCGATTACTGCTATGTTTTCCATCCATTCCGGACAGATATTCGCCCATGCTTCCCAACGAACGGCTGCGCGGCATCGAGGCCTTCGTCGCCACCGCCGACGCTGGCAGCTTCACCGCCGCCGCGGAGCGGCTGCATCTGACCAGTTCGGCGGTCGGCAAAACCGTTGCCCGGCTGGAAGCGCGCCTGGGCGCGCGGTTGTTCGAACGCAGCACCCGCCGCCTGCGCCTGACCGAGGCCGGCGAGGGCTTTTACCGCACGTGCGTGCGCGTGCTTGGCGAACTGGCCGATGCCGAATCGGTGCTGGCCGCGCATGCCGATGCCGCGGTGGGCCGCCTGCGGGTGGACGCACCGGCCACCTTCGGGCGATTGAAAGTCTGGCCGCTGCTGCTGCAGCTGGCCGCCGAGTTTCCCCGGCTGCGGCCACAAGTGACCTTCAGCGACCGCTTCATCGACCTGGCCGAGGACGGTATCGATCTGGCCGTGCGCATCGGCGGCCCGGAACCGTTGCCGGCCACCCTCGGCAGCCGCCTGCTCGGTTACGAATGCCTGCGCTTCTGCGCCTCACCGGCCTACCTGCAGCAGCACGGCCTGCCGACCTCCGGGGCGGAGCTGGCCGACCACGATGGCGTGCTGTTCGGCCGTGCCGACGGCAGTATCGGCCCGTGGCAGGTGGCCGATGGCGGGCAGCGCAGCGCACCGCTGCAGGCCCGCGCACGGCTGGTGGTCGGCAGTGCCGAAGCACAGGTGGCGGCCGTCGAGGCGGGCTTCGGCATCGCCCAGCTGGCCAGCTGGCTGGTCGATGACGCGCTGGCACGTGGCAGCCTGGTCTCGATCCTGCCGGCGCTGGACTGCCGTGGCCTGCCGTTGCGGCTGTTGTGGCCGCAGGGCCGGCAACGGCTGCCGCGTGTGGATGTGGCATTGGACCATCTCGGCACCGGATTGCGGATCGACCCTCCGCACTGATTCCGGCTGCGACCACCCGTCGCATTGCCCGCACTGCGGCCCTCGCCCACCATCCGCGCAGCTTCCTTGCACGGGCAGGACATGGACGGATTCCCCTGGCTGCTGGTCGCAGCCGCTGGCAGTGCCATCGCAGCACTGCTGCACATCGGCTGCATCGCCTTCGGCGCGCCGTGGTACCAGCGTTTCGGCGCTGGCTCGCGCATGGTGCGGCTGGCCCGGGCCGGCCACTGGTGGCCACCACTGATGACCGCCGCCATCACCGCCGTGCTGGTGGCCTGGACGCTGTATGCGCTGGCAGCCGCCGGCTGGCATTCGCCGCTGCCGGCCAGCCGTCTGGTTCTGCCCTGCATCGCTGCATTGTTGCTGCTGCGTGCAGCGATGGGCTTCGGCCTGGCGTTGTTCCGGCCGGGGTACAACGGCTCACGCTTCTGGGTGACCAGCTCATTGGCCTGCCTGGGGCTGGGCCTGGCCTTCGCCCTGGGCACCCGCCAGGCCTGGCAGGCCTGGCAGGCGTTGGGCTAGGCCCTCACCCAGCCGCCTACCATCGCCTGCCCATGGGGGCGGCGGAAGCAACCGTCAAGCATCTGCTGATACCCGTGCGGCATGAGAACGGTCCGGATCGGCCTGAACCCGGCCGTGCCGGACACGTTCGCGTGGGCGCCCGCGCCCTACAATGGGCGCATGCAGATCGGCCCGTACTCCATTGCTCCCAACGTCGTGCTGGCGCCCATGGCCGGCGTCACCGACAAGCCCTTCCGCCTGCTGTGCAAACGGCTGGGCGCGGGACTGGCTGCCTCGGAAATGACCATCAGCGACCCGCGCTTCTGGAACACGCGCAAGTCGATCCACCGCATGGACCACGACGGCGAACCGGCACCGATCAGCGTGCAGATCGCAGGCACCGAGCCGCAGCAGCTGGCCGAGGCCGCGCGCTACAACGTCGACCACGGCGCGCAGATCATCGACATCAACATGGGCTGCCCGGCCAAGAAGGTGTGCAACGCCTGGGCCGGTTCGGCACTGATGCGCGACGAGCAGCTGGTGGCGCGCATCCTCGAAGCCGTGGTCAACGCGGTGGACGTGCCGGTCACCCTGAAGATCCGCACCGGCTGGGACTGCGACCATCGCAACGGCCCGCTGATCGCGCGCATTGCCGAGGACAGCGGCATTGCTGCGCTGGCCGTGCACGGCCGCACCCGCGACCAGCACTACACCGGCCAGGCCGAGTACGCCACCATCGGCGAGATCAAGGCCGCGCTGCGCATACCGGTCATCGCCAATGGCGATATCGATTCGCCGCAGAAGGCCGCCTTTGTGTTGAAGCAGACCGGCGTGGATGCAGTGATGATCGGTCGCTCGGCGCAGGGACGGCCGTGGATCTTCCGCGAGGTGGCGCATTACCTGGCCACCGGCGAGGAACTGCCGCCGCCGTCGCTGGCCGAAGTACGCGACATCCTGCTCGGCCATCTGCACGCACTGCACGCGTTCTACGGCGAGCCACAGGGCGTGCGCATCGCACGCAAGCACCTGGGCTGGTACGCCAAGGACCGGCCGGAAAACGCGGCGTTCCGTGCGGTGGTCAACCGTGCCGAGGATCCGGCCAGCCAGATCGCACTGACCACCGACTACTTCGACCGCCTGATCGCTGGGGAACCGGCGCTGTCTTCGGCGGCCTGAGCCGCCCGCCCCGCGTTTCCGAACAGTCGAGCCAGCTCGACGCTACAAGAGCCCGCCGTCATGACTCCGCCGATCTCCTCCCCGACCTACCTGCACGGATTCTCCGGCACCGAGCAGCAGCGCCTGATGACCCAGGCCCGCCTGCTGGAATCGAGCATCTTCGGCCAGATCGACTACAGCGGCGCGCGGCGCCTGCTGGAAGTCGGCAGCGGCGTCGGCGCACAGACCGAGATCCTGCTGCGCCGCTTCCCGGAGCTGCACGTGACCGGTGTGGACCTGAGCGAAACGCAGCTGGCCACCGCACGCGAGAACCTGGCGCGCACGCCGTGGTGCAGCGACCGTTACACCCTGCAGCAGGCCGATGCCGGCGAACTGCCGTTCGAGGCCCGCAGCTTTGATTCGGCGTTCCTGTGCTGGGTGCTGGAGCACGTGCCGTCACCGGCGCGCGTGTTGAGCGAAGTGCGCCGGGTGCTGGCCCCGGGCTCGCCGGTGTACATCACCGAGGTGATGAACGCTTCGTTCCTGCTCGACCCGTACTCACCGCACATCTGGCGCTACTGGATGGCCTTCAACGACTTCCAGTACGACCACGGCGGCGACCCGTTCGTCGGCGCCAAGCTGGGCAACCTGCTGCTGGCCGGCGGCTTCCGCGATGTGCAGACCGAGATCAAGACCATCCACCTGGACAACCGCGAACCGGCCCGTCGCAAGACGATGATCGCGTTCTGGGAACAGCTGCTGCTGTCGGCGGCCGACCAGCTGCTGCAGGCCGGCTCGGTGGACGAGGAAACCGTGGAAGGCATGCGCCGTGAATTCCGCCTGGTGCAGAACGACCCGAATGCGGTGTTCTTCTACTCGTTCGTGCAGGGCCGCGCGACGGTGTATTGAACGCAACCTCGCCGCGGCGAGGGCAACCCGCTAGAATTTCGCCAACATGGCTGCACAAGGTGCATGCCGCGTCCCATGCTGCCAGCCGGATTCCGGACGGCATGCGCGCCACACCGGCGGCACCTGATCTGTGAGCGAAAGATGACCGACAGCGGACGACCGCCAACGCCTGCGCACGATGCGGGCCTGCCAGGTGGATGGAGTACAAATCAGGCAAGGCTCTTGCTGGGCCTGCTGGCCGCGTTCTGCATCCTGTATGTTGCTTTTGCGTTGACTCCTTCGTCCTACGCGCTGGCATTCGAGCGTATGGGCCTGGAACCTTTGCAGCCGTTGCTCGGCTCTGCCCGGTCTATCCGCTCGGATGAGTGGATGGTTTACACGCCCTACGTACAGATCGCCGTCGCTAACGATTTCGGCCAGATGAATGCGCACTCACCCTATCGTGAGTCGCTGCGCACCTTTCAGGCGCTTCCGCTGCTTGACTGGGGTCTATTGTTCAAGCCTTACCACTGGGCGTTCTTCATTCTGCCTCCGGCAAACGCCTATTCGTTCTTCTTCGTTTTCATGGCCGTGGCATTCCTGTCCGGCTGGACAACGTTCCTGCGTCAACTTCGATTACCTCCGCTTCCCGCACTGCTGATCGCCAGCATCCTGTTCTTCTCGCCGTTCGTGCAGGTCTGGTGGTCCAGCAACGCTGGTGCGTTCGCCCTTGCACCCTGGTGCGCAGTCGCCTGGCTCGGCATCGGCAACCGCTGGCTGCGCATACTGGCCAGCGCATATGCACTGTCTGCCTGGCTGGTGGCAGCAACCTATCCCCCGTTCACCATCGGCTCGCTGCTGACGATGGGTTTACTGGTTCTGGCATTTCGCCGTGAGACGTTGTCGCTTCCCCGGTTGCTCGATGCAGTTGCCGCCGGCCTGCTTTCGTTGGCGGTGTTCTTCGGCTACTTTCACGAGATCATCCAGATCGCCCGCGACACGGTCTACCCTGGGCAGCGTGTGAGTGCAGGAGGTGGGGTAAGCCCGGTGTCCCTGCTGGCGCATGTATTTCCCAACCTGATGACTTACAAGTTCGTGCCGTTGCCGTCCTTCACGACATCCAACGAATGCGAGATCGCAGTACTGGGCAGCCTGTTGCCGCTATTCACGCTGGTGCTGATCGACGGGAGCCGGTTCCGTTGCTGGGTGCGCAACAACCGCCGCGCGCTGTCGATCCTGGTCGCAGGCCTGCTTTTGGTGGCGTGCTGGATGTTTCTGCCGGTTCCGGCACTGATCGGCAAGCTCACCGGCCTGTCGCTGGTACCACCTATCCGTGCCCTGCTTGCCTTTGGCCTGCTGCTCAACATCGCCTGCGCCATTATCCTCATCCAGTGCGGCGCGCTTCTTCAACGCGGGCGCCTACTGCTGCTAGCAGGTCTGCTGGCCATCGGCAGCCTGGCCAAGTACCCGCTCGGTAACGATGGTTTCCACCATTTGTATAGCGCCTACGACATAGTTCCTTATCTCTGCCTTGCCGCTCTCGCAGTTGCTGCCAGCCGCCCTCAGTGGTCGAAGAATGCACCCACGCTGGTACTGGCCGCCGCCGCATTGACCAATCTGCTGGGCAACGGCCTGTTCAATCCGGTGCAGCCGGCGGGGCCCATCTTTTCGATTGATCGCCAGGCGGTGCTGCAGGCACAGCAGGCGCGCGGCGCGCGCATCAATGCGGATGGCGCGCTGGTCGCGACGGGCAGCTTGGGTGGTCTCCTTCCCGGCGCTGGCATTCCGGCAGTAAACCACGTGTTGTATCTGCCGCAGATGGGTTACTTCCGAAGGTACTTCCCGACGATGCCGGAACGAGATTTCAACTTCATCTTCAACCGCTATCATCATGTCAGCGTGAACCCAAGCAGCGATATCCCTCGCCTGTTGCAGGCAGATCTGGTGGAAGTCCCAGCGAAGGTAATGCTGGCTCCGCCCACCGAACGCTGAGCATCTGCCGCAACCGCCAATCACCGCGCGATCAATGCACAGCAGTGTCATCCCCCCGGGGCTGCAATGCCGGAACCTGCCAGATCCGCTGCCACATCGCTGCCAGCCGGCGCCCGGCATCGGCACGCGCGGCCGGGCTGCTGTAGTCCACCCGGAGCTGTTCGGGCGTGATCGCCCGCCACTGGCCATCAACCTGTTCGGCCACCGCGAAGTTGAAGGTGTAGTCCGGTTCCAGGCCCATGCGTAGATCACTAAGCACCAGCCGGCCGTCAACCACCCGCGCACGCATGAAGCCGCGGTTGAACCACTGCAGCTGCTGCACCGCAGGAATGCCCTCCGCTTCGCGCAATGCCTGCACGTTGGACGCATACCCTTCGAACTGCATCGGCCCATGGTCGGCCACCAGCGAGCGGTCGCCCACCACGTAGCCGTTCGGCGTCATCGCCACCACCCGCCACAGCAGCGTGTTGAACGGCATCGGCACCGAGAAGCGCGGCGCATCGCCCAGGCCCATTGCAGCCAGGCTCTGCTCCGCGGCACGGTCGACCTGCGCCTTGGCGATCAGGCCCCAACCCAGGTAGCCACTACTGATCAGCAGCGCCACACCCAGCACCTTGCCAGCCCAGGGACGGGCGCGGCCAAACCAGGCCAGCACGCAGCCCAGCAGCAGCCACACCGTGTAGCCAGGATCGATGATGAAGACGCTGGAACCCATGGTCGGGTGTGGCCGCAACGGCCACCACAGTTGGGTGCCGTAGACGGTGAACGCATCCAGCACGGGATGGGTGACCAGCGCCAGCTGGATCGCCCAGAACCAGCGCACCGGTGACTGCGCGACGCGGCCATTGCCGAAGCGCTTGAACAACCACCAGATCAGCGCGGCCACCCACGGCAGCACCAGCAACGAATGGCTGAAGCTGCGGTGCTCCACCATGTTCGCCACCGGGTCTGCGGCAGTGAAGCCCAACCACAGAGCATCGAGGTCCGGCAGGGTGCCAAGTGCGGCACCGGCCAGCAGGGCCGCGCGGCGATGGCCGGGCGGAGCGATGACAGCGGCGACGGCGCCACCGAGCACGATCTGGGTCAGGGAATCCATGGGCCGATGCTAGCGGCTTGCGCGCGGTGTATGTAGAGCCGAGCCGCGCCACCATTGATCAAGGGCGCCAGTCCGTAGGGCGCATCGCAATGCGCGGGGAAGCATCCGCCCCGCTCGTGCCCTTGTGGAGTCGAGCCATGCTCGACTGTTTTTCGGTTCGCCCCCCGTCGCGCCACGTCCGCAGAGCATGGGCTCGGCTCTACAGGAGGACAGACGCGCGTTACGCCGCCTGCGACAGCCGCGCGCCCGGCAGTTCCACCAGGGTCTGCCCGTTGTGGTCGAGCAGGCGCAGCGCGCCATCGTGGTCTTCGACCAGCGCGGTCAGGCTCTCCACCCAGTCGCCATCGTTGGCGTAGACCAGGCCATCGCGCTCGATCAGCGCGGCGCGGTGGATGTGGCCACAGACGATGCCATCCAGGCCGCGCCGGCGCACGTCGTCCAGTCCGGCCTGCACGAAGCGCTCGATGTAGCGCTCGGCTGCACCACTACGCTTTTTCAGGAATTCAGACAGCGACCAGTAGCGCATGCCCAGCACGCGCCGCACCGCGTTCAATGCCTGGTTGCCGGTGAGGATCCGGTAGTACAGCCAGTCGCCGAACTTCTCCTGCAGCCCCCCGAAGTGGGTCACGCCATCGTAGTCGTCGCCATGCACGACCAGCAGCCGGCGGCCGTCAGCAGTGGTATGGATCGCACGGCGGCGCACCTGCATCGCCGGCAGCATCAGCCCGCACACCTGGCGCAGCGAGGCGTCGTGGTTGCCGGGAATGTAGATGATCTCGGTGCCAGCACGGCGCAGCGCATGCAGGGCCTGGATGACTTCACTGTGCGACTGCCGCCAGTTGGCGCGGCGGTGGGCCATCCACCACAGGTCGATGATGTCACCGACCAGGTACAGCCGCTCGCAGCGCAACTGCGAGAGGAACCGGGCCAGCTCGGCGGCGTGGCAGTGGCGCGAGCCCAGGTGCACGTCGGAGACGAACACTGCGCGCCGGTGTGGCGACAGGTTCGCCAGCGTGCTCATGCCGGCATCCCCGCATCGCGCAGGTAGCGTTTGCGCTTGTTGGGCCGTATCGCACACAGGTCCACTTCGATCAGGCCATCGATCGAATCGCTGAAATCCGGATCGACACCGAAGGCAAGGAAGCGGGCGCCGCCGGGTTCGCACAGGTCGGTGTACTGGCGGTACAGCGTCGGTACGCCGGTGCCGAGTGCGGCCAGGTTGGCCTTCAGCACATCGAATGCGGCGCCGGCATCCAGCTCGCCGAAACTCGGTGGGGCCGCGAAGTACTGGAACGGCCGGTTCGATTCAACCAGGCCGGCGCTACCGCTGTAATAGCGCTGGTAGTACGCCACCAGCTGCTCGCGCGCATCACGCGGCAGTGCCGCGCTGATAGACACTGCGCCGAACAGGTAGCGGATGCCCGGCCGGCACTGCAGGTAGGCACCGATGCCCTGCCACAGGTAGTCCAGGCTGCGGCTGCCCCAGTAATCGGGCACCACGAAGCTGCGCCCCAGTTCCAGGCCCTCGGCGATGTGAGTGATGGCGTCGTCGGAATAACGGAACAACGACGCGCTGTAGAGCCCGGAAAGACCATGCCGGGCCAGCGCATGGGCACCGCGCATGATGCGGTAGGCGCCGGCGATGCGCTGCGCGGCCGCGTCCCATATCACGATGTGCTCGTACTGCGGATCGAAGGCGTCCAGGTCGCGGCTGCGGCCGGTGCCCTCGCCGACCTGGCGGAAGGTCAGCTCGCGCAGGCGGCCCAGTTCCAGCAGCAGCGGCGAATCGGCCGCGCAGGTGGCCAGCAGGATCTGCTTGCCGTCGGCGGTCTGGCCCAGCTGGGTAGCGGCCGCGATACCCGCGGCGACCTGCGAGGGCGGCACCGGCGCGGCCAGCGGCTCGGGACCTGCGCAGACAGCGGCATCTGCGGCCGCGCCATTGCGACCCAGCGCGTAAAGCGCGCGACGCACCGCGAGCAGCTGTGCGCCCGGGTCACCGCCCTTGCCCAGCTGCATCGGCTCACCGATGCACAGCCGCAGCGGGCGCCCACGACGGGTGAACATCTCGCGCGCCAGCAGCGCGGTACCGGCCGGCTTGAACAGGGTCGAGGCGCCGTAGAACAGCGCCGAGTTGCGCGCTTCCACCCGCACCGGCAACACCGGCGCACCGGCAGCGCGGGCGAAGCGGACAAAACCGCGCTGCCAGCGGCCATCGCGGATGCCGCGCAGCGACAACCGCGAAACCTCACCGGCCGGGAACACGATCACGCACTGCTCGGCGGCCAGCGCTTCTTCGACCGCATGCAGGCTGCCACGTTGGGCCTTGCCACCGAGAATGCGCACCGGCAGCAGCAGGTCCTGCAATGGCGCGATCGCACCTAAAAGGTCGTTGGCCACGATCCGTACGTCGCGGCGGATGCGGCCGACCGCGTCCAGCAGGGCCAGCGCGTCCAGCGCCCCGGACGGATGGTTGGCGACGATCAGCAGGCGGCCGGTGGCGGGAATCTTCGCCAGCGCGGCTGGATCCACCTGGTACTGGCCATCGATGAATTCCAGGCCGGCGGCGACGAAGCCGAATCCGCGCAATCCTGCACTGCGCTGCAGGAACGCTTCGATCTGGTCCAGGCGCGACCAGCGTCCGACGCTGCGCAGCAAGGGCCGGGCCAGTTGGCCACGACGACCATGGAACCAATCGGGGAAGCGTTGCTGGAGACGCTGTTCGAGTTCCTGCATGGCGTGTTCGCTCGTGCCCGGCGGCCGGATTGGCCGACAGCCTGCGCCCGGCAGGCGGCAGCCAGATGGCGGTTTCGGGGCAGAACGATGACGGCCGGGTGCCCCGGAGCGGGGTCGCAGACTGCGCGGCCGGGGCCAGGCAGGACCCGCGCCGTTGTCACGCTGGTGGAACACTGGGCGTCGAGGCTGGGCCTCAATCCCCCTGCAGCGGGCCCTGCAGGCCTACATGGGCTTAACCACCGGCAACCGGTACAGGTTCACAATGCACAGGCGGCGCACCCCGTGTATCATTCGCGCCCATCTTTCCATCCGAATCAAAGGATATTAAGCCTGATGTCCAGCTACCTCTTCACCTCCGAGTCGGTCTCTGAAGGCCATCCGGACAAGGTTGCCGACCAGATCTCCGATGCGGTGCTGGACGCGATCCTGACCCAGGACCAGCGCGCCCGCGTGGCCTGCGAGACCATGGTCAAGACCGGCGTTGCCATCGTGGCCGGTGAAATCACCACCAGCGCCTGGATCGACCTGGAAGCGCTGACCCGCAAGGTCATCGTGGACATCGGCTATGACAGCTCCGACGTCGGCTTCGACGGCGCCACCTGCGGCGTGCTGAACCTGATCGGCAAGCAGTCGCCGCACATCGCCCAGGGCGTGGACCGCAAGAAGCCCGAAGAAATGGGCGCTGGCGACCAGGGCCTGATGTTCGGCTATGCCACCAACGAGACCGACAGCTACATGCCGGCCGCGATCCACCTGTCGCACCGCCTGGTCGAGCAGCAGGCCAAGATCCGCAAGAAGAAGAACTCGCCGCTGTCGTGGCTGCGTCCGGACGCCAAGAGCCAGGTCACCCTGCGCTATGAAAACGGCGTGGTCTCGGCCATCGACGCCGTGGTCCTGTCGACCCAGCACGCCCCGGGCATCAAGCAGAAGGACCTCATCGAGGCCGTCCGCGAAGAGATCATCAAGCCGGTGCTGCCGGCCAAGTGGCTGCACAAGGGCACCAAGTTCCACATCAACCCGACCGGCAAGTTCGAGATCGGCGGCCCGGTGGGCGACTGCGGCCTGACCGGCCGCAAGATCATCGTCGACACCTACGGCGGCTGGGCCCGTCACGGTGGTGGCGCGTTCTCCGGCAAGGACCCGTCCAAGGTCGACCGTTCGGCTGCCTACGCGGCCCGCTACGTCGCCAAGAACGTGGTTGCCGCCGGCCTGGCCGACCGTTGCGAAGTGCAGGTCTCCTACGCCATCGGCGTGGCTGAGCCGACCTCGATCTCGGTCACCACCTTCGGCACCGGCAAGATCAGCGACGACAAGATCGAGAAGCTGATCCGCAAGCACTTCGACCTGCGCCCGTACGGCATCATCAAGATGCTGGACCTGGTGCACCCGATGTACCAGCAGACCGCGGCCTACGGCCACTTCGGCCGCAAGCCGAAGGAGTTCAGCTACCTCAACGGCGAAGGCGAGACCGTCAACGCCACGGCCTTCTCCTGGGAGAAGACCGACCGCGCCGCCGCCCTGCGCGCCGATGCGAAGCTGAAGTAAGAAACACGAAGGGCCGCGCAAGCGGCCCTTCTGCTTCTGGTAGAGCCGGCCGCTGGCCGGCTTTTTCATGGCCTGCGGAAACAATCGCGTGGTTGCCGGCCAGCGGCCGGCACTACCCGGTTGCCGATACAATCTGGCCATGTCGACCGAACTGAAAACCCACCAGCTGTCCATGACCGTGCTGATGTCGCCGGAGATGGCCAATTTCTCCGGCAAGGTCCACGGCGGCGCCATCCTGCGCCTGCTCGACCAGGTGGCCTATGCCTGCGCCAGCCGCTATGCCGGCCGCTACGTGGTCACCCTGTCGGTGGACCAGGTGGTGTTCCGCCAGCCGATCGCGGTCGGTGAACTGGTCACTTTCCTGGCCTCGGTGAACTACACCGGCACCTCGTCGATGGAAATCGGCGTCAAGGTGGTGGCCGAGGACATCCTCAAGCGCAGCGTGCGCCACGCCAACAGCTGCTTCTTCACCATGGTGGCGGTGGACGAGGACGGCCGGCCGACGCCGGTTCCATCGCTGCAGCCGGCCAGTTCGGACGAAAAGCGCCGGCAGGCCGCAGCGCTGATCCGCCGCCAGCTGCGGCAGGAAATGGAGCAGCGCCATCTGGAACTGCTGGCGTCCAATCCGCCGTCGCCGGAGGATTGAGGGCGTGCGGGGCAAGCCCCGCACCCACCGAGGCAGGTAGCGCCGGGTCATGCCCGGCGCGGATCAACCCGTGTTCTGCACGCCCTGCGAGACACCATTCACGCAGGCCACCAGCGCACGCAGCAGGTCATCATCCTCGCGTCCGCTTTCGCGCCAGCGCTGCAGCAGGTCCACCTGCAGCACGCTGATCGGGTCCACGTAGGGATTGCGCAGGCGGATCGACAGTGCCAGCCGCGCGTCGTGGTCCAACAGGGTCTGCTGCTCCATCAACGCCAGCAGCCAGTGCCGGGTCAGTTCAAGCTCGCGTTCGACCTGCGGGAAGAACGCGTCGTGCAGCTCACCCGACAAACGCGAGAACTGCTCGGCAATGGTGATATCGCCCTTGGACAGCACCATCGCGATGTCGTCGAGGAAGGTGCGGAAGAACGGCCAGTCACGCGCCATCTCGCGCAGCGTCTGCTCGTGGCCAGCATCGACTGCCGCCTGCAGGCCGCTGCCCACGCCATACCACCCGGGAATGACTGCACGCGCCTGGCTCCAGGCGAACACCCACGGAATCGCGCGCAGATTGCCCAACGCCGCGTCCTGGCCGAGCCGGCGCGACGGCCGCGAACCCAGCGTCATCCGCTCGATCACATCGATCGGTGTCGCCGTGCGGAAGTAGTCCATGAAGCCGGCCTGGCCGACGAAGGCGCGATACACCTCGCTGCTGGAGCCAGCGACCACATCCATCACCGGCCGCCAGTCATCCTCGCGCGGCTCCGCTGCACGCGGGCGCAGGCTGGCCCGCAGCACGGCACCCGTGGCCTGTTCCAGCGAGCGCAGGGCCAATGCACGGATGCCGTACTTGCGGTGGATCACCTCGCCCTGCTCGGTCACGCGCAGGCGGCCATCGATGCTGCCGCGCGGCGAGGCATCGACCGCATGCGTGGTCTTGCCGCCACCGCGGCTGATCGAGCCGCCGCGGCCATGAAAGAAGGTCAGGCGGATGCCGGCCTCGGCCGCCACCTCAAGCAGTTCCACCTGCGCACGCTGCAGGCCCCAGCGCGAGGCGGCGATGCCGCCGTCCTTGCTGCTGTCCGAATAGCCCAGCATGACCATCTGCACGTCATCGCGTGCACGCAGATGCGCACGGTACACCGGGTCGGCCAGCAGGTCGCGCAGCGTCGCGGTGCCGCGCTTGAGATCGTCCACGGTTTCGAACAGCGGCGCGATATCCAGCGGCACGTGACCGGCGTCATCGACCAGACCACCACGGCGTGCCAGCGCCAGCACCGCCAGCACATCACTGCGGTCGTGTGCCATCGAGATGATGTAGCTGCCCAGTGCATCGCCACCATGGCGTGCACGCGCATCCGCCAATGCGGCGAACACTGCATCCAAACGCTGATTGCCTTCGTCCTCGCCCTTCGGCAAAGGCACCTCGCCACCGGCATGCGGCGCCAGCAGGCGCGCACGACCCAGTACATCCAGGCCCTCCCACGCAGCGTCGCCACCCAGCACTGCCGCCAGCGCGCGCGCATGCACGCTCGATTCCTGGCGCACATCCAGCCGCGCCAGATGGAAACCGAAGGTCTTCACCCGCCACAGCAGGCGTTGCACAGCGAAGCCGCCGGCATGTTCGCCCCGGTTCGCGCGCAGGCTGTCGAGGATCAGCTGCAGGTCATCGATCAGCTCGTCCGGGCCGGCATAGGCGCCGTCGGCATCATCCAGCGTGGCCTGCAGGCGTGCGCGCATGCGGTCGTTGAGCAACCGGTACGGCATGTCGGCATGGCGTGGCCGCGATTGCACCTGCGGCAGCAACTGCTGGTAATGCGCGACACGCGCCTGCAGTGCATCGCTCACCCCCACCCGTTCGGTGGATTGGCTGAGCAGGCTGGCCAGCTGCAGCAGTTCTTTCTGGTAACGGCCCAGCACGGCAACGCGCTGTGCATCCAGCGTATTGCGGATGGTGTGCGCATCCACATTGGGATTGCCGTCCATGTCGCCGCCCACCCACGTACCGAAGCGCAGCAGTCGCGGCAGCGGCAGTTCTTCGCCATACGTATCGCGCAACGCCTGCTGCAGCGATTCGTACAGCACCGGAATCACCCGGTACAGCACCTGCACCAGGTAGAAGCCGACGTGCTCGCGTTCGTCATCGACGGTGGGCCGCACCGGTGAGGAATCGGTGGTCTGCCATGACGCAGTCAGCGCCATGCGGAAGCGAGCGGCATCGGCAGCCGCTTCACCCGGCGTGCGCTGGCCGTCGAGGTTGTCGACCAGGCTGGCCACCATCAACTGCTCTTTTTCCAGCAGCGCGCGGCGTACCGCTTCGGTCGGGTGTGCGGTGAACACCGGTTCGATGTCGATGCGCGGCAGCCACTGCGCCAGCTCGTCCAGGCCCACCCCCTGTGCCTTCAGGTGCTGCAGGGCATCCTGCAGGCCATCGGGCTGCGGTGCGGCTGCGACGGCGCGCTGGTAGTCGCGGCGGCGGCGGATGCGATGCACGCGCTCGGCGATGTTGACCACCTGGAAGTAGGTGCTGAACGCACGCACCATGGTCTCGGCCTGCTGTGGCGCACGCCCGGCCAGGCCTTCGGCCAGTTCGGACAGCGGTGCCTGGTTCTCGCGGCGGGCGATGGCACGCGTACGCACGTCCTCGACGTCATCGAGGAAGGCGGCCGACACCTGCTCGAACAGCAGGTCGCCGACCAGTGCACCCAGACGGCGTACGTCGTCACGCAGGGGAAGATCGGGGGAAGCAAACTCGATACTGCTGCGGTACTCGTTCATCGGCGACGCACAGGCCTCGGTCAACGGATCCAGACCCCAAGCCTAAACCAGAACGGGCGTCGTGCTGCGATGCAAAAATGGTTTCATCTGGTAGTGCCGGCCGCTGGCCGGCACTACCGGGTCCGGTCAGCGCTTCTTCTTGGCCTTGTCCTGATCGGCCGGGCCGATGGTCTGCTCCAGCCAACGCTCGCTCTCGGCCAGCATCGTCATGATCGATTCGCGCGCGCGGTAGGCATGCGATTCGTTCGGCAGCATCACCAGGCGCGCGGTGCCGCCCAGACCCTTCACCGCAGCGAACATGCGCTCGCTCTGGATCGGGAACGTACCGGAGTTGTTATCGTCCACGCCGTGGATGAAGAGGATCGGATCCTTGATCTTGTCGGCGTAATTGAACGGCGCCATCTTCTGGTAGACATCCTGCGCCTGCCAGTAGTTGCGCTCCTCGGCCTGGAAACCGAACGGCGTCAGCGTGCGGTTGTAGGCACCACTGCGGGCGATGCCGGCCTTGAACAAGCGCGTGTGCGCGAGCAGGTTGGCAGTCATGAACGCACCATAGGAATGACCGCCAATGGCGATGTGATCGCGATCGGTCACGCCACGACGCACCACTTCATCCACCGCCGCCTGCGCGTTGGCCACCAGCTGTTCGATATAGGTGTCGTTCGGCTCCTTGTCGCCCTCGCCGATGATCGGCATCGACGGGCTGGCCAGCACCACATAACCCTTGGCCAGGAACGCCTGCGGGCCCCAGTAGCTGACCGCATTGAAGCGGTACGGCGAATCGGTGACCTGGCTGGCCGCGGCAGCGCTCTTGAACTCACCCGGGTAGGCCCACATCAGCAGCGGGCGCGGACCGTCGCGCTTCGGGTCGTAGCCCGGCGGCAGCAGCAGGGTCGCGGTCAGATCTACTCCGTCCTTGCGCTTGTAGCGGATCTGTTCCTTCTGCACGCCCTTCAGCTGCGGCAGCGGATGCGCGAAGTGGGTCAACGCACGCGGCGCAGCACCAGCGTCGGCCAGCGACTGCACGTAGAAGTTGGCCGGCTCGTCCGGGCTCTCGCGGCTCAGCAGCAGCGAGCTGGCCTGGTTGTCCAGCAGCGCCACCGGCAGCGCGTAGCTCGGCGCCTGCGAGTGGAACAGGCGGGAGGCCTTGCCCGTGGCGACATCGAAGCGGTCCACGAACGGACGATCGCCTTCCGGCGATGCACCGGCACCGGCCAGATACAGGCTGCTGCCATCGGTGCTGGTCTGCAGCAGCGAGCGGCCGCGGTCGTCGCTGGACAACAGCGGCCGGCCCGGATCGGAATAACGGTCCTGCGCGTCACGATCCCACAGCAGGCGCGGCTCGGCGCTGGCATTGTCCGGGGCGATCAGCCAGGTCTTGGTCTTGCGCGTCTTCCACCACGATTCGGTCAGCAGCGCCAGGTCACCGCGGCCCCAGCTGATGCCGGCCAGACGGCTGCCAAGCTGGGCCAGCGTCACCGGCGGCGTGTCGAACGGCGCGGCCTGCATCAGCACCGCATCGCGCACCTTGGCGTCCTTGTTCGGGTCGCCACCATCCTGCGCTTCGGCCCAGACCAGGGTGGCATCGGCATCACCGCGCCAGCTGATATCGCGTACGCCGGTCACTTCGGCATCGTTGCCGGTCGGCAGGCCTTCCACCAGCGGACGCACGGCCACGGTGTGCACCAGCTTGCCGCTGGCACGGTCGATCACTTCAATGCGGCGCGGGAAGCTGCTTACCGGCACCACGTACGAGTACGGGCGCTGCACCGGCTGGCGCAGCACGAAGCGGCCATCCGGCGACACAGCGAAGCCCATGAAGATGCCGGCCGCGCCGATCGCGCGGGTACTGCCATCCAGGCTGACTTCCATCGGCTGGGTGGTCGCGTAGTAATCGAACTGGCGCGCGTCGGCCTCGTTCTTCAGCAGATCCTGGTAGGTGCGGATCGACACCACGCCGCCACCCTGGCTGGTCTGCTGCACGGCCGGACCGGTCGGGATGCCATCGGCGGCCGGAGCCGCACCGAGGTTGGCCGGGCGCGTGAACACCACCAACCCGCGGCTGTCCGGCAGCCACTGGTAGCCACTGCCGATCACCGTGTTCAGGCCGGCGACCAGACAACGGGCGCTGCCACCGGCCATATCCACCAGCCACAGTTCATTGGCGCCGCTGGCGGCATCGACCTGGTTGAACGCCAGCC
Organism: Stenotrophomonas maltophilia; assembly: GCF_004920835.1. Classification (GTDB taxonomy): domain Bacteria; phylum Pseudomonadota; class Gammaproteobacteria; order Xanthomonadales; family Xanthomonadaceae; genus Stenotrophomonas; species Stenotrophomonas maltophilia_AQ. The sequence goes on from NZ_QFHO01000020.1 coordinate 17,424, forward strand.
ACTTCTGGTCCGGCGACCACATCACGCTGGCGATCGACAGCTTGGCCGGCAGGCCGCTGATCTGCCGTTCCTTGCCGTCGGCCACGTTCATCAGCCACAGCTTCTCGCCGAAGCTGAAGCGGCTGTCGGAGAACGTGCGCGGGTTGATGCGCAGGCCGGCCAGCTTCAGTTCCGGCTGCGCCACCACCTGGATCGACGGCAGCGACGGCATCTGCATCATCGCGGCCACGTCGCGGCGCGGCGACAGGTACAGCGAGGGTGCGCGTGGCGCGTCGACCACCGCCTGCAGCGCCGCCGAGGGCAGCTCGTAGCCGGTGGCGCCCTGCGCCTGCGTCTGGCCCTGAGCGGCCTTTGGCGCAGCGGCCAGCGCCAGCGGAGCCACCGCCAGCAGGGCCATCGACAGGACCAGGCCTGTCAAGCGCCGGTTGCGGCGCGGGTGCATGCTCATCGTTCCACCTGTGTGATGCGTGAAAACAACGACCTTAACAGGCCATGCCCGCCGGCCCACCTGCCGATGGTTGGGTCATCGGCGTGTCACACCGGAGGCGCGATATAATGGCCGTCCTCCCCTGCCGAGGGGCGCTGCGACCGGATCCCTTGAGGCCGGCCAGGCTCGGCCAGGTGGTACTGCAACAACGGCGCCCGGCCAGAAGCGAGCATCCGCTCGTCCACAACCGGAGCTATTGCATGAATGCTGTTGCCAAGACCTTCTCCACCGAAGGCGATTACAAGATCCGCGACATCACCCTGGCCGACTGGGGCCGCAAGGAACTGGACATCGCCGAGCACGAGATGCCGGGCCTGATGTCGATCCGCCGCAAGCACGCCGCCAGCCTGCCGCTGAAGGGCGTGCGCGTGACTGGTTCGCTGCACATGACCATCCAGACCGCGGTGCTGATCGAGACCCTGAAGGACATCGGCGCCGACGTGCGCTGGGCCTCGTGCAACATCTTCTCCACCCAGGACCACGCTGCTGCCGCCATCGCTGCTACCGGCACCCCGGTGTTCGCCTGGAAGGGCGAGTCGCTGGAAGAGTACTGGGACTGCACCCTGGACGCGCTGACCTTCACCCTGGCCGACGGCACCCTGACCGGTCCGGAGCTGGTGGTCGACGACGGCGGTGACGTCACCCTGCTGATCCACAAGGGCTACGAACTGGAAAACGGCAGCACCTGGGTCGACGAGCCGGCTGCATCGCACGAAGAGCAGGTCATCAAGAACCTGCTCAAGCGCGTTGCCAAGGAGCGCCCGGGTTACTGGGGCCGCGTGGTCAAGGACTGGAAGGGCGTTTCGGAAGAAACCACCACCGGCGTGCACCGCCTGTACCAGCTGGCGCAGGCCGGCACCCTGCTGATCCCGGCGATCAACGTCAACGACTCGGTCACCAAGAGCAAGTTCGACAACCTGTACGGCTGCCGCGAGTCGCTGGCCGATGGCCTGAAGCGCGCGATGGACGTGATGCTGGCCGGCAAGGTCGCCGTGGTCTGCGGCTACGGTGACGTCGGCAAGGGCTGCGCCGCGTCGCTGCGTGCCTACGGCGCGCGCGTGATCGTCACCGAGATCGACCCGATCTGCGCCCTGCAGGCGGCGATGGAAGGCTATGAAGTCAACACCATCGAATCGACCCTGGGCCGTGCCGACCTGTACGTCACCACCACCGGCAACAAGGACATCATCCGCATCGAGCACCTGAGCGCGATGAAGGACCAGGCCATCGTCTGCAACATCGGCCACTTCGACAACGAGATCCAGGTCGATGCGCTGGTGGGCTTCAAGGGCGTGCAGCACGTCAACATCAAGCCGCAGGTGGACAAGTACATCTTCCCGAACGGCAATGCGATCTTCCTGCTGGCCGAAGGCCGCCTGGTCAACCTGGGCTGCGCCACCGGCCACCCGAGCTTCGTGATGTCCAACTCGTTCGCCAACCAGACCCTGGCCCAGATCGACCTGTGGGCCAACAAGGACAGCTACGAGAACAAGGTGTACCTGCTGCCGAAGAAGCTGGACGAGGAAGTGGCGCGTCTGCACCTGGAAAAGATCGGCGTGAAGCTGACCACCCTGAGCCAGGAACAGGCCGACTACATCGGCGTGCCGGTGGAAGGCCCGTTCAAGCCGGACCACTACCGCTACTGATCGTGCCGGGGTCGGATCCCTTTCCGCAGGAAAGGGCTCTGACCCCAGCAACGGAAGCAGGAAGAACGGGCGCCTTCGGGCGCCCGTTCTGCGTTTGCGTGGAGCCATGCACCACGCGTCCACCGGACCGAGGGGCGAGCCTCGGTCAAGGCAACGCCTCCACGCCACGCTACGATGTGCCCATGACTCCGGCCATCAACCTGCTCAAGCGCGAGAAGATCGCCCACACCGTGCGCAGCTACGTGCACGACGCCCACGCCGAATCGTATGGCGGAGAAGCCGTCGACAAGCTCGGCCTCGACCCGGCCCAGGTGTTCAAGACCCTGCTGGCCAGCACCGAGACACACGAACTGCTGGTGGCGATCGTGCCGGTGGCCGGCCAGCTCGACCTGAAGGCGCTGGCCGAAGCCGCCGGGTGCAAGAAGTGCGAAATGGCTGCGGCCGATGCCGCGCAGCGTGCGACCGGCTACCTGGTCGGCGGCATCAGTCCGCTCGGGCAGAAGAAGCGCCTGCGCACCTTCCTCGATACCAGCGCGCAGGTGCTGCCCACGCTGCATGTCAGCGCCGGCCGCCGTGGCCTGGAAGTGGAGCTGACACCGGCCGACCTGCTGCACCTGACCGGCGGCCACTTCGCTGCCATCGGCAAGGCGCGCTGATGCGCTGGCCGTGGTCCGCCGCACTACCGCCCCGCCTTGAGGACGCACAGGCCGATGTATTGCTGCAGGACCTGTTGTCGCGCGACGGCGCGCGCATCACCAACGCCGCACGCACGGTCGCACGGCTGTTCAGCCCGTCCTCGCTGGAAGCACTGGCCACGCACGCGGACCTGATCGAGCAGCGCTGCCAGGGCATCGCGCTCGGTGGCATGCTGATCAGCAATCAGGCGCACCTGAAAGCCGCGCTGAAACGGTTGCGCTACTGGCGTGCGCGCGAGGGTTGCCTGTGTGCGCTCAATCCCGGCTACCCGTTCTTCGATCCCCGTCGTCTGCTTGAACAGGGGCAGATGCGGCTGCTTTCGGTGGGCGAAGCCGAAGGTGGCTGGGGCGAGTGCCACGCGGTTGCCTGCACACAGTGCGCCCGGCACTGGCAGGCCATCGACCGCGAGTACCACTACCCTTGGTGGGAGTGGATGGCCGCCTGACGGGATGCAGCCACGCATGGCGTGGCGCTACTGCGGCAGCGCGCAGCTCCGGGCCGTGCGTGGATCGCTATCACTCCACCAATTCGTACCGCATCGGCACGCGCACGATGGTCAACTCCGGCACCGTGCTCTTCGCGTCGGCGCGGACGAAACGCCAGCCGCGCAGTTCTTCCACCGCCGCTTCATCCAGCAGCGCGTAGCCGCTGGAGGTCTCCACGATCACCGCGGCAACGGTTCCTTGCGCATCGATCAGCGCCTTCAGCTGGCTGCGTCCGGAAAGTCCCTGCTGCATGGCCTCTGGTGGGTAGCGTGGCGACACGCCGCGTGGCTGCATCCACGGGATGCCCTCGCCCGCGAACAGGTCCCGGCCGCCGCGCGCCGCGCAATGCTTCGGCAGGCGCAACTGAAGAGACATCTGCGCGCCGTCCACTGTCACCTCCGCAGGCGCTGCACAGGCATGCTGTGCCAGTACATTCAGCATCTGCTGCTGCCGAAGCAGCGCCTTGCCGCCGGCAGCGGTCACCTCGACCACGCAACGCCCCCCCTCGGGCCGCATCGACAACGCGGTCACGCCCCTGTCGCGCAGCCCCGGAACCGCCGCCAAGGGCGAACAGGCCGTCTCTGCAACCGGCGCCGCCGCCAGTGCTGTGGTGGCCGGCAGCAGGCCAGCCAGCACCATCAGGATCATCCTTGCGCAGGTACCCATGCTCCGCCCTCCGTGCGTTGGTCTGGCCCGATCATAGATCAGCCGGGCATGGCACGGGCGCATGGGGTCGAATGATCGGGTCAGCGCCCCGCGTTACGGGGATCCGAGTCAGGGACGCCAGTTGGCGTTGTTCTCCCAGAACTGGACGGAACGCCGGTAGGCCTCGCGATCCAGCGGCACGCCCGAGCCGCCCTCTTCCACGCCCAGCGCATTGCGCATCATCGTGATCGGCGCCATCGGCACTTCCTCGGGCTCGGCGGTGTAGATGCAGCCGACGATGCCCCAGTCGGCCTCGATCGGTGAACCTTCCTTCGCCAGCTGCTCGGCGCTGTACAGGATCACCACCAGGTAGCTCGCACGCGGCGACTCCACACCCTCGAACCAGCGCACCAGCACCGGCAGCTCCTCGCGATTGCGTGCCTCGTAGCCGCTACGCAGCAGATGACGGTTGGCGTCGGTGACCGGCACCGTCAGGCAGCGCGTGCTGGTCCAGTTCTCGTAGACGAACAACTTGCAGAACGGGGCGTAGCCGTCGAGTACCTTCAGCGGCGCGTGCGCATTGAGGTGTGCCTCGAACTGCTCGGCAGTGCAGTCCTGGATGGTGTTGCCGCGCGGCACGCGCGGGAACAGGCGGGGACGGGCGAAATCGGTAAGGACGATGGACATGGCGCGGCGTGGTCAGGGAATCCGCTGCACAGGGTAACCGCCCCGGCGCCAGGGAGGACGGCATGCCGATGGTCACTGGCATCCCCCGCCCTCTTGCCGCACCCTGCGCACGACCCACCGCAAGGATCGCCGGCTCATGGAAGCAGCACGCGCGTTGCCCCACCCCGTCCGCCGCCGATGGCTGAAGGTGCTGGCGGTCGTCCTGCTGGCACCGCCATTGCTGTTCATCGCCGCCCTGCTCTGGCCGCTGCGTGCACCGCCGCTGCCCGAGGTCGGCGACAACCGGATGATCATCAATGCGCGGGTGGTGGACGTCATTCGCGGCCAAGCCAGTGAACCCACCACGGTCACCATCCGCAACGGCACGATCACCGCCGTCGGCGAAGGCGTTGCCGATACAGCGTTGCCGGTCTTCGACGCCGGTGGCCGCTGGCTGCTGCCCGGCTTCTGGGACATGCACACCCACGTCCTGCAGCTGTCGCCGCAGCTGCAGTTCCCGCTGATGCTGGCCAACGGCATCACCGGCACCCGCGACATGATGGACTGCCCGCAGGCTGCCGATCCGCTGATCGCCTGCGTGGCCGACAAGCGCCGCTGGACCACACAGGCCATTGCCGGGCAGCAGGCGGCACCGCGCTTCGTGCAGATCGCCAGTTTCTACTTCGAAGATCCGTCGCTTGCGCCGGAGGCCGCCGCCGGGCGTGCACGCACGTACAGCGCGCGCGGCGTCGACGCGTTGAAGGTCTACAATCGGCTGCGTGCGGATACCTACCAGCGGCTGGCCACCGAGGCGCAGCAGCTGCGCCGTCCGCTGGTCGGCCACCTGCCCAGGGCCGTGCCTCTGGAAGACGCGGTGCAGGCAGGCCAGCGCAGCTTCGAACACGCCCATCTGTTCGTGCGTCATTGCTTCGACAACGCTGCCGCGTGGCGCGGCGGTACGCTGGATGGCGAAGACCCGACCGCACTGGCCGAACGCATGGTCGGCGGCTACCAGCCTTCCGTGTGCAATGAGGCATTCGGCTTGATGCAGGCCAGCGGCGCCGCGTTCGTGCCGACCCATGTCACCCGCGAAGAGGATGCACGCGCACGTGATCCGGCGTTCGTCGACGATCCGCGCCTGGCCTATCTGGATCCACTTTCGCGCTGGGCATGGCGCGATGATCTGACGGCCACCACCGAACGCTATCCTGGCCTGCGCGGCGAAGATGCATTGAAGGCGTACTTCGCGCATGGACTGGCCCTCACCGGTGCCGCGCACCGTGCCGGCGTCAGCGTGCTGGTCGGCACCGATACCGGGCTGGGCGCCTTGCGCTATCACGATGAACTGCAGTGGCTGCGGCAGGCAGGCCTGAGCCAGGCCGAGGTGCTGCGCGCGGCAACGTTGCACGCGGCGCGCCATCTTGACCTGCAGGCGTTGCATGGCAGTGTCGAAGTCGGCAAAGCCGCCGACCTGGTATTGCTCGATGGCAATCCGCTCCAGGACACCGCCAACACCCGTCGTGTGCACGCGGTGCTTCTGGCCGGGCACCTCTACGACCGCCCGCGGCTGGATGCACTGCTTGCCTACGCTCGTGCGCAGGCACGTTCACCGGCGGTGATGGCGCGCCTGCTGTGGGGCTTCATCACCAGCCCGGTCAGTGCCGAGCTGTAGCGGCAGCTACAACGCCATCCGCTCGCGCAGTTCACGCGCCTGCCGCCGCGACACCTCCACCTCGCTGCCGTCATCCAGTGCCAGGTCGTAGCCGTCGCCGATGCTGGGCGTCACACCACGGATGCGCCGCAGGTTGACCAGCGTGTTGCGGTTGGCACGGAAGAACAGATCCTGCGGCAGGCGTGCCTCCAGCGCGCTCAGGCTGCGGGCCAGCAGCGCGTTCTGGTCGCGGAACCACAACCGCGTGTAGTTGCCATCCACCACCAGCCGGCGGATTTCGGACACCGCCACGAACCAGCAGCGTTCGCCCTCGCGCACGAACACCTGGTCCTGCGCGCCCAGCGTGCCGCGAGATTCCGGCGTTTCTGCCGCCACGACTTCTCGCTCACGTGCCCGCTGCAGCGCCTCCAGCAGCCGTGGCGCTTCCACCGGCTTCACCAGATAGTCCAACGCATTGGCATGGAACGCGCGCACTGCGTAGGTGTCGTAGGCGGTGACGAACACCACGGCCGGCACCGTCTCCAGACCATCCAGCACATCGAAGCCACTGCCGGAGGGCATCTGCACATCCAGCAGCACCAGGTCCGGCGCCAGCGTGGCGATCGCCTCGCGTGCGGCAGGCACATCGTCGGCCTCGCCCACGCACTGCACCCACGGCAGCGCCGACAGCAGCGTGCGCAGCTCCTGCCGCGCCAGCCGCGCATCATCAACGATCAACACGCGCAGCACGCCACTCATTGCGGAATCTCCAGCAGGGCCTGCATGCGGTCACCAACCGGCTGCAGGATGAAACGACCGCGCGTGCCGAGCTGGGCACGCAGGTAGGCCAGGCCGACGCCATGGCCATGCGTGGGCTCGCTGACGCCGCCCAGTGGGTTGTCCACCTGCAGGCGCAGCACATCATTGTCCAGCGTGGCACGGATCTGCACGTCACCACCACCCGGGCGACTGGCGATGCCGTGCTTGATCGCGTTCTCCACCAGCAGCTGCAACGCCATCGCCGGCAACTGCGCCTGCGTGGCATCGGCATCGATGTGCTGCTGCACCTGCAGGCGCTGTTCGAAGTGGATCGCCTCGATGGCGAGATAGTCGTCGACCACCGCCAGTTCCTCGGCCAGAGTCACCTGCTCGCTGCGGTTGTGCGCCAGCGCCTGGCGCAGCGTGCGCGACAAGCGGGTGACCATGTCGCGTGCGCGCTCGGGATCTTCCAGGATCAAGGCACGCAGGTTGTTCAACGCGTTGAACATGAAGTGCGGATTGAGCCGTGCGCGCAGGGCATCGCGTTCCAGCGCACTGCGCTCGGCTTCGGCACGCAGGCGGGCCAGCTCACTGTGGCGTGCGCGGCGCAGGCCATGCAGGCCGGCCCACAGGCCGGTCCACATCAGCAGGAACAGCGCGGTGTTCATCCAGTACACCAGCAGCGAGGACCACTGGTAGTCGGCGTGCCCTCCGGGCAACCGCACCCAGTCCAGTGCCAGCGACGGCAGCAGCAGTGCAGCCGTCACCGCCTGTGCAACGCTGGCGCCGATCATCACCCCGGCAGCCAGCTTCAACACCAGCAGGCCCAGCCCGCCGTCCCACCAGCGCTGGCGCAGCGCGACCGAACGCAATGCACCGCTGCACAGCCAGAGCGTGACCGCGATGCTGACGCTGATCAAGGCCACGCCGCTGAACAGTACGCCGCCCCCGATCCGCATCCCGACCCACAGGCTGTACATCGCGTAGCCGGCCCACGCCAACGCGTTGAGTGTCCAGAAACGACGGGATGACGTGGTGGCGTCCATGCGGGCTCTCGGCGGTGGCAGGAGGGCGGACAACGGTCAGGGATGTGCGGCGAGGAAACGCTGCACCTGCTCCTGCAACCAGCGCGGATCATCCCACATCAGGAAGTGGAAGCCCCGCGCACTCATCGCGATCTGCACGCCGTGCAGCTTCGCGTACTGGGCCTGGAACACCGCCCGGGTGCTGTCCTCGGTAGCGCCCATCGGCTGGTAGCCGGCCCAGCTGCCCAGCACCAGGGTTGGTGCGCTGATCGAGGCGATGCTGCCGCGCAGGTCGGTGGTCATCACCGCATGCATGGCATCGGCCGTGGTCTGGCGGTCGCTGCCCTCGCCCCAGCGGCCCAGCTCCGCCTGGTGCTGCGGATCGCGGGTCATCCCCGGCAGACCTGCCTTCAACTGCGCCTGCCATTGCGCGGCATCGGCGGCGAGCATGCCCTTGCGCAGCTGGTCGGCCATCGGCCGCACGCTGTCAGCCGTGGCGTTCGGGTCACGCGCGGCCGGCAGGAACGGCAACGCATCGACCACCACCAGTGCGCTGACCGCCGCCGGCTCGGCCTGCGCCATCTGCAGCCCCAGCAGGCCACCGAGGCTGTGGCCGATCACCACCACCGGGCCCAGGTGCTGGTCATGCAGGTAGGCAAGCAGCTGCCCACGCATCGCCGGCAGGAATTCGGCCGGGCGCGGATCGGCCGGTGCGGCGCCGGCAAAGCCGGGCAGCTGCACCAGGCGGCACTGCACATCCTTCAGCGCCAGGCACGTCTCGCGCCAGACCTCAGCGCTGCTGTTCAGGCCGGGGATCAGCAGCAGCGGGCGGCCCTTGCCGACCACCTCGACCTGCACCTTGCCGGTGCCGGTGGCGGCGGCCGCATGGGCCGAACCGGAGCCAAGCACGGCCATCGCCATGCCGATCATGACCAGCCGGGCCAGCGCCTTCAGTGCGTACCAGAGTGCCAGGAAGATCTTCATCGTCTGCTCCTTCATCGGGTGGGTGTTGCCGGGTCTGGGGTCAGCGTGGCCGCAGCGGCGGCACCCCGGTTGCGATTCCGGAGCAACGGCCGGGTGCCGGGGCGAACGGTCGCAGGCGGCGGACGGTGTACACCCGCACAAAATTGACAACATCTATCTTGATGAAGAGATATACTGGTCCGCACCCGCCGCTGCCGCCCGTGCCATGACCGCCATCAGCTTCGAGTTCTATCCGCCCAAGACCGACGAACAGCGCAGCCAGCTGGACCGCGCCGCCGCCAAGCTGAAGGACTACGGCCCCGAGTACGTGTCGTGCACCTTCGGTGCCGGTGGCTCGACCCTGAGCTATACCTCGGAGACCGTGCGCCACCTCAACCAGCACCATGGCTTCGATGCCGCACCACATCTGTCCTGCGTCGGCGGCACCCGTCAGGAAATCCGCGAGCTGCTCAAGCTGTACCGCGCGATCGGTTGCCGGCGTCTGGTCGCGCTGCGCGGCGACCTGCCCTCGGGCATGGGTTTCCCCGGCGACATGCGCTATGCCGCCGAACTGATCGACTTCATCCGTGCCGAGCACGGCGATGCGTTCCACATCGAAGTGGGCGCCTATCCGGAAACGCACCCGCAGGCTTCCGACGCACTGGCCGACCTGAAGCACTTCAAGGCCAAGATCGACGCCGGTGCCGATGCGGCGATCACCCAGTACTTCTTCAACCCTGACGCCTACTTCCATTTCGTCGATGAAGTGCGGCGGCTGGGCGTGCAGGTGCCGATCACCCCGGGCATCATGCCGATCGCCAACTTCAGCCAGCTGCGCCGCTTCTCCGAGCAGTGTGGTGCGGAGATTCCGCGCTGGATCAGCCGCAAGATGCAGGCCTATGGCGATGACGCCGAATCGGTGCGTGCATTCGGCACCGAAGTGGTGGCCCGGCTGTGCCAACGGCTGATCGAAGGCGGCGCGCCCGGCCTGCACTTCTACACCCTGAATCTGGCCAAGCCGACCACCTCGGTGCTGAAGCTGCTGCAGGGCTGAAAGCACGCCACACCGCCTTGAACGGCGCTACCCTGCGTCGATGAACCGGCTTTTCTTCCTGCTGATGCTGTTGCCACTGTGGTCGGCAACGAGCGCTGCCCATGCGCAGTCCATGCGCCTGAACCGCTGCACCGATGCGCAGGGCCAGAGTGTCTACACCGACCGGCCCTGCGACAGCCTGGGCGCGCGGTCGCGGTTGCCACCGCCTGCGCCCGCCGGCAACACGATGCCGCGCGATACCCTGGGCGCGCGCTGTCCGCGACGGTTGAGTGAGCTGGTGGAAGCGCTGCGCACCGGCATCGTCAGCAACGATGTGAACCGGCTGTCTTCGCTGTACCTGTGGAGCGCAGTCTCCGACGCAGGCGCACAACGTATCCTCGGCCAGTTGGAATCGTTGGCGCGGCGGCCGTTGGTGGACGTGGTGCCGGTGTATCCGTCACAGGCGCTGGCGTCCTCGCAGGAGCAGGGTCAGAGCCCTGCTGCGCAGGGATCCGACCCTGAGCCTCGTGCCGCGCGGCATCCGGTCGGTCTGCGCCTGGAGCAGACGCTGCCCGGCAGCGCGTCGCGCGCTTCGACGGTGCTGGGATTGCGACGGCAATACGGGTGTTTCTGGATCACGTTGTAATCGGGAGGGGTTCATCCACGCATGGCGTGGATCTACTGCATCCGGTGGGGGTCGGATCCCTTTCCAGCGGAAAGGGCTCTGACCCCGCGTGCACGGCGTTACGCTGGCCACAGCCCGCGAATCGCAGCGATGCCCTGCCCGCCATGGCGGCGCGCCTCGGCGATGTGGCCGCTGCCCATGCCACCCAGTGCATAGATCGGCAGCGATACCTGCGCGCGCAATGCGGCGAAGGCATCCCAGCCCATCGGTGTGGCAGCGGGATGGCTGGCCGTGGCCTGCACCGGGCCCAGCACGGCGAAGTCACAGCCCAGCCGCTGCGCAGCCTGCAGCTGCCGCAGGTCATGACAGGACGCGGCAACCAGCTGCCCCTCTGGCAGCGGTCGTTTCTCCAGTTCCAGCAGCTGTTCGCTGCCCAGGTGCACGCCCACGCCCAGTGCGCGCGCCAGTTCGATATCGCGGTTGAGCAGCCACTGCACGCCGCTGCGCCGATGCGTGCGCAGGGCCTGTTCCAGCATCGCCTGCCGCTGTGGATGCGTCGGAGGCAGGCGCAACTGGATGCGCTGCTGGCCCGCGCCTACCGCGCGCTGCAGCTGCTCATGCCAGTGCTGTATGCCACTGTCATCGTCGGCCGGCGCCGGGGTGATCAGGTAGCTGTCGGGCTGGCGCAGGGCGGCCACCACTGGCAGGTCGGCCGGCGGCATCGAGTAGCGGCCCAGCTTGTCCGGCGCCACCCAGGTGATCGCCTGGCCCTCGCGCCCGCGCGGGGTGCCCTTCCAGCTACGTACATGGCGCACTTCCAGGGTCAGGTGCTTGTCCGGGTAGCGCTGTGGCACGTCCATCAGCCACTCGCCGACATCCGCCTCGATACCCAGTTCCTCACGCAGCTCGCGCACCAGCGCCTGTTCGGAGGTTTCGCCGGATTCGCGCTTGCCGCCGGGGAATTCCCACAGGCCGGCCATGTCGCGGTTCTCGGTACGGCGGTTGAGCAGCACGCGGCCACGGGCGTCGGTGATGACGGCGGCCACGACGTGGATCGATCGGGTGGGGGAAGGCATGGGGGAAGCATGCCCAGAACAGGGCGGGCCGCGCAATCTCGGATCTGGCCGGATCAGCCGCGCGAAACAGCCGCCATGAAAGAAAAGCCCCGCTTTCGCGGGGCTCTTCGGGTCAGCTCAGCTGGCCGTGGCAGTGCTTGTACTTCTTGCCACTGCCGCAGGGGCATGGATCGTTGCGGCCGATCTTCGGCTCGTCACGCTGCGCCTGTGCGATGCCCTGCTGGGCGGCCTGCACCTGCGCCGCTTCCTCGTCGGCACTGTAGCTGCCAACGTCCTGGTGCTGGAACTGCGACTGGCTCAGGCGGGCTTCGACCTGCTGGCGCTCGGCCGCTTCCAGTGCCTGCACTTCCTCGTCGCTGCGGATGCGCACGCGCGACAGCAGGGTCACCACTTCGCGCTTGACGTTCTCCAGCATGTCCGAGAACAGCTCGAAGGCTTCCTTCTTGTACTCCTGCTTCGGCTGCTTCTGCGCATAACCACGCAGGTAGATGCCCTGGCGCAGGTAATCCATGCGTGCCAGGTGCTCCTTCCAGCTCTGGTCCAGCACGGTCAGCATCACGTGCTTCTCCAGCGCGCGCATGGTCTCTTCGCCCACGCCGGCTTCCTTCTCGGCGAAGTGCTGGTTGACGCGCTCCTGCACCTTGGCGGCAATCGCCTCGGCGTCCAGCTCCTCGTGTTCCTTGACCAGACCGGTCAGCGACATCTGCAGGCCGAAGTCCGACTCCAGGGTCGCTTCCAGGCCACGCAGGTCCCACTGCTCGTCGATCGAGTTCGGCGGCACGAAGCGGGCGACGATGTCGAAGATCACGTCGTCGCGGATGCCATCCACGTTGTCCTTCACCGACTCGGCGTCCAGCAGCTCGTCGCGCTGGGCGTAGATCACCTTGCGCTGGTCGTTGTTGACGTCGTCGAAGTCCAGCAGGTTCTTGCGGATGTCGAAGTTGTGGGCCTCGACCTTGCGCTGCGCCTTCTCGATCTGGCGGCTGACCAGGCGGTCCTCGATGACGTCGTCTTCCTTCATGCCCATCATGCGCATGGCCTTCTGCACCCAGTCGGAGGCGAAGATGCGCATCAGGTTGTCTTCCAGCGACAGGTAGAAGCGGGACGAACCCGGGTCACCCTGGCGGCCCGAACGGCCACGCAGCTGGTTGTCGATACGGCGCGATTCGTGGCGCTCGGTGCCGACGATGTGCAGGCCGCCGGCAGCCTTCACCGCTTCGTGGCGCTGCTGCCAATCGGCCTTGACCGCGGCCTTCTGCGCATCGGTGGCGTCCTCGCCCAGCTCATGGATCTCCGCTTCCAGGGAACCACCCAGCACGATGTCGGTACCACGGCCGGCCATGTTGGTGGCGATGGTGACCGCGGCCGGGCGGCCGGCATTGGCGACGATGGTCGCTTCGCGGTCATGCTGCTTGGCGTTGAGCACTTCGTGCTTCACGCCGGCCTTGCGCAGGTGCTCGGACAGCATTTCCGAGGTTTCGATCGAGGTGGTACCCACCAGCACCGGCTGGCCACGCTTGGCGCACTCTTCGATGTCGGCCAGCACCGCGTTGAACTTGCCCTTGCGGTTGAGGAACACCTGGTCCGGGCTGTCCTTGCGGATGGTCGGGCGGTTGGTCGGGATCACCACCACTTCCAGGCCGTAGATGCTCTGGAATTCGAAGGCTTCGGTATCGGCCGTACCGGTCATGCCGGACAGCTTCTTGTACATGCGGAACAGGTTCTGGAAGGTGATGCTGGCCAGCGTCTGGTTCTCGCGCTGGACCGGCACGCCTTCCTTCGCTTCCACCGCCTGGTGCAGGCCATCGGACCAGCGACGGCCGGACAGGGTGCGGCCGGTGAACTCATCGACGATGACCACTTCGCCATCGCGCACGATGTAGTCCACGTCACGCTGGTAGATCGCATGCGCGCGCAGCGCGGCGTTGAGGTGGTGGACCACCGTCAGGTTCTGCGGCGCGTACAGGCCTTCGGTCTCGGCATTGAGGATGCCGGCCTCGACCAGCAGCTGCTCGGCGTGCTCCATGCCTGCTTCGGACAGGTGCACCTGCTTGCCCTTTTCGTCGACCCAGAAGTCGCCTTCGCCGTCTTCCACTTCCTGCTTGACCAGGTTCGGCACGACGCGGTTGACGCGGATGTACAGCTCCGGGGAATCATCGGCCGGGCCGGAGATGATCAGCGGGGTACGCGCTTCGTCGATCAGGATGGAGTCGACTTCGTCGACGATGGCGTAGTGCAGGCCGCGCTGGTAGCGGTCGGCCTTGGACAGCGCCATGTTGTCGCGCAGGTAGTCGAAACCGAATTCGTTGTTGGTGCCGTAGGTGATGTCCGAGGCGTAGGCTTCGCGCTTGTCGCTGTGCGGCATGCCCGGGTATACCACGCCCACGCTCAGGCCCAGCCAGTTGTACAGCTTGCCCATCTGCGCGGCGTCGCGGCGGGCCAGGTAGTCGTTCACGGTGACCACGTGCACGCCCTTGCCTTCCAGCGCGTTGAGGTACACCGGCAGGGTTGCCACCAGGGTCTTGCCTTCACCGGTGCGCATTTCTGCGATCTTGCCCAGGTGAAGCACCATGCCGCCGATCAGCTGCACGTCGTAGTGGCGCATGCCCAGCACGCGGCGGCCGGCTTCACGGCAGACCGCGAACGCTTCCGGCAGCACCTTGTCCAGGGCTTCACCATCGGCGATGCGCTGCTTGAACTCCGGCGTCTTGGCCTGAAGCTGCTCGTCGGAAAGCTTCTCGATCTCCGGCTCCAGCGCATTGATCTTGGCGACGATGCGGTTGAGCTGGCGCAGCTGTCGTTCGTTACGACTGCCAAATACGCGGGTAAGCAGGCTGTTGATCATTGAAGGAACCGGGTTGGATGGACACGACGCCCGGCCTCCCCCTTGGGATCCGTCCGTCGCAAACGAAACAGGGCGCCTGGCGCCCTGTCGATGGCAACACCCATTGTAGCTTGGGACGGCCGGCTGAGGTTTCAACCCTTCGGCGATGGGGTCAGAGCCCTTCCGCGCTGCGGAAGGGATCCGACCCCGTGCGGGATCGGGGTCGGATCCCATTCGCCATGGCGAATGGGCTCTGACCCCAGACCAGGGTTCAGCCGCGGCTGATGCGGCCGACCGGCGTGTTGCCGCCGTCGCCGAGGAACTTGCGCGGGTTGACCACGTTGCCGTTCTCCCACACCTCGAAGTGCACGTGGGCACCGGTCGAACGGCCGGTGGAACCGGCCTTGGCCACTTCCTGGCCGGCACGGACCAGGTCGCCGACCTTCACCACCAGGCGCGAATTGTGCGCGTAGCGGGTGACATAGCCATTGCCGTGGTCGACGTCGACGACGTTGCCGTAGCCGCCCTTCACGCCGGAGAAGCTGACCACGCCTTCGGCCACGGCCATCACCGGGTCACCGACCCTGGCGTGGAAGTCCATGCCCTTGTGGGTGGCCGCACCGCGGCCGAACGGGTCGGCACGGGTGCCAAAGCCGGAGGTCACGTAGCTGTTGCGGATCGGCATGCGCGACGGCACGGCGTTCTGCTGCAGCTGGTGGTCGAACATCAGCGATTCCATCACCGACAGCTGGCGGCCTGAAGCAGCGAAGCGCTGCTCCAGCACCTGTAAGTCGGCGTTGACGTCCTTGACCGGGATGTCGGTGGTCGGGCCACCAGCATCGCCGTCACCGAGGCCGGGGGTCTCGTTGAAGTCGAACTCGCCGTCTTCCAGCTTGCCCATCTGGGTCAGGCGTTCGCCGAGGGCGTTGAGGCGGGTGGCCTGGGCCTGCAGCTCGCCAAGGCGGGCTGCCAGCGCGTTGACCTGGGTCTGCGCGTCGCGCCGGACCTTGGCCAGCTCCGCGTCCTGGCGCTCGACCTTGGCCTGCAGCCGGGAATCATTCAGCGCGCTGGCGCCAATGCCGCCAGCAAGGCCGATAATGCAGCCTACCCCGAGCACGCTGCCCAGCAGGGCACGGGGGCGGTCCTCGAAATAGAACCGCAAACGCGCGATGGGCGACGATTTGGCCTGTCCTTCACGCGTTTTGATTACGATCTTTTTGAATGCCATCAGTGAGTTTTCATGTCTGAGCCGAAATCCAGCGTTCGCCCCGCCTCCAAGCCCAAACCGGCGCTGGATGCGGTGATGGCTGACAAAAGCGGGAACCCGCTGCGGCGTGCCTTGTGGCTCGACGCGCTGGACCGTCAGTTGCGCCCCCAGTTGCCGCCACCTCTGCGCAGCCGTTGCCGGCTGGCCAATGTGGACGGGGAACACCTCGTTTTTCTCGTCGAATCCCCGGTCTGGCATGCCAAGTTGCGGCTTGCCGAAGCCCAGTTGCTCGACGCGGCCCGTTCCATCGGGCTGAAGGCCACCAAGGTGACCATCAAGACTGCGTCCTCCACTCCCACGCGCTCCCCAGCGCTCGACAACCGGAATGGACCCCACGCAGTTTCAGCCGCCACGCACAAAGGGCTACGCGACGCCTTGGCTTGCCTGCAGGACGTTCCTTCAAAGCCGAAGAAACGGTCCTGATGACAACGGAGCATCCGGCTCCGCTCCCCGTCGCGCGTGTCACCACGGCGTGAAACATTTCGGGGGCCGGGTCGCATCCTAGCTGCCATCCGGGGCCCTGTCGTTAGATTGTTGTTAAAACTACGTTAAATTCAGGCTTCCGATCCAACAGGTTCACAAAACCGTGACCTCGAACCGGCCTTGACGCCCCTCAAGCGCGCTGAATGCGCGGCGGGCGCCTGAAACGACAACGCCGCCCTTGAAGGCGGCGTTTTTGTCTTTGAATTCAACAACCTATGTGGATCAGGCGTAAGCCGGCGTCGCATACTCGACCGGGTCCGGGGTGGCCGGCGAGTCGAAGCTGACCCATTCCCAGGCGGTGGCGTCGGCCATCAGCGCCCGCACCAGCTTGTTGTTGAGCGCGTGGCCGGACTTGAAGCCCTCGTAGGCGCCCAGCACCTGGCCACCGGCCAGATAGAGGTCGCCGATCGCGTCGAGGATCTTGTGGCGCACGAATTCGTCGGCGTAGCGCAGGCCGTCTTCGTTGAGCACGCGGAACTCGTCCAGCACGATGGCGTTGTCCATCGAACCGCCCAGGCCCAGGTTGCGTTCGCGCATGTACTCCAGGTCGCGCATGAAGCCGAAGGTGCGCGCGCGGGAGATTTCCTTGGTGTAGGCCAGCGTCGAGAACTCGATTTCCTGGCGCGACTGCTTGGCCGGGATCATCGGGTGGTCGAACTGGATGGTGAAGCCCAGCTTGTAGCCCTCGTACGGGGTGAAGCGGGCCACCTTGTCGCCTTCGGTCACTTCCACCGTCTTCAGCACGCGGATGAAGCGCTTGGGCGCACCCTGTTCCACGATGCCTGCCGACTGCAGCAGGAACACGAAGGGACCGGCCGAACCGTCCATGATCGGCAGCTCGGCCGAGGACAGTTCGACGATGATGTTGTCCACACCCAGGCCGGCCAGCGCCGACATCAGGTGTTCGACGGTCTGGATCTTGGCGTCGTTGCAGGTCAGGCCGGTGCACAGGGTCACTTCGGTGACCAGTTCGGCCTTGGCCGGCACTTCCACGACCGGGTCCAGGTCCACGCGGCGGAACACGATTCCATGGTTGACCGGTGCCGGGCGCAGGGTCATGTAGACCTTGTCACCGCTGTGCAGGCCAACGCCGGTGGCGCGGATCGTGTTCTTGAGGGTGCGTTGCTGGATCATGGGGGTGGACCGGAAGTGACACATTAGATTAACACGCAGGGTCCCCTACCCCGACTGAAACGCCGGCAGGACACACCGGCGCGCCGGTAGGACACGCGTGAAGCAGGGCGGCCGGGCCCATCCTGGCCCGGCGCCCGCGTTTTCAGGACATGGTGGCGCAACCCGGGGAGGACAAGCCCCGGGCCGGGCCGCTTAGTCCGCCTGGCGGCGCAGGAAGGCCGGGATGTCCAGGTAATCGTTCGGCAGTTCCGCCGCCGCCGGGGCCGAAGCGGCCGGGGCCGACGGAGCGGAGGCTGCCGCGGTATCGCTGCTGGCACGACGCAGGCCCAGGCCCATGCCACCCACCGCCTTCGACACGGCGTCGCCGCCATTGTCGAACTCGCCGAACTCCGGCTGGCCGGTGGTGGCGTTGCGGACCAGCTTGATCGGCGCACGCTCGCCCGGACGCTGGGACTTGCTGGCCGAGACGCGGTTCAGGCCGGTGGCGACCACGGTCACGCGCACTTCGTCCTGCATGTCCGGGTCGAGCACGGTACCCACCACCACGGTTGCATCTTCCGAAGCGAAGCCGTCGATGGTTCGGCCGATCTCGTCGAACTCAGCCATGGTGAAGTCGGCGCCGGCGGTGATGTTGACCAGGATGCCGTTGGCACCGGCCAGGTTCACGTCGTCCAGCAGCGGGTTCTGGATCGCCGATTCGGCAGCGGCCTGCGCGCGGTCATCACCGCGGGCGGTGCCGGTACCCATCATTGCCAGGCCCATTTCGGACATGACGGTGCGCACGTCGGCGAAGTCGACGTTGATCAGGCCCGGACGCACGATCAGGTCGGCGATGCCCTGCACGGCGCCCTGCAGCACGTCGTTGGCGGCACGGAAGGCCTGGATCATGGTCGCGTTGCGACCCAGCACGGTGATCAGCTTCTCGTTCGGGATGGTGATCAGCGAGTCGCAGTGCTGGCTCAGCTCTTCGATGCCCTTCAGCGCGACCTGCATGCGGCGACGCCCTTCGAACGGGAACGGCTTGGTGACCACGGCCACGGTCAGGATGCCCATTTCCTTGGCCAGCTGTGCCACCACCGGCGCAGCGCCGGTGCCGGTGCCGCCGCCCATGCCGGCGGTGATGAACACCATGTCCGCGCCCTGCAGCGCGTCCATAATGCGCTCACGATCTTCCAGAGCAGCCTGGCGGCCGACTTCCGGGTTCGCGCCTGCGCCCAGGCCCTTGGTCACGTTGGTACCCAGCTGCAGCTGCAGCTTGGCACCACAATTCTTGATGGCCTGCGAGTCGGTGTTGGCGGTGATGAACTCCACGCCATCCACCGCCGAGTTGACCATGTGCGCCACGGCATTGCCGCCGCCGCCGCCCACGCCAACCACCTTGATCACCGCATTGGGTGCCATCTTTTCGATCAGTTCAAAATGCGCCATGTCCGTGTCCTCGTTGTATCCGCTTCGGCTGGCATGGGCATTCGGGCGTCCTGCCTTCCTGCTGCATGCCGGCGTTGCGGCTGTGTGGGTTGTGTGTTGCCGGTGCTGCGTTGTGTTGCGGGTACTGCGGGTGTTGCGCCCGGGCGATGCCGGGGTTTACCGGTTCCGCGTCAGAACTCGCCGCGGAACCACGTCTTGAGTTTCTTGAACATGCTTCCCGCGCGCCCGGTCGGCAGCGACGGCCGGCGCGGGTGCTCGATCTGGCTGCCCATCAGCAGCAGGCCCACGCCGGTGGCGTGTACCGGGTTGCCGACCACTTCACCCAGGCCGGTGACGTGCTGCGGGATGCCCACGCGCACCGGCATCTGCAGCATTTCCTCGGCCAGCTCCACCACGCCCTCCATCTTCGAAGCACCACCGGTCAGCACCATGCCGGCGCGCACCAGTTCCTCGAAGCCGGAGCGGCGCAGTTCGGCCTGAACCATCTCGAAGATTTCCTCGTAACGGCCCTGCACCGCCTGCGCCAGCGAGTGGCGCGGCATGCGACGCGGCGGACGATCGCCCACCGACGGTACCTGGATGCTCTCCTCGGCAGTCGCCAGCTGGGCCAGGGCGCAGGCGTAGCGCACCTTGATCTGCTCGGCTTCCGGGGTCGGCGTGCGCAGCATGTGCGCGATGTCGTTGGTGACGTGGTCGCCGGCGATCGGCAGCGAGGCGGTGTGGCAGATCGCACCCTGCACGAACACCGCGATGTCGGTGGTGCCGGCGCCCATGTCGACCAGCACCACGCCCAGCTCGCGCTCGTCGGCGGTCAGCACAGCCACGCTGGAGGCCAGCGAGGACAGCACCAGGTCGTCCACCTGCAGGCCGCAGCGCTGCACGCACTTGCTGATGTTGGCCGCGGCCGACTGCGCGCACACCACCAGGTGTGCATGCACTTCCAGGCGCACACCGGTCATGCCGACCGGGTTGCGGATGCCTTCCTGCGAATCGTCCAGCACGTACTCGCGCGGAATCGCGTGCAGGATCTTCTGGTCGGCCGGGATCGCCACCGCCTTGGCCGCATCGAGCACGCGATCCAGGTCGCCCCAGGTCACTTCGCCGTCGCGGATCGGCACGATGCCGGGCGAGTTCTTGCACTGCACGTGGTTGCCGGAGATCGAGGCATACACCGAGCGGATCTCGCAGCCGGCCATCAGCTCGGCTTCTTCCACCGCGCGCTGGATCGACTGCACGGTCGATTCGATGTCCACCACCACGCCGCGCTTGAGCCCACGCGATTCATGCGAGCCGATGCCGATCACTTCGATCGGATTGCCCGGCGAGTACTCACCCACCAGCGCCACCACCTTGGAGGTGCCGATGTCCAGGCCAACGATCAGCGATTTGTCACCCTTGCGATTCATGTTCTTTCCTGCGTGCTTCTGGCCGGGGTCGCCGGCGTTTTCGCCGACGTGGCCGGGGTACCCCAGCTCAGCGTGAAACCATTGGTGTAACGGAGGTCGGCGCGCTCGATCGGCGCGTCCTGACGGTTGAGCTGCGGCAGCACCTTGACGAAGCGCTGCATGCGCGAGCGCGCGTCATCGCGGCCGACCACCACTTCGGTGCCATTGCTGAGCACCAGCGACCAGCTGCCGCGCGCATCCATCGTCACCCGGCGCACGTCCACGCCGGCCGGTGCGAACAATGCACGCGAGTCGCTGTACAGCTTCATCACTTCTTCGGTCTGGCTGTCCGGGCCGTCCAGTTCGGGCAGCGCCAGGTCGGCCAGCTTCTTCGGCGTCGGGAACAGCTTGCCCTGCTCGGAAACCAGGCGGTCGTTGCCCCAGCGCGCGAACGGCTTGTGCTCGACCAGGGTCACTTCCAGCACGTCCGGCCACTGCTTGCGCACCCGCGCGCTCTCCACCCACGGCAGCTTTTCCAGCGCGTCCTGCGCGTCCTGCAGCTTGACTGCGAAGAAACCGGAGCGCGCATACGGCATCAGCACCTGCTGCAACTGCTCGGCCGGCACCCGCTTGAACTCACCGTGCACGCGCAGCTTCGCCAGCGGCCAGCGCTCGGCGCCGACCCAGCCATTGACCACGGCCACCACCGGCAGTGCAACCACCGACAGGGCCAACAGCCAGACGAAGATGCGCAGCAGCGCGTTCATGCGTGCGATGCCTCCAGAGTCTGTTCCAGCACGCGCCACACCAGTTCCTCGAAACCGATGCCGGCCTGGCGTGCGGCCTTGGGCACCAGCGAATGGCTGGTCATGCCCGGCGCGGTGTTCACTTCCAGCAGGAAGAAGCGGCCGCTGTCGCGGTCGCGCATCACGTCCACGCGGCCCCAGCCACGGCAGCCGGCAGCACGGAATGCAGCCAGCGCAATGCGGCGGATTTCATCTTCGGCATCACCGTCCAGGCCCGGGCACAGGTACTGGGTGTCTTCAGCGATGTACTTGGCGTTGTAGTCGTACCACTGGCCCTTGGGCACGATGCGGATCGACGGCAGCGCGACATCGCCGAGGATGGCCACGGTCAGTTCGTCGCCCACCACCATCTGTTCCATCAGCAGCTGGCCGTCGTAGCGCGCGGCCAGGGCCACCGCTTCGTCCAGGCCGGCGTCATCGGTAACCCGGCTGATGCCCACGCTGGAGCCCTCGTTGGCCGGTTTGACCACCACCGGCAGGCCAAGTTCGGCGGCATTGGCGTGCACGTCCTCGGCAGTGACCTTCCGGTACTGCGGGGTCGGCAGGCCCAGCGACAGCCACACCTGCTTGGTGCGGATCTTGTCCATGCTCAGCGCCGAGCCCAGCACGTTCGAGCCGGTGTACGGCACGCCGAAGGCGTCCATCAGGCCCTGCACGATGCCGTCCTCACCGCCACCGTTGTGGCCGTGCAGGATGTTGAACACGCGATCGATGCCACCGGCTGCGAGCGCCTTGGCCAGCGCCGGAATGCCATCCACCGCGAACGCATCGACGCCACGCGACTGCAGGGCTTCAAGCACGTTGCGGCCGGAATCCAGCGACACCTCGCGTTCGCTGGAGCTGCCGCCGAGCAGCACGGCGACGCGGCCGAACACAGCCGGGTCGGTCACTCGCAGCGGCGGGAAGGTCAGCGCGCTCACGCCTCGCCCTCCCCCTTGAAGCCTTCCACCGCGATGTGGGTGGCCACGGCACCGATGTCGCCGGCGCCCATCATCAGCAGCAGGTCACCGTCCTGCAGCACGTCCGGCAGCACGCTGGCCAGCTCGGCGGCCTTGCCCACCACCACCGGCTCGCTGCGGCCACGCGCACGGATGGCGCGGGCCAGCGCATGCGAATCGGCACCGGCAATGGGTTCCTCGCCGGCCGGGTAGACCTCGCTCAGCACCAGTGCATCGACGCTGGACAGCACCGCGGCGAACTTGTCGAACTGGTCGCGGGTACGGCTGTAGCGGTGCGGCTGGAAGGCCACCACCAGACGCTTGTCAGCCCAGCCACCACGGGCGGCGGCGAACACCGCCTCCAGCTCGCTCGGGTGATGACCGTAGTCGTCGATGATGCGGACCTTGGCGCCGCTGGCGGTGGTCACTTCGCCCAGATCGTTGAAGCGACGGCCAACACCGGCGAAACCTTCCAGCGCACGCGCGATCGCGTCCGGCGCAACGCCCAGCTGCCAGCCCACCGCAGCGGCGGCCAGCGCGTTGAGTACGTTGTGCTTGCCCGGCAGCGCCAGCACCACTTCCTGGCTGGTGCCCTGCGGCAGGCGCAGGGTGAAGCGCATGCGCGAGCCTTCCTGCACCACGTTCTCGGCACGTACGTCGGCCTGCGGGCTCATGCCGTAGCTCATCACGTGGCGCGGGGTCTTGGCGGCCAGCGCAGCCACTTCGGGATCATCGATGCACAGCACCGCCAGGCCGTAGAACGGCAGGCGCTGCAGGAACTCGGCGAACGCCGCCTGCACCCGCGCGAAGTCGTTGCCGTAGTTCTCCAGGTGGTCGGCATCAATGTTGGTGATGATCGACATCAGCGGATTCAGGCGCAGGAAGCTGCCATCGCTTTCGTCGGCCTCGGCCACCAGCCACTGTCCACCGCCCAGCTTGGCGTTGGCACCGGCAGCCAGCAGCTGGCCACCGATCACGAACGTCGGGTCCAGGCCACCTTCGCTCAGCACCGCAGCGGTGAGGCTGGTGGTGGTGGTCTTGCCGTGGGTACCGGCCACCGCGATGCCGCGGCGGAAGCGCATCAGCTCGGCCAGCATCGCCGCACGCGGCATGATCGGAATACGCTGGCTGCGCGCTTCCATCAGTTCCGGGTTGTCTTCGCGGATGGCACTGGAGACCACCACGCAGTCGGTGCCCAGCACGTTGGCTGCGGAGTGGCCGCGCATGATGCGCGCCCCCAGGCTGGCCAGGCGACGGGTCGCCACGTTGTCGGCGTTGTCCGAGCCGGACACCTCATAGCCCAGCGTCAGCATCACTTCGGCGATACCGCTCATGCCGGTGCCGCCGATGCCGACGAAATGCACGCGCGGGAACGCGCGCACCAGATCGTTGGTGTCGTGCAGGCGACGGATCATGCGCGGCCTCGCGCAGGGCAGGCGCGGTGGCATGCCTTCTTCATACAGCTTCCTCAAGAATGATATCGGCGATGCGCTCGGCGGCATCGACCTTTGCCAGAGCACGCGCGGCTTGCGCCATCTGCATGCGGCGGGCGGGATTTTCGGACAGATCACGCAGCAGTGCGGCAATGCCGTCAGCCAGCGTTCCGTCCTGCTTCAGCAAAACCGCCGCGCCGCGCTCGACCAGGTACTCCGCATTGCGGGTCTGGTGATCGTCGACGGCAGCGGGGAATGGCACCAGCACGCTACCGACACCCACCGCGCACAGCTCGGCCAGCGTCGAAGCGCCCGCGCGGCACACCACCAGGTCGGCCCAGGCAAAGGCCTCGGCCATGTCGGCAATGAACGGGGTGATGTCAGCCTGCACGCCGGCCTTGGCATACGCCTCGACCGCTTCGGCATGCATCTTCTCGCCACTCTGGTGGCGCACCTGCAGCGGCACCCCGGCGCCCAGCGCGGCGATCGCCTGCGGCACGCCGTTGTTGAGTGCACGCGCGCCCTGGCTGCCACCGACCACCAGCACGCGCAGCGGGCCATGACGGTCGGCGAAGCGCTGTTCCGGCGGTGCGATGGCGGCGATTTCGGCACGCACCGGGTTGCCGACGAACTCCTCGCGCTTGGCGAAGGTGCCCGGGAAACCGGTCAGCAGGCGGCGCGCATAACGCGACAGGATGCGGTTGGTCAGGCCCGGCGCACGGTTCTGCTCATGCACGATCAACGGCAGCCCATGCAGGCGCGTGGCCATGCCGCCCGGCCCGGAGGCAAAGCCACCGAAGGCGACCACCGCGCGAGGCTGGCGCTTGCGGATGATCATGCCGGCGGCGCGCAGCGCGCGCATCAACCGCCACGGTGCACCAAGCAGGGCCAGTTTGCCCTTGCCGCGCAGGCCGGTGATGGCCAGGGTGTCGATCGGAATGTCGTGCTGCGGCACCAGACGGGTTTCCATCGCACCATCGGCGCCCATCCAGGCGACGGGCACGCCACGCTCGCGCAGCACGCGGGCCACGGCCAGGCCGGGGAAGATGTGACCGCCGGTGCCACCGGCCAGGATCATCACCGGCCGTGCAGTGTTGGTGGCTGCGCTCATGACAGCCTCCCGAAGGTCGGTTCGATGCGCGACTGCAGGCGGCTGGTGCCACGTGCGGCGGCCGGCCCGGCAGCGGCGGCCACCGGTTCGGCGCTCATCGGCACGCTGGCCGCAGCCGGTGCGGCCGGCGCGTCCACGGGTGCATCGGCCACGGCCTCGTCGCCACCGCCGATACGCACGGCCTGGCGACGCTCGGCACGCTTGAGTTCATAGGACACGCGCAGCAGCAGGCCCATCGCCACGCAGGTCATCAGCACCGACGAACCACCGGAGGAGATCAGCGGCAGGGTCAGGCCCTTGGTCGGCAGGATGCCCAGGTTCACGCCGATCGAGACGAAGGTCTGCATGCTGATCCACAGGCCGATGCCGAAGGCGATGTAGCCGGAGAAGTGGCGCTTCATTTCCACGCAGCGCATGCCCAGCCAGAAGGTGCGGCCGACCAGCAGCGCGTACAGCGCCACGATCACGCAGGTGCCGAGGAAGCCGAACTCCTCAGCGGTGACCGAGAAGATGAAGTCGGTATGTGCTTCCGGCAGGTAGTACAGCTTCTGCACCGAGTTGCCCAGGCCAACGCCGGTCCACTCGCCGCGGCCCACCGCCATCAGCGCGTTGGACAGCTGGTAGCCGTCGCCCTGCTGGTCGGCCCACGGGTCCAGGAAGGAGGTGATGCGGCGCATGCGGTAAGGCTCGATGATCGCCAGCGCGCTCATGCCGACCAGGCCGATGATCACCGGCATCGACATGCGCGGCATGTTCACCCCGCCCAGCACCAGCATGCCGGCGGTGATCGCCAGCAGCAGGGTGGACGAACCGAAGTCCGGCTGCAGCAGCAGCAACAGCACCAGCGCACCGGCCACGCCCAGCGGCTTGAGCATCGCCGGCCAGGTCGCGTTGACCTCGTCGCGGAAGCGCACCAGGTAGCTGGACAGCCAGACGATGTAGAGCACCTTCACCGCTTCCACCGTCTGGAACTTGGAGATGCCCAGGTTGATCCAGCGGCGCGCACCGTTGACGGTGCTGCCCAGGCCCGGCGCGAACACCGCCAGCAGCAGCACGAAGCAGCCCAGCAGCAGCATCTGGTTGTACTGCTCGATGGACTTCAGCTCGGTGCGGGCGGCAACGACCGCCAGCACGATGCCCACCGCCAGGAAGATCAGGTGGCGGTTGAGGTAGTAGAACGGGCTGCTCATCAAAGCGATCGAGCTGGACGCCACCATCACCACGCCGATGCCCGTGAGCGCGATGATCGCGCCCAGCAGCCACTTGTCGTAGCTGCCTTCGATGGCTTCAAGGCGTGTTGCCTGGCGGGACAGGTCGTTCATCTCAGCGCACCTTCAACGTGGCCAGGCCAATCAGCACGAGCACGACGGAGATGATCCAGAAGCGCACGATCACGCGCGGCTCGGGCCAGCCCTTCAGTTCGAAGTGGTGATGGATCGGCGCCATGCGGAACACGCGCTTGCCGGTCAGCTTGAACGAGGCGACCTGGATCATCACCGACAGCGTTTCGATGACGAACACACCGCCCATGATCACCAGCACCAGCTCCTGGCGGGTGATCACCGCGATCGTGCCCAGCACGGCGCCCAGCGCCAGCGCGCCGATGTCGCCCATGAAGACCATGGCCGGGTAGGTGTTGAACCAGAGGAAGCCCAGGCCTGCGCCGGCGATGGCCGCACAGATGATGACCAGCTCGCCGGCGCCCGGGATCTGCGGGATCTGCAGGTAGTTGGCAAACACCACGTTGCCCGAGGCATAGGCGAACACGCCCAGCGCGCAGGCCACCAGCACCGTCGGCATGATCGCCAGGCCGTCCAGGCCGTCGGTCAGGTTCACCGCATTGGAGAAGCCAACGATCCAGAAGTAGGCGATGGTCACGAAGCCGATGCCGGCCAGCGGCAGCGCCACCGACTTGAACATCGGGATGTAGAAGGTCAGTGCGGCCGGCACATCGGCCGTATAGAACAGGAACAGGCCCGCAGCCAGGCCGAAGATCGACTGCAGCAGGTACTTCCAGCGCGACTTCAGGCCGTTCGGATCGCGGCGGACGATCTTGATCCAGTCGTCGTACCAGCCGATGGCGCCGAAGCAGAGCATGACCGCCAGCACCAGCCACACGTAACGGTTGCGCAGGTCGGCCCACATCAGCACCGACAGGGTGATGGTGAGCAGGATCAGCGAACCTCCCATGGTCGGCGTACCGGCCTTGGAGAAATGGGTCTGCGGACCGTCCTTGCGGATCGGCTGGCCGCCCTTGAACTGGGCAAGCTTGCGGATCATCGCCGGGCCGAGCCACAGCGACAGGAACAGGGCCGTCAACGCGGCAAGGATGGCGCGGAACGTCTGGTAGTTGAACAGCCCGAACAGGCTCTCCAACTGCTGCAACCATCGAGCCAGTTCATACAACATGCGGGGATTCCTCTCCTTGCGCCAGCAGCGCTTTGACAATCGTGTCCATGGCGCTGCCACGGGAACCCTTGACCAGGCAGCGCACGCCAGCGTGCAGCTCGTCCTTCAGCGCCTGCGACAGCGCGTCATGGGTGGCGAAATGACGGCCGCCTTCGCCGAAGGCGGTGGCGGCAGCGGCGCTGAGCGGACCCAGCGCATACAGGCGCTTCAGGCCAGCCGCGCGGGCGCGCAGGCCGGCCTGCGCATGCAGCGCTTCGGCATCCGGGCCCAGCTCGCGCATGTCGCCAAGCACCAGCCAGCCTTCTTCCGGAGCAGCAGCCAGGGCATCGATGGCCGCAGCCAGCGAACCCGGGTTGGCGTTGTAGCTGTCGTCCACCAGCACCGCACCGTTGCGCAGCTGATGGGCAATCTGGCGGCCGGGCACCGGCTGCGCATCGGCCAGGCCAGCTGCAACCAGCGCCAGCTCGATACCGGCGGCCAGTGCCAGGCTGGCCGCGGCCAGCGCGTTGCTGACGTTGTGGCGGCCCGGCAGACCCAGCACCACGCGGGCTTCGCCCATCGGCGACACCAGGGTGAACTGGCTGCCCTGCGCACCGGCGCGGATATCACGCGCAGTGACATCGGCGGTATGTTCCAGCCCATAGCGCAGCACACTGCAGCGCGCCGGGGTACCGACGAAGTGCTGTTCGAACCAGCGACCGTAGGCATCGTCGACGTTGATCACGGCCACGCCGTCAGCCGGCAGCGCGGCGTAGATCGCGCCCTTGGTGACGGCGACGCCGAGCAGGCTGCCCATCCGCTCCAGGTGCGCCGGGGCGATGTTGTTGACCAGCGCATAGCGCGGACGGGCGATGTCGGTCAGGTAGGCGATGTCACCCGGCTTGCCGGCACCCATCTCGTAGACCGCGTAGTCAGCATCTTCCGGTGCATCAATCACTGCCAGCGGCAGGCCGATTTCGTTGTTGCGGTTGCCCGGATTGGCGTAGACCACCTTGTGCGCGTGGCGGGCCACCTGCTGGAGAATTGCCAGCAGCAGGCTCTTCACGCTGGTCTTGCCGTTGCTGCCGGTGATCGCGAACACCTCGGTATCACGGTCACGCTGCATGCCGGTGGCGATCTTCGCCAGCGCCAGCTCGCTGTCGGCCACCAGCACCTGCGGCAGTTCGATCGGCAGCAGGCGCTCGACCAGCAGCGCGCTGGCACCGCGTGCCAGTGCGTCGGCGGCGAAGTCATGGCCGTCGAAACGCTCGCCACGCAGCGCCACGTACAGGCTGCCCGGGCCGAGGCTGCGGGTGTCGTTGCTGATCGCGTCGATGGCCACGTCGTCGCCGTGGATCTCGCCGCCGGCCCAGTGTGCGATCAGCGAAAGCAGGGTGCGCTTCATGCGATGCCCTCCCCGGCCTGCGATCTCAGCACGCCGACCTTGGCGGCCAACGCAGCGGCAGCCACTTCGGTGTCATCGAAGTCATGGCGCACGCCATTCACTTCCTGGTACGGCTCGTGGCCCTTGCCGGCGATCAGGATGATGTCGCCTGCATTGGCGCGCTTCACCGCCAGGCCGATCGCGCGCGCGCGGCTGCGCTGCACGGTCACGGCGGAGGCATCGGTGAAGCCGGCCAGGATGTCGGCCACGATCACGTCGCCATCTTCGCCACGCGGGTTGTCGTCGGTGACGATGACCTGGTTGGCCAAGCGCTCGGCAATCGCGGCCATCTGCGGACGCTTGCCGGTATCGCGCTCACCACCGCAGCCGAACACGCAGAACAGCGTGCCCTGCAGGTGGCCGTGCAGGCTGTCCAGCGCCTGTTCCAGTGCATCCGGGGTGTGCGCGTAATCCACCACCACGGTCGGCAGGCCCTCTTCGCCACCGAGGCGGTTCATGCGGCCGCGGATCGGCTGCAGCGCCGACAGCACCTCGGCAATGCGCGCAAGCGGCTGGCCCTGCGCATGCAGGGTGCCGGCCACGGCCAGCAGGTTGTCCACGTTGAAGCGGCCCAGCAGCGGCGACTGCACTGCCGCGCGCTGGCCGTCGATGACCAGTTCGAAGGCGATGCCACGGCCGTCCAGCTGCAGCGCTTCGGCGCGCACGCTGGCGTCGGTGGCACCGCGCGAGCTCAGGCCGATCGGCTGCACGCCCGCCGGCAGGCCGGCGAACAGCTGGCGACCGAACGCATCGTCCAGGTTGATCACCGCGGCCTTCAGGCCCGGACGATGGAACAGGCGCGCCTTGGCCGCACCGTAGCTGGCCATGTCGCCGTGGTAGTCCAGGTGATCGCGGGTGAGGTTGGTGAACACCGCCACGTCGTAGTGCACCGCATCCACGCGGCCCTGGTCCAGCGCGTGCGAGCTGACTTCCATCGCCACAGCGCGCGCGCCGGCGTCGCGCAGCTGCGCCAGCAGCGCATGCATCTGCAGCACCAGCGGCGTGGTGAAACCGGTCGGTTCAACCGCACCATAAAGTCCGGCGCCCAGCGTGCCGATACTGCCACTGGGCGTTCCGAGCAGGTGCCAGGCCTGGGCCAGCAGCTGCACGGTGGAAGTCTTGCCGTTGGTGCCGGTCACGCCCACCATCGCCATTGCCCGCGACGGTGCGCCATGGAACTGGTCGGCCATCGCGCCCATGCGTGCGCGCAGGCCAGGCACCGCGATCGCATCGGCCGGTGCCGGCAGCTCGGCAGGTGCCGGCGGCTCGAACAGGATGGCGCCGGCGCCGGCCGCACGGGCCTGCTCGACAAACCCCAGGCCATGCGCGCCGAAACCGGCGATGGCGACGAAGGCATTGCCGGGCCGCACGGCGCGGCTGTCCAGCACCAGGCCGGTCAGAACGGGGTCGTGCCCTGCAAGAGCAACGTCCGGAAGCAACTGCGAAAGCAACATCGAAGGACTCATTGCGTGCCTCCCGTAGCGGGCGGCGTCTGGGCATGCGCGCTGGGCAGCGCAGCATCGAATTCAGCGGCGGCATCGACCGGCAGCGCGGCCTCGGCCGGTGGCGCCGGCAGGATCGAGGCCGAATGGCCGACCTTGCCGGACTGCTGTGCGGCCAGCCACGACTGCAGGTCGTCCAGCGGCACGTCCATCAGGCGCAGGGTGCCTTCCATCACGTTGTGGTAGACCGGCGCCGACACCAGGCCACCGTAGAACTTGCCGGCCTGCGGGTCGTTGATGACGATGACGGTGGCAAAACGCGGATTGGTGGCCGGCACCACGCCGGCGAACAGCGCGTTGTAGTGGCCGCGCTCGTAACCGCCGGGGCCGGCCTTGCGCGCGGTACCGGTCTTGCCGGCCACGCGGTAGCCCAGCACCGCCGCCTGCTTGGCGCCGCCCTGGGTGACCACGGTTTCCATCATCGCCACCACCTGCTTGGCGACGTTCTCGTCGATGATCTGCTGGCCTTCGTTGCGCTGGCCCTTGACGAAGGTCGGCGCGATCAACTTGCCGCCGTTGGCCAGCGCAGAGTAGGCAGTGGCGATCTGCAGCGGCGTCACGTTCAGGCCATAGCCGTAGGACATGGTGGTTTTGGTGGTGCCCGACCAGCGCGCCGGGCGCAGCACCACGCCGCCGGACTCACCCGGGAAGCCGCTGTGCGGCACCGAGCCGTAGCCGAAACGGCGCACGCCGTCGTAGAACACCTGGTCCGGCATCTTCGCCGCCACCTTGGCCGCGCCCACGTTCGAACTGCGGGTGATCACGCCGGTCACGTTCAGCACGCCGTTGTTGCGCGGCACGTCGCGGATGGTGAAGCGACCCAGAGTCATGTAGCCCGGGTTGGTGTCGATGATGGTGTCCTTGGTCACCGCGCCGGACTGCAGCGCGGTGGCGATGGTCAGCGGCTTCATCGTCGAACCCGGCTCGACCAGGTCGGTCACCGCGCGGTTGCGGCGGGTATCCGGGGCCGCGCCGCCCACCGAATTCGGGTTGTAGGTCGGCAGGTTGACCATCGCCAGGATCTCGCCGGTGGTCACGTCCATGATCACCATCGAACCGCCGGCCGCCTTGTTGGCCACCAGTGCGTTGCGCAGTTCCTTGAACGCCAGGTACTGGATGCGGCGGTCGATGCTGAGGGTCAGGTCCTTGCCCGGTTCGGCGGCGCGCAGCAGATCGCTTTCGACGGTCTCGCCCTTGCGGTTGCGGATCACCCGCTTGGCGCCGGCCTTTCCACGCAGCCATTCGTCGAACGCAAGTTCCAGGCCTTCCTGGCCGCGGTCGTCGATGTTGGTGAAGCCCAGCACGTGTGCCATCGCCTCACCCTGCGGGTAGAAGCGACGGAACTCGCGCTGCGCGGCCACGCCCGGAATCTTCAGCGCGACCACCTTCTCTGCCTCGTCCGGATTGATCCGGCGACGCAGGTACATGAATTCCTTGTCCGACTTCTGAGACAGGCGACTGCTCAGCTCATCCACCGACATGCCGACTGCCTGCGCCAGCTCGGGAATGCGCTCGGGCGAACGCAGCAGGTCCTGCGGATTGACCCAGATCGAGGCGACCGGGGTCGACACCGCCAACGGCTCGCCGTTGCGGTCGGTGATCATGCCGCGCGAGGTCTTGATCGGCAGCTCGCGCAGGTAGCGGGCCTCGCCCTGGCGCTGGTAGAAATCGCTGTTGATGATCTGCACGTAGGCCGCACGGCCCACCAGCGACACCGAGCACAGGCCAAGCGCCAGGGCAACCCAGCGCAGGCGCTGGCGCAGGTTGAAGGCGTTGCGCGGGCGGTTGCGACCGGTCTTGCTCATGGGCGCACCACCACGATGTCGGCGGCCTCTGGGAACTTCATGCCGAGCTTCTCGCGGGCGATGCGATCGACACGGTTGGCTTCAGCCAGCGTTGCCTGCTCCAGCTGCAGGCGGCCGAATTCCAGATTGATGTCATCGCGCTTGCGCTCGGCGCGCGACAGCTCGATGAACGTCTGCCGGTGACGGTGACGCACGAACACGACGCCGATCGCCGAGGCCACGGTCGAGGCCAACAGGATGATCAGCAGCAGCCGGCTCATGCATCGGCCTCCCGCTTCTGGGCCAGGCGCAGCACGGCGCTGCGGGCACGCGGGTTGGCCGCCAGTTCTTCGTCGGTGGCCTTGATGGCACCGCCGATCAGATCCAGGGTCGGTACGAACACCTCCGCCTCGGGCAAGCGGCGGTTGGCCGGCGGTGCCTTGGCCAGGCGGTTCATGTACTGCTTGACGATGCGGTCTTCCAGCGAGTGGAAGCTGATCACCGCCAGGCGACCACCGGGCTTGAGCCGCTCCACCGCCGCATCGAGGCCGGCTTCCAGATCGGCCAGCTCGCGGTTGATGTGGATGCGGATGGCCTGGAAGCTGCGCGTGGCCGGATGGATCTTGTCCTTGCCACGCGGCATCACCGAGGCGATCAGCTCGGCCAGTTCTGCGGTACGGGTGAACGGCTGCTTCTCGCGACGCGCCACGATGGCACGGGCGATACGGCGGCTCTGGCGCTCTTCGCCGTAGGTCCACAGCACGTCGGCAATCTCACGGTCTTCGACGCGGTTGATCCACTGCGCGGCGCTTTCACCGCTGTCCGGGTCCATGCGCATGTCCAGCGGGCCGTCCTTGCCGAAGCTGAAACCACGTTCGGCCACGTCCAGCTGCGGCGACGACACGCCAAGGTCGAACAGCACGCCGTCCAGGCCTTCGGCCGTCGCATCCCACTGCAGCAGCTGGGCGAAGCTGCCACGGAAGATGGACACGCGCGGGTCCGGCGCGAAATCACGCTCGGCAACGGCGATGGCTTCCGGATCCTTGTCCATGACCAGCAGGCGCCCCTCGGGACCGAGCAGGGTGAGCACGCCACGTGCATGACCGCCACGACCGAACGTGCCATCCAGATAACGTCCGTTTTCGATCACCCTCAGGCCTTCAAGGACCTGGGTGTACAGGACCGGCAGATGCACCGCCGGCGACTGCGACACCGGAAGGTGACCGGCCTGCGCTTCTGGGCGCATCCGGGCACCCCGGCTCACAACTTCAGGTCGAGCAACCCATCACCCAGATCCTCGTCAGACAACGTCTGCTGGATCAGGGCCCGATGCGCCTGCTCGCTCCACAATTCGAACTTGTCGCCCATACCGAGCAGTACCGCCTTCTTCTCAATGCCCACCGCACCGCGGTGGCTGGCGGGGATGCTGATGCGACCGTTGCCGTCCAGCTCCAGATGGGCGGCCGAGCCGACCAGCTTCTGCTGCAACAGGCGCACGACGCGCTGGGTGTTGGGTTTGGACATCACATCGTCGCGGACCCGCTCCCATTCCGACTCTGCGTACAGCCACAGGCAGCCGGCTTCGAACGGGTTGTAGGTCAGCACGAGACGGTTGTTGCTGGCGCGCGCGACGAGGTCGCGGTAAGCGGTGGGAACCGCCATGCGCCCTTTATCGTCAACTGTGATGGCCGTCTCGCCCTGGAACACGACGCGTGCACCTATCCTTCGCCCGGTGAAACATTGAACCACGAAAACCCACAAAACACCCGGATTTCCCTCTGATGCCCACCTTAGCAGCGGCCCGAAGGTTGTCAACAACTTTTCAGCGGGGAAATCGCCAGCCGCATCAATGGCTTGCAACAACCTTTAGAGAATTGTTCAAGGCTTATCCACAAGTTGCTGATCCGTCTCAATTTTTGAGATTGAACGGAAGTTCAGGGCTGTAGACAGCGCGTGAAACATTGGCCGCGCATTCATCCAAAACGAGCCGGAAGCGGCGCCAGACTGCGCAAACCGTGCACAATGAGGCCATGTGCCTGCTCGCTCTTGGCTGGATGCACCACCCGCGCTGGCGGCTGGTGATGACCGGCAACCGTGATGAGTTCCACGCCCGTCCCACGGCGGCGCTGGCCCCCTGGCAAGATGAGACCTCCGTCATCGGCGGACGCGACCTGCGCTCCGGTGGTGGCTGGGCCGGGGTCGGCGCCAAGGGCCGGATGGCGGTGGTCACCAACGTGCGCGATCCGCTGGCCGCACAGACCGGCCCCTCGCGTGGCGCACTGGTGGCCGACTTCCTGCGTGGCCGTGATGCCGCCGCCGTGCATATCGACCGGCTGGCGACCGTGGCCGGCGCCTACGCCCCGTTCAACCTCCTGCTGGCCGATGGCGACAGCCTGGAGTACCTGGGCAACCACCCCGCCGAACGGCAGCGCCTGGGCCCGGGCGTGCATGGCATGTCCAACGGCGCGCTGGACGCGCCGTGGCCGAAGACCCGACGGCTGATGGACGCCCTTGAAGCATGGCTGCAGGAAGACGGGGTCAGATCCCTTTCCCAGGGGGAAAGGGATCTGACCCCGCTCTGGGATGCCCTGGCTGACGAGCACCGCCCCGCCGACAGCGACCTTCCCGACACCGGCATCGGCCTGGAGCGCGAGCGCTGGCTGAGCCCGGCCTTCATCCGCGGCGACGACTACGGCACCCGCGCCAGCACCGTGCTGCTGATCGACGCCAACGGGCATGGGCAGATCCACGAACGTCGCTTTGGCCCGCAGGGCGTCGCCCTGGGCCAGAGCCAGGTCGATTTCTGACCCTGTACCTGTTTTCTGTGTCTATAAATGTCTGCACGCACGCCACACGATGATCTGGCG
This sequence comes from Stenotrophomonas maltophilia, assembly GCF_004920835.1. Lineage (GTDB taxonomy): Bacteria > Pseudomonadota > Gammaproteobacteria > Xanthomonadales > Xanthomonadaceae > Stenotrophomonas > Stenotrophomonas maltophilia_AQ. The sequence goes on from NZ_QFHO01000020.1 coordinate 51,975, forward strand.
CGGTCCTGCCGCGCGCCTCACCGATCCACAGGGAGTCATTGATGCGCCGTGTTCTCGTACTTGTCGTCACCCACCTGCTCACCCTCGGCCTGGGCTTTGGCCTGGGCATCTACCTCCTGCCGATCCTGATCGCCCCTGACGACCCGCCGGCGGCGCAGGTGCAGGCGGTCATGGGTGACGCCACCTACCACACCACCTTCCGTCGCGACCTCAAGGGCAGCGATGCAGTGCATTGGGCCGAAGGCAAGGTCAGCGTCAGCCCGCGCCAGGTCGCCTTCGACGGCAAGATGGGACCGGGCCCGGATTACAAGGTCTACCTGGTTCGCGACTTCGTCGACAACAAGGCCGACTTCCTGAAGATCAAGGCACAGGCCCAGCGCATCGGCGAGGTGAAAACCTTCAGCCGTTTCCTGGTGGACGTGCCCGACAACGTGGACGTGGACGACTACACCACGGTGGTGGTGTGGTGCGAGCGTTTCTCGCAGTTCATTTCCGCCGGGCAGTACCGTACGCCGGGCTGAGCACCGTGGGGTCAGAGCCCTTTCCTCCGGAAAGGGCTCCGACCCCGCAATCACGGTAGATCCACGCCATGCGTGGATGAAGAAGGAGGCGGAGCCGGCCGATAAGCCGGGTTCTGTCGTGGACAGTCATTCCTCTAGGCGTTACGTCACCGCAACGCTCAAGCAACCTACCCGGATCCAACGCGGGCCGCGCCAAAGGATCCCTATTTGGTCTTGCTCCAGGTGGGGTTTGCCGTGCCGGTCTGTTGCCAGACTCGCGGTGCGCTCTTACCGCACCATTTCACCCTTACCGGCCTTCCGAAGAAGACGTAGGCGGTATCTTTCTGTTGCACTTTCCGTCGGCTTGCGCCGCCCAGGCGTTACCTGGCACCTTGCCCTATGGAGCCCGGACTTTCCTCGGCACCCCCGAAGGGATGACGCGACTGTCTGGCCGGCTCCGCCAGCGCACATTCTAGCCTACGCACGCCCTTCCTGCCGTGCTGATCGCGGCGTGCGGTTCATCCATCCACGCGGGGCGTAGATCTACCGGTTCCGCTGCTCTGGTGGGTGCGGACCTTGGTCCGCACGATCCATCAGCTGCCGTACAACGCCTTGCGCGGTGCGCCGGTCAATTCGGCCGCCAGCTTGGCCGCGGTCGACGGCGGCAGGTGCTCGCTCAGCTTGGCGTACACGCGACGGCCATGCGCCAGCTGCGCTTCCTCATCGTCGCCGGCGCCCTGCACCATCACCACGAACTCGCCCTTGCGCTGGTTCTCGTCGGCTTCCACCTGCGCCAGCAGCCCCGCCAGGTTGCCATCCAGCACGGTCTCGAACAGCTTGGTCAGCTCGCGCGCGAGCACGGCCGGGCGCTCGCCGCCAAAGATCGCCGCCATGTCGGCCAGCGACTCGGTGATGCGGTGCGAGGATTCGTAGAACACCATCGTGCGCACTTCACCGGCCAGCGCCTGCAGGCGGTCGCGGCGTCCGCTGGCCTTGGCCGGCAGGAAGCCCTCGAAGCTGAAACGGTCGCTGGGCAGGCCGGCCACGCTCAGCGCGGCGATGGCGGCGCAGGCACCGGGAATCGGGCTGACCTTGATGCCTGCCGCCCGCGCGGCACGCACCAGGCGGAAACCCGGATCACTGACCAGCGGCGTACCCGCATCACTGACCAGCGCCAGCGACTCGCCGGCCTGAAGGCGCGAGACCAGGCGCTGGGCCAAGGCTTCCTCATTGTGTTCATGCAGGGCTACCAACGGCTGCTGGATGCCAAAATGGGACAGCAGCTGGCCGCTGCGGCGGGTGTCTTCGGCACAGATGGCCGCCACCGAACGCAACACCTCCTGCGCGCGCGGGCTCAGATCGGCCAGGTTGCCGATCGGGGTGGCGACGACGTACAGGGTTGGGACACTCATTTCAGCGGTACTCACGGGGCAAGGGTAGAATCGTAGCGTGTACCCGGCCAAGGCCGCTGCCCTCATCGCATGGACCCGATCATGAACAAGCCCGCCGCACGGATCTCCGCCCTGTCGTTGTCGCTGATGCTGCTGGCCGGCTGTGCCACCACCAGCCTGACCAGTGCACCCGAATCGCCGGCCCAGAGCCAGGCGCTGGCGCTGATCGAACAGGGCAAGCCGCGCGACGCCGCACTGCAGCTGGAAGCCCTGGCTGCAACCCTGCGCGGCGGTGCCCGCAGCAACGCGCTGGCCGACGCGGCCTGGGCCTGGAACCTGGCCGGCGACAGCGCCCGCGCGCGCAGCCTGCTGGGCCAGCTCACCGCCCGCCAGCTGACCGGCGCCAGCCTGCAGCGCTACCAGTTGACCGGCGCCGAGCTGGCGCTGGCCGACAAGCAACCGGCGCAGGCACTGGCACTGCTGAAGGACCATGCCGACAGCGTTGCGGTCGGCCTGCGCACGCGCTGGCTGCTGGCCCGCGCCCAGGCCCTGCTGGGCACCGGCGATGCCTTCGGTGCCGCCAACGAGCGGGCCCGCGCCCATGCCAGCCTGACCGGCAGCGCGCGCAGCGAGAACCAGGCTGCAATCTCCGGCCTGCTCGGCACCCTCGACGATGCCACCCTGCGCAGCCGTGCCGCCGCACTGCCGGCCAACGATCCGCTGTACAACTTCGCCGGCCGCGCGCTGATCGCGCGTGGCCTGCCGCTGCCGCGCCCGTTCGACCGCGATGGCGCCGCCCAGTTCGATACCAGCAAGCGCCCGCCGGCGATGAGCGACGGCTACCGTCCGCCGGCCAAACTGGCGGTGCTGCTGCCGCTCAGTGGTCGCCTGGCCACCGCCGCGCAGCCGGTACGTGATGGCCTGCTGGCCGCTTACTACGGCGAGACCCGCCGTCGCCCGGAGATCAATTTCATCGACACCGCCGGTACCGCGGCCGGTGCGCTGGCCGCGTATGACAAGGCCGTCGCCTCCGGTGTCGACTTCGTGGTCGGTCCGCTGGGCCGCGACGAGGTGGACGCGGTGTATGGCCGCCAGCAGCTGCAGGTACCGGTGCTGGCACTGAACCGTGGCAAGGATGCGCCGCCGGCCGGCAGCGCCGGTTTCTCGCTGGCACCGGAAGACGACGGCATCGTCGCCGCCGAGTACCTGCGTGGCCGCGAACGCAACCGCGCACTGGTGATCAGCAGCAATGACGATACCGGCCGCCGTTCCGCCGCTGCCTTCGCACAGCGTTTTGCCCAGCGCGGCGGCCAGGTCGTGGCGACCTTCAACGTCAGCGATGCCGTCGGTGATGTCGGCGCGCAGGTGCGCAATGCCGGCCAGGTCGACGCCGTGTTCCTTGCCGTGCGCGCGCCGCAGGCCCGCCTGCTGGCGCCGCAGCTGGCGCTGGCCGGTGCCGGTGGCGCCACCCGCGTCGGCACCTCGCAGTTGACGGTCGGCAGCGGCAAGGTGGAAGAAGACGTGGCGCTGGACGGCATCGTCTACCCGAACGAAGCCTGGAACGTACGCAGCGTGTCCGGCCTGCCTTCGGCCAGCCAGGTGGCCAGCACCCTGCCGAGCGCGCGCGGTGCGGCTGGCCGCCTGTTCGCCTTCGGTGCCGATGCCTGGAAGATCACCGCCTACCTGGACAAGCTGTCCAACGAAGGCGGCCTGGACGGTGCCACCGGTACCCTGTTCCTGGACAGCAACGGCAACATCCTGCGCCAACCGGCGTGGTCCACCTTCAATGGCGGCCGGCCGATGCCGATCGTCGGTGGTCGCTGAGCGCAGCCAACGTGGCTCGGCGGTGGAAGCCGCCGCCGAGCAGCATCTGCAGCAGGCTGGGTTGCGGCCGCGTGCGCGCAACGTGCGTTACCGCGGCGGTGAACTGGATCTGGTGATGGATGACGCCGGCACCGTGGTCTTCGTGGAAGTGCGCTACCGCGCGCGATCGGATTTCGGTGGCGGCGCCGCTTCGGTGGATGCGCGCAAGTGCCGGCGCCTGGCGCATGCCGCGCAGCTGTACCTGCAGGACAACCCGGCGCTGGCCAATGCGCCCTGCCGTTTTGATGTGGTTGAGGCCACGGGCGAGCCGCCGCAGCTGCGGTGGCTGCGTGATGCATTCCGGCTGGATGACTGCTGATGGGTACCGTCCGCTCTGGTAGAGGCCGACCTTGGTCGGCGCTTCTGTGCCAACCAAGGTTGGCACCTACCAGAGCGCAGCCTGGCCGGCACTACCACGGTGCGTGACTGATGCCTTCGATCATCACCCACGCAGCCGTGCCGCTGGCGCTGTGGTGCGCCGCTGATCGTGGCCGCATCCCGCCGCGACTGCTGGCGGCCGGTGTGGTCGCGGCAATGCTGCCCGATGCCGATGTACTGGCCTTTGCACTGCACATTCCCTATGCCGATGCGTTCGGCCATCGCGGGGCCAGCCATTCGTTGCTGTTTGCCTGCGCGCTGGCCATATTGGCGGCGTTATTGCTGAACCTTGGTAGCGGCCGACCTTGGTCGGCACCCCGCAGCTCCGGTAGCCGCCGACCTTGGTCGGCGGTTTCGTGCCAACCAAGGTTGGCACCTACCAAAGCGCGACCAACGGTGGCATCGACCGTACAAGCCGCGGTGTTCGTGTTCGTCTGCGCCGCCAGCCATCCGCTGCTGGATGCGTTGACCTCCGGCGGCCTTGGCGTTGCCCTGGCCTGGCCTTGGAGCGAACACCGCTTCTTCGCACCGTGGCGGCCGATCCGCGTTTCACCGTTTGCCCCGCAGTTCTTCAGCGCGCGCGGCCTGGCCACCCTGCTGTCGGAACTGCGCTGGGTGTGGCTGCCTCTGGCCGGCGCCGTCGTTGCCTGGAAACTGATTCACCCCGCCCCCGCTGCCCCACGAGATCCGTCATGAGTACCGCACTACCCGCTGCACTGGTTGCCGAACTGTCCGCCCTGCTGGGCGCGGAAGGCTGGCGCATGGATGACGGCGCACTGGAGGCGAACGCGCAGGACAACTCGTGGCGCCACCAGCGCCCGGCTGCGGTGGCACTGCCGGCAGACATCGAACAGGTACAGGCGCTGGTGCGTGCCTGCCGCGTGCATGGCGTGGCCTTGGTCGCGCGCGGTGCGGGTACCGGCACCACCGGCGCCGCTGTGCCAGTGCCCGGCAGCATCGTGCTGTCGTTCACCCGCATGGACCGCATCCTCGAGATCCGCGCCGGTGACCGCTGCGCGGCGGTGCAGCCGGGCGTGCTCAACGGAACGCTGCAGCAGGCACTGGCACCGCACGGCCTGTTCTGGGCACCCGATCCTTCCAGCGCCGAGATCTGCAGCATCGGCGGCAACCTGGCGTGCAATGCCGGCGGCCCGCGCGCGGTGAAGTACGGCACCAGCCGCGACAACGTGCTGGGCCTGGTGGCGGTGACCGGTACCGGCGAGGTAATCCGCTGCGGTGGCGCCTACACCAAGGACGCCACCGGTTACGACCTGACCCACCTGCTGGTGGGCAGTGAAGGCACGCTGGCGCTGATCGTGGAAGCCACGCTGAAGCTGACCCCGTTGCCGGTCAGCCAGGCTGGCCTGCGCGTGCTGTACCGCGATGCCGATGCCGCCGCCGCTGCCGTGTCGCGGCTGATGTCGCAGCCGGTCGTTCCCACGCGCTTGGAATTCATGGACGCACGCAGCCTGGAGCTGTTGCGCCTCAACGGTGCCGACGTACCCGACGCTGGCGCGATGCTGTTGGTCGAGGCCGATGGTGACCACGACACCCTGCCCTACCTGCTGCAGGCACTGGCCAACGCCGCCGAAGGCGACGGCATGATCGAACTGGATGTAGCGATGGAAGGCCGCGCGCGCGACCAGCTGTGGGCGGCGCGCAAAGCGCTGTCACCCGCTCTGCGCAGCGTCGCGCCGGGCAAGATCAATGAGGATGTGGTGGTGCCGGTGTCGCGCATTCCGGAGCTGGTGGCCGGCGTGCAGGCCCTGGCCCACGAGTACACGCTGACCATCGTCACCTTCGGCCATGCCGGCAACGGCAACCTGCACGTCAACATCCTCTACCACCCGGACGATGCCGACGAGAACGCACGCGCGCATGCGGCGCTGCCGAAGATCTTCGAGCTGACGCTGGCGCTGGGTGGCACGCTGTCGGGCGAACACGGCATCGGCCTGGCCAAGCGTGATTTCATGGCAAAGGCGTTCACCACGGAAACGCTGGCGGCGATGCGCGCGATCAAGGCCGCGCTGGACCCGGATGGCATCCTCAACCCGGGCAAGGTGCTGCCGCCGGCATAGGGAATCACGAGGGAATCACGACGGTGGAAGTGCGCCGGTAGCGCCGTCGCCGGCAAGATCAATCAGCAACTGCCGGAAGCTGGGCAACAGCACGCGGTTGCCATGGCCGCTCAGGTGATCGTTGTCGAAGAACAGCGGTTCACCGTCCTGCACGGCCGAGCAGGTATCCAGCCCGCACAGCAGCGGCAGCGGATCCCACACGGTCAGTGACGGGTAGCGTGCGGCCAGCTCGGCCAGCAGTGCCATCTGCGGTGCACGCAGCCTCTGCAGATCCGCGCGCGACATGCTCAGGCCACCGGCGCACGCCGGATTGCTACGGTTGAACCAGTCCGAGCAGCGATAGGCCCCGGTCTTGAACAGCGGCAGCGGTGCATCGATGACCATGTGCACGCCCAACCGCTGCAGGCGGCCCAGCACACGCTCGGCTTCATCACGTGCCGCCTGCGCATGCGCGGGCGTGCGTTCGGCCAGCAATTGCCGGTAGACGTCCTGCTCATCCTTGTGCTGCCAATCGAACCCTCGCAGCTCCGGCATGCGCAGCACCGCCAGCAACACGATGTCACCAGGGCGCGCGTCGCGTTCGATGGCCGACAGGCTGTCCTCGATGAAGTCCTGGCAGTCGGCCGGGCTGGCCCGCAGCAGATTGACGAAGCTGCAGCCGCCGCGATCCTCCTGGCGGATCTCCATTCCGGTCTGCCGCGCGACCATGCTGGTCATCGTGCGGTAGGCCGCCGCATGCGAGTCGCCCACAACAAACAGGCGTCGCCCTTCAAGCGCCGGTGCGCCCACCGGCTCCAGCGGTCGCCACGCCGGGTAGCGACGCGCCTGCCATGCGTAGCCATCACGTGTGACGCTGAGCGAGATCTGCTCGTGGTACTCCACCATCGCCCAGGCACCGGCGCCGCACAGCGCCACCACCGGCAGCGCCATCGCCAGCACCTTCGCCGGCGCCAGCCGCAACAGCGGCAGGGCGCTGCGCAGCGGACGTTCGACGTAATGGTAGGAAGCGGCCGACACGGCCAGCAGCAGCACCGGGTACAGCCACAGCGCAGCGCCCTGCAGCCCGTAGGTCCAGCGCAGCAGCACCAGCAGTGGCCAATGCCACAGGTACAGCGAGTACGACAGGCGCCCCAGGTACGACAGCGGTGCCCAGCCCAGGGCGCGGCCGACCCGCGATTGGCCATGCCCCGCTACCGCCGCCAACAGCAGCAGAGTACCGACCACTGTCGCCAGCACACCCGGCACCGGCATCGCCAGTTGCGGCGCGACAAGTACGCCCGCCAGCAGCAGCGCCAGGCCGGGCAGTGCGAGCGCATCCTCGCGCTTGCCGGGACCGCGCGCGCTCATCCACTGGTACAACAGCGCACCGGCCGCCAGTTCCCAGAACCGCGACGGCAGCAGGTAGAACGCCGCCGCCGGGGCGGCTTGCGCCTGCCAGGCCGCCCACGCCAGCGACAGCACCGTGAGCGCCGGCAACAGCACACGCGACCACGGCCAGCGGTCGCGGCCGCGCAACCAGACGAAGAACAGCAGCGGGAACACCAGGTAGAACTGCTCCTCCACGCCCAGTGTCCAGGTGTGCAGGAACGGATTGAGTTCGGCGCCGGGCGAGAAGTAGTCATCCTGCTGGCCGGCCAGTACCACGTTGCTGAAACCCACCAGCGCCGCCCAACCGGTCTGGTCGAACTGCTCGTTGCGCCAGGCGCGGGGAATGAACAGCGCCGACAGCACGAAGGTGGCCATCAGCATCACCAGCAACGCCGGCAACAGGCGCAGCACGCGGCGCCGGTAGAAATCGAGCAGCAGCGCGCCCAGTGGCGCGCCTGCACGCGATGCCAGCGACTGGCTGATCACGAAGCCGGAGACCACGAAGAACAGGTCCACGCCGGTGAAACCACCGGGCAGCCACGCCGCATTCGCATGGAAGACGATGACGGCCAGCACGGCCAGTGCACGCAGGCCATCGATGGCAGCGTTGTGGGAGCGTTCGGGGTGAGGCATGCGGGCGACCGTCAGCGAGCGATCGGGCAGCATGGCCAGCGCTTGCGCAGTCATTCAATGGACAATCGCGACAGACGCGGACATCGTTCATGTCCCGTCCCTGCTCGCCGCAGTTGTAGAGCCGAGCCATGCTCGGCTGCTCTTCGTTCAGATCGCGATGAGCCGAGCGTAGGCTCGGCTCTACAGCAGCAGCCAGGGATCAGAGCCCATTGCCGTGGCAATGGGATCCGACCCCCGCTGCACGCCCGCTTACCAGGCCATGCGCAGGCCCACCTGGCCGCCCACGTTGCGGTAAGCATGGTCGCCGCGCTGCACGCCCACGCCGCCCCATGCACCCCAGCGCTGTCCCAGCTTCAGCTCGGCACCGGCCTGCACTTCGTAGCGGTTGCGCGGCACATCCGCGCCCAGCGTGTCACCGTTGAACTGCAACGCGCTGGTGCCGCTGCCACGCAGCCAGTTCACGCCCAGGTAGGGCTGCACCACACTGCCCGCCGCGGTGCCGCCACCGAACACGCGCACGCCCACGCGTCCGTTCAGGCCACCGGCATCGGCGCGATCGATCACCGTGCCGTTGTGCTCCACATGACGATCGGCGCGGAACTCCGCGTACGACAGTTGCAGCTGCGGCTGCAGGTACAGCTGGCTCGACGCCCCCTGCCAGACGCTGAAGGTGTAACCCGCCTCCAGCGACGCGCTGGTCGTGCGCGAATCGTACTGCTCCGGCTCCAGGCCCACGCCCCGCACCCGGTTGTCGAAACGACCGTACTGCACGTTCGCATCCACATAGGCGCCGTGAGTGCCCTCGGCATCCTGCAACCAGGTACCATAAACACCCAGCGCAGTGCCACGCACGCGGCCGGTAGCGGTGTAGCCGGTCAGATCCGAAACGACGCGGTTGTCGGCACGGCCGCTACCCAGCATCACCCCGAAGGCAGCGCTGCCCCGACGCAACAGATCACTGCCGATCTGCAGTACCGACGTATTGCCGTCCACCGACAGCTGACCACCCACCGCAGTGAAATCTGCATTGCTGCGACCTACGCGCGCCCACGCAGTGCGCTCGCTGCCGATGGCGCCGGTGCGCTCATGCATGCGGCGGGCAAACATGTTGATGGCCGCCGACTGGTTGGCCAGATAGGCGCCAGCCTCGGGGCGCAGCACCGGCGGCGGCCGGATCGGGTCCACCGGCCCCACGCCCTCGCCACCGTCCCCGCCCTCACCCGGGTCCGGGCCCGGGCCCGGATCCACCGCACAGCCCGGCGCCGCCGGATCGTCCTGGCACACATCGAACCATTCCGAGCGCAGGTACCAGTTGCCATCGGAAGGATCGGCAAGTCCGCCCTGGAACAGGAAGTACTCGTACGAACCTCCCACCGCGCGTCCGGCCAGCGCGTAGCGCGCCAGTGATGCACCGTCCACTTCGATCAGCTGGATGCCGTCCACCGTAGGTGCGCCCACTCCGCCGATGTTGTTGACCACGATGCTTGCATCACCCGAGGTATCCCCCCGCACATGCAGGCGATCGATCGCGCTGTCATCGCCCGCCAGTGCGCCCTGGAACAGGAAGGACGCACCTTCGCTGTGCAGGTCGCCGTCTACGGTGAGCGTGTTGAAGCGGCCGCTGCCGTCGGACAACGCCAGCCCGCTGTTGAGCACCTGCAGTTCACCCAACGTGGCGTCACCGGCCAGCGTCCACTGGCTACCGCTTTCGATCGCCATCGTCTGCACAAGATTGGACGAACCCTGCCACAGTGAACCATCGGCCAGGCGCACGTGCACGTCCGACTGCGGCACCAGCCCGGCGTCCTCGTCCTCGGGCGTGGTGACGATGTCGCCCACCATCTGCGAATGCCCTTCCAGCACCACGTCGAAGCGCCCGGCCACCGCCGCATCCAGTGCCAGGCCGATGCCGTTGCCACCGGATACCCGCGTGCCGTTGGACAGGGTCAGGCCCGCGTCACGGCTGCTGCGCAGCCACACACCGCCATGCTGTGCACTGACCAGCGAGCCGCCGTCGATACGCATGCGGCCGTTGTCATTGATCACCGCGGCCCACGCGCCTTCGCCTTCGGTGCGAACGTGGGTGTTGGTCAGCGTCATCTCGCCGGCTCCACCGGACAACACGCCGTGCGAGTTGACGCCGGTGGTGCGCACCACGCTGTCGGCCAAGTGCACGGTACCACCCAGGCGCGCGATGGCGCCGATGGCGCCGGGGCCTTCGGTAAGAATATCGGTGCTGTTGGCCGTAACCAGCGGGTCGGGCCCAGCGGCGCCTTCAGCATACAGACCGTGACCATTCTGGCCGAGGGTTCGCAGTCGGCTGGCGGTAACCTCGGCGGTACCGCCCAGCACCGAAATCGCCTGCCAGTAGGTGCCGTCAGAGGTGATGGTCGAACCCTCGACTGTCAGATCACCGTCGTGCACCAGAATGCCCACGCCGCTGCGGGTGGTGACCGATGAACCAACCACCCGCGCCACGGCATCGCGCTGGTTCATGTTGATGCCGGTCGAAACGCTGTCGAGGTGACTGTCCTGCAGGGTCAGGTCAGCGCCTTCGGTCATATGGATGCCGTGGTGACCGGACAGCTCCACGCCCACCAGCCGCAGCACCCCGCCACCACCGGTGGCGAAGCTGACGGCACTGGCATTGCCACCGCGCGCATGTACGCTGCCACCGTGCATCTCAAGCTCTCCCACCACCAGAAGACCCGCACCCGAACGTTCGTGGGTGAGATGGATATCCACGTTCTCCAGCACCACGTTGCTGCCCAGACCCACCAGCACGCCCGATGCACCCGCGCCAGTGCCATCGATCCGCACCGAGCTCAGCCTGACGTCGCTGCTGCCTTCGGCCCAGAGCCCGTGCCCGCTACCACCTACCTCGATGTGGACGCGCTCTGCCTGGAGGGTCCCGCCAGCAATCTCCACGCCGTGGGATCCGCTGCCATGGACGGCGATGGTGCTGTCGCGGACCTGCGCTTCTCCGCCGCGTACGGCTACGCCATGCGACAGCCCGCCACGGGTCACGATCTCCGCGCGCTCAAGTTCGATGCGGCCAGCGAGCGCTTCGGCACCGTGTGCGGTACTGCCCGCCGTCTCGATGCGCGCGCCGATCGCCTGCACATGCCCCCCAGCGGATGCTGACAGACCTGCTGCACCATAGCCGGTCGTCGAAACCTGACCACCGTTGAGCTGGATGCTGCTGCCCACGCCTTCGGCCCGTGCAGCGGCAGCGCGCAGGCCTTCGGTACGCAGATTGACCTCGCCGGTGGGAACAATCGTGCCGCCATTGATCGAATGGAACACATAACCCGCCGGATTGCCGGGCTCCACCGGTTCGGTAGTCGCGTAGTCGCCTGCCGCCGGAACCTGTTCGTCACCATCAGCGATTACCTGCTGCGCCATAGCGACAGACGGAACCAGCGTGGTGGAGAGCGCCATGGCAAGCAGGTGGCGGCGGGGAAGCGTGGGACGCATGCAGGTGGCTCCAATGGAAGGGCCCCACCTTAGAAACGCGTCGCAACTGCGCCCATCGAATAGCTTGCAAATCTGTTGCACCGCAGCTGCTCGGGCCCGCGTCGCCTGCGATGAACAGTGGCCAACCCGATCGGCAGCCTGATCCGGCCTTTACAACAAATTGCATGGGCTGAAGCCAGCGTCCCGCCCAGAATTCGTGCCGATCAAGACATGAACCGGCGAATTCAGCTCATCCCAACCGCTTCACATGAACGCCCAAAAAAAGCGCTTACGTGAACGAATGGATGGGCGAATTCGGCGCAGGCGCACTTGCGCACGATGCGGGACTCAATCGCCGCCTCGGCCGCTGCCCGCGTCAATCGGGCCCTGCAATCCACTTCTGCCATGAGGACCTACCCATGCGTCATCGCTACAGCATTTCCCAACCCAAGCTGCTGCCACTGGTCCATGGCTTGTTGGCCGCACTGGCTCTGGCCCCTTCAACGGCGGCGTTTGCAGGTGACCTGGACGGAGCTTTCGCCTCCGTGCAACCGGGCGATGCCGTCGAGGAGTGGACGTTGAAGAACGACGCATATCTGATCGTGCAGGACGCTGAGACGCAGACCATCAGCGCCGATACCTCCCGAATCGACGCCTTCCGCGCCACGATCAGCCGCAGCGGCATACATCAGCACGCCGTGGCACTTTACGGCACGGCCTTGTTCCAGTCGGAGGGAAGCACGCTCCGCGGCGGTGGCGTCCTCGTCAGCGGAGCCTCAATGGCGCACATGATCGGAAATCGTGTGCTGGTGACCGCTGAAGATGGTCTGTCACCCACTGAAGCACTCAGCATCGGCCTCTCGATGGGTGGCACGCCGGCCGGCCCGCCGCTGCCCGGTGCATCGGCCATCATCGACTCCACCTATATGCGCGTGGAAGACACCGCCGCCGGCAGCGACATTGCCAGTGGGCTGGGCGTGCGCATGCAGAATGGAAAGGTAAGCATCGTCAACGGATCGCGCATCGACGCGGACAACGTGGGCGTACTAATGATGGGCACGTTCCGCACGCCAGACACCCTGCAGTTGGTGGTTGATGGCTCTACGATCTCATCTGGCCGCGGCGCCGCCATCCGTGTGGCGGCCGACCAGCCTGCGGACTTCGTCATCAACGTCAGCAATGGCGCCCAGCTGCTGGGCGGCAACGGCAATCTGCTGCAGGTCGATTCCCGCAGCGGCAGCGCCACACCCGGCGCCAGCCACGTAACGTTCAACGTGGATGATGCGCGGCTTGCGGGCATTGTCAGCTTCGACGCCGCCACGGTCGATGGCAGCCTGGACGTCACCCTGCGTAACAAGGCGCAGATCGACGGCCGCTTCATCAATGTCACCAGCGCCAGCATCGACAGCGACAGCACCTGGCTGATGACCGGCGACAGCAACCTCGGCCACCTCGCGCTGGGCAACACCGGTACCGTGGCACTGGGCAATACCAGCACGTTCAACACCCTCACCGTCGACAGCTTCGATGGCTCGGGCGGCACCCTGCTGTTCAACACCCACCTGGGCGATGACAGCTCGCTGACCGACAAGCTGGTGATCGCCGGCGACGCTAACGGCCAAGCCAATGTGCGCGTGCTCAATGCCAGCGGTGCCGGTGCGAAGACCGACCGCGGCATCGAGCTGATCGACATCGGTGGTGCGTCCAACGCGCAGTTCGACCTGGTCGGCCGTGCCGTGGGCGGGCAATACGAGTACTTCCTGGTGAAGGACGCCAACGGCAACTGGTACCTGCGCTCGCAGACCGGCGCCGGCCCGGACCCGTGCGTGGTCGATCCCACCCTGCCCGAGTGCACGCCGATCGATCCGGTGGACCCGGTGGATCCACCGCCGCCGGTACTGCGCCCGGAAGCCGGCGCGTACCTGGCCAACCAGTTCGCGCTGGACCAGATGCTGCGCCACACCTGGCGCGACCGCCAGGGCGGCGCCGCTGCGACGGATGGCATTCGCGGCTGGGCCCGGGTGGACGCTACGCAGAGCAAGCTCGGTGCGGTGGATGACCAGCTCGACCTGCGCGTGGACCGCTCGCGCCTGCAGCTGGGTGCGGACGTGGGCGTGTTCGACAACGGTCGTGGTCGCGTCGGCGTGATGGGTACCATTGCGCAGTCCAGCGCCACCTCGCGCTCGGACCTGACCGGCTACAGCGCACGCGGCAAGGTGGAGGGCGGCGCACTGGGCGTGTACGGCAACTGGGCCAACGACGCCATGTACGTGGATGCCAGCGTGCAGCGTGGTCAGTTCCGCAACCGCGTGCAGGGTGAAGGCCTGGCCGAGGAGCGTTACAACTCGGACATCTGGCAAAGCTCGCTGGAAGCGGGTTATCGCTTCAACATCGGCCAGATCGGCAGCACGGCGCTGAGCCTGCAGCCGGAACTGCAGCTGGTCTACACCGATGCAAAGACCGACGTGCATACCGAAGCCAACGGCACCGTGGTGCGTGCAGCGGGCAACAGCGGCCTGTCCGGTCGTGCCGGCCTGCGCCTGCAGGGTGCATCGCGCTCGGCGGTGGGTGCCTCGGTCAGACCGTATCTGGCGGCCAACTGGTACCGCGATGGTGCCGGTAATGGCATCGCCTTCGACGACGAAGTGCTGAAGGCCGGCATCCCGCGCAACCGCTATGAACTGAGCGCGGGCGCGCGCGTGGACTTCCGTTCCGGGCTGAGCGCATGGGGCGGGTTTGGCGTGATGCGCGGTGACCACGGCTACCGCGAAGCGACGGCGAACCTGAGCGTGGCTTACACGTGGTGATCTGCTTTCAGTAGCACCGCGCCATGCTCGGCTTCTCTTCGGTCCGACGCCCCTCACCGCAAGCAGCACCGGCACGGCGCCTCATGCCGCCGCGTGCCGTGCTGCTGTCCGGGGGCTGAACCTGCATCACCCCCGACCGTGGCTTTACAACAAGTTGCATGGGACTGGCCAAAGCGCATGACGAAAATGTAGCCATAAGAGACATCTGCTAGCGTAATTCCCACCAATTTCATATTTCATTCACATGCTCTCGACCTATACCCAACGTCGATGTCGAGAAGCAGACCCGGAAGCGCGCAGTTGCACCAGCCTTTTCCATCTGACAGGACAGCCGCATGTGCTACGCCAATAACTCCCGCGACAATCCGCGCCTTCCCCTCGCCCAGGCCGTACTGCTGGCCATCACCGCATTCGCAGCAGGTTCTGTCGAGGCGGGCGACCTGGACAATCAGAACGCCACCGTCGTTGCCGGTGACCCGGCAGAAGCATGGACACTGGTCAATGAGTCGAACCTGATCGGGCAGAACGCACAGATGAACCAGATCACCGCCGGCAGCGACTCGACGGTGACCCTGGAGGGCGGTCGTGTTAGCAGCACAGGCACAGGGGCAAACACGGTCTCGTTATCGGGTGGTGCACGCCTCATCAGCAATGGCACTGACTTCTACGGCGGCAGCGTCTCGCTGCATGGAGGCAACAGCCAAGCCCATTTGACCGGCGGAAAGATCACGGTGCCCGCTGGGACTGCAGGTGGTCCCACGCCAACCGCAGGCGTCGATATCGTCGCGCGTGTTGGCGATCGCGCTGGATATGCTTTGCTGGATGCCATGCAGGTGCATGTCGAGGCATCGAATGATCCTACCGTTCCCGCCTACAACACCGGCAATGGCGTTCGTGTCCAGTATGGCAGCATGGACCTCGTCAACGGCTCGCGGATTTTCGGCGAGAACGCAGGCGTCCTTCTATGGGGCTACGATCCGGTCGGCGGCAGCGTCGATCTGGGCATCGACAATTCGACCGTCCAATCGGGCAAGGGCGCTGCCATCCATGTCATGCCGCTGACTGCCAGTGACTACAACATCCTTGTGGCCAACAACTCCACACTGCTTGGCGGCGACGGCAATCTGTTGCTCGTATCCAGTCTCGCAGGACCGATTTCCAGCCGCACCGATGTCCAGTTCACCGTTGACGACTCGCGCCTGGCCGGCAATGTGCACCTCGATCCGACCACGGCAACCACTGCCACGCTGGACGTCACCCTGCGCAACAAAGCCCAGATCGACGGCCGCTTCATCAACGTCACCAGTGCCGATATTGATGGCGACAGCATCTGGCTGATGACCGGTGACAGCAACGTCGGCCACCTCGCCCTGGGCAGCACCGGTACCGTGGCACTGGGCAATGCCAGCACGTTCAACACCCTTGCCGTCGACAGCTTCGATGGCGCGGGAGGCACCCTGCTGTTCAACACCCAGCTGGGTGACGACAGCTCGCTGACCGACAAGCTGGTGATCGCCGGCGATGCCAACGGCCAGGCCAATGTGCGCGTGCTCAACGCCGGCGGTGCCGGTGCGAAGACTGATCGCGGCATCGAGCTGATCGACATCGACGGTGCATCCAATGCGCAGTTCGATCTGGTCGGCCGCGCCGTGGGCGGGCAGTATGAGTACTTCCTGGTGAAGGACGCCAACGGCAACTGGTACCTGCGTTCGGAACTGGGCGGCGCGCCGGACCCGTGCCTGGCCGACCCGACCCTGCCCGAGTGCACGCCGGTGGACCCGGTGGACCCGATCGAGCCGCCGTTGCCGATCCTGCGCCCGGAAACCGGTGCGTACCTGGCCAACCAGTTCGCGCTGGACCAGATGCTGCGCCACACCTGGCGCGACCGCCAGGGCGGCGCCGCTGCGGTGGATGGCATCCGCGGCTGGGCGCGTGTTGACGCTACGCAGAGCAGGCTCGGTGCGGTGGATGACCAGCTCGACCTGCGCGTGGACCGCTCGCGCCTGCAACTGGGTGCGGACGTGGGCGTGTTCGACAACGGCCGTGGCCGCATCGGCGTAATGGGTACCGCTGCACGCAGCAGCGCCACCTCGCGTTCGGACGTGACTGGTTTCAGCGCGCGGGGCAAGGTGGAAGGTGGCGCACTGGGCGTGTATGGCAATTGGGCCAACGACGCCATGTACGTGGATGCCAGCGTGCAGCGCGGCCAGTTCCGCAATCGCGTGCAGGGTGAAGGCCTGGCCGAGGAGCGCTACGACTCGGATATCTGGCAGTCATCCGTTGAAGCGGGTTACCGCTTCGGCATCGGCCAGATCGGCAACACCGCGCTGAGCCTGCAGCCGGAGCTGCAACTGGTCTACACCGATGCGAAGACCGACGTGCATACCGAGACCAACGGCACCGTGGTGCGTGCACTGGGTGACAGTGGCCTGTCTGGCCGTGCAGGCCTGCGCCTGCTGGGTGAAGGCCACTCGGCGGCGGGTGCCTCGGTCAGCCCGTATCTGGCGGCCAACTGGTACCGCGATGGTGCCGGTAACGGCATCGCCTTCGACGACGAAGTGCTGAAGGCTGGCGTCCCGCGCAACCGCTATGAACTGAGCGCGGGCGCGCGGGTGGAATTCCGTTCCGGTTTCAGTGCGTGGGGCGGGTTCGGGGTGATGCGCGGTGACAGTGGCTACCGCGAAGCGACCGCGAACCTGAGCGTCGCCTACACGTGGTGATGTAAACACGAACGGCGCCGGAGAGATCCGGCGCCGTTCTGGTTTCTGCTTTCTGTAGCGCCGAGCACGCGCTCGGCGCCACAACAAATGTCGCAACTGGCACGCGCACGCGTGCTCGGCTTCGCGCAACGCATGCGACACGCATCTGCAACGTTTTCGAAATTGAAACTTTTCTGATTGGTACAGCAGCGCTTGCGTGCACATCATGGCGCGCCACCGACAACGGGTGGCACGGGCTTGCAATCCCGTTGGATGAGTGTGTTGTTTACGCTTGCCTGTCGGCGTCGCTCTTTCCTTGTTGAGCGGCGTCGGCAGGCAATCCGTCCGTGCCCTATGGCGGGCGGTGCGTGGGGGCCTCGTGCCCGCCGGCGTTTCACACTTGTCCCCGGTATTGCAACCACGCACCGTCCGCCGCCCTCGCCCAACGCGAGGGCGGCCCCTTGTTTCGCACTCAAGGACGCCGCCATGACTTCTTCGCTCTATCCCTATCTGTTCGCCACACTGGGCGACGCCGTCGAACGCCTGCCGGATGATCTGGCCAAAGCACTGGAAACCACATTGGGCAGCACGATGCGCGCCCACGCCGACGAAGGCATCACCCTGCTCAGCTGCCTGCAGCGCATCCGCCACGTGGACGCCGCCGATGGCCAGCCGTGGCCGGACAAAGGACGCAAGTGCTTCGGCTTCGCGATGGCACGCATCGACCGCGCCAATGCCGGGCTGACCTTGCTGCTGGAACTGCTGCACGCCATCGAGCGCGTACGCGTGGACGGCGATGCCGACCAGCAGGTGGGCGATGATGTGCGCGAAGGCTTGCTGCTGGCCTGCCGTGGGCTGGCCGAGTATGTGGATGTGCAGTTGCGGGTGGCGTAGCCAGCTTCCGCGGCACCTCGGCCACGCCAATCCCTGCCCCAGGCTCAGGGATTGGCGTCGAACAACACGGTCATGTCTCCTTCCCAGCGCGAGCCCGGTGTCTTCACCATCTCCAGCACCGCTTCACGCCCGGCGGTGAAGCGCAGGGTCGAACGGCGCTGCATCAGGTAGCCATCGGGCGTGAAGCGCGGTGCCTGACTGTCATCGGCCAGCAGTACGGTGTTCTGCGCCGGACGACCATCGCGCAGGTTGTTCATACCCGGAAGGGTGACGTCTACGTCCACCGGCACCTGCTTGTCCGCCTGCGGATCATGAATGCCGCACTGGTCGCCGACGTGGTGCTGGCAGCGCAGCTTCATGCTGAAGTCCATCGACGTGGTCAGATGAAACGGCAGCTCCTGGCGCAGCCTCGCCGGCGCAGTGCCATGATCGATCCAGGGCGACCAGCCCCCTTCGGGCGCCAACTGTACGCGCGGCGCCTCGGTGGCGAAGCGCACCTGGAAATCGTGGATCACATCGAACACGAAGTTCATGCGCACGG
Organism: Stenotrophomonas maltophilia; assembly: GCF_004920835.1. Taxonomy (GTDB): domain Bacteria; phylum Pseudomonadota; class Gammaproteobacteria; order Xanthomonadales; family Xanthomonadaceae; genus Stenotrophomonas; species Stenotrophomonas maltophilia_AQ. Next base: position 70,583 of record NZ_QFHO01000020.1, read on the forward strand.
CCTCGACACCGGTGATGTTGTCGCCCAGATCGATGTCGGCCTCGGCGCCGCCGGTGGTCCAGGTTTCCTGGGCCACGTAGCGGCCGTCCTGCAGCGTCATTGCATTGGGCAGGTTGACGTGGATGCCGAGCCCCACGTTCCTGTAGGAGTAGGTGCGGGCATACCGCGTGTTGGTGCTGTAGCACTCGGTGGGGCTGGCTGGCGTCCGCGCCGCCCAACCACCCAGCGAAAATCCAACCCCACCGGCGCCGCGGATGGCCGTGCAACCTCCACTGACGCCGTGGTACCAGGGATCGGCGCCACCACCGAAGTTGATGCGCATGGACAGCGCCGCAAAGCTGATGGTCGCCTCGAAGGTGCGTCCGCTCGATACCTCCTGCAGGGTGATCGTACGCGATGGCGGGAAGCGGATGTAGGTGGTATCACGCCTTGATGTGTCGTCGCTCGGCCCTTCCTTGCGCCAGTACTCGCGGTTGCCGAGATCGAAGATATACGCCCCGTTTCTATCGCATTCGGCCGGCCTCCAGTTGCAGAAGCTGCCCCGGGGTGTCGTGTTGCGGAATGCGGTATCGCCCGGATCCAGGGCGTTGGGCCTGAATTCGCCGGTGACGTTGACGTCCACCACCTGTGCGGTGGCAGGCAACGCCGCCATTACGGCCAGCAACGGGAACAGCCGGATGCCAATAGTCATGCTTTAGACCTGCCTGGTTCGTCGGAACAATGGGCTAGTGCGCGACCACCGACGGCGGACAGCCGATGCCGCCCACCATCAGTACATCGCCTTCGCGCGGGTGGCGGCCCTCCTCCATGGTCAGCACACAGCTGATCCGGTTCGGGTAGCGCAGCTCCACCACCGGCGCGCGTGCGCTGAGTTCAAGGGTGAAGAAGCCTTCTTCCTGGCTGACGCTGCGGCCGGCGTGGTTGATCACCTGCACACCGCGCATGCCGTTGCCATCGGCATCCAGTACCTGACCCATCACGGTGAAGGTGCGCAGTACATCCACCGTGGTGTGCACCACGCCGCCCTTGTTGAGGTGGTAGCTGATGGTCGACGGCTGCAGCGCCGCCGCAGGTGCGTGCCGGCCGTGGAAGTCGAACTGCACCTGTCCCGCACGATAGGCGGTGACCGGAACGAAGTTGCGTCCCGGGCGCAGTTGCACGCCACCGCCACGACTGTCGTCGGCACGCAACGTGATATCGGGGAAGTCACTGCGCACGTCGACGATGATGCCGGTGTCCATGCTGCCGCTGCGTCCCTGGCCCAGCACGGCAGCATGTCCTCCCCCGATCACCACGGTGCTGTCCAGGTTGGCGCTGCCGCCAACGTGGCCGGAACCGGCACCGCGATACAGCTGCACATCGCCTTCCAGCAGCGGGCTCTGCAGATAGGCGCCGGCGCCCGCGCCAATGCCGCTGCGTTCAGCTGTGACCATGCCATTGACGCTGCGCAGAATCTTCCCATCCACACGCTGGGTGGCGACCGCGGTGACGTAGCCGTCGCGCTGGCCGGCTTCGCCGGTCCGGCTGCCCAGGCTGCCGCTGTAGCTGCGGCGTTCGCTGCCGAGTGACACGCTGACGGTGAGATCGATGCCGCGCTGGCGGCGGTAGTGGGTGAAGCGGCTGCCCGGACGGTCGTAGGCCGAGACACGCCAGTTGACGTCATGCCTGCCGAACAGGGTTTCGCGGCGACCGTAGGAAACGTCGATGCCGGTGCCACGGGTGAAGCCGGAACTGCGGGCCACGCGCAGGCTCGCATTGTCGCGGTGACTGAAGCGATGGGTGATCGATACGGCCGTGGTGTCCTGCCAGCCTCCCCGGGTTTCCCAACGTGGCGGCGCACCCTCGCTGGCGGGCAGCCGATGACGCTGCTCTGCCCAGCTGCGCGCGTGGTTGGCGACCACCGAACCGGCACGGTAGCGATACAGTCCCTGCAGATCCACGCCGCGCCCGGCATCGCTGGAGGTGTAGAAATTGGTGTAGGCGCTGAAGCGATCACTGGCCTGCCAGTCCATCGACAGGCCGGTGGCGCGGCGCGTGCCGATCTGCTGCACGGTGGCACCGGCCACTGCGCGCGGGTGCAGCAGGTAGTTGACCACCGCACCGGCGGCGATCTCGCCTTCCTGCATTGAACGATCGCTGTCGAGCAGGCTGCGCTGCTGGCCGGCGAACGCGCTGTAGCGCCAGCGCCGGGTGGGATCGCGCCAACGGCTGGGTTTGTGGATCGAGGCGGTTTCGCGCGAGGCCTCCTGGCCGTCTTCAATGACCCGCAGTACCACGTCGTAGATGCCGCCTGGCAGGCGACGCGTGTCGATCTCCTGCACGCCCGGCTTCACGGCCTGTGTGGCCAGCAGGTTGCCGTCGCGCAGAATCTCCACCACACCGTCGCGGTTGGCGGTGACATAGACCGGATAGACGCTGGCGCTGCGCGTGTCGGCCAGCAGTACATCCGACGAACCGAACATCACTCCCAGTGCGGTGTCATTCTGCGTACCAGGCGCGCGTGGCTGGCGGATGATGCCCTCGAACGTGGGCAGGAAATAGCCCGCGCGGACGAAATGATCGCCGAGCTCGCGTTGTGCATACAACGCACTGAGATAGTGCTCCGTGCTGCCGGGTTGGGCGTAGTACTGGTAGCTGCCAACCGTGCTCCACAGACCGATGCTGCCACTCAGTTCAGCGCTGTAGCGTGCGCTGGCCGGCTGGTCCTGGCCGCCATGCACGGCCAGGCTGTTACGTACGATCAAGCCGTGGCTGCCGGACGCCGGCAGGGCAATGTTGCGTTGTTCCGCACTGGCAGTTGCCGGCGTCAACAGGCTCAGCAGCGAATTGGCCAGACTGTAGTGCAGCGCGGCCAGGCCACGGCACTGCGGCGCGCATATGCCAAGCGGCAGCGGTTCGGCCAGCTGCTCGGCCCAGCGCGTGCGCTCGCTCTGCGGCCATGGGCTGTCGATGCTTTCGACGAAGCCGATCAGCTGTACGCGGTTGTCTTCATGCAGCAGTACTTCGGCGTCGCCCAGGTACTGCCCGTCCAGTTCCACGCGTACGGTCAGCGGATTGCCGAACAGATGCTCGCGGAACTCCGCAGGCATGCGGTCGCGCTGCTCCAGCAGGCTGACCTGTGCGTCTGGCGCGCCTGCGGTCGCCTGCGCCGAGGCAGTAGCAAGCATGGCGGCAATGGCAACAGCCAGTCGCATCGGAACCGGTCGCGGGGGTAGGTGTGAAAGGCGCATAGATGACATTGGCCCTCCTGCCGCACGCGCGGTGGGGCAGGAAGGCACAGAGCTCGGCAGGCGTCAGATGTCGCTTTCGAAGATCATGTGGAACTGACCGCCGTAAGTACCCTGCTTGTAACCGCCGCCCGGTTCGGTAGGCGCGATGGCGAAGGCCAGAGACTTGCCGGATGCGGCCTGGGCTGCGTTGGCAACGGTGATCTTGGCGGCGGCCGTTGCCGGCACGACCACGTTGTCCAGTTTCACCGCCAGATCCACGACGTCCGCGGCCGATGCCATCTGCGCCGGGGCGGACAGATAGGCGGTGATGGCAGCCGGCGACTTCACGTTGATCACGCGACCGGTCAGTTCGCCGAGCACCTGGCGTGCGGTATCCCACGGCAGATTCTGCGGCAGGCCTTCCCAGCCGTCCGGCGTGGACACCTGCAGGCCGGCAACGTTGGGAACATCAGCCGACACATTGACGGTGATCGATTTGGTTTCGGTAGCCGCAAAGCTGACGGCCGGGGTGATGAGCAGGACTGCCGCAGCCGCCATCGCGTGTTTCAAGAAGGACATTCAGATACTCCAGGGTGAGTGGGTACAAAAGCCAGGACAAGGGCAAAGCAGTCCCATCGGACTCCTGGCGGGCCCGGGCGGGACAATGGCGTTGGTGGGGGACGGACGGTCAGCGGCGACTGTCGATGCTGCGCTGGCGTTCGCCCTCCTTCAAGTCGTAACGGATGAAATGCGTATCGTCAGACGCCAGCACGTGAGAGCGGCCGGGGCGTACGTGCACGATGATTCCGGGCGTACAGGCGTCGACCTTGGCCCGCTCGCACTGGCGCAGGTTTTCCAGAACAATGGTGGCGTTGCCGTGGTTGTGGATCTGGCCGGACTCGATGCGGGTGTCATAGCGCGGGTGTTGTGGCGCGATGAACAGCACGGTGCCGAAGCCGGTGAACACGCGGATGGCCGAGGAAAGCTCTGCGGCCTGCTGTGCCTGTTCCTCGCTGAGCGAGAATTCCTCGGCACTGGGCGCCACCGGCACGAAACGCAGGCGGTAGTAGCGTTCCTCGTCGCGCAGGCCCCGATATACCAGACGTGTGGCCTGCTGGCCGTTGCCTGCGATGATCAGGCGACTGGGACTGGCGATGACCCCACGCGCCCCAGGCGCGTTGCGCACCAGCGACGGCGCATCCACCGGAACTTCGACGGGGTTGTCATCGGCATCGAAAAAGATCTCTGCCACTTCCACCCGGACGTAGGCGGTGCCAGCGCCGGTATTGCGGATGCGTTTGAGCAGGTTGCTGCTGCCGGGCTGCAGGTAGTCGAAGAGGACGCCGACATTGATCTGCGGTGCACCGGCGTGACTGGGGAACGCCAGCGCACACAGCAGCAGGACATGGACGACACGTGACATGGGACCGCTCGTTTTCAGGAGCGTGGAGTGTGTCGTTGCGTCAAACGCCCCGCTATGAAATTAGTTGTAAGCCGAAGCGCGCAGCGTCGAATTCGGACGATTCCTAAATGCTCATCGCCCGTGCTGCCAGCATGGCCGGCAATCAAGGCACCTTGCCCGCTGCCGCGTACCGGCAGGACACGAATCCCTGCCGCACTCAGGCGAAATGCTCGTCTCCGCTCGGGCCGTGGCCTTCGGCGTGCACGCCCTGCCCTTCCATGATGCGGCCGGTGCGGGTGATCGGCGCGCCCAGCGATTCGGCCACGAAGTGGCACGCCCGTTCCGCACGTTTAAGGGTTACGCCAAAGAGGCGGCGCGCAGAGCGGTTACATCCGTGCCAACCAAGGTTGGCACCTACCAGAGCAACACCGTAGCGCCGGGCCATGCCCGGCGTTCTCATGTGTCAGGCGAAGTGCTCGTATCCGCTCGGGCCGTCGTGGCCTTCGGTGTGCACACCCTGCCCTTCCATGATGCGGCCGATGCGGGTGATCGGCACGTCCAGCGATTCGGCGACGTAGTGCAGCGCGTCGCGCTGGTCGGCGGCGGCGGTGAAGCACAGTTCGTAGTCGTCGCCGCCGTGCAGCGCGCAGTCACGGGCGCCGTCACGGCCGAGCAGTTCGCGCAGTGCCGACGACATCGGCAATGCATCGGCATCGACTTCGGCGCGTACACCGCTGCGTGCAGCGATGTGGCCCAGGTCGGCCAGCAGGCCGTCGGAGACGTCGACGGCGGCATGCGCGAATGCACGCAGGCGCAGGCCCAAGGTGACGCGCGGGGTGGGACGCAGCAGGCGCAGGCGCAGGGTTTCGTAGTCGGCCAGCAGCGTGGCTGCAGTGACGTTCAATGCGCCCTGCTGCCACAGGCGCAGTGCACCGGCAGCATCGCCGAGGGTGCCGCTGACCCAGATGTCATCGCCAATCTGTGCGCGATCACGACGCAGCGCCTGGCCGCGGGAGACCTGACCCATCGCGGTGACCGACAGCGACAGCGGGCCACGCGTGGTGTCACCGCCAATCAGGGCGATGTCATGCTGGTCGGCCAGGGCGAAGAAGCCATCGGCGAAGGCATCGATCCAGTCTTCGCTGGCTTCGGGCAGCGACAGCGCCAGCGTGCACCAGGCCGGGCGCGCGCCCATCGCGGCGAGGTCGGACAGGTTGACGGCCAGCGTCTTCCAGCCGATGTCGAACGCCGGAGTTTCGGTCGGGAAATGCACGCCGCTGTTGAGCGTGTCGGCGGTGACCACCAGTTGCTCGTTCGGGCGCGGCTGCAGCAGCGCGGCGTCATCGCCGATGCCGAGCACGATATCGTCGCGCTCGACGGTGCGGGCGCGGATGCGGTCGATGAGGGCGAATTCGGCCAGGGACATGGGGCGCTCCCGCGTTTGTACGTGCCGCGCCGTGCGCGGTGGGCGGTAGTGCCGGCCGCAGGCCGGCAACCTCAGAATCCCTGCAGTTGCCGGCCAGCGGCCGGCGTTACCACAGGTGGGTCAGTGACCCGATTCGACCTTCCGCCATTCCACGGCGGCACGATCCAGCACGCCGTTGACGTAGGTGTGGCCATGTTCGGAACCGAAGCGCTTGGCCGATTCGATGGCTTCGTTGATCACCACGCGGTACGGCACGTCCAGGCGGTAACGCAGTTCGTAACCGGCCAGGCGCAGCACGGCGCGTTCGATTGCGTCCACTTCGTCGATGCCACGGTCCAGGTACGGGCCGAAGGCTTCGTCGATGTCGCGACGGTTGTCGAGCACGCCATGCACCAGTGCTTCGAAGTACGCCAGGTCGGCGATTTCGCGGGCCTGTTCGTGGGCGAACTGGGCGATCAGCGACTGGCCGTTGCCACCGGAGATCTGCCAGGCATAGATGGCCTGCACGGCACGACGACGCGCGCGCGAGCGCAGCACCGGATCGATGCCATCGCGGCGGACGGGTTTACCGGAGGGCTTGCCCTGGGTGTTCTTGTTCATGGCAGCTGCTCCAGAAGGTTGACCATTTCCAATGCGGCGAGTGCGACTTCCTCGCCCTTGTTGCCGTGGCTGCCGCCTGCGCGGGCCTCGGCATCTTCCACGCGTTCCACGGCCAGCACGCCGTTCAGCACCGGCACGCCGAAGTCCAGCTGCACGCGCATCAGGCCTTCGGCGCAGCGGTCGGCCACGTGTTCGTAGTGGCGGGTATCACCACGGATCACGCAGCCCAGGGTGAGGATGGCGGCGTGTTCATGGGCGGCGGCCAGGCGCGCGGCGACCAGCGGCAGTTCCCAGGCACCCGGCACGCGGATCACGTCGATGTTGGCTTCGGCAATGCCGTTGCCGGCCAGGCTCTGGCGGGCGCCAGCAACCAGCACATCGGTGATGCGGGCGTTCCAGCGGCTGGCCAGGATGGCGAAGCGCGCCGACTCGGGAGTGCGAAGATCGCCTTCGTAGTGGCTCATATGCGGCTTGGGATTCGATTAAGGGGTAATTCTACCGTGGATGGGCCCCGGCCGTGGCTGGCGGGGCCCGGGGGCGTGCCGACCAACGGTCGGCACCCACCAGCTGCAGTGGGCCGCCCCTTTGTGGGTGCCGACCGTTGGTCGGCACACCGAGCGGGTTACGGGGTGACCGTCTCCACCACTTCCAGGCCGTAGCCGGCCAGGCCGATCTGGCGGCGCGGGGTGCCCAGCACGCGCAGCTTGCCCAGGCCCAGGTCGGACAGGATCTGCGCGCCGGCACCGTTGCGGCGCCACTGGCTCACGTCCTTGTCCTTGCCCGGCACGACCGGCGCCGGCTGCTGGCGCAGGCGGGCCAGCAGGCCTTCGCCATCGCGCGGGGCCGACAGCACCACCATCACGCCACTGCCTTCGGCATCGATGGCACGCAGGGCATCGGTGGCCGCCACGCCGAAGTCATCGCGGCGCCAGTGCAGCAGGTCGGCCAGCGGGTTTTCCACCTGCACGCGCACCAGGGTGGGCGTGTCCGCATCCGGGGTGCCGCGGACCAGGGCGAAATGCAGGTCGTGGGCGATGCGGTCGCGGTAGGTGACCAGCTTGAACGGGCCGAACTCGGTCTCGATCTCGCGTTCGTCCACGCGCTCGACGGTCTTTTCGGTGGCCAAGCGGTAGGCGATCAGGTCGGCGATGGAGCCCATCTTCAGGCCGTGCTCGCGGGCGAACACTTCCAGCTCCGGGCGGCGCGCCATGCTGCCGTCCGGATTGAGGATCTCCACCAGCACACCGGCCGGTTCCAGTCCGGCCAGCATGGCCAGGTCGACGCCGGCTTCGGTGTGGCCGGCGCGGGTCAGCACGCCACCGGGCTGGGCGATCAGCGGGAAGATGTGGCCCGGCTGGTGCAGGTCCGACGGCTTGGCATTGGGCTTCACCGCGGTGCGGATAGTGTGCGCGCGGTCGTGTGCCGAGATGCCGGTGGTCACGCCCTCGGCCGCTTCGATGCTGACGGTGAAGTTGGTCTGGAACTGCGCGGTATTGGCCTGCACCATCGGCGCCAGGCCGAGGTCGGCGGCGCGGGTGCGGGTGAGCGGCAGGCACACCAGGCCGCGGCCGTGGGTGACCATGAAATTGATGTCCGACGGCTTGACCAGCTCCGCAGCCATGATCAGGTCGCCTTCGTTCTCGCGGTCTTCGTCATCGACGATGACGACCATGCGGCCGAGGCGGATGTCTTCCAGGATGTCGGGAATGGGGGCGAAGTTCATGCGCGGGCTCCTTCACCCAACAACCGCTCGACATAACGAGCGACCAGATCGATTTCCAGGTTGATCGCGCTGCCCACGCCGGTGGCGGAGAACGCAGTATTGGCCACGGTGTGCGGGATCAGCGCCACTTCAAAGCCCTCGTCGTCCACTTCGTTGACGGTGAGGCTGACGCCGTCCACGCAGATCGAGCCCTTCTTGGCGATGTAGCGGCGCAGGGCGGCCGGCGCGGCGAAACGCCAGCGCTGGGCACGCGCATCTTCATGGATGGACAGGACCTGGCCGAGGCCGTCGACGTGGCCGCTGACCAGATGGCCGCCGAGGCGGTCGGTCGGGCGCATGGCACGTTCGAGGTTGATGACCGCACCTTCGGCCAGTTGACCCAGCGTGGTCAGGCCCAGGGTCTCGGTGGACGCATCGGCCTGGAAGCTGCCGGCGTCGAATGCGATGACGGTGAGGCAGACGCCGTTGATGGCGATGCTCTCGCCCATCTGCACGTTGTCGAACGGCAGATTCCCGACATTGAAAGTAAAGCGGACATCGCCGCCGATGGATTCGCGTGCGGCCAGACGGCCGACGCCTTCGATGATTCCAGTAAACAAGTAACGTTCTCCGCGAAAAGTGAGCGAAAAACGCCGCAAGGCAAACAGGCGGGCGCAGGGCCGCAAAGGCCCTGTGGCACCGTCTTCTTTCATCCGGACTATACCGTCGGCTCCGGCATTGGACCGGATCTGCTGACCCCCGACGGTAAGGCCGGGGCGCTCGCGGGCTCGTGCTTGCGCACCTACCGCCGGTGGGGAATTGCACCCCGCCCTGAAGACGTTTGTGTACCGGCGAACCGGCCGGCGTAGTGTACCAGCCCCTGCTGAACGGGGTGGATGACGGGGTCGGATCCCTTTCCGCTGGAAAGGGCTCTGAGCCCAGGGACCGGTGGCGCAGCAGGACGGGGTCAGAGCCGTTTCCCGATGGGAAACAGATCCGACCCCCAACCC
>NZ_QFHO01000021.1 GCF_004920835.1 Stenotrophomonas maltophilia
CGCGAACCCACCCCGCCCCGCCAAGCGCGGCTTTTGATTTCAGCGACCAACCACGAGGGGCTCAGCCGTTCGCCGCCGCAAACTCCGGCCGCGTCAGATTGTCCGCTTCGCCCTCGGTGCAGAGCACTTCGTCTTCGATGCGGATGCCGCCGTACGGACGGAAGAAGTCCACACGGTCCCAGTTGATCGCATCGCCATGGCCGGCGTCCTTTACTTCATTCAACAGCATGTCGATGAAGTACAGGCCGGGTTCGATGGTCACCACCATGCCCGGTTCCAGCACGCGGGTCAGGCGCAGGTACGGGTGGCCGGCCGGGCGCTCGATGCGGCCGCCTTCATCGCTGGCCGCGAAACCGGCCACGTCGTGTACCTGCAGGCCGATCAGGTGGCCGATGCCGTGCGGGAAGAACGCGGCGCTGACGCCGGTCTCCAGTGCGGTCTGCGGCGAGACCTTGATCACGCCGAAGTCCTTCAGCACGCCCATCAGCGAAAGATGCGCGTCCACGTGCAGCTGCTTGTAGTCGAAGCCCGGACGCACCGCCGCGCACATCTGCTGCTGCGCGGCGTCGACGGCAGCGATCATCGCCGCGAACTCGTCGTGGCCGTGTGCGGCGTAGGTACGGGTGATGTCGCTGGCATAGCCGTGCGCGCTGGCGCCGGCATCGATCAGGAAGCTGCGCAGCGGCTGCGGCGCCTTGCGGCCCAGCTCGGTGTAATGCAGCACGGCGGCATGCTCGTTCAGCGCCACGATGTTGCCGTACGGCAACTCGGTGGCATCCTGGCCCACGGCCTGGCAGTACGCCATGTGGATGCTGAACTCGTCGGCGCCGTTGCGGAACGCGGCTTCGGCGGCGCGGTGGCCACGCACGCCCAGCACCTGCGCCTGGCGCATCAACGCGATTTCATACGGCGTCTTGCTGCCGCGGTGCCATTCCAGGTAGTTCACCACCGGTGCCGGGTTGTTCGGCACGTAACTGCCCAGCGCGCTCTGCGGCTCGCCGAGGATCGCGCAGCGCGACGGGTCGGCCGGCAGCAGCGCCAGCGCCTCTTCGGGCTTGCGGATGATGTGGATGTCGAAGTGCTCCACCCACCAGCCGCTGGGTGCGTCCGGTACCACGTGCCAGTAATCGAACGGCTGGTGGAAAATCACCGCCGGGCGCTTGCCGGGGGTGAACACGATCCAGCTGTTGGGCACGCGGGTCAGCGGCAGCCAGGCCTTGAACTGCGGGTTCACCGCGTACGGGTAGTCGCGGTCGTCGAACACCTGGTAGTGCAGGGTGCCGCTGGGCACCACCAGATGGTCGAGGCTGCCGCGGGCCAGCGCCTGTTCGGCGCGTCGGCACAGCACGGCCAGGTGGTCGGAATACAGGGCGCCGGGGTCTTGCTGGATCATTGCGGTGGCTCGACACGGAAAACGGCCCTAGATTCTGCCGCATACCGCGAAAAACCGCTGTGCCGGAACCGGCACTCAGGCCGTCGAAACCGGTCCCTCGTCGCTGTCCTCGCCTACCCATTGGCGCAGCAGCTGCCGATGTTCGCGTGACAGGGTCAGGAAGCGGAAGCCGGTCCAGCTCTGCCCGGGCGCGTGCGCCGGCTCGCTCCACAGCAGATGCACGCCGACGTCGATCGCTTCCTGGCGACCATCACCCATCGGCAGCGGGAAGCGCAGCTGGTACAGCGCATCTTCGCGCAGCGGGGCGCTGGCCAGCATCAGCATGCCGGTCTCGGAGACATTACCGAGCCGGCCGACCACGCATTCGCGCATCTGGTCGGTGACCGGCACCAGGTCCGAGACTTGGCGGCGCGGTGCGCGGCGCGTGTCCTGCGGTGGGACGGGTTTCATGCGTGGGTCTCCTGCGTGCGATCAGCGGCCAGTGCGCGCAATGCACCAAGGCTGGCCTGCCAGGCGCGGTCGACCAGCCGGCCCTTGTCCTCGGTGACCAGTTGCGCATGGCCAGCGCTGATCTGCCGGGCCAGCGTATCCAGGTCGGTGTCGGCGATCTTCTGCCCGCGTGCGTTGACCAGCAGCGCGTGGCCAGTCAGCAGGCTGTACCAGGACAGTCGCTGGCGGCGCAGCGTGCCGTCGTCGTTGCCGATATCGAACCAGCTGCCGAACGGCAGCGTCGACAGCTGCTGGTATGCCGCTTCTTCTGCACTGTTGCGCGGTGCGGTCGCCGCGGTACCGGCAGTCGTGCCGGCATGTTCACCCAGGCGTGCGCGCGCCTTCAGGCGAGCGCTCAGTTCGGTACGCGAGGTGCTGTCATCCTCACCACCGGGCGTGGCCAGGCGACGGGCGACGGCAGCAGCTTCCTCGGCGTGGTAACCAACCTGCAGCAAGGCCGCTTCGACCTCGGCGGCCAGTACCGTATCGGTGCCGGCAGCGGCACCCACCGGCTGTGCGGTCACCGCGGCGATGCGTTGGGTCTGCTGCAGGCGCTCCTGCCACTGCGGCGAGTCGTCGCCATGGCGCAGCCGGGTCAGGGTCAGGGCATCGGCCCAGGCCTGGCGCAACAGGGTCTGCACGAATCGCGGTGGCTCCTGCGCATCGCAGCACTGATCGATGCGGGCGCTGGCCTGGCGCCGGGCCAGTTCCAGCCGTTCCTTGCCGCGTGCGGCTTCCACGTGGCGGCGCTCGGCCAGTTCGGCACGATGCGCGGCGGCACGCTGGTGCTGCTGCACATCTTCATTGGCAGCGGCGAAGGCTTCCGGCGCGCGTGCATCCTGTCCAAGCAGGCCCTGCACGCTCTGCGCCATGCGCTGCAGCAGCTGCGGGTCGACATCATCGTCGCCCAGCCAGTTGGCACCGACTTCGGCGATCTGGTTGAGCAGCTCGCGCGCGGGATGTTCGTCGCGTACGAAGAAGCCCGGGTCGGCCATCGCAGCCCGCGCCAGCGGTACCTGCAGGCGCGCCAGCAGGGCGGCGGGTACCGGGTCGGGGCGCTGTTGCTGCTGCACCTGCTGCATCAGCATGCGCAGCAGGTCGAGGTTGTCGCGGTCATGGCTGCCCAACTGGGCCTGCGCGCCGTGTTCGCTGCGCAGTTGGGCGACAACGGCGGCCTGCAGGTTGGCCACGCCGGTGGCGGAACTGGACTGGGCCTGCAGGCGCGCGAGTACGGCGTCCACCGCAGCGCTGGGTACGGCATTGCTGTCCGCGGGTGCGGCGCTGGCATGGCGTGCCTGCTGCAACAGCTCATGCAGTGCGCTGCCGGTGGACGTGGTCAGTCCCGGCGTGGCGGCGGGGCCGGCAGCGCCGCCCTCGTTGAAGGCGTCCTGTACCAGGCTCGACCAGGAGCCCGAAGGGGCCGAACCGTTCCAGCCGGTCAGGGGCGCAGCGGCACGTTTGGCAGGCTGCGTGGTGCGGCCGCCACCTACCGACTGGGTGATGATCCGCCGCGTGCTCGAGGAACGCGCCAGATAGGGGGTGTAGACCAGCCCCGGCAGCACGCCGTGCTGGGCCAGCAGTGCATTGGCGCGGTCGAGTACATCGCCCAGCCGCTCCAGCACCTGCCGTTCAAAGCTGCGGTAAAGCGCCAGCTGCACCTCGGCGCCAAGCGCATCCTGTTCGGCCAGTCTGCGCACCATCGCGCACAGCGCCTGCGGCGCCAGTGGCAGGGTGTCGGCTTCGAAAGCCGGCGCTGCGGCAAGCACGCCCAGGCGTTGGCCCAGCAGGTTCAGCGTGTTGGTCGAACGCAGGGTTTCCCGCCGCACCATCTCGGTCAGCAGCAGGTCGCGGTCGACGTCATGCTCGGCTACCAGTGACAGCCCCAGCATGCCCGGCAGCGGTGGCGGAGCCGCGCTGGTCGTGGCGCCGGTGGGCGGCTCGCGCAGGCGTGCCAGTGCGTCGGCAACGGCATCGAGCATGCGGTCGGCGAAGTGACCGGAGAAGGTGTGCAGCTGGCCGCGTTGGGCCATCAGTTCAGATTGCTGCTGCGGATTGCGCGCACGGTCGGCGTCGTGCAGCAGGGTCTGCTCCAGTGCTTCGACGGTCAGGATCAGCGGCGCGGCCAGCGTTTGCCGGCACAGGCCGATCAACGCGCCCAGCAGTTCGCGCACCCGCGGTGGCAGGTCGCTCGCGGCCAGGCGGGCTTTGTCGGCAGGGGTGATGGAAAAGACAGCTGACATCGGCAGGCGGTACCCGGATTCCCGCGGATCGATCTGGTGAATCTACCGTGTCGGCCGCTGTCGGCGCTACTTTAGGGTGAATGTGCATCCCGTTCGCCAGGCATCGCCCGGCGGATGAACGGTAGTGCCGGCCACTGGCCGGCAACTCTGTCTTTACCGGATTGCCGGCCAGCGGCCGGCACTACCCATTACTCCAGGAAGCTCATTCCTCCAGGAACAGGCTCACCACATCGTTGGTGAAGCGCCGGCCCAGTTCGGTCGGCTGCACATGGCCATTGGTCACGTCCAGCCAGCCGCGCTGCACGGCCTCGGCCAGTGGTGCATCGAGCACGCTGCGTGGCAGCCCGGTGCGCGACTCGAAATCGCGCAGGCCAAAGCCTTCATGCAGGCGCAGCAGGTTCAGCATGTATTCGAAGGGCAGCCGCTCGGGTGCGATCACTTCGTCACCGCCGAACGAGGCTGGCGTGCCCGCGCTGTCCAGGTAGGCCTGCGGATGCTTGAGTTTCCAGCGCCGCAGCACGTGTTCCTCTGCACCGGAGCTGATCTTGCCGTGCGCGCCGGCACCGATGCCGAGATAGTCGCCGAAGCGCCAGTAGTTCAGGTTGTGCGCACTCTGCCGGCCGGGTCGGGCGTAGGCGCTCACCTCGTACTGGCCGAAGCCGGCCTGCGCCAGCAGCGCCTGGCAGTGCTCCTGCATGTCCCAGGCGTTGTCTTCGTCGGGAATGCCCTGCGGCGGTCGTGCGAAGAACACCGTGTTCGGTTCCAGCGTCAGCTGGTAATGCGAGATGTGCGCCGGCTGCAGCGCGAACGCACGTTCCAGGTCGGCCTCGGCACCGGCCAGGGTCTGTTCCGGCAGCGCGTACATCAGGTCGATGTTGAAGTTGTCATAGCCCGCGTCCTGCGCCATTTTCACGGCGCGTTCGGCCTCGCCGCTGTCATGGATGCGGCCCAGGCGCTTGAGCATCGCATCGTCGAAACTCTGGATGCCGAAGCTGAGGCGGTTCACGCCGGCCGCGCGGTAACGGTCGAAGCGGCCATGCTCGGCGGTGCCCGGGTTGGTTTCCAGGGTGATTTCGGCATTGGGCGCGAAGCGCAGGCGCGCGCTGGCCTGCTGCAGGAAGCGGTCGATCGCTTCCGGCGGGAACAGGCTGGGCGTGCCGCCGCCGAAGAACACGCTGTGCACCACCCGGCCCCAGACCAGCGGCAGATCCTGGTCGAGATCGCGCAGCAGTGCGTCGATGTAGGCGTCGAACGGCAGTTCGCCCTTGGCCTGGTGCGAATTGAAATCGCAGTACGGGCATTTGCGCACGCACCACGGCAGGTGCACGTACAGCGACAGCGGCGGCGGCACCAGTCGCGGCGGGCTGTCGTGGTCAGCGGAGCAGGCTTCGCCGGGCAGGTGGTTGCAGTGATCGTGGGCGTGCGGCATGGGTTTCTTCGGTAGTGCCGGCCGCTGGCCGGCTTCCCTGGGGAATCAGTAAGGCGTCAAAGCCAGGTCGCCAGCTGCTGCTTGAGCTGCTGCAGGGCGAGCGCACGGTGGCTGATGGCGTTTTTCAGGGCCGGCTCCATCTCCGCGGCAGTCAGGCCGTGGGTGGTATCCAGGAACACCGGGTTGTAGCCGAAACCATTCGTGCCACGCAGTTCGCGGATGATCTGCCCCTCCCAACGGCCTTCACAGATCAACGGCTGCGGGTCGGTGGCGTGACGCAGCAGCACGATCACCGCATAGAAGCGGGCGTCGCGCTGGCCATCGGGAATGTCCGCCATTGCCTCCAGCAGCTTGGCATTGTTGGCTGCGGCGTCGGTCGGGTGGCCGGCATAGCGCGCGCTGTACAGGCCCGGTGCACCGCCGAGGGCATCGACGATCAGGCCCGAATCATCGGCCAGCGCCGGCAGGCCGGTGGCTTCGCAGGCTGCGCGCGCCTTCAGCAGCGCGTTCTCGACGAAGGTCAGGCCGGTCTCTTCCACGTCGCCCAGGCCCAGCTCGGCGGCCGAGGTGATCTGCAGCGGCAGGTCGGCGAGGATCTCCCGCATCTCCACCAGTTTGCCGGCGTTGTGGCTGGCCAGTACCAGTTTCTTCATTGACGTGGCTCCAGCAGGTCCCAGGTGTTGCCATACAGGTCGCGGAACACCGCCACCGTTGCATAGGGTTCTTCGCGCGGCGCTTCCAGGAACTCGACACCAGCGGCCAGCATTGCCGCGT
The DNA here is from genome assembly GCF_004920835.1 of Stenotrophomonas maltophilia. Taxonomy (GTDB): domain Bacteria; phylum Pseudomonadota; class Gammaproteobacteria; order Xanthomonadales; family Xanthomonadaceae; genus Stenotrophomonas; species Stenotrophomonas maltophilia_AQ. The sequence goes on from NZ_QFHO01000021.1 coordinate 6,326, forward strand.
GGTCGCGGTGGAAGTCGTCGGTGTTGAGGAAGAAGGCGACGCGGCCACCGGTCTGGTTGCCGATGCGGCTGCGCTGTTCCTCATCGCTGGCGCGTGCCAGCAGCAGGGCGGCGGCGTTGCCGTCGGACGGACCGACCACCACCCAGCGCTTGTGGCCCTGGTCGATGTCTTCCAGCAGCGCGAAGCCGAGCTTGCCGGTGTACCAGGCAATGGCTTCGTCGTAGTCGGCCACCACCAGCGTGGTCAGGGCAAGACGCCGCTTCATGCCGACAGTGCCGCCTGCTGCGCGTCCAGCAGCTCGCGCACGCCCGTTTCGGCCAGGCCCAGCAGCGCATCCAGTTCATCGCGACGGAAGGCATGGCCTTCGGCGGTGCCCTGCAGTTCGATGAAGCCACCACCGTCGTTCATCACCACGTTCATGTCGGTGTCGCAGTCGCTGTCTTCAGCGTAGTCCAGGTCCAGCACCGGGGTGCCGCGGTAGACGCCCACCGACACGGCGGCCACCGCGCCCAGGATCGGGTTGCGCTTGATGTCGCCGCGCTTCATCAGCACGTTCACCGCATCGACCAGGGCCACGTAGGCGCCGGTGATGGCGGCGGTGCGGGTGCCGCCATCGGCCTGCAGCACATCGCAATCCAGGGTGATGGTGCGTTCGCCCAGCGCGTTGCGGTCCACGCAGGCGCGCAGGCTGCGGCCGATCAGGCGCTGGATCTCCAGCGTGCGGCCGCCCTGCTTGCCACGGGCCGCTTCACGGTCACTGCGGGTGTGGGTGGCGCGCGGCAGCATGCCGTACTCGGCGGTGACCCAGCCCTCACCCTTGCCGCGCAGGAAGCCCGGCACGCGGTTCTCGACGCTGGCGGTGCACAGCACGCGGGTTTCACCGAAGCACACCAGCACCGAACCTTCGGCGTGGCGGGTGAAGCCGCGTTGGATGACGACCGGGCGGAGCTGGTCGGGCTGGCGGCCGCTGGGGCGGGAATCGGACATGGTGCGGGTTCCGTAATGGCGAGGGAGTACGCCGCCACGCCCGCGGCCTTCACGGGGCGGGCAAGGGGGCTCTGGTGAGGGCGCTAGGGTACCATTCCCCCTTTGCACGCACCGGACACAATCCATGATTCGAAGCATGACCGCCTACGCCGGCGGCGAGCGGGTCACCCCGTGGGGCACGCTGGGCTGCGAGCTGCGCTCGGTCAACCACCGCTTCCTGGAGGTTGGTACGCGCCTGCCCGATGAACTGCGGGCGCTGGAACCGCAGCTGCGCGAGCGCATTGCCGCACGCCTGAGCCGCGGCAAGCTGGATCTGGTGATGCGCCTGCGCGCGCCGGAAGCCGCCGCCAACCTGCAGGTGGACGAGGCCCTGCTGGGCCAGCTGGGTCGCCTGGCGCACCGCCTGACCTCCGATTTCCCCAACCTGCAGGTCAGCTTTACCGATCTGCTGCAGCTGCCGGGCGTCACCCGTGGCGAGGCCACCGATGCCGCTGCCCTGCAGGCAGAGGCACTGGCCCTGCTGGACCAGGTGCTGGACGGCTTCGTCGAGGCCCGCGAGCGTGAAGGCAGCAAGTTGTCCGCGGCCATCAGCGAGCGCGTGGACGGCATCGAGCGCATTGCAACGGAAGTGCGCACCCTGATTCCGGCCATTCGCGACGGCCAGCGCGCCAAGCTGGCTGCCCGACTGGCCGACCTGCCGCACCCGGTCGACCCGGGTCGTGCCGAGCAGGAACTGGTGCTGTGGCTGCAGAAGCTGGACGTGGATGAAGAACTGGACCGGCTGGGCAGCCACATTGTCGAGATCCGCCGCGTGCTCAAGCAGCGCGAGCCGGTCGGCCGCCGCCTGGACTTCCTGCTGCAGGAGTTCAATCGCGAAGCCAATACGCTGGGGTCCAAGTCGGTGGACAGCCGTACGTCCAATGCGGCGGTGGAACTGAAGGTGCTGATCGACCAGATCCGCGAGCAGGTGCAGAACATCGAGTGATGTTGCATCCAGTGATACAGCAGGGGCGCCTTCGGGCGCCCTTGTCGTTTCAGCGCATCAGCGCACGCTGACACCCGGTGTTCCCGCACTCAACCGCCCCACCACGGCCGCCTGGCCGAACCCGGCGTCGTGGAAGCAGGCGAGCACCGCATCCACTGCCTCCGGGGCGCAGGACACCAGCAGCCCGCCGCTGGTCTGCGGGTCGGTCAGCAGCGGCTGCCAATGGGCGGGCAAGCCCTCGGCGAAGCGCACCTCGGCGCCATACGAGGCCCAGTTGCGGTTGGAGGCGCCGGTTACGCAGCCACGTTGCAGCAGGTCCAGGGTCTGCGGCAGCAGCGGCACCCGTGCACTGTCCACCTCGGCAGCCACGCCACTGGCGCGGGACACTTCCAGCAGGTGGCCGAGCAGGCCGAAGCCGGTGACGTCGGTCATGGCATGCACGCCGTCCAGCGTGGCAAGGGGCACGCCCACGCTGTTCAGGCGGGTGGTCGACTCGATCATCTGCTGGTAGCCGTCGGCGTCCAGGACTTCTTTCTTCAGGGCTGACGAGTACACGCCCACGCCCAACGGCTTGCCCAGCACCAGCACATCGCCGGGGCGGGCATCGGCATTGCGCTTGAGTCGTTGCGGGTCGAGCACGCCGATCGCGGCCAGGCCATAGATGGGTTCCACCGAATCGATGCTGTGGCCACCAGCGACCACGATGCCGGCGTCGGCGCAGGCGCGTTCGCCGCCCTGCAGGATGCCGCGGATGGTGTCCTGCGGCAGGGTATTGATCGGCATGCCGACGATGGCCAGCGCGAACAGCGGCCGCGCGCCCATTGCGTACAGATCCGACAATGCGTTGGTGGCAGCGATGCGACCGAAGTCGAACGGGTCGTCGACAATCGGCATGAAGAAGTCGGTGGTGGCGACGATCGCCTGATGGTCATCCAGGCGGTACACCGCGGCATCATCGCTGGTCTCGCGGCCGACCAGCAGTTCGGCCGGTGCGGGAAGTGCGGGAACCCCGCGCAACAGTTCGGTCAGCACGCCTGGCGCGATCTTGCAGCCGCAGCCACCGCCATGCGCGAGAGACGTCAGTCGTTGCGGGGCATCGGCCGTTGAAGGAGCGGGGAACTGCACGTGCGTGGCCATGCCGACATCTCCTGCGGAAACACGAATGGCGGAAGGCAGCAGGAGTCGAACCTACCAGGGAACGATCGACGCCCCCTACTGGGTTTGAAGCCCAGCCGCATGCCCGGATGCGCATGCCTTCCGAAAGTACGGCAATGCCGGTGGGCTCAGTCGCGGGCTGCATTCCACTGCAGGTCGCCGCGCGGCCGATGCTGGTCACCGACGCGTCGAGTGTAGCCAACGCGATTGAAGAACTCCAAGATCTGGATGCTGCGCTTGCGGCCGAGGCCGATGGCATCGCGGAACGCCGCCGCATCCACCGTGCCGCTGGCCTGTGACAGCTGCGCGACGATCGCGGCCAGCTCGGCGATGCGGGCCGGTGCATAGAACAGGTCGGGCACCACCTGGAACAGTTCACCACGCGCGGCAGCGCGGCGCAGGACCGCGCGGACCTCATCCTCGGGCAGGCCGATGTCGGCCGCCAGGGTACGTACCCACGGCGGATCGAAACCGCCCGCGTGCAGTTGCGGCAGCACGCGTTCGAGCAGCAGGCGTTCGCGTTCCGGCGGTGCGTGATCGTGGCCGGGCAAGCGCCACCATGCACCCGCGCGCTGCACGCTGCCATCGTCGAGCAGGTCCTGCAGCAGGGCGTTCCACAGGCTGGTTGCCAGCGCAGGCAGGGCGCTGCGCTGCAGGCGTCCACTGTCGACGCCGGGTTCGTCGGGGCGGCGCTCATGCCAGCCGCGCAGCGAGGTGAGCACCTGTTCGCGCAGCGCCTGCCAGTGCGGGGCAAGAATGATCACCGTGTCTTCGCGGGTAGTGATGCGGCGCGCGTCGTCGGGCAGGTCGATCCGGTCGGCGGCACGCCGGCAGTAGCGCTGCAGGGCGCCGAGGGGAATGCCGGCGGGTGCCTGCTGCAGCAGCGGGCCAACTCCAGCGGCGGCCGCCAGTTGCTCCAGCGCACCCAGCCACGCGAGCCGCGCCGGGCTGCGCCGACGCCGCTGCGGGGGATCTGGATCGAGCACGACACCACCGCCCAGGGTACGGGTCGCGGCCGAATCGCGGGCAATGAAGCGGTCGCCGCACATCGCGCAGACTGGTGCGTCGAACACCAGCTGCACCAACTGACCATCGCCGTGGTCATGGTCCTCCAGCAGCACCACGTGGGCCTGCCGGTACATCGTGCCCCAGTGGATATGCAGTGGCGCCCAGTCGCGCAGAGGGGCTTCCCGCGCGGAAAGCCGCAGGCGCACATCGACACGGGTGGTGGCCAGCAGCGCGCGCGGGTCGGCGATCCAGTCGCCGCGCGTGATGTCGTCGCGGGCGATGGCGGCCAGGTTCAGCGCGCAGCGCTGCCCAGCCACCGCCTGTTCGCTGGCCTGGTTCTGCGCGTGGATGCTGCGCACGCGAACTTCAGTGGCGGCCGGCATCAGCTGCAGATGTTCGCCAACAGTAGCCACGCCGCCATGCACTGCGCCGGTCACCAGCGTGCCGTGGCCGGCCAGTGAGAACACGCGATCCACCGGCATGCGGAACAGTTCGCTGCGCAGCCCGGCCTGGCGCATGCTGGCACCATCCGCGACCCATGCGTGCAGTTGGGTACGCAGCGCGCTGACGCCTGCGTCTTCAGGTGACGTGCTGTTGCAGGCGAACATGGGAGCGTCCTGCAGCGGCGTGCCGGCCAGCAATGCAGCGATCTCGATTTCGACCCGAGCGAGGCGTGCGGCATCCACGCGGTCGATCTTGGTCAACGCCACCGCGCCACGGTCTACGCCCAACAGCTGCAGGATCGCCAGATGTTCGCGGGTCTGCGGCATCACACCGTCGTCGGCGGCAATTACCAGCAACGCGACGTCGATGCCGGTGGCGCCGGCCACCATGGTGTGTACGAAGCGCTCGTGGCCGGGCACATCGACGAAGCCAAGCGTGGCTGCTGGTCCTTCTCCGGCGGCGGCTTCAACGGGCACATAGGCGTAGCCCAGCTCAATCGATATGCCGCGCGTGCGCTCTTCCTGCAGGCGGTCGGTCTCGATGCCGGTCAGCGCCCGCACCAGGCTGGTCTTGCCATGGTCGATATGCCCGGCGGTGCCGACGATCATGCCTGCAGCGTGCTCCATTGCGCGAGGAAGGCGGCTTCGTCAGCAGGCTCGAGACAGCGCAGGTCCAGCCACAATGCGTCATCTGCGATGCGGCCCAGTACCGGCTGTGGCAGCTGGCGCAGGCGCTTGGTCAGGCGATCCAGTCCGCCACGGCGTGTACTGGTGACGCGCAGTCCGGCACTGGCCAGCTGTGCCTGCGGTTGCGCACCGCTGCCGATCTGGCTGTGCATCGCCGCGCGTTCAAGGCTGTGCTCCGAGGCCAGCCCGTCGCGCATCGGTTGCAACAGACGCTGTGCCTGCGCATCGATGTCGTCCTGCGTGCGCGACAGGGTGCGCAGGGTCGGCAGCCTGTGCGCCAGCAGCTCCGGCTCGCGGTACAGGGCCAGTACCGCTTCCAGCGCGGCCAGCCCCATCTTGTCCATGCGCAGCGCGCGCTTCAGCGGGTTGCGGTTGATCCGTGCGATCAGATCGGCGCGGCCGGCGATGATGCCGGCCTGCGGTCCGCCCAGCAGCTTGTCACCGCTGAACGAGACCAGGTCGGCGCCGGCCGCCAGCGTTTCCTGTACGGTCGGCTCGTGCGGCAGGCCGAACAGAGCCAGATCGCACAGGCTGCCGCTGCCCAGATCCACCACCAGTGGCAGGCCATGCTCGTGCGCGATCGCCGCCATCTTCGCGGTCTCGACCTTGGCGGTGAAACCGGTGATCGCGTAGTTGCTGGCGTGAACCTCCATCAGCAGCGCAGTGCGCGCGCCGATGGCGTTGGCGAAGTCGGCCGGATGAGTGCGGTTGGTGGTACCCACTTCCAGCAACCGCGCGCCGGCGCTGCGCATCACATCGGGAATGCGGAAGGCACCGCCGATCTCCACCAGTTCGCCGCGCGACACCACCACGTCGCGCCGGTTGGCCAGGCTGTTGAGCAGCAGCAGGACCGCCGCCGCATTGTTGTTGACCACGGTTGCGGCTTCGGCGCCGGTCAATTCGCAGACAAGCGCCTGCACCCGTGCATCGCGGTCGCCGCGGCGGCCCCGGCTGATGTCGAATTCCAGATCGACCGGTGCGGTCATCGCACGCGCCACCGCCTGTACCGCAGTCTCGGGCAGCAGGGCGCGGCCCAGATTGGTGTGCAGCACGGTGCCGGTCAGGTTGTACATCGGCTGCAGGTCCAAGCGTGCATCGCCGGCGAGCGCTGCGTTGAGTGCGGCGACCAGCGCCGGGCCGTCAATGGCCTGCTGAAGTGCCTCGACCGAGAGCTGTGCGGCAACGATGCGCTCACGCAGCGCCTGCAGATGCACGCGCAGCAGCTGGGTGACGCGGCTGCGCCCGTGACTTTCAATCAGTTCGGACAACGCCGGCAGTCGCAGCAGCCGATCCAGCGAGGGCAGGGCAGCGGCTGATGCTGGAGCAGGAGGCGTGCGTGACATCGGTCAGTCGCCGTCGGATTGCCACAGCAGTGGGTTCTGGCTGGCGCGCGCATAGCCTTCCTCGGCCAGCAGCAGGTCCAGCGCCAGCGTGCCGAGGTCATCGGCCACCGGCTCCAGCATCGGGTCTTTTTCCAGGTACAGGATCTTGCGGTAGCTGTGGCAGTGGTCGCAGGTCTCGGCACGCACCGCACTCTCGCGCACGGCGTGGCCGGCATCGCCATCCACATCGGCCAAGGCACGGTAGGCGATGTCTTTGCCGGCGGTGCCGCATTGACTGCACTGCACGCGCACGTAATGCCACTGGCAGGCGCACAACGCGCACGACAGGTAGCGATAGGACGCATAGGGTGGGCGTGCCTGCACCACGCTCACCACCGGCAGGGTGCCGCACAACGGGCACACCCCGGGTGCATCGGCCAGCGGCTTCAGATCGGCCGGGCGGAAGCTCTCGGCCAATACCGCCCAGTACACCTGCAGCGCCGTCATCACCAGCAGCGCAGCCACCGCATCCAGCGACGGTGCATCGTCCCGCTCCAGCACTGCGTGAGCCTGCGCATCCAGCCACGCGTCATCCGCAGCGGCAACGCGTTGCAGTTCCTGGCGGGTTTCCGCGGGCAGGCCGGCTTCATCGGCACAGTGTTGGCATAGCGTGCGCAACCAACCGTGCCAGCGGTCGTCGAGATGGAGAGTGTTGGCGGGACGCAGCGGCATGCCGGCGCCGGCCGCAGCGCTCGACTGTTGCGCGCGGGCCTGCACCTGCAGCGCTTCACGTTGCTGCGGCGTCAATTCATCCAGCAGCGCCTGCTGCGCATCGGCCAACGCCGCCAGCAACTGCAGGTAACCGCCGATGGCACTGTGCGTGGCCAGGCTGCGGAGGCGGGCCGCGCGATCGGCGAACAGGGACGCAGCATCGGGCAGGATGATGCGCGGAACATCGCGCGAGGCCAGCGTCTCGATTTCACCGGGTTCAAGGATGCGTTGCGCCATGCAGGGCCAGCCGGAAGAACCAGCCTCCATCCTCGCCGTTGTCGGCGCTGGCGTCCAGCGTGCTGCCGGCCATTTGAAAGGATGGGTCAGATCCGTTTTCCAGAGGAAAACGGATCTGACCCCATCGGTCGTTGCCGTGTTCATCGTGTAGACCAAGGTCGACACCTACCAACAGCACCGGGAAACTGTCGAAGGCGGGGTGGGTCCGGTTGCGGGGGCGTGAGCCGCATGGATGCGGCGACCGAGCTTACATGGACGTACTTGCAGCGGCCCCCGCAACCGGACCCACCCCGCCATCCCCAGGAAACCCGCTTTTGCCGTTGACGTTGACGTTGATTTTGCGGGTGCAGGGCCGCAGGCCCTGTCGTCAACCCTCTCCCCGCCGCCCGCGCAGGATGTCCCGGAACCACTGCCGGTGGTGCTTGTACGCCCACCCATAGGTCACCTTGCCCTGGGTCATCGCCCGCACCGAGCCCTTGATCCAGATTGCCGCGTAGATGTGCACCACGATCGCGCACACCAGCACCCAGCCGAACAGCGCATGGGCAAGTACCGAGAAGCGGATCACCCCGATCGGGAAGAAGTGGCTGAAGTACTGCCGCCAGATCACGAAGCCGGTCAGCAGCAGCGCCGACAGGCAACCGATGATGGCCCAGAACAGCAGCTTCTGGCCGGCATTGAAGCGCCCCACCGGCGGCAGCTTCTCGTCCTCGTTGCGCAGCACATCGCGCATGCCACGCATCCACTTGCCGTCGTCGGCGGTCGGCAGGTTGTCGCGCCACATGCGGAACGCCAGCAAGGCGAAGCCCACCACCATCGCCAGGCCGATGAACGGGTGCAGGATGCGCGTCCACGGCCCGCCGCCGAACAGCTGGGTCAGCGGGAACAGGGCAGGGTGGAACAAGGCCAGCCCGGACAGCGCGGTCAGCACGAAGCAGATCGCCACGATCCAGTGGTTGATGCGGGTCGGTGCGCGGTAGCGCACGATCTGCCGCGGGTGCGGGGCGTACTTCATGGCCGCTGCTCCTCTTCGATCTTCTTCGCCTCGTGCTCGGCCTCTTCTTCTTCCTCATCGTTCACCGTGTTGCGGCCGATGCCGATGTAATGCAGGAAGCCGGCGAAGGCGGTGGCGGCGATCGCCAGAACGCCCAGCGGCTTGGCCACGCCCTTCCACACCTCCACCATCGGGCTGATGCGCGGGTCCTTGGGCAGGTCGGCGTACAGCTCGGGCTTGTCCACGTGCTGCAGCACATACATCACGTGGGTTCCGCCGACGCCCTGCGGGTCGTACAGGCCAGCGTTTTCGTAGCCACGCGATTTCAGGTCTTCCACGCGCCCCGCGGCATGCTCGGTCATCGCCTGCTTGCTGCCGAAGGTGATCGCACCGGTCGGGCAGGTCTTCACGCAGGCCGGTTCCTGGCCCACCGCCACCCTGTCCGAACACAGCGTGCACTTGTAGGCCTTGTGGTCCTTCTTGGAAATGCGCGGCACGTCGAACGGGCAGCCGGTCACGCAGTAGCCGCAGCCGATGCAGTTCTCTTCCTGGAAGTCGACGATACCGTTGGCGTACTGGATGATCGCACCCGGTGACGGGCAGGCCTTCAGGCATCCCGGGTCGGCGCAGTGCATGCAGCCTTCCTTGCGGATCAGCCACTCCAGCTTGCCTTTCTCGTCCTCGTACTCGCGGAACTTCATCACCGTCCACGACTGGTCGCTCAGGTCGGGCGGGTTGTCATAGCTGCCAACGCAGCTGCCGACCTCGTCGCGCAGGTCGTTCCACTCCATGCAGGCGACCTGGCAGGCCTTGCAGCCGATGCACTTGCTCACATCGATCAGCTTGGCGACCTGGCCGGTGTGCGCACCACGTGCCTCCGGCGAGGGCGTGGTGGTGGCCGAGCGGCGGATGATATCCAGCGATTGCAGTGACATGGCGTGTCTCCTACACCTTCTCGACCTTGACCAGGATGCACTTCGATTCGGGCGTCTGCGAGTTGCCGTCACCGATGGCGTTGGTCAGCGTATTGGCGATGTATCCGGGCTTGGCCGCACCGAGGAAGCCCCAGTGGATCGGCACGCCCACCTGGTGCACGGTTTTGCCATCAATCTGCAGGGCCTTGATGCGCTTGGTCACCATCGCCACCGCTTCGATGTGGCCGCGCTTGGAACTGACCCGCACGCGGCTGCCGTTGTTGATGCCCAGCTCGTCGGCCAATGCCGCGCCGATTTCGACGAACTGCTCGGGCTGGATGATGGCGTTGAGCTTGCCGTGCTTGGTCCAGAAGTGGAAATGCTCGGTCAACCGGTAAGTGGTGGCCACATGCGGGAACTCATCCGGCGAACCGATCTGTGCACGATCGCTGTCGAACACACGGGCCGCCGGGTTGTTCAGCGTCAGTGCCTGGCCAGGGCTGAGCGGGTTGCTGCGCAGCGGTGTATCGAAAGGTTCGTAGTGCTCCGGGAACGGGCCCTCGGCCATGCCTGCCTTGGCGAAGAAGCGGGCAATGCCTTCCGGGTTCATGATGAACGGACCCATGCCGCCGGCGGGATCTTCGTCGGCCTTGAAGTCCGGCACGTCCACGCTGCCCCAGTTCCTGCCGTTCCAGGCGAGCAGTGTGCGCCGCGGATCGAACGGCTGGCCGGCCACGTCGCACGAGGCGCGGTTGTACATCACGCGGCGATTGGCCGGCCACGCCCAGGCCCAGCCCAGCGTGTTGCCGATGCCGGTGGGGTCGCTGTTGTCACGCCGCGCCATCATGTTGCCGGTCGGGCCCCAGGCACCGATGTAGATCCAGCAGCCGGAGGCGGTGCTGCCGTCGTCGCGCAGGTCGCCGAACGCGGCCAGCTGCTCGCCGGCCTTGCGCACCAGCTTGGTCGGGTCCTTCGGATCGAACACGTCCACCAGCGCCTTGCCGTTGTACTCCATCGCCAGTTCTTCCGGCGTCGGCAGTTCCGGGTTGGAATACTTCCAGGCCAGGTCGCGCACTGGCTCCCACCACGCACCACCGTCCTTTTCGTACATCGCTTTGATGCGATGGAACAGTTCGGACATGATCTCGATGTCGCTGCGCGCTTCGCCCGGCGGATTGGCCCCCTTCCAGTGCCACTGCAGCCAGCGCGAGGAATTCACCACCGCGCCGTTTTCCTCGGCGAACGAGGTGGTCGGCAGGCGGAACACTTCGGTCTGGATCGTGCCCGGGTCGACGTCGTTCAACGCGCCGTGGTTCTGCCAGAACGCGATGGTCTCGGTTTCCAGCGGGTCCATGCTGACCATGAACTTGAGCTTGGAGAACGCGCTGATCAGCTTGCCCTTGTTCGGCGCCGAGGCCAGCGGATTGAAGCCCTGGCAGATGTAGCCGTGGATCTTGCCTTCGTTCATCAGCTCGTACGCCTGCAGCATGTCGTACGGTTTGTCGAGCTTGGGCAGATGGTCGAAGCACCAGTTGTTGTCGGCGGTGGCGGCGTCGCCCCACCACGACTTCATCAGGCTGACGTGGAACTTCGGGTAGTTCTGCCAGAACGACATCTGGTTGGCGCGCAGGGGCTTCTGCGTGCGCTTGGCGATGTAGGCGTCGTAGTCCTGCTCGTCCTGCTTCGGCAGGGTCAGGTAGCCGGGCAGCAGGTCGGACATCAGGCCGATGTCGGTCAGGCCCTGGATGTTGGAATGCCCGCGCAGCGCGTTCATCCCACCGCCGGCCACGCCGATGTTGCCCAGCAGCAGCTGCACCATGGTGCCGGCACGCACGTTCTGTGCGCCCACCGAGTGCTGCGTCCAGCCCAGCGCGTACAGGATGGTCATCGCCTTGTCCTTGCCGGCGGTGGACGCGATCATGTCCCAGACCTGGCGGATGCTGTCGGCCGGCGTGCCGCAGATACGTTCGACCATCTCCACGGTGTAGCGCGCGTAGTGCTGCTTGAGCAGGGTGTAGACGCAGCGCGGGTCCTTCAGCGTCGGGTCGCTGCGCACGAAACCGTCATCGCCGTACACGTAGTCCCAGCTGGAACGGTCGTAGCTGCGCTTCTCCTCGTTGTAGCCCGAATACAGGCCGTCCTTGAAGGCGAACTCGTCCTTCACCAGGAACGACATGTCGGTGTAGTTCAGCACGTACTCGTGCTGGATGCGGTCTTCTGTCAACAGATAGTTGATCAGGCCGCCCAGGAACACGATGTCGGTGCCGGTGCGGATCGGCGCGTATACGTCGGCCACCGCGGCCGAGCGGTTGAAACGCGGATCGACCACGATCAGGCGTGCCTTGTTGTGGGCCTTGGCCTCGGTCACCCATTTGAAACCGCACGGGTGTGCCTCGGCGGCATTGCCACCCATGATCAGCACCAGGTCGGCATTCTTGATGTCGACCCAGTGATTCGTCATCGCACCACGGCCTAGCGTCGGGGCAAGACCTGCCACCGTCGGGCCGTGTCAGACACGTGCCTGGTTGTCGAATGCCAACATGCCAAGGGAGCGCACGACCTTGTGGGTCAGCACCGCGGTTTCATTGCTGGTGGCCGAGGCGGCCAGCATGCCGGTGGTCAGCCAGCGGTTGACCGTCTGCCCGGCCTCGTTCTTCTGCACGAAGTTGGCATCGCGGTCTTCCTTCATCAGCCGGGCGATGCGGTCCAGCGCATCGTCCCAGCTCAGCCGCTTCCACTCGTTCGAGCCCGGCGCGCGGTACTCGGGGTAGAGCAGGCGCGACTTGCTGTGGATGATGTCGGCCAGGCCGGCACCCTTCGGGCACAGCGTGCCGCGGTTGACCGGATGGTCCGGGTCGCCCTCGATATGGAAGATGCTCGGCTCGGCGTTCTTGGCGCCATCGCCGAGGCTGTACATCAGGATGCCGCAGGCCACCGAACAGTACGTACAGGTGTTGCGGGTCTCGGTCGCGCGGGTCAGCTTGTACTGCCTGACCTCCGCGAGCGCGATGCCGGGCGCGAAGCCCATCAATGCCAGACTGGAGCCGACCAGGGTTGTCCCGGTCACTTTCAGGAACTGGCGGCGGCTCATCGAGGGCATGCCGTTCTCCTGGGATGGCGAGGAGGCGCAGGCCTCCGGGCTGTCGGTGGGTACGGCCCGGTTATAGCACAGGCCCCCGCACGCCCATGTGGCACAAGGCCCTGCACCCTGCTGGCCGGGCGCGGAAAGGGGCGCCTCTGCTAAAGTTGCGTGCCCGCACCCCGGGGAGCCGTCTGCCGGGCCTGGTTCCAGGATGTTCCGCGCAGCCCCCGCCGTCCTGGCGCGATCCTCCGCGCCGGATCTGGAACACTGAGGAAAAATTTTGCGAAATCAACCAGTTGGGTTCCGCGCATGAGCGCCCCGTCGAAGCCGTCGGACGCCGTTGCGCGCGGCACGCTGTACATCGTTGCCGCCCCCTCCGGTGCCGGCAAGAGCAGCATCGTCAATGCCACCCTGGCGCGTGATCCGCAGATCGCCCTGTCGATCTCCTTCACTTCGCGCGCGATGCGCCCGGGTGAAGTGAACGGCCAGCACTACCACTTCGTCAGTGCCGAGAAGTTCGAGCAGATGATCGCTGCCGGCGACTTCTTCGAGCATGCCTGGGTGCACGGCGACTGGAAGGGCACCGCCCGCCAGTCGGTGGAACCGCAGCTGGCTGCCGGCCAGGACGTGCTGCTGGAAATCGACTGGCAGGGCGCGCAGCAGGTACGCCAGCTGGTGCCGGGCACGGTCACCGTTTTCATCCTGCCGCCGTCCAAGCAGGCCCTGCAGGACCGCATGCGCAAGCGCGGCCAGGACAGCGAGGCGGTCATCGCCCAGCGCCTGGGTGCTGCCCGTGACGAGATGCTGCACTTCAACGAGTTCGACTACGTCATCGTCAACGAGGTGTTTGACACCGCCGTGGACGAGCTGTGTGCCATCTTCACCGCCAGCCGCCTGCGCCGGGAGGCCCAGAAGGTCCGCCACGCCGGCCTGATCCAGGCGCTGCTGACCCCTGATCCGGGCGCAACTGACTGATTCCAAAAGAATCGGGTAGGGGTTGGCTTGATTTTGTCCAGCCCCTGCCAGTACACTCCGTCCCCTTTCCCTCATTCGACTGAGCGGCCGACCGGTCGCCGGGAGCCCGTATGGCCCGCATCACCGTAGAAGATTGCCTGGAAGTCGTTAACAACCGTTTCGAACTGGTCATGATGGCTTCCAAGCGTGCCCGCCAGCTCGCCAACGGCGTGCAGGCCACGCTGGACAACAGCGAGACCGAGGACAAGCCGACCGTGCTGGCACTGCGCGAAATCGCCGCCCGCAAGATCGACAACGCGCTGATCGACGAAGTCGAGAAGGCCGAGCGTGAGCGCGCCGAGCGCGAAGCGCTGGAGTGGGCCGCCGCCGAAGTGGTCGCCGACGAAGACATGTCCAAGAACGACGATTGATCGCATCGATCAAGGTCATTGCTGGATACGCCGAACAGCCCGCCCCGTGCGGGCTGTTTCGCATTCAGGATTTGCCGTAAACGGCGCACTGGCATAGGCTTCGGGCATGAACCCAGGCCCCACTGCCAAGGTCGCCGCAGTCCCCGCTGCCGCCGTACCCGACTACGTCCTCCAGCTTGAACGCGCCGCCCACTACCTGCCGCCCGAGCAGCTGCCGCTGCTGCGCCGCGCCTGGGAAGTTGGAGCCGCCGCGCATGCTGGGCAGACGCGCAAGTCGGGCGAGCCCTATATCACCCATCCGGTGGCCGTGGCCCAGGTGCTGGCCGAGCTGGGCCTGGACGTGGAAGCGCTGATCGCTGCGATCCTGCACGACACCATCGAAGACACTCCCCTGACCCGTGAGGCGCTGGCGGCCGAGTTCGGTGAGGCCGTGGCCGAGCTGGTCGACGGCGTGACCAAGCTGGACAAGCTGAAGTTCCGCGACCGCCAGGAGGCTGCCGCCGAGAGCTTCCGCAAGATGCTGCTGGCGATGTCGCGCGACCTGCGCGTGATCATGATCAAGCTGGCCGACCGCCTGCACAACATGCGCACGCTGGGCGCGCAGAGCCGCGAGGCACGTGGCCGCATTGCCCGCGAGACGCTGGAGATCTACGCGCCCATCGCCCAGCGCCTGGGCATGAGCCTGGTCAAGAGCGAACTGCAGAACCTCGGGTTCAAGGCGCTGTATCCGTGGCGCCATGCCATCCTGGAAAAGCACATCCGCAGTCAGCCGGTGGTGCGCCGCGAGGCGCTGGCGCAGGTGGAAGTGCAGTTGTCGCAGCGCCTGGCCAAGGAGGGCATCGAGCACCGCCTGGTCAGCCGCATCAAGACTCCGTGGAGCATCTACAACAAGATGCACGAAGAGAACAAATCCTTCGATCAGGTGATGGATGTGTTCGGTTTCCGCCTGGTCGTGCGCAGCGTGCCCAGCTGCTACCACGCGCTGGGTTCGGTGCACGCTACCTTCAAGCCGCTGGATGGGCGCTTCCGCGACTTCATCGCCATTCCCAAGGCCAACGGCTACCAGTCGCTGCACACGGTGCTGTTCGGGCCGTATGGCTCGCCGATCGAAGTGCAGATCCGTACCGAGGAAATGGACCTGATCGCCGAACGCGGTGTGGCCGCGCACTGGACCTACAAGTTCGGTGGTGATTCACCCAACAGCGCACAGAGCCGCGCACATGCCTGGATCGTCGAACTGATCGACTCGCAGCGCGCTGCCGGTTCGTCGCTGGAGTTCCTCGACAACGTCAAGGTCGACCTGTTCCCGGACGAGGTCTACCTTTTCACCCCGAAGGGCAAGATCCTCGCGCTGCCGCGCAACTCCACCGCGCTCGACTTCGCCTACGCCGTGCATACCGACGTCGGCAACATGGCCGTGGCCTCGCGCGTGGACAAGAAACTGGTGCCGTTGCGGACCAAGCTGGTGTCGGGCCAGTCGGTAGAGATCATCACCGCGCGCTCGGCCACGCCGAAACCGCAGTGGCTGGAATTCGTGGTCACCAGCAAGGCACGCACCGCCATCCGCCACCAGCTCAAGCAGCTGGAGCACGAAGACGCCGTGCAGCTGGGGCACCGCATGCTCGACCGCGCGCTGGAAGCGATGGACAGCTCGCTGGAGCGGCTGCCGAAGGGACGCCTGGATGCGTTCCTGGCCGAGCACCGGTTCCCGCGCCTGGAGGCGCTGCTGGCCGAAGTTGCGCTGGGCAACTGGATGCCGACCCAGGCCGCACAGGCGCTGATGGCCTACGCCGAACTGCGGGGCGGCCCGCATTCGCGCCACCACTCGCAGGAGAAGATCCTGATCAACGGCAGCGAACGCGGCGTGGTCACCTTCGCCGGCTGCTGCCAGCCGATTCCCGGCGACGAGATCATGGGCTACCACACCGCCGGCAAGGGCATCGTGGTGCACCGCATGGACTGCCCGAACCTGGCCGAACTGCGCAAGTCACCCGAGCGCTGGGTGCCGATCGGCTGGGATACCACCGTTTCCGGGGACTACGACACCTCGCTGGTGGTGGAAGTGGAGAACGGCACCGGCGTGCTGGCGCAGCTGGCCGCGGCCATCGCGCAGAGCCACTCCAACATCGAGCGCGTGGACTACCTGGACCGCGACTTCAACGCCGCCGTGCTGGCGTTCAACATCCAGGTACGCGACCGCAACCACCTGGCCGAAGTGATGCGCCGCCTGCGCCGCCTGTCGGTCGTGCAGGCCGTGCGCCGGCAGTAACGCGAACCCGGGGTCGGATCCCTCTCCAACGGAGAGGGATCCGACCCCATTGAATCCCGCTGCAGGTCCACGCCATTCGTGGATGCTTCCGGTAGTGCCGGCCGCTGGCCGGCAACTTCGCGGTGCTTCCGACGTTCATGAGGTTGCCGGCCAGCGGCCGGCACTACCGAAGCGGCGCGGTAGATCCACGCCATGCGTGGATGCGCGCCCACCCGGTACAATCACCGCTCTGTTTTCCCCCAAAAGCACCGGAGCGACCCATGTCCCGCCAGATCATCAACACCGAAAAGGCCCCGGCCGCCATCGGCCCGTACTCGCAGGCCGTGCGCGCCGGCAACACCGTGTATTTCTCCGGCCAGATTCCGCTCGACCCGGCCACCGGCGACATCGTCGGCGCCGGTGACGTCGAAGCGCAGGCCCGCCGCGCCTTCGACAACCTCAAGGCTGTGGCCGAAGCCGCTGGCGGCTCGCTGGACAAGGTCGTGCGTCTGGGCCTGTACCTGACCGATCTGGGCGAGTTCGCCAAGGTCAACGCGGTCATGCAGGACTACTTCCAGGCCCCGTTCCCGGCCCGTTCCACCATCGAAGTCTCCGGCCTGCCGAAGGGTGCCAACTTCGAGGTTGACGCGGTGATGGTCATCGACTGACCACCACGTGGCACGCAAGGCGGCGGTCACCCCGGTCCTGTCACCGTCCGGCGAAGCATCGCTTGCGATGCTCGCCGGCGTCGGTCCGGCCGTGGCCGCCAAACTGCAGACACGTGGCCTGGCCACCCTGCAGGATCTCTGGCTTCATCTGCCGCTGCGCTATGAAGACCGCACCCGGCTGACCCGCATCGAAGACCTGCGCAACGGCGTGCCGGCGCAGGTGGAAGGGCGGGTGGTCGCGGTCGAGCGCGGCATGCGCTACCGGCCGATGCTGAAAGTGGCGGTGGAAGACGAAGGGCAGGGCACCCTGGTGCTGCGCTTCTTCCACTTCCGCCAGCAGCAGGTCGGACAGTTCGCGGTCGGCAACCGGCTGCGCTGCTTCGGCACGCCCAAACCCGGCCATCTCGGCCTGGAAATCGTCCATCCCAGCTACCAGGTGCTGGGCCGCAACGACGATCCCGAACTCGGCGACCGCCTCGACCCGGTGTATCCCACCGTCGAAGGCGTTGGCCCGATGACCATGCGCAAGCTGATCGGCCAGGCGCTGGACCGCCTGCCCGAGGAAAGCACGTTGGAACTGCTGCCCAATGGCTGGCTGGATGGCCTGGGCCTGCCGTCACTGCGCAGCGCGCTGCTGACCGTGCACCGGCCGCCGCCGGATGCCGACCTGGCTGCACTGGCCGCCGGGACGCATCCGGCGCAGCGCCGGCTGGCGATGGAAGAACTATTGGCCCATCACCTCAGCCTGCGTCGCCAGCGCATTGCCTTGCAGGCGCATCATGCGCCGCCGCTGGCCGGCCCCGGCAAACTGGCCAAGGCGTTGTTGAAGCAGCTACCGTTCGCGCTGACCGGCGCGCAGACACGTGTGTTCAAGCAGATCCGCGAAGATCTCGCGCGGCCCAGCCCGATGCTGCGGCTGGTGCAGGGCGACGTCGGCTCCGGCAAGACCGTGGTCGCCGCGCTGGCTGCCATGCTGGCGGTGGAGCAGGGCAAGCAGGTGGCACTGGCTGCCCCCACCGAACTGCTGGCTGAGCAGCATCTCAACAACCTGCGCGGCTGGCTGGAACCGCTCGGCGTGCACATCGCGTGGCTGGCCGGCAAGGTCACCGGCAAGGCGCGCGCCAAGGTGATGGAACAGGTCGCCACCGGCGAAGCGCAGGTGGTGGTGGGCACCCATGCGCTGATGCAGGAGGCGGTGGTGTTCCAGGATCTGGCCCTGGCCATCGTCGACGAGCAGCACCGCTTCGGCGTGCACCAGCGGTTGGCGCTGCGCGACAAGGGCGCGGGCGGCAACAGCGTGCCGCACCAGCTGGTGATGACTGCCACGCCGATTCCGCGGACGCTGGCGATGTCCGAATACGCCGATCTGGATGTCTCGGCCATCGACGAACTGCCGCCGGGCCGCACCCCGGTGCAGACCGTCGCATTGAACAACGATCGCCGCCCGGAACTGATCGAGCGCATCGCCCTGGCCTGCCAGGAAGGGCGGCAGGTGTACTGGGTGTGCACGCTCATCGAGGAAAGCGAAGAGTTGGATGCCACGCCGGCGCAGGCCACATACGAATCGCTGCAGGCGCTGCTGCCGGGCGTGCGCGTCGGCCTGGTGCATGGCCGGCTGAAGGCGGCGGAAAAGCTGGCCACGATGATCGCGTTCAAGGCCGGCGAGATCGACCTGCTGGTCGCCACCACCGTGATTGAAGTGGGCGTGGATGTGCCCAATGCTTCGCTGATGGTGATCGAGAATGCCGAGCGCCTGGGCCTGGCGCAGCTGCATCAGCTGCGCGGCCGCGTCGGTCGTGGCTCGGCGGTCTCGCGCTGCGTGCTGCTGTACCAGGCCCCGCTCTCGCAGATGGCGCGCGAGCGCCTGCAGACCATGCGCGAAACCAACGATGGTTTCGTCATTGCCGAAAAGGATCTGGAACTGCGTGGCCCGGGCGAACTGCTGGGTACCCGGCAGACCGGCCTGGCCGGCTTCCGCATTGCTGATCTCGCGCGCGATGCCGGCCTGCTGCCGGGCGTGCATGAGCTGGCTGAGCGCCTGCTGGCGCAGCAGCCCGCGCTGGCCGATCGTGTGGTGCAGCGATGGATCGGCACCGCCGTGCGTTACGCCTCGGCCTAATGCCGCCTTGGTGGGTGTGGACCTTGGTCCACACATCCACGCATGGCGTAGATCTACATCGCGCTGCGCGCGGGAGTCGAGCAAGGCTCGACTCTACAGACAGCGCTTTCGATCATTTCCATGTTCATCCACGCATTGCGTGGATGTGTCGACCAAGGTCGACACCTACCAACATCCGCCGTTCCGACAGACCGCGGAAATCTGTCGAAGGCGGGGTGGGTCCGGTTGCGGGGGTGTCCGCGGCATGGATGCCGCGGCCAAGCCCCCAAGGACGGGTTTACGGCGTCCCCCGCAACCGGATCCACCCCGCCATCCCCCAGAAAACCAGCTTTTGACGTTGCCGTTGCCGTTGCCGTTGCCGTTGCTCCGGCCTCTGCGGGTGCAGGGCGCAGCCCTGCCGACCCCCGTACTTGCAACGGTCATCATCCCGGTCCACACTTCGTTGCCGATCTGAAGACGGCAACGATGACCCACAAGATCCCCCTGTTGATCGACACCGACCCTGGTGTGGACGACGCCCTGGCCCTGCTGATGGCCTTTGCCGATGAACGGCATGACGTGGTCGCCCTGACCATCGCCGCCGGCAATGTCGGCCTGCAGTACACGGTCCGCAACGCCCTCAAGCTCTGCGACATCGTCGGCCGCGCCGACGTGCCGGTGTTCGCCGGCAGCCCCGATCCGCTGCTGCATCCGTCCGTCGACGCCGCCCACGTGCATGGCCGTGATGGTTATGGCGATGTGGACCTGCCACCGCCGAGCCGCCAGGCTGAAGCCGAACACGCCGCGCTGGCGATCCTGCGCCTGTCGCACGAACACGCCGGCGAACTGATGCTGGTGATGCTCGGCCCGCTGACCAACCTGGCGCTGGCGCTGAAGCTGGATCCGACCCTGCCTGAGCGCATCAAGCGCATCGTGGTGATGGGCGGCGCGGTCACCTGCCACGGCAACATCACCCCGGCGGCCGAATTCAATATCGCCTTCGATCCGGAAGCGGCGCACGTGGTGTTCACCGCCTTCAAGCACCTGCTGGTGTCCGACTGGGAGGCCACTGTCGCCCACGGCCTGCCGCTGCAGGAGGCTGAGAAGTGGCTGCAGGCCGATTCCGATCGCGCCCGCTTCTACGAGCTGATCTCGCGCAAGACCCGCGGCCTGTCCGAAGACAGCAAGGGCGGCCGCTGGTACACCGCCGACGCACTGGCCATGGCCTGGGCGCTGAACCCGGAAGGGCAGCTGCAGGTGGAGTCGCGGCCGCTGAACGTGGAGCTGAACGGTACGTTCAGCCGCGGTGCCACCATCGTCGACTGGAACCGCCAGACCGGCCAGCCGGACAACTGCGATCTGCTGATGGCCTACGACCAGGCGCGCTTCGAGGCCCTGGTGCGCCAGGCGTTGGGCGCCGCCTGAGCCGGATGCCGGCAACCGGTTGCCCCGAGGGGCAACCGGTGCTTATAATGCCGCTCTTGACCACCAGCCCATTTACGGTGTGAGCCCATGAAGGCCGATATCCATCCGAACTACCGCGACGTCGTCTTCCATGACGTCACCTCCGATTTCAAGATCCTGACCCGCTCGACCATGAGCACGAAGGAAACCATCAAGTGGGAAGACGGCAACGACTACCCGCTGGTGAAGGTTGAAATTTCCTCTGCTTCGCACCCGTTCTACACGGGCAAGCACAAGGTCATCGATACCTCGGGCCGCATCGACAAGTTCCAGAAGCGCTACGCGCGCTGATCTGTCGATCCAGCTTCGAACCGACGGCCGCGCTCTGCGCGGCCGTTTGTTTTTCCCCGGCGCCTGCCCAACGGGCGTTTGGATGGACGGAACACTGCGTTCGGGTGACAACGCTTTTGCCGATCCGGGCCGCTCAACGGCCGGCGTCTGGCCGCCTGTCGTCTACGACTTCTGTCTAGCGCCGGGCAAATGCTGCTGTGCGATAATGGCGTGATCCCCGGCACAGGCCGAGGACGTCATTCACGTGCCTGACCAATGCGCTTGGGCAGGCGCCTTCCCATGAAGGAGCGCACACAGTGTCCGATCTTGATCAGGTCACGCTCAACGCCGGCGATAAGTCGGTCGTTCTGCCCGTCATCAAACCCACCCTTGGCAACGACTGCGTCGACATCGCGAAGCTGACCAAGGAAACGGGGTACTTCACCTACGATTCCGGTTTCACCGCGACGGCCAGCTGCAAGTCCGCCATCACCTACATCGACGGCGACAAGGGCGTGCTGCTGTACCGCGGCTACCCGATCGAACAGTTGTCGGAAAAGTCGAGCTACGTCGAAGTGGCCTACCTGCTGATCAACGGCGAGCGCCCGAGCGCCGAGCAGCTGAAGGCCTTCACCGACGAGCTGGCTGCCGAAGCCAACGTCGATGAGTCGATCAACACCCTGATCGGCAGCTTCGCCAAGGATGCCCATCCGATGGCGATCCTGACCGCCGCCATCGCGCAGCTGTCGGGCATCTACCACGCCTCTCTGGACCTGTCCGACGCCGAGCAGCGCCGCCAGGCCGCCGTGCGCCTGATCGCCAAGGTGCCGACCCTGTCGGCGCTGATCTACCGCCACGGCAAGGGCCTGCCGGCCAACAAGCCGGACACCTCGCTGGACTACGTCAGCCGCTTCCTGAAGCAGACCTTCGAGTCGGCTGACGGCAAGTACGAACTGAACCAGGACGTGGTCAAGGCACTGGACCTGCTGTTCATCCTGCACGCCGACCACGAGCAGAACGCCTCGACCTCGACCGTGCGTCTGGTCGGTTCGACCGGTGCCAACCCGTATGCGTCGGTCGCCGCTGGCGTCACCGCGCTGTGGGGTCCGGCCCACGGCGGTGCCAACGAAGCCGTGCTGAAGATGCTGGAAGAGATCGGTTCGGCCGACAACGTCGAATCGGCCGTGCTGAAGGCCAAGGACAAGACCTCCGGCTTCCGCCTGATGGGCTTCGGCCACCGCGTGTACAAGAACTTCGATCCGCGCGCGAAGGTCATCGGTGAGATGACCGGCAAGGTGCTCAAGCAGCTGGGCGTGCAGGATCCGCTGCTGGACGTGGCCGTCAAGCTGGAACAGGCCGCGCTGCAGGACGAGTACTTCGTCGCCCGCAAGCTGTACCCGAACGTCGATTTCTACAGCGGCATCATCTACAAGGCGCTGCAGATCCCGACCGAGATGTTCACCGTCATGTTCGCCCTCGGCCGCACCTCCGGCTGGGTGTCGCATTGGCTGGAACAGCAGGTCGACCCGGAAATGAAGATCGGCCGTCCGCGCCAGGTCTACACCGGCAGCGACGTGCGCGACTACCAGGGCTGATCGCCCGCGTAGGTTGTGCCAAGAACGCCCCGCATTCGCGGGGCGTTTTTTTTTGCTTCGGCTCTGGTGGATGCCAACCTTGGTTGGCACGCTTTCGACACTCGGGAAAAATCATCCACGCGTGGCATGGATCTACCGCGTTCCCGCTTTTTGGTAGGTGCCAACCTTGGTTGGCACGCTCTTCACCGCGCCAAGACCGCGTGATTCAAGGGTCTCGCCAGCTTCACAAGCGCTCGCGCAGCCTCAGGACGCCAGCTGCACCCGCAGCACTGATACGGAGCATCCACCCCATGAGTACCCGATTCGATCCACCCGAGCGCGGCCCGCTCGGTCCCGACGTCGCCGCTGTCGTTACCGCACCCATCGTGCCGCCCACCAGCGAAAGCGCAGTGTCCTGGGGCGCGATCCTGGCCGGCGCCGTTGCCGCCGCTGCACTGTCCCTCATCCTGCTCATCCTGGGTGTAGGCCTTGGTCTGTCCTCGGTGTCACCGTGGTCGTTCGAAGGCGTCAGCAAGGAAACCTTCGGCTGGTCCAGCATCATCTGGCTGACCTTCACCGCGCTGGCCGCTTCCGGCCTGGGTGGTTATCTGGCCGGTCGCCTGCGCACCAAGTGGACGCAGCTGCACGGTGATGAAACCTACTTCCGCGACACCGCGCACGGCTTCGTGTCCTGGGCTGTGGCGACCCTGCTCACTGCTGGCCTGTTGACCTCGGCCATCGGTGGCGTGCTGGGCGCCGGCGCAAAGGTTGCCGGTGCGACCGCAGGCGCCGCTGCCACCACTGCCGGTGCTGCCGTGGCCGGAGCTGGCAGCGCTGCTGCAAGCGCACCGGAGAGCGACCTCAACTACTGGGTGGATTCGCTGTTCCGCAGTGCCACCACGGCGGGCCCGGACGCTGCCGGCGCACCTCCGGTTGCGCCGGCAGCGGGCGCAGCGCCGGGTACCAGCCCAATGGACCCTGCCGCATCGCCGCCGCCCCCGGCCGCCGCCAGCGTTGGCCCACGTGACGCCCGCACGGCCCCGCCGCCGCCGCGCCCGATGCCGGGCAATGGCCCGATGGGCGACCGCCGCGAAGTCCGTGCCGAAGTGAACCGCATCATCGTCAACAGTCTGCAGGGGGACGGCCTGGACCCGGCTGATACCCAGTACCTGTCGCAGCTGATCGCGCGCGAGACGGGCATGAGCCCGGCTGAAGCGCAGGCCCGTGTGACCGACGTGCAGACCCGCATGCGTGTCGCGCTGGAGAAGGCCAAGAACACCGCCAAGCAAGCTGCCGATGATGCGCGCAAGGCAACGGCCTATGCCGCGCTGTGGCTGTTCATCACCCTGCTGATCGGCGCGTTCTTCGCCAGCCTCAGCGCCACCTGGGGCGGCCGTCGCCGCGACCTGTAACCCGCATCTGATGCAAGGAGACCTGCCATGAAAACGCTTCTGCTCTGGTTCTTGGGCGTGCCGATTCCGCTGTTGATCCTGTACGCGATCTTCTTCTGAGATCGTGTCGTTGAGTGAGATCCATCAGGCCGCCGCGAGGCGGCCTGATGCCATCCAGTTGCGCATGGACATTTACAGCGTCGAGCCACGCTCGACCCACGCGCGCAGCGCACACAACAGCCAATCACCGGCCCAGCACTACGCCTCTGCGTACCGGCTCGGCGAACATCCCAGCACACGCCGGAAGGCAGCGGAAAACGCGCTCGGGCTTGCATAGCCCAGGTCCAATGCCACACGCGTCACCGCCTGGCCTTGTCCCAGCCGCTCAATGGCTACCAGCAGGCACACCTGCTGCCGCCACTCGGCAAAACCCACCCCGGTATCGGCGCGGAACAGGCGCGTGAACGTGCGCCGGCTCATGCCTGCTTCGGCAGCAACGTCATCGAGGCGGACTGCCAGTGAAGGACTGTCGAGCAATGCGCGGCAGACACGTGCGAGACGTGCATCGGCGGGCAGCGGTGCATGCAGGGAAAGTGTCGGCATCGATGCGATTTCCGCCACCAGCAGCTGCATCAGTTTGCCTGCGCGCCCGTCCTCGTCGTACAGCGGGGGCAGGTCCACCGCCGCCTCCAGCAGCTGCTGCAACAGCGCAGAGACCGCGTACACCCGGCAGTGCGCTGGCAGCGCCACTGCGTCGGCCGCCTCGGCGGAGAGAAAGGCGTTGAGCATCGTCACTGGCCCGCGCATGGTCATCTCATGCGTCAGGCCTGCAGGCACCCAGCAGGCGCGCCGTGGGGGAACCAGCCACCGCCCCTGCGGCGTGGCCACACTGATGGTGCCGCGCGCAGCGAACGCGAACTGCCCGCGCCGGTGGGCATGGCGGGGAAACGTGAACTCGGCTGCGTAGTCGTTCGAAGTAACCACGACATCGCGTGGCAGGTCTTCGTAGGGATCAAGCAGCGAATTGCGCATGGCCCGGATTCTATAGCGATTGACCCGTCATCGACGGTGGGCCGGATCAGCGCTGTCTAGCATCAACGCTCCCCTCGGCTGTAATGGAACCACATGACCAATACTTTCCATCGCGTGGGACACGGACCCCACGCTGTCCTGGTGCTGCACGGCTGGTTCGGCGACGCGCATGCGTTCGAGCCCATCGAGCCATGGCTGTCGCGCGACGACTTCAGCTACATCTTCATGGACTGTCGTGGCTACGGCGGCATGCGCGATGTACGGGGGGCCTATACCATCGGCGAGATTGCGTCCGATGCATTGGATCTGATGACCGCCCTGGGCCACGAGCGCTTCAGCGTGGCGGGTCATTCGATGGGCGGCATGGCCATTGAACTTATGGCGGTGCTTGCGCCGGACCGGGTACACGGCATGGTGGCCATTGCGCCGGTGCCATGCGGCGGCATTGCCTACGACGCCGCGACGCGAAGCCTGCTTGATACGGCAGCCGGGGACGTAGGCGTGCGTCGGACCATCATCGATCGCAGTACCGGCGGACGGCTGCCGGCGCAATGGCTCGACTGGAAGGCCGCGTATTCGGCGGCACATGCTTCACCTGCAGCATTTGCCGCCTATCTTCCAGCATGGGCGGATACCGATTTCAGCAATGAGATCGTCGGCAATCATTGGTTGAAGGTGCTGGTGGGTGGGCACGATCCCACCTTCAACCGCGCACTGATGCAGCGCACCTATCTGCGCCGCTACCGGCAGGCCACGATGGCGGTCCTGCAGGATGCCGGGCATTACCCGATGAACGAGACGCCGCTGGCCCTGGTGGCGGCCATGGAATCGTTCCTGAAAGAGCTGTCGGTTCCGGGATGAATGGTTTCTGGCAGGGGATGTCGTTTTCACATCTTTTCGGATCTATTGCATGGGCACCACATTCGAGGCGATAGAAGCTGAGGGCACATATCCCTGCATGGAGACCCCCATGAACCGACGACTCACCCTTGCGCTCATCGCCACCTCCTTGAGCCTGCCCAGCGCTGGCGCCTTCGCCCAGTACACCGGCCCGGGTGCCACCAGTGTCGTCACCACGGTTGCCGAGGCGCGCGACCAGCGTGACGATCAGCCGGTGGTGCTGCAGGGCACGCTGGTGGCCAAGATCGGCCACGAGCGCTACCGCTTCAAGGACGCAACCGGCGAGATCGATGTGGAAATCGACGACAAGGATCTGCCCAGCCACCAGGCCGTCAGCGCGACCACCGTGGTGGAACTGCACGGTGAAGTGGATACGCACCGCTTCAAGCCCACCGACATCGACGTGGATCATGTGCGGATCGTCAGCACGCGTTGAGGCGGCGGTAGTGCACACGTGCGTCGAGCATTGTGCACTTCTACAAAGGGCATCTCCCGCAATGAGGGTTGTTGCAAACGCGGTATGAGGAAGATTGCATAACCCCTAAACATTGAGTGAATTCAAGGATTCTTCTTAACGTTCAGTTATTTAGGAATCCTTGAATGGTCAGCGTGCGGTAGGCCTACCTACCATTCTCTCCGTCGCCCGCCCCCACGCAGGCGGGTGATGCCTCCGCACTGGAGGCCTCATATCCCACCGTCCGAGAGAGACACCATGAACTCCATCCTGAAGAAGGCCGCGCTCGCTGCAGCGCTGGCCACCGTTTCGCTGTCCGCCAATGCATTCGATGCTGACATCAAGGTCTGGGCCAACGTCGATCCGACCCTGGCCCTGCTCAAGGCCGATGGCACGGCGCTGGATTCGGTGGTCAACATGGTCCACAACCCGATCAGCGGCCTGGTGCCCTGGTCGCAGCAGGTGCGCATCTACTCCAACGATGAAAGCAAGGACATCGAAGTGCGTGTTGGCAGCACCCCGCAGCTGCTCAACACCGATGGTGGCGGCGCGCCGGTGCCGCTGACCGTCAGCCTCAATGGCAGGGCGCTGACCGTGGCGGCACAGGACTTCTCCGCAACCGACCTGTTCGACGGCGCACTGCCGGGCGCATCGATCCCGCTGGCGCTGCGTATTGCACAGACCGTCCAGGCGCCGATCGCCCGCGGCGGCAGCTACGAAGGCATCGTCACCATCGCCATGCAGCAGAAGACCACCAGCCCGTAAGGCACCCGCGCCGGCCCGCTTGCCGGGCCGGCTGCTTCCGGTAATCCCCATGAATGCTCCCGCACCCGCCGTCACCCGGCTGGCGGTCGCGCTCGCCCTGTCGCTGGCCACACCCCTGGTCGCGGCGCGCGGCGTTCCCGCCGGTTTCGAGGATCTGGTCGAAGGCCAGACCGAACAACTGGAGATCCGTCTGTTCGGTCGTTCGACCGGGCTGGTGCCGGTGCGCGTGACCCTGGAACACGTGCAGCTGGAAACCCCGGTCGAGGCGCTGCAGGCATTGCAGCTGTCCGCCGAAGCGCAGGCTGCGCTGCTGCCGGCGTTGTCGCAGCCGCTGCCGCGCAACAGCCACCTGGCATGCCGTTACGGCGGTGCCAGTGCCGGTTGCGGGTACATCGATCCTCCCCAGGAGCCCACTGCCGTGCGCGCGCTGTATGACGAAGGCGAGGGCGCTGTGCGCCTGTTTGTCGCCCGCCAATGGATCCCCGGCGAGCCGGCCGCCGAGCGCTACCACCAGGTCAGTGTCAATGCCGAGAACGCCTTCCTGCACCAGCACACCTTCAATGTCAGCGGTGGCCGGGGCTACCAGGCGCTGGCCGCGCAGGGCATGGGCGCACTGGGCGTGTTCCAGCGCGGGCACCTGTCCGCCGACTGGACCTTCAGCCAGCAGCACTACCGCGGCGGTCTTGCCAGCCGCCGTTTCCAGCTCGACAACGCCTACTACCGCCATGACCTTGGCCAGCAGCACTACCTGCAGGCCGGGCGCATGGACCGCCGCAACCTGAGCAGCCCGCAGGGCGGCACCTTCAGTTTCAGCATGCTGCCGATGGATCGCTTCCAGGGTCTGCGGCTGGGCACCACGCAGGCCTACGTGGACTCCGCCGCCGCCGTGCAGGCCACGCCGCTCACCGTGCTGCTGGCGCGCGATGCGCGTGTGGATGCGTTCGATGGCGAGCGCCTGCTGCAGACCTTCTACCTGCAGGCCGGCATCAACCAGCTCGATACGCGCCGGTTTCCCATGGGCAACTACACCGTCAGCCTGCGCATCTACGAAGACGGCGTGCTGGTACGCAACGAGGACGCGCCGTTCGACAAGGGCGGTGACTGGACCGACAGCAGCGTGCAGTGGTTCCTGCAGGGAGGCCGCCGCAACGAGCGCCGCAGCGACCGCTTCGACGACGAACTGGCGGCCATGGGCGGCCTGCGCGTGCCGATGGGGCGCAACGTGGCCATGACTGCTGGCATCGCCGATCTGGGCGGTTTCAGCTACGGCGAACTGCGGGTGGACCTGCGCCATGTGTTTGCCACCCAGGAAGTCCGCGCCACCTTCAGTGGCATGCACGGCAGCGATGGCAGCCGTGGCCAGCAGCATCAGCTTTCCTACCGTCGCCGTGCTTCGTGGAATGTGTACCACCAGCGCATGCGCGGCCGTGCCTGCCAGTTCGAGGATGACGCGCGCGACCGGCTCGGCTGCGCCGATTCGCTCAGCGCCTCGATGGCGCTGCCGGTGGCCGGCGGCAACGCCTACGTGGCCTATACCCGCCGCCAGACCTGGCGTGCAGGCACCGTGCGGCCGGGGCTGGATGATGATCCGCTGGCCGGGCTTGATCCGCTGCTGCCGCCGTGGCTTCCACAGCCCACGCGCATACCGCAGCTCAGCCGCACCTGGCAGGCCAGCTACAGCCGCAGCCAGCGCTGGGGCGAGTTCAGTGTCTCCAGCCGCATCGGCGTGTGGCAGCAGACCAGCGGCGGTGGACTGCGCGACGGCCGTGACCGCGGCATCTACGTCAACTTCAGCCTCAACCGCCTGCAGCACGATGACCGCGGCAGTTCGCAGCGACGCTATGGCGTGGACGTGCGGCAACCACAGCATGCGCGGCCGGACATCAACTACAGCGCCGGGCAGACGCTGCGCCAGGAATACGAGGATCAGTACCGGGAGGTATCGGGCGAACTGCGCGGCAACAACAACGAACGCTACAGCGCCACGCTGAGTACCCAGCTGCAGAACCGCATCGGCCAGACCGGTGCCACGGTGTCGCGCTACCAGCACCAGGGTGGCAACGAAGTGGCGTACAGCGCCACGCACAGTTCCGGCCTGGCCATCGGCAAGCGCGGCGTGTACTGGGGCGCTGGCGTCGGCGCCGACGCGGGGCTGGCGGTGCAGGTGGACGACACCGACGACCTGGACCTGACCGGTGTTGCCGCCGAGCTGCAGGTGGGCGGGCTGCGTCGACAGCGACTGAAGCTGGGCGAGCGCCGGCTGCTGCCGATTTCCGCCTACCAGTCGCACCGCGCTGAAGTGCAGGACGCCAGCGCCCTGGACAGCATCGCCGCCGTGCGCGTTAGCGGTGTGGGCGGCGCGCGTCCGTTGTTCCTGCCACCGGGGCGGCTGGTGCGCATGCCGGTGCCGATTGAAGTGACCTACACCTTCATCGGCAACGCCCAGGACATCGCCGGCGCACCGCTGCGCGGTGCCCGCATTCTCAACGCGCCGGTGCCTGGCACCGGCAGCAATGGAGGTTTCGTGGCCGACTTCCCACGACGCGAGAAGACCCTGTACCTGCTGCAGGACGACCGGTTGCTGCACTGCCCGCTGCAGGTGCGCGAGCGCCGCAGCGTGGTGATGCTGGTAGGCGCCGTGCAGTGCGAGCCGCTGGCCGTGGCCCAGCTGCCCGCCGACATCCGCCACCAGGCACGGGTGACGCGGTTGCTGCAGGAGCAGTCGCTGATCGCCGCCACGCCACAGACCGCAGCAGCGGGAGGTGCGAAGTGAGCCGGCGCGTGTGGTGGGTAATGGCGGTGTTGTGTGGGCTGGTGCTGTTGGTGCCGAGGGCGAAGGCGCAGAGGCCGCCGGATCAAGATCCGATTGATATCAGTCACGACATCAGTATGTCTTGGGACCGCTCAGCCCTACCTGGCGACATCGAACTGCTACCGCGCCGGACGATCCTGGCTTACGAGAGAGCACTGACTCTGTCATATGGGCAGTTGTACATGACGTGCTCCTCCAGCTCCGATTCGTCATCGGGCAGTTGCCCGGAGTCAGATACGGGGGAGCTACCGTCAGGCAAGAGCAGTGCAATTCCGCTTCGCTTCACTGAACAGCGGAGTGGTATGGAGATTGATGTTGAGGCACACGGCAATCTCTTCCGCATCGCAGCGACTCCCGCATGTGAATCGGATTACTGGGCCACCACACCCAGGCCTCTATGGTCTTCAAGTGCTCCCGAGTGCAATTTCCTGATGCCCGCAGGAACTGGCGCCGAACTTCGGGTACCGCCTTCTGAACTGGAGAAGCTGGTTGCAGGCCGATGGACAGCACATCTGGTGCTTGCATTACGCAAACCTCCTCATCAGCAGCTTGCGACCTACTCCTTTAAGTTCGACTTCACCATCACCGACCACAACGCGGTCTCCATCTACTTCCCGCTTTTCGATCAAGTCACCCCGCACGTCGGCCTGAACCTGCAGTACGACCCGATCGCGCAGACCATCGGCGGCCGTACCCAGCTCGACATGTGCCTGTACGACGGGCTTGGCTCGCAGAGCAGCTACCTGGGCGTCACCGTGCATGACAGCGGCGCGCAACCTCCCGGGCCCTCGGGCTACTCGGTATGGCACGTCGATGGCAGCAGTGATGCCAGCCAGCGCGTGGACTACACCGTCACCCTGGATCACAACGGTAGCGCGCTGCCCATGCGCAATGGTGTGGAGCAGTTGCTGCACGGCATCGATACCGCTCGGCTGCGGCTGGTGTTGCTGCCCGGCATGACGCAGCCGGTGTTCTGCGTGCCTACGCCATTGACGCTGGAAACACCGCGCGTGCCGGTCAGCACCAAGCGCCCCGGCTACTACAGCGGCGATCTCAAGGTGGAACTGCGTGTTCCCACTGTCACGCCCTGAACCCCACATGGAGTCCCCGATGAAACCCCTAGTCCGCTGCTTGCTGCCGCTGTCGCTGCTGATGGCGTTGCCTGCCCATGCCAATCTCACCGTGCACCCCATGCGTACGTCGGTAGACGCGAAGAAAGGCGCACAGATACGCATCTACTCGCAGTCCACCCAACCGCAGTACGTGCAGGCATCGATCAAGCGCATCGTCGACCCGGCGGGAGCAGGTGAACAAGAGGTTGAGGTGGAGCCGAATGAGGCCGCCATCGCCATCACGCCAGGAAAGTTCGCCCTGGCCGGTGGCGGCAACCGGCTGATCCGTGTGATTCCGCTGCAGCCAGTCGAAAAGGAAACGGCATACCGCGTGTACTTCGAGGGCGTGCGCGGCCCCGAACGCGCGGACCCGGCAGGCGAGGGTGAGAAGGCCCAGGCCAATGTCGGCGTCAGCCTGGTATGGGGCGCGCTGGTCAATGTACTGCCCGCGCAATCGACGATGGACGTGCAGGTGGAGGGAAACCAGCTGCGCAACACCGGCACGGTACGCGTGGGCATCACCAGCATCGCTGACTGCGATGGCGCGCGCTGCACCGCGCATGACGTCTCGCGCAGCCTGTACCCCGGCAGCGCGCTGGAACTGCCATTTCCCCTGCAACCGGGCCACACGCTGCAGCTGCGCTATCGGCTGACCCGCGATGGCTATCGCGAGCACGTGCACAACGTCGCGCTCTGAGTGCATCTCGCCGCTGTGGCTTGGTGCCACAGCGGTTCCTTCTGTTCCGTTTGTTAAGGAGAATCCCATGAACAAGATCTATCGACGACTCTGGTCCGCCGCCCGCCAATGCTGGGTGGTTGCAAGCGAACTGGCGGCAGCGCGCGGCACGCGCAGGCACACATCGCGTGGTCCCGGACTGGCGCTGGTGCTGGCCATGCTGCCGGCATCGGTCATGGCAGCCACTGCGGGCCATCTCGAAACAGGCGCTGATGAGTGGACGGAAGATGCCCTGTACGCTGCCTTTGGCCCGTTCAACACAAGCGCCATGCTTGTGCACGAGGATGCCGCCACCGCTCCCAGCGGGCGAGCGTTCTCGCGCGCGAACGCGCTTCCGCTGGCCTACAGCGATTTCGTCCAGCTCGGTTCGTACGCCGGTGCCCGTGACAGGGCGGTCGCGGTCGGTGTATGGGCATTCTCCAACAGCTACGGCGCGGCACTCGGTTACCAGGCCAATGCCAATGGGCAATACGCGACCGCGCTTGGGCACAAGTCGGTCGCTTGGGAGCTCGGCGGAGTCGCGGTGGGCAACGATGCGAAGTCATACGCGCATAACGCGGTCGCACTGGGAAGTGGTGCGCTAGCTTCCGGACGCAATTCCGTCGTACTGGGGGCTGACTCCAACGACTACGGCGACAATCAGGTGTCGGTCGGTAACGGCAGCATGCGGCGCAAAATCGTATACCTTGCCGACGGTGCGGTCGACGCCAACAGCAGCGATGCAGTGACCGGCAGGCAGCTGCATGCTACCCAGCAGGCGCTGGCCAGCGTGAGCCAGAGTCAGAAGTTGCTGGCGACGGGGACCGCGGCGACCAATGCCAACGCTGCCCAGGCAGTGGGTAACCGTGCGCTTGCGATGGGCATTGGGTCAACGGCTGATGGCGATGATACCGTTGCGTTGGGCGGGGGCGCTCGCACAGCGTCCGGCTCGGGCATCTCCCGCATCGCCATCGGTGCAGGCGCCTTCGCGGGCACCAGCGGTTGGACGGGGGCCATCGCCCTGGGTGGGAGCGCCAGTTCCACGCATGACGGCGTTGCCATCGGCTATCAGGCCAAGACAAGCAGCAGCGGTACGATCGCGCTTGGTCGCGGGGCAACGGTCACGCACGGAAATTCGGTTGCGCTGGGCGCCAACTCGGTGACCTCCAGCGCCAATACGGTGTCGGTGGGCAGCAGCAGCAACAAGCGCAGGATCCAATACCTCGCCGATGGTGTGATTGCGGCGGGCAGTACCGACGCGATCACCGGCAACCAGTTGCATACGACCAATGCATCGGTGGCGACCGCGGCGGCAACGGCCGCTGAGGCAAAGGCCGGTGTTGATGCAGTCAACCGGCGACTCAATGCAGAAGCGCTGGCGTTGGGGGGCGGTGCGCTTGCAGAGTCCAATGCTTATGGCATCAGCACCGCAGTGGGACGCAACGCCAGGGGCTACAACGGCAAGAGCGTCGCGCTGGGTGACGACGCAAGGTCTGGCGTGGACAAGGACGGGAACCGTGTTGCCAATGCCAATGGGGGCGTGTCGGTGGGGGCAATGTCACGCAGCGGCAACGGTGCTGTTGCGGCAGGGTTGCAGGCCAGCGCGGTGGGTGATCGTGCCATTGCCGTTGGCCATGAGGCGTCGGCGGATGTGATTCACGCGACCGCGATCGGATATCAGAGCAAGGCCAGCGCCGGGCATTCCACCGCACTCGGGCGCGGTACCCACGCAAGCGGCCTCTACGCGACGGCCATGGGCAATCTGGCCAGGGCCTCGGCCGAAAGTGCCGTGGCCATTGGTGATCGCTCCCTGGCTCAGCACAATGGCTCGGTGGCGTTGGGCAATGGTTCGCAGACCAGCGCCGCCAATCAGATTTCCGTCGGCAGCAGCGCCATCAAGCGCAAGCTGGTCAATCTGGCCGACGGTACGCTCAGTACGTCCAGCACCGAGGCCGTGACCGGCAAGCAGCTCAACGCTACCAATGCCAATGTGACGACTGCACAGAATGCGGCCAATGCCGCGCAGACGGCCGCAACCGGCGCCAGGACCGCCGCGGACAACGCGCTGGGCAGGGCCACGGCGTTGAGTGGTCTGGTCAGCCAGGTATCGGCCACGGGCAATGTGCGCCTGGGCGCAGACAACACTGGCACCGTGGTGGATGTGGCCAACAAGGACGGCGCGAAGCGGCGCGTCAACAACGTCGCCAATGGCGTGCTGAGCAGCAGCAGCACTGACGTTGTGACTGGACAGCAGCTTCATGCCACCAACCAGTCTGTTTCCACGCAGGGACAGTCACTGGTGCTGCACGGCCAGCAGCTGGCAGCGCATACCCAGGCCCTGGCGGAACAGGACCAGCGCGTTGCGACCAACCGTGCCGACATCGATCAGCTTCGTACCGACGTGGACAACTTCGATCCGGATCTGGATGGGGTGGTGAAGTTCAGTGCCGATCGCCTGCTTGTGGACATGGAAGATGCGCGCGTATCGGGAGTCGCGGCGGGTGATGTCAGCTCTGCGGCCAGTACTGATGCGGTGAATGGTGGGCAGTTGTTTGCGACCAATGGGCGTATTGATGCAATCGAGAGCGCCGGAAAGTTCCTTGCTGTAGGTGCTGGTGGCGATCAGGAGCAGGCTTCGGCGGGAAGGTTTTCTGTGGCCATCGGAGATTCCGCATTGGCGTCCGTTTCGGGCGAGGGAGCAGTCGCGGTTGGTGGCTATGCCGTTGCAGGTGGTACCAACTCCGTCGCAATAGGGCGGGCTGCGTCGGTTCGAGACGGTGCTATCGGCGCCTTCGCACTCGGAGTCAGGTCACTGGTGGAGGCTGAGGGTGGGCTCGCGGTTGGTGCTGAAAGCCGTGTGCAGTCTGGGGCGCTCGACAGCGTAGCAATTGGTAGCCGCTCCTTGGCGTCGGAAGAATCTACCGTTTCATTCGGTCATGACGATCTTCAGCGTCGGCTTGTCAACGTTGGTAGAGGAATCGGCGATTCCGACGCAGCGGCCATTAGTCAGCTTGCTGAATCCATATCAGGCTTGGGCGGTGGAGCAGGTATGGATGGGAATGGATCTTTTATTTCCCCCGCCTATAGCGTGCAGGGTGGTACCCAGAACAATGTTGGAGATGCCTTGGCAGCACTTGATGGTGCAGTACTGAGATCCGACAGCCGCGTAGACCGCATCGAAAACCAGCTGCTTGCGACCTTCCAACAGATACCTTCGGCCAATGCGGCTGGAATCGATCAGCTGAACCTGGCTGGTGCGCAGGGCATGGTTCTGTCCAATCTCGCCGATGGGCATATTGCCGCGGGTAGTCGTGATGCGGTGACTGGCAATCAGCTGTTTGCAGTCAAGCAGGATGTTGATCGGAACCGAAGCGAACTGAATGCATTGCTTGATGCAAGCGGATCTGGTGCTTCAACTGCCGGGGACGCATACGGCGTGATCGACTACGGCGGCGCCACGCTGACGGGTGTATCAGATGGTGAACTGTCGTCTGGGAGTAGGGATGTTGTGAACGGTGGGCAGCTGTTCTCCACAAATCTGCGCGTGCGAGAGCTGGAGCAGACGGGGCGTTTCCTGAGCGTGGGATTTGACGGCCTGAGCAATGATGCCGAGGCTGGTCTCCTCGGTGTCGCATTGGGGGATTCCGCCAAGGCGTCTACCGGCTCTGAAGGTGGTGTGGCCATCGGGAGTTACTCGATTGCACAAGGGACGAACTCAGTTGCGCTGGGCCGAGGATCTAACGTGGCCGATTCTGCTGAGAGCGGGTTTGCTCTGGGCGTTGGTTCGAATGTCTATGCGAACCAGGGTGTGGCCTTTGGCGCGTCGAGTCGTGTGGTAGCAGGCGCTGATGGAGCGCTCGCGCTGGGTTCCTACTCAATCGCGACCGAATCAAATACGGCTTCATTCGGTAACGGCTCGGTTAAACGGCGTTTGGTGAACCTTGGTCGTGGCACTGGTGAGCATGATGCAGTCACCGTGGCACAGTTGAGCGAGTCGCTAGCTGCACTTGGGGGCGGTGCGGGTCTCGATGAGAATGGTCGTGTCGTCACCCCCGGCTTCAACGTCCAGGGCCAACACCAGAACACCATCAACGAAGCCCTCGCCACGCTCGACTCGGCCGTAGTCACCACCGGCTCCCGTGTCGACCGCGTGGAAACCCAGCTCCGCTCGGTGTTCCAGGAATCTCCGTCCGTCCGCAGCGACGGCACCGCCCAGCTCACCCTGGCGGGTGCCAACGGCATGGTCATCTCCAACGTTGCCAACGGTTTGATCGCCGCCGGCAGCCGCGAGGCGGTCAACGGTGGCCAGTTGCATGCCGCGCAGCAGCAGCTCAACGGTCGCATCGATGGCCTGGAGCAACGCGTGGACGGCCAGCCGCAGGCGCGTGCAATGGCCACGGCGTCGGCAGCGCCGACCGAAGAGATCATGCCAAGCCTGGAAGCCAGCGGTTCGCCGCAGGTCGCTTCGGCAGGCGAGGGCGCTTCGCCTGCACCGCAGCCGAAGTCGAAGAAGGACGATTCGCCCGCGCCCACGCCGCAGGTTGATACCGCCGAGCTGGAAAAGATGCTGGCCCGCGCCAACGAGTACACCGATGGTGCGATCAGCAACTTTGAGCGCCGCCTGGACAAGATGGACAAGCGCTTCAACCGCATGGCGGCGATGAGCAGCGCGCAGACGGCCATGGCCATGAACACCGCCGGCCTGGCCACCTACAACCGCCTCGGCGCGGGTGTGGGCTACGCCGAGGGCGAGTCGGCCATGGCGGTGGGTTACCAGCGCGTACTCAACGACAAGGGCTCAGCCACCTTCAGCCTCAATGGTGCCTTCACCAACAGCGGTGAACGCAGCATGGGCGTGGGTGTGGGCATCGGTTGGTAAGCCATGGCGCCCCGGCGTGGTGCGCGTAACGAGCCCCGCCGCGCCGGGGTCCTTGCCGAGGAGATGGCAATGTACCGATGGGTGAGTCGATTCATCAGCTACCGCACGTTCTACGTTTGGCGGGCACGGTTTTACTACCACACCCGGCATCTGGACGTCTGGATGCTTGCCAGCGTGCTGTGCTTCCTGGGGGTAGTGGCGTTGCTCTGGTACTACTGGCGGTTCACCAATGTGCCGCTTCCGCGCATGCATCCGCAGGTAGCTGCGCTACGGGTGGAGGGCATCACCAACGAGGCGATCCACAGGATTGTTCTGGTGCGCCATGGTGGTACTCCTCCCGGCAAGCCGTTCTC
Organism: Stenotrophomonas maltophilia; assembly: GCF_004920835.1. Taxonomy (GTDB): domain Bacteria; phylum Pseudomonadota; class Gammaproteobacteria; order Xanthomonadales; family Xanthomonadaceae; genus Stenotrophomonas; species Stenotrophomonas maltophilia_AQ. Next base: position 43,031 of record NZ_QFHO01000021.1, read on the forward strand.
CACGCCGGAGGAGATCCGGGCCAGCACGGTGCGTACGATGCGGGTGCGGCAAGTGCTGGATGGCGAGGTGGCATGGCGGCTGAAGGCGAACCTGCTGGCGGATATCGCCGATTACATCGAGGCGACCGCGGGCTGCGTGCCGTATCAATGCACACGGGTGCAGGCGCACATCAGCCAGCTGCGTGAGGCCGCGACGGAGAACGCGGGCATCAACAGGGCGTTGCAACCCATTCTGGAGGGCCCGCGTGATCTGGTGCCCGGTCTCACGAGCGTCGATCGCCAACGGGTGAAGAGCGGCTGGTCGGATTCGTTCAGTGACATCTTTCACCAGGTATGGCTGTTGAACGATCTGCAGACCATGCACGCGCGGATGATGGCGGAGTACCCCAAGCGCGCACCCGCACCGTGGTTGCCGGAGTGGTTGATTGGCCCGGAGCCGACGACCGGTAATGGCATGCCACTGTAGAGCACTGCCATGCTAGGTGGCGCCCGCGGATGCCACGCTCCCTGTAGAGCCGAGCCCACGCTCGGCTGCTCTTCGGTCAGGTATCCGGAAGTCTGAAATGCAGTGCGGACCAACAGTCCGCACCCACCAAGACTGGCGCTACCGTCACCCGCCGATATACGCGGTGATCTCCGCCTCAGCCAGCACCTGCCGCAGCTGCGCCACGGACGCGCGCCGCATCGGCTTCTCATCCACCGGCGACAGCGGCGCTTGGCGCAGGGCGTCGTAGGGCAGCACGGCCAGGTCGAAGGTCAGCTCTTCGGCACTGAACACCCACACCGGCACGTCCAGGCAGCGTTCGCGGTCCATGCGCAGACGACGTGTCCGTGATTCGGCGGGGATGCCATGTTCGTCCAGGAAGCGATGCACGGCTTCCGGGTCGTCACTGTGCAGGTGCAGCTGCACGGGGCTGTTGGCGTCGGCGGTGCCATCCAGTACCGGGCCGACCAGGCGCGGGGCGAAGCCGTGCAGGAACTCCAGGGCGCGCATCGCGGCTTCGCGGCGGCGCTGCAGTTCGTTGCCGTGCTGCGGCCCGGAGAACAACCGCTGGTACTCGCGCAGGGCGTCTTCAATCTCGGTGTTGCGGGGCAGGGAGGCATCGTCGTGGATGCCGAGCCGGGTGGCGGCCTTCAACTTGGCCTGGTGGTAGTCGCGGATGCCGCCTTCGGCCATCAGGCGCGCGGCTTCGTGGGCGAGACGGTGACGACGCTCGCGGGTCTGGCTGGCAGCATGCTGACGGGCGCGATGCATGCGATGACTCCCTGTTGCGACCTGGCTACAGACTAGCGCACGGATGTGACATCTGCGTGGGTATTTCGCGGAGGCGCCAGCCAACGGTTGGCACCCACCAACGCTCTGGTAGGTGCCGACCTTGGTCGGCACGGGGCGCCAACCAAGGTTGGCAGCTACCAGAGCAGCATCGGTGCCAACCCACGGTTGGCACCCATCGCCCCCTTCCTCAGAAGATATCGAAAGCGGCGGCGTCGGCCTGCGGCGTATTGAGGTTCAGGTCGTAGTCGGTCAGGCGGTCCATGTCTTCCACCTTCACCCACTCGGTGGCGCCATTGAGGGTGGCCTGCACCATGCCGCTGGGCGGGTCGTTCTGCGCGATCGGGGTGTCCTTCAGCGCGGTGCGCATGTAGTCGATCCAGATCGGCAGGGCGGCCTTGCCACCGTATTCGCGGTAGCCCAGCGAGCGGAAGTCGTCGCGGCCCACCCACACGGTGGTCACGTACGGGCCGCCGAAGCCGGAGAACCAGGCATCGCGGTGGTCGTTGGTGGAGCCGGTCTTGCCGCCTACGTCCTCGCGGCCGAGTACCTTGGCCTGAGCACCGGTACCGCGCTGGACCACGTCGCGCATCATCGACACCAGCTGGTAGGCGGTGCGGGCGTCGATCGCGCGCGGGGCGGTGCGTGCATCCGGGTTGACCGGTGCGGCCGGGGTTTCGGGCTTGGCTTCGGCCTTTGCCGCAGCGGCCGGGTCCACCTTCGGGGCCGGGGCGCCGAAGTTGAAGCCGTCCACCACCTGGTTGACCGGCTGGCCGCTGCTGCCGGCGCAGTCGCGGCATGCCATTGCCGGGTTTTCCTTGAACACCAGATTGCCGTCGCGGTCGTTCACCTGGTCGATCAGCCAGGTGTCCACGCGCGAGCCGCCGTTGGCGAACACGGCATAGCCACGGGCTACCGACAGCGGAGTCAGCGAGGCGGTACCCAGCGACATCGACAGGTTCGGCGGCAGCTCCGACTCGGCAAAACCAAATTCACTGATGTACTTGCGCGCGTAATCCACGCCCATGCCATCGAGCAGGCGCACCGAAACCAGGTTGCGTGACTGCACCAGCGCTTCGCGCAGGCGCATCGGGCCGCGGAAGCCGCCGCCGTCGTTCTGCGGGGCCCAGGTCTTGCCGCGGCGGTCGCGGAACACGACCGGGGCGTCGAGCACGATCGAGGCCGGGTTGTAGCCCTTGTCGAAGGCGGCCGCATAAACGAACGGCTTGAAGCTCGAACCCGGTTGGCGCCGGGCCTGGGTGGCGCGGTTGAACTTGTTGCCGGAGAAGCTGAAGCCACCGACCAGCGCTTTCAGCGCGCCGCTGTGGGCATCCAGCGAAACCAGCGCGGACTGGCCGCGCGGCAGCTGGTCCAGCAGCCATTCGCCCTCCTTGGCACCGGCGCGCACGCGCACGATGTCGCCGCGCTGCACCAGCTTGGCCGGGCTCTTGTTGGCCCACTTGGCGGCGCCGGCCGGCAGCACGATCTCGCTGCGATTGGCCAGCACCACGGTGGCGCTGCCGTCGGCGCCGGTGCTGGCAACGATGGCCGGCAGCAGGCCGGCCTGGCCGAACATGCCGCGCAGGTGCTCGGCCAGGGCCGCGGCGTCTTCGCTGGCCCCTACCTGGACCTGCTTCTCCACGCCGTGCCAGCCATGCCGGTGGTCGTACAGCAGCAGGCCGTCGCGCACCGACTGGTTGGCGGCGGTCTGCAGGGTCGCATCGATGGTGGTGGTGACGTGGTAACCCTTGTTGACCACATCGCCGCCGAAGCGGGCGATCATTTCCTGGCGCACCAGCTCGGCCACGTACGGGGCATCGACCTGGACCGGCGGCTCATGCGCGGTGGCGTGCATCGGCACGGCCTTCGCCGCATCGGCCTCGGCCTGGCTGACGAACTTCAGGTCGGCCATGCGCTGCAGCACGTAGTTGTCGCGGCGCTGGCGGGCACGTTCCGGGTTGGAGATCGGGTTGCCCGAAGACGGGAACTTGGGGATGCCGGCCAGCGAGGCCATTTCATCCAGGTCCAGCTCGTTGAGCTTCTTGCCGTAGTAGAACTCGGCGGCGGCGGCCACACCGTAGGCGCGGTTGCCGAAGAAGCTCTTGTTCAGGTACAGCTCGAAGATCTCGTCCTTGCTCAGCTCGGACTCGATCTTCCGTGCCAGCAGGATCTCGGCCAGCTTGCGGGTGTAGCTGTACTCGGAGCTGAGGAAGAACTGGCGGGCGACCTGCTGGGTGATGGTGGAGCCACCGGGTACGCGCTTGTCGCTGGTGGTGGCCAGCAGCCATACGGCACGGCCGATGCCCATGTAGTCGACGCCGCCATGCTCGTAGAAGCGGGCATCCTCGGTGGCCAGGAACGCCTGCTTCAGGCGCTCGGGCACATCCTTCATGGTGATCGGGGTGCGCCGGGTCTCGCCGAACACCGCCATCAGCTTGCCGTCGGCAGCGTAGACGTACATCGGCTCCTGCATTTCCACGTCGCGCAGGGTCTGCACGTCGGGAAGCTTGGAGGAAACGGCATAGTACAGACCGCCTACGGCGGCCGCGCCGATCAGCGCCAGGACCAGGACAATCAGGAAGATCCAGCGCAGCCAGCGGCGGAGTCGAGTCATCGGGTTCAGATTCCGATTGCGAATTTCGTGGTCGCAGAGTATAGATTACGCAAGGTGGCGGCTGGGGTCGTCGCCGGGGAGCGCAAAGGGAACAGTCAGGGGCTGCATGGTGAATCCGTGAGGGACTTCACAGCAGGGCCGTTGCCATTTGCTAAGAATACGTTATTAATGCTCGGGCGCAGGTCTTGCGTCCAAGTGCCCGTCGGCAGGGGAGAAACCGTGGGGCTCATCCCAAAAAGTCAGTCGCCGCTTGTAGGCGTCGACATCAGTTCGACTGCGGTAAAGCTTTTGCAGCTGTCCCGCAGTGGCAACCGTTTTCGTGTGGAACATTACGCTGTGGAACCTCTGCCGCCGAATGCGGTGGTGGAGAAGAACATCGTGGAAGTGGAGGCCGTGGGTGAGGCCATCCGCCGCGCGATGAGCCGCTCGGGGAGCAAGGCCAAGCTGGCCGCTGCTGCCGTCGCCGGGTCGGCGGTGATTACCAAGGTGATCCCGATGCCGGCCGAGCTCGACGAAAACGACATGGAAGCCCAGATCGAGCTGGAAGCGGTCAACTACATTCCATATCCGATCGAGGAAGTGAACCTGGACTTCGAGGTGATCGGGGCGATCCCGAACAACCCGGAGATGGTCCAGGTGCTGCTGGCCGCGTCGCGTTCGGAAAACGTTGAACTGCGCCAGTCGGCGCTGGAGCTGGGTGGCCTGCAGGCCAAGGTGATGGACGTGGAGGCCTTTGCGGTCGAGAACGCGTATGCCCTGGTCGCCAGCGAGCTGCCGGTGTCCATCGAGGGCGTGGTCGCGCTGGTCGACATCGGTGCCACCATGACCACCCTCAATGTCCTGCGTGGTGGCCGCAGCCTGTACAGCCGCGAACAGGTGTTCGGTGGCAAGCAGCTGACCGACGAGATCATGCGCCGCTATGGCCTGAGCTACGAGGAAGCGGGCCTGGCCAAGCGCCAGGGCGGGCTGCCGGAAAGCTACGAGATGGAAGTGCTGGAGCCGTTCAAGGAAGCCACGGTCCAGCAGATCAGTCGCCTGCTGCAGTTCTTCTATGCGGGCAGCGAATTCAACCGCGTCGATCACATCGTGCTGGCCGGAGGCTGCGCCGTGCTCGGTGGCCTGCCGGAAATGGTCGAAGAGCAGCTGGGCGTGCCGACCGTGATCGCCAACCCGCTGGCACAGATGACCCTGGGCCCGAAGGTGAACGCACATGCGCTGGCCCAGGATGCCCCCGCGCTGATGATCGCCACCGGTCTGGCGCTGAGGAGCTTCGACTGATGGCGCGCATCAATCTATTGCCCTGGCGCGCCGAGCGGCGCAAGCAACGCCAGCGCGAGTTCTACGCAATGCTGGGCATGGCCGCGATTGGTGGCCTGCTGCTGTCGCTGGTGATCTGGTTCTACTACGACCGGCAGGTGAGCGGCCAGATGGACCGCAACGCCTATCTGGAAGCCGAGATCGAGAAGGTCAAGGAACAGAACAAGGAGATCGACCGCCTCGACGCCCAGAAGGACCGCCTGCTGGCGCGCAAGAAGGTGATCGAGGAACTGCAGGCCAAGCGCTCGCAGATGGTCCACCTGTTCGACGCGCTGGTGCGCACCATTCCTGACGGCGTGGTACTGACCGCGCTGCAGCAGGAGGGCGACATGCTCACCCTTGAAGGCCGGACCCAGTCCAATGCACGCGTGTCGGCGTACATGCGCAACCTGGAAACCTCCGGCTGGATGACCAATCCGGAACTGTCGATCATCCAGGCCAGTGCTGCGGACAAGAACGCGACCGGCCCGGTGTCTGACATCAAGGCGCTGCCGTACATGTTCAAGGTCACGGTGAAGCTGCCTGCGCAGAGCGAAGAGACCGGCACGCCCGGCCTGAATGCCGATGGCAGCGTGGCGGCCGCACCAGCGGCAGTGCCTGCCGTGGCACCGCTTGCTGCAGGCCCGGACGCGGCAGCTTCGGCCGCAGCACCGGCAGCACCGGCAGCATCCCAGCCGGCCCCGGCCCCGGCCCCGGCCCAACCGGCCCCGGCGGCTGCACCGGCCGCCGCGCCGGCCAAGCCGAACCAGCCGGCCGCACCGGCACCGGCCAAGCCTGAGGGCAGCCGCCTGGCGCAGCCGCCGCAGGCCTCCAACGCCCCGTTGCAGGGGGACCGCGCATGAGCCAGAAAATCGATCTGAAGAACCTGGATTTCAACGACATCGGCAACTGGCCGCAGAAGGCCAAGATCGTCTTCTGTTCGTTGCTGGCGCTGGTCATCATGTTCGTCGCCTGGATGCTGCTGATCAGCGGCAAGCGCGACGAACTGTCCAGCCTTGAGTCGAGGGAAGGCGACCTGCGCACCGAGTTCACCAAGCAGCAGGAACGCGCGGTGAACCTGGGCCCGCTCAAGCAGCAGCTGGCACAGATGGAGCAGGTGCTGCAGCAGATGTTGCGGCAGCTGCCGAGCAAGACCGAAATGCCGGACCTGATCATCGACATCTCGCAGACGGCGCTGTCCAGCGGCCTGACCAGCCAGCTGTTCGAGCCGGAGCAGGAGCAGGTCAAGGAGTTCTACGCCGAGAAGCCGATCAAGCTGAAGATGGTGGGCAGTTACCACCAGTTCGGCGCCTTCGTCAGTGGCGTGGCCTCGTTGCCGCGGGTGGTGATCCTGACCATGCACGACATCAACCTGAAACCTGCCGACAAGACCGGTGGCGGTGCCCGTGCGGGTGCGCTGGAACTGTCCGGCACGGTCAAGACCTATCGCTACCTGGACGAGACCGAGGTCCAGGAACAGCAGAAGGCTGAAGCTGGCAAGGAGGACAAGAAGTGACGCGTTCCTTCTTTGCACGCTGTGGGATGGTTGCCGCGGTGCTGCTGCTGGCAGCCTGTGGCCGTGGCGTGACCAGCACGCCGGGCGATGCGCCGAACCTGGAAAAATGGGTGGAGGGCGAGCGTGCCCGGCCGGCACAGCCGCTGGAGCCGCTGCCGGTGATGCAGCAGTTCGAGACCTTCGAGTACTCCGCGCAGGGCCTGCGCGATCCGTTTACCGATGCCTGGACCAATCCGCAGGGGAGCGGTGGGTTGCGGCCGGATCCGAACCGGCGCAAGGAGCCGCTGGAAGGCTTCCCGCTGGACGCGCTGGACATGGTCGGTACCATCGGCACCGGCAGCGGTACCGTTGCGCTGGTGATGGGGCCGGACAAGGTGACCTACCGGGTACGCCCGGGTGGCTACCTGGGGCAGAGCGACGGACGGGCCACGGCGGTCTTCGAGGACCGCGTGGAGCTGATCGAACTGGTGCCGGATGGCGCGGGTGGCTGGCTGGAACGGCCGGCAACGCTCTCGCTTGAAGATCAATGATCGTTTACTGGGGATAGCACGATGACCTTTCACCAAGCCAAGGGGCTGCGTCCCATCCGGCGCTCTACCTTGAACCGTGTCAGCGCGTTGGGAGTCGCGCTGATGCTGGCCTGCGCTCCGGCGCTGGCCGCCGCACCGGCAGAGAAGCCGGTGGGCACCACCGTGGCACCGGCCGCGGCGCCGGCCGGCCTGTCGGTCGCCAAGATCGATTTCAAGCGGGGCGATGATGGCGCGGGGCGCCTGATCGTCCAGTTCGATGGCCAGGGCGCGATCCCAGACCTGCGTACGCAGGGCAACAGCGTGGTGGTTGATGTCGGCAATGCCCGCCTGCCGGCCAACCTGCAGAAGCCGATGAACGTCATCGACTTTGCTACGCCGGTGCAACGCATCGACGCCAAGCCGTCCGGGGCCGGTACCCAGCTGGTGCTGAGCACCGGCGGTGCGGTCGAATCGCTGGCCTACCAGAGCGGCAACGAGTACGTGGTCGAGATCAGCCCGCGGCAGGCCCCGGCCGCCGTCGGTGCGGTTACTGCCGGCAGCGTGACCCAGGCCGCCAAGGCCGTCGGCCAGCGCGGCTTCACCGGCAAGCCGGTGACCTTCAACTTCCAGGACGTGCCGGTGCGCACCGTGCTGCAGTTGATCGCCGAAGAGTCCAACCTCAACGTGGTGGCGTCCGATTCGGTGCAGGGCAATGTGACCCTGCGCCTGGTGAATGTGCCGTGGGACCAGGCGCTGGACATCGTGCTGCGCGCCAAGGGCCTGGACAAGCGTCGCGACGGCAGCGTGATCTGGGTGGCGCCGCAGGCCGAACTGGCCAAGTTCGAGCAGGAGAAGGAAGACGCGCGCATCGCCATCGAGAACCGCGAGGACCTGGTCACCGACTACGTCCAGATCAACTACCACAGCGCCACCCAGATCTTCAAAGCACTGACCGAAGCCAAGGGCATCGGCGGCGGTGGCGGTGGTGGCGCAGGTGGCGGTGGCGGTGGGTCGTCGCAGGAGGAAAGTGGCTTCCTGTCCGGCCGTGGCCGCATCGTCGCCGACGAGCGCACCAACACGCTGATGATCAGCGACATTCCGAAGAAGATCGCGCGGATGCGTGAGCTGATCAGCGTGATCGACCGCCCGGTCGACCAGGTGCTGATCGAAAGCCGCATCGTCATCGCCACCGATACGTTCGCACGTGAGCTGGGTGCGCGGTTCGGCATCAGCGGCAGCCGCGACAATGCCTACTTCAGTGGCAATCTGGAAGCCAACCGCGATACCCGCAAGTCGCAGGTCGAAGCCGATGCGGCCAATGCCAAGGCGTACCGCGACTGGCTGGCCGGCGGCAGCACCGGTCCGGCGCCGGTGCCGGTGGGTTCGGCGATCACCCGTGGCCTGAACTGGGCCATGCCGGCGGCATCGACCAACCCGGCAGGCTCGCTGGCACTGTCGATCCTCAATGCCGGCTACCTGCTGGACGTGGAGTTGTCGGCCATGCAGGAAGAGTCGCGTGGCGAAGTGATCTCCAACCCACGCGTGGTCACCACCAACCAGCGCGAGGCCCTGATCAAGCAGGGTAAGGAAATCGGCTACGTGACCATCAGTGCCGGTGCGGGTGGTGTCGCCACGCCGAATGTGCAGTTCAAGGAAGTGGTGCTGGAGCTGAAGGTCACCCCGACCATCACCAACGACAACCGCGTGTTCCTCAACATGCAGGTGAAGAAGGATGAAGTGGATCGGCTGATCCAGCTGGAAGGCTACGGTACCGTGCCGTCGATCAACCGCCGCGAGGTCAACACCGCCGTGCTGGTCGAGGACGGGCAGACCGTGGTCATCGGTGGCGTGTACGAGTTCACCGATCGCAACAGCATCAGCAAGGTCCCGTTCCTGGGTGACGTCCCGTTCCTCGGCAACCTGTTCAAGAAGCGTGGCCGCAGCAAGGACAAGGCCGAGCTGCTGGTGTTCGTGACCCCGAAGGTGCTGCGCGTGGCCAAGCAGAACTGAGCCATCGCAACCGGCAACACGAAGAGGGCCGCCCTGTGCGGCCCTTCTTCGTTTGGCCCCCCGTTCACGCATATGGCCGGTAGATCCACGCCATGCGTGGATGCTGTTCAGCCGTTCTTGATGCCATTCGCAGGGCACCCTGCGATGATGTCGGGAACCCGTGCCGTCCTGCGCCGGTCAAAGGCCCCCATGAACCTGCCACCGCCGATGCCCGAAACCGTCTCGCCGCCGCCCGCGCCGGCCATCTCCCGCCTGCATGCCGCTTTCAGCCAGCTGCGCGACGCATTGTCGGCCGAGATCGTCGGCCAGGCCGCGCTGGTCGAACGCCTGTTGATCGCGCTGCTGGCCGACGGTCACCTGCTGGTGGAAGGCGCCCCCGGTCTGGCCAAGACCACTGCCATCCGCGCGCTGGCCGCGCGCCTGGAAGCCGACTTCGCCCGCGTACAGTTCACCCCGGACCTGTTGCCGGCCGACCTGACCGGCACCGAGATCTGGCGCCCGCAGGAAGGCCGCTTCGAATTCGTGCCCGGCCCGATCTTCCACCCGATCCTGCTGGCCGATGAAATCAACCGCGCACCGGCCAAGGTGCAGTCGGCATTGCTGGAAGCGATGGGTGAGCGTCAGGTCACCGTGGGCCGCCACACCTACGCGTTGCCGTCTCTGTTCCTGGTGATGGCCACGCAGAACCCGATCGAGCAGGAAGGCACCTTCCCGCTGCCAGAAGCACAGCTGGATCGCTTCCTGATGCACGTGCGCATCGGCTACCCGGACCAGGCAGCCGAGTCGCAGATCCTGCGCCTGGCCCGCGAGCGCGCCCGTGGCGCGCTGGGCGAGTCGGCACCGGTACCGGAAAAGCTGCCGATGCAGGATGTGTTCGATGCCCGCCGTGAAGTGCTGGACCTGCACATGGCGCCGGCGCTGGAACGCTACCTGATCGAACTGGTGCTGGCCTCGCGTGATCCTTCGCGCTATGACGCCGGCCTCGGCCGCCGCATCGCCTGGGGTGCGAGCCCGCGTGGCTCCATCGCACTGGAGCGCTGCGCGCGTGCGCGCGCCTGGTTGGCGGGCCGCGACTTCGTCACCCCCGATGATGTGCGCGCGGTGGCCGCCGACGTGCTGCGCCATCGCGTGCTGCCCAGCTACGAAGCCACCGCAGAAGGCTGGGACGGCGAGCGCCTGGTGCAGGAACTGCTGGCACGGGTGCCGGCACCCTGAGCCTGCGCATGATCGATCCATCCCTGGAACCCACATCCAACGTCAGCGATGGCGACGGGCTGCGGCCGCAGCTGTCCGAGCTGGTGGCGCTGCGCCGCCTTGCACAGCGGCCCCCGCCGCCGCGACGCGGCCGCGCCGGCAATGCCGGGCAGGCGCCGTCACCGCTGCGCGGACGTGGCATGGAATATGCCGAGTCACGCGAGTACGTGGCCGGTGACGACGCGCGGCATATCGACTGGCGGGTGACCGCGCGCACCGGGCGCGCCCACACCAAGCTGTTCCAGGCCGAGCGCGAACGCGTCAGCTTGATCGTGGCCGATACTTCACCGGCGCTGTATTTCGGCACCCGTGTACGCTTCAAGTCGGTGCAGGCCGCACGCGCCGGGGCTGTCGCCGCGTGGTCAGCGCAGCGTCGCGGCGACCGCGTGGGCGCCCTGCGTGGCAGTGATCGTGAGTCGCCCATCGCACCCGCAGGCGGGCCGCGCGGCGTGCTGCGCGTGCTCGATGCGCTTACCCGCTGGTATGCGCAACCACCCGCGGACGATCTCGGCCTTGAGCGCGCGCTGGATCATGCGGCCCGCGTGCTGCGCCCGGGTGCGCGCATGCTGGTGCTGGCCGATCCGCAGCAGGCCATCCGTATTCCGCCGGCGCGCTGGAGCGCGCTGGCCCAGCATCACGACCTCAGCCTGGTGCTGCTGGTCGATCCGCTGGAGCTGCAGCCGCCATCGGCCGCGCTGCAGTTCCAGACGCTGCAGCAGCGCATTGGCCTCGACCTGCGCCGCAGCGAGGTACAGGCGCATTGGCAGGCGCATTTCGTTGAACCGCTGCAGGAGCTGCGGCGTCAGCTCGGTGCGCGCCGTGTCGACGTGCAGGTGTTGTCCACCGATGCGCCCAGCGATGCCTGGCTGGCACCGTCGCCGACCGAGGTGCCGGCATGAGCGCCAACCTGCCGCTGCGCGATGTGCAGCTGCCACCGCCACCATCATGGTGGCCACCGGCACCGGGCTACCTGATGATCGGCAGCGCGTTGCTGCTGGTGCTGTTGGTGGTGGCTGTGCTGGGGTGGCGCCGCCGCCGTCGTCACCAGCGCTGGTTGCAGCTGTTCGACCAGGAGTTGGCTGCGAGCCACGACGCCGCTGCGGAACTGGCGGCCATTGCGGGACTGCTGCGGCGTGCCGCCCGCCATGCGCGTCCGGGCAGCGAGTCGCTGCGTGATGAGGCCTGGTGGCAGCGCGTGGATCCGCAGGGCACATTGCCGGAAGCACGCCGAAGCCTGTTGGCCGAAGGTGCCTATCGCCCACGCGTGGACGTCAACGAGGTGGCCGCAGTGCGCCGCTGGGCGCGCGAACGCTACCTGGCGCTGCTGCTGGAGCGCCGCCGATGAATGTGCTGGCGAGTTACTGGCCGTGGCCGGACCTGCAGCTGGCGTGGCCGCTGGCGTTGCTGGCGCTGCCGCTGCCATTGCTGATGCATTGGTGGAAACGCCGTGCCGATCCGGGCGCGGCGCTGCGCGTGCCGTATGCGGCCACTGAACTGGAAGCGCTGGCCGGTGGCGGCCGCGTAGATGTGTCATGGCTGCGCACGCTGCTGCTGTGGCTGGGCTGGTGCGCGTTGTGCGTGGCGCTGGCGCGTCCGCAGCAGTTGGGTGAGGCGATCACGCCGCCGCAGGAAGGCCGGCAGATGATGCTGGCGATGGACGTGTCCGGCAGCATGGGCGAAGGCGATATGGTGCTGGGCGGACAGGCGGTTGATCGCCTCACCGCAGCCAAGGCCGTGCTGGCCGACTTCCTTGACCGTCGAGCTGGCGACCGCATCGGCCTGCTGGTGTTCGGTGACCGCGCTTACACGCTGACGCCACTGACCGCCGACCTGGCCAGCGTGCGCGACCAGCTGCGCGACAGCGTGGTCGGCCTGGCCGGCCGCGAGACGGCCATTGGCGACGCCATCGGCCTGGCGGTGAAGCGGCTGCGCAGCCAACCCGAAGGCCAGCGCGTGCTTATCCTGCTGACCGATGGCGTGAGCAATGCCGGCGTGCTGGAACCGCTGCGCGCGGCCGAGGTGGCGCGCGCGGAAGGCGTGCGCATCCACACCGTGGCCTTTGGTGGTGACGGCAGCATGCGCCTGTTTGGTATTCTGATTTCCGCCGACCAGGATCCGGTCGACGAAGCCACGTTGAAGAAGATCGCCAACATGACCGGCGGCCAGTTCTTCCGCGCACGTGACACCGCACAGCTGGCCGGCATCTATGCCGAGCTGGACCGGTTGGAGCCGATCGCGGCGAAGGGTCCGAGCCTGCGCCCGCGCGAGGAACGCTATGCGTGGCCGCTGGGCCTGGCCTTGCTGCTGGGCGCATTGGCCTGGTTGTGGCCGGAGCGTCGCCGATGATCGCGTTTGCTTCGAATTTTCCTGACTGGAACGCGCTGCACTTCCTGCGTCCGGAATGGCTGTGGGCGTTGCTGGCGCTGCCGCTGATCCTCGCGGTGGCGTTGTACCGGCAGCGGCGCAGCGACGTGTGGCGGCACGCGGTGGATGCGCACCTGCTGCCGCATCTGCTGGCGGCGGGCACCCGTCGTCGTGCGCGCCTGCCGTGGGCGCTGCTGCTGGGCTGGACGCTGGCTGCGTTGGCGATGGCCGGGCCAAGCTGGCGCCAGCAGGCGCAACCGATGTTCCAGGCCAGCGCACCGTTGCTGGTGGTGCTGGACCTGTCCAGCCGGATCACTGCCACCGACCTGCCGCCCTCGCGCCTGCTGCAGGCGCGGGCCAAGGTGGGTGAGCTGCTGCGCGCGCGCCAGGGCGGGCAGGTCGGCCTGGTGGTGTACGCCGACGACGCTTACACCGTGGCGCCGCTGACCGATGACGGCAGCAATGTCGCGCTGTACCTGGATGCCTTGTCGCCCGATGTGATGCCGCGTGATGGCCAGCGCGCCGACCGTGGCATCGACTGGGCGACCCGGCTGATGCGGCAGATCGGTGCATTGCGCGGGCAGATCCTGCTGGTGACCGACCAGGCCGACGGCGAAGCCGGATTGGCCGCAGCACAGGCCCGCGGTCTGGGCATGCAGGTGTCGGTGCTGGGCCTGGGTACGCCAGCCGGTGCGGCCTATCGCGACGGCAGCGGTCAGATCCGCCAGGCCGCACTGGACGAAGCCAGCCTGCGCGCGGTGGCCACGGCCGGCGGCGGACGCTATGCGCGCATTGCCGCCGATGACAGCGATCTGCGCGCGTTGGGCGTGCTCAATGTGCGTGAGGGCACGACGGCGGAGCGGCCGGGCGAGGGCAGGCAATGGCGCGATGAAGGTTTCTGGCTGCTGCCGCCCCTGATGCTGCTGGCGCTGTTGGCGTTCCGTCGCCGTGCATTGCTGGCTGCCGTACTGGCAGTGGGCCTGCTGCCATGGATGGGCGAAGTGCAGGCGCAGGCGCCGTCGGCCGCCACGCCGCAGCCGATACAGGGCACGCTGTGGAAGCGCAGCGACCAGCTGCAGCATCAGCGCCTGGCCGACGGCGTGCAGGCGTACCGCAATGGCGACTTCGCCGGTGCGCGCAAGCAGTTCGAGGGCATCGACAACGATGCCGGTTGGTACAACCTGGCCAACGCACTGGCACGCCAGGGCAACTACGACGAAGCCATTGCCGCCTACGATCGCGCATTGGCGCTGCATCCGGGCATGGCCGATGCGGTGGCCAACCGTGCGGTGGTCGATGCCGCGCGCAAGCGCAAGTCATCCGGTGGCCAAGGCCAGGATCAGCAGAAGCCACAGCAGAGCGGCCAGCAGAAGCAGAACGATTCGCAGGGCAAGCAGAATCCGCAGGGCCAGCAGCCGCAGCAGGGCCAGCAGAATCCCGGCCAGGGCCAGCCGCAGTCGGGCCAGCAGGGCCAGCCCAAGCCGGATGACGACAAAGCGCAGCCGAACCCGCAGCCCGGCGAGCGTGGCCGCGATGGCCAGCAGGCACCGCCGCAGGTGGAAGATGCCAAGGCGCAGGCACAGGCCGATGAACAGCAGCGCCAACGCATGCAGCAGGCGATGCAGCAGGCACGCGAGGGCAAGGCCGACAAGGACGGCAAACCGGTACCGGGCAGCGATGGCGCCACGCCACGCCAGCGCGAGGAGCAACAGGCGGTGGAGGCGTGGATGCGGCGTGTGCCGGATGATCCGGGCGCGTTGCTGCGGGCCAAGTTCCAGCTGGAAAACGAACGCAGGAAGAAGGAAGGGCGATGACGCGGGCGATGAACATGCATGGGCGCTGGCCGCTGCGGGTACTGGCGGCACTGCTGCTGTGGCTGCCGCTGCTGGCGTGGGCGCAGCCGCGCGCCTGGCTCGACCGCGACCGTGTTGCTATGGGCGATACGGTCACCCTCAACGTCGAGAGTGACCAGGGCGCACCCGACTTCAACCCGCTGCGTACCGACTTCGACCTCAGCGGACAGACCAGCAGCCGCCAGGTGGAGTGGAGCAACGGCGCCATGCAGCAGCGCAATCTGTACGGCGTGGCGCTGACGCCGCGTCGCAGTGGTGCGCTGGTCATTCCCGGCCTGCAGGTAGGCAGCACGCGGACCGCGCCGCTGACCCTGCAGGTGGACGCCGCCACCGTTGCCGGTCCCGACAGCAACGCGATGGCCTTCATCGAAACCGTTGTCGATGATCAGACGCCCTACGTGCAGCAGAGCGTAGGCGTGGTGGTGCGGCTGTACTTCGCCTCGCAGCTGGCGTCCGGCGAACTGGTGCTGGATACACCGGCCGGCGCGTCGTTGCAGCGGGTGGGCGACGACAGTACCGACGTGCGCCAGGTCAACGGCCGCCGTTACAACGTGGTCGAGCGCCGCTTCCTGCTGATCCCCGAGCGCAGCGGTGCACTGCGGCTGGCCGGTGCGCGCTTCAACGGGCGTAGTGCCGGTGGGTTCTTCGATGATTTCTTCGGCGGCGGCGATGGCCGCATGAATGCCACCGGCGCCGACCGCACCCTGCAGGTGCAGGCCCAGCCGGCACAGGCGCCGCAGCCGTGGCTGCCGCTGCAGAGCCTGCAGCTGCGCTACACCAGCGCGCCGACCAGTGCGCGCAGCGGGGAAGCCGCCAACATCGTGGTCGAAGCGATTGCCGAAGGCGCGACCCGTGCGCAGTTCACCGATCTGCCGGTGCCCGAGGTCGGCAGCAACGCGCAGGTCTTCGCCGAGCCTGCGCAATATGAGGAGACCTTCAACGGCAGTACGCCGCGGCTGAAGATCACCCGCCGCTATTCGATCGTGCCGCGCCAGCCGGGTTCGCTGGTGGTGCCGGGGCCGCGCCTGCCGTGGTGGGACGTGCGCAATGGCAAGGCACAGGAAGCGCGCCTGCCGGACCTGACGCTTGCCGTCGCAGCGGGCAACGGCGGAAGCAATGCGTCGCCTGCGCCCTTGCCACCGATCGACACCGATGCGGCGCTGCCCGGTGCCGATGGACAGGACAGCCGCATCGCGGCGACCGATCCGCGCGCCAGTGGCCTGTCCGAACGGCCCTGGCCGTGGGTGGGGGCTGTCATCGGCCTGGCGTTGCTGTGGCTGCTGACCCTGCTGTGGGGGTGGCAGCGTGGCCGTCGCCCGCGCGTGGCGGCGCCGGTAGCGGGGCGCTCGGCTGTGCCGGTTGTGGCGAGCGGACGTGCTGGTCTGGCCGAACTGCGCCGCGCGCTGGATGGCGAAGGTTTCGAGCAGGTTGAAGCGCAACTGTGTGCGATGGCCGGTGTCGAACGTATCGAGCAGGTCATCGACCGCCTGGCCGAGCCGGCCCAGCGTCAGGTGCTGCAGGACCTGCAGCAGGCACGCTGGGGCGGGCAGGGCGACCTGGCGTCACTGCGTACCCGCCTGCGCGAGGCCTTCCGTGACGGACCGCACTGGTCGGCGGCTGCGGGCACCGCTGACACTGGCCTTGCGCCGCTGTATCCGCCACGGCGAACCTGAACCAGCGCCGCTTGCGCGCTTTGTTAGAGTGCATTCATTTTTCGAGGAAACCCCCGTATGACAGCAGCTGCTGCCGACAAGAAGAAGTTGCCCCTGCATTGGAAGATGGGCATCGGCTTCGCGATCGGCCTGGTCCTGGGACTGATCGTGCACGCCCTGGGTGGCAGCGTCGATGGTCTGCAGGCCGGTGCCAAATGGGTAATGGACTACATCACCACCCCGGCTTCGGGCCTGTTCCTCAACCTGATCTTCATGCTGATCGTGCCGCTGATCTTCTCGGCGCTGATCATGGGTGTGTCGGAGATGGGCGACATCCGCGCCCTTGGCCGCATCGGCTGGAAGACGCTGGCCTACACCGTGCTGCTGTCTGGCATTGCAGTGGGTATCGGCCTGGTTCTGGTCAACCTGCTCAAGCCCGGTGCCGGCGTCGACCCGCAGGTCGCGGCGATGATGCTGTCGGAGAACGCCGAGCGCAGCAAGGAGATCGTTGCTGGCATCCATGGCACGCCGAAGGGCATGGACATGCTGCTGTCTATCGTGCCGAGCAACGTGCTGCAGGCCGCGTCCGACAATGGCGCGATCCTGTCGCTGATGTTCTTTGCGCTGATGTTCGGCATTGGCATGGTGCTGACCGACAACGAGAAGGTCGCCCCGTTGCGCCGCGCCATCGAAGGCGTGTTCGAAATCTCGATGACCCTGATCAACCTGGTCATCCGCCTGGCGCCGTACGCGGTGGCCTGCTTCATGTTCAACCTGGCCGCACTGTTCGGCTTCGAGCTGATCATCCGCCTGGGCGCCTACGTGGGCGTGGTGGTGCTGGCACTCGGCCTGCACATGGTGGTGACCTACGGTACGGCCGTTTGGCTGTCCGGCCGTTCGCCGCTGTCGTTCTTCCGTGATACCCAGGAAGCCACGGTGATGGCGTTCTCCACCGCCTCCAGCAATGCCACCCTGCCGACCGCGCTGCGCGTGGCCGACCAGATGGGCCTGCCGCAGCGGGTGTCGCGCTTCGTGCTGACCGTGGGTGCCACCGCCAACCAGAACGGCACCGCGCTGTTCGAGGGCGTGACAGTGATCTTCCTGGCCCAGTTCTTTGGCGTGGACCTGAGCATCGGCCAGCAGATCATGGTGATGGCCGTCTGCATCCTCGGTGGCATCGGCACCGCTGGCGTACCGTCCGGCTCGCTGCCGGTGGTGGCGATGATCTGCGCCATGGTCGGCGTGAACCCGCTGGGCATCGGCCTGATCCTGGGCGTGAACCACTTCCTGGACATGTGCCGTACCGCGCTGAACGTCACCGGTGACCTGGCCCTGACCACGCTGGTGGCCAAGGGTGAAGGCCACGACGGCCCGGCGCTGACACCGCACAAGGACTGATTCGGGAGCCACTGCTGGCGACCTGATCGGGGTCGGAGCCCTTTCCTTGCGGAAAGGGCTCCGACCCCTTTTCACATGCGGAATCCGGCGGAGATCATGAAGTGCCGGCCAGCGGCCGGCACCTACCAGGCACGTTGGACTGACCCCCGCCCGACGACTATGGGACAATAGGCCGCCCGCACGTCCGCGGCCGCCTCCCGATTCCGACAGAACCATGACGCAGCCTACCCGTCGCCAGTTGGCCAACGCCATCCGCTTCCTTGCCGCCGATGCGGTTGAAACCGCAAAGTCCGGCCACCCCGGCATGCCCATGGGCATGGCCGACATTGCCGAAGTCCTCTGGAACGACTATCTCCGCCATAACCCGAGCAACCCGCACTGGTTCAACCGCGACCGTTTCGTGCTGTCCAACGGCCACGGTTCGATGCTGCAGTACGCGCTGCTGCACCTGAGCGGTTACGACCTGCCGATCGAGCAGCTGAAGCTGTTCCGCCAGCTGGGCAGCCACACCGCCGGTCACCCGGAACGCCACGAGACCCCGGGCGTGGAAACCACCACCGGTCCGCTGGGCCAGGGTTTTGCCAATGCCGTGGGCTTCGCCCTGGCCGAGAAGCTGCTGGCACAGCGCTTCAACCGCCCGGAGCTGGAAGTGGTCGACCACCGCACCTGGGTGTTCATGGGCGATGGCTGCCTGATGGAAGGCGTGTCGCATGAAGCGGCGTCGCTGGCTGGCACCTGGGGCCTGCACAAGCTGGTCTGCTTCTGGGACAACAACCACATCTCCATCGACGGCAACGTCGAGGGCTGGTTCACCGACAACACCCCGGAGCGTTTCGAGGCCTATGGCTGGAACGTGGTGCGTGATGTCGACGGCCACGACCCGGAAAGCATCAAGGCCGGCATCGAGGCCGCGCTGTCGCAGAGCGACAAGCCGACCCTGATCTGCTGCCGCACCACCATTGGTTTTGGTTCGCCGAACAAGGCGGGCAAGGAATCCAGCCACGGCGCACCGCTGGGCAAGGACGAACTGGAAGCCACCCGCAAGCAGCTGGGTTGGGAATACGGCCCGTTCGAGATCCCGCAGGCGATCTACGACGGCTGGCGCGCCAATGGTGCTGGCACCCTGCGCCAGGCCGAGTGGGAGCAGCTGTTCGACAAGTACGCCAGCCAGTACCCGGGCGAAGCCGCCGAACTGACCCGCCGTTCGCACGGCGACCTGCCGGCCGACTTCGTTGCCAAGGCCGATGCGTACATCGCCCAGGTGGCCGCTGAAGGTCCGACGATCGCCTCGCGCAAGGCCTCGCAGCTGGCCATTGAAGCCTACGCGCCGCTGCTGCCGGAAATCGTCGGTGGCTCGGCTGATCTGGCGCACTCCAACCTGACCCTGTGGAAGGGCAGCAAGTCGGTCGCCAGCGACGACGCCAACGCCAACTACGTGTACTACGGCGTGCGCGAGTTCGGCATGACCGCCATCGCCAACGGCCTGGCCCTGCACGGTGGTTTCATTCCGTTCGACGCCACCTTCCTGGTGTTCAGCGACTACGCCCGCAACGGCGTGCGCATGAGCGCGCTGATCCCGGCCCACGCCATCCACGTCTACACCCACGACTCGATCGGCCTGGGCGAAGACGGCCCGACCCACCAGCCGGTGGAGCACCTGGCCGCTCTGCGCTACATCCCGAACAACGACGTGTGGCGCCCGTGCGATGCGGTCGAGTCGGCCGTGAGCTGGAAGGCTGCGATCACCCGTCAGGATGGTCCGAGCTGCCTGGTGTTCAGCCGCCAGAACCTGCCGCACCAGCCGCGCGACGCTGAGCAGATCGCACAGATCGAGCGCGGTGGTTACGTGCTGGCCGATGCTGCCGGCACTCCGGACGTGATCCTGATCGCCACCGGTTCGGAAGTCTCGCTGGCGACCGAAGCGAAGGCTCAGCTGGATGCGGCCGGCCTGAAGACCCGCGTGGTCTCGATGCCGTCCACCGATGTGTTCCTGCGCCAGGATGCGGCCTACCGCGAATCGGTGCTGCCGAACGCCGTGCGCAAGCGCGTGGCCATCGAAGCTGGCGTCACCGGTTTCTGGCGCCAGTTCGTCGGCCTGGACGGTGCGGTGATCGGTATCGACACCTTCGGCGCTTCGGCCCCGGCCGACCAGCTGTACAAGCACTTCGGCATCACCACCGCGCACGTGGTGGAAGCCGCCAAGGCGCTGTAAGCAGCCCGGCAGTGAGATGAAGGAAAGGCCGGCGCACGCCGGCCTTTTCTTTGGTCGAGAGAAAAGGGGATGGAGGAGATTAAGTTGTTTGTGCACAAACGACTTAATCCCCTCCGTCAGTTTTTTTCGTCCGGCATGTTCCGCCCGACGGCTCCGGTGTCGCGTTGGCCTCTTCATCTGACCTGCGTTCTCTGCGAAAAGGAGGGCCTGCCGAGGCACCGCCAGAAGTAGGCATGGACAGGAAGAGCAGCGCAGGATCCCATGTTGGATTTGCGGAGTGTAAGGTGATGCCTTACAATGATGCCGCGTGATCGTCAGCTTCAGGCATAAGGGCCTGAAAGCGCTCTATGAGCGGGGCGACATTTCGGGAGTCCGTGCCGATCATGTCGCTCGATTGCGGCGTTTGCTTGTGCAGTTGGATCAAGCCCGGCTGCCTGGAGACATGGGGCTGCCCGGAAATCGCCTGCACCCTCTGCGCGGAAGCTATAGCGGCTACTGGGCTGTAAGTGTCTCGGCGAGTTGGCGATTGGTGTTCCGCTTTCGTGGGCTCGACGTCGAACTGGTCGATTACCTTGATTATCACTAGGAGCCTGCTCGATGCCGTTGCATGATCCGCCGCATCCCGGAGAATCGCTGCGCGAAGACATCCTGCCGGCGATCAGCATGTCGATCAGTGCGCTGGCGCAGCATCTTGGCTATTCCCGCGGACAGTTGTCGACCATCATCAACGGGCACGCCGGCATTTCCGCGGAACTCGCATTCCGCCTTGAGCTTGCGGGTCTGGGCAATGCCCGCATGTGGCTGGCGATGCAGGCGGCATACGACCTGTGGCAGGTCGAGCATCGAGCGCATCCACCCATTGCCCGCCTGTACCTTGAGGATGCAGTGAGGATAGGGCAGTAGATGCACGTCATGCATGGATAAGAAGGGGACGGAGGGATTAAGTCGTTTGTGCACAAACGACTTAATCCCCTCCGTCCCTTTTTCTCAGGCGGTGCGCGCCAGCGCCAGGCGCAGCAGTCGCGCGTCCAGGCGTTCGGCGAAATCCTTCGGCGCCTGCAGGCCCATGCGCTGCAGGTACACGGCATCGCCGTCGCCGGCCGGTTGTCGCAGCGCTGCCCAGACCGTGCGCAGCTTGTCGCCGCGGGTCTGCGTGTTGGCCTTCAGCCAGCCCAGCGCCTTCACCAGCACCTGCTCGATCTCGTTGAAGTCGCTGCCCAGCGGATAGTCCGGCAGCGTGCCATCGGCGCGGAACGCTGCCAGCGCCGCGGCCAATGCCTGCGGTGTGTTGCGTTGCTGTCGCTCGGGATCCGGTTGCGTGGCCGCCAGCACTTTGCGCGCGGCATGCGCCTGCTGCAGCAGCCCGCTCTGAAACGGTGCTTCGGTGATCGCAGCCATCGCATGCACGCAGTCCTCGTCGGTCAAGCCGCGCAGATCGGCGATGCCGTATTCGTTGAGGTAGATGTCGCGTAGATGGCGCGGGATGGTGGTGTGTCCGTAGTTCCAGCGCACGTTGGATTCACGCTGGCCCTTGTCATCGCGCGCCGCGCGGAACATCAGCACGCTTCGGGCTTCGGGCAGGGCATGTGCCATCGCCACGAAGTTGTATTGGCCACCAACACCGGATACCACGCGTCCATCGTCCAGCGCATCCGACACCGCCGCGCCCAGCGCGGTGGCCATCATGCAGGAGTTGAAGAAACGCGCGTGCCGGCGCTGCAGGCGTTCCAGCGTCTCGTTGCCGCCGTACAGCTGGTTGATCTCGCTGATGCGGCGCATGCCGATCGCGCGGCACTCGTCTTCCGGCAGCGTGCGCAGCCATTCGTAGAACTCGGGTGAGCCCAGGTAGAACGCGCCGTGCAGGTACTCGCCTTCGGCGGCGAGGGTGGCGTGATCGATGGACAGGGTGCTGCCGTTCTCGATGCGTTGCATCAGCGCCAGGTCGTCGTGCACCTTGCGCTTGATCACGCCTGTCTGCACCAGCCGGCGGAAGCCCTCGTTGAGCATCTCGCTGCAGCCGTACAGGCCGACTTCGAACGGTTCCAGTCCGCCGACTTCCTGCACCAGCGGGTGGCTGGCCAGCTGCGGATCCAGCGCATGCAGCACACGCCGGTAGCGCGCGTTGTCGGTATGGCGCAGCACCAGCGCATGGCTGAGCGCGTCGGCCAGCGTGCCGATGCCGATCTGCAGCGTGCCGCCATCGCGCACCAGCGTGCTGGCATACAGGCCGATGGCGTAGTCGGCATCGCCGACCGGCTGCCGCGGCAGGCCGAACAGCGCCGGATACGGCGGCGGCGGGGTGATCACCAGATCGAAGAACGACACATCGACCGTGGCCGAGCCGCCCAGGTAGGGCAACTGCGGATCGATCTCGGCGACCAGCAGCGGGCGCGGCAGGCCGCGCGCGGCAATCGCATCCAGCGTGTCCTGGGTGATGTCGTTGTTGCACGACAGCGAGAGCCGCCGGTCGTCCGGCCGCATCGCCACCTTTTGCACGATCACCTGCGGCGCGCGTTGGGCCACGGCATCGGCGGCGTGGGTGTAGTTCAGGCTGGTATAGCTGGATTGCGCCTGCCGCGAGCCGAGCAGGGCGCCGGACTGCATGTAGAACTCTTCCACCTGCACATGTGCCGGCAGCGCATCGCGGGCGATCGCATCGGCATAGGCCAGGCGTGGGAAATCGTCGCCGAAATGGCGCTGCGCGAACGGTGCCATGAAGCGCGCTTCCAGGCCATTGCCGCGTGCCTTCGGCGGGTTCAGCGACAGCGCGGTATACAACTGCAACGGTCGCGACGGGTCATGTTCGACGCGTGCGTACAGCGCATTGAGCAGCCGATGCGGCTTGCCCAGTGCCAGCGGTGCCCCGATCCGCAGCGGCCCGTCCACGCGCGCAAACAACCAGTCGACGGCGGCGTCCAGGTCGGTGAGGTGTTCGGTCATGCGCGGCGGTCCTGCGAGTGGGGGAGTGCTGGCATTACAGCATGTCGGGCTTGAACCGCCGTCGACGCGAGACTTCGGCGCCAGACACCATGAACTGCCCATCGCCCCGGTAATGCACCGTGCGCGGCAGCTTTGGGCGTGGTGCAACATGGGCCCGCACGATTTCCCAGATGAACAGGTTGCTCGATTCCACTTGGCTATCGTCGTAGAGGCGGCATTCGAAGCACGAATGACATTGCCCGACCAGAGGTGCACCGACCTCGCGCGCGGGCTGTGCATCGAGCCCGAAGTGGGCGAACTTGTCGACCTCGCGGCCACTGCAGTTGCCGATGTCCACCACGGTATCGAGCAGTTCCACCCCCGGCACATTGATCACGCATTCGCCGCTGCTGCGCGCCAGTGAATGGCTGTGGTTCTCGTTCCACAGGTAGGTGGCGACCAGCGAAGGCGAGAAGCCCATCACCATGTGCCAGCCCATCGTCATCAGGTTGCGCTGGCCGCGCCACGCCGTGCTGACCAGCACGATCGGGCCGGGTTCGAGGAAGCGGCGCGCCTGCTCGACCGGGAAATCCTTCTTGGGCAGCGCTTTCATCCGGGGCCTGGGGCGGGAGGTATCGATGCTGGCGCAGGTGCGATGAACCTGGAGTCGAGGGACTTGACAGGCGATTCGATTACGCGCGTAATCGGTTTGTCGATTACGGATGTAAACCATGAGCCCGATCAGCGAAGCCGAAGCCGTTGTGATGGAGGTGCTGTGGCAGCAGGCGCCGCGTAGCGCCGACGAGGTGGTGGCCGCGCTGGCCCACCGTGACTGGGCCGAGCCGACCATCAAGACCCTGCTCAACCGCCTGCTGACCAAGGGCGCGATCGCCGCCGAGCGCGATGGCCGGCGCTACCTGTACCGGCCGCTGCTGCAGCGCCAGGCGTGGGTGGAGGCGCAGAGCCAGGACTTCATCGGCCGCGTCTTCGAAGGGCGGGTGGCACCGCTGGTCGCGCACTTCAGCGAACGCGGCCAGTTGAGTGCGCAGGACATCGCCGAACTGAAGAAGCTGATCCAGGAGCTGGACCATGACTGAGCTGCTCGATGGGCTGTGGCAGGCCAGCCTGTGGCTGGCGGTGGGCGTGGTCGTGCTGGCGGTGCTGCGGCCCTTGCTGGTGCGCCTGGGGGGCGTGGCGTTGGCCTACCGCAGCTGGTGGCTGCTGCCGTTGCTGGGGGCATCGTTGCTGCTGCCGTTACCGCAGGTGGCACTGCTGGAGCATGTGCCAACGCTGCCGTTGAAAGTGCTGCCCGGCACCGTCGAAGGCATGACAGGGCAGTCGTTGCCGTGGGCCGGGCTGTTGCTGCTGGCATGGACGCTGGGGGCGGTCCTCTGTCTGCTACGCGATCTACGTGCGCAGCGGCGTTTTGAACGTGGCATGGGCCAACTGTGTGCACGCGCCGATGGCAGCTGGCAGGCCAGCGCCGACCCGGGCCTGCCAGCGTTGGTTGGCCTGTGGCGGCCGCGCATCGTGGTAGGCCCGGACTTCGACCAGCAGTTCACCGCACAGGAACAGGGCCTGATCCTGCAGCACGAGCGCAGCCACCGTCGCAATGGCGATCACTGGGCCAATGGGGCGCTGCTGATGGCACGCGCGGTGTTCTGGTTCCATCCGCTTCTGCCGTGGGCCGCCCGCCGATTCCTGCGTGACCAGGAGCTGGCCTGCGATGCCCGCACCATTGCCCCGCAGCCTGCGCTGCGCGGTCTCTACGCCAGCACGCTGCTGAAGGCGCAGCTGGTCCATCCGGTTGCGCCAGCGGTCTGCCATTGGCGCAGCCAACCCGTGTTGAAGGAGCGTATCGCCATGTTGAAGCAGTCCAAGCGGAAGGCATTGCCGTGGGTGTCGGGGCAGGTGCTGGTGGTCGGGTTGTGTCTGGGAATGGGGGCGGTGGCATGGGCCAGCCAGGGGGGCGTGGCCGGGAACCCGAGAATCGGTGTCGAGCCGTTTGAACACGCGGAAGAAGATGCCGCCAAGGCGGGTCTGGACAGGCCCATCCAAGTCGACAAGATGCCGCCACCGTCCTACCCGAAGTCCGCCATCGAGCAGCGTCAGGTGGGCGTGGTGAACCTGCGCGTGGAAGTGGATGCCAAAGGCCATCCGACTGACGTCCAGGTACTCAGCGCAACCAATCCGGGTGTGTTCGATGCGGTGTCGATCGCCGCTGCGCGGAGCTGGACCTATCGTCCGGCGATGAAGAACGGAAAGCCCGTTGCAGGGGCTGTGAAGATTCCGATCACCTATGCCATGGACAACACCGAGGACTCCCAGTGAAGTCCGCGCCGCTGTTGATGACGGCGGCGCTGTTGGCAGGGTGCGCGACCCAGGATCGCCTGACCACCGTTGATACCCGCAGCGAGAATGTCGGCCATCAGCGCCTGCAGCCGCAGACCGGTGGCGGTAGCGGGCAGCTGCAGACCTATTCGCTGGGCGCGAGCGAGGGCTACCGCATGCCGCAGTTGTACGCGGCACCGGATCCGCAGGTTGGTGACCGTGACCCACGCGTGGAACTGGCGCCTACCACCATCTGCCTGCAGGTGGTGGTCGATGCGCAGGGCAGCGTCGAACGCAGCATGCCGTTGACCGATCGCCCTGAGTGCGCGGCAGGTGCTTCGGGCGAGAATGCGCCCCTTCTGCAGGCCGCACAGGAAGCGGTGGCGATGTGGAAGTACTCGTCCGCAGCGGTATGTCACTTTGCCGCTGGCAAGGCGCCTGCAGACCGCGGCGACTGCCGCGGCGCCGAGCGCGTCGAACCGGTGGCGGTTACCCTGCAGTACGCCTTCACCTTCGAGATCGTGAAGGGCCAGCATGTGGTGCGCACGCAGGGGAAATGAACGCCCGCGATGCGTGACCGAAAACGGTAGCGCCGGGCCATGCCCGGCGAGCGCAGCGGTGTGTGTCAGGCACCGCCCTGGATGTTGGCCTTCACCGCTGGCTGCATCAGCGTCGGTTCGGCCAGTGTGGCATCGCGGGCCTGGCGCACGCTGACGAACTCCGCCTCGGCCACGCCGTCATGCACGTGGATGTTGTGTGCGCGCTGCTCGCCGATGGTGGTTTCGTTGGCGAACTCGCGGCCGCCCGGGCCGTAGTCGTGGCAGACGAACACGCGCGTCGCATCGGGCAGCGCCAGCAGACGCTGGATTGAACGATACAACTGCGCGGCGTCACCGCCCGGGAAATCGCAGCGGGCGGTACCGCCGTCGGGCATGAACAGCGAGTCGCCGGTGAACAGCGCATCGCCGATCAGGTAGGCGATGCTGTCGCTGGTATGGCCGGGCACGGCAATCACCTGGCCGCGCAGTCCGCCAAGAGCGAAGGTCTCGCCATCGCCGAACAGTTGATCGAAGATTTCATCCGCCGCAGGAAGCTGCAGGCCGTAGCGCGGCGCGAAGGTGGCCTGCACCGCGCGGATGCCTTCGCCGATGGCCAGCGTAGCCCGCGGGAAGCGTTGCTTGAGACGGCGCCCACCCGATACGTGATCAGCGTGAGCGTGTGTCTCCAGCAGCCAGCGCAGCTGCAGGCCCTGTTGTTCGATGGCCTGCAACGCGGCATGCAGCGGCGCTTCACTGCTGGCGTCGGTATCCGGGTCGTAGTCCAGGACCGGGTCGATCAGCGCCGCTTCGCCGGTGGCCGGATCACTGACCAGATAGCTGAAGGTATTGCTGTCACGGTGGAAGTACGACTGCACCTGGACTGACATTGGAACGCTCCTCAGCGCGTGCCCAGCACGCGGTTCAGCAACTGCGCCAGGTTCTCACCGGCCAGTCGCAGCTGCGCTTCGGCCAGCGGCCGGTAGCGCTCGGTGTATTCATCACCGATTTTACGCGTGGCCGGATAAACGCCAGCTTGCATGGAAATGCGGCAGCTGGCCTCGGCCCACGTCTGCGGGTCGCGCTGCGGGTTGGACTGGCGCGCCAGCTTCGGCGCGCGCTGGCTCTGCAGCAGCGGCAGATAGCCTGCGTCGTCAAGCTTGCGGGTGTTGAGCATGCCGCTGTCCCACAGCGAGTGCAGGTTGGTACCGCGGTTGCCGAACTGCAGCTGGAAATCGTTGCCGCCCTTGTCGTGTGCGTAGCCGGCATGCATCGGCTGATGGATGTCGCCGACCAGGTGCACGACGAACTTCAGCGCCTGCAGGCGCTCGCCATCGGTCAGGCTGCGGTCGCCGAGGATGGTGCTCTGCGCCTTCAGGGCTTCGACGATGCAGTTGCCGTTCTTGCAGTGCTTCGGTGCTTCGTAATGGCAGTTGTCTTCGGCAATGTTGACGTAGTGCCAGCCGGCCGAGCGACGGCCCAGGCCCGGATCCTTGGCACGCAGCTGGTCGGCCCAGGGCGCGATGCTGGCCAGCGTGGCGTCCGGTTCGGTGGCCAGTAGACGGTCCACTTCGGCGCGGGCGGTGGGGTTGAGGCGGGCGTCGGCGACTTCGGCGACAAGGCGGTGGCCTTGCGCGCCCCAGGCATGGACGGGGGCGGAGACGGACAGCAGGGCCGGCGCCAGGGCGGCGGCGAGGAGGAAGGAGTGCAGGGCTTTCATGCGCACATTCTAGCGGGGGGAGGCGGATTGAAGAGCGGCGCGTTCCTGTCTGCTGGGGGCTGGCTGCAGCGCCTGCCCCTGCAGCCCCATCCAACATGGCCGCGGAGGCGGATGCAAAGGTCAAAGGCAACATCGAAGACAAATGCAGGATCAAAATCGGCCTCCCGCAATTGCAGGCAACCACTACGCCTCGGATGTACAGGTTCTGCTCTTGCCTTTGCTTGAGCTGGCACGCGCGCGCAGATGGGAAGGGTGGAAAGGGTTGGATGATCGGGACCGTTCGCCGCATGGATGCGGCGATCGAGCCTACAGGGACGTATTTACGGCGTGTCCCGATCATCCAACCCTCTCCACCCAGTTCCAGATGCCGGTGCTTTTCGCGCAAAAAAAAAGCCCCGGCAATCACCGGGGCAACATGCTGCGAGGGTTTTGCATGTAGCGGGGGAGCGGGGGCGAAGCCCCCGCGCTCAACACACCGCTTAGAACTTGAAGACGTACGACGCGCCGTAGACCAGCGGATCGATGTTGACCGTGCCGATCTTCTCGCCATCCAGCTTCACCTTGCTGTCGATGTCGATCCAGCGCATGTCCACGCGCAGCGCGCCCTTCTCGCCGATCGCGAAGTCCACGCCCGCATGCGCGGCCAGACCCCACGAATCCTGCAGCTTCAGGCGGCTGTCCTTCAGCGCACCGGTGGTGTCTTCGCTGAAGAAGGTCGTGTAGTTCACGCCCGCACCGATGAACGGCGACACCTTGCCCTTGCTGTTGAAGTGATACTGCAGGGTGACCACCGGCGGCAGCTGCTTGGTGCTGCCCACGCGGCCGAGGCCGTTGATGTTGATGTCGTGCTTGAACGGCAGCGCGGCCAGCACTTCGATGCCCAGGTTGTCGGCGATGAAGTACTCACCGGTGATGGTCGGCTTGACGTCGTTGTCGACATCGACCTTCAGGGTGCCGTTGGCCAGCCAGCCGTTGTTCGACTTCGGCGCCACCTGGTGCACGCCGGCGGAGACGGTCCAGTCGCCCTTGGACTGGGCCATGGCCGGGGCGGCGGCAAGGGACAGGGCGGCGGCCAGGCTGGCCACGATCAGGGGGGAGGTCTTGCGCATGGGGGTAGTCTCGTTGCTGGGTGGATGGCGACAGTCTCGGCCTCACGCCGCGCTAACGCTTTGATCCGGATCAAATCCTGTCCGCCAGCCCGTTGCCGGCAGGGGCTGGCCCACGGTGGCCATGCCCGGTTTGCTAGACTTGTGGGCCCTATCCATCCCGCCGCACCCGACGCGGCCGCAGGAGCTTGAGAACATGGCAATCAAGGTTGGTATCAACGGTTTCGGTCGCATCGGGCGTAACGTCCTGCGCTCGGCGGTGCTGAACTTCGGCGACGACATCGAAATCGTGGCCATCAACGATCTGCTGGAGCCGGATTACCTGGCCTACATGCTCAAGTACGACTCCGTGCACGGCCGCTTCAAGGCCGACGTGGCGGTGCAGGGCAACGACCTGCTGGTCAACGGCAAGAAGATCCGCCTGACCCAGGAACGCGACCCGGCCAACCTGAAGTGGAACGACGTGGACGTGGACGTGGTGATCGAGTCCACCGGCCTGTTCCTGACCAAGGAAACCGCGCAGAAGCACATCGACGCGGGCGCGAAGAAGGTGATCATGTCGGCGCCGTCGAAGGACGACACCCCGATGTTCGTCTACGGTGTGAACGACAAGACCTACGCCGGCCAGGCGATCGTCTCCAACGCCTCGTGCACCACCAACTGCCTGGCCCCGCTGGCCAAGGTCATCAATGACAAGTGGGGCATCAAGCGCGGCCTGATGACCACCGTGCATGCGGCCACCGCCACCCAGAAGACCGTCGATGGCCCGTCCAACAAGGACTGGCGCGGCGGCCGCGGCATCCTGGAAAACATCATTCCGTCGTCCACCGGTGCGGCCAAGGCTGTCGGCGTGGTCATCCCGGAACTGAACAAGAAGCTGACCGGCATGAGCTTCCGCGTCCCGACCTCGGACGTGTCGGTGGTCGACCTGACCGTCGAGCTGGAAAAGGAAGCCACCTACGCCGAGATCTGCGCTGAAGTGAAGGCACAGAGCGAAGGCCCGCTGAAGGGCATCCTGGGCTACACCGAAGACAAGGTCGTGGCCACCGATTTCCGCGGCGAAACCTGCACCTCGGTGTTCGACGCCGAGGCCGGTATCGCCCTGGACGGCACCTTCGTCAAGCTGGTGACCTGGTACGACAACGAGTGGGGCTACTCGAACAAGTGCCTGGAAATGGCCAAGGTCGTCGCCGCCAAGTAAGGTCGGCAAAGATCGCACGCGGACCCCGGCCTGGCCGGGGTTCGTCGTTTATGGGGCCGGCACTGTCGTAGCATGGGCCGGTCGACCGCTGCCGCTGGGGCGCGGGATCGCAATGGAAGCACGCAATGGAAGCACTGATAGCCCTGGTCGTACTGGTCCTGCTGGCCATCCCGCTGCTGCTGGTGGTGGCACTGGTGATGATTGCCGGCCTGCGTCGCCGCGTCGCCGCGCTGGAAAGCGCACTGGCCGCCGAACCTGTCGCCAGGCCGGTCGCCGCCGCGCCCGCGCCTGAACGGCTGGTCACGCCCGCCGCCAGTGCCGATCCCCCCTTCCTGCGGCCGGTCGCTGCGGCTGTGCCGCCCTCACCTCAGCCTCCGCAGCCGCCGTTGCGCGAGGCCGCGCCCACCGAGGCGCCTGTTCCCCGTCCTGCCGCGCCACCGCCGGTGCCGGTGCAGCCACCGTTGCCGCCGTTGCCGCCAGAACCGGCGCTGCCTAATTTCATCGAGCGTGGCGTCGGTGCGGTCAAACGCTGGTTCACCGAAGGCAACGTGCCGGTCAAGATCGGCATGCTGGTGCTGCTGGCCGGTGTCGCCGCACTGCTGAAGTACGTCAGCGACCAGGGCTGGCTGGTGCTGCCGATCGAACTGCGCCTGGCCGGCGTCACCGTGGGTGCGCTGGGCCTGCTGGCCTTCGGCTGGCACCAGCGCGAACGTCGGCGCCTGTTTGCGCTGGCCCTGCAGGGCGGTGCCATCGGCGTGCTGCTGCTGACCATCTTCGCCGCGTTCAAACGCTTTGAACTGCTCAACCCAGGCTTTGCCTTTGCCAGTTCGATCGCACTGGTGGCCGGGCTGTGCGTGCTGGCAGTGGTACAGAACTCGCGCACGCTGGCGGTGCTGGGCATCCTGGCCGGCTTCATGGCGCCGTTGTGGCTGTCCACCGGCAGCGGCAACCACGTGGGGTTGTTCAGCTATTACGCGGTGCTCAACGCAGGCATCTTCGCCATCGCCTGGTTCCGTCCGTGGCGTGCGCTGAACCTGCTCGGCTTCGCTTTCACCTTTGGCATCGGTACCTTCTGGGGCGTGCTGCAGTACGCGCCTGACAAGTTCAGCAGCACCGAGCCGTTCCTGTTGCTGTTCTTTGCCTTCTACCTGTTGATTCCGCTGCTGTATGCACGCCGTCAGCCGGCAGGTCGGCGCGATCTGGTCGACGGCAGCCTGGTGTTCGGCACGCCGCTTGTCGCGTTCTCGCTGCAGGCCGGCATGCTGCATGAGCAGCCGATGACGCTGGCACTGTGTGCACTGGGCCTGGCTGCGATCTACGCGGTGCTGGCGCGGGCGCTGATCGCGCGTGCGTCGTACACCGTGCTGGCGCAGTCGCATGCGGTGCTGGCGGTGGGCTTCGCCACGCTGGCGGTGCCGTTGGCGCTGTCAGCACGTGCAACCGGTGCGGTGTTCGCACTGGAAGGTGCCGGCCTGGCCTGGCTGGGCCTGCGCCAGAAGCGCTGGCTGCCGCAGGTGTCCGGTGCATTGCTGCAGATGGGTGCCGCGTTCGCCTTCGTTGCCGGTGGCGATCACTGGCATGAAGACGTGCGTTTCCTGCTCAACCCAACAGCGATTGGTGCGCTGCTGCTGGCCGTGGCCGGCTTCGCGTCGGCGTGGAGTTACCAGCGCAGGGAGCGTCACGAGATCGCGCTGGTCTACTACCTGTGGGGACTGCTGTGGTGGTTGGGCGGCCTGGTGCACGAGATCATCCGGTTCTTCCCCTACCGCATCGAAGTGGATGCACTGCTGGTGCTGGCCGCGGTTACCGCATGGCTGGCCGCGGAAATGCAGCGTCGTCAGCCGGCGCGCGCGCTGGGCGTGACCGCACTGGCGATGCTGGCGCTGGGCTTCCCGCTGGCGCTGGTGCAGAGCGATGCGCACCAGCAACCGTTCGCCGGCTACGGTGTGCTGGCCTGGGCGGTGTTCGCGGTGCTTGGTGTGCGCACGCTGCTGTGCCTGCGCCAGGGCGGCGACACCGTGGCACGTATCGCGCAGTTCCTGTGGTGGCTGCTGTGGCCCTCGCTGCTTTCGCTGCTGGCCTTGTGGGGCGGTGGCGAGGCCAACTTGGCGCAGGGCTGGACGACCCTGCTGGTCACGCTGCCGTGGCTGCTGATGGCGGCGCTGTCGCTGTGGCGCTGGAACGTCCTGCGCTGGCCGCTGGGCGTGGCCTTCGACAGCGTGCGCCTGCCGCTGCAGTGCGTGCTGTTCGGCCTGTTGTCGATCGGCTGGTTGTTCGGCCAGCTGCTGCCGGGTGATGCCGCGCCGCTGCTGTGGCTGCCGGTATTGAATCCGGCCGAGATCGGGCAGTGGCTGAGCCTGCTGCTGCTGGCGCGCTGGCTGTACAGCGACCAGGCGCCGCAGGCACTGCTGAAGATCCGCCTGCCCGTGCTGGCGCTGGCGGCCTTCATTGCGCTGACCAGCCTGGTGCTGCATGGCGTGCACCAGTGGGGCGGCCTGTCCTGGAACGCCTCGATGATGCGCTTCAGCCTGGCCCAGACCAGCCTGACCGTGCTGTGGAGCGTGCTTGGCGTGATCGCCTGGGTATGGGGCTCGCGTCGCGGCCAACGCGTGTTGTGGATGGTGGGCGCCGTGCTGATGGGCGTGGTGCTGGCCAAGCTGGTACTCATCGATCGCCAGCACCTTGGCAACCTGCTCGGCATCGCATCGTTCATCGCCTACGGCCTGCTGTGCACGGTCGTGGGTTATCTGGCACCGGCACCGCCCAGCGCGGCGCCGTCCGTGGAGGAAAAACAATGAGGAATTGGAGCAGGGCGCTGCTGCCGGCGATGTTCGGCATGCTGGCCGCCGTCGCGGTGCAGGCCGCCGAGTACCGCACCCAGTACGCCGAACAATGGCCGTTGACGTTGTCCAGTGCACAGTCCGGTGCGTATCGCGTCGTGCTGGAACCGGCGATCTACCGCCGTGCCGGTGCCGCCGACCTGGGTGATCTGCAGGTATTCAACGCGGCGGGCCAATCGCTGCCATCGGCGCTGCTGGCACCGGACCAGCCGTTGGCACAGCCGCCGGTGCAGCGCGAACTGCCATGGTTCGTGCTGCCGCCGCTGGCCGCATCGCAGCGCAATGACCTGCAGCTGCTGACCGAACGCGATACCGACGGCCGCGTGCGCCGGGTTGAAGCGCGCGTGGGCGGCAGCGCGGTGACGAACGGGCAGGGCGGTTGGCTGATCGACGCCAGCGTGCTTGGCCAGCAGCCGTTGGCAGCGCTGGTGCTGGACTGGGCTGACAGCGGCCAGCCGCTGCAGGCGCAGGTGCAGCTGGACGCCAGCGATGATCTGCAGAACTGGCGCCCGATCGCGCGGGATGTGCCGCTGGTGGATCTGCAGCGCGCCGGCAAGCGCCTGTTGCAGCGCCGGCTGCAGGTGGACAGCAGCGCCCGCTACGTGCGCGTGCTGGCACAGGGCGAGGCACGCCTGCCGACCCTGCGCAGTGTGCTGGCCGAGCTGCCGCCGGCACCGGCCACGCTGCCGTGGGAATGGCTGTCGCTGGAGCCGACGTCGAAGGGCAAGGGCGAGTACACCTTCGAGTTGGACGGCCGCTTCCCGGTGGCGCGCGCTGACGTGGCCAGCACCGACAACAGCCTGGTGCAGTGGACGCTGTTCAGCCGCGATGACGAGAGCGCGGAATGGCAGCGACGCAGCGCACCGTGGATTGCCTACCAGCTGCAGCAGGGCACCCAGGGCCAGCGCCAGCAGTCCGCCGCGCAACCGCTCGGCGGCATCCACCGCGACCGTTACTGGAAACTGGTGGCGAACCCGGCGGAAACGGCGACAGCGCCGACCCTGCGCCTGGGCTATCAGCCGGAAGTGCTGGTGTTCCTGAGCCAGGGCGCGGCACCGTATGCGCTGGCGGTAGGCAGTTCGACCGCACGCCGGGCGGAGGCACCGGTGGGCGTGCTGATCGAGGAACTGCGGCAGCGCAATGACCCTTCCTGGCAGCCGACGCTGGCGCGCCTGGAAGGCAGCCCGGAACCGCTGGCCGGCGACGCGGCGCTGAAGCCGCAGCGCGATTGGAAGGCGTGGTTGCTGTGGGCGTTGTTGGGGTTGGGCGTGCTGGTGGTGGGTGGTCTGGCGCTCAGTCTGCTGAAGCAGAAGTCTGCGCCTTCGGCGTAGTTTCCGGCGCACGGCGTAGCCCCTCGTGGGTGGCTGGTTGGTCGCGTAGAGCGAAAAGCCGCGCTTGGCCGGGCGGGTGGGCTG
>NZ_QFHO01000022.1 GCF_004920835.1 Stenotrophomonas maltophilia
GGGCGGCGCGTGCGCAAGCCTCTGCTCCCCGCGTCGCTTACTTCTTGTCGACCGGCTTGGTCTCAGCCGGTACTTCGGCTGCGGCCGGGGTGGCTGCCGGGGTCGCTGCCGGAGCCGGACGCGCCTTGACCACGCGCACACCACGCGCCTTCATCCAGGCGTCGAACTCCTCGGCGGTCATGCGCTTGCCGTTCTGGCTCATGTCGAAGCGCCACGGCGTATTGTCGAACTCGGTCTGCGGCTTGTAGGCGGCCGGATCGTTCGGCTTCACCGCTGGTGCACTCGGAATGGCCTTGGCGATGTTCTGGCAACCATCAATGCGCAGACGCTGCAGCACCTGGTCCAGCGACTGCGACGGATCGTAGTTGCCGCTCAGCACGCCGGCCGGCATGCCCAGCTGGTTGCCACGGATGTACAGCTCGTCAGCCACCGGTGCGATGGTCGTGGCCGGCAACGGCAGCGGCGAGGCGCTGGTGTTGACCGAGCAATCGACCGCAGCGTGGGCGGCGGGAACCAGGGCCAGCGCCAGGACGGCGGCCGATGCAGAGCGCAGCATGAAGGGCATCCAGGAAAGGAAGTGACGCGGCGAGTTTAGCAATGCCGCGACAGCTTTCAAGCGCCACTTTCAATGAATACGGCAACTCATTGGTTCTAGAAGAAAATTACCGACGAACGGTTGGCCGTCAGCGGGCGACTCCGGGGGGGCCGGACAGTCCAGGCCGCAGAAACAACAAGACCCGGCCGAAGCCGGGTCCTGCTGTGTCCTACTGGCAGAGCGTCAGAACTTAGTTCTGGACGTTCAGCTCGGTACGACGGTTCTTGGCGCGACCTTCCGGGTTGTCCGAACCATCCGGGTTGGTGTTCGGGGCAATCGGACGGCTCTCGCCGTAGCCGATCGGGCCGACCAGGCGACCGGCGTCAACGCCGTTCTTGGTCAGGTAGTTGTACACGGCGGTAGCACGACGCTCCGACAGCTTCTGGTTGTAAGCGTCGGTACCCTTCGAGTCGGTGTGACCGGCGACTTCAACGCGCAGATCCGGGTAACGCTTCAGGATCTCGGTGGCTTCGCTCAGGATCGCCACGGCGTCCGGACGCAGGTTCGACTTGTCGAAGTCGAAGTTGACGCCCTTCAGGTCGATGGAGACCGGCACCGGGCAACCGTCCGGACCGATGGTCTGACCCGGCTGCGAGTTCGGGCACTTGTCGTCGCAGTTGTTGACGCCGTCACCGTCGTCATCCAGGTCGGCGCAGCTCGGGGCAACCGGAGCCGGAGCCGGCACAGCTGCCACCGGGGCCGGGCCCAGCGGGATCACGACGCCGACCGAAGCCAGCACGTCACCGAACCAGTCTTCCTTCGGAGCGGCAACGCTCTGGTCGTCGAAGTCAGCGCGGTAGGCCACTTCGGCGCGGACAGCAACGCGCTTCTCGAAGGTGGTCTGCAGGCCGACGCCCAGCTTGGCGGCAACGTTGCCGTCCTTACGCTGGCGCGGACCATTGGCATTCAGCGCCGGGTACTCTTCTTCCGACTTCTGGTAGCCCAGGCCACCGACGATGTACGGGTTCCAGCCGCGGCCTTCCTTGATGAAGTGGCGACGCAGATCCAGCGAGACGCCGTACTGCGACCAGTTCAGGTCCTTGTTCGAATCGAAGTTCGGGTTCTGATAGTTCAGCTCACCGTCCAGCGACCAGTTCGGGCTGATGAACTTGCCCAGGCCCAGGGTCACGAACGGAGCGTCATTGGTCAGACGGTCGCTGTCCTGGAAGTTGAAGCCGGCCGAACCGGTCAGGTACCAGCGGTCATCGAACTCCTGCGCGGAAGCAGCCTGGGCGAAAGCCAGACCGCCCAGCAGCGCGGCAGTAAGGATCTTCTTGTTCATTGAGTACAGCTCCTATTTCGGGGGTATGAAACCGGTAGAGGCATGGGCCAGCACTACTGCGTCGAAGCTCGACAGCCGATTCAGCACGCCACCGCCGCGAACATTATGCTCAGGCGGGTGAAGGTCATGTTAACAGTCCCGTAACATGTGAAGTGTTGTGCCCGACCCTCCACCGGTCCGACGTTGAAACCCTATACAGGATGATGAAAATCCGCAAGACCCTCACGCTGCAAGGGTTTGACGGGGTTTAAGTGCGAAAAGCGACATTCTTCGCCACACACTGCATCACGCGATTCAGCGCGTTTGCGGAAAGGTGAGGAACCTTATGATGCAGATACGAACCCAGCCGGAGCCGAGATGAAAGCCGTCGCCCTGAGTCGTGAATCCGCCCCCGCCCTGCACGATATTCATCTGCCTCCACCGCTGCCTCCGGGCGGCCGCGACCTGTTGGTGCGGGTCGAGGCGGTCTCGGTCAACCCCGTCGACAGCAAGCAGCGCGCCGCCACCGATCCGGCCACGCTCGACGCCCCCCGCGTCCTCGGCTGGGACGCCGCCGGCGTGGTCGAGGCGCTCGGCGACGAGGCCAGCCTGTTCGCCTCCGGTGACGAGGTCTACTACGCCGGTGATGTCACCCGCCCCGGCTGCAACGCGCAGTACCAGCTGGTGGATGAGCGCCTGGTCGCACGCAAGCCGACCACCCTCGACTTCGCCGAGGCCGCCGCATTGCCACTGACCACCCTCACCGCATGGGAACTGCTGTTCGAGCGGATGCCCCTGCGGCTGGATGACCGTCGCCAATCCGGCCAGCACCTGCTGGTGATCGGCGGCGCAGGTGGCGTCGGCTCGATGGCGATCCAGCTGGCCCGTCACGCAGGCTTCGAGGTGATCGCCACCGCATCCCGCGACGCCTCGATCGACTGGTGCCGGCGAATGGGTGCCCAGCACGTGATCGACCACCGGCAACCGCTGCTGCCACAACTGCAGGCGCTGGGAATCGATGCGGTGCAGGTCGCACTCAACCTGGCCGACACTGATCACTATTGGGACGAACTGGGCCTGCTGCTGGCACCGCAGGGACATGTCGGCCTCATCGTCGAACCGCGCGGCCCGCTGCGTATCGGCGATCCCTACAAAGCCAAGTGCATCGGCATCCACTGGGAATTCATGTTCGCGCGCTCGCGCTTCGCCACGGCCGACCGCATCGAGCAGCACCGCATCCTCAGCCGCGCAGCCAGCATGATCGATGCCGGCCAGCTGCGTGGCACGCTCAGCGAGACGCTGGGCACGATCAATGCGGCGAATCTGGACATCGCGCATCAGCGCCTGGCCAGCGGACGCACGCTCGGCAAGCTGGCACTGGTGGGCTGGGGCGAGTGAGCGGTCGGGTAGGAACGCGTCCACACTCGGCTTGGCTCGAATGCTGATGTAGAGCCGAGCCCATGCTCGGCTGTGCGGCCCGCCTGTGGCGGTGGATTGGCCTGCATCTGTATCTATTGAATCAACGGAATCGGGATTACGGTGGAAACAGATTCCCCTCCCCCCCCGAGACCGCCATGCCCACCGCTCTGCCCCTGCGCCTGCTGCAACTGATCATCGGCCTGTTCCTGTACGGCTTCGGTGCCTCGCTGATGATCCGCGCCGCCATCGGCGTGGCGCCCTGGGATGTACTGTCGCAGGGCATCGCCGCGCAGACGCCGCTGTCCTTCGGCCTGGCCACCAACGTGATCGGCGCACTGGTGCTGCTGCTGTGGTGGCCGCTGCGGCAGAAGCCGGGCGTGGGAACTGTGCTCAACGTAATGCTGATCGGTCCCTCGGCCCAGTTCGGGCTGTGGCTGCTGCCGCCAGCAGTCGGCCTCGGCTGGCAGCTCGCGATGTTCTGCGCCGGCATGCTGCTGGTCGCGCTGGCCACCGGCCTGTACATCGGTGCCAAGCTCGGCCCGGGCCCGCGCGATGGCCTGATGACCGGCCTGCACGCCCGCACTGGCTGGCCGATCTGGAAGGTGCGCAGCCTGATCGAGGGCAGCGTGCTGCTGCTGGGCTGGTGGCTGGGCGGCAATGTCGGCCTGGGTACGCTGGCCTTCGCCCTGCTGATCGGCCCGCTGTGCGGGGTGACGCTGGGCTGGTTCGGGATTGGTCGTCCCGCGGTAGTGCCGGCCGCTGGCCGGCAGCCGCAGTCCCCCTGAGCTACCCCGAATGCCGGCCAGCGGCCGGCACTACCCAAAGGCCGGCCCTTGCCCCGGCCGCCGTTTCGCGGCACCCTTCGCGCTTCCGTACGCAAGCGTATCGACCATGTCGCCAGCCAACGAAAGCGCCTATCCCCACCTGTTCGCCCCGCTGGACCTGGGCTTCACCCAGCTGCGCAACCGCGTATTGATGGGCTCGATGCACACCGGCCTGGAAGATCGCGCCCGCGACTTCCCGCGGCTGGCGGCCTACTTCGCCGAGCGCGCCGAGGGCGGTGTCGGCCTGATCGTCACTGGTGGCTTCGCCCCGAACGTGGTCGGCTGGCTGAAGCCATTCGGCGGCAAGCTCTCCTGGCCTTGGGAAGTGCGGCCGCACCGCCAGCTGACCGCCGCCGCGCACCAGCACGGCGCGAAGATCTGCCTGCAGCTGCTGCATGCCGGCCGCT
Source organism: Stenotrophomonas maltophilia (assembly GCF_004920835.1). Classification (GTDB taxonomy): domain Bacteria; phylum Pseudomonadota; class Gammaproteobacteria; order Xanthomonadales; family Xanthomonadaceae; genus Stenotrophomonas; species Stenotrophomonas maltophilia_AQ. Next base: position 4,507 of record NZ_QFHO01000022.1, read on the forward strand.
ATGCCTACCACCCGCTGTCGGTGGCGCCGTCGAAGCTGAAGGCGCCGATCAACCCGTTCACCCCGCGCGCACTGTCGGCCGGTGGTGTCGAACGCCATATCGCCGACTACGCACGCAGCGCGAAGCTGGCCCGCGAGGCCGGCTATGACGGCGTCGAAGTGATGGGCTCGGAGGGTTACCTCATCAACGAGTTCATCGCACCGCGTACCAACAAGCGCGCTGATCAATGGGGCGGCGACGCACGCCAGCGCATGCGCTTCGCGGTGGAAATCGTGCGCCGCATCCGCGAAGCCTGCGGCCCGGACTTCATCATCATCTACCGCCTGTCGCTGGTCGACCTGGTGGAAGACGGCAGCAACTGGGACGAGATCGTGCAGCAGGCGCAGGCCATCGAGGCTGCCGGTGCGACCATCATCAACTCCGGCATCGGCTGGCACGAAGCGCGCATTCCGACCATCGCCACCTCGGTACCGCGCGCGGCCTTCGCCGGGGTTACCGCCAAGCTCAAGCCGCACGTAAAGCTGCCGCTGGTGGCGACCAACCGCATCAACATGCCCGACGTGGCCGAGCGCATCCTGGCCGGCGGCGGCGCCGACATGGTGTCGCTGGCGCGGCCGCTGCTGGCCGACCCGCAGTGGCCGAACAAGGCGCGTGCCGGCCGTGCCGAGGCGATCAACACCTGCATCGCTTGCAACCAGGCCTGCCTGGACCATGTGTTCGAGAACAAGCTGGCCAGCTGCCTGGTCAATCCGCGTGCCGCACACGAGACCGAGCTGGTCTACCACCCCACTGCCGCGCCGAAGAAGATCGCCGTGGTCGGCGCCGGCCCGGCCGGCCTGGCCTGCGCCACCGTCGCTGCCCAGCGCGGCCACCAGGTGACCCTGTTCGATGCCAATGACGAGATCGGCGGCCAGTTCAACGTGGCCAAGCGCATCCCGGGCAAGGAAGAATTCCACGAGACCCTGCGCTATTTCCGCCACACGCTGGGCGAGACCGGCGTGCAGCTGCGCCTCGGCACCCGCGCCGATGCCGCCAATCTGGCCGGCTTCGACGAGGTGGTGCTGGCCACGGGAATCACCCCGCGCAGGGTCGACTTCCCCGGTGCCGACCACGCCAAGGTGGTGAACTACCTGGACGTGCTGCTGGGCCGTGTCGAAGTCGGCGCCAATGCGGCGATCATCGGCGCCGGCGGCATCGGCTTCGACGTCGGCGAGTTCCTCAGCCATTCGGGCGAGTCGCCGTCGCTGGACCCGCAGCGCTGGATGGCCGAATGGGGCGTGGACGCCACCTTCGAGACCCGCGGCTCGCTGGCGCGGCCGCAGGCCGAGGCGTCGCCGCGCCGGTTGTGGCTGCTGCAGCGCAGCCCGGGCAAGCCCGGCGCGCGGCTGGGCAAGACCACCGGCTGGATCCACCGGGCCACACTGAAGGCCAAGGGCGTACGCATGCTCGGCGGCGTCGAGTACCTGGGCGTGGACGACGAAGGCCTGCGCATCCGCGTTGAAGGCAGCGAACAACTGCTGCCGGTCGATCACGTGGTGATCTGCGCCGGCCAGGAACCGAACCGCACGCTGCAGGCCGAACTGCAGGCCGCCGGCATCAACGCACAGTTGATCGGCGGCGCCGATGTGGCCGCCGAACTGGATGCGAAGCGGGCGATCGACCAGGGCAGCCGGGTCGCCGCTGCGCTTTGATGAGCACCTGAATGGGGGGCGGAATGTGATTTCCGTCACCCCTGCCGAACCTGAATGTCAAGCCGGGCGATTCACGATGCGTTCGGCTATCCCCCCCTACCTTGCGCCATCTTTCCGCTCACCAGCCAGTTTCCGGTGAGCCGGCGCGGCCCCCTCGATCGGTACTGATCGTTCTTTTGGGGCTGCCCACGGGGCGGCCCCGATGGCCGCCTCCCCATGACGCCAAGTCGTACCCCGCCTCCTGTCGCGCCCGCGGCCGGAACCGGAGCGTGCGGCCCATACGGAGCAAGGAGTTATATGAAACTGGCCTGGATTCTCTGGCTGTCGCAGTTGTTGCCGCAGCCGGCCGCTGATTCATTGTGTTTGAGCACCACCGTGTACCTGGAAGCCCGCGACCAGACCCTGCGTGGCCAACAGGCCGTGGCCGAGGTTGCCCTGCGCCGCCTCGACAGCGGCCTGTGGGGTGACTCGATGTGCCAGGTGGTGACCGCGCGCAAGCAGTTCGCACCGACCATCGTCTCCCCCGGCACCCAGCTGGGGAACGACGCGGCCTGGAGCGAGGCGATGAACGTGGCCTTCGACGCCGAGCGCAACTGGGCGCTGCCGGCCGGCGAGCGCCGCGAGATCGTGCCCGGTGCCAGTCACTTCGCCGCGCTGGCCATCGCCAGCCCGAACTGGCGCAACGCCTACCAGGTGGCCACCATCGGCGATCACACCTTCTATAAGGTGCAGAACCTCAAGCCACGGCAGTCGTAACGATCCGTGCTGGCGGCAGCGTTGCCGCCCGCCGCCAGGCTCTGGGATAGTGGGTGCTTCCCGCACGCATCACCTGGAGTTCCCATGAAGCTGTACAGCAAGCCCGGTGCCTGTTCCACCGCCGACCACATCGCCCTGCAATGGACCGGCCAGCCGTTCGAGGTTGAACTGCTGAACAAGGACACCCTGAAGGGTCCGGAATTCCTCAAGATCAATCCGGCCGGCGCGGTACCCGCGCTGGTCGATGGCGACTTCGTGCTGCTGCAGAACGCGGCAATCATGGGCTACATCGCTGACAGCTTCCCGCAGGCCGGCCTCGGCGGCGACGGTAGTCCGCGCCAGCGCGCCGAAGCCACCCGCTGGCTCGCCTTCGTCAACTCCGATGTGCATCCGGCGTTCTCGCCGCTGTTCGCGCCGGGCAAGTTCATTGCCGACGAAAGCCAGTTCGATGCGATCCGCGCCGCCGCACACAAGCGCCTGCGTGGCCTGTTCGAGACCGCCGACAAGCAGCTGTCCGACAAGCCGTGGCTCGCCGGCTTCCGCAGCTTCGCCGATCCGTACTTCTACATCACCCTGCGCTGGGCCGCCGGTACCAAGGTCGATCTGTCCGGCCTGGACAACCTTGCCGCCTACAAAGCGCGCATGGATGCCGATCCGGGCGTGCAGGCCGTGCTGAAGGCCGAAGGCCTGGCCTGACCCTGGTCAGGGGTCAGAGCCGTTCGCGTGGCGAGCGGATCCGGCCCCAGAGGCCCCGAGGCGGGGTCGGAACCGTCTGCGCAGCAGGCGGCTCTGACCCATCGGCTCCATCGACCCGATCAGCCGATCTGGCGGATCACTTCGCCCTTGGCATCGCGCAGGTAGGTCGGCACCACTTCGATGCGCAGCGCCGCCGCCACCGGGTAGATACCGCGCTCGGCACGCACGCCCGCCAGCGCCTGCAGTCCCGGCTCGTCCAGTGCCCAGCGCGCGCTGTCGGCGGACACGTCGCCGACGTCACTGCGCCCGGCCGGAATGAATTCCCACTGCCGCTCGCGGCTGACCAGTTCCAGCGATTTGCCATGGCGCAGGCGCAGCGGCAGCAGTTCGCACACGCTGGCGACCTGGCCGGCCCCCAGCACCAGGGTAGTGATGCCCGCCTCCTGCCGCCAATCCAGTGTCTCGATGAACAACATGCCGGTACTGGAGCCCTCGCGCTCGCTGCCGGCCCTCACCTGCTGCGCCAACCCCGCATCGTCCAGCAGGTTGCCGCGGTGCAGGTCGCTGATCCACAGCGGCATCGCCGGCTGCAGCACCTGCAGCACACCGCGCGTCGACCAGCGTTTGACCGCCTCCATTTCTTCGTCGGTCAACCCGACCAGCTGCAGGAACTGCAGATGACCATTGGCGGTATCACGCGCGGGAAGCTGCGGGTCGGCGATGAAGGCGAGGTGGCACAACCGCGTGTCGGTCTCCAGCGCAATCGGACCATTGGCATTGAGGTGGTGACCGTCCTCGAACACATTGCCGCTGCCGAACACATAGCGCGCCAGGTTCTGCAGCAGGTTCATCGGCCACACCGGCGGCTCACTGCCTGTGGTCTCGCCGGTGCTCGCAGCCAGGCGGAACGTCAGTTCGAAGCCATAACCGCTGTTGGCGGCATCGCTGCTCTCCTTGGCGTACAGCTCGGAGAATCCATAGGTGATGTAGTGCCAGTGCGGGACCGGCGCATCCGCCCAGTACACGCTGATGCCATCGAGGGGATCCTGGCCACCCAGCGTGTATGGCAATGCAGTGCCGTAATGCCGCGGTTCCTGGCCGGCATGCAACGGCGCAAGCGCGGCGTTGATCGCGTCCCAGCCTGGGGTGTCGGTGTCGTCGTGGTCGTCCTGCACGGGAGACTCCTTGTGGGAAGTGAACCGGTCACTTTACGCGGTGGCTCAGGCCTGCACGACCTCGCCACCGTCATTCACCACGGCCGCCTGGGTTTCCTGCCACCAGCGCTGGGCCAGCGCCGGGCTGCGCGCCTTGCCCACCGCCGCCAGCAGTTCCGGGCACAAGCGCTCCAGCGCCAGCGCATCGGTGCAGCGTTCTATCTTCAACTGCATGAAGTAGCCCTTCAGGCCCAGGTGGCGGCGCACGGCCTCGCTCATCGCGTCGTACAGCTGCTGGTACAGCGCCGGATCCTGTTCGCGCCCGGTGCTGATGCCACGCAGCGGTGTCACCTCGGCACTTCCGCCGATCACTTCGATCAGGCCCTGTGCGGCCAGCTGCTCCAGTGCATCGGGTGGTGCGCGCAGGCCTTCGAACAGGCCGCGCAGTTCGGTGTCATCGCGATGGCCGTCAACCATCAGCAGGATCGAACGCAGTGCCGCCGGCAGGCGCCGGCCACGGTCCTCTATTTCCTGACGGCCAGCAGCCGTCTTGGCGTGCAGCAATGCCATTGCCTCCCCCTCCCTCGATGCGCAATGCCGGCGCACCCTTGCGGGCACGCCCCCCTGTGTGCCATCCCCGGACGGGGCGCGCCTTCCCCGGCGCGCGCCGCGTGTTGCAGGTCGATGACAGTCCGAGCTTAGCGCATGTTCTGGGCGCGGAGGGTAGTGCCGGCCGCTGGCCGGCAACCCCATGATTCCCGAGGTTGCCGGCCAGCGCCCGGCACTACCGGATCAGCGGCCCAGCGCGCGGCGGATCTCCTCCAGCGCTCCGGGGTCATCCAGCGTCGACAGGTCGCCCGGGTCGCGCTGCTCGGCCAGCGCCTGCAGCGAACGCCGCAGCAGCTTGCCCGAGCGGGTCTTGGGCAACGCGTTGACCACGTGCACATGCGCCGGGCGTGCAACCGCACCGAGCGATGCGGTCACCGTGGCCATCATCTCGGCCACCACCGGCGCCGGATCCTCACCATCGAGGCCCTGCTTGAGGGTGACGAACACCAGCGGCACCTGCCCCTTCAGCTCATCCTTGACCCCGATCACGGCGGCCTCGGCCACACGCGGATGGCTGGAGATGGCTTCTTCAATCTCGCGCGTACCCAACCGGTGACCGGCCACGTTGATCACATCGTCGGTGCGGCCGAGGATGAAGGTGTAGCCATCGTCATCGCGGATCGCCCAGTCCAGTGAGCTGTACAGCAGCTCCTTGAAGTGGCTGAAATAGCTCTGCAGGAAGCGGCTGTCGTCGTTCCACACCGTGCTCATGCAGCCCGGCGGCAATGGAGGGGTCATCACCAGCACGCCCTTCTGCCCCGGCGCCACTTCTTCGCCGGTGTTCTCGTCGATCACCTTCATGCGGTAACCGAGATTGGGGAAGCCCGGCGAACCGAACCGGACCGGCTTCATCTCCAGGCCCGGCAGCAGGGTCAGCGCCGGCCAGCCGGTTTCGGTCTGCCAGTAGTTGTCGATGATCGGCTTGCCAAGCGCCTCGCTGATCCAGTGCGCGGTCGGTTCATCCAGCGGCTCGCCGGCCAGGAACAGGTACTTCAGTGCGCCCAGGTCGTGGCGATGGATGAAGTCCGCGTCGTGCTTCTTCAGCACGCGGATGGCGGTGGGCGAAGAGAACATCGTGCGCACGTTGTACTGCTCGCACAGCGCCCACCAGATGCCCGGATCCGGGTTGGTCGGCAGCCCTTCGTACAGCAGCGAGGTGCAGCCACCGATCAGCGGGCCGTACACGTTGTAGGAATGGCCGACCGCCCAGCCGACATCGGAGGTGGAGAACATCACCTGCCCTGGCCGGCAGTCGAACACGGTCTCCATCGACTGCGCCATCGCCACCGCATAGCCGCCGACATCGCGTTGCACGCCCTTCGGCTTGCCGGTGGTGCCGGAGGTGTACAGCAGGTAGCTCGGCTCGCTTGATTCCAGCCACTGTACCGGCACATCGGTTTCGCCGAGTTGCGCATGCAGGGTGGCGTATTCCACATCGCGCCCCGCCACACGCGGTTCTGCCGGGTCCAGCCCACGCGACACGATCAACACATGTGGCGGCGGATTACTGGCCTCGGCACAGGCCGCGTCGACCATCGCCTTGTACGGAATCAGCTTGCCGCCGCGCATGCCGGCATCGGCGGCGATCAGCAGTTTGGGCTTGGCATCGTCGATGCGCAGCGCCAGGTTGTGCGCGGCGAAGCCGCCGAACACCACCGAGTGCACCGCACCGATGCGCGCGCAGGCGAGCATGGCAAATACCGCTTCGGCCATGTTCGGCATGTAGATCACCACGCGGTCACCGTGACCGACGCCCAGGTGCCTGAGCACGGCGGCGAAGTCGTTCACTTCGCGATACAGCTGGCGATAGGTGATCTCGCGGGTGCTGTTGGTCTCGGTGGAGATGGCGACCAACGCCAGCTGGTCGGCGCGGTCGGCCAGGTGGCGGTCGACGGCGTTGTAGCAGAGATTGGTTTCGCCACCGACGAACCAGCGCCGGAACGGCGGATTGCTGTAGTCGAGCACCTGCTGCGGCGGTTTGTGCCAATGGATGCGCTTGGCTTCCTCGCCCCAGAAGGCCTCCGGCTCGTCGATCGAGCGACGGTAGGTTTCCTCGTAGTTCATGACGCAGCCCTCCCAGACAAAGTCATGGGTTCGAGGATAGTCCGGCGCTGCCGCGCGGGCCGCCCTACCTTGGTAGGGGGTGTGTTGCCGGCAGGGCTGCGCCCTGCACCCGCCGAAGCAACGGCAACGGCAATGGCAACTGCAACAGCCGAAGCAACAGCAATGGCAGATTCCGGGTTTGGCGGGGAGGGGGCAGATGGCGGGGGACGCTGCAAGTACGTCCCTGTAAGCTCGGTCGCGCCATCCATGGCGCTCACGCCCCCGCCATCTGCCCCCTCCCCGCCTCCGACAATTTCCCGCTGCTGTTGGGCTGCTGTTGGTAGCTGTCGACCTTGGTCGACACGTAGATCCACGCCATGCGTGGATGCTTTTCGATGAATTGTCGAAATATTCGATTCCGATGGATTTGATCCACGCAAAGCGCGGACAGACCTCCGTCACCGGAGATCTGTCGAAGGCGGGGCGGTGCGGGTTGGCAGGACCGTTGGCGCCATGGATGGCGCCATCGAGCCCCCATGGATGGGTTAACGGCGTGTCCTGCCAACCCACACCGCCCCGCCCAACACGCAGAAAACCAGAGCTGCCTTGGCTTTTGGCATTGCTTCGGTTCGTAGCAGGGTGCAGGGCGCAGCCCTGCCGAACACCCTACCCTTCTAGAACGGAGTCGCAGACTCGAACGCGAGCACCTCGCCTGTCACCGGATGAGTGAACTGCAGCTTCCGTGCATGCAGGCACACGCGCTGCGCTGCCTCTGCGCCATACAGCACGTCACCAACGATGGGATGGCCGAGACTGGCCATGTGCAGGCGCAGCTGATGGCTGCGGCCAGTGATCGGTTCCAACTCCACGCGGGTGCGCTGCGCTTCAACATCACGGGCAAGTACACGCCAGCGTGTCAGCGCCGGCTTGCCGCGTTCGTGGTCGACCATCTGCTTCGGCCGGTTCGGCCAGTCCACGATCAGCGGCAGATCCACCTCACCGGCTTCGGCGTCCAGCTCCCCCTGCACGATCGCTTCGTAGCGCTTGCCGACCTGGCGCTGTTCGAACTGCATCGACAACGCCGCCTGCATGTCCTTGCCACGCGCATGCAGCAGCAGGCCCGAGGTCACCTGGTCCAGGCGGTGCACGGTCAGCGCGTCCAGGTACAGCGCCTGCAGCCGTGCGATCACGCAGTCCTGGTTCTCGGCGCTGCGACCGGGCACGGACAGCAGTCCGGCCGGCTTCTCGGCCACCAGCAGCGTGTCGTCGATGTAATGCAGATGGATCATGTCGTTGCCAGGTGCTCCATACGAAAACGGGGAAGCCGAAGCCTCCCCGTTTCATTTCAGGCAGTGCCGGCAAGCTGCCGGCACAGACCGCATCAGCCCAGCAGGTGGGCGACGCCGGAGCGCTCTTCTTCCAGCTCGGCCAGGGTCTTGTCGATGTACTTCTGGCTGAAGTCGTCGATCGGCAGATCCTTGACCAGGGTGTACTTGCCGTTCTCGGTGGTCACCGCGAAGCCGAAGATCACGCCTTCCGGAATACCGTAGGAACCGTCGGACGGCACGCCCATGGTGACCCACTTGCCGTTGCTGCCCAGCACCCAGTCACGCACGTGGTCGATGGCTGCGTTGGCCGCCGAAGCCGCCGAGGACGAGCCACGGGCTTCGATGATCGCCGCGCCGCGCTTGCCCACGGTCGGGATGAAGGTGTTGGCGTTCCATTCCTGGTCATTGATCGCATCGGCGATCGACGCACCATCGGCGGTGGCGAAACGGTAGTCCGGGTACATGGTCGGGCTGTGGTTGCCCCACACGACCAGCTTTTCCATGCCACCGACCGGCTTGCCCAGCTTGGCCGACAGCTGGCTCAGGGCGCGGTTGTGGTCCAGGCGCAGCATGGCGGTGAAGTTTTCCGGCTTCAGGTCCGGGGCCGACTTCATGGCGATGTAGGCATTGGTGTTGGCCGGGTTGCCTACCACCAGCACCTTCACGTCACGGCTGGCGACCTTGTTCAGCGCCGCGCCCTGGGCGGTGAAGATCTTGGCGTTTTCCAGCAGCAGGTCCTTGCGCTCCATGCCCGGGCCGCGCGGACGCGCGCCAACCAGCAGGGCGATGTCAGCGTCCTTGAAGGCCACTTCGGCGTCGTCGGTACCGACCATGCCGGCCAGCAGCGGGAAAGCGCAGTCTTCCAGCTCCATCATCACGCCCTTCAGGGCGGCCTGGGCCTTGTCGACCGGCAGTTCCAGCAGCTGCAGGATGACCGGCTGGTCCTTGCCCAGCATTTCGCCGGAGGCGATGCGGAACAGCAGGGCATAACCGATCTGGCCGGCGGCGCCGGTCACGGCAACACGAACGGGTGCTTTCATGGGGGTTTCCTCTTGCTTGCAAGCGTTTGATGGAACGCCGCGGGCGTGGCCGAGCAGGCCTGGCGGGCGGCGGGGAACAGGGAAACGGCCACCGATGGGTGGCCGTTTCGAAGGGGGATCAGGCGGCGAGGAGCTTGTTCCACTCCGCGACGCGGTCGGCCTGTGCGGCGAGCACGGCGTCGGTATCGCCTTCCAGGGTGATCGAATGGATCACGTCACCCTGCTTGACCGAATCGACGATGGCCTGGCCTTCCAGGACCTTGCCGAACACGGTGTGGCGGCCGTCCAGCCAATCGGTCTTGATGTGGGTGATGAAGAACTGGCTGCCGTTGGTGTTCGGGCCGGCGTTGGCCATCGACAGCGAGCCGACTTCGTGCTTCACGCCGTTCTTCTCGTCCTCGAACTTGTAGCCCGGGCCACCGGTGCCACGACCCTGCGGGCAACCGCCCTGGATCATGAAGTCGGCGATCACGCGGTGGAAGATCAGGCCGTCATAGAAGCCGTGCTTGACCAGGTTCACGAAGTTGGCAACGGTCAGCGGCGCCTTGTCAGCGAACAGCTCGACCTTGATCGGGCCCTGGGTGGTGTCGAAAGTGGCGATGAGGGACATGAAGATCCTTGATGCAGAGGGGAATGCGTCTAGCCACCTAGTTTACACCCGCCTCGTGGCGACGGCGGCTTCGACCATGGGCGCAGATCCCTGCTTCAGCCTCCGGAAGGGGGAGGCCAGACCTACGGCCCCCAGGCCCCGGCCCAGCTTGGGGGACACCCAGCTGAATGGGCACCATGACCGATGTGAAATCCGGGTTTTCGCCAATCGTCAACTTCGACGTATAATGTTGGACTTCTTTTTCCAAATCCGGCGCCGACTGGCCCCCTTTCGTATGTCCATCGAAAATCTTCGCAACATCGCCATCGTCGCCCACGTCGACCATGGCAAGACCACCCTGGTCGACCAGCTGCTGAAGCAGTCCGGCACCCTGTCCGAGCGTACCGTCCTCGCCGAGCGCGTGATGGACAGCAACGACCAGGAAAAGGAACGCGGCATCACCATCCTGGCCAAGAACACGGCCATCACCTGGGAAGACAAGAAGACCGGTATCAAGAACCGGATCAACATCGTCGACACCCCCGGACACGCCGACTTCGGCGGTGAGGTCGAGCGCGTGCTGTCGATGGTCGACACCGTGCTGATCCTCGTCGACGCGATGGACGGCCCGATGCCGCAGACCCGCTTCGTCACCCAGAAGGCCTTCGCGATGGGCTTCAAGCCGATCGTCGTGGTCAACAAGGTCGACCGCCCGGGCTCGCGTCCGGAGTGGGTGATCGACCAGGTGTTCGACCTGTTCGACAAGCTCGGCGCCACCAATGAGCAGCTCGACTTCCCGATCGTCTACGCCTCGGCCCTGAACGGCTACGCTGGCCTGGAAGACACCGTGCGCGACGGCGACATGACCCCGCTGTATGAAGCAATCATGCAGCACGCGCCGAAGCCGGAAGTCGATCCGGAAGGCCCGTTCCAGATGCGCATCAGCCAGCTGGACTACAACAACTTCGTGGGCGTGATCGGCATCGGCCGCATCCAGCGCGGCACCCTGAAGAAGAACATGCAGGTCGCGGTCATCGACCGTGAAGGCAAGAAGCGCAACGGCAAGGTGCTGCAGGTGCTGGGCTTCCTGGGCCTGGAGCGCATCGAGCAGGATTCGGCCGAGGCCGGTGACATCGTCGCCATCTCGGGCATCCAGGAGCTGACCATCTCCGACACCCTGTGCGCCCCGGACACCCCGGAAGCGCTGCCGGCACTGACCGTCGACGAGCCGACCATCTCGATGACCTTCCAGGTCAACAACTCGCCGTTCGCCGGTAACAAGGACCTGTCCGGTGGCAAGTTCCTGACCAGCCGCCAGATCAAGGACCGTCTGGACCGTGAAAAGGTCCACAACGTCGCGCTGAAGGTTGAACAGCTGGAAGATGCCGACAAGTTCCTGGTCTCCGGCCGTGGCGAACTGCACCTGTCGGTGCTGATCGAGAACATGCGTCGTGAAGGCTACGAGCTGGCCGTGTCGCGCCCGGAAGTGATCATCAAGCAGATCGACGGCCAGGCCATGGAGCCGATCGAGCAGCTGGTGGTGGACATCGAAGAAATCCACCAGGGCGGCGTGATGGAAAAGCTGGGCACCCGCAAGGGCCAGCTGAAGAACATGGAATCGGACGGCAAGGGCCGTGTGCGCCTTGAGTACCAGATCCCGGCCCGTGGCCTGATCGGTTTCCAGAACGAGTTCAAGACCCTCACCCAGGGTTCGGGCCTGCTGTTCCATGTCTTCGACCACTACGGTCCGAAGGAGCAGGGCGCGATCGCCAAGCGCATCAACGGCGTGATGATCGCCAATGCGCCGGGCGCCACGCCGGCCTACTCGCTGGGCCCGCTGCAGGAGCGCGGCAAGCTCTTCGCCGCTGAAGGCGACAACGTGTATGAAGGCCAGCTGGTCGGTATCCACTCCAAGGACAACGACCTGACCGTCAACGCGATCAAGACCAAGCCGCTGACCAACATGCGCGCTTCGGGCAAGGACGATGCGATCCAGCTGACCCCGGCGATCAAGTACTCGCTGGAACAGGCCCTGGACTTCATCGAAGACGACGAGCTGGTCGAGATCACCCCCAAGGAGATCCGCCTGCGCAAGAAGTTCCTGACCGAAAGCGACCGCAAGAAGGCTTCGCGCGGCGGCTGAGCCAGCACCCCGTGAACCAGAGCGGCTACAACCCGGATCCACACCGGCATCCGGGTCTGCACGTCATCGCCTTGCTCGAAGCGAGCAAGGCGATGCTGGCGCTGTTGGCCGCAACCGGGCTGGAAGTGCTCGGACCGCAGCCGCTGCGGCACGGCATCATGGCCCTGATCCGGCGCTTCAGCCTGGATCCGGACCATGGCACCCTGCCCTCGCTGCTGCACATGATCAGCCCCGACGCGGTGCACCTGGCCGCGGCGGGGATGATCGGTTACGGCCTGCTGCATCTGGTTGAAGCCTGGGGCCTGTGGCGTGCCAAGGCCTGGGCCTCCTGGCTGGGCTGCCTGACCGCTTCGCTGTACCTGCCGTTCGATATCTTCGCGATCATCCGCCATCCTGGCTGGCCCTCGTGGACGATCCTGGCGATCAACCTGATCGTGGTCTACGTGCTGGCCCGCGACCTGCGCAAGCGCCGCCGCTGAGCTCCGGCTACACTGGGGATTGGAGCCGACCAAGCCGCCCCATGCGCCCGTCCTTGCCGCCCCTCCTGATCTGCCTGCTCGCTGCGCTGCCTGCGCTGCTTGTCGCTGCCTGCAGCCCGGCCACGCCCAGCGCCCACGCCGCCGAACCTGCCAGCCGCAACGTGCCATTCCCCTACGCCGAAACCGATGTCGCCGACCTGCAGGCGCGGATGACCGCCGGCGAACTGGACAGCACCACCCTCACCCAGGCCTACCTGCAGCGCATCGCCGCGCTGGACCGTGCCGGCCCCCGACTGCGCGCGGTGATCGAACTCAACCCGGATGCACTGAAGGAAGCCGCCGAACGCGATCGCGAGCGTCGTGACGGTCGCCTGCGCGGCCCGCTGCACGGCATCCCAGTCGTGCTGAAGGACAACATCAACGCCGCGCCGATGGCCACCACGGCCGGCTCGCTGGCGCTGCAGGGCTTCCGCCCGGACGACGCCTATCTGGTACGTCGCCTGCGCGAGGCCGGTGCCGTGGTGCTGGGCAAGACCAACCTCAGCGAATGGGCCAATTTCCGCGGCAATGATTCGGTGTCCGGCTGGAGCGCGCGCGGCGGCCAGACCCGCAATCCCTACCGCCTCAGCCATTCGCCCTGCGGCTCCAGCAGCGGCAGCGCAGTGGCCGTAGCCGCCAACCTCGCCAGCGTGGCGATCGGCACCGAAACCGACGGCAGCATCGTCTGCCCGGCTGCGGTCAATGGCGTGGTCGGCCTGAAGCCGACGGTCGGCCTGGTCAGCCGCGACGGCATCATCCCGATTTCCTTCAGCCAGGACACCGCCGGGCCGATGACACGCAGCGTCGCCGATGCCGCCGCCGTGCTGACCGCCATTGCCGGTCGCGATGACGCCGACCCTGCCACCGCAACCATGCCTGGCCGCGCGGTCTACGACTACACCGCGCGCCTGGACCCGCAGGGCCTGCGTGGCAAGCGCATCGGCCTGCTGCAGACGCCCCTGCTGAAGTACCGCGGCATGCCGCCACTGATCGAACAGGCCACCACCGAGCTGCGCCGCGCCGGCGCAGTGGTGGTGCCGGTGGAACTGCCCAACCAGGGCGCCTGGGCCGAGGCCGAACGCAGCGTGCTGCTGTACGAGTTCAAGGCCGGCCTGGAGCGCTACCTCAGCACCCATCGCGCGCCGCTGCGCAGCCTTGCCGAACTGATCGCCTTCAACCAGGCACACAGCAAGCAGGAACTGGGCCTGTTCGGCCAGGAACTGCTGGTTGAGGCAGATGCCACCGCCGGCCTGGCCGACCCGGCCTACATCCGCGCGCGGACCGATGCGCGCCGCCTGGCCGGCCCGGAAGGCATCGATGCCGCCCTCGCCGCCCATCAGCTCGATGCACTGGTGGCACCGACCACGGGCGTGGCGTGGCCGATCCGCAGTGACGGCGACGACTTCCCTGGCGAGAGCTACAGCGTTGCCGCCGTAGCCGGCTATCCCAGCCTCAGCGTGCCGATGGGGCAGATCGATCGCCTTCCGGTCGGCCTGCTGTTCATGGGTACCGCCTGGAGCGAACCGAAGCTGATCGAGATGGCCTATGCCTACGAACAGCGCACCCGCGCACGACGGCCGCCGCACTTCGATACTGACGCGCTGATCGACGCTGGCGAGCCTTGATCGGCGTGGTAGTGCCGGCCGCTGGCCAGCAGATCCCGGGGCGCCGGCCAGCGGCCGGCACTACCGATCCGCAGGCTCCTCCGGCACGATCGCCGCCTCACCATCTTCCGCACCCGGCGACCGTACATCCGCGGTGCGTGCGCGAGGTCCTCGCGGCATGTCCAGTTCGTCTTCGTGCTGCACGCGCGCACGCACCTGCGGCAACGACTGCGGATGCTCGCGCGCCAGGAAATCCAGCATCCGCTCTCGTACCAGGCAGCGCAGGTCGAAGGCATCACCGGAACTGCGTGCGCTGACCAGCAGGCGGACCTGGATTGCCCGTTCGCTGGTTTCGGTTACCTGGGTCACGCAGACCCGCCCATCCCACAGCGCCTCACCACGGCAGATGCGCTCCAGCTCGGTGCGGATCGCCGCGATCGGGGCGCGGTAGTCCAGCCACAGGAACGCCGTGCCGAGCAGATCGGCGCTGCGCCGCGTCCAATTCTGGAACGGGTTCTCGATGAACCAGGTCAGCGGCACCACCATGCGTCGCTCATCCCAGATGCGGACCACGACGTAGCTGCTGCCGATCTCCTCGATACGGCCCCACTCGCCTTCGACGATCACCACGTCATCCAGCCGGATCGGCTGCGTCACCGCAATCTGCAGGCCAGCGATCAGGTTGCCGAACACCGGCTTGGCCGCGATGCCGGCCACCAGGCCGATCAGGCCTGCCGATGCCAGCAGCGCGGTGCCGATCTTCTGCACCATCGGGAACGTCAGCAGTACCAGCGACGCGCCCAGCACGATGATGCCGCCCATCAGCACACGGCTGAGCACCCGCGTCTGGGTCTGGATGCGGCGCGCCTCCAGGTTGTCGGAGACATCGATGGGATGGCTGCGCAGGATCGCGCGCTCGCCCGCCGCAACGCCCCGAACCAGCAACCAGATGAAGCAGGCAGTCAGGGCGATGTGCAGCACGCGCAGCAGTTGATCGAGCGTGTGTTCCGGCAATGGCGTGGCCTGCAGCGCCGGCACCAGCAACAGCAGGGGCAGTGCAAGGGCCAGCGGCGGTCCGATCACCCGGCCAATGCGCGCGCGGCGCCGGTCACGCCCGCGCAGGCGGCGGTACAGTGCCAGTACGACCCAAGCGCCCAGGCCACCGACCACCAAAGCGGTTCCGATCGGCCACAGATACTGCTGCAGGTGTTGCCATATCACTGCGCATTCTCGCTGTCTGCATCAAGGAGCCAGCGTGGCGCATGCACCATGAGCGCGATGTCAGCCGTTCGTAAGCAGAATGTAGGCGGGGGTGTTCGGCAGGGCTGCGCCCTGCACCCGCGGTAGTGCCGGCCGCTGGCCGGCAACCTCAACAGCAACAGCAACAGCAAAAGCCGGTTTACTGCGGGATGGCAGGGTGGGGCCGGTTGCGGGGGACGCCGTGAATCCGTCCCTGGAGGCTTGGGCGCGCCATCCATGGCGCTTACACCCCCGCAACCGGCCCCACCCCGCCTTCGACAATTTCCCGCCGCTGTTGGTGGGTGTCGACCTTGGTCGACACGTAGATCCACGCCATGCGTGGATGCTCTTCAAATTCAATTCGAAATATTCGATTCCGATGGAGATTCATCCACGCATGGCGTGAATCCTTCAGACACCGGACAACTGTCGAAGGCGGGGCGGTGTCGGATTGCGGGGTGTCCGCAGCATGGATGCCGCGGCCAAGCCTACAGGGACGTACTTGCGGCGTCCCCGCACTCCGACACCGCCCCGCCAACCCACGGATAGCCCGCTTTTGACGTTGACTTTGATGTTGACGTTGATTCGGCAGGTGCAGGGCGCAGCCCTGCCGAAACACACTTACCGCACCTGCTCCTGCTTGCGCACGATCGCCATCGCGATCTCCAGCGACTGCTCGTAGTTCAACCGCGGGTCCACCGTCGAACGATAGGCGCGCTCCAGGTCACGCTCGGTCAGCTCACGCGCGCCACCGGTGCACTCGGTCACGTCTTCGCCGGTCAGCTCCAGGTGCACGCCGCCCAGGCGCGTGCCTGCGGCCGCATGCAGATCGAACGACATCTCCACTTCGCCACGCACGTTGTCGAAGCGCCGCGTCTTGAAGCCGTTGGCGGTGCTCTCGGTGTTGCCATGCATCGCATCGCACACCCACAGCACGCGACGACCGTCGCGCTTGACCGCATCCAGCAGCGGCGGCAGCTTCTGCGCGATCTGCGACGCCCCCATGCGATGGATGAAGCTCAGGCGGCCCGGCTCGTCATGCGGATTGAGCACGTCGATCAGGCGCAGCAGCTGGTCCGGGGTTACCGACGGGCCCACCTTGATCGCAATCGGGTTGCGCACGCCACGCAGGTATTCCACGTGCGCGCCATCGAGTGCGGCCGTTCGCATGCCGATCCACGGATAGTGCGTGCTCAGGTTCAACCAGCCCTGCTGGCGCGGCACCTGGCGGGTCAGCGCCTGCTCGTAGGGCAGCAGCAACGCTTCGTGCGAGGTGTAGAAATCGATGCGGTTGAGGTTGTGCACGCGGGCCCCGGCCAGGGTCTCCATGAAGTGCACCGCATCACCGATCGACGCCACCATCTTCTGGTACTCGGCGGCCAGCGGCGAATGGCTCACCCATTCCAGGTTCCAGTACTCGGGGTGGTGCAGGTCGGCGAAACCGCCGTCGATCAGCGCACGCACGAAGTTCATGGTCATCGCCGAGTGCGCGTGGGCCTGCAGCATCCGCTTCGGATCCGGCAGCCGCGCCGCTTCGGTGAAGGCCGGCGCGTTGATGACATCACCGCGATAGCTGGGCAGGGTCATGCCATCACGGGTTTCGGTATCGGCCGAACGCGGCTTGGCGTACTGGCCGGCAAAGCGGCCGACGCGGATAACCGGCTGGCGCAGGCCGTGCACCAGCACCAGGCTCATCTGCAACAGCACCTTCAACCGGTTGGAGATGGTTCCCGACTCGCAGTCGCTGAAATTCTCGGCGCAGTCCCCGCCCTGCAGCAGGAAGCGCTTGCCCTCCTGGGCGTCGGCCAGCTGCTGCTTCAGCGCCAGGATCTCCCAGGAGGTCACCAGCGGCGGCAGCCGCTTCAGCTCGTGCAGGGCCGCGTCCAGCGCCACCGGATCGGGATAGGTTGGCATCTGCAGCGCGGTCTTGCCACGCCAGCTCTCCGGCGACCAGGCAGCGCCAGCGGCGGTCGCAGCGGGTTCGGGGACGGGCGGAACGGCGGACAGGCTCATTGCAGACTTCCGGGGTGGGGGGCCGCCATGGTCGCATCGCCAGCTGCTGCCGCAAAGGCCCAACCGGTCCGGCGCGGCCGCCTGAACGGCAGAGAAAGGCCGACGCGAGCAGCCAGATCGAGCATGGTCAGCCGCCCGGGACAAGCGCATGATTTGTTACGGAGTAACACTCTCATGTCATGGATCGGCCCCTTCCACGCCCTGCCATCACTCTTCCCATCATGAAGCCCTCGCCCCTCGCTACCGGCATCACCTTCGCCCTGGCCCTGGCCAGCCTGCCCGCCTTCGCGGCCTCCACCGATGACGACAGAACCTCGGTCAAGGACCTGGATACGGTCACCGTCAGTGCTCAGCTCGACCAGGCCCGCAACGCCCTGTCACCGGACATCGGCAGCAGCCAGTACCAGATCACCGCCGAGGACATCCAGAAGCAGCCGCTGGGCGCTTCCGCCCCGCTCAGCCAAGTGCTGCTGCAGGCCCCGGGCGTGGTCCAGGACTCCTACGGCGGCGTGCACGTGCGCGGCGACCACGCCAACCTGCAGTACCGCATCAACGGCGTACTGCTGCCCGAATCGATCTCCGGCTTCGGCCAGACCCTGGATGCGCGCACCATCAAGAGCATCCGCCTGATGGACGGCGCGCTGCCGGCGCAGTTTGGTGAGCGTACTGCTGCGGTGGTCGACATCACTACCCGCAGTGGCGCCGAGCTGGGCAACGGCGGCAGCGCCGGGCTGACCGCGGGCTCATTCGGCAAGGTCAATCCGAATGCCTCCTGGTGGGGCTCACAGGGGCGCTGGAGCTGGTTCCTGACCGGCAACTACGACCAGAACGAGGTCGGCCTGGAGAACCCGACCAACTCACGCAGGCCGCTCCACGACGACACCCACCAGGGCAAGGCGTTCGCCGACCTCACTTATCTGGTCAACGAGAACACCCGCCTGAGCGTGTTCGCCGGCTTCGCCAACAACCGTTTCCAGATTCCGGTCAACCCCGGCCAGACGCCACAGTTCGGCTACCTGGACACCACCACCTTCGACTCCAGCCAGCTGGATGAGACCCAGCGCGAGACCACCCGCTTCGGCATGCTGGTGCTGCAAGGCACGTTGGGCAGCACCGCCTACCAGCTGTCCGCCGGCCAGCGCTACAGCGATGTCGGCTTCAATCCCGACGTGGCCGGCGACCTGGTGTTCAGTGGCGTCGCCTCGCAGGTCCAGCGCAGCAACCGCGCCAACACCCTGCAGGCCGATTTCTCGACGCCACTGGGCGACAACCACACCCTGCGCTACGGCCTGTACGGCAACTACGAGAACGCGCGGGCCAGCAACGACAGCTGGGTGTTCCCGGTCGGCGCCGACGGCCAGCAGTCCAGCACCACGCCACGGCTGATTCCCGATCGCAGCGCGTTCCACGCCAGTACGCTGGCGCTGTACGTGCAGGACGAATGGAAGATCGGCGACGACTGGACCGTGAACTACGGGCTGCGTGGCGACCACTACAAGGCCTTTGGCCACACCGAGGGCCAGCTCAGCCCACGCGTGGGTGTGGTCTGGAATGCCAGCAGCAGCACCACCGTGCACGCCGGCTACTCGCGCTACTTCACGCCACCGGCCAGTGAACTGATCGCCAGCAGCGACATCGCCCTGTACGACGGCACCAGCAACCAGCAGTCCAGCGCAGGCAACAGCACGCCACTGGCCGAACGCAGCGACTACTACGACATCGGCGTCTCCCAGCAGCTGGGCGAGCACCTGACCCTGGGCCTGGACGCGTACGACCGCCGTGTTGCGCGGCTGCAGGATGAAGGCCAGTTCGGCGCCGCGTACATCTATTCGACGTTCAACTACCGCCGCGGCCACATCCGTGGCCTGGAGTTCAGTGCCGACTACAGCAACGGCCCGTTCAGCGCCTACGTCAATGCCGCCCTGAGCAAGGCGATCGGCACCGACGTCATCACCGGCCAGTACAACCTCGATCCCGAGGCGCTGGCCTACGTGGCCAACCACTGGATCCACCTGGACCACGACCAGAAGCTGACGTCGTCAGGCGGCTTCAGCTACGCCTTCGCCGGCCACAACCGGATCGGTGCCAACTACGTGTTCGGCAGCGGGTTGCGTTCGGATGTCGAGGGCGTCCCCAACGGTGGAGAGCTGCCGTCATACCTGCAGGTGAACCTCAGTGCAGGACATGACTTCAATGCCGACAGCGGCCATCCACTGCACGTGCAGCTGGCGGTGATCAACGCACTGGACCGCAGCTACCAGCTGCGCGATGGCGGTGGCGTGGGCGTCTTCGCACCACAGTGGGGGCCGCGCC
The DNA here is from genome assembly GCF_004920835.1 of Stenotrophomonas maltophilia. Classification (GTDB taxonomy): domain Bacteria; phylum Pseudomonadota; class Gammaproteobacteria; order Xanthomonadales; family Xanthomonadaceae; genus Stenotrophomonas; species Stenotrophomonas maltophilia_AQ. Next base: position 24,243 of record NZ_QFHO01000022.1, read on the forward strand.
GCGGCGCCTACCTGAGCCTGCAGCAGGACTTCTGAGGTAGTGCCGGCCGCTGGCCGGCATTCCCACGGTGTGCCGGCCAGCGGCCGGCACTAACCTGCTTTCAGCGCTTGACCTTGCGCAGCGACACCACCAGTGCCCACAGCGCCAGCAGCACGAACCACACGCCCGACCACATCGGCATGGTCAGGCCCAGGAAGGTCCAGTCGATGTTGCCGCAGTTGCCGGTACCGGTCAGCACCGTGCGGAACACTTCCAGCGGCCCCATGGTCTCGCTCAGAAAGCTCAGCGGCGGGCCACAGGTGGCGCCCATTTCCGGCGGCAGCATCTGCACGTAGACGTGGCGGGCAGCGATGCCGACGCCCACCGCCGCGGCAATGAAAGCCAGCACGCCATAGGTCGCGCGGCCAGCGCGGTTGGACGGCCCGGGCCCGTGCAGTGCACCGATCAGGAACAGCAGGCCGAGTGCGGCGAACGCCAGGCGTTGGAAGATGCACAGCGGACACGGCTCCAGCCCCATCTTCAGCTGCAGGAAGATCGCGTAGCCAAGCAGGCCCGCACAGATCAGGAAGCCCAGGAAGAACTGGGCGCGGAAGGGCCAGCGCAATGGATTCATCGTCAACGCTCAAACGGATCAGGCGCCAAGCGTAACCGAGAGTGCGCGCCATTCGAACCGCTGCAGGTGACGCCTGTCGGAACGGTATGGGTCAGACGCTCTTTGCGAACGCAAAGGGCCCGGACCCGCTGTGCTACGGGCATGGGGTCAGAGCCCTTTCCTGCGGAAAGGGATCCGCCCCCTGGAAGAGATCCGACCCCTGGAAACGCAAAAGCCCGGCAGAGGCCGGGCTTTCGCTGTGTCGCGTTGGAGCGGTCCGATTACTCGGCCACTGCCTCGGCCACGACCGGACGGTCAACCAGCTCGACGTAGGCCATCGGCGCGTTGTCGCCGGCGCGGAAGCCGCACTTCAGCAGGCGCAGGTAGCCGCCCGGACGGTTCGCGTAGCGCGGGCCCAGGATGGTGAACAGGTTGCCCACGGCTTCGTTGTCGCGCAGACGGGCGAAGGCCAGACGGCGGTTGGCGACGGAGTCGACCTTGGCCAGGGTGATCAGCGGCTCGGCAACGCGGCGCAGTTCCTTGGCCTTCGGCAGGGTGGTCTTGATCAGCTCGTGCTTGAACAGCGAGGCGGCCATGTTCTTGAACATCGCTTCGCGGTGGGCGCTGGTACGGCTGAACTTACGGCCAGACTTCTGGTGACGCATGGTGATATTCCTTGGTTAATGATGTGGCTGTGCGGATCGTTGTCGCCTTCATGGCGTTGCTGCGCGGACTGCGGTTGGTCCTGGCCATCCATCCTGGACGACCTGCCCGCGAACCTTCGTTCGTCGTGGCGGTGTTGCCTGGGTGCAATGGCCCCGCCGTTGCCGACGGGGCCATGCGGTCTTGCAGAAAGGCGTTATCAGCCCAGCATGCCGTGGCTGGCGACGCCGGCCGGCGGCCAGTTCTCCAGCTTCATGCCGAGTGACAGGCCACGCTGGGCCAGCACTTCCTTGATTTCGGTGAGCGACTTCTTGCCCAGGTTCGGGGTCTTCAGCAGCTCCACTTCGGTCTTCTGGATCAGATCGCCGATGTAGTAGATGCTTTCGGCCTTCAGGCAGTTGGCCGAACGCACGGTCAGCTCCAGATCGTCGATCGGGCGCAGCAGCACCGGATCCACGCCGTTGTTGGCCGGCTTCGCCGCACCGCGGTCGCGGTGGGTGAAGTCACCGAACACCGACAGCTGGTCGCTGAGGATGTCGGCGGCGGTGCGCACGGCTTCCTCGGCATCGATGGTGCCGTTGGTCTCGATATCGATGACCAGCTTGTCCAGGTCGGTACGCTGCTCGACGCGGGCCGCTTCCACGGCATAGGCGACGCGGCGAACCGGCGAGAACGAGGCATCCAGGACCAGACGGCCGATGGCACGGGTTTCTTCGTCCGGACGACGACGCGCGGCAGCCGGCTGGTAGCCGAAACCACGTTCGATCTTCAGACGCATGTTGACTGCCGTGTCCTTGGTCAGGTGGCAGATGACATGGTCGCCGTTCAGGATCTCCACATTGTGGTCGACCTTGATATCGGCAGCGGTGACAACGCCCGGGCCCTGCTTGGACAGGGACAGGGTGGCGCTGTCGCCGGAGTGCATACGGATGGCCACGTCCTTCAGGTTCAGCAGGACTTCGAGCACGTCCTCCTGCAGACCCTCGACCGTGGTGTACTCATGCAACACGCCGTCGATTTCGACTTCCGTGATGGCGAAGCCCGGGATGGACGACAGCAGCACGCGACGCAGGGCATTACCCAGCGTATGCCCGTAACCCCGCTCCAAAGGTTCGATAACGACCTTTGCACGGGTGTCGGTAAGGCGTTCGATCTGCGGACCGCGAGGACGCAGAACCTGGTTGGCGGTAACCGTCATGTTGCGGGTTCTCCTAGTGAACCCCCGGCCGTCGCCGGGGGCTCTCCAATGTGAATTACTTCGAATACAGCTCGACGATCAGCGCTTCGTTGATGTCCGCAGGCAGATCCGAACGATCCGGAACAGCCTTGAAGATGCCGGTGAACTTACCGGAATCCACTTCAACCCACGACGGGCTCAGGTCATGCTGGGCGGCGACGGTCAGGGCTTCCTGGACGCGCAGCTGCTTGGCAGCCTTTTCAGACAGGGCGATGGCGTCGCCAGCCTTGACCTGGTACGAAGCCAGGTTGACCGACTTGCCATTCACGGTGACGCCGCGGTGCGACACCAGCTGACGGGCAGCCGGACGGGTCACGGCGAAGCCCATGCGGTAGACGACATTGTCCAGGCGGGTTTCCAGCAGCTGCAGGAGGTTCTCGCCGGTGTTGCCCTTCTTGGTCGAGGCCTTCTTGTAGTAGTTGCGGAACTGACGCTCCAGCAGGCCGTAGATACGCTTGACCTTCTGCTTTTCACGCAGCTGGGTGGCGTAGTCGGACAGCTTGCCCTTGCGGGCAGTGGCGCCGTGCTGGCCGGGCTTCTGCTCCAGCTTGCACTTGGAGTCCAGCGCACGCGCCGGGCTCTTCAGGGACAGGTCGGCGCCTTCGCGACGGGCGAGCTTACAGGTAGGACCGATATAACGAGCCATTTCTTATCGCTCCCTTTAGACGCGACGCTTCTTCGGCGGACGGCACCCGTTGTGCGGGATGGGCGTCACGTCGATGATGTTGGTGATCTTGTAGCCGACGTTGTTCAACGAACGCACGGCCGACTCACGGCCCGGACCCGGACCCTTGATGCGGACTTCCAGCGACTTCACGCCGTAGTCCAGCGCAGCACGACCGGCCTTTTCGGCAGCCACCTGGGCAGCGAACGGGGTCGACTTGCGCGAACCGCGGAAGCCAGCGCCACCGGAGGTCGCCCACGACAGAGCATTGCCCTGGCGGTCGGTGATGGTCACGATGGTGTTGTTGAACGAAGCGTGGACGTGGGCGACGCCGTCGGTGACGACGCGCTTGATCTTCTTCTTGGTTTTAGCAGCGGGCTTAGCCATTTATAGGTCCCTTACTTCCTGATCGCCTTGCGCGGGCCCTTGCGGGTGCGGGCGTTGGTACGGGTGCGCTGGCCACGCAGCGGCAGGCCGCGACGGTGACGCAGGCCGCGGTAGCAGCCCAGGTCCATCAGGCGCTTGATCGCGATGCCGATTTCACGGCGCAGATCGCCTTCCACGATGTACTTGCCGACTTCGGCGCGCAGGCGCTCGATTTCCGGCTCCGACAGATCGCGGATCTTGGTGGTCGAAGCAACGCCTGCGACTTCGCAGACCTTCTTCGAACGGGTACGGCCGATGCCGTAAATGCTTTGCAACCCGACCCAGACGTGCTTCTGGGCTGGCAGGTTGACGCCTGCAATACGCGCCATGACGCGGTTCTCCAGCTGAGTGATGGCCGACAGCGCGCCTCGGGCACGCCAATCCGGCAGGATGGATCAAAAAAGTGAACTAGCGATACTAACAAGGTTCCGGTTTACATGGAAGCCCGTGAAACCATTGGTTTCATGAACCCGGCCTGGGGAGTGTGCCCAGGCTCCGGCGCCGGATGGGGTTGATCCTGGGGTTTCCCCCGGGGTCGCCCGCGCTACTCCAGCGCGGGACCACCTCATCACACCCCCACCCGGAACCGCTGCGGGGGCCGCCCTTCGTTTGTGTGGCCGGAGTCCGCGAAGCGGAGGGACCATCACGTCAGGAAGACGAAAGTATAACAGGCCAATCAGCCGCGGGCAAAACCGCCGCGGTTGCCGCCCTTCAGGTTGGCCTTCTTCAACAGGCTCTCGTACTGGTGCGACATCAGGTGCGCCTGCACCTGGGCAATGAAGTCCATCACCACCACCACCACGATCAGCAGCGACGTGCCGCCGAAGTAGAACGAGGCGTTCAGCTGCGTGCGCATCAGTTCCGGCAGCAGGCAGACGATCACCAGGTAAGCCGAGCCGGCCGCGGTCAGGCGGGTCAGCACGCCATCGATGTAATCAGCAGTGGCCTTGCCCGGACGGATGCCCGGAATCAGCGCACCCGACTTCTTCAGGTTGTCGGCGGTTTCCTGCGAGTTGAACACCAGCGCGGTGTAGAAGAACGCGAAACCGGTGATCAGAGCGGCGAACACGATCATGTGCAGCGGCTCGCCCGGACCGAGGGCGTTGGCCACCTTCTGCAGGATCTGGCCGGTGCTGCTCTGGTTCGCAGCCTGGCCGGACCACATCGCCAGGGTGGCCGGGAAGGCCAGCAGGCTCGAGGCGAAGATCGCCGGGATGACGCCGGCCATGTTGAGCTTCAGCGGCAGGAACGAGGTCTGGTTCATGTACGCGTTGCGACCGCCCTGGCGGCGCGCGTAGTTCACCGTGATCCGGCGCTGGCCACGCTCGACGAACACCACGAAGAAGGTGAAGGCGAGCACGACGATGGCGATCAGCAGCAGCTGGATGAACTGGATGTTGCCGTCGCGGTAGGCGTCGAAGGTGTGGATGACCGCACCCGGCAGGCCCGCCACGATACCGGCGAAGATGATCAGCGACACGCCGTTGCCGATGCCGCGCTCGGTGACCTGCTCACCGACCCACATCAGGAACATGGTGCCGGCGGTCAGCGCGACCACGGCGGTGAGCACGAAGCCCATGCCTGGTGCGTACACGACCGGAGCGCCCGACGGCGAGACCTGGCCCTGCAGGGCCAGCGCGATCGAACCGCCCTGCACCACTGCCAGCAGCACGGCGCCGATGCGCGAATACTGGGTGATCTTGCGGCGACCGGACTCACCTTCCTTCTGCATCGCCTTCAGGGCGGGGAAGATGTGCACGGCCAACTGCATCACGATCGATGCCGAGATGTACGGCATCACGTTCAGCGCGAAGATGCTGAAACGGTGCAGGGCGCCGCCCGAGAACATGTTGAACATGTCCACGATGCCGCCGCCCTGCTGTTGCATCATGGCAAGCATGGCATCGGGATTGACGCCCGGCACCGGCACATAGCAGCCGATGCGATAGACGATCAAAGCCCCGACGACGAACAGCAAACGTTGGCGAAGTTCAGTGAACTTGCCCATTCCGCCCGCGAGGTTACCGATGCCAGCTTGCGCCATGATTTTCTTACTCCGTTACGCTGCCGCCGGCAGCTTCGATCGCGGCCTTGGCACCAGCCGTGGCAGCGATACCCTTCAGGGTGAACGCCTTGGTCACTTCGCCCTTGACGACGACCTTGGCCTTCTTTGCAGTGCTCGGGACCAGCTTGGCAGCACGCAGGGCGGCGAAGTCGATCTCACCGGCCGGCAGCTTGTCCAGCGCGTACAGCAGCACTTCAGCGGTGTCCTTGGCGATCGGCGAACGGAAGCCGATCTTCGGCAGACGACGCTGCATGGGGGTCTGGCCGCCTTCGAAGCCAGCCTTGATCTTGCCGCCACCCTTACGGGCGAACGAACCCTTGTGGCCGCGGCCGGCAGTCTTGCCCAGGCCCGAGCCGATACCGCGACCGACGCGGGTGCGCTCGGTGCGGGCGCCCGGTGCCGGGCTCAGTTCATTGAGACGCAGAGTCATGATCGATTACTCCTCAACCTTGACGAGGTAGTGAACGGTGTTGATCAGGCCGCGAACCTGCGGGCTGTCCTTCAGTTCACGCACATCGTTCAGCTTGTTCAGGCCCAGAGCACGCACCGACAGGCGGTGACGCGACTGAGCACCACGCAGGCCACGCACCAGGCGCACCTTCACAGTCTTGTTGGACTCATTAGCCATGGTTGAGTTCCTCCACCTTCTTGCCGCGCTTGGCCGCGATGCGAGCCGGCGACTGCGCAGCAGACAGGCCCTTCACGGTGGCACGCACCAGGTTGATCGGGTTGCGCGAACCGGTGGCCTTGGCCAGCACGTTCTTCACGCCAACCGCTTCCAGCACGGCGCGCATGGCACCGCCGGCGATGACGCCGGTACCTTCGGAAGCCGGCTGCATGAACACGCGGGCTGCGCCGTGACCATCCTTGATGGTGTGCCACAGGGTGCCGTTGTTCAGGTCAACGCTGACCAGGTTCTTGCGAGCCTGCTCCATCGACTTCTGGATGGCGACCGGCACTTCGCGGGCCTTGCCATAACCGAAACCGACCTTGCCTTCGCCGTCGCCGACAACAGTCAGGGCGGTGAAGGTGAACTGGCGGCCACCCTTGACGGTCTTGCTGACGCGGTTGACCGCGACCAGCTTTTCGATCATGCCGTCGTCGACTTTCTCTTCGCGGTTACGGTCGCGATCGCGACCCCGCTGCTGACGTTCTTCTGCCATCTTGATTCCTTGGTTGTTTGGGTATGTACGGCTCGAGGCCGCTTATGGTTGTGGAGTGGCGCGTTGTACCGGTGGGCCGCTGCAGAAGAGCGGCGCCGTCCAGCCTCATTCAGGCTGGCGAGCAGGCGGGCAGGAGACCAGAGGCCCCCTGCCCTTGTCCCTTAGAACTGCAGGCCGGCTTCGCGGGCGGCTTCTGCCAGGGCCTTGATGCGGCCGTGGTAGCGGTAGCCCGAACGATCGAAGGCAACCTTCTCGACGCCGGCGGCCTTGGCGCGCTCGGCAACGATACGGCCAACCTTGGCAGCAGCATCAGCGTTCTTGCCGTTCTTCAGGCCGTCCTTGATGTCGGCCTGGGTGGTGTTGGCAGCAGCCAGCACCTTGGAGCCGTCGGCGGTGAAGACCTGGGCGTACAGGTGCTGACCGGTGCGCAGCACCGACAGGCGGGCGACACCGAGCTCACGGATGTGGGCGCGGGTCGACTTGGCGCGACGCAGGCGGGCGATGTTCTTGTTCATTTTGATTATTCCTTGAAAGCTGAAGGATGGGCTTTTCCCTGAGGAGTCCGCACAGGGATGTGCGGGCTCTTGCAAGGGACTCGCACTTACGCCTTCTTGGCTTCCTTACGGATGATGACTTCGTCGGAGTACTTCACGCCCTTGCCCTTGTACGGTTCCGGCTTGCGGAACGCACGGATCTTGGCGGCAACTTCACCGACGACCTGCTTGTCAGCGCCCTGCACCAGGATTTCGGTCTGGGTCGGGGTGGTGATGGTGATGCCTTCCGGCGCCACGAACACGATCGGGTGCGAGAAGCCCAGCGACAGGCTGAGGTCCTTGCCCTGCATGGCGGCACGGTAACCCACGCCGACCAGCTCCAGCTTGCGCTCGAAGCCTTCGGAAACACCCTTGACCATGTTGGACAGGATGGCGCGGACGGTACCGGTCAGCGGGATCAGATCGACGCTTTCGGTGCTCAGGGTGGCAACGCCGTTCTCGACGTTGATGGCAATACCAGCCGGCTTGGCCAGCGACAGGGTGCCCTTCGGGCCCTTGGCGGTGACGTTGTCGTTCTGGACGTTCAGTTCAACCTTACCCAGGTCGATCGGCTTCTTGGCTACGCGGGACATAGTTCTACTCCTTTCGCCTTAGGCCACGAAGCACAGGACTTCGCCGCCGACGCCCAGCTGGCGCGCCTGCGCATCAGTCATGATGCCCTTGGAGGTGGAAATGATGGAGATACCCAGGCCGTTCATGACCTTCGGCAGCTCGCTCTTGCCGCGGTACTGGCGCAGGCCCGAACGCGAGAAGCGCTTCAGGGTCGCGATGACCGGCTTGCCTTCGAAATACTTCAGCACGATTTCCAGCTCGGACTTGTTGTTCTCGAGCGCGGTCACGCGCAGGTCGGTGATGTAACCCTCGTCCTTCAGGACCTGGGCGATCGCAACCTTGATCTTGGACGACGGGGCTTTCACCGTCTGCTTGCCAACCGCGGCCGCATTCTTGATGCGGACCAGCAGGTCGGCGATGGGATCAGTCATGCTCATATGAGTACCTTTGAGTGCACCGATATCCGCTTTCGCGAAAATCTGTTGTCTCCTGGAAACGGGCCAGGTCCCTTCATGCAGTGGGCCGGAAGCCCACCCCTACATCCCCGTTTGCGCAGGGCAAGACGCGGGAGTATACGCCAAAAGAGCCCGACTTGCGTCGGGCTCTTCGGGTTTTTTCGCAGAGGGAAAGCTGAACGCCTTCCCTTCCCGGTTCAGGAGCCCCCGAGGGGCCCCTGATCGCAGGACCGGCTGGGATTACCAGCTGGCCTTGCGCAGGCCCGGAACGTCGCCACGCATGGTGGCTTCGCGCAGCTTGTTGCGACCCAGGCCGAACTTGCTGTACACGCCACGCGGGCGGCCAGACAGTTCGCAACGGCTGCGGTGGCGGCTCGGCGACGAATCGCGCGGCAGCTTCGACAGCTTGGTGGCGGCCTCGATCTTCTCTTCGTAGGTCGCGTCCTGCGAGGACACGATCTTCTTCAGAGCCGCACGCTTGACAGCGTACTTTTCAGCCAGCTTCTTCCGCTTGATGTCGCGGTTGACCATGGAGGTCTTTGCCATTTCGGTTTCCTCGACGGATCAGTTACGGAACGGGAACTTGAACGCTGCCAGCAGCGCCTTCGCTTCCGCGTCGGTCTTCGCAGTGGTGGTGATGGCGATATCCATGCCGCGGATCGCGTCGACAGCGTCGAAGTCGATTTCCGGGAAGATGATCTGTTCCTTCACACCCATGTTGAAGTTGCCGCGACCGTCGAAGGAACGACCGGAAACACCACGGAAGTCGCGCACGCGCGGCAGCGAGATGTTGATCAGGCGGTCCAGGAACTCGTACATCTTGTGGCGACGCAGCGTGGTCTTGCAGCCGATCGGCCAACCATCACGGATCTTGAACGACGCAACCGAGATACGCGACTTGGTGACAACCGGCTTCTGGCCGGAAATCTTGGTCATGTCGCCGACGGCGTTTTCCAGGATCTTCTTGTTGGTGGCCGCTTCGCCGACACCCATGTTCAGGGTGACCTTGACCAGCTTCGGCACTTCCATCGGATTGGTGTAGCCGAACTGCTTCATCAGCGCCGGCACCACTTCTTCCTTGTAAAACTTTTCGAGACGGGAAGTCATCTTCACATTCCTCAGGCGTCGAGCGCCTCACCGCTGGAGCGGAACACACGCAGTTTGCGTCCATCCTCCAGCACCTTGAAGCCAACGCGTTCGCCCTTGCCCGAAGCCGGGTTCAGCACATTCACGTTGGAGATATGGATCGACGCTTCACGCTCGACCACGCCGCCGGCAACACCTGCCTGCGGGTTCGGCTTGGTGTGGCGCTTGACGATGTTCACGTTGGCGACGACCACACGGTCGCCGTCGACGCGGACGATTTCGCCCTGCTTGCCCTTGTCCTTGCCGGCGTTGACGACAACCTGGTCGCCCTTCTTGATACGGTTAGCCATGATTATCTCCTGTCGCTCACAGCACTTCGGGAGCGAGCGAGACGATCTTCATGAACTTCTCCGAACGAAGTTCACGCGTCACCGGCCCGAAGATACGGGTACCGATCGGCTCCTGCTTGCTGTTCAGCAGAACGGCAGCGTTGCCGTCGAAGCGGATCAGCGAGCCATCGGCGCGACGCACACCCTTGCGGGTACGCACCACGACGGCGTCATACACTTCACCCTTCTTGACCTTGCCGCGCGGAATTGCATCCTTCACGGTGACCTTGATGATGTCGCCGATACCGGCGTAACGGCGCTTGGAACCACCCAGCACCTTGAAGCACATCACCTGCTTGGCACCCGAATTGTCCGCGACGTCAAGGTAGCTCTGCATCTGGATCATGATTCAGACTCCTTATTCAGCCGCACGCGTGATGACTTCCACCACGCGCCAGTTCTTGGTCTTGGACATCGGAGCAATCTCGGTCACGCGGACGACATCGCCTTCCTTGCAGGCGTTGTCGGCATCGTGGGCGTGCAGCTTGGTCGAGCGCTTGATGTACTTGCCGTACAGCGCGTGCTTGACCTGACGCTCAACCAGGACGGTAACCGTCTTGTCCATCTTGTTGCTGACGACACGGCCTTCGACCGTGCGCAGCGCCTTGTTTTCAGTATTGTCGCTCATAGCGGCCATCCTTACTTCGTGCTGCCGAGCAGGGTCTTGACGCGAGCAATCTCGCGACGGACCCGGCGGATGTCGTGTGTCTTCGGCAGCTGGCCGGTGACCTGCTGCATACGGACAGAGAACTGTTCCTTACGCAGGTCGATCAGGTGGGCCTTGAGTTCGTCAGCCGACTTTTCACGGAGAGTTTTGAGTTCCATCAGCGCACCGTCCGGGTCACGAAAGTGGTGGTGACCGAGAGCTTGGCGGCGGCCAGGCGGAATGCCTCGCGTGCCACGTCTTCGGTAACACCCTCGATTTCATAGATCATGCGGCCGGGCTGGATCTGGGCCACCCAGTATTCCACGTTGCCCTTACCCGAACCCATTCGAACTTCGATGGGCTTCTTGGTGATGGGCTTGTCGGGGAACACGCGGATCCACATCTTGCCGCCGCGCTTCACGTAGCGGCTGATCGAGCGGCGGGCCGCTTCGATCTGACGCGCGGTCAGCTGACCGTGGGCGGTTGCCTTCAGGCCGTATTCGCCGAAGCTGACAGCGTTGGCGCTCCAGCTCAGGCCTTCGTTACGGCCCTTGTGTACCTTGCGGTACTTGGTTCGCTTGGGTTGCAACATTGTCGTTACCTCGCTTCACGGGCCGGGCGCTGACGGTCACCACGGTCGCCGCGATCGTGACGATCGTTGCGCGACGGGGTGTCGTCCTGCTTTTCCTGGCCAACCTGGGAGAAATCGAAGACTTCGCCCTTGTAGATCCAGACCTTGATGCCGATGATGCCGTAGGTCGTCTTGGCTTCAGCGAAGCCATAGTCGATGTCGGCACGCAGGGTGTGCAGCGGCACGCGGCCTTCGCGGTACCACTCCGAACGGGCGATTTCTGCACCGTTGAGGCGGCCACCAACGTTGACCTTGATGCCCAGGGCACCCAGGCGCATCGCGTTGCCCACCGAGCGCTTCATGGCGCGGCGGAACATGATGCGACGCTCCAGCTGCTGGGCGATCGATTCGGCAACCAGCTGTGCGTCCAGCTCCGGCTTGCGCACTTCGGTGACGTTGATGTGCGCCGGGACGCCCATCATCTCGCTCACTTCCTTGCGCAGCTTCTCGATGTCCTCACCGCGCTTGCCGATCACCACGCCCGGACGGGCGGTGTGGATCGTCACGCGAGCGGTCTTGGCCGGACGCTCGATCAGGATCTTGCTGATGCCGGCCTGAGCCAGCTTCTTGCGCAGCATTTCGCGAACTTTCAGGTCGGCTGCCAGGTAACCAGCGAACTCGGCCTTGTTGGCGTACCACTTGGAGTTCCAGTCCTTGGAAATGCCGAGGCGGATACCAATCGGATGAACTTTATGACCCATGGTCTTTTCCTTATCCGCTTACTTGGCGGCGCCCACAACCACAGTGATGTGGCTGGTGCGCTTGAGGATGCGGGTACCGCGGCCTTTCGCCCGCGCCATGAAACGCTTCAGGGTCGGACCTTCATCAACCATGATGGTCTGAACCTTCAGCTCGTCGACGTCGGCGCCCTGGTTGTTCTCGGCATTTGCAATAGCCGACTCCACCACCTTCTTGATCAGGTGGGCAGCCTTCTTGTCCGAGAACTTCAGCAGGTTGACCGCACGCTCGGCCGGCAGACCGCGCACCTGGTCAGCGACCAGACGAGCCTTCTGCGGGGAGATGCGCGCAGTGCGCAGGATGGCTTTCGCTTCCATTGTCATCTCTCCTTACTTGCCCGACTTCTTGTCACCACCGTGACCCTTGAAGGTCCGGGTGATGGCAAATTCGCCGAGCTTGTGGCCGACCATGTTCTCGTTGACGAGAACCGGGATGTGGTTCTTGCCGTTATGCACGGCAATGGTGACGCCTACCATGTCAGGCAGGATCATCGAACGACGCGACCAGGTCTTGATCGGACGCTTGCTACCCGCAGCGGCAGCCACCTTAGCAACCAGGTGGTGATCGACAAACGGGCCCTTCTTGAGTGAACGTGCCATGGTCGATTAGCCCCTACGATCGCGGACGATGAACTGCTGAGTGCGCTTGTTATGGCGCGTCTTGTAACCCTTGGTCGGGACACCCCACGGGGTGACCGGATGCGGGTTACCCTGGCCGGCCTTCGCCTCACCACCACCGTGCGGGTGGTCAACCGGGTTCATGGCTGCACCACGAACGGTCGGGCGGACGCCGCGCCAGCGCTTGGCACCGGCCTTGCCCAGCTTTTCCAGGCTGTGCTCGTCGTTGCCGACTTCGCCGATGGTTGCGCAGCACTCGACCGGAACCTTGCGCATTTCACCCGAGCGCAGGCGCAGGGTGGCGTAGATGCCTTCACGAGCCACCAGCTGCACGGCCGCACCAGCGGCGCGAGCGATCTGAGCGCCCTTGCCGGGCTTCAGTTCGATGCAGTGGATGGTGGTACCAACCGGGATGTTGCGCAGCGGCAGGGTGTTGCCCGCCTTGATCGGGGCGTCCGAACCGGCGATCACCTGATCACCCGCCTTCAGACCCTTCGGGGCGATGATGTAGCGACGCTCGCCGTCGACGTAGCACAGCAGGGCGATGTGGGCGGTGCGGTTCGGATCGTATTCGATGCGTTCCACACGCGCCGGGATGCCCAGCTTGTTGCGCTTGAAGTCGATGATGCGGTAGTGCTGCTTGGCACCACCACCGACGTGACGCACGGTGATGCGGCCATGGTGGTTACGACCACCCGAGCGGCTCTGCGACTCGACCAGCGCGGCGTGCGGAGCACCCTTGTGCAGGTCGGGAGTGACCACGCGCACGGCCGAACGGCGGCCGGGGGAAGTGGGCTTGAATTTCATCAATGGCATGGGATGTACCTCAGGCCTTGGCCGTTACATCGATCGACTGGCCGTCGGCCAGGCGAACGTACGCCTTGCGCCAATCGCCGCGGCGGCCAGCACGGTTACGGAAGGACTTGTTCTTGCCCTTGACGTTGACCACGTTGACTGCTTCGACCTTGACGTCGAACAGCTGCTCAACCGCGGCCTTTACATCGGCCTTGGTGGCTTCGTTCGAAACTTCGAAGACATACTGGTTGGAGAGTTCCTGCAGGCGCGCGGTCTTTTCGGAGACACGCGGGGCACGCAGCACGCTGAAGATTTTTTCGTTGCTGTTCATGCCAGCCACTCCTCGACCTTCTTGACCGCGTCAGCGGTGATGACGACCGTGTCGGCACCGACCAGCGACACCGGATCCAGGCCCTGGACGTCACGCACCTGCACGTACGGCAGATTGCGGGCGGACAGGTACAGGTGCTCGGAGGCTTCTTCAGTGACGATCAGCGGGCGCTTGCCCACTTCCAGGCCGGCCAGCTTGGCGATCAGACCCTTCGTGTTGGTCACTTCGACATCGAAGGACTCCACGATGGTCAGACGGCCTTGACGGTTCAGCTCGGACAGGATCGCGCACATGGCGGCACGGTACTGCTTACGATTGACCTTCTGCTCGAAGCTGCGCGGCTTTGCCGCGAAGGTGACACCGCCGCCGACGAAGATCGGAGCCGTCAGTGCGCCATGACGCGCGCCGCCGCCCTTCTGCTTCTTCGACTTCTTGGTGGTACCTGCCACTTCGGAGCGAGTCTTCTGCGCCTTGGTGCCGGCGCGACCGGCGTTGCGGTAAGCAACGACGACCTGGTGGACCAGATCTTCGCTGAAATCGCGACCGAACACGGCGTCGGAGACCGAGACCTTGTTGTTGCTACCCGTGATAACGAGTTCCATCGTCATCTCTCCTTATGCCTTGCTCGCCGGACGGACGATCACATCGCCACCCGCCGCGCCCGGAACGGCGCCGCGAACCGCGATCAGACCGCGCTCCACGTCGACCTTGACCACTTCCAGGTTCTGGGTGCTCTGCTGCACCGCGCCCATGTGGCCCGACATCTTCTTGCCCGGGAAAACGCGACCCGGGGTCTGGCGCTGACCCAGCGAACCCGGCGCGCGATGCGACAGCGAGTTACCGTGGGTTGCATCGCCCATACGGAAGTTGTGGCGCTTGATGGTGCCCTGGAAACCCTTGCCCTTGGTGACACCCTGGACGTCGACGATCTGGCCGACTTCGAAGATGTCCGCCTTGACTTCGCCGCCAACGGCGAAATCGCCGAGCTGCGCGTCTTCAACGCGGAATTCCCACAGGCCACGGCCCGCTTCCACCTTCGCCTTGGCGAAGTGGCCGGCTTCCGGCTTGTTGACCAGGGCAGCGCGACGCGCGCCGACGGTCACCTGCACGGCGCTGTAGCCGTCGGTTTCGACGGTCTTGATCTGCGCGATGCGGTTCGGGGTTGCTTCGATCAGGGTCACCGGGATGGAACGACCATCTTCGGTGAACACGCGGCTCATGCCAGCCTTGCGGCCCACGAAGCCCAACGAATACTTCTTCGTCATGGTCGTAGTCCTCAGGTCAGCTTGATCTGAACGTCGACGCCGGCAGCCAGTTCGAGCTTCATCAGCGCGTCCACGGTCTTGTCATTCGGGTCAACGATATCGAGCACGCGCTTGTGCGTGCGGGTCTCGTACTGGTCACGCGCGTCCTTGTCGACGTGCGGGGAGACGAGAACGGTATAACGCTCGATCTTGGTCGGCAGCGGGATCGGGCCACGCACTTGCGCGCCGGTCCGCTTGGCCGTCTCAACGATCTCGCTGGCCGAACGGTCGATCAGACGATGATCGAACGCTTTCAGCCGGATCCGGATCTTTTGGTCCGCCATGGCGGTAGGTTCCTTCGTTAAAAGAGCGACAGACAAAGCCTCTGGGTTGCTTTGTCCCATGAAATTCCTGAATACAGACGGCCCGCACTCCTGCAGGCCGACAAGGTCAATCCATGGACCTCAAAAACGTAGGCAGACCCGTTTCCCGGTCTGCCCAGACGTAGAAGCATAATGGCACGCAAGGCAGCTGTCAACAGTCTCCTGTTGACGCCGCCTGAATGGCATTGACCCTTCCTGGTCCGGGGAACACAAGGCACATCCTGTGCCTGCTTTCCCATTTTGATACGCCCCGATGCCCTACCCAGGCAACATCGGGGCGCAGATACTACCAGATTACTCGATGATCTTCGAGACCACGCCGGCGCCGACGGTACGGCCGCCTTCGCGGATGGCGAAGCGCAGGCCTTCGTCCATTGCCACCGGGTTGATCAGGGTGACGACCATCTTGACGTTGTCACCCGGCATCACCATTTCGACGCCTTCCGGCAGCTGGGCTGCACCGGTGATGTCGGTGGTGCGGAAGTAGAACTGCGGACGGTAACCGTTGAAGAACGGGGTGTGACGGCCGCCCTCATCCTTCGACAGCACGTACACTTCGCCTTCGAACTTGGTGTGCGGCTTGATCGAACCCGGCTTGGCCAGAACCTGGCCACGCTCGACGTCGTCACGCTTGGTGCCGCGCAGCAGCAGGCCAGCGTTGTCGCCTGCCTGACCCTGGTCCAGCAGCTTGCGGAACATTTCAACGCCGGTCACGGTGGTCTTCTGCACCGGACGGATACCGACGATTTCGATTTCGTCGCCGACCTTGATGATGCCGCGCTCGATACGACCGGTCACCACGGTGCCGCGGCCCGAGATCGAGAACACGTCTTCCACCGGCATCAGGAACGGCTTGTCGATCGCACGCTCCGGCTCCGGAATCCAGCTGTCCAGGGCGTCGACCAGCTTCAGGATGGCCGGCACGCCGATGTCGCTCTGGTCGCCTTCCAGCGCCAGACGGGCCGAACCCGCGATGATCGGGGTGTCGTCGCC
The DNA here is from genome assembly GCF_004920835.1 of Stenotrophomonas maltophilia. Lineage (GTDB taxonomy): Bacteria > Pseudomonadota > Gammaproteobacteria > Xanthomonadales > Xanthomonadaceae > Stenotrophomonas > Stenotrophomonas maltophilia_AQ. The sequence goes on from NZ_QFHO01000022.1 coordinate 40,467, forward strand.
CGGGAAGTCGTACTTGCTCAGCAGCTCGCGCACTTCCATTTCGACCAGCTCGAGCAGCTCGGCGTCGTCGACCATGTCGGCCTTGTTCAGGAACACGACGATGTACGGCACGCCGACCTGACGCGACAGCAGGATGTGCTCGCGGGTCTGCGGCATCGGGCCGTCAGCGGCCGAGCAGACCAGGATCGCGCCGTCCATCTGGGCAGCACCGGTGATCATGTTCTTGACGTAGTCAGCGTGGCCCGGGCAATCGACGTGGGCGTAGTGACGCTTCTCGGATTCGTATTCGACGTGCGCGGTCGAGATCGTGATACCACGAGCCTTTTCTTCCGGCGCGGCGTCGATCGAGGAGTAGTCCTTGAACTCGCCACCGAAGCGCTCGGCACCGATCTTGGTCAGTGCGGCGGTCAGCGTGGTCTTGCCGTGATCGACGTGACCGATGGTGCCGACGTTGACGTGCGGCTTGGTGCGCTCGAACTTACCCTTTGCCATTGTTGTATACCTTGATTTTGTAAGTGGTTTTCAGGAGAGGCTGAGCGAGGCTCAGCCCTTCTTCATGACGGCTTCGGCGATGTTGTTCGGCGCCGGCTCGTAGTGATCGAATTCCATGGTGAAGGTGGCACGGCCCTGGGTCTGCGAACGCAGCGCAGTGGCGTAGCCGAACATTTCACCCAGCGGGATCATCGCGTTGATGATGCTGGCCGAACCGTCACCGGTGGTGTCGGAACCCTGCAGCACGCCGCGACGACGGCTGACGTCGCCCATCACGTCACCCTGGTAATCCTCCGGGGTCACGATCTCGACCTTCATGATCGGCTCCAGCAGAACCGGCTTGGCCTTGGCGAAGCCCTGCTTGAAGGCCATCGACGAAGCGAGCTTGAACGCCATTTCCGAGGAGTCGACGTCGTGGTACGAGCCGAACACCAGCTTGACCTTGACATCCACCACCGGGAAGCCAGCCAGCGGACCGCTGGTGATGGTTTCGCGCAGGCCCTTTTCGATCGAAGGAATGAATTCCTTCGGGATCACGCCGCCGGTGATGTCATTGACGAACAGGAAGTCATCCTTGATCGCCGGGGCCAGCTTGGCATCGGCACGGTCTGCAGCGGTCAGCGGCGACAGCTCGATCACGACGTGACCGTACTGACCCTTACCACCGGACTGCTTGGCGTGCTTGTAGTCCGACTTGACGTCGGCCAGGGTGATGGTTTCGCGGTAGGCCACCTGCGGCGCGCCGACGTTGGCTTCAACGTTGAACTCGCGCTTCAGGCGGTCGACGATGATGTCCAGGTGCAGCTCGCCCATGCCCGAGATGATGGTCTGGCCGGATTCTTCGTCGGTCTTGACGCGGAACGACGGATCTTCCTGCGCCAGGCGACCCAGAGCCAGACCCATCTTTTCCTGGTCCGACTTGGTCTTCGGCTCGACAGCCATCGAGATCACCGGCTCCGGGAACGTCATGCGCTCCAGGATGATCGGCTGGTCGATCGAGCACAGGGTGTCACCGGTGGTGGTGTCCTTCAGGCCCACGGCAGCGGCGATGTCACCGGCCAGAACTTCCTTGATCTCTTCGCGGTTGTTCGAATGCATCTGCAGGATGCGGCCGATGCGCTCCTTCTTGCCCTTCACCGAGTTCAGCACGGTGTCGCCACCGTTCAGGGTGCCCGAGTAGACGCGGAAGAAGGTCAGCGCGCCGACGAACGGATCGGTGATGATCTTGAAGGCCAGCGACGAGAACGGAGCCTTGTCGTCCGACTTGCGGCTCATGGCGACGTTTTCGTCGTCCACGTCGGTACCGGTCACGTCCGGCACGTCGACCGGCGACGGCAGCAGCTGGATCACGCCGTCGAGCATGGCCTGCACGCCCTTGTTCTTGAACGCCGAGCCGCAGTACATCGGCACGATCTCGGTGGCCAGGGTGCGGGTACGCAGCGCATTGATGATTTCAGCCTCGGCCAGCTCTTCGCCGCCCAGGTACTTTTCCATCAGCTCTTCGTTGGCTTCAGCCGCGGCTTCGATCATGAAGGTACGGGCTTCTTCAGCCTTTTCCTGCAGGTCGGCCGGGATGTCGCCGTATTCGAACTTCATGCCCTGCGAGGCTTCATCCCAATGGATGGCCTTCATCTTCAGCAGGTCGACAACGCCCTTGAAGCCCTCTTCAGCGCCGATCGGCAGCTGCATCGGCACGGCGACGGCGCCGAGCTTTGCCTTCAGCTGGTCACGGACCTTGTAGAAGTTGGCACCGGTGCGGTCCATCTTGTTGACGAACGCGATGCGCGGCACCTTGTAACGGTTGGCCTGGCGCCACACGGTTTCCGACTGCGGCTGCACGCCACCGACGGCACACAGCACGAACACCGCACCGTCGAGCACGCGCAGCGAACGCTCGACTTCGATGGTGAAGTCAACGTGCCCGGGGGTGTCGATGATGTTGAAACGGTGCTCCGGCAGGGACTTGTCCATGCCCTTCCAGAACGCGGTGGTCGCAGCGGACTGGATCGTGATGCCACGCTCCTGCTCCTGCTCCATCCAGTCCATGGTGGCGGCGCCGTCGTGCACTTCACCGATCTTGTGGCTCTTGCCGGTGTAGAACAGGATGCGCTCGGACGTGGTGGTCTTGCCGGCATCGATGTGGGCCATGATGCCGAAGTTACGGTAACGCTCGATGGGAGTGGAACGGGCCACGGGGAGCCTCTCAGATTTCTTGGATTTCGGATGGCCGAACGCCGCCTTGCGGCGGCCTTCGGATTGGCGCAGTCCTTCCGGGACCGCGAGGCAGCACCGTAATGGTGCTGCCCTGCCTGTTTTACAAGGCCGTCAAACTCACCAGCGGTAGTGGGCGAATGCCTTGTTGGCTTCGGCCATGCGGTGGGTTTCTTCGCGCTTCTTGATGGCGCCGCCACGGTTTTCCGAGGCGTCGATCAGTTCAGCAGCCAGCTTCTTCGGCATGGTGTTCTCACCACGCTTGCGCGCGGAGTCGATCAGCCAGCGCATGGCCAGGGCCATCTTGCGCGACGAACGCACTTCGACCGGCACCTGATAGGTGGCGCCGCCGACGCGACGCGACTTCACTTCGACCGCCGGAGCAACGTTGTCCAGCGCCTTCTGCACCAGTTCAATGGCGTTGGCGCTGCTGTTCTTCTCGGTGATCACGTCCATGGCGCCGTACACGATCTTTTCGGCGACGGACTTCTTGCCGCTCTGCATGACCATGTTGATGAAGCGGGCGATGGTTTCGCTTCCGTGCTTCGGATCGGGCAGGACGGAACGCTGCGGAGTATTACCCTTACGCGACATATGCTCTCTCCTTAGGCCTTCGGACGCTTGGCGCCGTACTTGGAACGGGCCTGGCGACGCTTGGCGACGCCGGCGGCGTCGAGCGAGCCACGAACGGTGTGGTAACGCACACCCGGCAGATCCTTGACGCGACCGCCACGGATCAGGACCACGGAGTGCTCCTGCAGGTTGTGGCCTTCACCACCGATGTAGGAGATCACCTCTTCCTGGTTGGTCAGGCGAACCTTGGCAACCTTGCGCAGAGCCGAGTTCGGCTTCTTCGGAGTGGTGGTGTAAACGCGGGTGCAGACGCCACGGCGCTGCGGGCACTTGTCGAGCGCCGGCGAGGCACTCTTGTACGTAGTAGCTTGCCGCGGCTTGCGGACCAGCTGGTTGATCGTCGCCATCAGTAGGTTCTTCTGATTGGTGGCCGGAAATCCGGCCAGAGATGCGGAAATGTTAAAGCAGGCCAAAATTCTGGCCTGCTGAGACAGACGATTGTAGCAACCTGCCAGGAAAGCAGTCAAACGCCTCCTGTCAAGCCCGTTCCTGATCCTGGAACGTTACTGGGGGGCCTCCATGTACCCCGTTCAGGTTGGCAGGGTGGATCGCGGACGATCCCCCCTGCCCTTTCCCAATCCCATCGATGAACCGATGGGGTGGTCCGGCCTCTCGGCCGGACCTGATACCTCATTCTTCGCCAGACGCCTGTTCAGCTTCGGCTTCAACGGCCGGCGCCTCGACTGCAGCCGGGGTGCCGGTCAGGGCCTGCATCTCCGAGTCGGTCAGACCCGAAGCGCCGCGGCGGCGGTTGCTGTGGTACGACAGACCGGTACCGGCCGGGATCAGGCGGCCGACGATCACGTTTTCCTTCAGGCCGCGCAGGTTGTCCTTGGTGCCGCGGACGGCAGCCTCGGTCAGCACGCGGGTGGTCTCCTGGAAGGAGGCCGCCGAGATGAACGACTCGGTAGCCAGCGAGGCCTTGGTGATACCCAGCAGCACCGGATCGAAGCGGGCGATCAGCTCGTTGCGGGCACCGAGGCGTGCATTCTCCTCGATAACGCGCTGGCGTTCGACCTGTTCGCCGTTCAGGAACTTGCTGCTGCCCTGATCGGTGATCTCGACCTTGCGCAGCATCTGGCGGGTGATCACCTCGATGTGCTTGTCGTTGATCTTCACGCCCTGCAGGCGGTACACGTCCTGGATTTCCTTGACCAGGTAGGCAGCCAGCGGCTCGACACCCAGCAGGCGCAGGATGTCCTGCGGGCTCGGCTCGCCGTCCACGATGGTTTCGCCCTTGGTCACGTGTTCACCTTCGAACACGATCACCTGGCGGTACTTCGGAATCAGCTCTTCGTGCTCCGAACCATCGGTGTCCTTGATGATCAGGCGCTGCTTGCCCTTGGTGTCCTTGCCGAAGCTGATGATGCCCGAACGCTCGGCCAGCACCGCCGGATCCTTCGGCTTGCGCGCTTCGAACAGATCGGCCACGCGCGGCAGACCACCGGTGATGTCACGGGTCTTGGAGGCTTCCTGCGGGATCTTGGCAACCACGTCGCCCACGCCGACAGCGGCGCCGTCCTGCAGGTTGACGATCGAGCGCGGCGGCAGCAGGTACTGCGCCGGCAGATCGGTACCCGGAATGGTCAGGTCGTTGCCCTTGGCGTCGACGATGCGGACGATCGGGCGCAGATCCTTGGCCTGGGCGCCGCGGCGCTTCGGATCGGTGATCTCGCGCGAGGCCAGGCCAGTCAGCTCGTCGGTCTTCTCGATGACGGTGACGCCGTCGATGAAGTCGATGAAGCGGATGAAACCGGCCACTTCCGAAACGATCGGGTGGTTATGCGGATCCCAGTTGGCCACGGTCTGGCCAGCCTTCACTGCATCGCCATCCTTGGAGGCGATCATCGAGCCGTACGGCAGCTTGTAGCGCTCACGCTCACGGCCGTGAGCATCGAGCACCGAGATTTCGCCCGAACGCGACACTGCCACCAGCGAGCCATTGGCATGCTCGACCGACTTGAGGTTGCTGAACTTGACCGAGCCGGTGGTCTTGACGGTGATGTTGTCGACCGCAGCCGCACGCGACGCCGCACCACCGATGTGGAACGTACGCATGGTCAGCTGGGTACCCGGCTCACCGATGGACTGTGCGGCGATGACGCCGACCGCTTCACCGATGTTGACGATGTGGCCACGGGCCAGATCGCGGCCGTAGCAGCGACCGCAGACGCCGAAGGCGGATTCGCAGGAGATGGTCGAGCGGACCTTGATGGTCTGCACGCCGGCATCTTCCAGCTTGGCCACCCAGGCTTCGTCGAGCAGGGTGTTGCGGGTGACGATGGGATCTTCGTCGTTGCCCGGCAGGAACACGTCCTCGGCAACCACGCGACCCAGCACACGATCCTTCAACGGCTCGACCACGTCGCCGCCTTCCACGATCGGGGTCATGATCAGGCCTTCGGTGGTACCGCAATCCACCTCGGTGATCACCACGTCCTGCGCCACGTCGACCAGACGACGGGTCAGGTAACCCGAGTTCGCGGTCTTCAGCGCGGTATCGGCCAGACCCTTACGGGCACCGTGGGTGGAGTTGAAGTACTCCTGCACGTTCAGGCCTTCGCGGAAGTTCGCCTTGATGGGCGTCTCGATGATCGAGCCATCCGGACGCGCCATCAGGCCGCGCATACCGGCCAGCTGACGAATCTGCGCCTGGCTACCACGGGCACCGGAGTCGGCCATGATGTACAGCGAGTTCATCGACTTCTGGTCGATGGTCTCGCCCTTGGCATTGACGACCTTCTCGGTACCGATGGTGTCCATCATCGCCTTGGCGATGCGCTCGTTGGTGCGCGACCAGATGTCGACCACCTTGTTGTAGCGCTCGCCAGCGGTGACCAGGCCCGACTGGTACTGCTCCTGGATTTCCAGCACTTCGGCTTCGGCCTCGGTGAGGATGCCCTTCTTCTCGTCCGGGATCAGCATGTCGTCGATGCCGATCGAGACGCCGGCGCGGGTCGCGTAGGCGAAGCCGGTGTACATCAGCTTGTCGGCGAACACGACCGTGTCCTTCAAGCCCAGCTGGCGGTAGCTGGAGTTGATCAGGCGGCTGATGTTCTTCTTGGTCAGCTCGGTGTTGGCCAGCGCGAACGGCAGGCCTTCCGGGAGGATTTCAGCCAGCAGGGCGCGACCGATCGTGGTGTCCACGATCGAGGTCTTGTTCTGCTTGATGCCGTCTTCGTCGGTCACCACCTCGGTGATGCGGACCTTGACGCGTGCGTGCAGTTCCACCACGCGGTTGTCGTAGGCGCGCTTGACTTCGGCGATGTTGGCGAAGGCCATGCCCTCGCCCTTCTTGTTTTCCAGCGAGCGGGTCATGTAGTACAGACCCAGCACGACGTCCTGCGACGGCACGATGATCGGCTCGCCGTTGGCCGGCGACAGGATGTTGTTGGTCGACATCATCAGCGCACGCGCTTCCAGCTGGGCTTCCAGCGAGAGCGGCACGTGGACGGCCATCTGGTCACCGTCGAAGTCGGCGTTGAACGCGGTGCAGACCAGCGGGTGCAGCTGGATGGCCTTGCCTTCGATCAGCACCGGCTCGAACGCCTGGATGCCCAGACGGTGCAGGGTCGGCGCACGGTTCAGCATCACCGGATGTTCGCGGATGACCTCTTCCAGGATGTCCCAGACTTCGGCTTCTTCGCGCTCGACCAGCTTCTTGGCGGCCTTGATGGTGGTGGCCAGGCCACGACGCTGCAGCTTGGCGAACACGAACGGCTTGAACAGTTCGAGCGCCATCTTCTTCGGCAGGCCGCACTGGTGCAGGCGCAGGTACGGACCGACCACGATGACCGAACGGCCCGAGTAGTCGACGCGCTTGCCGAGCAGGTTCTGGCGGAAGCGGCCCTGCTTGCCCTTGATCATGTCGGCCAGCGACTTCAGCGGGCGCTTGTTGGTGCCGGTGATGGCACGGCCGCGACGGCCGTTGTCCAGCAGCGCATCGACCGATTCCTGCAGCATGCGCTTTTCATTGCGCACGATGATGTCCGGCGCGCTCAGTTCGAGCAGGCGGCGCAGGCGGTTGTTACGGTTGATGACGCGGCGGTACAGGTCGTTCAGGTCGGAGGTGGCGAAGCGGCCGCCATCCAGCGGAACCAGCGGACGCAGGTCCGGCGGCAGCACCGGCAGCACGGTCATGACCATCCACTCCGGACGGTTGCCCGATTCCAGGAAGGCTTCGATCAGCTTGATGCGCTTGGTGAGGCGCTTGAGCTTGGTTTCCGAACCGGTGCTGGCGATTTCTTCGCGCAGGCGGGTCATTTCCGACTGCAGGTCGATGGTGCGCAGCAGCTCGTACACGGCCTCGGCGCCCATGGCGGCGTCGAAGTCGTCACCGTGCTCCTGGCGGGCCTGGAGGTACTGTTCTTCGGTCAGCAGCTGGCGGCGCTCCAGGGCGGTCAGGCCCGGCTCGGTCACCACGTACGCTTCGAAGTACAGCACGCGCTCGATGTCGCGCAGGGTCATGTCCAGCATCAGGCCGATGCGCGACGGCAGCGACTTCAGGAACCAGATGTGTGCGACCGGCGAAGCCAGGTCGATGTGGCCCATGCGCTCGCGGCGCACCTTGGCCAGGGTCACTTCGGTGCCGCACTTCTCGCACACGACACCACGGTGCTTCATGCGCTTGTACTTGCCGCACAGGCACTCGTAGTCCTTCACCGGGCCGAAGATGGCGGCGCAGAACAGGCCGTCACGTTCCGGCTTGAAGGTACGGTAGTTGATGGTTTCCGGCTTCTTCACTTCGCCGAAGGACCACGAACGGATCAGGTCCGGCGAGGCCAGCGCGATCTTGATCGCGTCGAAGTCCAGCGTCTGGCGCTGCTGGTTGAAGAGGTTGAGCAGGTCTTTCATGGTGTTCTCCAGAAGGAGGAATGCTGTGTCGATGGGCTTTCAGTTGACTGCCAGCGGCGCGGCGGCGGACCGCCGCGCCGGCATGGATCAGTTGTCTTCCAGTTCCATGTTGATGGCCAGCGAGCGGATTTCCTTCACGAGCACGTTGAAGGATTCCGGCATGCCCGCGACCATCTCGTGCTCACCGTCGACGATGTTCTTGTACATCTGGTTGCGGCCCTGCACGTCATCGGACTTCACCGTCAGCATTTCCTGCAGGGTGTAGGCCGCGCCGTAGGCTTCCAGCGCCCAGACTTCCATTTCACCGAAGCGCTGGCCGCCGAACTGCGCCTTGCCGCCCAGCGGCTGCTGGGTGACGAGCGAGTACGGACCGGTCGAACGCGCGTGCATCTTGTCGTCGACCAGGTGGTTCAGCTTCAGGTAGTGCATGTAACCGACGGTGGTGTGGCGATCGAACGCTTCACCGGTGCGGCCGTCGTACAGCTGGGTCTGGCCACTGCTCGGCAGGTCGGCCAGTTCCAGCATGCGCTTGATTTCCGCTTCGGTGGCGCCGTCGAACACCGGGGTGGCCATCGGCACGCCGTCGGTGAGGTTACGGGCCAGACGCAGCAGCTCCTCGTCGCTGAACTGCGACAGGTCGACACGGTTGGCCACGTTGGTGTCGTCGTGGTTGTAGATGTCGTCCAGGAACTTGCGCAGGTCGGCGACCGCAGCCTGGGCTTCCATCATCGCCTGGATCTTGCGACCCAGGCCCTTGGCTGCCCAGCCCAGGTGCACTTCCAGAATCTGGCCGATGTTCATACGCGACGGCACGCCCAGCGGGTTCAGCACGATGTCCACGGTTTCGCCCGAGGCCATGTACGGCATGTCCTCGACCGGCACCACGTTGGACACCACACCCTTGTTGCCGTGGCGGCCTGCCATCTTGTCGCCCGGCTGGATGCGGCGCTTCACGGCCAGGAACACCTTGACCATCTTCAGCACGCCCGGGGCGAGGTCATCGCCAGCGGTGATCTTGCCGCGCTTGTCGGCGAAACGACGCTCGAATTCCTTCTCGTGCGCCTGGATCTGCTTCTGGGCGCGCTCGATGGCTTCCGAAGCGTCTTCGTCCTTCATGCGCAGGGCGAACCAGTCAGCCTTCTTCAGGCCGTCCAGGAAGGCGTCGGTGATGACGTCGCCCTTCTTCAGGCTGGCGCCACCGTTGACCACCTTGCCCACGATCTGCGAACGCAGACGCATGTAGATGGCCGCTTCCAGGATGCGGAACTGGTCGTCGAAGTCCTTCTTGACGCGCTTGATTTCAGACTCTTCGATCTGACGGGCGCGCTTGTCCTTCTCGATGCCGTCGCGGGTGAAGACCTGCACGTCGATGACGGTGCCGTCCATGCCCGGCGGCACGCGCAGCGAGCTGTCCTTCACGTCCGACGCCTTCTCGCCGAAGATCGCGCGCAGCAGCTTCTCTTCCGGGGTCAGCTGGCTTTCGCCCTTCGGGGTGACCTTGCCGACCATGATGTCGCCGGCGCGGACTTCGGCACCGATGTACACCACGCCGCTTTCGTCCAGGCGGTTCAGCGCCTGCTCGGAAACGTTCGGGATGTCGGCGGAGATTTCCTCCGGCCCCAGCTTGGTATCACGCGCGACGCAGGTCAGCTCTTCGATGTGGATCGTGGTGTAGCGATCCTCTTCCACCACGCGCTCGGAAAGCAGGATGGAGTCTTCGAAGTTGTAGCCGTTCCACGGCATGAACGCGATCAGCATGTTCTGGCCCAGAGCCAGTTCGCCGATGTCGGTGGACGGACCGTCGGCCAGCACATCGCCGCGGGCGATGATGTCACCCACCTGGACCAGCGGACGCTGGTTGATGCAGGTGTTCTGGTTCGAACGGGTGTACTTGACCAGGTTGTAGATGTCGACGCCGGCGTCGGTGGCACCGACGATTTCTTCCTCGACCACCTTGACCACGATGCGGGCGGCATCGATCTGCACGATCTCGCCACCACGACGGGCGTTCACGGTCACACCGGAGTCACGCGCCACGGCGCGCTCGATGCCGGTACCGACCAGCGGCTTCTGCGCACGCAGGGTCGGCACGGCCTGACGCTGCATGTTGGCGCCCATCAGTGCACGGTTGGCGTCATCGTGCTCCAGGAACGGAACCAGCGCGGCCGCGATCGACACGGTCTGCATCGGCGACACGTCCATGAAGTGGACTTCCGCCGGCGGCTTCAGCAGCGATTCGCCCTGGAAGCGGCAAGGAACGAACTGTTCGGTCAGCACGCTGTCGGCATTGGTCAGCGCGTTGGCCTGCGCAATGACGTATTCGTTTTCTTCGATGGCCGACAGGAACTCGACTTCGTCATAGACCTTGCCGTCCACGACCTTGCGGTACGGGGTCTCGAGGAAACCGTACTGGTTGGTGCGGGCGTACACGGCCAGCGAGTTGATCAGGCCGATGTTCGGGCCTTCCGGGGTTTCGATGGTGCAGACGCGGCCGTAATGGGTCGGGTGCACGTCGCGCACTTCGAAGCCGGCGCGCTCACGGGTCAGACCGCCCGGCCCCAGGGCCGAGACGCGACGCTTGTGCGTGACTTCCGACAGCGGGTTGTTCTGATCCATGAACTGCGACAGCTGCGAGGAGCCGAAGAATTCCTTGATCGCCGCAGCCACCGGCTTGGCGTTGATCAGCTCCTGCGGGGTCAGGCCTTCCGACTCCGCCATCGACAGGCGTTCCTTGACCGCGCGCTCGACGCGGACCAGGCCCACGCGGAACACGTTCTCGGCCATTTCACCGACCGAACGCACGCGACGGTTGCCCAGGTGATCGATGTCATCGACCACGCCGCGACCGTTGCGGATCTCGGTCAGGACCTTGATCACGTCCAGGATGTCCGAGCTGTCGCCGTGGGCGGCAACCAGGCGCTTGGACTCTTCGTCGTTGCGCTCGCCGTAGTACTTGCGGTCGTACAGCACGGCTTCGCCGGTGGTTTCCTTGCGGCCCACGCGACGGTTGAACTTCATGCGGCCGACCGCAGACAGGTCGTAGCGCTCGAAGGTGAAGAACAGGTTGTGGAACAGGTTCTGCGCGGCGTCCTTGGTCGGCGGTTCGCCCGGACGCATCATGCGGTAGATCTCGACCAGGGCTTCCAGCTGGGTCTTGGTCGGGTCGATGCGCAGGGTGTTGGACAGGTACGGGCCACGATCCAGATCGTTCACCCACAGGGTGCCCACGGCATCCACACCGGCCTTGCGGAAGGCCTGCAGCTGCTCGTCGGTGATCTCGTCGTTGGCCTGGGCCAGCAGTTCGCCGGTCGAAGCATCGACCACGTCGTGCGACAGGATGCGGCCGACGATGTAGTCGTCCGGCACGGCCAGGGCGGCGATGCCCGAGGCTTCCAGCTGCTTGATGTGGCGCGCGGTGATGCGCTTGCCGGCTTCCACGATGACCTTGTCGCCGTCGGCGAGGTCGAAGCCCAGGGTTTCGCCGCGCAGGCGCTCCGGCACCAGCTCCAGCTGGACGCCTTCATCCGGGTTGATGTGGAAGGTGTTGATCTCGAAGAACTCGGCCAGCATCTCTTCGTTGCTGTAGCCCAGCGCACGCAGCAGGATCGACACCGGCAGCTTGCGGCGACGGTCGATACGGGTGAACAGCGCGTCCTTCGGGTCGAACTCGAAGTCCAGCCAGGAGCCGCGGTAAGGAATGATGCGGGCGCTGTACAGCAGCTTGCCCGAGCTGTGGGTCTTGCCACGGTCGTGATCGAAGAACACGCCCGGCGAACGGTGCAGCTGCGAGACGATGACGCGCTCGGTGCCGTTGACGATGAAGGTGCCGTTTTCGGTCATCAGCGGGATTTCGCCCAGATAGACCTCCTGCTCCTTCACGTACTTGATGGCCTTGGTCGACGACTCACGGTCGTAGATCACCAGGCGCACGGTCACGCGCAGCGGCGCGCCGTAGCTCATGCCACGCTGGCGGCACTCACGCTCGTCGAAGACCGGTTCGCCCAGCTTGTAGCCGACGTATTCCAGGGCAGCATTGCCGCTGTAGCTGGCGATCGGGAAGACCGACTTCAGCGCAGCGTGCAGGCCGTGGTCCGTGCGCTTGGCCGGATCGACGTTTTCCTGCAGGAATTCACGGTAGGAATCCACCTGGATGGCGAGCAGGAACGGCACTTCGAGAATCGAACGCTGCTTGCCGAAATCCTTGCGGATACGCTTTTTTTCGGTGAACGAATAGGACGTCATGAGGTCTTCCACCTTGTTGTGCGGATCGTGCGCCCACGATCCGAAGGGAACTTGAAATTGTCAGTTGGAAGTCGCTGGTATTGCCGGCACCAGCACGCCTTCTCCCGCTACTTCCAACTGCCAACTCGTCTGCTACCACGCCCCTGCTGCCGCGCTCCGCGCTGGCCTGCCGGGGTTTGACTGCAGCCCGTGTTGGGCTTTTTTCTGCATCTGGAACGGTAGAGTCGACTGTTAGTCGACCTTTTTCACAGCAGTCGACTAACAGTCGACTCTACCCGCACCGCAACAACGACCAAAGGCCGGGGGCTTACGCCCCCAGCCTTGGCTGCATCGCCGTGAATCGATGACGATGCAAAGGAAGTGCTTACTTGACTTCGACAGTCGCGCCAGCAGCTTCCAGGTCCTTCTTCATCTTTTCGGCTTCGTCCTTCGAAGCGGCATCCTTCAGGACGCCACCGGCTTCGGCCAGGTCCTTCGCTTCCTTCAGGCCCAGGCCGGTGATGGCGCGGACGGCCTTGATGACTTCGACCTTCTTGTCGCCGGCCGACTTCAGGGTGACGGTGAACTCGGTCTGCTCTTCAACAGCAGCGGCCGGGCCAGCGGCAGCAGCCACGGCAACCGGAGCAGCGGCGGAGACGCCGAACTTCTCTTCGATGGCCTTGACCAGCTCCATCACTTCCATCAGGGACTTCTCGGCGATGGCGTCGACGATCTGTTCGTTGGTAAGGGACATGATTAATACCTTTGGATGATTTTCTGGGTTGAGGTTCCGTCAGGAACCACGGTAAGTCGAAACTCAGGCGGTCTCGGCGGCCGGCTCAGCAGCGTCGGCGGCGACGTCGCCACCATTCTGCTTGTCGCCAATTGCCTTGATGGCGCGGGCGAACATCGTGACCGGCTCGGTCAGGACGCGGGCCAGCATTGCCAGGGCCTGGTCGCGGGTCGGCAGCGAGGCCAGCACGTCGACATGGCTTGCCGGGAACACTTCACCACCGATGGCGACGACCTTAGCCTTCAGCTTGTCGTTGCCCTTGGCAGCTTCCTTGATCAGGCGACCGGCTGCGCCGGGCTCCTCAAGCGAGAACGCGTACAGCAGCGGACCAACCATCTGGTCCTGGGCGACTGCGAACTCGGTGCCTTCAACGGCGCGCGAAGCCAGGGTGTTCTTGACAACCTTCAAGAAAACACCGGTTTCACGAGCCTGCTTGCGCATCGCGGTCATCTGGGCGACCGTGGTGCCAGCGTATTCGGCTGCGATCAAGGAGTGGGCCTTGGCGGCGATGTCTGCCAGCTCGGCGACTACTTCTTGCTTCTGGGACAGATTGAGAGCCATTGCACTCCTCCTATTGAACTCCGCTTACGGCTCCTGCCGTGTGCGGTCCTGTGCAGCATCCGTCCTGGACGCCGGGAACATCGGAATGATGCTCCGGGGGGTGGGCCGTTCCAGACCTGGAGGCAATCAGGGAAATCCCAGACATGCGTGAACCAGAAAAACTCCAGAAGGGCACCATCTACGCAGGGTGATTCCGGGGAATCGATTAAGCGCTCATGACTGCTCCGGCGGCGACTCCCTGCCAGTTCGAGCTTCCGTGCCCGTCGCCGGTATTGCCATGACCGCGCCTGCGGTCTTTGACGGCTACCACCGGCGATGTGCTGCCGGCGATGCCTTCAAATGTCACGGTCACGGCACCCAGGGCACCGTGACCGCTTGAAACAATTACTTCAGGGTCAGCGACGACTGGTCGACGGTGACGCCCGGGCCCATCGTCGAGCTGACCGAAACCTTCTGCAGGTAGGTGCCCTTCGAGGTGGCCGGCTTGGCCTTGATCAGGTCCAGCAGCAGCGCGGTCAGGTTCGACTTCAGCGCGTCTTCGGCGAAGTCGGCCTTGCCGATGGTGCAATGGATGATGCCGGCCTTGTCGGTGCGGTAGCGCACCTGACCCGACTTGGCATTCTTCACGGCTTCACCCGGGTTCGGGGAAACGGTGCCGACCTTCGGGTTCGGCATCAGGCCGCGCGGGCCCAGCACGGTGCCCAGCTTACCGACAACGCGCATGGCATCCGGGGTCGCGATGACGACGTCGTAGTTCAGATCGCCGGCCTGCATCTTCTCGGCCAGATCGTCCATACCGACGGCTTCGGCGCCAGCGGCCAGGGCTTCGTCAGCCTTGGCACCGGCCGGAGCGAACACGGCGACGCGGACCGACTTGCCGGTACCAGCCGGCAGCACGGTGGAGCCACGGACCTGCTGGTCGGACTTCTTCGCATCGACGCCCAGGCGCACGGACACGTCGATCGACTCGACGAACTTGGCCTTGGTGGCGGTCTTCAGGATGTTGATCGCGTCCTCGAAGGCGTATGCCTTGCCCGGAACGACAGCGGCCTTGATGGCCTTCTCACGCTTGGTCTGTGCCATCTTCTTAACCCTCCACCACGAGGCCCATGGAACGGGCAGAGCCAGCGATGGTACGCACGGCGGCGTCCAGGTCGGCGGCAGTCAGATCCGGTTCCTTCGCCTTGGCGATCTCTTCCAGCTGCTTACGGGTGACCTTGCCGACCTTCTCGGTGTTCGGGCGCTTGGAGCCCGACGAGATGCCAGCGGCCTTCTTCAGCAGAGTGGTGGCCGGGGTGCTCTTGGTGATGAAGGTGAACGTACGGTCCGAGTAGGCCGTGATGATCACCGGAACCGGCAGACCCGGCTCGAGCTTCTGCGTGGCAGCGTTGAACGCCTTGCAGAATTCCATGATGTTCAGGCCGCGCTGACCCAGCGCAGGACCGACCGGCGGCGAGGGGTTGGCCTGACCGGCCTTCACCTGCAGCTTGATGTAACCGACAACTTTCTTTGCCATGAGTATGCTCTCCGGGTGCTAGCGCCTTGCGACAACAGGCTCCCCATCGGACCGGGAATCACGCGTCCCGGCATCGCGTTTTGAAATCATGCTGAAGGCCACCTTGCGGCGGCCTCGTCCTGCTGGCTTCCCAGCGGGGAGCCGCGCACTATATCAGGTTTTTTCTTCACATGCCTGAAGCGGCACATAAACGAAGGAAACCGGGCAAGGCCCGGTTCCTTCTGTAGAGTCGAGCCATGCTCGACTGCACCGCCATCCAGGCCCCGCAGTCGAGCATGACTCGACTCTACGGCCGGATCAGACGGCCTTTTCGACCTGGCCGAACTCGAGCTCGACCGGAGTGGCACGACCGAAGATCAGCACCGAGACGCGCAGACGGCTCTTCTCGTAATTGACTTCTTCGACCACGCCATTGAAATCGTTGAACGGACCGTCGGTGACACGGACCATCTGGCCCGGCTCGAACAGCACCTTCGGACGCGGCTTCTCGACACCTTCCTGAACGCGATTCAGGATGGCTTCGGCCTCGGAATCGGCGATCGGCAGCGGACGATCGGCGGTACCGCCGATGAAGCCCATGACGCGCGGGGTTTCCTTGACCAGGTGCCAGCTTTCGTTGTCGATGCGCGGAATGCCCGCCTCTTCGTGGGTCTCGATCTGGACCAGCACGTAACCCGGGAAGAACTTGCGCTCGGAGCGGCGCTTCTGGCCGGCGCGCATCTCGATCACTTCCTCGGTCGGAACCAGGACGTCGCCGAAGCGCTCTTCCATGCCGTCACGGACGATGCGATCGCGCAGGGCCTGCGCCACCGACTTCTCGAAGCCCGAATAGGCGTGAACGACGTACCAACGCTTCATGCAATTCTCCTTAGCGGCTCAGGAACCACTGAGTCAGTTTCTGGATCAGGAAGTCGAAGCCACCCAGCAGCAGGCTGAGGATAAGGACCACGACGATCACGACCCAGGTCATGCGGACGGCTTCCTGGCGCGTCGGCCAGACAACCTTGCGCAGTTCAAAGCGCGACTCGGAGAGGAATTCGCGGGTGTCGCGCCCCTTGCCGGTCAGCATGAACACGCCGATACCGCCAACCAGACCGACCACAACCGCCAACGCACGCAGCTGACCCGCCCACGCACCCAGCTGGGCGGCGCGACCGGAGTCGGCGGAGAACCAGAACCAGACGAACAGACCCGCCAGCACCAGCAGTGATGCGGCAACGTACTTGACGATATCCCCGCCGTTGGCGGAGTTGTCCTTGGAATGTTCGATCTTGCTATTCATCCGGCTGTGTCTGCTTTAGCGGCCCAGGCCGCTGGATAAGGTGGGCAGATGGCACGCCAGGAGGGACTCGAACCCCCAACCTGCGGTTTTGGAGACCGCTGCTCTGCCAATTGAGCTACTGGCGTACGTGATAAAACTTGCCTTCCCTTAGACGGCGAAGGCGGACCGAGGTTCCCGGCCCGCCATTCGCGTAACCGGCGGCGCTATGCAACCGCCGGTACTGCAGGCTTACTCGATGATCTTCGAGACCACGCCGGCGCCGACGGTACGGCCGCCTTCGCGGATGGCGAAGCGCAGGCCCTCGTCCATTGCCACCGGGTTGATCAGGGTGACGACCATCTTGACGTTGTCACCCGGCATCACCATTTCGACGCCTTCCGGCAGCTGGGCTGCACCGGTGATGTCGGTGGTGCGGAAGTAGAACTGCGGACGGTAGCCGTTGAAGAACGGGGTGTGACGGCCGCCCTCATCCTTCGACAGCACGTACACTTCGCCTTCGAACTTGGTGTGCGGCTTGATCGAACCCGGCTTGGCCAGAACCTGGCCACGCTCGACGTCGTCACGCTTGGTGCCGCGCAGCAGCAGGCCAGCGTTGTCGCCTGCCTGACCCTGGTCCAGCAGCTTGCGGAACATTTCAACGCCGGTCACGGTGGTCTTCTGCACCGGACGGATACCGACGATTTCGATTTCGTCGCCGACCTTGATGATGCCGCGCTCGATACGACCAGTCACCACGGTGCCGCGGCCCGAGATCGAGAACACGTCTTCCACCGGCATCAGGAACGGCTTGTCGATCGCACGCTCCGGCTCCGGAATCCAGCTGTCCAGGGCGTCGACCAGCTTCAGGATGGCCGGCACGCCGATGTCGCTCTGGTCGCCTTCCAGCGCCAGACGGGCCGAACCCGCGATGATCGGGGTGTCGTCGCCCGGGAAGTCGTACTTGCTCAGCAGCTCGCGCACTTCCATTTCGACCAGCTCGAGCAGCTCGGCGTCGTCGACCATGTCGGCCTTGTTCAGGAACACGACGATGTACGGCACACCGACCTGACGCGACAGCAGGATGTGCTCGCGGGTCTGCGGCATCGGGCCGTCAGCGGCCGAGCAGACCAGGATCGCGCCGTCCATCTGGGCAGCACCGGTGATCATGTTCTTGACGTAGTCAGCGTGGCCCGGGCAATCGACGTGGGCGTAGTGACGCTTCTCGGATTCGTATTCGACGTGCGCGGTCGAGATCGTGATACCACGAGCCTTTTCTTCCGGCGCGGCGTCGATCGAGGAGTAGTCCTTGAACTCGCCACCGAAGCGCTCGGCACCGATCTTGGTCAGTGCGGCGGTCAGCGTGGTCTTGCCGTGGTCGACGTGACCGATGGTGCCGACATTGACGTGCGGCTTGGTGCGCTCGAACTTACCCTTGGCCATGGCTGCTTATCTCGAATTCGTCTGAGAGGTGGTGCTTAAGATGGTGCTCACGAAAGGAATCGAACCTTCGACCTCTTCCTTACCAAGGAAGTGCTCTACCGACTGAGCTACGTGAGCCGAGTTTTGCATTATGACATGAACTCGATAATATTCAAAGTTCATTCAATGGAGCGGGAGACGGGAATCGAACCCGCACCATCAGCTTGGAAGGCTGAGGTTCTACCATTGAACTACTCCCGCGCCGGGAATGTCACAACGTGAAACTGGTGGAGGGAGGTGGATTCGAACCACCGAAGGCGTAAGCCAGCAGATTTACAGTCTGCCCCCGTTGGCCGCTTGGGTATCCCTCCTTACCACCCCATTCCGTGCCGCCGAAGCGTTGCGGTGTGTGGTGGTGAGCCCGCAATTCTGGAGATGAAGCGTAGACCTGTCAACGCTTTTTTTCACTTTTTTTCACATGCGTCGCAAAGCCATTGATACGCAAGGCTATTGCGCGGGCACTGCCAGGGACTCGCTGGCGAAAATTGCGACATGGGGGATTCCGTCCGACCCGATCCAGCCGCGGTACATGCCCTGGGTGTTGAACGGCGCCGCCATTTTCCCGTCTGCGGCCAGCACGATGGCACCACCGTCGCCACCCATCTGCGGAATCGTTTCGTTGATCACGCCCTTGCCGGCCTGCTCCGGCGTCTGCCCCTGGTAGCGCATGCGCGCGCAGATCTCGTGCGCGGCCGCGGTACGGATGTAGTACTCGCCCCAACCGGTACCGGACACCGCACAGCGGGCATCGGCCCAGGTACCGGCACCAATGATCGGCGAGTCGCCGACACGGCCGTAGCGCTTGTTGGTCATGCCACCGGTGGAGGTGCCGGCGGCGAGATGGCCCTGCGCATCCAGCGCAACCGCGCCGACGGTACCAAAGTGCTTTGCGGTCTCCAGGTCGGCATGCGCCTGGCCGCTGGCCTCTTCCTTCAGTGCCCGCTGCAGCTGCTGCCAGCGCTTGTCGGTCCGGAAGTACGAGGGATCGACCAGGGTCATGCCCTGCTCCACCGCGAAGGACTCGGCGCCCTGCCCGACCATCATCACGTGCCGGGACTTCTGCATCACCGTCTGTGCCAGCAGGATCGGATTGCGTACCCGCTGCACGCCGGCCACCGCACCAGCGGCCTGGGTCGCGCCATCCATCACCGCCGCGTCCAGCTCGTTGTGGCCATCGTGGGTGAACACCGCGCCCTTGCCGGCGTTGAAGGTCGGATCGTCCTCCAGCACGGTGATCGCTGCGGTGACCGCTGCCAGCGCCGGACGGCCGGCGGCCAGCTCCGCATGCCCCTTCAACAGGGCCGCCCGCAGCGCGTCACGCGCAGCCTTTTCCTCGGCCGGCGACAGGTCCTTGCGCTCGACACCGGCGCCACCGTGGATGACCAGCAGCGGTGAGGTGGCCGGCGCGGCCTGGGCAAGCATGGGCAGGGACAACAGTGCGGACAGCGCCAGGCGCAGTTTCATCGGGTACGTCTCCAGCAGAACGAGGGAATGGATTGCAAGGTAGTGCCGGCCGCTGGCCGGCAAGGGGCGTATCAGGGAAGTGAGTTGCCGGCCAGCGGCCGGCACTACCGAAGCGTGAACTCAATCTCGCCGTCGCTGATGTCGGCCACCGCCTGATAGCCGGCCTCGGCCTGGAAGTCGTCCAGGCGCATGCGGCTGCCGCTGGCGACCACGGTCACCGGCACGGCGTGGAAGCGCAGCGGCTCGCCTTCGACCAGGCGATCGGCATCACGGCCGGGGCTGACCACCCAGACCTTGCCTTCGCCATCAGCGCTGTAGACCTGCGCCTGGCCATCCGGCTCCACGCACAGGGCGGTGTCTTCATCGACGCCGATGCCGACGATGTCCGGGTCGCCACTGTCCTGTACGGCGCGGGCGACGAACACGATCAGGCGGCCGAGGCGGTCGCGCTTGTCGAAGTGGGTATCGGTGACCACGCGCTGCAGATAGGGCATCTGCAGGAAGCCGCTGTCCATGGTCACCGCGCTGCCCTTCGGGTCGGCCAGCGCACCGGCGGAGGTGACGCTGCCGCCATCCAACGCGCCATAGGCATAGCCGCCCAGGATCGCCAGCCCGGCGCTGGTGCCGGCAATCGGCTTGCCGGCGCGCACGTGGGCATTGAGCGCGCGGTTGAGCGCGGTGCCTTTCCAGAAGCGGATGTAGCGCGACTGGTCGCCGCCGGCAATGAAGATGGCGTCGGCCGCGGCGACCACGCGCAGTACCGCCGGATCGTCGGCGCCACGGCGATTGTCGAAGACCAGGGTCTGCACGGCGGTGGTGCCGCCGATGTCCCGGTACAGGCGGTCCTGCAATTCATCGCTGCCCGACGCGCGCAGGATCAGCACACGGCCGTTGCCGGCCTGCTTCAGCCACCACTGGAAGGCCTCGGGCACCCACTCGCCGCCCCCCATCAGCATCATCGCTGGCGCGCGCGGACCAGGCCGGGGGGCTTCCAGATCACCGACTTCGTAATAGGCGAAACCGGGGCCCTGCAGGTCCTGCGCAGGCGCCGCCAGCGGCCAGGCCAGGGCCAGCAGCGCCAGCCAGGAAAAGGGGCCGTGCAGGGTTCTGTGGAGGCGTCGCATCTTGATCTCCCTGAACAAAATCGACTTGCAAGCGTTTTCACTCTTTGCCAGATAGGAACCCAGTAGTCAAGGACATAAAAAAGGCGTTAAATGCGCGCGCCCATTCCAGAAATCTGAATGGGGGACAGGGCCCCACCTCTGCGGGCCGGCTTCATTTCTGAGAATTCCTCATGCGTAGAAAGGCGATGGCGTGGTCGATCCAGCTGGCGTTGATGGGCGTGGCTGCTTCCGCGGCGGCTCAGGCTCCGGCTTCCTCTTCGGTTCAACAGCTGGACGCGGTGCAGGTCACCGGTTCGCGCATTCCGCGCGCCCAGGTTGAAGGCCCCGCCCCGATCACGGTGATCAGCGCCGAGCAGATCCGCTCCAGCGGCTTCACCACCGTGCCCGACGTACTGCGGTCGATGACCCAGAACGGCGGCGAGACGCAGAGCCAGCAGTCGTCCAGTGGCGCCGACTTCTCGCCGGGCGCCCAGCAGGTGGACCTGCGCGGCCTGGGCCCGAACCACACGCTGGTGCTGGTCAACGGCCGCCGCATCGCCGATTTCCCGATGCCGTTCAAGGGCCGCAGCAACTTCACCGACGTCTCCAACATCCCGCTGGGGATGATCGAACGCATCGAAGTGCTGACCGGCAGCGCCTCGGCCATCTACGGCTCGGATGCAATCGCCGGCGTGGTCAACTTCATCCTGAAGAAGAAGGCCGACGGCACCACCGTCGACATGCGCATGGGCACCACCAGCGAAGGCGGTGGCGAGTCGTTCGACGTGAGCATCGCCAGCGGCTTCAGCCACGGCAACTTCAATGCGGTGTACAGCGTTGAGCTGCAATCGCAGACCCCGCTGTGGGCCTACGAGCGCGACATCCAGGATTCGACCCAGGACGGCCCCACCGAAGGCTCGCGCATCGCCCGCCGCGCATATCTGCGCACCGACTACAACGACGACTACCTGGACCCGGGCGCGGCCACCTGCGAAGCGCTGGCCGGGCAGAACCAAGGCAGCACCTACCGTGCCTATCGGCCGAAGTACGGTTACTACTGCGGCAGCGACAGCTCGATCGGCTACGGCACCATCCTCAGCAAGCGCCGCGGCGCCAATGGCTACGCCTCGCTGAGCTACGACTTCGACAACGGCCAGCAGTGGTTCGCCGATGTGCAGCTGGGCTACCACACGATGTCGCTGATGCGCGACGTCACCAAGTGGGGCCGCATGGATGCCACTGGCGATGAGTCGGGCTACTTCAACAACCAGGCCACCGGCGAGGTCGAGTTCTGGCAGCGCCAGTTCTCGCCTGAAGAAATGGGCGGCCTGCGCAATGCGATGGTACGCAGCACGCAAAAGACCCTCAGCGTGACCACCGGCTTCAAGGGCAATCTGGCCGGCAACTGGGACTACGAAGCGGCCCTGAGCCACTCGCAGTACCAGTCGAGGATCAGCTGGGCGCAGATCATCGCCGCCAAGGCCAATGACCTGTTCCTGGGCCCGCAGCTGGGCGTGGACGATGACGGCTTCCCGATCTACAACGCCGACCCGTCACGCCTGTACCGGCCGCTGACCCGCGCCGAGTACGATTCGATCGCCGCACGCACCACCTACACCCCGAAGTCGCGCACCGAGACGGCTGCCTTCACTGTGACCAACTCCGCACTGTTCGGCCTGCCGGGCGGCGACGCTGGTTTCGCCGCGACCGTGGAAGTGGGCCAGCAGGCGTATTCGCTGAACCCCGATCCGCTGGCCACCCAGTACTACTACTACAGCTGGAAGGATTCGGACGGCAAGGGCTCACGCAACCGCTGGGCCACCGCCGCCGAGCTGCGCATGCCGCTGCACGAGACGGTCAACCTGAGCGTGGCCGGTCGCTACGACCAGTACCGCTATTCCGGCAACACCATCGGCAAGGCGACCTGGAGTGGCGGCCTGGAATGGCGCCCGATCGACACCCTGCTGGTGCGCGGTTCATACGGCACTGCCTTCCGCGCGCCGGACCTGCACTATGTATTCGCCGGCCCGGGCAATGACGAGACCAGCGCCGAGGACCTGTACAGCTGCCGCGCCGACGGCGCCACCGACTGTTCCGACTACGAGCGCAACCTGATCCGCAGCCGCACCGGCAACCGCCAGCTCGACCCGGAAACCAGCACCTCGTGGAGTGCGGGCCTGGTCTGGTCGCCGGCGATCGGCCTGGACCTGTCGCTGGACTGGTTCGACATCGACATGCGCAAGCAGGTGCAGGACATGGACGTGCGCACGATCCTGGCCAGCGAAGCGAACTGCCGCCTCGGCAGCGTCGACATCAATTCGCCGACCTGCGTGGACGCGCTCGACCGCATCACCCGCACCAGTGATGGCCGCCTGTACGGCGTGCGCGTCGCCCCGATCAACGTCGCCCGCGAATCGACCTCCGGCATCGACGTCGGCCTGCGCTACCGCCTGCAGACCGGCATCGGTGATTTCATCCTCAACGGCACCCACACCTGGGTGAAGAAGCACGATTTCCAGCGCTACCCCGGTGATCCGATCCAGGACCAGTTCGCGGTCAACAGCAACTTCGACATCCCGCGCACCAAGACCAGCCTGAGCGTGACCTGGGATAAGGCTGCATGGTCGGCCACGGTCTACGGTTCGCGCCTGGGCAAGCTGCCGAGCTCGGACAGCTACGACCAGGTGTTCAAGTGGGACAGCGGTGACAGCCCGTACATCAAGGCGACCTACCGCTACAACGCGTCGCTGCAGTACCGCTTCGATGATCATTCGCGCCTGTCGCTGTCGGTGGTCAACGTGTTCAACAAGATGCCGCCGAAGGACGCCACGTACACGGCGTACCCGTACTACGACGTGTCCTGGTTCGACAGCATCGGCCGCACGATCAACCTGCAGTACACCCACAAGTTCGGCGGTAGCGCGCTGTAAGGCATGCCGCATTGCAGAACGTGGACGACAAGGCCCTCCATTGGCGGGCCTTGTTGTTTGGGAACCTGGCTCTGGTAGATGCCCACCTTGGTGGGCACTGATCTGCCACGCGCCCACCAAGGTGGGCGACTACCAGAGCGGGCCACGCGGGTTTTCCACACCGCACGTGGAAAGCGATGGGAACTTGGTGTGGACAAGTGGGCGCGATCCTTGTCTCACAGGCGTTTCCGGGCGTGGTGACTTTTTGTCCATGCCCTTCGACTGTTTTCCACACCGGACGTGGAGAGCGATGGGAACTTGGTGTGGACAAGTGGGCGCGAGCATTGCAGCGCAGGCGTTTCGAAGCGTGGTGAAATTTTGTCCACGGTCCGACTGCACTGATCGGGGTCGGAGCCCTTTCCCGTGGAAAGGGATCCGACCCACGGTTTTCCACATCCGGCGTGGAAAGCGATGGGAGTTTGCTGTGGACAAGTGCCGGCGAGCATCACACAGCAAGCGTTTCGCAACATGGTGTTTTTTTGTCCATCTCCGGAAACGCGAACGCCCCGCACAAGGCGGGGCGTCCGGGGTCGATCCGATGCAGCTGGATCAGACGTTGAAGCGGAAGTGCAGGATGTCGCCTTCCTGCACACGGTATTCCTTGCCTTCCAGGCGCAGGCGACCAGCTTCCTTGGCACCGGCTTCGCCCTTGTACTTGATGAAGTCGTCATACGCGATGGTTTCGGCGCGGATGAAGCCCTTCTCGAAGTCGGTGTGAATGACCGCGGCAGCCTGCGGGGCGGTGGCACCCTTGCGCACGGTCCACGCGCGGACTTCCTTCACGCCAGCGGTGAAGTAGGTCTGCAGGCCGAGCAGGCTGTAGGCCGCGTTGATCACGCGGTTCAGGCCCGGCTCGCTCAGGCCCAGATCGGCCAGGAAGGTATCGCGGTCTTCGTCATCGAGCTGGGACAGCTCTTCTTCGATTGCGGCCGACACCGGCACCACCTGCGCGCCTTCGGCGGCGGCATGCGCGCGCACGGCGTCCAGGTGCGGGTTGTTCTCGAACCCGTCTTCCAGCACGTTGGCGATGTACATCACCGGCTTCAGGGTCAGCAGGAACAGGTCGCGCACCAGCGCCCTCTCTTCCTCGTCCAGGCCAACCGAACGGCCGGACTTGCCGTCCGACAGCGCCGCCTGCAGCTTGGCCAGCACCGGCTTGCGCGCCGCTGCGTCCTTGTCACCGCCCTTGGCCGCGCGCTCGGCACGGTTCAGCGCCTTCTCGACGCTGTCCAGGTCGGCCAGCGCCAGTTCGGTATCGATGGTTTCGATGTCCGAGATCGGGTCGACCTTGTTGTTGACGTGGATGACGTCGGCGTTCTCGAAGCAGCGCACCACGTGGGTGATCGCATCGACTTCGCGGATATGTGCCAGGAACTTGTTGCCCAGGCCTTCACCGCTGGCGGCACCGGCCACCAGGCCGGCGATGTCGACGAACTCGACCGCGGTCGGGATGACCTTCTGCGGGTTGATGATCGCTGCCAGCTCGTTCAGGCGCGGATCCGGCACCGGCACGATGCCGACGTTCGGCTCGATGGTGCAGAACGGGAAGTTCGCCGCGGCGATACCCGCCTTGGTCAGCGCATTGAACAGGGTCGACTTGCCGACGTTGGGCAGGCCGACGATGCCGCATTTGATACCCATGGGTGACAGCTCTCTGGGGTGAAAGTGATTGGTGAAACAGCGCGCGCGCTGCTTGGCCAATCCATCTCGGTGTTCAACATCTGCCAACCAAGGTTGGCAACTACCAGGGCCGATTGATGCCCGTTGCCGACCACCGGCCGGTACCCACCGGTTATTTCGGAGTGTGCAGGCGCTTCATCGCTTCGCTGAAATCGCCCTGCACCGCCAGCGGCAGCACGTCGATCGCATCGTCGATGGCGCGCGAAATCAGTACTTCATCGTCCTTGGAAGGGCGTCCCAGCACCCAGCCCACCACGCGGTCCTTGTGGCCGGGATGGCCGATGCCCACGCGCAGGCGGTGGAACTTGCCGTGGCCGAGCAGGCGGATGGTGTCGCGCAGGCCGTTCTGGCCGCCGTGGCCGCCGTCGAACTTCAACCGCGCCACGCCAGGCGCCAGATCCAGTTCGTCGTGTGCCAGCAGGGTTTCTTCCGGCTCGATCTTCCAGAACCGCTGTGCGGCGGTGACCGACTTGCCACTGAGGTTCATGAAGGTGGCAGGCTTGAGCAGCCACACCGTCTGCCCGGCGATCTCGACCTTGGCGGTCTCACCGAACAGCTTGCTGTCCACATTCCATCGTGCACCGGCTTTTTCCGCCAGGGCCTCAACGAAATGAAACCCGGCATTGTGCCGGGTCCGGGCGTGCTCCGATCCGGGGTTGCCCAGACCGACGATCAGTCGCAATCCTGCCATCGTTCCATCCAGATACGGCGCCTGCCCCGAAGGACAGGCGCCGCGGGGTATTACTCGGCCGCTGCTTCTTCAGCGTCGGCAGCATCCTGCTTGCCGTGCTTGGCAGTGACGATGGCGTCGTCGTGGTCCTTGCCCAGCGCCAGCGCCGGGATTTCCACGCCCTTCGGCAGCTTGATGTTGGACAGGTACACCACGTCGCCAGCGTTCAGGTCGGCCAGGTCGACTTCAATCGACTCCGGCAGGTCCTTCGGCAGGCAGCTGATGGTCACTTCCTTCAGTTCGTGGGCGACCACGACGTCGGCAGCCTTGCCAGCCGGCGAGGTGTCTTCGTTGATGAAGTGCAGCGGAACCGAAGCGGTCAGCTTCTCGTTCTCGTTCACGCGCAGGAAGTCCAGGTGCATGATCAGCTGCTTGTACGGATGGCGCTGCATGTCACGCAGCAGCACCTTCTGCACCTGGCCGTCCAGGTTCAGGTCCAGGATCGAGGCATAGAACCACTCGTTCTGCTGGGCCAGCCAGATTTCGTTGTGGTCCAGGCTGATGGCGACCGGCTCGGCGTTGCCGCCGTACACGATCGCCGGGATCACACCAGCGTGACGCAGGCGGCGGCTCGCACCCTTACGCTGCAGTTCACGCTTGGTGACCTTGATTTCATGGGTCTTCGACATTTTCGACTACTCAGGTTGTTGCCTTGCCTTGCGGCTTGGCGGTTGAAGGCGCTTCCGCGACCAGAAGCGCCCGGTGTGTCCCTGCCGTTGCCGGCGGGGACGAAAAATCAGTCGACGTACAGCGAGCTGACCGACTCACCGAAGGCGATGCGGCGCATCGTCTCGGCCAGCATTTCCGCCACGCTCAGCTGGCGGATCTTGCTGCACACCCGCGCTGCGTCCTTCAGCGGGATGGTGTCGGTCACCACCAGCTCGTCGAGCTGGGAATTGGTGATGTTGTCCACCGCCGGGCCCGACAGCACCGCGTGGGTGCAGTAGGCGGCGACCTTGAGCGCACCGCGCGCCTTCAGGGCAGCGGCAGCGGCGCACAGGGTGCCGGCGGTATCGACGATGTCATCGACCATCACGCAGGTCTTGCCTTCGACGTCACCGATGATGTTCATCACGGTGGAGACGTTGGCGCGCGGGCGGCGCTTGTCGATGATCGCCAGGTCGGCGTCATCCAGACGCTTGGCCACCGCACGGGCGCGGACCACGCCACCCACGTCCGGCGACACCACGATCAGGTTCTCGGTGCCGTAGGCGCGCCAGATGTCGGCCAGCAGCAGCGGGGACGCATACACGTTGTCCACCGGGATATCGAAGAAGCCCTGGATCTGGTCGGCGTGCAGGTCAACGGTCAGCACGCGGTCAGCGCCAGCGGTGCTGAACATCTTTGCGGCCAGCTTGGCGGTGATCGGCACGCGCGAGGAACGCATGCGGCGATCCTGGCGCGAGTAGCCGAAGTACGGCACCACGGCGGTCACGCTGGCCACCGATGCGCGCTTCAGCGCGTCGATCAGCACCAGCAGTTCCATCAGGTTTTCCGCGCTCGGCGCACAGGTCGGCTGGATCACGAACACGTCCTGCTTGCGGACGTTCTCTTCGATTTCCACCTGCACTTCACCATCGGAGAAGTGCGAGACCAGCGCCTTGCCCGGGCGTACTCCCAGTTCCTTGCAGATGTTCTGCGCCAGACGTTTGTTGGCGTTGCCGGAAAAGACCAGCAGGTTCGGGGACTCTTGCATCATGATTGTCTCGGGCGGGGACGAGTGGCGGGGATCCGGTAGCGGCAAGGACCGCTTCGGCCCCTGCTGCTTACAACACCGCGGTTGTTTCCACGTCCCGCGCGGTCGATGCGCTGGATGGCGCGGACACAGCCGCATTGGCAGGGGCGGGAGGATTCGAACCTCCGAATGCCAGGATCAAAACCTGGTGCCTTGGGCCTCTTGGCGACGCCCCTGCATTGATGAATCAGTGTTGCTCGAGTGCATCCAGCAGTGGCGAACGTGCAACGCCCGCGGCCACCCTTGCCCGCAACTCCTTCGGCAACTCCGCTCGCCCCTGCTCTGCGGCAGCCTGCGAATCGAACTCGACGAAACAACCACTTCCGGACCCGGTCAAACGTGCCCTGCCAATACCGCTCAACGCGGCAAGCACCGCCTCTACGGCAGGCTCGCGGCGGCGCAGCACCGGCTCGAACACGTTCCCGACCAGAGCGCCGGAAGCGAAGTCGTCTATTTTCGCCTGTGGGCAGTCGCGCGTCAAATCCGGATCAGCAAACAGCGCCGGGGTGGGGACATGAACCCCAGGTTCGGCGATGACATACCAGGCCGGCGCCAGCGTGATCGGCTGCAAGCGCTCACCGACCCCTTCGGCCCAGGCATTGTGGCCACGCACGAATACCGGCACGTCGGCACCCAGGCGCAGCCCCAGCGCGGCCAGCGCGTCTTCGTCCAGACCGGCCTGCCAGAGCCGGTTCAGTACCACCAGCACGGTGGCGGCATCGGACGAACCGCCGCCGAAACCACCACCTGCAGAAACATGTTTTTCAACGATTATGTCCGCACCTTGCGCGACATTCGCCACATCTTTAAGCAGGCGTGCGGCACGTACTGCCAGATCATCGGCCTCGGAAACGCCGGCCAGGCCTTCGCCTTCACGGCGAACCTGGCCGTCTTCACGCAGGCGCAGGCCAATGCGATCCCCCCAGTCCAGCAGGCGGAACACAGTCTGCAGCTCGTGGTAACCGTCGGCACGACGGCCGATGATGTGCAGGAACAGGTTCAGCTTGGCCGGGGCCGGCCACCAGGACCAGCCCGCATCGTCGACTGCCCCGCTCATGGCGCGCCCTGCCCCCACTGGTCCACCAGCAGGCGCACCTTGGCATCGCCATTGCTGGCCTCGATCCGGCGCGGCAGCGCCGGGCGCCCGGCCTCGGCGGGGTACCATTCCAGGTACTGCACCTGCCAGCCCATCTGCTGCATGCGGCGCGGCCGGCCTTCACCGTCGCGCTCGACCTTCTCCGGACCGGCAGCATCGCCGGCCACCAGGCCACGGATCCACTCCGGCAGCTGGTTGACCGGAATGTCCCAGCCGGTCGCCTCGAGCAGCAGCTGCTGGGCGTCCTCACCGTCACGGGTGCCACCGGCCAGCCCTTCCAGGCGGCCGGCCTCGGAATGGGTATCGCCGGTCAGCTTCCAGCTCTGCCGGGTCACCGGCGCGCTCAATTCGACCACATAGCGGCGGCCGTCCTGCTTCCAGTCGATGCGGCCACTGCCGCCATCCTTGCCCTTGCTGACCGCGACCCGGCCCTGGAAGGCCCAGTCCGGCTGCGCATGCAGTGCGGCCACGCGCACGGTCTCGGCCTGCGCAGCTTCAGCCGACACCGTCTCGACTACGGCAGGCGCCGGGGTCTTCTGCGTGCCCACGGTGGTGCAGGCGGTGACCGCCACGGTCGCGACCGCCAGCAGCAGCGGCCGGATCAGGGAAACACTCATGGATTGAATTTCTCGCGGGCGCGCAGCAGCGCGCGGTTTTCAGGGTCGAGCTTGGCCGCCTCTTCGAAGAAATGGCGGGCCTCATCGTGCTTGCCCAGCACCCACAGCACTTCGCCGACATGGGAAGCGATCTCCGGGTCCTTGGCCAGGGTCCAGGCACGGCGCAGCTGCACCAGCGCCTCTTCCTTGCGGCCCAGGCGATACAGCACCCAGCCGTAGCTGTCGACGATGGCCGCGTTGTCCGGCTCGGCGACGCGGGCGCGGTCGATCAGCTCCAACGCTTCCTGCAGGCGACCGGTACGGTCGGCCAGGGTGTAGCCGAGCGCGTTGAGGGCCGGCACGTTTTCCGGGTCGGTCACCAGGATCTTGCGCAGGTCGGCCTCGGCACGCGGGATATCGTCACGGCGCTCCCAGGTGAGCGCACGGGCGTACAGCAGGCCGTTGTCATCCGGGTACGCTGCCAGACCGCGGGCCAGCGCATCCAGTTCACCGGCACTGTCGTCGGCGCGCTGGCGCAGCTCGGCTTCCAGCAGGTAGGCGTCGCGGCGCACGTCGTCGTCGACCACCGCATCTGACTGGATCGCATGCACTTCATCCAGCGCCAGCGGCAGGCGCCCGGCCAGGGCCTGGGCGTTGGCCGCGCGCAGGCGCGCTTCGCTCAGCTCATCGCCACCGGGCACGCTGTGGTACCACTGCACCGCCTCGGGATAACGCTTCAGGTACTCGGCGATCTTGCCCAGCAGCAGGCGCTGCGCCGGGTCCGGCTTGGCCGCCTGCCGCGACAGTTCGTTGTACAGGTTGGACAGCGCGGCTTTGTCGCCCTGCTTGGCCAGCAGCGAAGCGCGCATGCCCCAGGTCTGCACGTCCTGCGGCCCGAACGCCAGCACACGCTCGGCGGCCGACGGCTGGCCGAGGCTGTCGTAGGCGATGGCCACCGCGTTACGCAGTTCAGGGTCCTGGCGGGTTTTCGGTTCGACGTCCTGCAGCAGCGACAGCGCCTTGCCGGTCTCGCCAGCCTGCTGCAGCTGGCTGGCGCGCAGCAGCGCCACGCGCGGCTCCTCGGGGAAGCGCTTGACCACTTCATCGATCATGCGCCGCGCCAGCTCGGGCTTGTCCATGCGCAGGGCAAGACGACCGAACTCCTGCCAGGCCTCGATCTTCGACGGAATGGCGTTGGCGTCGACCAGCTCGCCCAGCACCTGCGCCGGCACCGCCGGGTCGCGGCCGCCACCGATCAAGGCCGCCAGGGCGAACTTCCAGCCACGCTCGTCAGGGTCGGCCAGCAGCGCCTGCAGTTCGCTGCGGGCCGCCTTCACGTCGCCCTGGCGCATGGCCAGCGCGCCGGCGGCGCTGCGCATGGTCAGCGAGCGCGGCGCCCGCTGTTGCCACAGGGCCAAGCCCTTGGCCGCGCTGGCATCATCGTTGGCAAGCATGGAAATACGGGTCGCGCGCTCGGCCAGGCCGGCGTCGCCGTCGGTCTGCTGGGCGGCCCGCAGGTACCAGCGCGCAGCCTCGGCCAGCTTGCCAGCCTGCAGCGCGAATTCACCGGCCATCACCGGTTCCAGCGCCAGTTCCTCAGTGGCCGGGGCCCGCACGGGGGCCTTGGCCGGCACCGCCGCCAGGGCCTGGCCGCAGGCCAGGGACAGCAGCAGAACACTGGGGATGCGAATCAATGCGGGCATCGTCGGCATCGGGGCCTTAAAATGTCGTCCAATGGCCAGCAGCTTATCGCAAGCAACTGAACAATGACCCTGTGGGTGCTCGGACTGAATCACCAGACCGCACCGGTGGAACTGCGCGAACGCGCGGCCTTCGCCGGTGAGGCGTTGCCGCGCGCGCTCGGTTCGCTGCGCGATACCCCGCAGATCGCCGAGGCGGTGCTGCTGTCTACCTGCAACCGCACCGAGCTGTACGCGGTGGCCGACTCGGCACAGGCGCTGGACCAATGGCTGCACACCCAGGCCGGCGACCTGCAGGGCTACCTGTACCAACATGCCGATGCCGAAGCGGTACGCCACCTGTTCCGGGTCGCCACCGGGCTGGACTCGATGGTACTGGGCGAACCGCAGATCCTCGGACAGGTGAAGGATGCCTGGTCGACCGCGCGCGATCATGGCCTGCTTGGCCAGCGCCTGGATCGGTTGTTCCAGCAGACCTTCTCGGTGGCCAAGCGCGCACGCACCGACACCCAGGTGGGCGCCAACCCCGTATCTGTGGCATCGGCCGCAGTGCGACTGGCGCAGAACGCGTTCGCGCGCCTGGACGATTCCACCGTGCTGCTGGTCGGCGCCGGCGAGACCATCGAGCTGGCTGCACGCCACCTGAGTGAAGGCAAGGTGCGGCGGCTGCTGATCGCCAACCGTACCCTCGCCCATGCGCAGGAGCTGGCCAGCCGCCACGGCGGTGTGGCACTGCCGCTGACCGAACTGGACCGCCACCTGAGCGAGGCCGACGTGGTGTTCTCGGCCACTGCCGCACGCGAGCCGGTGATCCATCGCGAGATGGTGGCCAAGGCGCTGCGCACGCGCCGGCACAAGCCGATGCTGCTGTTCGACCTGGCTGTGCCGCGCGACATCGAAGCCGAGGTCGCCACGCTCAACGATGCCTTCCTGTACACCGTGGACGATCTCGAGCGGGCGGTGGAAGACAACCGGCGTGGCCGCCGCGAGGCCGCCGCCGAGGCCGAGGCGATCATCGATCTGCAGGTGTCGCGCTTCGTCGAGACCCAGCAGGCCAGCGCCCACCAGGCGCCATTGCGGCAGCTGCGCGCGTTCGGCGAGGCCACCCGCACCGAACTGCTGGAGCGCGCGCGCCAGCAGCTGGCCAACGGCAAGCCGGCTGACGAAGTGCTGGAACTGCTCGCCCATGGCCTGACCAACCGCCTGCTGCATCCGCCGACCGCTGCGCTGCGCGCGGCCGCGCTGAGTGGCGACGCCGACCTGACCCGCGCCGCCGAGCGCCTGTTCCCGGCCACGCCGGGTTACCGCCACCCACCCGTGAGACCCGATGACGCCGACCCTGCGCCGTAAGCTGGAAGCGCTGGCCGAGCGCCGCGAAGAACTGGAACGCCTGCTCGCCGAACCCGATGTGGTCGCCGACAACACCCGTTTCCGCGACCTTTCGCGCGAATTCGCCCAACTTGAGCCGATCGCCACCGCCCTCGCCGATGAAGCCCGTGCCAAGGCCGACCTGGCCGCGGCCGAAGGCATGCGTGCCGACCCCGACCTGCGCGAGCTGGCCGACGAGGAGATCGCCGACGCCCAAGCCCGCCTGCAGGAGCTGGAACAGGAACTGGCACTGCTGCTGGTGCCGCGCGACCCACGCGACGAAGGCAACCTGTTCCTGGAAGTGCGTGCCGGTACCGGTGGCGACGAAGCAGCAATCTTCGCCGGCGACCTGTTCCGCATGTACGCCCGCTATGCCGAACGCCAGGGCTGGAAGGTCGAGATCGAATCGGACAACCCCGGCGAACATGGCGGCTACAAGGAAGTGGTGGCGCGCGTGGTCGGCCGTGGCGCGTTCTCGCGCCTGAAGTTCGAATCGGGCACGCATCGCGTGCAGCGTGTACCGGCCACTGAATCGCAGGGCCGCATCCACACCTCGGCGGCGACCGTGGCGATCATTCCCGAGGCCGATGAAGTCGATGACATCGTCATCAATCCGGCGGACCTGAGGGTGGATACGTTCCGCTCGTCCGGCGCCGGTGGCCAGCACGTCAACAAGACCGAGTCGGCCATCCGCATCACCCACGTGCCAACCGGCGTGGTGGTGGAATGCCAGACCGAACGCAGCCAACACGCCAACCGCGACAAGGCGATGAAACGCCTGAAGGCGCAGCTGCTGGACGCCGAGCGCCAGCGCCAGGATGCGGCACAGGCCGAGTCGCGGCGCCTGCAGGTCGGCAGTGGCGACCGCAGCCAGCGCATCCGTACCTACAACTTCCCGCAGGGCCGGATCACCGACCACCGCGTGGAAGGCCTGACCCTGTATGACCTGCCGAACATCCTCGCCGGCGATCTCGATCCGCTGCTGCAGCGGCTCAGCCACGAACACCAGGTCGACGCCCTGGCCCAGCTGTCGGCGAGCTGAGCACGATGACGGCCTGGCAGCAGCGGCAACAACTGCAACAGGCGATCGCTCGCCAGCCCGGCGACTTTGTCGCCTGGGTGATGCTGGCCGACCTGGAACTGGAAGCCGGCGACATCGCTGCTGGCGAACAGGCCGCCCGCCGTGCGTTGCAGCTGCGTCCGAACCATCCCGAAGCGCTGGCGCGATTGGGCCGCGTGGCGTGGATGGCCGGCGCACATACCGACGCCGCGACGCTGCTCGGCCAAGCCTCGGCGCTGGCACCGCAGCATCCAGGCATCGCGCTGTGGCTGGGCCACGCGCTGGAAGATGCCGATGATGCCGAGGGCGCATCGGCCGCCTATCGGCGCGCGCACACCCTGATGCCGGCCGAGCCCTACATCGCCGCCCAGCGGCTGGCCTGGCAGCGCCGCCTGTGCGACTGGCAGGACGTGGACGCGCTGGCTGCACAGGTGCGCGGTGCGTTGGCCTCCGGACAGGGTGTTGTCGAACCGTTCGCCTTCCTCAGCGAGGACGCCAGCGCCGCCGAACAGCTGGCCTGTGCGCGTGCACGTGCTGCGGTGGTTGCTTCGGGGGTGCGTCCCCTTCCTGCCGTAAAGGCGCGCGGGCACGGCCCCTTGCGCGTCGGTTTCCTTTCCAATGGTTTTGGCGCCCATCCCACCGGGCTGCTGACTGTAGCCCTGTTGGAGCAACTGCGCCTTGACCCGACGCTGCAACTGCATCTGTTCGCACTGAACCGCGACGACGGCAGCCGCATCCGCCAGCGCCTGCAGGCGGCGACGCATCTGCACGACGTGGCCGGCCTGCGCCATGCCGACATCGCCACCCGCATCCGCGCGCAGGGCATCGACCTGCTGTTCGACCTGCGCGGTTGGGGCGGCGGCGGTACGCCGGAAGTGCTGGCGATGCGTCCTGCCCCACTGCAGCTGAACTGGCTGGCCTACCCCGGCACATCGGGTGCGCCGTGGATGGATGCGGTGATTGGCGATGACTTCGCGCTACCACCATCGCTGGAACCGCATTACAGCGAACGCGTGCTGCGCCTGCCGCGTGCGTTCCAGCCCTCGGACAACACGCGTGCGCTGGAAGCCGCGCCGACGCGTGCGGACTGCGGCCTGCCCGAGCGCGGCGTGGTGTTCTGCTGCTTCAACAACAGCTACAAGCTCAATCCGCGCAGCATGGGCCGCGCCTTCGCCGTGCTGCAGGCGGTACCCGGCAGCGTGCTGTGGCTGCTCTCCGGCCCCGGTCAGGCCGATGCCCGCCTGCGCAGCACCGCACAGGCCGCTGGCCTGGACCCGGCACGCCTGGTGTTCATGGCCAAGCTGCCGCATCCGCAGTACCTTGCACGTTATCAGCTGGCCGATCTGTTCCTGGACACCAACCCGTACAACGCGCACACCACAGCATCGGACGCACTATGGGCCGGCTGCCCGGTGCTGACCTGCCCCGGCGAGACCTTCGCCTCGCGCGTGGCCGGCAGCCTCAACCACCATCTGGGGCTGGCACGGATGAATGTCGCCGACGATGCAGCGTTCATCACTACCGCCAGCACGCTGGGCAATGACCCGGCGGCACTGGCGGCGTTGCGCGCAGAACTGGCACAGGCACGCGAAGGCAGCGGCCTGTTCGACATGGCCGGATTTGCCCACGACCTTTCAGCGCTGCTGCAGCGGCTGGCCGGCGAGCATGGGTGGCAGGGCCTCGACATCGCCTGAGCGATCCCTGCGCTACGCTCGGGCTTCCTCCCCGCAGGGTGTGACGATGGCCAAGCTCAAGCGCAAGGAATACGACGAACTGCTGCAGCCACTGCAGCTGGAGCTGACCGCGATGGCGCGCTGGGTGCAGCACAGCGGGCAGCGCCTGCTGGTGCTGTTCGAAGGCCGCGACACCGCAGGCAAGGGCGGCGCGATCCAGGCCATCAGCCAGCACCTCAACCCACGCCAGTGCCGGGTGGTGGCGCTGCCCAAGCCTACCGACCGCGAAGCCACGCAGTGGTACTTCCAGCGTTATGCCTCGCATCTTCCGGCGGCCGGCGAGATCGTGCTGATGGATCGCAGCTGGTACAACCGCGCCGGCGTCGAACGAGTGATGGGGTATTGCAGCGAGGCCGAGTACCAGCAGTTCCTGCGCCAGGCGCCGGTGTTCGAACAACTGCTGGTGGATGACGGCATCCTGCTGTTCAAGTACTGGCTGTGCGTGGATCAGGAGCAGCAGGAGAAGCGCTTCGCCGAGCGCCATGTCGATCCACTGAAGGGCTGGAAGCTGTCACCGGTGGATCTGAAATCACGCAGCAAGTACAGCGCGTACACCGAAGCGCGCGAGGCGATGCTGCGTGCCACCCATCGCGCGGATGCGCCGTGGACGCTGGTGGATTTCAACGACCAGCGGCTGGGGCGGCTGACCCTGGTACGCAACCTGCTCGACCGGTTGCCGGACACCCGGGTGGATGCACCGTTGCCGGAGCTGCCGAAGCTGAAGGGCAAGCTGCATCGCGAGCACTACGATGTACTGAAGCCGATCGAGGACTTCCCGGTCGAAGATTAGGGTGGGTCGGCAGGGCCTGCGGCCCTGCACCTGCTACGAACCAAGGCAACAGCAACAGCCGAAGCAGAAGCGGGTTACCTGTGGGTAGGCGGGGTGGGTCCGGTTGCGGGGGACGCTGCAAGTACGTCCATGTAAGCTCGGTCGCCGCATCCATGCGGCTCACGCCCCCGCAACCGGGCCCACCCCGCCTTCGACCGAT
>NZ_QFHO01000023.1 GCF_004920835.1 Stenotrophomonas maltophilia
ACCTCTGACAGTTTCCGTGTGCGTCCACCCACGGAAGAGAAAGAAGAAGAGCAAGAGCGGAAGCGGGTCGCTTCGCTCGACGGCCATTTGGGTCAGATCCGTTTTCCACAGGAAAACGGATCTGACCCCTTCTTTTTCCAACCGACATCAGAAACCGCTTCTGCTTTTGCCATCCGCTCCGCCTCATGAACCTTTCGAGGCCAGGGTGGTGTGGGCTGGCAGGGGTGTGAGCGGCATGGGCCCGAGGCATGCCTCGGGCGGGTTGGGCAGGACGCCCAACCCCGGTCTTGCCGTGTGCACAGGACAGCGCACAGGAGCAAGCGGCGACCAAGCCCCCATGGATGGGTTTACGGCGTCGCCTGCCAGCCCACACCACCCCGGCTCATCCACAGCACCACGAAGCGCCAGCGCTTTGGCTTCGGCCGTTGCTGTTGCTGTTGCTGTCGCTGTTGCTGTCGCCCTGCGCTTCTGCCTGCCGCAGGCATCGGCCCTCCCACCACCCGCACCCGATACAATGGCCGTCTGCCGTAGCCCGGCATCCCGTCCCTGAGCCAAAGAGTTGCCCATGTCCATCGTCCGCATGACCGACCTCGACCTCTCCGGCAAGCGCGTGCTGATCCGCCAGGATCTGAACGTGCCGATCGAGAATGGCCGCATCACCTCCGAACAGCGCATCACCGCTTCGCTGCCGACGCTCAAGCGCGCGCTGGAGCAGGGCGCGGCGGTGATGGTCACCTCGCACCTGGGGCGCCCGAAGGAAGGCGTGTGGAGCGAAGCAGATTCGCTGGCGCCGGTGGCCCAGCGCCTGTCCGAGCTGCTCGGTCGCGAGGTTCCACTGGTGCGCGACTGGGTCGACGGCGTCGAGGTGCAGCCGGGTCAGCTGGTGCTGCTGGAAAACTGCCGCATGAATGTCGGCGAGGCCAAGGACGATGAAGCCCTGTCGAAGAAGTATGCCGCGCTGTGCGACGTGTTCGTGATGGATGCCTTCGGTACCGCGCACCGCGCCCAGGCCTCAACCCATGGCGTCATCCGCTTCGCACCGGTCGCGGCCGGTGGCCCGCTGCTGATGGCCGAGCTGGATGCGCTGGCACAGGCGCTGGACGCCCCGGCCAAGCCGCTGCTGGCGATCGTCGCTGGCAGCAAGGTCAGCACCAAGCTGGAACTGCTGGCCAGCCTGGTTGGCAAGGTCGATCAGCTGATCGTCGGTGGCGGCATCGCCAATACCTTCATCGCCGCCGCTGGCTACAACGTCGGCAAGTCGCTGTATGAGCCGGACCTGCTGGACACCGCGAAGAAGATCGTCGCCGATGCCAAGGCCCGTGGTGCGGACATCCCGCTGCCGGTCGACGTGGTCACCGCCAAGCAGTTCCTGCCCGACGCCGTGGCTGAAGTGAAGGCGGTCGACGCCGTCGCCGAAGACGACCTGATCCTGGACATCGGCCCGCAGACCGCTGCGCAGTATGCGCAGCTGATCGAAAACGCCGGCACCGTGGTCTGGAACGGTCCGGTTGGCGTGTTCGAGTTCGAGGCCTTCAGCAAGGGCACCGAAGCGCTGGCTCGCGCCATCGCCAGCTCCAACGCGTTCTCCATCGCCGGCGGTGGCGACACCCTGGCTGCGGTCGACAAGTTCGATATCGCCGCGCAGGTCAGCTACATCTCCACCGGCGGTGGTGCGTTCCTGGAGTTCCTGGAAGGCAAGACCCTGCCGGCCGTGGCCGCACTCGACGCGCGCGGCGCATGAATGCCGACCACGGCAGGGATGTGCTGTTCTTCGACCTCGACGGCACGCTGATCGATTCGCAGGTGGGCATCACCGCCTGCATCGCCTACGCGCTGCAGAAGATGGACCATCCGGTGCCGCCGCAGGACACCCTGCTGGGCTGGATCGGTCCTTCGTTGCGGACCACCTTCGCGCCGCTGTTCGTCGAACCGGCGCGGGTGGAACAAGCCGTGGGCTACTACCGTGAACGTTTCGATGCCGAAGGCTGGCGCGAGCACACGGTGTATCCGCAGGTGGAAGACACGCTGCGCACGCTGCACGGTCGTGGCCACCGCCTGGCGGTGGTCACCGCCAAGAACGAGCCGCACGCGCGCCGCATCCTTGCCCACCTGCCGTTCGGCGGGTTGTTCGAGGAGATTGTCGGCTCGACCCTGGACGGCTCGCGCAGCCACAAGCCGGAACTGGTCGGCGAAGCGCTGCGCCGGTTGCAGGTACAGCCGGCGCAATGCTGGATGATCGGCGACCGCCGCATGGACATCGAAGGTGCGCGTCACCACGGCCTGCGCAGTATCGGTGTGCTGTGGGGCTTCGGTGGCGAGCAGGAGCTGACCGAAGCCGGCGCCGGGCAACTGGCACGCGAACCGGCGCAGTTGGAAACGCTGCTGGCGTGATGCGCCTTTGATCGGTAGCGCCGGGCCCTGCCCGGCGCTACCACGACCCTGCGCCAGCGTATGTCCGGCCGATGTCCGTTCGATGACCCGCGAAGTCAGGCAGCGCAAGGCTGTAACCGTATACATGCGGCGTGAAGGATGTGCTAATTTCCGTTCTTTATCGGGAGAGGCCCATTCACCATGTTCGAGCGTCAGCGTCGCACCAAGATCCTTGCCACCCTCGGCCCGGCCACTGATCCGCCGGGCGTGCTGGAGGATCTGTTCCGCGCCGGCGTCAACGTGGTGCGGCTGAACTTCAGCCACGGTGATCCGTCCGGCCAGGCCAAGCGTGCCGCCGAAGTGCGTGCGGCTGCGGCCCGCGTCGGCGTGGAAGTGGGCATCCTGGCCGACCTGCCGGGCCCGAAGATCCGCATCGAGCGTTTCGCCGAAGGCAAGGTGCAGCTGAAGGCGGGCGACCGTTTCGACCTGATCGCCAGCACCAATGCCGGCCCCGGTGATGCGACCCAGGTCGGCGTCAGCTACCTCGGCCTGCCGCAGGATGTCGGCCCGGGTGATGTCCTGCTGCTCGACGATGGCCTGATGCAGCTTCAGGTAGTCGAAGTGGAAGGCGAGCGCATCATCAACACCGTGCTCAACGACGGCGCGCTGTCTGATCGCAAGGGGTTGAACAAGCAGGGCGGCGGCCTGTCGCTGGGTGCGCTGACCGAGCGCGACAAGGAGCTGATCGGCATCGTCGCCAAGATCGGCGTCGACTTCATCGCCGTGTCGTTCTGCCGCAATGCGCAGGACATGAATGACGCGCGCGAGATCGCTGAATCGCACGGCTGCTACGCCGCACTGGTGTCGAAGATCGAGCGCACCGAGGCCATCGAAAACCTCGAAGAGATCGTCGAGGCCAGTGACGTGGTGATGGTTGCGCGCGGTGACCTCGGTGTGGAAATCGGCGATGCCGAACTGCCGGGCCTGCAGAAGAAGATCATCAAGGCCTCGCTGGCGCAGAACAAGGTGGTCATCACCGCTACGCAGATGCTGCAGTCGATGGTCGAAAGCCCGATCCCGACCCGCGCCGAAGTGCTGGACGTGGCCAACTCGGTCATCGACGGCACCGACGCGGTCATGCTGTCGGCCGAAACCGCTGCCGGTGCCTACCCGGTCAAGGCCGTGGAAGCGATGGCGCGGATCTGCCTGGGTGCCGAGCGCCAGTTCCAGACCGAGACCGACTTCAATGCCTCGCCGCGCAACCTGGAACGTGCCGACCAGGCCATTGCCATGGCCACCATGTTCCTGTCCCAGCACGTGGGCGTGCGCGCGATCGTGGCGATGACCGAATCCGGTGGCACCGCCCGCTATCTGTCGCGTTTCCGTGCCAAGGCGCCGGTGTTCGCGGTCACCCGCCATGACGGCGCCCGCCGGCAGATGGCGCTGATGCGCGATGTGTATCCGATCAACTTCGACAGCCGTGGCCTGACCCCGCGCGAAGCCGCGCGCGGCAGCATCCGCCTGCTGGTTGAAGCCGATCTGCTGCAGGCCGGTGACCGCGTGGTGTTCACCAGCGGCGAGCACATGGAAACCCTGGGGGCGACCAACACCCTGCGCCTGCTGGAAGTGGGCGAAGACGGCCGTGCCAGCGGTCTGGGCGACCTGTAAACCCTGGAGCCCGGGTCAGTTCCCCGAAGGGGCTCTGACCCGGCGCAACAGGACATCGCCTGTCCTGTGCGGACATTGGAATCGTTTCCAGCCTGGCCTCCACGGCGAGGCAACGGGTAGCGGGGCTATACTTACGTTTTTCCCGCACCCGCCACAGGAAGTACATGAGCATCGAACAGCTGGCTGAAACCGCCCAGGCCATGGTTGCCCCGGGCAAGGGCATCATCGCGATCGACGAATCCACCGCTACCATCGCCAAGCGTTTCGCCGGCGTCGGTATCGAGAACACCGAGGAGAACCGTCGTGCCTATCGCGAACTGCTGCTGACCACGCCCAAGCTCAACGAGCATATTTCCGGCGCCATCCTGTATGACGAAACCATCCGTCAGTCGACCAAGGACGGCGTGCCGTTCGCCAAGTACATGGCCGACCACGGCATGATTCCGGGCATCAAGGTGGACAAGGGTGCGCACCCGCTGGCCGGCTGCCCGGGCGAGCTGGTGACCGAAGGCCTGGACGGCCTGCGCGAGCGCCTGCAGGAGTACTACAAGCTGGGCGCGCGCTTCGCCAAGTGGCGTGCGGTGATCAACATCGGCGAGAGCATTCCGTCGGGTACCTGCATCGAGTCCAACGCCCACGCGCTGGCCCGCTACGCAGCGCTGTGCCAGGAATGCGGCCTGGTGCCGATGGTCGAGCCGGAAGTGATCATGGACGGCGACCACGACATCGAGACCTGCTACGAAGTCACCGAAGCGACCCTGCGTTCGCTGTTCGATGCGCTGTACCAGCAGAACGTGCTGCTGGAAGGCACCATCCTGAAGGCCTCGATGGTCATCTCCGGCAAGAACTGCGATGAGCAGGCCGACGTCGAGGAAGTGGCCGAGTCGACCGTGATGTGCCTGAAGAGCACCGTGCCGGCGATCCTGCCGGGCGTGGTGTTCCTGTCCGGTGGCCAGAGCGACGAGCAGTCCACCGCTCACCTCAACGCCATGAACCAGATGGGCAACCTGCCGTGGCCGCTGAGCTTCTCCTACGGCCGCGCGATGCAGCAGGCTGCGCTGAAGCTGTGGGCCAAGGACATGAAGGGCAACTACGCTGCTGCCCAGAAGACCGTGTACGAGCGCGCCAAGGACAATGGCCTGGCCGCGCTGGGCAAGTGGAACGGTTGATCCGTCCCATCGCAGGATGAACAGGGCAACGCCGGCATCACGCCGGCGTTTGCTTTTGCGGGTATCTTTTCCGCCCCCACGCACCGGGCCGGTGTGCGGGACATACATGGAAGGCCAAGGAGAAAAAACATGCGTTTGGCAGCAATCACAGTGGCCGTTGCCACGGTCCTGATCGCCGGCGGTTGCAACCGCATCGGTGGCGGTGGTGACGCAGGCAAGGCCGCGTCTCTCGATTTCGACAAGCCGGTGTCCGGCGAAATCACCTCGCGCAGCGGCATCAACTTCAACGACGGCAGCCACCACCAGCTGTACCAGATCAAGCTGGAAGACAAGGACCTGGTCGGTCTGAAGTTGACCGGTGCACTGACCGGTTCGATCGCCGTGTTCAACAACGGCAGCCTGGTATCCACCAGCAATACCGGCTACGAACGCGAAGGCGACGTCTCGCTGGCCTTCCGTGCAAACGGTGGCGGCACCTACCAGGTGGCGGTCAACGCCGATGGCCCGAGCGCCTTCGGTCCGTATCGCCTGCGCGCCGAGAAGCTGAAGCCGTATGACGGCAAGCCGCTGGTGGGTAGCGGCGAGATCGCCGACATGCTGGCCGGCAGCTCGCAGGACTACACCCTGCAGGTGGAGAAGGCAGGCCTGTACGAGATCCGCCTGGTGTCGGATGTGTTCGACCCGGTGCTGAAGCTGTCGGGCCAGGGCGTTGAGGCCGAGAATGATGATGGCAACGACAGCACCAACTCGCGCCTGACCCTGTCGCTGAAGCCGGGCAAGTACACCTTGACCGCGCGCGGTCTGGGCGACGGTGTCAATGGCATGTTTACCCTGTCTGCCAATCGCATCGAACTGCCGGGCAATCTGGTTGAACGCGATGGCACCGCCCTGCCGAAGTCGGGCAGTGTGTACACCATGCTCGACAACGATGGCCGCCGTCGTTTCC
The DNA here is from genome assembly GCF_004920835.1 of Stenotrophomonas maltophilia. Lineage (GTDB taxonomy): Bacteria > Pseudomonadota > Gammaproteobacteria > Xanthomonadales > Xanthomonadaceae > Stenotrophomonas > Stenotrophomonas maltophilia_AQ. The sequence continues at coordinate 6,154 of NZ_QFHO01000023.1, forward strand.
TGCTGACCCTGGACCGCCCGGCCGACGTGCGCCTGGATGCGATCTCCAGCCAGGTCGATACCGTGCTGCGCGTGGTCGGCGGTGATGTCGAGCTGACCGACGACGACGGTGGCAACGGTACCAATTCGCGCCTGGAGGAGACCTTGCCGGCCGGTCACTACACCATTGACGTGTCCAGCCTCAATAATGGCGCGGGCATGGTGGAAGTGCGCGTGCAGGTGGAGGGTGCCAGCGCCGACGGTGCTGCCGCCTCGGCCGCGCGTGCCGCTGCGGACGCTGCTGCCGCAGTGGCCGATGATGCCGCCGCAGTGGATGCCGCCAGCCGCTGACATCGCTCCATGCGGTGCATGGATGGGTAGATCCAAGCGACGCGTGGATGGAAGCAGTCGCACAACAGAAAAGGCCGGGCATCGCCCGGCCTTTTCTGTTCCAACCACGTCAGCCGTTCAATGCGCGGCTGCAAATCCGGTATCGCCCAATGGCGGCAGCATCGAGCTGCGCGGCTCGTTGTCCGCGTTCTGTCCGGCAGCGGTCAGCGCCTGCTGGTAAGCCTTGGCGGTAGCGGTATTGAACGCCACCAGCACGATGCGCATCGGCTGTGCATGGCTGCGCTGCCATGCCAGCGTTTCGGTCACTGCGATCTGCGCGGCCTGGTACAGCGGGTAGCCGTACACGCCGCAGCTGATCGCCGGGAAAGCGATCGATGTCACTCCCAGCGATTCGGCCAGCTGCAGGGATTTCCAGTAGCAGTTGGCCAGCAGCGCCGGTTCGTCGCGTTGACCGTCGTGCCAGACCGGGCCGACCGTATGCAGCACATGCCGCGCAGGTAACGCATGGGCGTCGGTGGCACGCACTTCGCCGGTCGGGCAGCGCACACCGGGCCGCAGTTCCGGCAGCTGTTCGCATTCGGCCAGCAGCGCTGGGCCTGCGGCGCGATGGATCGCACCGTCGACACCGCCACCGCCGAGCAGTGTTTCATTGGCCGCGTTGACGATCGCATCCACCGCCAGGGTCGTGATGTCGCCCTGCCAAACTTCGATCTTCATGCGCCCGTCTCCTGCCTGTGAGGTGTTCCGCGCAGCATCTGCGCCGGCTGTTCCCAAGGTAGGGCACAGGGCATTGATACTGCGTCATGACCGTCTCACGCGCTGCGATCCGGCGGCCTTCACGCACGATGGCGGGTGGCGCCTTCACGCAGGCTGAAGCAGAAAGGGGTCAGAGCCTTTTTCCGCACGGAAAATGCTCTGACCCCTGCGATCCATAGTTCTGGCAAACCGGGTCAGAGCCCTTTCCCTGCAGGAAAGGGATCCGACCCGATGCATCACGGCAGGCCGGCCAACCAGTCGTCGTCGGAACCTTCGTTCACATCGGCAAATAGCGGCGTGGAGAAGTAGCGTTCGCCGGTGTCCGGCAGCATCGCCAGGATCACCGAGCCCGGTTCGGCGCGCGCGGCGACATCCAGCGCGCTGGCGACAGTGGCGCCAGCGGAGATGCCAACGAAGATGCCTTCCTCCGCCGCCAGGCGGCGGGCGGTGGCGATCGCGCGGTCATCTTCCACCGTCACCAGTTCATCCACCACATCACGGTTGAGTACATCGGGCACGAAGTCCGGGGTCCAGCCCTGGATCTTGTGCGGCTTCCAGTCATCGCCCTTCAGCAGCGCGGCACCGGCCGGTTCGGTGGCGATGATGCGCGTCTGCGGGCGCGCGACCTTCAGTACTTCGCCCACGCCGGTGAGCGTGCCGCCGGTGCCCCAGCCACTGACGAAGTAGTCCAGTCGCTTGCCGGCGAAATCGCGCAGGATCTCGGCGGCGGTGGTGTTGCGGTGGTAGGCCGGGTTGGCCGGGTTGGCGAACTGGCTGGCCAGGAACCAGCCGTGCTGCTCGGCCAGTTCGGCCGCCTTGCGTACCATGCCGCTGCCGCGCTCGGCGGCCGGGGTCAGGATCACCTTGGCGCCATACGCGCGCATCAGCTTGCGCCGTTCCACCGAGAACGTTTCGACCATGGTCGCCACGAACTTATAGCCGCGCGCGGCGGCGACCATCGCCAGTGCCACGCCGGTGTTGCCCGAGGTGGCCTCGACGATGGTGTCGCCCGGCTTGAGCAGGCCACGCGCTTCGGCGTCGAGAATGATCGCCAGTGCCAGGCGGTCCTTCACTGAGCCGCCCGGGTTGAACGACTCGACCTTGGCGTAGAGGCTGACCTGCGGCGGAGCCAGGCGCTGCAGCTTGACGATGGGGGTGTTGCCGACGGTGTCGAGGATGGAGTCGTACAGGGCCATGGAAGCGCTCCGGAGAGGGGCCGCGCCGGGCTTCGGCGGGCGAAGGGGGAGGGCTGGCTGTTGAGGCCAGCGGCTGCCGGCTGACCGTAGCGCCGGCATATGACGCCCGGAAATGACCAGATACCTTTCTTAAACAACCTTTGGTTATAAGCTGGTGACGGCAATTGACCCTAGAGTGGACCTCCGCCCCCACATCGCCCGCCTGCCATGACGCTGACCCAGCTGCGCTATCTGGTTGCCATCGCCGACGCCGAGCTGAACATCACGCTGGCCGCCTCGCGCGTGCATGCCACTCAGCCCGGCCTGTCCAAGCAGCTCAAGCAGCTGGAAGACGAGCTGGGTTTCCTGCTGTTCGTGCGCAAGGGCCGCAGCCTGGAGTCGGTCACCCCGGCCGGCACCGAGGTCATCGCCCGCGCCCGCTCGGTGCTGGCCGAGGCCAACAACATCCGCACTTACGCGGCCAACCAGCGCCGCGAGAGTCAGGGCCAGCTGATCCTGACCACCACCCACACCCAGGCGCGCTTCGTGCTGCCGCCGGCGGTGGCGGCGATCAAGCAGGCGTATCCGCAGGTGAGCGTGCATCTGCAACAGGCCGGTGAAGCCGATGCACTTGATCGCTTGAACCAGGGCGATGCCGACATTGCGATCATCAGCACCGCCGGCAGCGAGCCCACCGATGGCATTGCGGTGCCGCTGTTCCGCTGGCGGCGCCTGGTGGTGGTGCCCAAGGGCCACCCGCTGGACCGCGCAGGCCGCACCCCGGACCTGGCCGCGCTGGCCCGGCAGCCGCTGATCAGCTACGAATCATCGACTCGGCCGAATTCCTCGCTGCAGCGTGCCTTCGCCGCCAACGGCCTGGTGCCGGATCTGGCGTTGACCGCGCTCGATGCTGATCTGATCAAGACCTACGTGCGCACCGGACTGGGCGTGGGGTTGCTGGCGGAGATGGCGGTCAGTTCCAACGACGAAGACCTGAAGGCGTGGCCGGCGCCGGCACCGATTGCCGAGTGCATCGCCTGGGCGGTGCTGCCGCGCGACCGGGTGCTGCGCGATTACGCGTTGGAGCTGGTGCATGTGCTGGCACCGCAGATCGATCCGCGCGACCTGCGCAGGGTGCTGGATGGCAACCAGGCGGCGGCGTGGCCGGTACCACCGACGTGGGAGTCGCTGACCCAGACCATCACGGTCTGAGGCTGGTCGAGCAGGGCTGCGCCCTGCACCTGCTGCAAACCGGAGCAACAGCAACAGCAACGTCAAAAGCTCGCTATCCGTGGGATGGCGGGGCGGTGTCGGACTGCGGGGACGCCGTGAACCCGTCCCTGGGGGCCTGGCCGCGGCATCCATGCCGCGGACACCCCGCACTCCGACACCGCCCCACCTCTGACAGATTCCGATGGCTGTTGGTAGGTGTCGACCTTGGTCGACACGGTAGATCCACGCCATGCGTGGATGGAAACTGTCAGATATCGAAATACATGTGGGGTCAGATCCGTTCCAACAGACCGCAGGAATCTGTCGAAGGCGGGGTGGGTCCGGTTGCGGGGGCGTGAGCGCCATGGATGGCGCGACCGAGCCTCCATGGACGGATTTACGGCGTCCCCCGCAACCGGACCCACCCCGCCATCCCTCAGGAAACCAGCTTCTGCTGTTGCTTCGGCACCTGCCGTGGCCTCTGCGGGTGCAGGGCGCAGCCCTGCCGACAAACCCCCTCCTGCGACGGTTCGTCGCACGGGCAACCCTGGACCCCGCTCTACACTAGCGGGGTGACCCGCCTGTCCCGCCCGCAGCGCCTTCTGCTCCAGCTCGCCATCCTGGCGACGCTGCTGATGGTGCTTGCGCCACTGGTCAGCCGCGCGCTGCAGGCACAGCCGATGGACCACGCCGCCATGGGCCATGACATGCACGCCATGGCCATGGCCGGGCACGATCGGCACGGCGCTACGCCTGCAGCGCCCAGCCGTCCGGCCGACCCCCACGCCATGCATGGCGAAGCCTGCGAATACTGCGTGCTGGCGATGCGCCTGCTGCCGTGGCTGGCCGTGCTGGTGCTGCTGTTGCCGCTGTTGTGGCGGCCGCAGCTGGCGTTCCCATGGTCGCAGCAGGTGCTGCCGGCGCTGCGGTGGCCGGCACATGCCGCGCGTGGGCCGCCGCGCTTCTCCATCGTTCGCTGATGTCCCTATCGAATCCGCCGCACGACGCCTGACCGGGCGCCGTGCGCGCGTGCGTACTTTGGAGCTGTTCCGATGAAAATGACTTCCCGCCCTGCGGGCGCCTGCGCGCGCCTGCCGGTTGCCCTTGGCCTGGCCGTGGCCGCATCACTGGCACACGCCGCGCCTGCCGACGAGGCGCGCACTCTCGACACCCTGGTGGTGACCGCCGCTGCACCGTCCTCGCCGCTGCATTGGGTGACCGATCCGCGCCTGCCGCGGCAGCCGGTGCCCGCCAGCGACGGTGCTGATTACCTGAAAACCGTCCCCGGCTTCGCCGCCATCCGCAACGGTGGCACCAATGGCGACCCGGTGCTGCGCGGCATGTTCGGTTCGCGGCTGAACATCCTCAGCAACGATGGCAACCTGATCGGTGCCTGCCCGTCGCGCATGGACAATCCGCTGTCCTACATCGCGCCGGAGAGCTTCGACCGGTTGACCATCATCAAGGGCCCGCAGAGCGTGCGCTGGGGCGCGGGCGCCTCGGCCGGCACCGTGCGTTTCGAGCGCGATACGCCGCGCTTCGATGAGCCGGGCCTGCGTGCCGATGCCAGTGCGCTGGTCGGTTCGCGCAACCGCAACGACCAGGTGCTGGACCTGACCCTGGGCAATCCGACCGGTTACGTGCGTGCGAGCGGCAACCGTTCCGAAGCCGATGACTACAAGGATGGCAATGGCGACGTGGTGCCGTCGAAGTGGCGCAAGTGGAACGGCGACGTGGCCATCGGCTGGACGCCGGATGCCGACACGCTGCTGGAAATCTCCGCCGGTGCCGGTGATGCGATCGCGCGCTACGCGGGCCGTGGCATGGACGGTGCCGCGTTCGAGCGCACCAGCTACGCGGCGCGCTTCGAGAAGCGCAACCTGCCGGGTGCGTGGGACACGCTGCAGGCCAACGTGTACTACAACAATGCCGACCACGTGATGGACAACTACACGCTGCGCACGCCGAACCCGCACAGCATGATGCCGATGCCGATGGCCTCGAACGTGGACCGCCGTACCCAGGGCGGGCGGGTCAGTTCCGAATGGCGCTGGCAGGATGTGCAGCTGGTGGCCGGTGTGGATGGCGAGGACAGTCGTCACCGCGGCCGCATGGGCATGGGCCGCGACACCTACCGCCAGGCGGCGTGGGAGACCGATGCCAACTTCCGCCGCTACGGTGCCTTCACCGAACTCACCCTCGGCGCCGGCACCGACCAGCGCTGGATCAGCGGGCTTCGCATCGATCGCGCCAGCGTCCGCGATGAGCGGCAATCGGTGCGCGGGATGATGGGCAACCGGCCGAATCCGACCGCTGGCCTGCAGCGCAAGGAATGGCTGGGCAGTGGTTTCCTGCGCTACGAGCAGGATCTGGCCGACGGCTTGACCTGGTACGCAGGCCTCGGCCACAGCGAGCGCATGCCTGACTACTGGGAGCTGTTCTCGCCCAACCAGGGACCGGCCGGCACGGTGAATGCATTCAGCGGCGTGCAGCCCGAGCGCACCACCCAGCTTGATGTGGGCATGCAGTACAAGGGCCCGCGCGTGCAGGCCTGGCTCTCGGCGTACGCCGGTCAGATCCAGGACTACATCCTGTTCACCTACCACGGCAGCGGGATGATGGGCATGAGCCAGGCCCGCAACGTCGATGCCCGCATTGCCGGGGCCGAGGCGGGCGTGGAAGTGGCGCTGGCCGAACAGTGGAAGCTGGGCGGCACGCTGGCCTATGCCTGGGGCGAGAACCGCGACCAGCAGCGACCGCTGCCGCAGATGCCGCCGCTGGAGGCGCGCCTGAGTGCGAACTGGGAAGGCCAGCGCTGGAGTGCTGGTGCGCTGCTGCGTGCGGTGACCCACCAGCACCGTGTCGCCGATGGCCAGGGCAACGTGGTCGCCCAGGACCTGGGACCGAGCGCCGGCTTCGCCACCTTCGCGCTCAATGCGGCTTACCGCTTCAGCTCGCAGCTGCAGCTCAGCGCGGGTGTCGACAACCTGTTTGATCGCACCTACAGCGAGCACCTGAACCTGGCCGGCAGCGCCGACTTCGGCTTCCCGGCCGACCCGGTACGCATCAACGAGCCGGGCCGCAGCGTGTGGATGAAGGTGAACTACCGGTATTGATCCGCCGGGCATGGCCCGGCGCTACCGTCACGCGCCGGGCAAAAAAAAAACGGGGCCGGATCCCCGCCAGGATCCGTCCCCGCCCGACGCCCTCTGTCGGGCAGCTTCGACTCTACGATGGCAACGTCGGTAATGGGTCGCTGGATACACCCCGACACAAGCCGACACCGCCAACACCAGCCTTGCACGGAACCGGTTGAAGGCGCTAGCGCGGTGCCGGTTCCACGCCGGTAAACGCTTGGCACATACCGCTTTTGCGGGCCCTTGCCTACACTCGGCGGCCGTGGATCAATCAGGACCGTTCATGTTGGCTCGTATCGCTTCGACCCTGGCCTTCGGCCTCAGCCTGGCCGTGCTGGCCGGGTGCGCAGGCAAACAGGAGGCTGCCGCACGTCGGCAGGGCGAAGCAGTGCCGGTCACCGCGCAGGTCGTGCAGCCCACGCAGTGGAACGACACCCTGCAGGCGCTGGGCACGGCCAAGGCGCGCGAATCGATCAGCGTCACCGCCAAGGTCAGCGAAATCGTCGAGAAGGTGCACTTCGAGAGCGGCCAGCACATCGCCGCCGGTGCGCCGATCGTGACCCTGCGCGGGCAGGCCCAGGAAGCGGCACTGGTGCAGGCCCAGGCCACCTTCCACGAGGCCGACCAGCTGTACAGGCGCCAGCGCGAGCTGGCCACGCAGCGGCTGGTATCCAGTGCCACGCTGGATACGCAGAAGTCGATCCGCGATGCCGCCGAAGCGCGCGTGGCGCAGATGCAGTCGGACATCGGTGACCGCCGTGTGCGTGCGCCGTTTGCCGGCGTGCTCGGCATCCGCCAGGTCAGCCCGGGCACGCTGCTGACGCCGACCACGGTGATCGCCACGCTTGACGACATCGAACACATGCATATCGATTTCCAGGTGCCGGAAGTGGAACTGGCCGCACTCGGCGTCGGCGACAAGGTCAGTGCATCCAGCGTGGCCTGGCCGGGCCGCACCTTCGAAGGCGTGGTCAGTACCATCGATGCACGCATCGATCCGGCGACCCGTGCAGTGACCGTGCGCGCCGACTTCGCCAACAGCGACCACGCGCTGCGTCCGGGCATGCTGCTGGACGTACGCCTGTTCCATCCCGAACGGCCGGCGCTGGTGGTTCCGGAAATCGCGGTGGTGCAGGTCGGCCGCGATACCTTCGTGTATCGCATCAAAAGCGACGACAGCGTCGAGCGCGTGGATGTGGTCACCGGTGCGCGCCGTGCCGGCGTGGTCGAGATCAAGCAGGGCCTGGAAGCGGGCCAGCGAATCGTGGTCGATGGCACCGGCAAGCTGCGCCCGGGACTGAAGGTAGCCGCCAAGGACGCAGCACCGGCGAGCGGCGCCAAGCCGGCTGACGCGCCGGCGGCGGTGGTCGCCGAGGGCCACGGCGGATGAAGCTGTCCGACACCTCCATCCAGCGGCCGGTGTTCGCCGTGGTGATGAGCCTGCTGCTGCTGGTGCTGGGCGTGATGTCCTTCACCCGCCTGACCCTGCGTGAGCTGCCTGCCATCGATCCGCCGATCGTTTCGGTGTCGGTGGATTACACCGGTGCCTCGGCGGCGGTCATCGAAAGCCGCATCACCCAGGTGCTGGAAGACGCGCTGGCCGGTATCGAAGGCATCGATACGATCAACGCGCGCAGCACCAATGGCCGCTCGCAGGTCAGCATCGAATTCACCTCCAACCGCGATATCGAGGCCGCAGCCAACGACGTGCGTGATGCGGTCAGCCGCGTTGCCGACCGCATGCCGGAAGAAGCGCGCCCGCCGGAAATCGCCAAGGTCGAAAGCGATGCCGACCCGATCATCTGGTTCAACATGGTCTCCTCGACCATGGACACGCTGGAACTGAGCGACTACGCCGACCGCTACGTGGTCGACCGTTTCTCCAGCCTCGACGGCGTGGCCCAGGTCCGCATCGGCGGCCGCCAGCGCTATGCGATGCGCATCTGGCTGGACCGTGACCAGCTGGCCGCGCGCGGGCTGACCACCGGCGACGTGGAAACCGCGCTGCGCAACGAGAACGTGGAACTGCCGGCCGGCCGTATCGAATCGACCGACCGCGACTTCACCCTGCGCGTGGAGCGCAACTACATCAAGCCCGAAGACTTCGCGACCATCCCGCTGGGCAAGGGCCGCGACGGCTACGTGGTGCGCATGGGCGACGTGGCGAAGATCGAGCTGGCTTCGGCCGAGCGTCGCGCCTACTACCGCAGCAACGGTGAACCGGGCATCGGCCTGGGCATCGTCAAGACCTCCACCGCCAACTCGCTGGATGTGGCACGCACCGCGCGCGCTGAGGCGGAGCGGGTCGCGCTGACGCTGCCCAAGGGCACGCAGATTTTCGTTGCCTTCGACAACACCACCTTCATCGAAGCCGCAGTGGACCGTGTTTACGCCACGCTGGTGGAAGCGATGATCCTGGTGCTGGCGGTGATCTGGCTGTTCCTCGGCAGCTTCCGTGCTGCACTGATTCCGGCAGTGACGGTGCCGGTGTGCCTGGTCGCCGCCTTCATCGCGCTGTATGCGTTCGACTTCTCGATCAACCTGCTGACCCTGCTGGCGCTGGTGCTGTGCATCGGCCTGGTGGTGGACGACGCGATCGTGGTGGTGGAGAACGTGCAGCGCCGCATCGATCTGGGTGAACCGCCGTTGGTGGCGTCCAAACGCGGTACCGCGCAGGTGGCGTTCGCGGTGATCGCCACCACGGCCGTGCTGGTGGCGGTGTTCCTGCCGGTCGGTTTCCTTGAGGGCAACACGGGACGGCTGTTCCGTGAACTGGCAGTGGCGCTGGCTGCGGCAGTGGCATTGTCCGCGTTCGTGGCGCTGACGCTGACGCCGATGATGGCCTCCAAGCTGCTCAAGCCCCATACCGGGCAGGCGCCGCGTGGCCTGCATGGTTTCATCAACCGCAACCTGGAGCGCCTGGCCGGGGCCTATGGGCGGGTGCTCGACCACCACGTCGATCGCACCTGGATCTACCTGCTGGTGATGGTGGCTGCACTGGCCGCCAGCTGGGGCCTGCTCAAGCTGCTGCCATCGGAACTGGCACCGGCCGAAGACCGCGGTTCGTTCCAGATCATGATCGACGGCCCGGAAGGTGCCGGCTACGACTACACCGTGCAGCAGGTGCAGCAGGTGGAAGCGATGCTGGCACCGCATGTCGGCCCTGACAAACCGATCGTGCGCGCCAACCCGCGCGTGCCGGGTGGCTGGGGCGCCAGCGAGGAAATGCACACCGGCCGCGTCAGCATCTTCCTGCAGCCGTGGCGCCAGCGTAGCGAGGGCACGCCGGAAGTGGCCAATGAGCTGCAGAAGGAACTGGACACCATCCGCGGCGTGCGCGTACGTACGCAGGTGGGCGGTGGCCTGGTGCGCAGCGGCGGCCAGCCGTTCCAGATCGTGCTGGGCGGCCCGGAATACGCCGAGATCGCGCAGTGGCGCGACCGCATCCTGCTGCGCATGGCCGACAACCCCGGCCTGGTCGGCCCAGACTCGGACTACAAGGAAACCCGCCCGCAGATGCGGGTCAACATCGACCGCCAGCGTGCGGCCGATCTGGGCGTGCCGGTCACCGCGATTGGTTCGGCACTGGAAACCATGATGGGCTCGCGCCGCGTCACCACCTTCGTCGACAACGGCGAAGAGTACGACGTGCTGGTCCAGGCCGGCCGCGACGGGCGTGCCAGCCCGGCCGACCTTGCCGCGATCCGTGTGCGTGCCACCTCCGGCGAACTGGTGCCGCTGTCCAACCTTGTCACGCTGAGCGAAGTGGCCGAGGCCGGCACCCTGAACCGCTTCAACCGCCTGCGCTCGATCACCATCAATGCCGGCCTGGCGCCGGGTTATCCGCTGGGCGAGGCGATTGCCTGGGCGCAGCAGGTCACGCGCGAGGAGCTGCCACAGTATGCGCAGGTGAATTGGAAGGGCGAATCGCGCGAGTACCAGAGTGCTGGTGGTGCAGTGCTGCTGACCTTCGCGATGGCGCTGCTGGTGGTGTACCTGGTGCTGGCCGCGCAGTTCGAGAGCTTCATCCACCCGCTGACCATCATGCTGACCGTGCCGCTGGGTGTGCTCGGTGCGCTGGTTGGCCTGTGGGTCAGCGGTGGCACGGTGAACCTGTTCAGCCAGATCGGCATCGTCATGCTGGTCGGCCTGGCGGCGAAGAACGGCATCCTGATCGTCGAATTCGCCAACCAGCTGCGCGACGACGGGAGAACCGTACGCGAGGCGATCATCGAATCGGCGATGGTGCGCCTGCGCCCGATCCTGATGACCTCGATCGCCACCGTGGTCGGTGCGGTCCCGCTGGTGGTGGCCGGTGGTCCCGGTTCGGCCAGCCGTGGCACCATCGGCATCGTGATCATCTTCGGCGTGACCCTCTCGACGTTCCTGTCGCTGTTCGTGGTGCCGGCGTTCTACGCGCGGCTGGCGCCATACACGCGCTCGCCGGAAGCGGTGAAGCGCGAGCTGGAGAAGCAGGAAGCGGAGTCGCCGTCGGTGGGTGGACATGCCTGACCTGACCACCAACGGGATGGCTGGCGGGGTCGGATCCCTTTCCCAAAGGGAAAGGGCTCTGACCCCACACCTGCAGGGCGAGGGCTTCCTCCTGCGCCCTTGGCGCAATGAAGACCTCGAATCGCTGCTGCGCCATGCCAACGATGCCGAGGTATCGCGGGGTCTGCGTGATCGTTTCCCGTACCCGTACACGCGCGAAGATGGCGAGGCTTTCCTGGCTGGCCGCGTGCTGGCACCGGGCACGCTCAACCTGGCCATCGAGATCGACGGCCAGGCCTGCGGGAGCGTCGGTGCCCAGCAGGGCATCGCCGAGCGTGGTCACATGGCGGAACTGGGCTACTGGCTGGGCCAGTCCTACTGGGGCCAGGGCCTGATGACCCGGGTGGTCGGCCTGTTCGCACCGTGGGTGATGGACGAACTGCGCCTGTTCAGGCTGCAGGCCGGGGTGGTCGACTTCAACCTCGGTTCGGCCCGGGTGCTGGAAAAGAACGGCTTCCAGGAAGAGGGCGTGGACCGCTGCGCGGTCTACAAGCGCGGCGTGCTGCACGACCTGCGCCGCTTCGCCCGGGTGCGCACGCAGCTTCCGTAACCGGCCGCCGGGCACGGCCCGGCGCTAACGTGGGGGGGCACGGTCATTGCCGGTAGCGCCGGGCCATGCCCGGCGGAGAACACGCCCCCACATCCGGCGCTATCGCAGCGACCTTCGATCAGGGAGAATCGACCGGTCCCTTCCAGCCGACGGGACGTCCTCACAACCCGCCGACTGGAGAGAGCGCGCGTGGAAGCTACCGTACATTTCATCAACAGCATCATCTGGAGCAAGGCGCTGATCTTCATGTGCCTGGCCGCCGGCCTGTTCTTCAGCCTGCGCACCCGCTTCATGCAGATCCGTGGTTTCGTCGAGATGTGCCGCCTGACCGTGTCCGGCGAGAAGTCCGAGGCCGGCGTGTCTTCCTTCCAGGCGCTGGCCATGTCGATGGCCGGGCGCATGGGCATCGGCAACATCGCCGGCGTGGCCACCGCCATCGCCTTTGGCGGACCCGGCGCCATCTTCTGGATGTGGGTCATGGGCTTCCTCGGCGCCTCCACCTCGTACGTGGAATGCACGCTGGCGCAGATCTACAAGACCAAGGACGCCGAAGGCCGCTACCGCGGCGGCCCGGCCTACTACATTGAAAAGGCCATGGGCCTGAAGTGGTATGCCATGGCCTTCGCCATCGCCACGATCATCGCAGCCGGTTTCCTGATGCCGGGCGTGCAGGCCAATGCCATCGCCGACAGCGTCATCAATGCCTGTCGCGGTACCGCGCTGTGCGGCCCGCTCGATGGCCAGGCCTTCGGCATGGAATCGGTGCAGGCGCTGAAGCTGGGCATCGGCATCGTGGTCGCCCTGTTGCTGGGCGTGGTGATCTTCGGCGGCGTCAAGCGCATCGCCAACTTCGCCGAAGTGGTGGTGCCGTTCATGGCCGCCGGCTTCATCCTGATGGCCATCGTCATCATGATCATCAACTACGACCGCGTGCCGGAAATGTTCGGCATCATCTTCAAGAGTGCTTTCGGTACCCATGCTGCATTCGGCGCGATGATGGGCCTGGCGGTGGAGTGGGGCATCAAGCGTGGTATCTACGCCAACGAGGCCGGCCAGGGCTCGGGCCCGCATGCGGCCGCTGCGTCCGAGGTCTCGCACCCGGCCAAGCAGGGCTACGTGCAGGCGTTCGCCATCTACTTCGACACCATGATGGTGTGCACCGCCACCGCATTCCTGATCCTGGCCAGCGGCACCTACAACGTGTACTCGCCGGTGCCGGGTGGCGCGCCGATCTTCCAGGGCCTGGCCGGCATTCCGGAAGGCGCGGGCTATGCGCAGGCCGGCGTGGAAGCGGTGCTGCCGGGCTGGGGCTCGGCCTTCGTGTCGGTGGCGATCTTCTTCTTCGCCTTCACCACCATCATGGCCTATTACTACATGGCCGAAACCAACCTGACCTACGTCAACCACAACAAGCGCCGGCCGCTCACCGTGCTGCTGCTGCGCCTGGGCATCATCGGCATGGTGGTGTTCGGTGCCTTCCACAACGCCACCCTGGCCTGGGCGCTGGGTGATATCGGCGTGGGCCTGATGGCCTGGCTGAACATCATCGCCATCCTCATCATCCAGAAGCCGGCCATGCTGGCCCTGCGCGATTACGAGCGGCAGAAGAAGCTGGGCCTGGATCCGATTTTCGACCCCGATGCCCTGGGCATCAAGAACGCCGATTTCTGGCGTCAACGCAAGCTGGAGTTGTCCCGTAGTGAATGATCCCTGGAAGAATGCCCGCCGCCCGTCGTCGCGACCGCCGCGGGCCACCCCGCTGCCACCGCGTGAGGGCGGCACCCCGCCACCGCCGGGGCGTGGCAATGACGAACTGCGCCTGTATGGCTGGAACGCCGTGCAGGCCCTGTTCGACAAGCGCCCGCAGGCGCTGCGCAAGCTGTACCTGGTGGAATCGCTGATTCCGCGCATGCAGCCGGTGCTGAAGTGGTGCGTGGCCAACCGCGTGGGCTATCGCGTGGTGGAGGAGGGCGACCTCAACAAGCTGGCTGCCACCACCCATCACGAAGGCCTGGTGGCCGACGTGCTGCGTGCGCCGGTGCTGGCGCTGGACGCATGGCTGGCGACGCTGCCGGCTGATGCACCGGCGCTGGCGTTGTGGCTGGACGGTGTCGGCAATCCCCACAACTTCGGCGCGATCCTGCGCTCGGCCGCGCACTTCGGCGTCAAGGCGCTGCTGCTGCCGGCCGGCAGCACGCTGGCGCTGTCCGGCGCCGCAGCACGCGTTGCCGAAGGTGGCGCCGAATCGGTGCCGCTGGTGCAGTTGCCGGACAACGCACAGGCGATGGCGCAGCTGCGAGCGGCCGGTTTCGGGCTGGCAGCAACCCTGGTCAAGGGCGGTGAGGACGTGTTCCGCGCATCGCTGCCGGCACGACTGGTCTACGTGATGGGTGCCGAAGGCGAAGGCATGGACCGCAGCCTTGCCAGCGAATGCGACCTGCAGGTCTCGATTCCCGGCAGCGGCGCGGTGGAGAGCCTGAACGTGGCCTCGGCCACGGCCGTGCTGCTGGCTCAGTGGGTCAGTCGCCGCGATTGAACCTCTGCGCGGGGTCAGATCCCTCGCCACGGCGAGGGCTCTGACCCCGTCCGGTTCCCAATGCAGGATCTGCCGTGGTGGGTGCGAACCTTGGTTCGCACCGCTCCCGCCGCTGCGCTCGCCGGGCATGGCCCGGCGCTACTGCGTCATTCGTTCGGCGGCGTGGTCGCCTTGGCTTCGCTGCCGAAGCTGCCATCGGCTTCCGCCGCCAGATACGCGAACACGGTGTAGGCGGCCACGTTCTGTGCCAGCGCCTTCGGGTCGATCTTGTCCAGCGTGTCGTCGGCGGTGTGGTGCAGGTGGAAATAGTCCGAGCCGTCCTGCGCCAGCCACGCCCATGCACCGCCCTTGGCCGCCAGCGGGCCGACGTCCGGGCCCGGACCACCCTTGTCGGCCTGGTACTCGATGCCCAGCGGCTTCATCACTTCGGCAATCTGCTTCGTCGCTTCGCGCGAGCCTTCCGGGTTCGGCGAACCGGTGTTGAAGGCGTAGATGCGGCCAGCACCGAAGTCGCTCTCGGCGGCCAGCTGGTGCAGGGCCACATCCTTGGCATGCGCTTCGGCGTAGGCCTTGCCGCCATACAGGCCCTGTTCTTCGTTGGCGAACGCGATCACGCGGATGGTGCGCTTCGGCGCCTGCTTCAGCTGGCCGATCAGATGACCAGCGGCCATGGTGATGCCCACGCCTGCACCGTCATCCACCGCGCCGGTGCCCAGGTCCCAGGAATCCAGGTGACCACCGATCACCACCACTTCCTTGGGCAGGCTGCGGCCGGTGATCTCGCCGATCACGTTGTACGAGGTGGCGGTGCCATCCCAGCCGCAGTCCAGCGCCACCTTCACCGTGGTGCTGCCACGGGCCAGCAGGCGGGCCAGCTGATCGGCGTCGGGCACCGACAGTGCCGCCGACGGCACCGGGGTCAGGCCGTCGTCGAAGCGGGTGATGCCGGTATGCGGCACGCGGTGGGAATCGGTACCGGCCGAACGCATCAGGAAACCGACCGCGCCCTTGCGGATCGCCTCGGACGGGCCCTTGCTGCGGATCGCGCCGCCACGGCCGTAGTCGCGTCCATCGCGGAAGGGCAGCATCTGGTAATCGACGAAGGCGATCTTGCCCTTCAACGAACCGGCCGGTGCTGCCTGCAGCGCAGCCAGGTCGGCGAAGCGCACGACTTCGGCTTCCACCGTGCCGCCCGGGCTGCCGCCCAGCGCGGTGATCTGCAGCGGCTGCGGGTTCCTGCCGGTTACGGCGGCGTGTTCACTGCGGCGCTCCCATTTCGGGAAGGTCACCGGCTCTTTCCAGACCTTGTCGAAACCGAGTGCCTTGAACTTGGCTTCGGCCCAGGCCACGGCGCGAGCGTCAGCTTCGCTGCCGGCGATGCGTGGGCCGATCTCGGTGGTCAGCGATTCGACCACCTTCCAGCCGGTGTCGTCAGCCAGCGCCTGGTCGCGCAGCTGCGCAGCGGTGGCCAGCGAAGCCGGGGGCAGGGTGGTGGTGTGCGGCGCCGCGAAGGCCGGGGCGGCCAGCAGGGCGAGGGAGGATGCGATGGCAAGGATGCGGCGACGCATGGACAGCTCCGGGAAGGGACCAAGCCTTGGAGCTTAACAGTCGTTCAGGCCCGCGCATGGGCGGGAGGTCATGGCTGGCGCGAACGCTGTTTTCCGCCACGTCCGGCAAAGCGAAAGCCCCGCCGGAGCGGGGCTTTCGTGCAGTCGCGGTAGTGCCGGCCGCTGGCCGGCACCACGGTTGTTCCGACGTTGCCGGCCAGCGGCCGGCACTACCGGTAGGCCGCCTTATTTCTTCAGGCTGTCGCGGATCTCGCGCAGCAGCACCACTTCCTCGGCCGGTGCGGCCGGAGCGGCTTCCTTCTTGCGCGACAGGCGGTTGATCACCTTGATCACCAGGAAGATGGCGAAGGCCACGATCACGAACTGGATCAGCGTGTTGATGAAGTCGCCGTAGCCGATCACCACGGCGGGGATTTCCTTGCCGTCGGCACCGATGCTGGCCGGTGACAGCGTCCACGCCAGCTGCGAGAAATCCACCTTGCCGATCAGCATGCCCAGCGGCGGCATGATGATCTTCTCGACCAGCGCGGTCACGATCTTGCCGAAGGCCGCGCCGATCACCACGCCGACGGCGAGGTCGATGACGTTGCCGCGCATCGCGAATTCCTTGAACTCGGTGAGCATTCCCATTGTTGTTTTTCTCCGGTGGGGGAAGTGGACAGCGCGCAGGGTAGCGCAGGTGATGTCAGCCGGCGATCACGCCGTGGCGCTCGGCCACGTTTTCCAATCGGGCACTGAAACGGTCGCCGGGCTTCAGCGCCGCCACCCCGGACGGGGTACCCATGAACACAAGGTCGCCGGCACGCAGCTGCCACAGCTTGGACAGCTCATGCAGGATCTCCGGCACGTTCCAGATCATCTGGTCGAGCAGGGCCTGCTGGCGGACCTCGCCGTTGACCTCCAGCGACAGGTTCAGCGCGGCCAGGTCGCCCACTTCAGCGGCATGCACGATCTCGCTGATCGGTGCCGAAGCATCGAAGCCCTTGGCTGCATCCCACGGATGGCCCTTGTCCTTGGCGGCGGCCTGCAGGTCGCGACGGGTCAGATCCAGTCCGACTGCATAGCCGTAGACCAGCGCATCGGCATCGGCCACGGCCAGTTCACCGGCCGGCGCATCACGGCCGATCGCCACCACCAGTTCCACTTCGTGGTGCAGGTTGGCGGTTGCCGGGGGATAGGGGATGGCATCGTCGTGGCCGACCACGATCGCATCGGCCGGCTTGCTGAAGAACATCGGACGGCCGCGGTCGTCGGCCGCCGGCACCGCTGCGCCCATTTCGCGGGCATGGTCGGCGAAATTGCGGCCGACGCAGTAGATACGGTGCACGGGGAAGCTGCCACCACCCACCACCGGCACACGCGGCAGGGCTACGGCAGGAATCACATCGGAGACATCGGACATGCGGGCATCCAGGAAGGGCGTGCCCGCAGTCTAGAACGCATGGCGCCCGCCGTCAGCGGGCGCGGAGGGCGTGGATCAACGCGAGGCCGGCAGCACCGGCTTGCGCACCACGCGGAACTCGCCCTCGACCACGTTCGGGTCGAGAGGACGGGCAGTGCCCGGCTTGCGCGAAGCCAGCAGCTTCCATGCCAGGCCGACCAGGATCATCGCCGCACCGACGAACACGCCAATGAACACCATCGCGGCCAGGATCGCCAGGCCGAGCAGGCCCACGGCAACGCGCACCAGCGGGTGACGCGGCTTGCGCGGCGCGAACAGGGTGCGGAACTGGTTGAAGGCGGATGCGCGATTGAACATGGCGGCTCGATAGGCTGGAATCAGCGAAACCAGAGTATCGGGAGGTGCCACTGTCTTTGAGTGAAAAACTCGTTAAATATAGCCTGTGCTTATTACGAATCAATGACTTGTGTTCATGTTGCAGCCAGTCACCTGAGTGGGCGTGCGACAATGCGCGTTTACTGTCCGAGCCTTCGCCATGACTGCCGCTGCTGCCCTGATCGCCCTTGATGCCATTGCCGATGGCGCGTTCGCCGAGGTCGAGGCGGTGGTCGATGGGGATGCCGAGTCGCTGGTGTTGTATCGCGACGGGTCTCAGGTGCGGGCGTTCCTGAACATCTGCCCGCATGCCGGTCGCCGCCTGGACTGGGCACCGGGCCAGTTCCTGAAGAGCCGCGAAGGCCACCTGGTATGTGCAGCGCACGGCGCCTCGTTCGCGCTGGACAGCGGCGACTGCATCGCCGGCCCCTGCAAGGGCGACCGCCTGCGCGCGGTGCCGGTGGACGTGCGCGACGGGCAGGTCTACCTGGCCTGAGGCCGGAAGCAGTCGAGCACGGCTCGACTCTACAAAAGTCGTGTCGACCAAGGTCGACACCTACCAACAGCGGTCCATGCCGTTCCGACAGATCGCGGAAATCTGTCGAAGGCGGGGTGAGTCCGGTGGCGGGGGTGTCCGCGGCATGGATGCCGCGGCCAAGCCCCCATGGGTGAGGGCGCTTTGCTTGCGAAGCACTGCTTCGCAAGCGCCCGAACGCACAGCCGCCAGCGGCTGGGCCGGTCTGGGGGTTTACGGCGTCCCCCGCAACCGGACCCACCCGCCATCCCAAGGAATGCAGGCCGTTGCCGTTGCCGTTGCCGTTGCCGTTGCCGTTGTCGTTGTCGTTGCCTCGGCGGGTGCAGGGCGCACCCCTGCCAACAAATCCCAACCCTCAGAACATCAGGTTGATCATCAACACCACCACGCACGTATAGATCAGCGACAGTGGTCCGCCAACCCGCCACATTTCGCGTGGGGTGTAGTTGGCCGGGCCGGTGATCATCGAGATCACCGGATTGGAGGCCGTCATCAGGTTGTTGGACGCCGACAGCGCCACGATCAGCGCGAACGCCGTCGGGTTGCCGCCCGCGGCCAGCGCCAGGTTCACCGCAATGGGCACCATCACGATGGTCGCGCCCACATGGCTGATCACCAGCGAGAACGCCGTGGTCAGCAGCGCCAGTGCGACTTCCAGCACCCATACCGGGATGCCGGTAGGCAGCTTGTCGATGGTGTGGCCGGCCACCCATGCCGCCGCGCCGCTGGAGTCCATCGCCCAGCCGAGCGGGATCAGCCCGGCCATCATGAACACTGTTTTCCAGTTGATCGAGGCGTAGGCCTCGTCCATGCGCAGCACGCCGGTCAGCAGCATGCCGGCCACGCCGGTCATCAGGGTCAGCGCCACCGGCAGCTTGCTGGTCAGCGCGATCAGGATGGTCAACGCGAAGATCGCCATCGCGATCTTGAACTTGTGCGGGCGCTGCTCGCCGGTCGGGTAGTCGGTTACCACCACGAAGTCACGACTCCTGGCGGCCTGTGCCAGGTCGGTCCAGATGCTGTGGAAGACCAGCATGTCGCCGGCACGCAGCTGCACATCGCGCACGTCCTCGCGGATCACCTGCTTGTCGCGGTTGATCGCCAGCAGGCTGATGCCGCGCTCCTTGCGCAGGCGCAGGTCGGCCGCGCTCTTGCCGATCACGTTCGAGGTCGGTGGCACCACTGCCTCGGAGATGCCGGCGCGGCTGGGGTTGAACAGGTCACCGAGGTGCTTCAGGCGCGAGGACATGCGCAGGAACTGGTTCTGCGCGAAATCGTGGATCTGCTCGCGCGGGCCCATCGCCCCCAGCACGCTGCCGACCCAGATGCGCATTTCCGCCGGTGGCGCCAGGCGGGTGTCATTGCCGGTTTTCAGGGCCAGCAGCAGCGGCGCATCATGCAGATTCTCGGCCTCGCCCAGGGTCATGCCGACCAGCGGGCTTTCAGCGCTGACCACCAGTTCGAACACGTCGCCTTCGATGCCATAGGTCTTTGCGAAGTAGCTCTCGGTGCGTGCCGGGGTGACCCCGTCGTTGACCAGGCTTTCCTCTTCCACCAGCTTGCGGTCGCCGTAGTAGCGGAAGTACAGCAGCGAAGCGATCAGCAGCGCCACGCCGATCGGCAGCGGCGCGAACATGCGCAGCGGTTCGATGGTGGCCAGGCCCGAGGGCAGGTTGTTGTTGGCCGAGGCCAGCAGATCGTTCAGCAGGATCAGCGGCGAGTTGCCGACCATGGTCAGCGCGCCACCCATCACGATCGCCGCCGAGATCGGCAGCAGCAGCCGCTGCATGGTCAGGCCCGTGCGCGCCGCCAGCCGCGAGGCTACCGGCAGGTACAGCGCCATCACCGACGGATTCTGCATGAAGGACGAGTTCAGGCCGGCGATGGCCGTGGTCATCATCAGCAGCCGCTGCTCCACGCCATGGCCGCGCCGCAGCAGCCATGCGGCCAGCCGGTTCAGCGCCCCGGTGCGGTCCAGGCCGGCACCGAGGATGGTGGTGGCGATGATGCTCATCACCGCGTTACCGGAGAAACCACCGAAGATTTCCTCCGGCGCGATCAGGCCGGTGACGCCGAGCACCACCAGCACCACCAGCGCGACCACGTCGGCGCGGATGCGCTCGAACAGGAACATCGCCATCGTGAAGCCGACCAGCCCGAGCACGAGCTTCATGTCGTTGGTCAGCGTCAGCGCGGTATCCATGTGGGGAGCGGCGTCCTCAGGCGATCGTCAGGTGCGGTCGTACAACAGGTCCCAGACGCCATGGCCGAGCTTCTGGCCGCGGGTCTCGAAGTGGGTCTGCGGCCGCCAGTCCGGGCGCGGCACGCTGCCACGCGGACCGGCGCGGTTGACCAGGCCAGCGGTGGCGTCCAGCACGTCCCACATCTGCTCGGCGTAGTCCTCCCAGTCGGTGGCGCAGTGCAGGCGGCCGCCCGGGCGCAGCTTGCGCACGATCAGTTCGGCGAACGCCGGCTGCAGCAGGCGGCGCTTGTTGTGGCGCTTCTTGTGCCACGGATCCGGGAAGTAGATGCGCACTTCATCCAGCGCGCCATCGGCGATCTCGTTCTGCAGCACTTCCACCGCATCGTGGTGGTACAGGCGCACGTGGTCGGCTTCGTCCTCGGCCAGCGCGTTCAGCAGGCGGCCCACGCCGGGGGCGTGCACTTCGATGCCGATGTAGTCGCGCGACGGGTCGTGCTGGGCGGCGAAGCGCATGGCCGCGCCATTGCCGAAGCCGATTTCCAGCACCTTGTGCGCGGGACGGCCGAAGGTCGCATCCAGGTCACGCGGCTGGCCGCTGTAGTCCAGGCCGAAGCGTGGCCAGCGTTCGTCGAACGCGCGCTGCTGGGCCGGAGTGAAGCGGCCCTGACGCAGCACGAAACTGCGCACTTCGCGGCGACCTTCACTGACCGTGAAGGGCTTGGGCGGGGCCTTGGAACCCGCGCTGTCGAAAGGATTGGTCATCAGCCGATCAACCCGTCAATCGGCGACGACGCACTGGCATAGCGCTTGCGCGGGATTCGCCCGGCCAGGAAGGCCTCGCGTCCGGCTTCGACCGCCTTGCGCATGGCGCTGGCCATCAGCACCGGGTGGCGCGCGCCGGCAATGGCGGTGTTCATCAGCACGCCATCGCAGCCGAGCTCCATCGCGATCGCCGCATCCGAAGCGGTGCCGACGCCGGCGTCGACGATGATCGGCACCTTGGCGTCTTCGATGATCTGCAGCAGGTTGTACTTGTTCTGGATGCCCAGGCCCGAACCGATCGGCGCGGCCAGCGGCATCACCGCAGCGCAGCCGATCTCTTCCAGGCGCTTGGCCAGGATCGGGTCGTCGGAGGTGTAGACCATCACCTCGAAACCGTCCTTGACCAGCTGCTCGGCGGCCTTGAGGGTCTGCACCACGTCCGGGTACAGCGACTTCTGGTCGCCAAGCACTTCGAGTTTGGTCAGGTTGTGGCCGTCCAGCAGCTCACGGGCCAGGCGGCAGGTGCGCACGGCATCCTCGGCGGTGTAGCAGCCGGCGGTGTTGGGCAGGATGGTGAAACGCTCCGGCGGCAGCACGTCGAGCAGGTTCGGCTCGCCCGGGTTCTGCCCGATGTTGGTGCGGCGGATGGCCACGGTGACGATCTGGGCGCCTGCAGCCTCGGTGGCCAGGCGGGTTTCTTCCAGATCCTTGAACTTGCCGGTGCCGGTCAGCAGCCGCGAGCCATAGGTCTTGCCGGCGATCACCAGCGAATCGGGGGAGACTTGAACGTTCATGGCGCGATTATCGCTTATCCGCCTGAAGATGGGGTCACGTAGAGGGCTGGGTCGGATCCCTTTGCCAGGGCAAAGGGCTCTGACCCGCTGCGAAGTGGTTCTGGGGCAGAGCCCATCGCAATTCGATGGGATCCGACCCCGGCCATCAGCCCCCGCCCAGCGCGTGCACGATCTCCACTACGTCGCCTTCGGCCAGCGCATGTTCGCCATGGCGGCTGCGGCTGACGATCTCGCCGTTGACCTCCACCGCCACCCGGCGCTGCAGCAGCTGCTCGGCCTCGAGCAGGTCGTGGAGGGTCGCCGAAGCGGGCAGGGTACGCGGTTCGCCATTGAGCTGGATGTTCATCCGCTCATTGTCGCTGATGGCACGTCAGGATCGGAATGCTTGCAACTTCCTCCGGGCGCCAACGCTGGCACAGCGCACTGTCAGGCGATCAGGCGACAATCCATGCGGCGGCGCAGCGTGAGCAAAAGGCGGCGCGGTGAAACCATTCACCGTGCGCCGGCGTACGTGCGCCGGATTCCTACCTATCTTCCCCACAGGAGTTTCTACATGCAGCTCAGCAAACACCCGATCCGCTCCCTGATGGCGGCCGCGATCGCGCTGGCCGCGCTTCCGGCCATGGCAGGCGAAAACCCGTACTCGAAGGCCGTGTTCTTCGGTGACAGCCTGACCGACGCCGGTTACTTCCGTCCGCTGCTGCCGGCGGCCACCCAGGGGGCCACCGGTCAGTTCACCACCAACCCGGGCTGGGTGTGGTCACAACAGGTGGCCAACTACTACGGCCTCAACAACGGCGCCAACGGCAATGGCCAGAACGGTGACAATTACGCCGCAGGCGGTGCCCGTGTCAGCGTGGACGTACCGAGCGCGCTGGGCGTCATCCCGTCGCTGAAGACGCAGGCCAACCGTTACCTGGCTGCGAACGGCGGCAAGGCAGATCGCAATGCCCTGTACACCGTATGGGGTGGCGCCAACGACCTGTTCGCTGCAGCTGGCGCTCCGACGCAGGCCCAGGCCATCATCGGCGCAGCCGTTACCGATCAGATTGCCCTGGTCGGCGCGCTGAAGCAGGCAGGGGCACAGTACGTGCTGGTGCCGAACCTGCCGAATGTCGGCCTGACTCCGGCATTCCGTGGCCCGAATGCGGCCACCGCCACTGCGCTGTCCGCGGGTTACAACAAGGCCCTGTACGGTGGCCTGAAGCAGGCCGGCATCGAGTTCATTCCGCTGGATACCTTCACCGTGCTGAGTGAAGTGGCTGCCAACCCGGCCATGTACGGTTTCACCAACGTCACCAGCACCGCCTGCAAGATCGATCCGAACAACTCGACGGTCAGCATCCTGACCTGCAATCCGACCAGCTATGTCAGCCCGGATGCGTACCAGACCTATCTGTTCGCCGATG
Source organism: Stenotrophomonas maltophilia (assembly GCF_004920835.1). Lineage (GTDB taxonomy): Bacteria > Pseudomonadota > Gammaproteobacteria > Xanthomonadales > Xanthomonadaceae > Stenotrophomonas > Stenotrophomonas maltophilia_AQ. Next base: position 29,448 of record NZ_QFHO01000023.1, read on the forward strand.
GCGTGCATCCGACCGTCGCTGGCCACCAGCTGCTGGGTCAGTACGCCGTTTCGGTGCTGGAAGCACCGCGCCTGCAGCAGGTGCTGAGCCACTCGGCACAGACCATCGGCCGCTCGCGTGCCGATCAGGTCAGCAATCACCTGGGCGCCCGTCCGGCCGATGGCCTGTCGTGGTGGGGTGGCGTGCGTGGCGACCTGCAGCGCTACGACCACGCGGACCTGTATGACGGCCTCGCTCCGGCCGGCCTGTTCGGCATCGACTGGGCGCGCGACGGCGTGGTGCTCGGCGGCTTCGCCGGCTTCGGCCGCCTGAATGCCGACTTCGGCAACAGCCGTGGCGACTTCACCCAGAAGGACACCACCGCCGGCCTGTTCGCGGCATGGTACGGCGACCGCGTCTGGGTCAACGGCCAGGTCAGCTACACCTGGCTGTCGTATGACGTGAACCGCAAGGTCCAGCTGGGCCCGGCCACCCGCGAGCACGGTGGTTCGCCGGATGGCAGCAACCTCACTGCTGCACTGAACGCCGGTTATGAGTTCGGCACCGAAGGTGGCTTCCGCCATGGTCCGGTCGCTGCGGTGATCTGGCAGAAGGTCAAGATCGACGGTTACAGCGAAAGCGCCGCCGCCGGCACGCTGGCCACTGCCCTGGGCTACGACCGCCAGAACGTCGACTCCACCGTCGGCCGTATCGGCTGGCAGGCCCGCTTCGATGGCGGCACCGTCAAGCCGTACGTGCAGGTGACCTACGACCACGAGTTCGAGGACACCAAGCAGGCCAGCGCCTGGCTGCAGACGCTGCCGGAACTGGGCAGCTACCGCGTGCCGGGCCTGGACTTCGACAAGAACTACGCCACCGCCGTGCTGGGTGCGCGCATGGACCTGTTCGGCCTGCAGGGCAACGTTGGCCTGAGCACCACGGCCGCGCAGAAGCGCGCCCGCGATGCCTCGGTCTTCGCCACCGTCAGCGGCAGCTTCTGATCCAGAGCGGGGGCGGGGTCCTTTCCGCAGGGAAAGGGCTCCAACCCCGCCGCTGCATGGCAGGATGGACCGGCCACCATTGCGCAACACCGGCCGCTCCGCATAGACTTTCCACCGCAACGCGGGCGTAGCTCAATGGTAGAGCTGTAGCTTCCCAAGCTACTGACGTGGGTTCGATTCCCATCGCCCGCTCCATGTCTCCAGGGTATTCACCCCAGGCAGACGCGGCGCAATGGTTGAACCACACCGAAGCCAGGGTGTGGTGGCAGCGCCCTGACTTCTCTCTTCAATGCGTTGGGCTGTGGCTCCTCCGAACCACAGCCCGAGTGGCTTATGCGCCCGCTTGCGCGGCCGCGTCCTTGGCGGCGGCAGTGATGGAGCTTCCGAATCCGGTATACGTTGACCCGTTGCAATGCAGATAGGCACGGAATACGACGCCATTCAGTTCGGCATTGTCGAAGTAGCAGTGCGTGCCTGTTTCGGACGATTTCTTCACAAGGCGCATTGCAATCGCGTTTGAATCATCGACGCTGGAGCCAATGCCGGCAATGCTCCAGGACTGACCTGCTCGGCTACAGGTGTAGGGATACCTGTAGCCGTGTGCCGACCCGTAGTAGTAGTCAACATTGCAGCTTGCCTGCGTCGCAGCAAGATTGATGGCCAGTTCGAGCAGGTTCCTCCCCGCGGTCGTTGTCGACAGGCCGTAGGCGGAAAGGGAGGTGGAATCGCACTGCCCTTTGATTCCGACGCCGGGTGCTGGGATGCTGACATATGGATCGTGTGCGAGGACGCTGCATACGGGGCCTTCCTCGGCGACGGCGAGGAGCCCATTCGCATTGGCTGTCGCATCATCGATATTGCTGCCAACGCCCGAGACCGTACCATTCTTGCCGCATCGCCGGACCGCCACGCCACCGTGGTTCGGCAACATGTCCATGCCAGGATCACAGATGCCCGGCCCGATCGAGGATGCCCCTGAGTGCCCGCTGTGCTCACGTTCCACATTCGGTGCCACCGACGCCTGGGCCGAAAGCAGTGCAAGCATCAGGGGAAAGGAAATCGCAGCCATGTAAAACCTCAAATCCATGAGTGAGCGATGAAGCTAGCAGAAGCGTCTTTTGGGAAAACCGGAATTGAACCAATCCGTCGCTTCAGGAAGCCAGTGCTTCGATTCAAGATGCTCACGGCCATGAAAGTGCGAGGCAATTGGTATGTTGTTCTTGGCTGCGCGGCCTCCTCGGCAACGCCCGCTGTCTCCCAGGCTGTGTCGCGCCGGAAGATTCAGTCGGTGCTCGGCTTGGGGATGCTAAAAGATCGTTAACTTTTGGTTCCCAGCGCCCGCTGCCCGGAGCGAGAATGATCGCTGCACTCATGCCCATCAGGCGATGCCTTGATTTTTCAGGGCGATCCAACCGGACAGAATTCTGGTCGTATTCCCTGCTTGGCGGGTTCGTGGCGGGGTTGGGCTACATTCTGATGAATGCCAGCTCCTGGCTGATCGGTAGCGATCTCTACGATGGGGAAATGTCCCAGCGTCTGCAGGGAGCAGGAGTGGCAGTGGCGATGTTTGCCGTCATCGTCCTCCTCCCGCCGATGCTGGCCCTGGCCGTTCGGCGATTGCACGATATCGACGAGTCCGGCTGGTACGTGGTGATCGCATTCATTCCGTTGGGTGTGTTCGTTCTCTTTCCTCTCATGCTCCTTCCGGGGAGCGAGGAAGAGAATCGATTCGGCGGAATGCCTGGAGTGCCGGGCGCTTGAATCAGCGTTCTGGTGCGAAGTCGCAGCCACCACACCCGCATGATTGTTGATCGCATCACCCTCCGCCGATACACCCAATGGCTGCCGTTCCTGGCTTGGGTCGCCATCTGCGTGGCCTGGTGGTCGCCCTTGGGCGTGGTCGTTGGCCTGGCCGCATGCCTTGCCCTGGGAGGCGTGCTGCAGCGCTTCGATCTGGTTGGCGATGCCGTAGGCGGCGCACAGCTGCGCTCGCGGGCGACGCTGCCCTTTGCCACTCGGCCGCCCACGCACGATGTGCTGCTGGACTGGGGCGAGCTGGGTATGGGCGGGCCCGCCTACAGCACCCAGATGCTGCGCGATGGCGCCATCGTTGAAGGCGTATCGACCAGCGGCAGCCACGATGCCAGTGGTGAGTGGCAGCAGCTGGCAGGAAGCGTGCTGCGCGTGGCCAGTGGCTACATTGATCGCAGCGAAGCCGTGATCGTCTACGACGAAGCGGACAAGAGGGTGATGCACCTGCTGACGATTGTTCCCAGCCTGTTCTGGCAGGAACTGCACGAGCGTCGGCAGCTTGGCGGGGATGCCGAAGCTGCGGCGTGGCTGCGCGATCTTCCCAGTCGATTGACCACACTGCGCCCCTGTCGGGGTCTATGGCTGGAACAGGAACATCCGGCAGTGGCCGCCGGGTTGCCGCAGGCATTGCGGCATGTCCTGCCTGACGGTCGGGTTCTGCAGGCCATCCCGCTGCTTCCCGACGACCTGCGCCTGACCACACATCCGTCCCTGTTCACCCGCGTCTGCCCGTACGCCCTCTGCCTTGATGGCGAGGCCAGTGACCGTCATGCCTGCGATCTGGACACGGTCATCGCCAGCCCGTCAGGGCGATGCGTGGCGGTGGCGGGCAGCGTACTTGATGGGGATCTGCGTCCCATCGAGGGTGTGTGGCTCGTCCACTGGCAGGGGCATTGGCAGGCCATCGGCCGCCGTGCGATGGGCGGCAGTGGCAAGACCCGGAGTGGGGCCTGGATCGATGTGATCGCGGTCGGCGATGACGGAACGCTTCGCTGCGAAGCCTATGAGGAACACTGGACGTTCGAGGCGATCACACGCATCCCCACGCCACACACGGCATTGGCGCTGCCTGTGGAATGGCGGGAAACCGCATTGGCCGTGCGTGTCCGCGATGGGTGCTTCTCGTTGCGCCTGCCCCGTGCTGATCAGCGGCACGCATCCCCTGGATGAGCCATGAGGATGTCCCCGGCGATGGCCCTTCCACCGCCAGAGACGGCAAATGGGTGCGGATGACCGGATTTCCGGATGACTCATGTGCCTGCCGATTGCATCAGCTGCGCATACTCCTCGGTAAACAGCCCCGACAACGCCCGGCGCTGCTCTGCATCGATCACGCGCGAGGCGTTGGCTGTGTAGTCGAAATGCACCATCACGCAGCGCCCGCTGGCCACCAGGGCCTCGAACTGGAACGCCTGCTGCACGATCGACAGCGAGGAGCGGCCGATGTTCTCGATGCGGGTCTCGATGCGCACTTCGTGTCCGGCCTGTATCTGCTGCAGGAAGTCGATCTCGTAGCGGCGCAGGATCAGCGTCAGGTCGCGCATGCTGGCCTCGCGGCTGAAATGCCGGAAGATCTCCTGGCGGCCTTCCTCGAACCAGACGGGCAGGGCGGTGTTGGTGACGTGGCCGAGTACATCCACTTCGGAGAAGCGCGGAAGGATCGTCAGCGGCATGATGCCTCCGGGGCGTAGTGGGTGGGGTCTCCGGCGACGGTGCTGCCTTCGCCGGAGACAGTGCGGCGACTACTGGGCGTCAGTCTGAGTAGAAACCGTTGCCGAGGGTGCCGGGCAGGCCGGGTTCGGGCCACGGCATCAGTGACGTGCAGGCGTCATACAGCGTGCAGAAATCCTGCCGCAGCTGGGCAGGTACCCAGCTGCCGTAGGAAACGTCGGTCGAGTCGCCCTGGCAGGCGTAGGAAACATCGATCCAGCGCGTATTGGCGTGTGAGGCAACGCCCTGGTGCTGTGTCTTGCCTGTGCAGTAGCGCAGGCCCTGGCCGATCAGGGTGTTGTTGGCATCGAAGTAGAGCCGGGAGACTGCATGGGTCGGCGCAGCCTGTACGTCTGTGGCGCCTCCCACCAGGCCAAACAGCAACAACAGCGGAATTCCCATTCGCATCTGTGGTTCTCCTTGGTTTGTGCAAGCCGGCCGTGTCCTGTCCATTGGCCGGCAGGGGCATCTTCGCACAGCACTGCCAGGCGAGCAGATGCCGCCGTTCGCAGAGCATCATCCACCCGCCACACGCCCGCGCTATGCTGCGCGCCTGCCGTCCGATCCCGCCGCGATGAAGCTCGCCATCCTGTCCCGCAACAGCACCCTGTACTCCACCCGCCGGCTGGTCGAAGCGGCGCGCGCGCGCGGCCACACCGTACGCATCCTCGACCCGCTGCGCTGCTACATGCGCATCGCTGCCGATGGCTTCTCGATGCACTACAAGGGCCGGCCGATGACCGGTGTGGACATGGTCATTCCGCGCATCGGCGCCTCGATCACCCGCTATGGCACCGCCGTGCTGCGCCAGTTCGAGCTGATGGGCGCACGCACCCCCAATCCGTCCGATGCGATCCTGCGTTCGCGCGACAAGCTGCGCGCGCACCAGCTGCTGGCGGCCAAGGGCATCGACATGCCGGTCACCGTGTTCGGCGACAACCCCGATGACACCGTCGACCTGCTGTCCATGCTCGGCCCGCCGCCGCACGTGGTGAAGCTCAACGAGGGCACCCAGGGGCGGGGCGTGATCCTCACCGAGAAGGCCAGTGCCTCGCGCGGCATCGTCGAGGCCCTGCGTGGTCTGTACGCCAACTTCCTGATGCAGGAGTTCATTGGCGAGGCCAAGGGCGCCGACCTGCGCTGCTTCGTGGTGGGTGACCAGGTGGTGGCGTCGATGCAGCGGCAAGCGCCGGAAGGTGATTTCCGCTCCAACCTGCATGCCGGGGGGACCGCGGTAGCGGCCAAGGCCAGCCGCGCCGAGCAACAGGTGGCAGTACGTTCGGCCAAGGCACTGGGACTGTCCGTGTGCGGGGTGGACCTGATCCGCTCCGCGCGCGGGCCGCTGGTGCTGGAAATCAATTCCACACCTGGGCTGGAAGGAATCGAAGCCGCCTGCGGAGTGGATGTCGCCACGCGTATCATCGAGCACGTCGAGAAGCTTAAAAAACCCTGATATTTCAACCAATTATGATTCTCATGGGCAAATGACGCCGGCTTTAACGAGCCTTTAATCGGTGCCGGCGTAGGCTTCAGCGAACCGCAGCTCTGCCTCTCAGCAGGATCGGTATCGGGATACAACTTCAGACCCAGGCGGGGGCACCGCCTGGGTCTTTTTTATGCCTGCCGAAGGCCCCTTGTGGAGGCCGCGTGACGGCCGTAGAGTGACGCGCATCGTTCCTGGATGGATCGGAGGCTGGCGATGTACCGCATCACGATGATCGCGTTGTTGCTGGGGCTGTCCGGCGCGGCTGCCGCCAAGCCGGAAAAGACCGCCCTACAGATGGACCGGCAGGCGCCGGTGGCCGGACAGATCCGCCAGGTGGAGGCAGCCCTGGCCACTCCTGAATACGCCGAGTTGTCCAATGAGGACCGCAGCCGCGTGCAGCAGTCACTGGAACGGATCCGCTCGCGGATGGGCGAACGCCAGACCGTGCAGGAGCTGCCACCGCAGGAGCAGGCCGACGTCTTCAACGAGCAGGAGCGGATCAATACCCTGCTGACCCGTGGCCATGACGACAGCCGCCAGATCTGCACCTACCAGCGCACCACCGGCAGCAACATGCCCAAGGGGCGCTGCCTGACCGTGGCCGAGCGGCGCCGTATCGAGGAAAAGGGCAAGGCCCTGATCAACGACCAGCGCAGCTACAGCAACCTCGTTCCGCCTTCCGGGCGCTGATCCCCGTGTCCCACACCTGCCTTGCGCTGCGCATGGCCGCATCGACAGATTCCCGTTTCTAGCCGTTCAATCATGGACGAACATGGAGGTAGTGATGCAACGCATGACCCCGATTGCCCTGATGGTGTGCCTGGGCCTGGCCGCAACGGCGCAGGCGAAGCCAGAAAAGAGTGAAGTGAAGTTCGACGCCAAGGCGCCGGTGGCCGAGCAGATCCAGGCCGTCGAAAAGGCGATCAGCTCCGAGAACTACAGCGAGATCGGCCTGGAGGACAAGAGCCGGGTGCAGCAGGCGCTGGGCCGGATCAAGCTGGCGGTGGGTGACCACCAGAACGTGGAGCAGCTCAGCCCGCACGACCAGACCCAGGTCTTCAACGACCAGGAAGTGATCAATACGATCATGACCCGCGCCCACGCCGACAGCCGCATGGTCTGCCGTCGCGAGCGCAGCACCGGCAGCAACATGCCGCAGAGTGTCTGCCTGACCGTGGCGCAACGCCGCAAGGCGCAGGAAGAAAGCCGCAAGGCGCTCAACGACACTCAGCGCTTCAACAACTACAAGCCCTGATCGCAAGGCATCGCCAACGGTCACCCTGCCGAGCGTCCCTTGTGGGCGCATCGGCGGAGTCGTAAAGTTGGTCCCCATTCATGGAAGAACCTGGAGTGCGTTATGTACCGCAAGACCACGCTGGCCCTGATGCTGTCGCTGGGCCTGGTTGCCACTGTGCACGCCAAGGCCGAGAAGCAAGGCGTTCGGATGGACGGCGGCGCACCGGTGGCCGAGCAGATCCGCCGCGTTGAAGCGGCCATCGGCAGCGAGGACTACAGCGAGATCGGGCTGGAGGACAAGAGCCGGGTGCAGCAGGCACTGAACCGCATCAAGATCAAGATGAATGGCCGCGAGAAGGTTGATGAGCTTGCGCCGCAGGAGCGTAACGACGTCTTCAACGAGCAGGAGATCGTCAACACGATAATGACCCGTGCCCATGCCGACAGCCGCATGATCTGCCGCCGCGAGCGCCTGACCGGCAGCAACATGCCGCAGAGCGTCTGCCTGACCGTGGCCCAGCGCCGCAAGGCCCAGGAAGAAAGCCGCCGCGCGATGACCGACCAGCAGCGGATGAGCCGCTGACCGACGGCCCCGGCCCAGGCCATTCGCGACGGTCGCGGCGCCGGTACGAAATGTTAAGAATGGAACCTGTATCGTTCAGCAGGTAGACGTCGCGTCCACTCCGGCAGGTCCATCCTGCAGGGGTGGGCCTGGCCCCCCGACGACCCTTCAAGAACCAGAGGTTCCAGTGCGCATTCTCGTAATCGAAGACAACAGCGACATCGCCGCCAACCTGGGCGACTACCTTGAGGATCGTGGCCACACCGTGGACTTCGCGGCCGATGGTGTCACTGGCCTGCACCTCGCCGTCGTGCACGAGTTCGACGCGATCGTGCTGGACCTCAACCTGCCTGGCATGGACGGCATCGAAGTGTGCCGCAAGCTGCGCAATGAAGCGCGCAAGCAGACGCCGGTACTGATGCTGACTGCCCGGGATTCGCTGGACAACAAGCTGGCGGGTTTCGATTCCGGCGCCGACGACTACCTGATCAAGCCGTTCGCGCTGCAGGAAGTGGAAGTGCGCCTGAATGCCCTGTCGCGCCGCGGCAAAGGCGTGCAGACCCGCGTGCTGGAAACCGGTGACCTGGAATACAACCTGGATACGCTGGAAGTCCGTCGCCAGGGCAAGCTGCTGCAGCTCAACCCGACCGCGCTGAAGATCCTGCAGGCGCTGATGGAAGCGGCCCCGGCCGTGGTGACCCGCCAGGAGCTGGAAACCCGCGTGTGGGGCGAGGAACTGCCCGATTCGGATTCGCTGCGGGTGCACATCCATGGCCTGCGTGCGGTGGTCGACAAGCCGTTTGAAGTGCCGCTGATCCAGACCCGCCATGGCATCGGATACCGCATCGCCACCCCGGAAGCCTGATTCCGTGGCAGCCAAGGGGGAGCGCCGACGCACGCCGTATCGGCGACGCCTGCGCAGCCGCATCATCGTGTCGTTCGTGTTGTTGGGCTTCTGCCTGACAACACTGTTCGCGTTCGCCACCAACTGGGCCCGCCTGCGCGTGGAAAACCAGCTGGTGGAAGAGCTGATGAACCGCAACATCGATGAGTATGCGCGGCGCTATTACGAACATCCGGGTCACAACCCGGATGCCCCAGTGCTGCAGATCAAGGCGTACGCCTACTCCAAGGACAAATTCGACCGGGTGCGCGAAGAACGTGCGCAATGGGCGGGCTTCTCAGATGGCATCCACAGCGTCAGCGGCGATGAGCACGGCGAGGCGTATTCCTACAAGCTGGCGGTACGCAAGACGCCTGACGCCTGGTTCTTCCTCGCCTATGACATGACCGACAGCGTGCGTGGCGGCAAGCAGCTCAACCGCGCGCTGGTGCTGTCGGTGCTGGTGTTCAGCGTGCTGTCGCTGGTGCTGGGCTGGTGGTCGGCATCGAAGGTGATGAAACCGGTGTCGGACCTGGCCGCGCGGCTGCGTGCCTATCGTGGCGGTACCAGTGATCCCGAACCCTTGGCGCCACGCTTCCCCGACGACGAAGTGGGGCAGCTGGCCCAGGCGCTGGACGACTATTCCTCGCGGCTGACCGAGGTGGTGCAGCGCGACCGGGAGTTCAACGCCGACGTCAGCCATGAACTGCGCACGCCGCTGGCGGTGATCCGTGGCGCTACCGAACTGCTGCTGACCCGGCCCGGCCTGGACGAGAAGGTGCTGCAGCGCCTGCAGCGCATCCAGCGCGCCGAACAGCAGTGCAGCGACCTGATCGGCGCGCTGCTGCTGCTGTCGCGCAACGAGCGCGGGCAGGGCACCAGCAACGTCGCCCGCGTGGCCGAGCAGCTGCTCGATGCACATCGCGCACAGCTGGGCGGCAAGCCGCTGGAGCTGCTGCTGGAAGGCGAGCGCAACCTGGTGATCGATGCGCCCGAAGCGGCCCTGTCGGTGGCGCTGGGCAACCTGATCGGCAATGCCGTGAAGTATTCGCAGGACGGCGAGGTACGCGTGTTCGTCGGCACCAACTCGGTGTCGGTAACCGACAGCGGCCCGGGCCTGAGCGAAGAAGACGCCGCCAAGCTGTTCCAGCGTGGCTACCGCGGCACCCATGCCGGCCATTCGCAGGGCGGTGGTATCGGTCTGTCGATCGTCAGCCGCCTGTGCGACCTGTACGGCTGGCAGGTCAGCGTGCGCCCTGGCGGCGAACGCGGCGTGATCGCCACCCTGACGTTCTCGCCGAAGCCACTGTAAACGGTAGATGCCGACCTTGGTCGGCGCTGGCCCTGACGACCATGTAGAGCCGAGCCCACGCTCGGCTGCGTTGGGCTCCCGGAGCCGAGCATGGGCTCGGCTCTACAGTAGCCTGCGCCATGCATGGACGCCCGATCAGTAGATCCGCGCCATGCGTGGATGCGCTTCGGTAGTGCCGGCGGCTGGCCGGCAACCCGGCCTCAGCCCCCGGCCAACCCCAGATACCGTGCATGCAGCCGTTCCACCTGCACCTGCAGGTCCTCCGGCTGCCCATCATTGACCACCACGTCATCGGCCAGCGCCAAGCGCTGTGCGCGGCTGGCCTGCGCAGCAATCATCTGGTCGGCCAGCGCGGCGTCGATGCCGTCACGCAGCATCAGCCGGGCATGCTGCACGGCTTCCGGCGCATCCACCAGCAGCACCCGGTCCAGCCACGGATAGGCCTGCCGCCCACCAACCTCCGTCAACAGCGGAATGGCGGCAATTGCATAGGGGCTGGCGGCCTGCTCGCACTGCTGTTGCATCAGCAGGCGGATGGCCGGGTGGGTGATGGCTTCCAGTGCCGTCCGCTCGGCCGGGTCGGCAAACACATGGGCGCGCAGCCGGGCCCGGTCCAGGCCGCCATCGGCCAGCAGCATGTCGGCGCCGAAGCGCTCGGCGATGCGGGCCAGCGCCGGGCTGCCAGCGGCAACCACGGCGCGGGCGGCCAGGTCGGCGTCGGCCACCACGATCCCCAGCGCCTCGAAGCGCCGGGTCACTTCACTCTTGCCCGAGGCGATGCCGCCGGTCAGGCCAACCACATAGCGGCTCATGGGGACTCCCCTCAGCGCAGCCCGCTCATCACCAGGTACTGCTCCACCAATGGCGCACCCCACATGAAGTACAGCCAGCCGGCGATGGCCAGGTAGGGGCCGAACGGGATGGGGGTGGCGCGGTCACGGCCCCGGCTGTACAGCCAGATCGAGCCGATGATGGCGCCCAGCACCGAGGACAGCAGGATGATCGGCAGGATGCCCTTCAGCCCGCACCAGGCGCCCAATGCAGCCAGCAGCTTGAAATCGCCATGGCCCATGCCTTCCTTGCCGGTCAGCTGCTTGAACAGCCACCAGACCGTCCACAGCGACAGGTAACCCACCGCCGCGCCCACCAGGGCAGGCTTGGCCGGCATGTACAGGTTGTCGATGCTGCCTATCAGCCCCAGCCACATCAGCGGCAGGGTCAACTGGTCGGGCAGCAGCTGCGTGCGCAGGTCGATGCCGGACAAGGCGATCAGGAAACAGGTCAGCACAATGGCGCCGAAGCCCTGCCAGCCGAAGCCGAACTGCCAGACACAGGCCAGCACCAGCACCGAGGTCAGCGCCTCCACCAGCGGGTACTGCAGTGAGATGGGCGCCTTGCAGTGCCGGCATTTGCCGCCCTGGATGATCCAGCTGAACAGGGGGATGTTCTCGTACCAGCTCAGCTTGTGCTTGCAATGCGGGCAGTGCGACGGCTCCACCACGATCCCCGGTGGGGGTGGTTCATAGAAGTCCGGTTCCTCCAGGACTTCGCGCGCATCGCGCTTCCACTGCCACTCCAGCCGCTTGGGCAGGCGCAGGATGACGACGTTGAGGAAACTGCCCAGCAGCAGTCCCAGGGCGGCCGCGGCGGGGTAGCCGAGGCCGGGATGCTGGTCGAGAAAAGCCATGTATGTGTTATCCGACGACGGCGCCGAGTTTGAAGATGGGAAGGTACATGGCAATCACCATGCCGCCAACAATGGTACCAATGAACACCATGATCATCGGTTCCAGCAGGCTGCTCAGGGCATCCACCGAATTGTTGACCTCCTGCTCGTAGTACTCCGCCACCTTGAACAGCATGGCGTCCAGCGCACCGGCCTCTTCGCCGATGCCGGTCATCTGGATGACCATGTGCGGGAACAGGTTGGTCTGCTTCATCGACATGTTCACCGGGTAGCCCACCGAGACGTCGTCGCGCATGCGCAGCACCGCTTCTTCGTACACGGTGTTGCCGGTGGCGCCGGCCACGATGCCCAGCGCCTCCACCAGCGGCACGCCGGCCTTGAAGGTCACCGCCGTGGTGCGCGAGAAACGGGCGATGGCGCTGTTGTGCATGATCTGCCCGATCACCGGCACCTTCAGCACGAACCGGTCCATCGCATGCTGCATCTTCGGCGAGCGCTTGTAGGCCATGACCAGGCCGACCGCCGTACCGATCGCGACCAGCAGCATCAGCCACCACCACGACACCATGAATCTCGAGAGGTTCACCACCAGCTGGGTGAAGGCGGGCAGCTCGGCGCCGAAGCTCTTGAACACGTCCTCGAACTGCGGCACCACGAACACCAGCATGATGCCGCTGACCAGCATGGCCACCACCACCACCATGATCGGGTAGAACAGCGCCTTCTTGATCTTGCCCTTCAGCGCTTCGATGTTCTCCTTGTAGGTGGCCACCGTGTCCAGCACGGTTTCCAGCACGCCGGCGCCTTCGCCGGCCCGCACCAGGTTGCGGTACAGCTCATCGAACTGCACCGGGTGCTTGCTGACCGCTTCGTACATCGAGGAGCCGCCCTCGATGTCGGTGCGGATGGTGTCCACCAGCTTCTTCATGCGCGGGTTCTTGTGCCCGCTGGCAATGATGTCCAGCGACGACACGATCGGCACGCCGGACTTCATCATCGTGGCCATCTGCCGGCTGAAGAAGGCGATGTCCTTGGGCTTGACCGGGCTGCCGGCGGCGCCGAACAACGGTTTCGACTTCGGCTTGACCTGGCCCGGGTTGATGCCCTGGCGGCGCAGCTCGGCACGCAGCAGGTTGGCGTTCTTGGCCAGCTGCTCGCCCTTCATCTTCACGCCCCGCTTGTCGGTCCCCACCCAGACAAACGGCTGCAGCTCCATGGTGGCGCGTGCCACCGGCTCTTTCTTGATCGCACTGCGACTGACAGACATGTTGGCTCCCCAAGACCCGCCATCCCCAGGCGGGTAACTAGCCGTGGATGGTAGCGGGTTCAAGGCCGGATGGGCAGTTGGCGGGCGGCCCAGCGTGCGATTTCGTGCCGGCTGCCGGCCAAAGGTGACGCACTGCGTCACATTGCCGCGTCCATCGCAGATTCGGATGCGGGGGGTTCCCATCCACGAAATTGCTGCCATCATGGGCGCGGGGAAATCCAGGGGGAGGCGTGCCGGGGTTGGCACGCAACCTGCGTTGATCCACCCGCAGGGTATGGGGCCCGCTCAACCGGCGCTGTCCGGTCCGATCCCGTGCACTGAACTCAACCACCACTATCTTGGGGATGTACCAATGAAGAACCAGAAGGGCTTCACCCTTATCGAACTGATGATCGTCGTCGCGATCATCGCTATCCTGGCTGCCATCGCACTGCCGGCTTACCAGGACTACACCGCCAAGTCGAAGGTCACCGCGGCGCTGGCCGATCTGGCTTCGCACAAGACCCAGTTCGAGATGGAAAAGAGCGCGGGCCGTGATCCGACCGTAGCAACCGCTGGATTCCAAGCTGAAGAGACCGGTAGCTGCGAAAGCATCACCGTGACTAAGGGCGGCATGACCTGTGCCATCCGTGAGCCGGGTAGCCGGATCGGCGAAGGCGCAACTCTTGCTTTGAAGTACACCGACACCGCCGTTGGCGACAACGGTGCCATTACGACCCCGGGTGGCTTCTCCTGCGTCGTGACCGTTATGGATGCTAAGTTCATTCCGAAGGGTTGCACCAAGGGTACCTAATGCACTCAATCCGTAGAGCTTTGTTATAGGAGCTAATGTTCCTAGAGCTCTCTGGGGAGTGAACACAAGGCCCGCTTCGGCGGGCCTTGTGCTGACCGGGCTACCAGAACCGATCGGCACGCAGCAATGGGGATTGCTGGATCAAACAGGGGGAGTCATGAACACGCAGAAGGGCTTCACGCTCATCGAGCTGATGATCGTGGTGGCCATCATTGCCATTTTGGCGGCCATCGCGGCGGTGGCGTTCCAACCGTACGTCGTACGCACCCAGCTGACCGCCGCGCTGGCCGATATAGCACCTGGCAAGACCAAGGTGGAAATCCTCGTCAATGAGGGCCGCTCGGCCAGCCTAGTCACGCCGAACTACATCGGTGTCGCCCAGAACGCCCACTGCTCCAACGTCGAAGCCGAACTCAGCGACTCCGGCGTCGGCCATATCAGCTGCACCCTGAAGGGACACAGTGCGCTGGAAGGCAAGGACCTGATCCTGCGCCGCTCCGCCGAGGGCATCTGGAGCTGCGACGGCAGCGCCTTCGAAGCGCGCTATCGCCCGAGCGGCTGTTGATCACACTTCCGCTCTCCGATGGGATGCTGGCCGACCCTTGACGGGGCTATCATCACCGGGGGAGTCAGGATCGTGCCTGCCGGGTAGGGAGTGCCAGGCGAGGCAGTGTTGCTCATGGATTGGCGATGCCGTTGGCCGTTGGCTGCGGCAGGTTCTGCTGCCCCGTGCGGTGCCCGTACAAGGCGCACGGCAGTGCATGACCCCATGAGCCAAGGATTCATATGAACGCTGTAACCACCGCCAATCTTGTCGGCATCACCGGCCTGGCCCGACGCCTGGTACAGGACGGCGCCCTGGACGAGACCTCGGCCCGCGACGCCATGGCCAAGGCCGCGACCGCGCGCCAGCCGCTGCCCACGTGGTTCGCGCAGAACAAGCTGGTCAATGCCTCGCAGCTGGCCGCCGCCAACGCGGTCGAGTTCGGCATGCCGCTGTTCGACGTGTCCACTTTCGATGCCAGCCAGAACGCGATGAGCCTGGTCAGCGAGGAGCTGCTGCGCAAGCACAACGTGCTGCCGCTGTTCAAGCGTGGTGGCAAGCTGTTTGTCGGCACCAGCAATCCGACCCACTCGCTGGACGAGATCAAGTTCCACACCAATCTGGTGGTCGAGCCGATCCTCGTCGACGAGGACCAGATCCGCCGCACGCTCGAACAGTGGCACGCCAGCCATGACACCATCGGCGACGCTCTGGGCGGTGACGACGACGGCATGGGCAACCTGGATGTCGCGGCCGGTGACGAAGATCTCGGCACCAGCAGTGGCGACTCCGGCATCGATGCCAAGGGCGACGACACCCCGGTGGTGAAGTTCGTCAACAAGGTGCTGGTCGATGCGATCCGCAAGGGCGCGTCGGACATTCATTTCGAGCCCTACGAAGACGATTACCGTGTGCGCCTGCGCATCGACGGCCTGTTGAAGATGGTGGCGCGCGCGCCGGTGAAGTTGAACCAGCGCATCGCCGCGCGCCTGAAGGTGATGGCGCAGCTGGACATCGCCGAGAAGCGCGTGCCGCAGGACGGACGCATCAAGCTCAACCTGTCCAAGACCAAGCAGATCGACTTCCGCGTCAGCACGCTGCCGACCCTGTTCGGCGAGAAGGTGGTGCTGCGTATCCTGGATGGCAGCGCGGCCAAGCTGGGCATCGACAAGCTGGGCTACGAGCCGGACCAGCAGAAGCTGTTCCAGGACGCCATCCACAAGCCGTACGGCATGGTGCTGGTGACCGGCCCGACCGGCTCGGGCAAGACCGTGTCGCTGTATACCGCGCTGGGCATCCTCAACGACGAGACGCGCAACATCTCCACCGCCGAAGACCCGGTGGAAATCCGCCTGCCCGGCGTCAACCAGGTGCAGCAGAACAACAAGCGCGGCATGACCTTTGCTGCGGCGCTGCGCTCGTTCCTGCGACAGGATCCTGACATCATCATGGTCGGCGAAATCCGCGACCTGGAAACGGCGGAAATCGCGATCAAGGCGGCGCAGACCGGTCACATGGTGCTGTCCACGCTGCACACCAACGACGCGCCGCAGACCATCGCGCGCCTGATGAACATGGGCATCGCGCCGTACAACATCACCAGTTCGGTGACGTTGGTGATCGCCCAGCGCCTGGCGCGCCGCCTGTGCGGCAACTGCAAGCGGCGCTCGACCCTGCCGGCGCATGCGCTGCTGGCCGAGGGCTTTACCCAGGCGCAGCTGGACGCGGGCATCGAGCTGTACGAAGCGGTGGGCTGCGATGAGTGCACCGAGGGCTACAAGGGCCGTACCGGTATCTACCAGGTGATGCCGATGACCGATGAGATCGCCACCATCGTGCTGGCTGGCGGCAATGCACTGCAGATTGCCGAGGCGGCGCAGCAGATCGGGGTGAATGACCTGCGGCAGTCGGCGTTGAAGAAGGCGGCGGCAGGCGTGACCAGCCTGGCCGAGATCAACCGCGTGACCAAGGATTGACGTCGATCCACGCCATGCGTGGATGACGTCGGTCGGCATCGGGTCAGAGCCCTTTCCTGCGGAAAGGGATCCGACCCGGCTGATTACTCCATTCCCAGCTTCTTCAGCTTGTAGCGCAGTGCGCGGAAGGTAATCCCCAGCTGCGCGGCGGTGCGGGTCTTGTTCCAGCGGTTCTCTTCCAGCGCGCGCTGGATGGCACTGCGTTCGAGCTGCTCGATGTACGAGGGCAGGGCAGCGCTGCCAGGCTGCAGGTCGGCCACGGCTTCGGCAGGAGCGGCACCGCCGGGGACGCGCGGGGCATGCTGCGGCAGGCGCAGGTCGTCTGCACCGATGCAGTCTTCCTCGGCCAGCGCCAGCGCCCGTTCCAGGATGTTCTCCAGTTCGCGCACGTTGCCGGGGAAGACGTACTGGGCCAGTGCCTCCAGCGCCGACGGCGCCAGCAGCGGGGTGGCGCGGCCGTGGCTGCGGGCCAGTCGTGCCAGCACTGCCGCGGCCAGCTCCGGCAGGTCCTGGCGCCGCTCGCGCAGCGGCGCCACCCTCAGTTCGATCACGTTGATGCGGTAGTACAGGTCGTGGCGGAAACGCCCGTCCTCGACCAGCTCGGCCAGATCGCGGTGGGTGGCGGAGAGGATGCGCACGTCCACCGGCTCTTCGTTGGCCGCACCGACCGGTCGCACCGACTTCTCCTGGATCGCGCGCAGCAGTTTCACCTGCATCTGCAGCGGCAGCTCGGCCACTTCGTCCAGGAACAGGGTGCCGCCGTGCGCGGCCTGGAACAGGCCGGGCTTGTCGGCGTGGGCGCCGCTGAAGCTGCCCTTGCGATGGCCGAAGAACTCGCTTTCCATCAGCTCGCCGGGAATGGCGCCGCAGTTGACCGGAATGAACGGTCCGGCCGCGCGCGCGCCCTGGGCGTGGATGGTGCGTGCGACCAGTTCCTTGCCAACGCCGGACTCTCCCAGGATGTAGACCGGCGCCTGGCTGCGCGCGACCTTGCCGATGGTGGTGCGCAGCACGTCCATGGCCGGCGAAGCGCCCAGCAGGCGTGCGCCCTGTTCGGCATTGGGGCCGGGCAGCGGGCGTTCGGCGTTGTTGAGTTCCAGTGCGTGCTTGACCAGTCCACGCAGCACGGCGATGTCCACCGGCTTGCTGACGAAGTCGAAGGCACCGGCCTTCAGTGCTTCCACGGCCAGGTCCATGCTGCCGAAGGCGGTGATCATCGCCACCGGCGTGCGCGGATAGTGCTGGGCAATCTCGCTGACCAGTTCGATGCCGTTGCCATCGGGCAGCCGCATGTCGGTGATGCACAGGTCGTACGGATTGCTGGCCAGCAGCTCGCGCGCTTCGGCCAGGTTGGCGGCGGTACTGATACGCAGCCCCATGCGGCCGAGGGTCAGTACCAGCAGTTCGCGGATGTCGCGTTCATCGTCGACGACGAGGGCGCTGCGGGTTTCGTTCATGGGCGTGAAAGATAAACGAGGGGGCTGGAAGCGACAAATGTTTGACGCACAGAATCAGAATCAGGTGGGCAACAGCGTGTGCGGGCCGGGCAACACCAGACGGAAGCAGGAGCCGCCCGCCGGCACCGGAATGTAGTCGAGCCGTGCCTGGTTGGCCCGGCACAGTTCGCGGGCGATATACAGGCCCAGGCCGGTGCCATGCTCGGAGGTGGTGAAGAACGGCCGGAACAGCTGCGCGGCAACGCTCTCTGGAATACCCGGACCACGGTCCATCACGTCGATCACCGCGCTGCGCTCGTGCTGCGCCACGCGCAGCCGTACGCGTGCGGGTTGCTGGCCGATGCGGCCGTACTTCAGTGCGTTGTGCACCAGCACGGTCAGCACCTGGTAGAGATGCTTCGCATCGACCTGGGCCATCACCGAACTGTCGTTGATGATCGGCTCGATGCTGTCGGTCTCCAGCGTCTGCCCCTGTTTGTACTCCAGCACGAAGCGGCGCACGAACGCGGCCAGGTCTACGTTCTCGGGGGTGGCGCGCTCGCGCCGGGCCAGGCCCAGCACGCTCTCGACAATGCCGTTGGTGCGTTGGCACTGCTGGCGGATGATCTGCAGCAGGCGGCGGTCGCTTTCGTTGAAGCCGGTGCCTTCCTCCAGCAGCTGTACGGCGTAGTTGATCGCCGCCAGCGGATTGCGGATCTCGTGCGCCAGGCTGGCCGAGAAGCGCCCCATCGCCGACAGGGTGAGTGATTCGGCGCGGCGCGAGACCACGCTGGAGTCGTCCAGGAACACCAGTGCCAGTTCGCTGCCGGCCAGCAGGCGGGCAAAGCGCGGCTGTACCTCGGGCTGGTCGGGGTTGAGCTGCAGCGGCAGCTCGTCCTGCGCCCAGCCGTTGCGCCAGCGCTGCAGGCGGCGGGCCAGTTCCGGCGCGGCGCTGGTCAGGTCCAGGCGCCCACTTTCGCCGTTGCCATCGCTGTCGCCCAGCAGCATCGAGGCGGCTTCGTTGGCCAGGGTGATGCGACTGTCGGCATCCACCACCAGCACGCCGGTACGCATGCGGCGGATGATCAGTTCGTTGATCTGGAACAGGTTGGCCACTTCATCGCCGCGCTGGTTGGCCAGTTGCTGGTTGCGGCGCGCGCGGTTGCCCACCTGGAAGCTGATGAAGGCCAGCGCCAGGTAGCTGGTAGCGAACATCGCCAGCTCGGCGAGGGTGCGTGTGGGGTCGCCCCCTTCCAGTAGTTTCCAGCTGTATTCCGCGCCCGTGGCCAGGCTGGCGGCGATCGCCAGGCCCAGGCCCCAGCTCAGTGGCAGCAGGGTGGCAGCAGCGGCGATGTTGAACAGCAGCGACATCGAGATGCCGGCGCTGGCACCGGGCAGTGCATGTGAGAGCAAGGTGGCGGCGATGATGTCGACCAGCACGCTGCTGACCACGATCGGGCGCAGCCAGCGCTCGTTGCGGCCGATCACCAGGGCCAGCAGCGACAGCAGCAGATAGATCGCCGCGACGGTATCGGCCAGGCGCGGGTGATGCGCTTCGCCGACCATGGCCGACAACGGGCTGTACAGCAGGCCGGCGATGACCGCGGCGATCAGCACCCGGTACAGCGCGAAGAAATACAGCTCACGCCGCGGAATCGATTCGATGCGGTCGATCAATGAAGCACTGGGTGACACGCCGGAACTCCCCTTCTGGCTGCCTGGGTCTGGAATCTGCGGCGGGCCTGCCTGGCATCCCCTGAAGCCGGCCGGTACGTCGCGTCGATGTGGCGTCGAGTCTGCTCGATTCGACCAGTATAGGGCCCCCGGGCGGGCGCCGTCGGCGCGGCCCGGATCGCGCATTTGGCCCGCTGTGGATACCGGTGGCCAGCGTCGGCCGGGGCGCAACTGCCTGAATGATGGTGGAAATCTGGCCGGGTCTGGCGTTTTGTACAGACTTCTTTGCGCCCCGGCGCTGGCTCGGCCACAATAGTGGGCCCGCCGCGGTCCATGCCGGCGCCCCGCCGGGGCCCTGAGGAATTGCGTGCGGTCGTTCCTATTCCCACGGTGACGCATGAATTTCCACGAATACCAGTCAAAACAACTGCTTGCCGAGTACGGCATCCCGGTCCCGGCCGGCAAGGTCGCTGCGACCCCGGACGAAGCTGTTGCCGCTGCCAACTCCCTGGGCCAGGGCCCCTGGATGGTCAAGGCGCAGATCCACGCTGGCGGCCGCGGCAAGGCTGGCGGCGTCAAGTTCTGCAAGACCACCGACGACGTGAAGGCCGCTGCGGCCAAGATGCTCGGCACCAAGATGGCCACCTACCAGACCGCTGGCGTTGAACTGCCGGTCAACCTGGTGCTGGTGACCACCGCCGGCGAGATCGTCAAGGAACTGTACCTGTCGGTGCTGGTTGACCGTGGCACCAAGACCATCACCTACATCGCTTCTTCGGAAGGCGGCGTGGAGATCGAGCAGGTCGCTGCTGAAACCCCGGAGCTGATCCACTCGCTGAACGTCGATTTCGTCGAAGGCGTGCAGGGTTACCACGGCCGTGATTTCGGCTTCAAGCTGGGCCTGACCGCCAAGCAGGCCGGCCAGTTCGCCAGCATCATGGTGAACCTGTACCGCCTGTTCAACGAAAAGGATCTGGCGCTGGTTGAAATCAACCCGCTGGCCATCCTGGACGACGGCAACCTGTACGCGCTGGACGGCAAGTTCGACAGCGACGACAACGCCGCGTTCCGCCAGAAGGCCCTGGTCGCCATGCGCGACAAGACCCAGGAAGATCCGACCGAAGTGATCGCTTCGGAGCTGGACATCAACTACGTCACCATGGACGGCAACATCGGCTGCATGGTCAACGGCGCAGGCCTGGCCATGGCCACCATGGACGTCATCAAGCTCAACGGCGGCGAGCCGGCGAACTTCCTGGACGTGGGCGGCGGTGCCAACAAGCAGCGCGTCATCGAAGCCTTCAAGCTGATCCTGTCCTCGGACAAGGTCGAAGGCATCTTCGTCAACATCTTCGGCGGCATCGTCCGCTGCGACATGATTGCCGAAGGCATCATCGCCGCCGTGAAGGAAGTGGGCGTCAAGGTTCCGGTCGTGGTGCGCCTGGAAGGCACCAACGTGGAAGAAGGCAAGCAGCTGCTGCGTGACAGCGGCATGGCCATCATCCCGGCTGACAACATCAACGATGGCGCCAAGAAGATCGTTGAAGCTGTCAAGAACGCTGCCTGATCCGACACCAAGGAATTCCCATGTCTGTTTTGATTAACAAGAACACCAAGGTGATCGTGCAGGGCTTCACCGGCCAGCAGGGCACCTTCCACGCCACTCAGATGATCGAGTACGGCACCCAGGTTGTTGGCGGCGTGACCCCGGGCAAGGGTGGCACCACCCATATCGACCTGCCGGTCTTCAACACCGTTGCCGACGCCGTGCAGAGCACCGGCGCCAACGCTTCGGTCATCTACGTGCCGCCGCCGTACGCGGCCGACGCGATCCTGGAAGCCGCTGCTGCCGGCATCAAGGTCATCGTCTGCATCACCGAAGGCATCCCGGTGCTGGACATGCTGCGCGTCAAGAACGTGCTGACCCGTTCGCATCCGGACACCGTGCTGATCGGGCCGAACTGCCCGGGCGTCATCACCCCGGGTGAGTGCAAGATCGGCATCATGCCGGGCCACATCCACCAGCCGGGCAAGATCGGCATCGTGTCGCGTTCGGGCACCCTGACCTATGAAGCGGTCAAGCAGACCACCGAAGTCGGCCTGGGCCAGTCCACCTGCATCGGCATCGGTGGTGACCCGATCAACGGCCTGAACTTCGTCGACTGCCTGAAGCTGTTCAACGAAGACCCGCAGACCGAAGGCATCATCATGGTCGGCGAAATCGGCGGCGACGCTGAAGAAGCCGGCGCCGAGTACATCAAGAACCACGTGAAGAAGCCGGTCGTCGGTTTCATCGCCGGTGCGTCGGCTCCGGCCGGCAAGCGCATGGGCCACGCCGGTGCGATCGCCTCGGGCGGCAAGGGCACTGCAGAAGGCAAGTTCGCTGCCATGGAAGCTGCTGGCGTCGTCACCGTGCGTTCGCCGGGCGACCTGGGCGCTGCCATCGCCAAGCTGGTGAAATAAGATCGACTGCCTCCGGCAGACGATTCTGTAGAGCCGGCCGCTGGCCGGCTGCTTGAAACAGAAAGGCCGCCTCCGGGCGGCCTTTCTGCGTCTGGTGTGGGGTCAGATCCATTTTGCTGCGCAAAAGGGATCTGACCCCGGCGTTACAATGGCGGCATTGCAACCACAGGCTGGATTCCCATGGCTTCGATCCGCATCGCGATGGCGCAGTTCGACTTCCCGGTCGGCGATGTCGCCGGCAACACCGAGCGCATCATCGAGATGATCGGCCAGGCGCGCGACGAGTACGGCGCCGAGCTGGTGATGTTCCCCGAGCTGGCGGTGAGCGGTTATCCGCCGGAGGACCTGCTGCTGCGTCCCGGCTTCCTGTACGAATGCGAGCAGGCGATGACCCGCATCGCAACCGCCTGCCGTGGCATCACTGCCGTGGTCGGCTGGCCGCAGGCGGCAGGTGCGGTGGTCTACAACGCCGCCAGCGTGCTGCGCGATGGCCTGGTCGAGCAGACCTACCGCAAGCGCGAACTGCCCAACTACGCGGTGTTCGACGAGCGTCGCTACTTCGATGTCGATCCGGATGGCGGCAGCTGCGTGTTTGAGGTCAACGGCATTCCGGTGGGCCTGCTGATCTGCGAAGACCTGTGGTTCGCCGAGCCGCTGGCCGACACCGTGCGCGAAGGTGCGCAGCTGGTGGTGGTGCCCAATGCTTCGCCGTACGAGCGCGGCAAGCACGCCCAGCGCGATGCCGTGCTGGCCGCGCGAACCCGCGAGAGCGGGGCGGCGATCGCCTATCTCAATGTGGTCGGTGGCCAGGACGCGCTGGTATTCGATGGTGCTTCGGTGGTGGCCGACGGCGACGGTACCGTGCATCCGGCCGCGGCGGCCTTCGTCGATCAGTGGCTGGTGGTGGAGTACGACGGTGAAACCCGTCGCTTCATGCCGCACGTGTGGATGGACGATGGCGATGAGAGCATGGACGCGCTGGCCTGGCGTGCTGTGACCCGTGGCATCCAGGACTACTGCCGCAAGAACGGCTTCAGGAAAGTGTGGCTGGGCCTGTCCGGTGGCATTGACTCGGCGCTGGTGCTGGCGATGGCCGTGGATGCAATGGGTGCCGAAAACGTCACCGCAGTGCGACTGCCGTCGCGCTACACCGCTGGCCTGTCCAATGATCTGGCCGCCGAACAGTGCCAGGCGCTGGGCGTGAAGCTGGAAGCGGTGTCGATCGAGCCAGCATTCAAGGGCCTGATGGAATCGCTGGCGCCCATGTTCGAAGGCACCACCCCGGACGTGACCGAGGAGAACCTGCAGTCGCGCAGCCGTGGCGTGATCCTGATGGCGCTGGCCAACAAGTTCGGCGGCCTGCTGCTGACCACCGGCAACAAGAGCGAGTACGCGGTGGGTTACGCCACGATCTACGGCGACATGTGTGGTGGCTACGCGCCGCTGAAGGACCTGTACAAGACCGAAGTGTTCGGTCTGTCGAAGTGGCGCAACACCGTGGGCGGTGCGCCGGTGATCCCGCCGGCGGTGATCAGCCGCCCGCCTTCGGCCGAACTGCGCGAGAACCAGCTGGACCAGGATTCGCTGCCGGCCTATGACGTGCTGGACGGCATCCTGTACCGCTACATCGACCAGGAGCAGTCGCGCACGGAGATCGTTGCGGCCGGTTACGACGCGGCCGTGGTCGACCGCGTGCTGCGCCTGGTGCGCATCAGTGAGTGGAAGCGGCACCAGGCCGCGCCGGGGCCGAAGGTCTCGCGGCGTGCGTTCGGCCGTGAGCGCCGCTACCCGATCAGCAACGGCTACAAGGGCTGAGCGCAGGTCGCCGGGCAGGGCCAGGCGCTACCAGGTAGTGCCGGCCGCTGGCCGGCAATCCCGTAGACCACGTATCCACGCATGGCGTGAATCTACCGGGCCTGGTCGAGCAGCTGTTCGAAGCCGGCGGTTTCGGTGGCTTCGTCGAACGGGCTGTCCCCCAGCCGCGCACGCACGAACGCCAGGCCATCCGCAGCCGCCGCATCCAGCGTGCCGCGGTGGTCGACCGGATAGCGCCGGAATGCCACGGGCTCTCCACGCAGGGCCAGCCCCGCGGCATACAGCAGGGTGGTCATGTACGGCACGTCGCGGTCCTCGCTGCCATGGCCCAGCATCAGCGGCTGGCTGAAACCGCGGCGCGGCACGCCCAGGTAGTCGTGCAGCAAGGTCCAGATGCCCGCCACGTCGGTCAGCGGTGAGATGAACATCGCGCCGGTATCGGCGCCTTCCAGCGTGGAGGCCAGTTCGCCCAGGCATTGCCCGCGCGCCAGCGCGACCCGTGCACGCCCCTCATCGCTGAGCACGCGGTCGATCTGCGGGGCGACCTGCAGCAGGCCATCCAGCAGATAGGCGTGGTAGGCGTTGAGCGCGCCGGGATTGGCGGTGCGATTGTCCGGTTTCATCACCAGCGCGGTCAGCTCGACGGCGGTGGGCGTGCCGGTGGTGAAGCTGCCGCGGTACCGCAGTGATGGTCCGCCGTAAGCATCCGCGATGTGGCCGGCAGCAAGCGCGGCGGCACCGCCCTGCGAATGGCCAACCGAGACCCAGCGCGGCGACAGCGTGGTGCGGCCGAGGTACTGATGGCTGGCCTTGACCAGATCGATGGCGTTGCGTGCGGCGGTGCGCACGTGCAGGTAGGCGTGGTCACCGGGGCTGCCGAGGCCCTGGTAGTCGGCGGCGACGACGGCATAGCCCTGTGCCAGGAACAGGTCGAGGAAACGCCCGTCGCGTTCAGGCTGGTAGGGGCCGGACACGGAGGGGGCGCAGCGATCGGCGATGCCCTGGGTGCCGTGTGCCCACGACACCACCGGCCAGCCACCGACCGGAGCCGCGCCGGCCGGCAGGTACAGCAGGCCGGTGCCTTCGGCCAACTGGCCACGGTGGTCTGGGGTGCGGTAGTGCAGCTTGTAGGACTGGGCGGCCGCAGACGGCACCCAGCTGGCGCGATAGGGCGCGGCGGAGAGCAGGTCGCCGGGCGCGGCCGGGGTGGCGCCCAGCGGGCCGGAGGCCAGCGCCAGCACGGCCGAAGCGATCAGGGTGGTCAGGTGCCGCAAACGGCGGGGCGGTGGTGTCATGGGGCGCTCCTTGCCGGCCAGGATGGCCGTTGCGCCGCAGTGTGGAGGGCCTTGCCCGCGCCGATTGGGACCGGCGTCGCATCCACCGGGGATTCGGAGAATTCCTAGGCGGCACCCGGGAAGCCGTCGCGCGTGGAGCGTCCTGCTGAGAGCAGTCGAGCACGGCTCGACTCTACAGAAAGAAGAAAGGCCCCTCGCGGGGCCTTTTTCTTACTTCTTTTCCAGTCGCGCGTTGCGCTGGCCGGTGCTGGCGGACTTCTCGCCGGCGAACGGGTTCAGCTTGCGGACCATCCACGGGTACTTCGGCCACTTGCCTTCCAGCCACGGGTGGTCCGGCTGGTTCAGCTGCAGGACGCGGCGGGCGTCGTCGGCCAGGGTCTTGTTGCCCAGGTGGGTGTAGGAATCGGCCAGGACGGCGACGGCGTCGTACTGGAAGGCGCTCTGCGGGTAGGTTTCCAGCAGGTAGTTGGCGCGGCCCGCGGCCGAGACCCATGCGCCGCGGCGCATGTAGTACAGGGCGTTGTCCAGCTCGTGCTGGGCGAACACGTCACGCAGCTCCAGCATGCGCTGGCGCGCATCAGCGGCGTAGCGGCTGTTCGGGTAGCGGTCTACCACGATGTTGAAGTCCGAGTACGCCTGGTGCGGCGTGGACAGGTCGCGGCGGCTTGCATCCAGGGACCATACGCGGCGAAGGAAAACCGTACTGCGGTTGGAGTTGGCCAGGCCGCGCAGGTAGTACAGGTAGGCGATGTTGCGGTGGGTCGGGTAGGTACGGATGAAGCGGTCGATGCTGGACACCGCGTCATCGTGCTTGCCGGCCTTGTACTGGGCATAGGCGGTTTCGATCATCGCCTGTTCGGTGTACGGGCCGTACGGATACTGGGCCACCAGGCGGCGGAAGCTGCCTTCGGCGCCGCTCCAGTTGCCACCCTGCATCAGCTTGTGGCTCTTCTCGTACAACTGTTCGACCGGCGTCCCTTCATCGGGGCGATCACCCTTCTTGGCACCACGATGGCAACCGGTGGCGGCGATGACCAGCACCAGCAACAGGGCGGTGAGGCGGACGGGCGCAGAGAGCATGACGGAGCGTCGGATCATGAGGTCGAGGCGGGACGCGGCTGGAATACGAAGGGTCGATGATAGCCTAGTGTCCTGTCCAGCGACTGAAACCGGCCGCCGGGACCCCAAAATTTCAAAGAATGCCCCCTGCCATGTCTGAACAACCCTCTGAATCGGCCCGCCAGGCCATCGTCCCCGACACCTCTGCCGGCCGCCGTTTCGACGCGGTCGTGGCCGAATTGTTCCCCGAATACTCGCGTTCGCGCCTGACCGAGTGGATCAAGACCGGCGATGTCCTGCTGGACGGCGCCCAGGCCCGCCCGCGCGATCCGCTGCGCGGCGGCGAGGTGGTCACCCTCACCGTGGTGCTTGAAACCCAGACCGACGCCCAGCCGGAGGACATCCCGCTGGACGTGCTGTTCGAGGACGAGTACCTGCTGGTGATCAACAAGCCGGTCGGCCTGGTGGTGCACCCCGGCGCCGGCAACCACAGCGGCACCCTGGTCAACGCCCTGCTGTTCCGCGACCCGTCGGTGGCGGTGCTGCCGCGCGCGGGCATCGTGCATCGCCTGGACAAGGACACCAGCGGCGTGATGGTGGTGGCCAAGACCCTGGAGGCACAGACCGCGCTGGTCGAGCAGCTGGCCGCACGCGACGTGCACCGCCAGTACCTGGCCATCGTGATGGGCGCCCTGGTGGCTGGCGGCACTGCCGATGCGCCGATCGACCGCCACCCGCGCGACCGCCTGAAGATGGGCGTGCGCGAGGATGGCAAGGAAGCGGTGACCCATTACCGCCTGCGCGAGCGTTTCCGTGCACATACCGCCCTGGAATGCCGCCTGGAAACCGGCCGTACCCACCAGATCCGCGTGCACATGGCACACATCCGCCATCCGATCGTGGGCGATCCGCTGTACGGCGGCGCGCTGAAGCTGCCCAAGGGCGCCAGCGACGAGCTGGTGGCCGCGCTGCGCGGCTTCAAGCGCCAGGCGCTGCATGCCGAGACGCTGGAGTTCGTGCACCCGATCACCGGTGAGACGGTGCGCAACACTGCGCCGGTGCCGGCCGACATGCTGCACCTGCTGAAGGTGCTGCGCGAAGACAGCGACGCCTTCGCCGCACGCGAGCGGGACCGCTGGTGATGGCTGCCGCGCTGCCATTGCTGCAGGCGGACTGGCCGGCGCCTGCGGGCGTCCACGCGCTGACCACGCGGCGGCATGGTGCCGGCATCTCGCCGGCGCCGTTCGCGCAGTTCAACCTGGGCAACCGGCACGCGGCCGATGGTGACACCCCGGCCAACGTCGAGCACAACCGCCAGCTGCTGCAGCAGGGGTTGGCGCTGCCGTCGGCGCCGCATTGGCTGCGCCAGGTGCACAGCAGCACCGTACTGCGCTTCAACGCGCCGCCAGTGGCCGGTGCCAGCGAACCGGTCGCCGACGCCGCGGTGACCTCGGTGCCGGGCGTGGTGCTGGCGATCCTGACTGCTGACTGCCTGCCGGTGGTGTTCGCCGCCGTCGATGGCAGCGAGGTGGGCGCCGCCCATGCCGGTTGGCGTGGCCTGGCCGACGGCATGCTGGAGGCCACCGTGGCCGCCATGCAGACGCCACCGGCGCAGCTGCGCGCCTGGCTGGGCCCGGCGGCCGGACCGGCCGATTACGAGATCGGCGAGGAGGTCTATCACGCCTTCGTCGGCCACGATCCGGCCGCCGAGGCTGCATTCATGGCAACCCGTGCTGGCCACTGGAAGGTGGACCTGTTCGCCCTGGCCCGGCAGCGCCTGCAGGCGGCGGGGATGGACCCGGCGCAGATTCACGGCGGTACGGTGTCGACCATGGCCGATCCGGACCTGTATTCGCACCGGCGCGATCGTCGTACCGGACGCATGGCAACCCTGGCCTGGATCGCGCCCTGAGCGTGCCGCTGTTCGCGCGCGTGCTGGGGCCGGCCTTCGCCACCCTGGTCGCACCGGTGCAGGCACTGCATGCCGCGCCGCTGCCCTGCCGCTACGTGGGCCAGGCGCGGATCGAGCGCGGCCGGCACTGGCTGGTGCCGCTGCTGGCCGCGCTGGCGCGGTTGCCAAGGGATGGCGAGGCGCTGCCGACCGAGGTGGCGTTCAGCGCACACGGGCAGGGTGAACGCTGGGCACGACGCTTCGGCCGCTGGCCGATGGTATCGAGGCTGTGGGCGCACGAAGGGTATCTGCACGAGCAGTTGGGTGCGGTGCGTTTTGAGTTCGACCTGCAGGCCCGCGACGGTGGCATCGACTGGTCGGTGCGGCGGGTCTGGGCATTTGGCCTGCTGCCGCTGCCGACGCGCTGGTTTGGTGGCGTACGTTGCCGCGAGGCCTGGGACGACCAGCGCTACACTTTCCTGGTCGATGTGACCTTGCCCTGGGCAGGAGCCCTGATCCGCTATGAAGGCTGGCTCGAACCGCAGTGAAGCCGCCACCGACGCGGGCGGCGCGGTGATCGTGTTCGATGGTGTCTGCGCACTGTGCAACCGCTGGGTGCGCTTCCTGCTGCGCTTTGATCGCAAGGGACGCTATCGCTTCGCGGCAATGCAGGGTGCGCAGGGCAGCGCCCTGCTGCGCGCGCACGGGCTGGATCCGCAGGACCCGATGTCGTTCCTGTTGCTGGACGAACAGGGCGCCTG
Source organism: Stenotrophomonas maltophilia (assembly GCF_004920835.1). Classification (GTDB taxonomy): domain Bacteria; phylum Pseudomonadota; class Gammaproteobacteria; order Xanthomonadales; family Xanthomonadaceae; genus Stenotrophomonas; species Stenotrophomonas maltophilia_AQ. Next base: position 58,090 of record NZ_QFHO01000023.1, read on the forward strand.
GACCGATACCGATGCGATCCTGCGCGTGCTGGCAGGACTCGGTGGTGGCTGGCGCCTCACTGGTGCGTTGCGCGTGCTGCCGCGCAGCTGGCGCGACGCGGCGTACCGCGCGCTGGCCCGCAACCGCTATCGCTGGTTCGGGCGGCATGACGGCTGCTATCTGCCGGCACCGGAGCAGGCCGCACGGTTCCTGGATTGAAGAAAAAAGGGGACGGAGGGGATTAAGTCGTTTGTGCACAAACGACTTAATCCCCTCCGTCCCCTTTTTCCCTCAGCCCTCCAGCGCGTCGAGGTAGCTGCGTCGCCAGTGGTTGATGTCGTAGGTGCGCAGGTGCTCCATCATCGCGTGCCAGCGCTCCTTGCGCCGGTGCAGTGACATCGTCGCCGCGGTGGCGATGGCATCGGCGACGCCGTCCAGGTCATGCGGGTTCACCAGCAACGCCTGCTTGAGTTCGTCGGCGGCGCCGGCCAGCAACGACAGCACCAGTACGCCGGGATCTTCCGGATCCTGCGAGGCCACGTACTCCTTGGCCACCAGGTTCATGCCATCGCGCAGCGGGGTGACCAGGCCCACTGCGGCAGCGCGGTAGAAGCCGGTCAGAGTGGCATGGGTGAAGTTCTGGTTGACGTAGCGCAGCGGGGTCCAGTCGGGTGCGGCGTGGCCACCATTGATATGCCCGGCGATCTGTTCCAGCTGGCTGCGCAGCTGGCGGTACTCGGTGACATCGCCGCGCGAGACCGGGGCGATCTGAAGGTAGGTCAGCGAGCCGTGCTGGTCCGGATGCCGTTCCAGGTAACGCTCGAAGCCGAGGAAGCGTTCGGGCAGGCCCTTGGAATAGTCCAGGCGGTCCACGCCGATCGCCAGCTGGCGGTCACGCAGGCTGGCGCGCAGGTTCTTCACCGCCGCCTTGGTGGCAGCGGTACCGGCCTGGCGGGCGATCAGTTCGGTATCGATGCCGATCGGGAAGGCGGCCGCACGGAAGCGGCGACCACCCGGTGCTTCCAGTTCACCGTTCTCGAGCACCTTGCCACCGCCGAACAGGCGCAGGTAGGTCTGGAAACGGTCGGCGTCGCGCTGGGTCTGGAAGCCGACCAGGTCGTAGGCATACAGCGCCGAGAACAACCGCAGATGGTCGGGCATCGCCTGCAGCAGGTCGGCCGAGGGCATCGGGATGTGCAGGAAGAAACCGATGCGGCAGCCGATGCCCCGTTCGCGCAGCATCGCGCCCAGTGGAATCAGGTGGTAGTCGTGGATCCAGACGATGTCGTCCTCGCGCAGCAACGGCGCGAGCTTGTCGGCGAACAGTGCATTGACCTTGTGGTAGGTCTCGCGGGTACCGCGATCGTAATCGACCAGGTCCAGGCGGAAATGCAGCAGTGGCCACAACGTGCGGTTGGCGAAGCCGTTGTAGTAGCCATCGACCTCGCGCTTGCTCAGGTCCAGGGTGACGAACTCGATGTCGCCATCCTTCTGCGTGTGCAGCGTGCCACTGCCATCGCGCACGCTCTTGCCGCTCCAGCCGAACCACAGGCCGCCGCGTTCCTTCAGTGCGGCCAGCAGGCCGACCGCGAGGCCGCCGGCGCGGTTTTCACCCGGCACGGCCACACGGTTTGAAACCACGACAAGACGACTCACGATGCCTCCTGCCACGACCGCGACAGGCGCATCGCGGCGGTGATCAGGCCGACGTGCGAATAGGTCTGCGGGAAATTGCCCCAGGCCTCGCCGCTGTCGAAGGCCAGATCCTCCGACAGCAGGCCCAGGTGGTTGCGCTGCTTCAACAACAGCTCGAACATCTCGCGCGCCTCTTCCATGCGACCAATCGCGGCCAGCGCATCGATGTACCAGAACGTGCAGATGGTGAAGCTGGTTTCCGGTTCACCGAAGTCATCCGGGGCGACATAGCGGTACAGCGAGTTGCCATGCTTGAGGTCACGGCCGATGGCCTCGACGGTGGCGACGAAGCGGGCGTCCATTGCGTCGATGAAGCCGATGTCGGCCAGCAACAGCAACGACGCATCCAGGCGATGGCCGCCGAAAGTATCGGTGAAGTGGCCTCGTTCCTCGCTCCAGGCTTCGGCCATGATGCGGGCGTGGATGGTGTCGGCGCGCTCGCGCCAGTAGCGTGCGCGGTCATCACGCTTCAGGCGCACGGCGATCTTGCACAGGCGGTCGCAGGCTGCCCAGCACATTGCGCTGGTATAGGTGTGCACTTCGGTGCGGCCGCGGAACTCCCACAGGCCGGCATCCGGTACGTCGTGCAGGGCAAAGGCCTGTTCGCCGAGGGGTTCCAGCCGCGCGAAGGTGTGCGCATCGCCAGGATCCTGCAGGCGACGATCGAAGAACAGCTGCGTGGAGGCGAGTACCACGCTGCCATAGACATCATGCTGGCGCTGCACCCAGGCCAGGTTGCCGCGGCGCACCGGGCCCATGCCGCGGTAACCGGACAGGCTGGGTACTTCGTCCTCGTCCAGCTTGGCTTCGAAGCCGATGCCATACAGCGGCTGCAGCGTGCCATCGTTGCTGGCCAGGTTGAAGATGTAGCCGAGGAACTGTTCCATCGTGCGCGTCGCGCCGAGGCGGTTCAGCGCACGCACCACGAACGCGGCATCGCGCAGCCAGCAGTAACGGTAATCCCAGTTGCGCACGCTGCCGGGTGCTTCGGGAATGGAGGTGGTCATCGCCGCGATGATCGCGCCGCTGTCCTCGTACTGGCACAGCTTGAGGGTGATCGCACTGCGGATCACTGCGTCCTGCCATTCCAGCGGAATGGACAGGTAGCGCACCCATTCGCGCCAGTAGTCGCGGGTGCGCTGGAAGGCGTCCTGTACGTAGCCGCTGATCGAGCGGTCGAGCGATTCGTCCACGCCCAGGATCAGGTGGACCGGATGGTTGAGCACGAAGGGCAGGCCATCGCGCACCAGCCGCACCGGCACATCGGTGGTCAGCCGCAGTACGTGCTCGGGCAGGATCCAGCGCACGTGGTTGCTGCCCCAGGTGGACTCGGGCACGCGTGCGCCCCAGTCAGCCAGCGGCCGCGCGCGTACGGTGATGCGCGGGCTGCCCGCCAGTGGACGCACTTGGCGGATCAGGCTCACCGGGCGGTAGAAGCGATCGTTCTGGCGCCAGCGCGGAGCGAAATCGAGGATTTCCAGCGAGCCGCCGTGGCTGTCGTGCAGCACGGTGCGGAGTATCGCGGTGTTGGTCAGGTACTCCTGTTCGCTGCTGCTGAAATCCTCCAGCTCGATGGCGAAGTCGCCGCCGTTCTGCTGGTTGGGGCTGAGCAGGGCGCAGAAGGTGGGGTCGCCGTCGAAGGTGGGCAGGCAGCTCCAGACTACGCGGGCATGTTTGTCGACCAGGGCGCCGAAGCTGCCGTTGCCGACCACGCCCAGATCAAGATCGGGTTGGGTCATCACGTGCTACATCTCGGTTGCGGCCGTGGGGGTTGGCCGGGTCAATAGGCATTCTCACGCAGCCAGGCGTGCACGCTGCGTATGTCGGGCAGTGCGAACACCGCCGCGCTGGGTTCGCGTTCACCCACCAGCACACTCCAGCCGTGCTGGCCGTTGGCGGCGTCAAAGCCGAACTCATCGGTGAGGTCGTCACCCATGAACACGGGCAGGCGGCCACGGAACGGCAGGTACTGCATCATCCGCCGCACCGCGCGACCCTTGTCGGAGCCGACCGGCACGAATTCCACCACATGATCGCCGGGCTGCAGGCGATGGCTGCTGCGACCGCGCAGGTGGCGGTCGGCAAAGGCGCGCACATCGGCTGCTGCGTTCGGTGCGCCGCGCCAGTGCAGGGCCAGGCCGACGCCCTTGTCTTCCACCAGCACGCCAGGATGTCCATGCGCGAAACGCATCGCCTGCTGGTGCAGCGCGTGCAGCCAGTCGGCGGTGTCGTCATCATGTGCGTCGCGCAGCACGCGACCATCCTCGCCACGCAGTTCGTGGCCATGCAGGCCGGCGGCGGGAAGCTGCAGGGGAGCGAACAACTGGTCCAGTTGCTCGAGCGGGCGACCACTGACCAGTGCCACGGCACCTTCCAGGCGGTCGCTGATGCGGCCGATGGCTTCGCGCACGTCGGGCAGCAACTGCACGGCATCCGGGCGTGCAGCGAATTCGATCAGGGTGCCATCAACATCGAGGAACAACGCGCAGGCATCGTCCAGCAATGGAGGTGGCGGACGCAGGGGGAGCGGTTCAGCCATGACGCCCAGCTTGCCAGCGCGGGCGTGTACGTGGGGTCGAGGGCAGGCTACGGATTTGGTAGTGCCGGCCGCTGGCCGGCAACTTCATGGTCCATGGATGCACCCTGCGGTTGCCGGCCAGCGGCCGGCACTACCGTGTAGTGCGGACCAACGGTCCGCACCCACCGAAGGCAATCACACCCAATGCGATCAGAACGTATAGCGGACGCGGCCGTAGTAGTACGCGCCGTTGCTGCCGATCGGTGACAGCACGTCATACGGCAGGTTGCCGAAGTAGTGGATATCGCTGTTGGATCGATCCGGGTAGTTGTCGGTCAGGTTCTGGCCGCCGATGGCCACGCTCCACTGCGGAGTGATGCGGTACTCGACGTCGGCATCCAGCTGCCATTCGGCCTGGTAGGTCTGGCGCGGGATGTAGCCGTCACCGAAGTTGAACACGCGGGTGGCGCTGCCATAGCGGTTCACGCGGGTGCTCAGCGACCAGTGGTCGTTGCTCCAGGCGGCCGAGAAGCTGCCACGGGTGCGCGGCGTGGCATCGGTGAGGGTGTTGGTCTCTTCGATACCGAACAGCACGTAGTCCGGGTTCAGTGCACGGAGCTGTGCCGGCGTGGCCAGCACGTTCTTCAGCGTGGTCTTGGTGTACGCATAGGTGCCGGTCAGCAGCAGCTGACCGTTGCCCAGCGATTGCCGCCAGTTGCTCACCAGCTCGGCACCGCGGGTGCGGGTATCGGCGGCGTTGACGAAGAAACTGGCGCTCTGCAGGCCGGTGACGCCGTAGTTGGCCGCCACGTAGTCGGTCAGTGCATCGCCGGTGATGCTTTCCGACAGCGCGATGCGGTCGTCGATGTCGATCTGGAAGAAGTCCAGCGACAGGTCGAAGTGCTCGCCGATGCGGCTGGTGAAGCCCAGCGAGGTGTTGATCGACTTCTCCGGCTTCAGATTCTGCGCACCCAGGCCACGTGCGATCGGATTGTTGACCGACAGCAGTCGACCCTGCACCAGCTGGCCGCCGGCGTTGTAGCCGGTGGAGGTGGATTCGTAACCGATCTGCGCCAGCGACGGTGCGCGGAAGTTGTTGGAGATGGCGCCGCGCAGCGCGAACGCCGGGGTGAATTCGTAGCGCAGGCCGAGCTTGCCGGTCAGTTCGCCGCCGAAGTCGTCATTGTGCTCGTAGCGCGCGGCCAGGTCGGTGGAGAACTTCTCGCCGAACTGGCTGGACAGGCTGGCGTAGGCGCTGGCCACGTCGCGCGACAGGCGCGCCGCGTCCTGCGGGGTCAGGCCGCCACCGGCCTGCGAGCCGGTCGGGCGGTCGGTGTACGGGCCGGCCGCATAGCTGGCCGGGTCGCCGGGACGGGTCTGGTAGCGCTCATGGCGCGCTTCCACGCCCAGGCCCAGGGTGTGGCTGATGCTGTCGCTCTGGGTGAACACGCGGCTCAGGTCGAGGTTGCCCACGGTCTGTGCGTATTCGTAGTCGGCGGTCTTGAAGCGGGTCGGGCTGGTCGGGCCCAGCGATGCGTTGAGCGAATCACGCAGGCGGTAGGTGAAATCGTTCTGCCCGTAATCCAGGCTGCCGTCGTAGCTCCACTCACCCCACTGGCCGCGCACGCCGGCCACGGCCTGCACGTCGCGGTTCTCGCCTTCGGAGATCGGTCGGTAACCGTTCGGATAGACCTCTTTCCAGTTGGCATCGCCATCGGGATAGCGGAAGTAGTTCGCGCCTTCGGTATCCCGTTGGTTGAAAGTACCGAACGCGTAGAACGTGGAGGTCTGGCCCACCGGAATTTCGGTGTTCAGCCACAGGTTGATGTCCTTGCTCTTGCCGTCACCCAGCACATAGTTGCGCTTGCCCTGCAGCGCGAGGTTGCCCGGGGTCTGGTCCCACGGCGGAATCTGGTCGAAGCCGGCACGGTTGGTGCCGTTGCGGTGCTTGTACTCCAGGCCGACGCGCAGGAAGCCGCCGTCCTCGCCCAGCGAAGTGCCGACCTTGGCGCTGATGTTGCCGGTCTGGCCATCGGTGAGGGTGCGGCCGATCGGCTTGAGGTCGGTGTGGTTGGCACCGTAGCTGGCCTCGATCTCGCCACCGTCGCCGCCGTTGTCGAGGATCACGTTGATCACGCCGGCCACCGCATCGGAGCCGTACAGCGCACCGGCGCCGTCGCGAAGCACTTCGATGCGCTTGATCGCGCTGACGGGGATCGAATTGAAGTCGACCGGGGTGGTGCCCTTGCCGATCTTGCTGTCGGTGTTGACCAGCGCAGTGTGGTGGCGGCGCTTGCCATTGATCAGCACCAGCACCTGGTCCGGCGACAGGCCGCGCAGCTGCGCGGCGCGCACGTGGTCAGCGCCGCCGGAGTTGGACTGGCGCGGGAAGTTGAATGACGGCAGCAGCGCCTGCAGCGCACTGCCCAGCTCACCGTTGACCACGCCGGCCTTGCGGATGTCCTCGGCGGTGAGCACATCCACCGGCGAGGTGGATTCGAGCACGGTGCGGTCGGCCGCGCGGGTGCCGGTGACGATCACCGTGTCCAGGTTGGTGGCGTCCTGGGCCAGGGCCGGGGCGGCGGCGGAAAGCGCGAGGGCGATGGCGAGGCCGAGTGGCGACGCAGGAAGGCGGACGGACATGGGGGCTCCAGCAACAACGACGACGGGGAAGGGGGGAGATGGTTTAACTTACATCCATCCGGATGAAGCGATATATTATCTTCGCGTGATGGCCGGTGCCGATGCAAGCCCTGCCGGTCCGGCATGAGCTGATGCCCCGCTGGCATCAGCACGCCGGGCCGGTGGCGCTGTACGCTGCCGCCTCGCCTTGTCCCCCTTCCCCCGGAGTTGTACCGATGAAACACCTTGGCCTCGTCTTCGCCGTGCTGCTGGCCACCAGCGGCTGCGCCAGCCTCTCTTCGCAGGCGCCCAGCGCCTATGCCACGGCCACCACCGCCGAACTGAAGGGCGATGCCGCCCGCCCGTCCGCCGGCCACGGCTGGGTGCGCAGCGAGCTGTACTTCGGCGTGGGCGAGGAGCAGGGCGCCGGCAACCGCCCGCAGGCCGACACCATCAGCGATGCGCAGTGGCGCACTTTCCTGGACAAGGAAGTGACCCCGCGCTTCCCGGATGGCCTGACCGTGTTCGATGCTTATGGCCAGTGGCTGTTCCGCGGCGATGCCGCACCCAACCGCCTGCGCACCAAGGTGCTGGTGGTGCTGCACGAGGACACCCCGCAGCGCCGCGCCGATATCGAAGCGATCCGCCTGGCGTGGAAGCAGCAGACCAAGCATCAGTCGGTGCTGTGGTCGCGGCAGCCGGTCGAGGTATCGTTCTGACCTGAAGGGGCCATCGTGGCGCCACAGGGATGGACGATGAAACACAGGGACTACGTGCTGGGCCTGCTGCTGGCAGGCCTGTGGCTGCCGACGGCGGAGGCGAATGAGGGCGACGGCGAAACACTACGGTTCCAGGTCGCCGCTCACGTGCAGGCACACGCCGATCCCCAGCAGGACGGCAGCATCGCGGTTCAGTTGTCGCCGTCGGGCAAGCGCCAGAATCTGGCGGGCGCGGCGGATGCGGACGGCAATTCGCGATGGGGTCTGGAGGACGTCGATTTCGATGGCTACCCGGAATTGATTGCACGTGCATCGGTGGGCATGGTCAACGAAGCGGTGGCGGTGTACCGCTTCGATCCGGCCAGTGCCGGGTTCCGCGCGCTGCAGGCCGACACCCGCGGCAAGGACAGTTGCGGTGACTTGATGGGGCTGACTGTCGATCGTTCGAGCCGCACCCTGACCAGCAGCTGCCGCAGCGGCCCGATGTGGTACACCGATCAGTACCGGTTTGCAGGTACGAAGCTCTATCTGTACCGCTCCGAGAGCGTGTTGATGCTGGGCGATACGCTTAACGCCGCGCTGCATTGGGTGCAGACCGACGAGCAGGGGCCGTTGGCAGTCTGGCGCACCTATGATGCCGCCGGAAACGTGCTTGAGACGGCCATTGCCGATGGCCTGGGCGCACCGCCCGACGGACCGCTGCGTGGCCAGCAGGCCTCCGTGCTGGCGGCGCGCCTGTTCCTGTTCGATCGGCCCGGTGCATCCAGCACCAAGCGTTATCTGGTGCAGGGCGACCGTGTGGAAATGCTGGATGAACAGGATGGCTGGATGAAGCTGCGCTACCGCAACCCGAAGCAGGGCGCGGTGGTGGGCTGGATCAACGTCAACGATTGACGAGACATCCGTCTGAAGTTTGCGCATCGAGGCGATGCGCGCCTTGCCCACGGGGGCATCACTTCACCGGGTCTAGCCTCGGAGGTTCCCCCGTTCGAGGATGTATCCGATGAGCAAGCGCGTGGCCGAAATCGTGGTGGACGCCCTGCAGCAGGCCGGTGTCCGCCGTTGCTACGGCATCGTGGGCGATACGCTCAATCATGTTACCGATGCGATGCATGGCAGCGAGATCGCTTGGGTGCATGTACGCCATGAAGAAGTGGCAGCGTTCGCTGCCGGCGCCGATTCGCTGGTCAGCGGCCAGTTGACGGCGTGTGCTGGCTCCTGCGGACCCGGTGGCCTGCATTTCATCAATGGCATCTTCGAGAGCAACCGCAACCGGGCGCCGATGGTGCTGATCGCCAGCCAGATCGTCACCAGCGAGCTGGGCATGGAGTTCCCGCAGGAAGTGGACTTCAAGGCGGTGTATGGCAGCTGCACGGTGTTCTGCGAACAGGTGCACAGCGCCGAACAGGCGCGACGCGTGGTGGCGCTGGCCTGCCAGGCCGCGATCAGCCGTCGCGGCGTCGCCGTAGTGATCCTGCCGGCTGACATCAGCGAGGCCGAGGTGAAGCACGATGTGCCGTTCTCGGTGCACTACACCCAGCCGGTGCTGCGTCCATCCGACACCGAGCTTCAGCACATCGCCGAGCTGCTGGGGCAGGGCAAGCGCATCGGCATCTATGCCGGCGCCGGTTGCCAGGGCGCGCACGCCCAGTTGTTGGAACTTGCGCGCAGGTTGCAGGCGCCGGTGGCGCACACCTCGCGCGCCAAGGACTTCGTCGAGCCGGACAACCCGTACAACATGGGCATGACCGGCATCTTCGGCATCGAATCCGGCTTCCACACACTGATGGAGTGCGACACGCTGCTGCTGCTCGGCGCTGATTTCGCTTGGGGCCAGTTCTATCCGGACAAGGCGACGATCATCCAGGTCGACCGCGATGGCAGCCACCTCGGCCGCCGCCATCCGGTGAACCTTGGCGTGGTCGGTGATATCGCGCCGACGCTGGACGCCTTGCTGCCGATGCTGCCGCCGCGCGAGGACAGCAGTTTCCTGGACGAGTGCATCGAGCGCCGTGACAAGGCACTGAAAAAGCGCGAGAAGGAAGAGCAGCCCGGTGAGGGCGAGCTGATCCATCCGCAGCACCTGACCGCGCTGCTGTCGAAATATGCCACCGATGATGCACTGTTCACCGCCGACGGTGGCTCGCCGATGGTGTGGGTGTTGCGCCACATCCGCGTCAACGGCCGCCGCCGCACGCTGACCAGCCTGTTGCACGGCACGATGGCCAATGCGATGCCACAGGCACTGGGCCTGCAGAAGGCGTTCCCGGGCCGGCAGGTGATCTCGCTTTCCGGCGATGGTGGCCTGGCGATGCTGCTGGGCGATCTGTTGACGGCCGTGCAGGAAAACCTGCCGATCAAGGTGGTGGTGTTCAACAACGGCTCGCTGAATTTCGTCGAGCTGGAGCAGAAGGTGGAAGGCCTTCTGGACAACTACACCGACCTGAAGAATCCGGACTTCGGCCGCTTGGCCGAGGTGATCGGCTTCCACGGCCGCACCGTGACCCGCAGCGAGGACCTGGAGGAAGCGGTGCAGGACTTCCTGTCCCAGCGTGGCCCGGCGCTGCTGGACGTGCACACCAGCCGCGCCGAGCTGGTGATGCCGCCGCAGATCGAAGCCAAGCAGGTGGCCGGCACGGCGTTGTACGCGGCCAAGGCGGTGTTGAACGGCCGCTTCGACGACGTGAAGCATCTGCTGGTGGACAACTTCCTGAAGAAGTGAGGGTTGGGGTCTGATGCAGGGCTGCGCCCTGCACCCGCCGAATCAACGTCAACGTCAACGTCAAAAGCGGGGTATCGGTGGGATGGCGGGGTGGGTCCGGTTGCGGGGGACGCCGTAAACCCATCCTTGGGGGCTTGGCCGCGGCATCCATGCCGCGGACACCCCCGCAGCCGGATCCACCCCGCCTTCGACAGATTTCCGCGATCTGTTGGAATGGCATGGCCTGTTGCTCGTGGGGGTCGACCTTGGTCGGCACAGTAGATCCACGCCATGCGTGGATGCTTCCCGGTAGTGCCGGCCGCTGGCCGGCAACCAGGCAGATGCCTGCGATCCGGCGCCTGAGAGCGCAGCGACCGGCTTCTGCTTTTGATCTTTTGATTCTCTTCCGTGGCTGGCGCCCGCAGGAAACTGTCAGGGGCCGGGCGGGTAGGCTGCGCGGGGGTGTCCGCGGCATGGATGCCGCGGCCAAGCCCCCAAGATGGGTTCACGGCGTCCCCCGCGTAGCCTACCCACCCGGCCCAACACGGGAAATCGTAGTTCGCGACCAACCACGAGGGGCTCCGCCGTTGGCTGGAACCCATCATTCCACGACGGAATTGGCGCGCTGGCCTCGCTGGGCCTACCATCGGC
>NZ_QFHO01000024.1 GCF_004920835.1 Stenotrophomonas maltophilia
GCGGATCAGGGAGAAACCGGCGCGGAGATCCTTGCTACAGAGCGATCGAGAAGACCTAGAGCCGAACGGTCGCCCGCGCCGGGCTCTCGGCACCTAAGGTGCCAGAGTCGCAAGAGATAAGAGCCGAAGGTAGCGGCAGGAGCCGCTGCCAACGTCTCCTGCGACGGCCCGTGGGGTAACGGTCAGGACGACCGGCATAGCCCATGCTCGGCTCTACAGAAGAGGGGCGTGTTGTTTGCCCGCTGCTTGGCGGGCATTGTCACGCAAGGCCATATCCTTGCCGACCTGGTAGCCGCCGAAAAGTACCGCCCAAGCGACGATCACGGCGACCAGGATGGATTTCTGTGAACTCCAGACGGGCGGCTTGTTGTCCTGCATGTCGGTCGTCCTTGGGCGCGGCGGTGCGTCGCCCACCCAGCTTGCGCTGCAGTGTCCGGGTACGCAAGCCGGCGGTGCGCACACGCCGCTGCGCGGCGCCGGATTGATCCTGCTCAAGGCGCGGCCTGCACATCCGGTGTGCAATGGTGTTGTTCCCATCTGGCAGATCGCTACGGAGCCCCACCATGTACAAGCGCATCCTGATTGCCACCGACGGATCCGAGCTGGCCGACAAGGGCCTGGCCAAGGGCCTGGAGCTGGCCAAGGACCTCAATGCCGAGGTCGATATCGTGACCGTTTCCGAGCCATGGGCCGTCGGTATGTACGACGCCATGGGCTGGAGCGTGGGCTACATGAACAGCCCCGAGTACAAGGCCGACCGCGAGGAAGGCGCACAGAAGGTGCTGCAGCCGGCGCTGGCCAAGGCGGCCGAGCAGGGCATCACCGCCAACCCGGTGCACGTATTGGACCGCTACGCGGCTGACGGCATCATCGAGACGGCGGGTGAGCGCAACAGCGACCTGATCGTGATGACCTCGCATGGCCGCCGTGGCGTGACCCGTGTGCTGCTGGGCAGCCAGACCGCCGAAGTGCTGGCACGCAGCACGCTGCCGGTGCTGGTCATCCGCTGATACAAGCGTTCCCGGGGAGGGGACCCGACGCCGGCCGCAGGATGCGCGCCGGCGTCATCTTTTGTGGGCCGTGGCGATTGCCTTGTTGGGGTCGGATCTCTTTCCGTAGGAAAGGGCTCTGCCCCCCCCCGGCCACATCACCAGCTGTACAGCTTCCAGTACACCGGCGACACGCCGTCCTTGTCGTTGTCGAAACGGCCATCGCCGTTCTTGTCGTACATGTAGAACGGTGCGCCGCGCGACGGGGTCACCTTGACCATGCGCAGCTGGCCGGACACGCGGTATTCCTCGATGGTGTCGCCGTTGTCCATGGTGCGCTTGGAAATGTCCGCGCCCTTGACGTCCACCGGGGGAGCGCCGGCACCACCCATGCTGGCGCAGCCAGCAAGCAGGAGCACGGAAGCCAGCATCAGGGTCTTCATCGGCGGGGGCCTTTGCCTGGAAAGAGCCTTGATTATGCCCCATCGCCGGGGCTGTGCCGTGTCGTCGCAGTGCAGGCACGGGCGCGTAGAATCGACCCATGAGCAGATTAGTCCTGATCGACGGGTCCAGTTACCTGTACCGCGCGTTCCACGCGCTGCCGCCCCTGTCCAATGCACAGGGCGAACCCACCGGCGCGCTGTTCGGCGTGGTCAACATGCTGCGCTCGACGCTGAAGGAGCGCCCGGCCTACGTGGCGTTCGTGGTCGATGCGCCCGGCAAGACCTTCCGCGATGACCTGTACGAGCAGTACAAGGCCAACCGCCCGCCGATGCCCGACGAGCTGCGCAGCCAGGTTGAACCGATGTGCCGCATCGTTGAAGCGCTGGGCATCAGCATCCTGCGCATCCCCGGCGTGGAAGCCGACGATGTGATCGGCACGCTGGCCCTGCAGGGCGTGGCGCAGGACCTGAAGGTGACCATTTCCACCGGCGACAAGGACTTCGCCCAGCTGGTGCGGCCAGGCATCGAACTGGTCAACACCATGACCGGCAGCCGCATGGATTCCGATGCCGCGGTGATGGAGAAGTTCGGCGTGCGCGCCGACCAGATCGTCGACCTGCTGGCGTTGATGGGCGACACCGTCGACAACGTGCCGGGCGTGGAGAAGTGCGGGCCGAAGACCGCCGCCAAGTGGCTGGCCGAGTACCAGCACCTGGATGGGGTGATGGCGGCCGCGCCGACCATGAAGGGCAAGATCGGCGAGAATCTGCGCGCGGCGCTGGAGCGCCTGCCGCTGAACCGCGAACTGGTGACCATCCGCACCGACGTCGAGCTGGACGCCCGCCCGACCACGCTTGCCCTGCGCGAGCAGGACGTGCCGGAGCTGACCGAGCTGTATGCGCGCTATGGCTTCACCCAGGCGCTGAAGGAGCTGGGTGCGCCGCTGCCGGCGCCGACGGCCGCCAGCGAAGCAACGCCGAGCCTGCGTGGCACCGCCGCCGGGTTCGCCCGTGGCAGCGCCGAGGCACCGGCCGCCGGCACGCTGGATCCGGCCCTGGCCGCGCCGGGTGAATACGAGACCGTGCTGACCGCCGAGCAGCTGCAGGCCTGGGTCGAGCGCCTGCAGCAGGCGGACCTGATCAGTTTCGATACCGAAACCGATGCGCTGGACGCGATGCGTGCGCGCCTGGTGGGTATCAGCCTGGCGGTCGAGCCGGGCAAGGCCGCCTACATTCCGGTCGGCCACGATTACCCGGGTGCGCCGGCCCAGCTGCCGATGCAGCAGGTGCTGGATGCGCTGCGCCCGGTGCTGCAGGACCCGGCGAAGAAGAAGCTGGGCCAGCACGGCAAGTACGACCTGCATGTGCTGCGCCGCCACGGCGTGCACGTGCAGGGCTACCACGACGACACCATGCTCGAGAGCTTCGTGCTCAATTCCACCGCCACCCGCCACGACATGGATTCGCTGGCCCTGCGTTATCTGGGCTACAACACCATCAAGTTCGAGGACGTGGCCGGCAAGGGCGCCAAGCAGATTCCGTTCTCGCAGGTGGGCATCGACGAAGCCAGCCGCTATGCGGCCGAGGACGCCGACATCACCCTGCGCCTGCACCGCGCGCTGCAACCGCAGTTGCTGGCCGAGCCGGCGCTGGACAGCGTGTACCGCGACATCGAGATGCCGCTGGTGCCGGTGCTGACGAGCATCGAAGCCAATGGCGTGCGGATCGATACCGTCGAGCTGCGCCGGCAGAGCCAGGACCTGTCCTCGCGCATGCTGGCCGCGCAGCAGAAGGCCACCGAACTGGCCGGGCGCAGCTTCAACCTGGATTCGCCCAAGCAGTTGCAGGCGGTGCTGTTCGATGAGCTGAAGCTGCCGGCGGTGGTGAAGACCCCGAAGGGCCAGCCCAGCACCAACGAAGAGGCACTGGAGGCGATTGCCGACCAGCACGAGCTGCCGCGGGTGATCCTGGAGTATCGCGGGCTGGCCAAGCTGCGCAGCACCTACACCGACAAGCTGCCGGAGATGGTCAACCCGGATACCGGCCGCGTGCATACCAGCTACCACCAGTCCGGTGCCGCTACCGGCCGCCTGTCCTCATCGGACCCGAACCTGCAGAACATCCCGATCCGCACCGAGGATGGCCGCCGCATCCGACGCGCATTCATCGCTCCGGAGGGCTTCCAGCTGCTGGCGGCCGACTACTCGCAGATCGAGCTGCGGATCATGGCTCACCTGTCCGAGGACCCGGGCCTGGTGCGTGCCTTCGAGCAGGGCGCCGACGTGCACCGTGCCACCGCTGCCGAGGTGTTCGGGCGTACGCTGGAGGAAGTGACCCCGAACGAGCGCCGCGCTGCCAAGGCGATCAACTTCGGCCTGATGTACGGCATGAGCGCCTTCGGCCTGGCCCGCAACCTGGGCATCGACCGTGGCCAGGCGCAGGATTACGTGGCGCTGTACTTCAGCCGCTACCCGGGCGTGCGAGACTTCATGGAGCGGATGCGCCAGCAGGCCCGGGACCAGGGCTATGTGGAGACCCTGTTTGGCCGCCGCCTGTACCTGAACGACATTCATGCACGTAACCAGGGCCTGCGCGCCGGTGCCGAGCGTGCCGCGATCAACGCACCGATGCAGGGCACCGCCGCAGACATCATCAAGCGCGCGATGGTGGACGTGGACCAGTGGCTGCGTGACAGCGGCGCGCCGGCAAGGATGATCCTGCAGGTGCACGATGAACTGGTGTTCGAAACCGAAAGCAGTTTCGTTGAAGAGTTGCGTTTGCAGGTGGTCGAGCGCATGTCGCAAGCGGCCAAACTGCGGGTGCCGCTGGTGGTCGATACCGGCATCGGCAACAACTGGGACGAAGCGCACTGAAGGTGTTTCAGGCCGAAAACGACGTGAATTCGTTCATTCGTCAGAGGTTTCTGACTCGATCATGAATGTTGCCCTGATGGAGGTTCATTAAATTGGGCCCCTTCACGAACCGTTAGTGTTCGGAGTGCTTCTATAACTCTCGACAGGCGCAACGCCTGTTGTGGATCTCTCCCATCCCCTGGAGCAGATCTCGGAACGGGGACTCCTCCCCAAGTGCCCGTTCCCCGGCCCCGTTGACCTCCCCCTGGTCAGCGGGGCTTTTTATTTGTGCCGTTGCCAGATGCCGTGGCCTGCGCCACGCTGGGCCACCGCTCCGCAGGGGAAGACAATGCCCGACCTGTTCGCACTGGCCATGCCGTGGTGGGAGTTCATCCTGCGCGCGGTGGTGGTCTATGTCGTGGTGCTGGGCATGGTCCGGCTCAGCGGCAAGCGCCCGCTGGGGCAGATCACCCCGTTCGACGTACTGCTGGTGGTGCTGCTGGGCAACGCGGTGCAGAACGCGCTGCTGGGTACCGATACCTCGCTGGGCGGCGGCCTGCTGCTGGCGGCGACCCTGATCCTGCTCAACTACGGCGTGGGCTGGGTGAGTACCCGCAGCCGGCGGATCGAGCGCCTGGTTGAAGGAGAACCGGTGGTGATCGCACGCGATGGGCATCTGTTCGAAGCCGTTCTGCGCCGTGAGCAGGTCACCCGTGCCGATTTCGAGGCCGCCATGCGCCAGCAGGGCTGCCTGGGCGTGGAGGATGTGGAGCTGGCCCTGCTGGAGATCAACGGGCACATCACCATCATCCCCAGGAAGAGCACCTGACCCTGTAGAACCGAGCCTGTGCTCGGCTCCGCTTGCTCATCAGCCGAGCATCGGCCCGGCTCTACCTCTGGTCAGGGGGCGCAGCGGACGTTGCCTGCAGCCGCCTCGCGCTGGTAGTACGCGAAGCGATTGCCGCTGTCGATGCCCACCAGGTTGCCGTTCTGCAGCAGCTGCAGCACGAAGTCGCTGCCGACATCGCGGTGCAGGACGATCCGGCCGTCGCGCAGGCTCGCGCGCAGGCGCACGTCGTCACCACCGACTTTCACGACGCCGCCGTCGAGGAAACGCAGCTGCGACAGTACGCTGCGTTCGGCGACAAAGCTGCCGCAGGGCAGGGTGATGGCGGCAATCGGCGTGAGTGCCGATGCGGTCGCACCGGCAAGCGCAGCGAGGCCCTTGGCCGGTGCGCAGGACGGGGCATCGGTGCGCTGTGCACAGGCCAGTTGCAATGCATCGCGCGCCTGCTGCAGGCGCCCACTGCTCCACAGGGACTCGGCCGCCTCCTCACAGAACGTCTCGCCGTGCTGCTCGCGGCAAAGGCCAGCCAGCTCATCCAGCTGCGCCGGCGGCAAGGGTGCATCGACCGAATGCCGCAGGCCCAGCAGTGTCTCTCCCATCATCTGCGAGGCGACCTTCCTGGCCGTCGCCATGCAACCTTCGGCATCGAAGGACGGTGATTCCTCCTTGCATATCTCAGGCATCGGCGGGTCCGCCACCTTCGGCGCCGCTGCATTGGCCTGTTCCTGGTAAGTCTCCAGCAGCTGCGTGCAGGCGGCGCCTACGCCTTCGGCACACCAGGCGTGCAGCTTCACCGGTGCGGCCTCCGGCAGCGCCTCCAGGCACTCGGAGGTGTTCATCACGCAACCATCTTCGATGGGCTCGGGCATCGTCCTGCAGGCGGCGGCGTGCTCACGGGTGAACTCACGATAGGGCGTGTTGATCGTGCGGTCGCTGTCCGAAAAGAACCAGTTTTCCAGGCGTCCCGTGGACAGGTTGCCGGTGCCGAGCACGTCTTCCTGGCGGGCGATGCGCAGTTCCTCGGTGGCCTGGTAGGGGCCGGACAGGAAGGCGTGGCCTTCGCTCTCGATGGTCAGCGTGATATTGCCGCCGCTGTCCTTGTAGGTGCCGCAGGCCATCGATTGCGCGGCCGCCGGCAGGCTGGCCGAGGCCAGCGCGAGCAACAGCAGGGAGCGCCAGCCCGCAGCGCGGGGACGAAGGGGAACAGCAGCAGGCATGACGTCATCCTTGAAGAAGAAAAAACACGATCCGCCGATACAGGACGGACCAGGCAGGGGAAAGCACCACGCCTCAGGCGTGGCGCCGGAAGATCAGAGCCAGTCGCGCGGCACCAGGTAATCGGCCAGGCGTGCCTCGGCGCTGCCCGCTTCGGGGGCAAAGCCGTACTCCCAGCGCACCCGCGGCGGCAGGCTCATGAGGATGCTTTCGCTGCGGCCACCGCTCTGCAGCCCGAACAGGGTGCCACGGTCGTAGACCAGGTTGAACTCCACGTAGCGGCCGCGACGGTACAGCTGGAACTCGCGTTCGCGCTCGCCGTAGGCGGTGTCCTTGCGCTGCTGCACGATCGGCAGGTAGGCATCAAGGAAGCCATCGCCGACCGCGCGCAGGTAGTCGAAA
This sequence comes from Stenotrophomonas maltophilia, assembly GCF_004920835.1. Lineage (GTDB taxonomy): Bacteria > Pseudomonadota > Gammaproteobacteria > Xanthomonadales > Xanthomonadaceae > Stenotrophomonas > Stenotrophomonas maltophilia_AQ. The sequence continues at coordinate 6,749 of NZ_QFHO01000024.1, forward strand.
TCGCGCTCGAAATCGCCGTGCAGGTCGTCGAAGAACAGGCCGCCGACGCCGCGCGTTTCATTGCGGTGGCGCAGGAAGAAGTACTCGTCGCACCAGCGCTTGTGCGCGGCATAGCGCTCGTCACCGAATGGCGCACACAGATCGCGCGCGACCCGGTGCCAGTGCTGCACGTCCTCGTCGAACGGATAGAACGGGGTCAGGTCGAAACCGCCGCCGAACCAGCTGGCCACCACCTCGCCGTCGCGCTGCGCCTGGAAGAAGCGCACGTTGGCATGGGTGGTCGGCACGTAAGGATTGAGCGGGTGGAACACCAGCGACACGCCGGTGGCGCGCCAGGAGGCACCTGCCAGTTCCGGACGGTTGGCCGAGGCCGACGGCGGCAGGCGGCTGCCAGCCACGTCGGAGAAACCGATGCCGGCCTGTTCGAACACCGCACCGTCGCGCAGCACGCGGGTGCGCCCACCACCGCCCTCGGCACGCTGCCACAGGTCTTCCTGGAAGCGGGCCTGGCCATCGGCGGCCTCGATCGCCGCACAGATGCGGTCCTGCAGGTCGGTGAGGTAGGCGCGCACGCGCTCGAATTCGTTCATGGCGCGTACTTTACCGCAGGGCCCGCCCGAAGCTGCGGACAGGCCCTGGCGGGCTCAGCGCTTGTGGTTGGAGTTGCGCGGCGTCGGAGCGTTGTCCACAGCCGCCTCTTCAACCGCCTTCTGCAAGGCACCGCCCAGCGTGATCAGCTCCCAGTTCTGGGTGCCGAGCACGTCGCAGGCCACGTGCAGGCCGCTGCGGTCGGCCTTGCACATTTGCTCCAGGGTTGCCCGTGCATCCACCTCCGCACCGTTGCCTTGCGCGGTGACCAGGTTCTCGCACCCTTCGCGGACGCCAGCCCGGCAGACCGTGGTGTAGTGCCCGGCGGCCTGCAGCCAGTTCCCGGACAGCGCAAGACGGTTGCCAAGAATGTTGCAGCCCTGCAGCTTGCCCTGCGTGCAGCAGGCTTCGGCCCCGTCCTCGTTGGCCAGCGCCAGCGGGCAATCCTGTGGCAGTGGCAGCACCTTGAACTGCTTCGGCGCACTGCACCTGGTCGGGCCTTCACCGGTGGGGGTGAACACCTGGAAGCGGGTCCAGGTATCCAGGCCCAGCAGCTGGCCGCCCGGCAGCGGGCGCAGCACGAAGTCGCCGCCCCGGTCGTGGTGGATGCGGATGTCACCCTCTTCGACACGCGCACGAAGATGGCTGCCCCAGCCGACACCGACCAGGCCGGCATCACCGAAATCGAGCGTGTCCATCAGGCCGCCGTCGGCCCGGTAGTTGCCGCAGGGCAGGGCCGTTGCCGGTTGCGGCTGCAACGATGCACCCACCGCCTGCAATGCCGGCAGGCGCTCGCAGGTGGCGGTGTCATTGCCGGGGGTGCAGGCCGCAGCCAGGGCCTGCACTGCCTGCAGGGGATCTCCTGCCTCCCAGGACAGCTCAGCTACGCGGGTGCAGAAGCCGCCATGCGGTACCTCGCGGCATAGCCGCAACAACTGTTGCCGCCGCTCAGCCGGAATGATCACCGGCACGGTCGGCGCCGTCATCGTCACCATGGCTTCGGTCATGGCGGCCGTCATCGCGGCCTTGACCAGCTGCTCCTGCACTGCAGGGTCGGCCTCGAGTGCGGCGGCACACGCTGGGGTCCCCTGTTCGAAGCCACCGTTGTCACAGGCAGTGGGGAGCTTGATACCGGACAGGGCGGCGTCGAGCGCTGCCTTTGCCAGGTCGGGATCGGCCTCGACCGTGGGTTTGGCCTCCTCCTGCCAACGATCAGCCAGTTGCAGGCACATGCCGGGCACACCTTCCCGGCACCCTGCTTCCAGCGCGGTCGGGGTCGCTTCGCGACGGTTGTCCAGGCACGCCTCCGCATCAGCCAGGCAGCTGCCTTCAGTCGGCATCGCTGCTGCGGCGCACTGTGCGGGGGCCTGCAGGGTGTAGACCGTGCCATCCACCTCGACCGTGCGGCCACGATCGCGCACCTGCAGCGTGCTGGGCAGGCCGTACTCCAGGTTCACCAGTTGCAGCTTTCCGTCGATCTGCTGGAACACGACCGGAGACGGCGCACTGCCGAAGTGCTTCTGCTCGCCACGGTTGGGTGAGCTGATGCGCAGCGTGCTGCTGCCTTCGTCGGCCTTGAACAAGCCGCATTGCGGTGACTGCGCGGCGGCCATCGGCGCCGCCAGCAGCAACGCCCAGGCCAGCCAGCGGCGGCGCGGTGCGGGTGAATGCATGTCGTCTCCTTGACGATCTAACGGGAAACTCCCGGCGCTACGGCGAACCACGGCCCTCGCGCGGGGGCGTGCATTGTGCCGTGCCGGGCACGGGCTGGTAACGCTGGTAGGCCGTCTGGTTGTCCATGCCGAGCAGGTCGCCGTTGCCGAGCTGGCGCAGTACGAACGTTTCGCCGTTCTGTTGCAGCTGGACGGCGCCTTCGTGCAGGCGGGCCTGCGTGCCATCGCCGAAGTCGAGCATGTCGATCACGCCACCGTCGGCCTTGTAGCGACCACACGGCACATATTGGAGCGCTACCAGGCGCAGGTCAGTGCCGAGTTCACGCAGCGGTGCGGTACGTTCGCAGGCACTGACGCGTCCAGCATCGCAGACCACCTGCAGGGCCTGCACCGCCAGCGCAGGTTGCAGCGCGTCCAACTGTTGCGCGGCCACTTCGACGCAGAAGCGGCCACCACGGTGTTGCAGGCACAACTGCTGCAGGCGATCGCGTGCAGCGACGGGAAGAGGCGAACCCAGTGTGCCCTCGTCTTCCTGTTGCAGGCGCTGGTCCACCCGCCGCATGGCGGCGGCCAGTGCATCGTCGGTCATGACTTCACAGGCCTGCGGATCGTGCCCGGCCGTGTGTTCGCGGCACGGCGGCGGGCGCTCGAAGACTGCCGGGCCGGCGTCACCGGCTGCATCTGTTGCGCTGCCATCACGCATCAACCGCAGCAGCGTTGAACAGCCGGAGCCTACGCCCTCGTCGCAGGCGCGCCGGGCCTGGCCGGTGGAGGCCGTTGGCAGCTGCACCATGCAGTAGCTGCCGGCCGCGCGGCAGCTGCCAGCCACCGCGGTGGGCTCGGTGGCGCAGGCGCGGGACCGGCGCAGGGTGTAGGTCACCACCACGTTGTCTTCGATGCGCTGCCCATCGGCGCTGATCCGGATCGGCTCGGCCACGCCATCGTCGAGCATGACCAGGCGCGTCTGCGCCGCACTGCGATCGACCCACAGCGGCTCCGGCTCACCGATGCCGTTGTCGCGGTAACCGCTGCTGGGGGTGGTGAACACCAGTGCCATGCCGTCATCGACGCTGCGGTACTCGCCGCAGCGCAGGGCATCGGCGCTGGCAGGCAGCGCGGCCAGGTACAGCAGCGCGGGGAGAAGGTTCAACAGGCGCATGCGACGGTCCTTGTCGTGCGGGAAAGGAGTGTGGCTCAGTGGAAGCGCGAGCGGATGTCCGGCTGCAGCAGGCGCCAGGCCAGCCAGCCCTGCAGACCCAGGAACAGCACCGAAGTGCCGAGCAGGGTGAAGGTCATCATCCAGCGACGCGGCTGCAGCGATTGCTGCATGTCCGGTTCGTCGGCGAGCAGCACGATCATGTCACGCATGAACACGTCCAACCACCAGGTGAACGCGAAATTGGCCAGTGCGCTCAACAGCAGCATCACCACGAAGCTCCACAGGCCCCAGCGGCGCTCGCGCAGCAGCCCCCAGCTGGCCACGGCCGAGACCAGGCAGAGCAGTGCGGCGGTCATCGAGGCACCCACCGGGTGCGCCAGCAGCCAGTTCAGGCTGTGCATCTGCCGATGCTGTGCTTCACCCGCCAGCAGCTGCCAGAGTGGAACGTCGTGCAGCGGCAACACCAGCAGCCCCTGCAGCACGAAATAGCCGGTCAGCAGCACGGACAGCCAGAAGGACGCCTGGATCAGTGGCCGAATCCACGCGTGGTAGGGCGAAGGCTGCAATGAGGGCGGCGGGAGTGGCACTGACATCCGGTGTCCTTGCAATCGGTGCCCGCGCAATCAGCGGGCCGTCACCCGGGTGGCGACGGCCGGCAGGATATGGTGTTCGCTCAACGGTGCCAAGGGCAGGCCATGCGGCGGCTGCAACGGTACCCAGGCCAGTTCGGCGATCTCGGCGCGTGCCCGTGGCGTGCCGTCCACCTGCACCCACCACGCCTGTGCCTGCACGCGGTGGCCGGGTTCGTTCACCGCCCAGTCCTCGAAGTGGCCCAGCGCGACGGCGGTCTCGGCGCATACCTGCACACCGAGTTCCTCGTCCAGTTCGCGGGCCAGCGCCTGCAGCGGCGCTTCGCCGGATTCGGGCTTGCCGCCCGGCTGGATGAAGCGGCTGGCGCCGTGCTTGCGCACCACCAGCGCCCGGCCGCGATCATCCAGGATGACCGCAGCCACGATATGGATCGTGGCCGCGGCGTTGCTCACTTCAGGTTCTGCTCGAACAGCTTGAGGATGCGCTTGTACTGGTCCAGCCAGGAATCGGCGCGCACGTAGCCGTGGCGCTCCAGCGGGTACGGTGCGATCGACCAGTTGTCCTTGTGCAGTTCGATCAGGCGCTGGGTGAGGTTCACCGAGTCCTGGAAGAATACGTTGTCATCCATCATGCCGTGGGCGATCAGCAGGTTGTCCTGCAGGTTCTGCGCGTACTCGATCGGCGACGACACGCGGTACGCCTCCGGATCGATGTCCGGGGTGTTGAGGATGTTGCTGGTATAGCCGTGGTTGTACTGGTGCCAGTCGACCACCGGGCGCAGCGCGGCGCCGGCCTTGAACGTGCCCGGCGAGCGGAACAGGGCCATGAAGGTCATGAAACCGCCGTAGGAACCACCGTAGATGCCGGCATGGTCACGGTCACCCTGCTGGGTGTCGACCAGCCAGTCCAGGCCGTCCTTGTAATCTTCCAGTTCCGGGTGGCCCATGTTGCGGTAGATCGCCGTACGCCAGTCGCGGCCGTAGCCCTCGCTGCCGCGGTAATCCATGTCCAGCACGATGTAGCCCTTCTGCACCAGCAGGTTGTGGAACATCTGCTCGCGGAAGTAGGCCGGGTAGCGCTGGTGCACGTTCTGCAGGTAGCCGGCGCCGTGCACGAACATGACGATCGGATACTTCCTGCCGGGTTCCTTGTTCTCGGGCTCGTAGTACTTGGCCCAGACCACGCCGGCACCGTGCTTGGACGGCACCGCCACCAGCTTCGGCTGGATCCACTGGCGTGCCTTGTAGTCGGCAGTGCGGGTGTCGGTCAGCACGCGGGCTTGGCCACCGGTGCTCGGCAGCACGGCCAGCTGCGGCGGCAGGTAGGCGCCGGAGTAGCGCACCAGCAGCTGCTGGCCGTCCGGCGACAGCGAGAAGTCTTCCACGCCGTTGAGGCTGGTCAGCTCGCGCACCTGGCGGCTGCCGGTGTCGACCGCGCAGACTTCGTAGTCATGCGGTGCCTGCTGGTTGCACAGGAAATAGAAGCCCTTGCCATCGGCCGACGGCACCGGCGCCGAGGTTTCCCACTTGCCGCTGGTCAGCGCCTGCGGCTTGGCCGTGCCGGCCTGGGTGTACAGGTGCGAGAAGCCCGATTCCTCCGACAGCAGCCAAAGCGTGCGGCCATCGGCCATCCAGCCGAAATCGTTGAATCCCCAGTTGATCCAGCCGTTGTCGGTCAGGCGATGACGGTTCTGCACGCGGCCATCGGCGGCGTTGATGCTGACGATCCAGCGGTCCTTGTTGTCGTTGGCGCGCAGCATCACCGCGGCCTGTTGGCCATCGGGGCTCCAGCGGATGCCACCGCCCATGAAGTCGCTCATCACCTGCACGCTGCGGTCGCCCTTCAGCGCATCCTTGCCGGCCTTGCGGCGCAGCTCGGCCAGCGGGTCGGTGGCGATGCCGGGCAGGCTGGACAGCGAGACCTTCTCGGCCTTGCCGGTGCGCACGTCCACATACCACAGGGTGTGCGGTTCGAAGCCGTTGCGACCGACGCGGGTGCGGGTGTCCTCGGTTTCCTCGTAGCCTGATTCGGTCACGTACAGCGGCATCTTGCCGCCACGGCCGTCGTCGAAGTCCTTCGGCTTGGTCACCACGATCAGGTGGGTCAGGTCCGGCGACAGCACGCTGTCACCGATCTCCACGTCGGCACCCAGGTACACCGGACCCGGCGCGCGGGTCGGGTCGGCCTGGCGCCAGCGCTGGTCCTGGTCCTTCAGCGCTTCGCGCTGGTCACGGTCGCGGCGCAGGGTTTCCAGCGTGCGCAGCTGCTGGTCGCGCAGCACATCGGCCTTCGGCGCCGTACGCGGATCCTTCTCGGCCTTCAGGCTGGCCACCTGCTGCACGCCGCTGGCGGCGGTCCAGTGGAACCAGTTCTGGCCCACCCGCCAGATCACGCCATTGTCGGCGGCGAAGTTCACGTTGCCCGCGCGCTCGTTGCTGCGGGTCAGCTGGGTCAGCGCGCCGCTGCGCAGGTCGCGCACGAACACGTCGCCATTGCGCACGAAGGCGCTGCGGCTGCGGCTGCGGTCGTAGACCGGCTCGGCCACGTCGAGGGTGCCGCGCTGGTCATCGGCCACCTGCGCGGCCACGCCACCGGCCACCGGCTGGCGGAAGGTGTCGCGCACCGGGCTGCCGTTGCGCTTGAGCTGGTATTCCACCTGCTGGCTGTTCCACGACCACCAGGCCTTCTCGACCGGCGGACCGATCCAGTCCGGGTCGGCCATGGCCTGTTCGATGGTGATCGGCGTCGGCGCGGCATGCGCAGCCGGTGCGGCCAGCACGGCCGACAGCAGGAGGGACAGGGGCAGCACTCGGGACATGGGCGGACGGCACCAGTAGAGGAAACCGGGCAAGGGTAGCAGCCGCCCGGGCCGGGGGAGGGGGCCACAGGTCATGGCAGCGGGATTGGCAAAGTGGTGCAACCGGTTGCCAGGGTTGCGCATCCATCCTTCTGAACCCGCATCATCCACCGAACAGGAGCCCGACCATGCAGGAACTGATCCCGATCACCCTCTTCATCTGCATCGCCTATGCGATCCACGCCATTGCCGATGCCCGCGCTCGCAGCAAGCTGGTCGCTCCCCATGTGCCCGAGGAAGTGATCCGCTCGCTGGCCATGCTGGAGGAAGAGCGCCGCCGCCAGGGCGCGCTGCGCTGGGGCATCAGCCTGGTCTGCCTGGCGCTGGCCATGGCCCTGCTGGAAGTCATCGGTGCCCGTGACCTGACCTTCGGCGCCGCTGCCGCAATGGTGGGCAGTGCCGGCCTCGGTCAGCTGCTGGCCTGGCACTTCACCCGTCCCGCCGCGCGCAAGGGCTGAGGCAGGCATGCCAAGGGCACAGGGGGCGCCCCGCGCATGAGCCTGCTGGGTGAAGCGCTGTCGGCACTGCGGGGCCGTCGTCGCCACGATGCAGCGGCGACGGCGACACCCGCCGCACCGCTGGATGCGGACCAGGCCCTGGTGCGGGCCATCATCGACGGCTCGCAGGCGGCGTTTTCGCAACTGGTCGAGACCCACCAGCGCACCTGCGCGCATGTGATCGGGCGCATGGTGGGCGACCGCGATCAGGTGGCCGACCTGCTGCAGGAGACCTTCCTGGCCGTGTTCCGCCAGCTGCACCGCTTTCGTTTTGAATCCTCGCTGCGCACCTGGGTTTCCCGGGTGGCCTACACCACCGCGCTGCAGCACCTGCGCCGGCGGCGGCTGGAGGCGCAATGGATGGTGGCGGTGGAGGTGCCGGAGCAACTGGGCGTCGGCGATGAAGGGCCGGGGCCGGGTGAATTGAGCGAGGCGCTGCAGGCCGGTCGTCATCTTGGCGTGGCGCTGGAGCGGCTGAGTGCACCGCAACGATTGATTGTCGGCCTGCACTACCTGGAGGACTTCGACCTGGCCGAGATCGAGCAGGTGACCGGACTGGCACGCGGTACCATCAAGAGCCACCTGCACCGCGCGCGCCAGGTCCTGAAGCAGGAACTGACGCGGCATGCCGCCGCCGGAGAACTGCTGTGACCCAATCGACCGACCCTCGTGACGCGGAAGAACGCGCACTGGCACAGGCGTTGCGTGAGCAGGCGCGGCAGGAAAAGGCGCCGGATGTGAGCGAGGCGTTGCAGAAGCGGATTGCCGCCGAGTCGCGCGACAGTGGTGTGGGTTATGTGGTGGTGCAGGTGGTGTTGCTGGGGGCGTTGGTGGCGGCGGCTGTCTGGTATTTCTGGGTCTAGAGAAACGCTGACGCCTGCACCTGCTTCTGGACGCTTCTTCCTCCAACACCCGATCAGATGGCCGGGCATCGGGTGTCATCTGCAAATCGACAGTTGGCCTTCCCCGTCAGATTCCGTCACGACGGTCTCGTCGTCAGTGGCCGTGGTTCTATCCAGGACATACGAGCTGCGTGTGTTTCCTGAGGAAAGTTGCAAATTCCATATCTCCACTTGAGGCGGCGTTTCACAATCAGAGATTCTCAACCATCAGCTTCCAAGGGGATGGAGTGAGAATCACATGGACAGGTGCGCGAGTAAGCCAATGCCGGATGCAGTTGGATGATGCTCTATTACATCCAGCTTTCGCTTGTCCGATTCAAGCAGCGAATCGGCACTCATCTGGCAATCGCTCTCATGCTGGGTGCAGGGATAGGGATCACCACCGTGATGCTTTCCATTGTTCTCCAGGCATCGTCCGATCCCGCACCAGGCCGGAGCTCGGCATTGTTCCGCCCGTACCTTGACGCGCGTCCAGATGCACTGCGCAGTGGCTCTCCGGATCCTGGTCAGTCACTGACCTGGCCAGACGCGAAGGTGCTTCTGAACCAAGGCCGGACGTGGAAACAGGCAGCAATGGCAGGGGGGGCGGTGACGCTCTCCCGGCCGGGAGAGTCCAGCGCAAGACTGCGCGCCAGGTTCGCCACGTCCGAAGTCTTCAGTGTCCTTGGCATTGCCGTTGTTCAAGGGCGGGCATGGACTACCGAGGAGGGACATGCTGCGAGTCGAATGGTGGTCCTGTCGCGTGCGCTCGCCCAGCGTGAATGTGCACAGGATTGCATTGGTCATCCGTTGGAACTGAGCAGACGCACCTATACCGTTGTGGGTGTCGCAGAGGATTGGCATCCGGTGCCGATGTTTCAGGGAGATCTCACGCGGCGGCCGTTTGTGGAGTCTGACGAGATCTACCTGCCAGTTGAAACCGCAATCGCGGACAAGTTGACTGTTGTGGACGGGACGGCGATCTGGGGGGGTGACCAGGACACGGATCTTGCAGGGGGCAACGTTTCATGGCTTCAACTGTGGGCGTGGCTGCCTACCGCAGATGATGTCGCCGCCTACCGCGCGAGTCTGAACGCCTATGCGCAGGCAAAGGGCCTTCGGATCGAACCAGGCACGCAGCAGGTGGCACTCTGGCCGTTGATGGATTGGCTGGACAGGCTGGGATTGGTTCCGGAGCGGGCCAGGATGCAGCTTCGGCTGTCACTGATCCTTCTCGGTGTGTGCGTCGTCAACGCGGCGGCACTGCTGAGCTTCAGTCTGGGGCGCCGTAGGCGGGAGCTTGCGATACGACGTGCGCTGGGAGCGCGACGCCGAGACGTGTTCGTCCAGCTCATGTGGGAATCCATCGCGGCGGGAGTCGCAAGCAGTGCACTCGCTGTCGTCACCTATGCGCTGGGAATCCGGGTGGTTGCTGCGGGAGACGTTCTGCCCAGCGCGATAACAGCGATGCATGCTGGGGCAATGCTGATGGCGGCTGCCCTGGGAGTCGTCACGACGTTGCTCTGCTCATTGGTCCCATCGTTTGAAATCTGCAGGGTCAGCTCACTGTCGAGTGCCTTCGCGAAGGGGGCTGCCTGAAATGTTCGAATCAATGAGGGAGACCCGACGACATCTGGGAAGCGCCGCATTGCTTGCAGTGCAGGCTGCGCTTGCAAGCCTGGCATGTGCGTTCGCACTGCAATCGGCGCTGGACAGCTTCGCCAGATTGAACACCGGGAGCATCCAGGAGGCAGTATCGATTGGTGTGGTCAGGGTCTCGGATGTCGAAGAAGGCGCGGATGCTGCAGTGCTGCGTGCAGACCTGTCCGCGATCCGGCTGCCCGGTGTTCAGGACACGGTTGTGAGCGACTCCGTTCCGTTCGGGGGAAGAGCCCATCGATACGGCGTGTGCACCAGCGAGTCGGCCATGGCGTACTCGATGAACGCGGGTACGACAGACGTTGCTGGATGTGATCGCATTCCCGTGGCAACTGCCAGCTCTGGCTTGCTGGCGATGCTGGGAGCGGGAATCGTCCTGGGACGGGATGCCACAGAGGACGACATGGCTGAAGGTGCTCCGGTAGTGCTGATCAGTGAAGCGCTGGCTGCCCGTCTGTTCGGAACGGAGAGTGCTGTTGGTCGCCACCTGTATTTCGGCCCCGGCAGCAGCCGGGTCATCGTGGGCGTATTTGCGTCTGTTGCAGGACCGGCACCAGGAGGCAATGAGCGGGACTCGCAGTGGGCGCTGCTTCCGGGCCTTCCCATGGGCGCCAGTCGCTATTATCTGGCGAAGTGGAAGTCGGAGGTTGATCGTTCATCGCTTGATCGCAGTGTCGATGCGCTGCAGCGGCCTTATCGGATCGTGAATCCGACCGGTGTCGAGACGCTGGCGGGATATCGCGACGCCTACGTCAAAGCTGATCGCTTCGCTACGACCGTGCTCGCGGTCATGACGGCCGTTGTTCTCGGTGTGCTGATGGCCGGAGTTTCCGGTGTCGTAGGCGCCTGGCTTGATCGGCGCCGGCACTCCATTGGGGTTCGACGGACACTGGGTGCTCGCGGCTCCGTGATCTTTGCCGAAATCATGTTCGAAGTTTCACTGTTCACCACACTGGGCGCCCTGCTCGGCGCGTTGTTGTTGCGGTGGATAGGGCCGCCACAGGATGGCATCACAGGTTCACTGTGGTTCTCGATATCGAGCGCTGTCGTGCTGGTGATGGCGGCCTGCTTGACTGCACTGGTACCCCGTGCCCTGCGAATCGCCAAGGAGCCGCCCTTGACCTTGCTCAAGCCCCTGTAGCCCATTCATCCTGTCATCCAGCTTCCCTGCGACAAAGTGAAGCAGCGCGTCACCCGGTCGCATCCCGTTTTAACAATATCCACCTAAAGTGGTGCGGTATCCCACCGGCAGCTGGCAGGAGGCGTCCCTTGGACGCGTTGTTGTTGTCCCGGATCCAGTTCGGATTCGTCATCAGTTTCCACGTGCTGTTCCCCGCCTTCACCATCGGTACGGCCAGCTGGCTGGCCTTCATCGAATGGCGCTGGCTGCGCACGAAGCTGCCGGTCTGGCGCGAACTGTATTTCTTCTGGCAGAAGATCTTCGCGGTGTCGTTCGGCATGGGCGTGGTCAGCGGCATCGTCATGGCCTTCCAGTTCGGCACCAACTGGCCGAGGCTGAGCGAGGTCGCCGGCACGGTCATCGGCCCGCTGCTGACCTATGAAGTGCTGACCGCCTTCTTCCTGGAAGCCAGCTTCCTCGGCGTGATGATGTTCGGCTGGGGCCGGGTCTCGCCGCGCCTGCATTTCCTGTCCACCTGCATGGTGGCGCTGGGCACGCTGTTCTCTACCTTCTGGATCCTCTCGTCCAACAGCTGGCTGCATACGCCAGCCGGTTACGAGATGGTCAACGGCATCGTGCATCCCGTCGATTGGTGGCAGGTGGTGTTCAATCCGTCCTTCCCGTACCGGCTGGCGCACATGGCGCTGGGTTCGTTCATCACCACCTGTTTCGTGATCGGTGGTGTGGGCGCGTGGTACCTGCGCAAGGGCACGCACGTGGAAGCGGGTCGGCGCATGCTGATCGCGGCGGTGGCGTTCGCGGCGCTGACCGTACCGGTGCAGATTTTCGTCGGCGACATGCATGGCCTGAACACGCTCAAGCATCAGCCGATGAAGATCGCGGCGATGGAGGCGCACTGGCATGAAACCAAGGAAGGCGAGGGCGTGCCGCTGGTGGTGTTCGCGCTGCCGAACGAGAAGGAAGAGCGCAACGACTTCGAAGTGGCCATTCCGAAGCTGGGCAGCGTGATCCTCACCCACAGCCTGGACGGCACCTTCGATCCGCTCACCTCGGTGCCGGCCAGCGAGCGCCCGCCGGTGACGCCGGTGTTCTTCGCCTTCCGCATCATGGTCGGGATGGGTACGTTGATGCTGTTGCTGGCCTGGGTCTCGGCCTTCCAGCTCTGGCGGAAGAAGCTGCTGGACTCGCCGTGGCTGCTGCGCGGCTGGAACTGGATGCTGCCGAGCGGCTTCATCGCGCTGCTGTCGGGCTGGTTCGTCACCGAAATGGGGCGCCAGCCGTGGGTGGTCTATGGCGTTCTGCGCACCGCTGATGCGGTCGGCCCACAGAGCGCGTGGATGACCGCGCTGTCGCTGGGTGTCTACGTGGTCGGCTACGCATTCGTATTTGGCTGGGGCATCTGGTACCTGGTGAAGATCCTGCGCCATGGGCCGCAGCCGTATGCCGAGGGGCCGTCGCTGGACCATGGCAGCCATACCCCGGCACGTCCGTTGTCGGCCGCCGACGAACCGTTGGAGGAGCACTGACATGGACCTGATGACCTGGCTGCCGGTGGCATGGTTCGCGGTGATCGGCTTCGGCGTGCTGATGTACGTGGTGCTGGACGGCTTCGTGCTCGGCATCGGCATCCTCGCCCCGTTCGCCGAGGACGAGGAACAGCTGGACCTGATGATGAACACTGCCGCGCCGATCTGGGACGGCAACGAGACCTGGCTGGTGCTGGGCGGTGCCGGCCTGCTGGCGGCCTTCCCCAAGGCGTATGCGGTGCTGCTGTCGGCGCTGTACCTGCCGGTGCTGCTGCTGGTGGTGGCGCTGGTGTTCCGCGGCGTGGCGTTCGAATTCCGTTTCAAGGCGCATCGTTCGCGCCGACTGTGGAGTGTGGCGTTCGGCCTCGGTTCGCTGCTGGCGACCTTCGCCCAAGGCGTGATCCTGGGCACCCTGGTGCAGGGCATTCCGCTGGTGGATGGTGTCTACCAGGGCGGCGCGTTTGCCTGGTTCAGCCCCTTCGCGATGCTGACCGGTGCTGCACTGGTGGCTGGTTACGCGCTGCTCGGCAGCACGTGGCTGATCCTGAAGACCGAAGGGCGCGTGCAGGCGCTGGCGCGGCAGATGACCCGGCCACTGGTGGTGGCGGTGATCGCGGCGATGGGCCTGGTCAGCAGCTGGTTGCCGTTCCTCGATTCGCGCCTGATGGAACGCTGGTTCAGCGATGGCAACTTCTGGTGGCTGTCGCCGGTGCCGCTGCTGACCCTGGCGGTGGCTGCCGCGCTGTGGCGCAGTGCCACTCACCCGCGCCGCGACCTGCCGCCGTTCCTGCTCAGCCTGGCCCTGTTCGTGCTCGGCTTCCTGGGCCTGGTGCTGGGCATGTGGCCGTACCTGCTGCCGCCGTCGATGACGCTGTGGCAGGCCGCCGCGCCGGCGTCTTCGCTGGGCTTCACGCTGGTTGGGCTGGTCATATTGCTGCCAGTCATCCTCGGCTATACAGCGTGGTCCTACCGGGTATTCCGCGGCAAAGTGCACGCTGACGCGGGCTACCACTGAGAATCCTGCGCGGGAACTGCGGCTGGCAGTTCCCGCGTTGTTGTTTGTGAAGACTGCATTCCCTGCGTTGGACGTGATAGCGTGCGCTCCTTTCCGGCAGCCAAGGGGGTAGCCGGCAACGTCCTGGACGGACGCACGGCTGCAGGAAGGGGGAGCCGCGCGTCGCCTTGAGTGGCCCGTGCCTATCGTTCCCCCAGTGAAACACCACCGCTAGATGATTGAATTCTCCGTCGTCGACTGGGCCGCCTGGGCGCCTGGCCTGACCGAGCGCAGCCAATGGCTGCGCTGGGCCGATGTGCCGTTCCTGCCCGTGGGCGAGGGCGCGCCAGCGCTCACCGAAGTCCCGGCGATGCAGCGTCGGCGTATCGAACGGCTGGGCCGGATGGCGATCCAGGCCGCATGCTGGTGCGAGGACGCGCAGGGTGCCGACAGCCAGGTGCCGCTGGTTTTCGCCAGCCGCCATGGCGACGTGGCGCGCTCGATGGATCTGCTGGCATCGCTGGCAAGCGGAGAACCCATGTCGCCCACGACCTTCGGGCTGTCTGTGCACAACGCCATTGCAGCGCTGTACTCGATTGCCCGCGGTCACCGAGGCAACTACCTGGCGTTGGCCGCGGGCCAGGCCACGGCAGAAGCCGCCTGCCTGGAAGCGGTCGGGCTGCTGGCCGACGGCGCCCGTGAGGTGCGTGTGGTGGTGTACGAATCGCCCCTGCCGGGCATATACGCGCCGTTCGCCGACGAACCCGACGTGTTCTTCGCATGGTGCTGGCGTCTCACCCAGCCTCGCGAAGGCTGCCCGACCCTGTCATTGCGCTGGGAGCCGGCGAGTGCCGCCGAGGGCGTGCCGGGCCATCTGCCGCACGCACTGGACCTGCACCGCTTCCTGTTGTCGGGAATGCCGGCGCTTGAGCATGTAACGCAGGGACAACGCTGGTCCTGGGGCCGCCGTGGCTGAGAGGCTGCGCCGCCTCGATCATGCGTGGCGTGTGTTCGGCACGGCGCTGTGCTTTCTTGCTTTTGGCCTGGGCGGGCTGGTGCTGGGAACGGTGGTAATGCCGCTGCTGCTGTTGATGCGCGACCCACTCGCGCGCCGCCGCCGTGCCCGCCGTCTGGTCCAGCTCGCCTTTGCCGGCCAGCTGCGGCTGATGCGCAGCCTGGGTGTGATGACCTGCGAGATCGAAGGGCGCGAACGCCTGCAGCGCGACGGTCTGTTGGTGCTGGCCAACCATCCAACGCTCATCGATGTGGTCTGCCTTGTGTCACTGATGCCCAACGCGGAGTGCGTGGTCAAGCGCGCGGTGGCCAGCAACCCGTTCATGCGCGGTGCGGTGCGGGCCGCCGGCTACATTGCCAACGACGATGGGCCCGGCCTGGTCGATGACTGCGTGAAGGCGGTCCGTGCGGGTGGCAGCCTGGTCATCTTTCCGGAGGGCACCCGCAGCGTGCCCGGGCAGCCACTGCGGCTGCAGCGCGGCGCCGCCAACATCGCCGTCCGCGGCCGTCTGGACATCACGCCGGTGCGGATCACCTGTACGCCGCCAGCCCTGGCCAAAGGGCAGAAGTGGTATCGTATCCCCTCACGTTGCTTTCACGTTCGGCTGCAGATCGGCGAAGATATCCCGATCTCGCCATTTCTGGTCGAAGACGACTCGCCAGGAGGGAATGCCCTGGCGGCACGTCGCGTCACCGAGCACCTTTCCCGTTACTTCGACCTGTCTGGAGACCCCACCCGTGCAAGCACTTGAGCACGAGATCAAGGTATTGATCATTTCCTCGCTTTCATTGGAGGACATCACGCCGGAGGATATCGATCCGGTTGCGCCGCTGTTCGTCGAGGGCCTTGGCCTGGATTCGATCGATGCGCTGGAACTGGGCCTGGCGCTGCAGAAGAAGTACGGTGTGAGCCTGTCATCCGACTCGGAAGAGACCCGCCGCCATTTTTCCAGCGTGCGCGCGCTTGGCGAGTTCGTCGCCGCCCATCGGTCGTAACCGGTGCCAGGAACTGCCATGACCAAGAATGAACTGTTCGATCGCATCGTTTCCATCCTCACCGACAGCTTCGAGATCGAACCGGCCCGGGTCACGCCCCAGGCCCGCCTGTACGACGATCTGGACATCGACAGCATCGATGCGGTCGATCTGATCGTCCAGCTCAAGCCGCTGCTGGGTCGCAACCTGCAGCCGGAAGCATTCAAGGCCGTGCGTACGGTGCAGGACATCGTCGATGTGACGCATGGCCTGCTGCCGGACCAGGCGGCCGCCTGACCGCAGCGCGGGCGTCGTTCCCATGGCACGCGCACGCACGGTGGCGGTGGCTGCGATCTCGTTGGCCTATCCGCTGCTGGTCTATCTGGCGATGGGCCGTTTCGAGCCGCGCTGGTCGTCGCTGCTGCTGTTCGCACTGGCCCTGCTGCGGGCACTCGGCACGCGCCAACCGGTGTGGTGGGGCGCGGCAGCGGGTGCCGGCCTGCTCGCGGTGCTGGCGACGGTACTCAATCAGGCGCTGCCATTGAAGCTGTACCCGGCGCTGGTCAATGCCGTAATGCTGGTCGTGTTTGCCGGCAGCCTTCGATTCGGTCCTCCCGTGGTCGAGCGCCTGGCCCGGTTGCAGGAGCCGGACCTGCCGGCGTCGGCGGTGCCCTATACCCGTCGCGTCACCCAGGTGTGGTGCGGCTTCTTCGTCTTCAACGGCAGCCTGGCCCTGCTTACCGCGCTGTGTGCGTCGGACCGGGTCTGGATGCTCTACAACGGATTGCTGGCGTACGTGTTGATGGGAATCCTGTTTGCGGGTGAGTGGCTGGTGCGGCAACGGGTCAGGGCGGTGCACACGCATGGCTGAGTGGATTGCCCTGGACCGGCTGCTGCTGGATGCGCGGCCGCAACGCCCGGTCGGCGTCTGCGACGGTGTGCTGCTCGATCACGCCGGGTTCCGCCGGCGCGTGTTGGCGTGGCGCTCGGCCTTTGCCGCTGCCGAGGGGCGCGACTGGGCCCTCTACTTCGACGATGCCGTGGCCTTCGCCGCAGCGCTGTACGGTGCCTGGCATGCCGGCAAGCGGGTGTTCCTGGCTGCCGACAACCTGCCGGCCACGCTGCAGGCCCTGCAGTCACAGGTGAGTGGTTTTGCCGGCGATGTCTCCGCCGACTGCCGCCCGCTGGCGGCGGTGGATGCAGCTGCGGACGGCGCGTTGCGGATGCTGGACGAGCGCGCCTGCGAACTGTGCGTGTTCACCTCCGGCAGCACCGGCCAACCCAGCGCGATCAGCAAGCGCCTGGACCAGCTGGCGCGCGAAGTCGACGCGCTGCAGGCTGCCTTCGGCGCGCAGCTGGAGGGGGTGGAGGTGCATGGTACGGTTTCGCACCAGCACATCTACGGCCTGCTGTTCCGCGTGCTGTGGCCGCTGGCGGCCGGTCGCCTGATCCATCCACGCCGGTTCTTCCATGAAGATCTGGTGGCGGCGCTGTCCGGTACCGATACGGTGCTGGTGGCGACTCCGGCCCACCTCAAACGCCTGCCCGAACAGTTGGATTGGGCCAGCCTGCGCGGCCGCCTGCGTGCGGTGTTCTCCTCTGGCGGGCCGTTGCCGGAAGAGGCGGCCCGGCAGGTACGGCAGTGGCTGGGTGTGGCCCCGACCGAGGTCTATGGCAGCAGCGAGACCGGCGGCATTGCCTGGCGGCGCTGGGATACCGATCTGCCGCCGTGGCAACCGCTGCCGGGCGTGCAGTGGCGGATCGAGGACGATTGCCTGGCCGTGGCATCGCCGCATCTGGAAAACGCCGATTGGTGGCGCACCCAGGACCGCGTCGAAGCGCTGGCCGACGGACGCTTCCGCCTGCTGGGCCGAACCGATCGCATCGTCAAGATCGAAGAGCGGCGCGTCTCGCTGGATGCGCTGGAACGTGCGCTGCGCGAAGACACCGAAGTGGAGGATGCACGCGTGCTGGTGCTGCCGGGCCAACGCGAACAGCTTGCAGCGGTGGTGGTGCCGGCAGATCCCGCGCTGCTGGACGGCGGTGATGCGGCGCGTCGTGCTTTCGGTCAGCGCCTGGGCGCGCGGCTGGCCAACGGCCACGACGCAGTGAGCCGTCCACGTCGCTGGCGACTGGTCCCGTCGCTGCCGTTCAATGCGCAGGGCAAGGTCACCCAGGCAGCGCTGGCGGCACTGTTCCAGCCGCTGATGCCGGTACCGCAGTGGGATCACCGCGATACATCCAGCGCGACATTGCGCATGACCCTCGACCCGGCGCTGCGGCCGTTCCAGGGCCACTTCCCGCAGGCAGCTATCCTGCCCGGTGTGGCCCAGTTGGACTGGGCGGTGCGTTTCGGCCGCCAGGCGTTCGCGATGCCGGCGGGTTTCCTGCGCATGGACGCGGTGAAGTTCCAGCACGTGGCCCGCCCGGGTGACGTGCTGACCCTGCAGCTGGACTGGGATGCCGCGCGCAGTGTGCTGGCCTTCCGCTATACCTCCAGCCACGGGATGCACTCGAGCGGAAAAGTGGTGTTTGCCGATGCGGATTGATCCCTCCATTGCCAAAGCCGCGTTCGCGCCATTGGTGGTTATTCCTGTCTACGACCACGAACATGCGATCGCGGCGGTGGTCGACGGCGTGCTGGCATCCGGCCTTCCGTGCCTGCTGGTGGACGACGGCTCACATGACGCATGTGCGGCAGTGCTGCGCTCGCTGGCGCAGCGTCAGGGGGTCGACCTGCTGCGCCTGGACATCAACCAGGGCAAGGGCGGGGCGATGCTGGCCGGTTTCGCCGAGGCCCACGCGCGTGGCTACAGCCACGTGCTGCAGATCGATGCCGATGGCCAGCACGACACCGGAGACATGCCGCGCTTCATCGAGGCGGCGCGTGCGCATCCGGATGCGGTGATCTGCGGTATCCCGGCCTACGACGCCAGCGTGCCGAAGGCGCGCCTGTACGGCCGCTACGCCACCCACATCTGGGTCTGGATCAATACGCTGTCGCTGCACCTGCGCGACACCATGTGCGGCTTCCGCGTGTACCCACTGCCACCGGTTCTGCGCCTGATCGGCGAAGAGACCATCGGCCGGCGCATGGATTTCGATACCGAGGTGATCGTGCGCCTGTACTGGCGGCAGGTGCCGGTCGAGCACCTGGCCACGCGCGTGACCTATCCTTCCGATGGCGTGTCGCACTTTGACATGTGGCGCGACAACGTGCGCATCACCCGCATGCACACCCGCCTTTTCTTCGGCATGCTCTGGCGCGCACCGCGCCTGCTGCGCCGCCGCCTGCGAGGACATCGCTGAAATGGCGACCCCGCAGGGTGCCCCGCACTGGGCCGATATCGGTGAATCCACCTCGGTGGCCGGCGTGCTGGTCCTGTACTGGGTGCACCGCTGGTTCGGGCGCTGGCCGTTCCGCATGTGCGTGTGGCCGGTGGTGGCCTGCCACTGGCTGGGCAACCGCGTTGGCCGCGAGGCTTCGATGCAGTATCTGCAGCGGCTGCAGGCCTACAGCGGCGTGCTGGGACGGGTGCCGACCCGGCGCGACAGCCTGCGCCACTTCTTTGCGTTTGCCGACACGATGCTGGACAAGATCCTCGGCATCGGCGGGCGCTATCCGCCCGAACGCATCCACCTGCATCGCACCCCGGTGCTGGAAAGGATCGCGCAGCGCGAAGGCGGGCTGATCCTCACCGCGCACATCGGCTGCCTGGAACTGTGCCAGGTGCTGGCCGAGCGGGTTCCCGGCCTGCGCATCACCGTGCTGGTGCACACCGCGCATGCGCAGCGCTTCAACCGCCTGCTGCGCCGGCTGGATCCGCTGGCAGCGGTGGAGCTTGTGCAGGTCACCGAAATGGGGCCTGCCACGGCAATGATGCTGGCCGACAAGGTCGCCGCCGGCGGTTTCGTGGCCATTGTCGGCGACCGCACGCCGGTCGGCGGCGGGCGCAGCATCAGCGTCGATTTCCTCGGGCAGCGCGCGCCGTTCCCGATTGGTGGTTATGTGCTGGCCGCTGCACTGGGCTGCCCGGTCTACACCATGGCCTGCCTGCATGAGGGCGAAGGTTACCGGGTCGTGTTCGAGCCGTTCGCCGATCGCATCGTGCTGCCACGCGGGTCGCGTGATGCCGCGCTGTCCGGGCAGGTGCAGCGCTACGCGGGTTGGCTCGAACGCCAGGTCATCCAGTCGCCGCTGGACTGGTTCAATTTCTTTCCCTTCTGGGATCAGGCTCCGCATGACGACTGACGCCGTACCCGTGTGTCGCTTTGGCGATGCACCCTTGACCATCGAAGACGTGGTTGCCCTGGCTCAGCGCCGTTGCGAAGCCGCACTGAGCGAGGCGTCGGCGTTCCGCGCGCACATCCAGCGCGGTGCCGACTTCCTCGACCGCCTGCTGCGCGATGACGGCGTGATCTACGGCGTGACCACCGGCTACGGCGACTCGTGCACGGTCAACATCCCGCCGGCGCTGGTAGCCGAGCTGCCGCACCATCTGTACACCTATCATGGCTGCGGCCTGGGCCGTTACCTGGACCCGGTCGAGACCCGCGCGGTGCTGGCCGCGCGCCTGGCGTCGCTGGTGCGTGGCATGTCCGGTGTCAGCGTACCGCTGCTCGAAGGGCTGGCTACGCTGCTGCAGCACGATGTACTGCCGCTGATTCCGGCCGAAGGTTCGGTCGGTGCCAGCGGTGACCTGACCCCACTGTCCTACGTGGCGGCGGTGCTGTGTGGCGAGCGCGAGGTGCTGCACGACGGCCGCGTGCAGCCGGCGGCCGACGTGCTGGCGAAGATCGGCATGGCGCCACTGAAGTTGCGGCCGAAGGAAGGCCTGGCGATCATGAACGGCACCGCGGTGATGACCGGCCTGGCCTGCCTGGCCTGGCAGCGCGCCGACTATCTGGCACGCATGGCCACGCGCCTGACCGCCTTCAATGTGCTGGCCAGCGACGGCAACGCGCACCACTTCGACGAAGACCTGTTCGCAGCCAAACCACACCCGGGCCAGATGCGCATTGCTGCGCGCCTGCGCAGCGACCTGCACAGCGAGTGCCCGCCGCGCAATGAACAGCGCCTGCAGGACCGTTACTCGCTGCGCTGCGCGCCGCATGTGATCGGCGTGCTGGAAGACAGCCTGCCGTTCCTGCGCCAGCTGATCGAAACCGAACTGAACAGCGCCAACGACAATCCGCTGATCGATGCCGACGGCGAACGCATCCTGCACGGTGGCCACTTCTACGGAGGCCACATCGCGCTGGCGATGGATACCCTGAAGAACACGGTAGCCAACGTTGCCGACCTGCTCGACCGCCAGCTGGCGCTGGTGGTCGATGCGCGCTACAGCCATGGACTGCCGGCCAACCTGTCGGCCGCCACCGGCCCGCGTGCGGCCATCAACCATGGCCTGAAGGCACTGCAGATCAGCGTTTCGGCGTGGACTGCCGAAGCACTGAAGCAGACAATGCCGGCCAGCGTGTTCTCCCGTTCCACCGAATGCCACAACCAGGACAAGGTCAGCATGGGCACGATCGCTGCGCGCGACTGCCTGCGGGTGATCGAGCTGACCGAACAGGTAGTCGCTGCAATGCTGATTGCCGCCCGTCAGGGCCTGGCGCTGCGCGAACGGGTTGGCATGAACGCGCAGCTGCATGGCAGTCTGGCCGACATGTACGCCGACCTGGGGCAGCGCATCGCCCTGGTCGAAGAAGACCGCGCGCTGGATCGCGAACTGCGGGACCTGCTGGTGGAGATCCGCGCGCAACGTTGGGAGCTGTATGCCGGTGAATGAAGCAATCGAACGGATGGCCGAAGTTGCGTTGGCCCCGCCCTTCCATGACTGCGACCCGATGAACGTGGTCTGGCATGGCCATTACTTCAAGTACTTCGAGATCGCGCGTTGTGCACTGCTGGGTCGTTACAACTACGACTACCCGCAGATGCTCGAATCGGGTTACCTCTGGCCGGTGGTCGACGCACGGGTGAAGTATGTGCGCCCGCTGCTGTTCAACCAGCCCCTGCGCGTGGTCGCACGCCTCGTGGAATGGGAGAACCGGCTGAAGATCGACTATGAAATCCTCGATGCGCAGAGCGGCCAGGTGCTGACCCGCGCAATGACCATCCAGGTGGCGGTGGACGCGGCCAGCAGGGAAATGCTGTACCAGTGCCCGCCTGTACTGTGGGAGCGCCTGGGAGTGCCTGCGCCATGAACCGAGCCAACCGTTTTGCGCGTGCGCTGCTGGGCGCGGTGTTGCTGCTGGCCGCACCGCTGGTGCAGGCCGCCGATCCGGCCATCGACGCGATCACCCAGGCGGTGGCGCGGCCGGACGTACTGCGTGGCCAGTTCACGCAGGAAAAGCAGGTCAGCGGCTTCAAGAATCCGTTGCGCTCGCAGGGCCGGTTCGTGGTCGCGCGCCAGCATGGCGTGATCTGGACCACGCTGAAGCCGTTTCCCTCCGAGGTGGTGGTTACTGCCGACCGCATCCTGAGCCGCCAGCGTGACGGCAGCACCCGCGTCGAGCTCGATGCGCGGCAGCAGCCGGCGATGCGCTCGGTGAACGCGATCATGTTCGCGCTGATGAGTGGCGACGTGCAGGCACTGTCCGGCCCGTTCAACGTGACAGTCAGCCGCGAAGGGCAGGGCTGGCGGCTGCAGCTGAGGCCGAAGTCAGCGATGCTGGCCAAGGCGTTCCAGTCGCTGACCCTGCAGGGCGACCGTTACGTGCGCCAGGTCGAGATCGTCGAGGCCAGCAAAGACCGCACGCTGATCCATTTCGACGCGCTCAGCGAGGCTCCGGCCGCGCTCAGCGCAGACGAGGCGCGCCGCTTTGAGTGAGGACGTTGCGTTGAATGCACCGGACCGGTTGCGGCGCTGGTGGCATTGGCTGGGCATCGCCTGGCTGGTGCTGCTGCTGGCGCTGGGCGTGCAGCAGTGGCACCTGTGGAGCCAGCAATCGCGGATCGACACCGACATCCTCGCATTGTTGCCGCAGGACGCGCACGACCGTCTGTTGAGCGACGTCACCCGGCGCATCGCCGATGGCAGTTCGCGGCAGGTGGTGGTGCTGCTGGGCAGCAAGGACGGCGCTGCCGCCAAGCGTGCGCAGGCCGCGTTTGCTGCGGCCATGGCCAAGGACGCCGATCACGCGTTGCTGGTGCCCAGCGGCTCGATCGAAGGCTGGTTCGATGAGGCGCGCGCGTTCTACGCGCCGTACCGCGACCGCCTGCTGACCCCGGCCCAGCGCAAGCAGCTGCAGGGCGGCGAACCGGGCGCGCTGGCCGAGCAGGCGCTGGCTGCGCTGTATGGCCCGATGGGGGCCCCACGCCTGACCGAGTGGCGACAGGACCCGTTGTCGCTGTGGCCGCAGTGGTGGCAGCAGCAGGCGCAGGGCTCGGGCCTGCGGCTGGGCGATGATGGCCTGCTCGACGCCGAAGGCAGGTACTGGGCTGCACTGCAGTTCGATACGCCGGGTTCGGCGTTCAAGCTCGATGGCGAGCGCCATCTGGATGGATTGCTGGAACGTGCCGGGCAGGCCGCGAAGGCGGCCGCTCCGGATCTGGAGATCCTGCATGCGGGCGTGCCGCTGCATGCCGAAGCTGCGGCGGTGCAGGCCAACCGGGAGATCAATACCATCGGCTGGGGCTCGCTGGCGGCTGTGCTGCTGCTGGTGTGGCTCGCGTTCCGCTCGCTGCGGCCGATCCTGCTGGTGGCCACGTCGCTGCTGATCGGCTGTGGCGTGGCGCTGGCGGTGACCGTGCTGGTGTTCGGCAACGTGCACGTGTTGACCCTGGTGTTCGGTGCATCGCTGGTGGGCGTGGCCGAGGACTATGGCATCCACTGGTTTGCGTCGCGGCAGGCCGAACCGGCTGATCGCCGCTGGAAGCTGCTGCGGCACCTGCTGCCTGGCCTGTGGCTGGCGCTACTGACCAGTGCGCTAGCGTACTTGGCGTTGGGCCTGGCGCCGTTCCCCGGGCTGCGCCAGATGGCGCTGTTCTCGGTGGTCGGCCTGGCGGCCGCGTTCCTGACGGTGATCTTCTGGTTCCCGTGGCTGGATGGTGGTGAGATCCGCCAGACCCGTTTTTCGCAGTGGCTGGGCAGCACGCTGGAGCGCTTCCCGCGTCTGCATGGCCGCCGACCGGTGGCGATGTTCGTGGTGATCACGCTGGCGCTGTCTGCGATCGGCATCGCCCGCCTGCAGAGCAACGATGACCTGCGCAGCCTGCAGTCCTCGCCGCCGGCATTGATGGCACAGCAGATCCGCCTCAGCCAGCTGCTGGGCATGCCCAGCCCGGCGCAGTTCTACCTGGTGCAGGGTGCGGATGCCGCGCAGCTGTTGCAGCGTGAGGAAGCACTGACCGAGCGCCTGCGTGTATTGGCCAACGACAAACGCATTGGTGGCTACCGCGCGATCAGCGATTGGCTGCCGTCGCCGTCGCGCCAGCAGGCCGATGCCGGGCTGACCGCGAAGGTCGAACCGGGTGTGCTGTCTGCCGTGTCGGAGGCGGTCGGTGAACCGCTGCAGCGACCGCAGTTCGCGAACGCACCGCTCACCGCCGAAGCCTTCCTGGCCTCGCCGGCCTCGCAGCCGTTCCGCCACCTGTGGGTGGGCGACGTGGGCGGGCAGATGATCAGCGTGGTGATGGTCGATGACCTGTCGCGTGCCGATGCGCTGGCCACCCTGCAGGGCGCGGCCGAAGGCCTGCCGGGCGTGCGCTGGGTGGACCGCACCGCCGATTTCTCGCAGCTGCTGGGTCACTACCGCAAGCTGATGGGTGGGCTGCTGCTGGTCGGTATCGTGCTGGTGTTCGGCGCGCTGTGGCTGCGCTACCGCCGCCAGGCCTGGCGAGTATTCGCGCCGACGCTCATTGCCGGTGCGCTGACCCTGGGTTTGCTGGGCCTGTTCGGCCAGCCGCTGCAGCTGTTCAACGTACTGGCGCTGATGCTGCTGCTGGGCATGGGCATCGACTACGGCATCTTCCTGATCGAGCACCGTGGCGATGCCAGCGCATGGCTGGCGGTGTGCGTGGGCGCGGCCAGCACCTGGCTGTCGTTCGGCCTTCTGGGGCTGTCGCAGACCCCGGCGCTGCGCGCCTTCGGCCTCACGCTGTTGTTCGGCATCGGCCTGGTCTGGCTGATCTCGCCATTGTTCCGACCGTCACCCCATGCATTGCCGCCGTCCTGAATCGGAGTGCGTGCGCCACAGCCCGACGCTGGCGCGGCGACCACTTCGGGAACATCATCTACCCCCCCTCGACCCGTATCCGGAAGGGCGCTACATGAACAATTCCATCAACAGCGGCTGCCGTACACGTGTGCTGGAGGCCGCGTGCCGCAGCTGATCGTGCGCAGCATTGCAGCGCTGCTGCTGTGCGCGCTGCTGTGCGCCTGCGCCGGGCGCATGCCGAGGCCGCAGGTCGAGCTGCCGCCGCTGCGGTTGGCCCCGTCCAGCCTGCCGACGCCACTGGCGCTGCAGCAGCAGCTGCATTTCCGCTTCGGGCGCCACGAACGTGATCTCGACGCTCTGCTGGAAGCCGATGCGCAGCAGGTGCAGCTGGCGGTGCAGGCCATGGGCCAGACTGGCGTTCGTCTGCGCTGGGATGGCCGGCAGTTGACCGAGCAACGTGCATCGTGGTTGCCGCCGCAGGTTCGCGCGGAGCGTGTGCTGGACGATCTGCAGTTCGCGCTGTGGCCGACGGCCGCGATCGCCGCCGTGCTGCCGGCTGGCTGGCAGGTCGGTGATGACGGCCACCAGCGCAGTCTGTCGCGCGACGGTACGGTGTGGCTGCAGCTGCAGCGCCTGCAGGACGGCAGCCTGCAGCTGGACAACCGCGCAGAGGGCTACGCGCTGCGCATCGAATCGATCGATATGGCTGGACAGGATTGATGGACACTGCCGTTTTCCTCAACGATCTGGGCATTGTCTGCGCGCTGGGTGATGGCCGCGCGGCGGTGGCGGAGGCGATGTTCGCCGAGGTGCCGGGTGGGTTGGGCAACAACGACAGCCTGTTGCCGGGGCGGACCCTGGCGCTGGGGGAGGTGTGCACGCCGCTGCCGTCGCTGGACGAACTCCCGCTGGCCCTGCGCGGGCGCAACAACGCGCTGCTGGCGGTTGCGCTGGCGCAGATCGCGCCTGCGGTGGCCGCGGCCATCGCCCGCTATGGCGCCGAGCGCGTGGCTGTGGTGATGGGGACCAGCACTTCGGGTATTGGTGAAGGTGAGCGGGCCATGTGCTCCCACGCCAGCAACGGTCATTGGCCGGCGGACTACGACTACGCGCAGCAGGAAATGGGAGCCGCCGCGCAGTTCGTGCGGCTGCGCAGTGGTGCGCAGGGCCCGGCATGGACGCTGTCCACGGCATGTTCATCCAGTGCCAAGGCCCTGGCGTCGGCTGCGCGCCTGTTGCGCGCCGGCGTTGTCGATGCGGTCATCGCTGGCGGCTCCGATTCCCTGTGCCGCTTTACCGTGGCGGGTTTCAGCGCGCTTGAGTCGGTGTCCGCGCTACGCTGCAATCCGTTCTCGCAGCATCGATCCGGCATCAACATCGGGGAAGGAGCCGCGCTGTTCCTGCTCACCCGCGAGATCGGTCCGGTGGTTCTTGCGGGCTGGGGTGAATCGTCCGACGCCCACCACATGTCCGCACCCGACCCGCAAGGCCAGGGCGCCATCGATGCGCTGCAACAGGCACTGAAGCGCGCTGGCTGGTCGCCCACTGATGTCGATTACGTGAACCTGCATGGCACCGCCACCGACCACAACGATGCCATGGAAAGCCTGGCGGTTTCGGAGGTGCTCGGTACCGGTGTACCGGCCAGCTCGACCAAGCCGCTCACCGGGCATACGCTCGGCGCCTCCGGCGCGATCGAGGCGGCATTGTGCTGGATGATGCTGGCCGAGAACCCGCTGCAGCGGCTGCCACCGCACTGGTGGGATGGCGCCGTGGATGAGGCGCTGCCGGAACTGTCACTGGTGGCGCCGGGCACCCGCCTGGCACGGCCGCTGCGACGGATACTGAGCAACTCGTTTGCCTTCGGCGGCAGCAATGCGGTGTTGGCACTGGAACGCCGATGAATCCTCTCTACGCGATCGAGGAGGTGGTGCCGCATCGCCAGGACATGTGCCTGCTGCAGCGGATACTGCGATGGGACCAGGACAGCATCGAGGCCGAACTGGTGGTACCCGCGAGGGGCTTGTTCATCCAAGACGGCGAAATGCCGGCCTGGATCGGCATTGAGTACATGGCACAGGCAATTGCCGCCTGGGCAGGTTGCCGCGCGCGCGCGGCCGGCATTGCGCCGCAGTTGGGGTTCCTGCTGGGCAGCCGGCGCTACAGCAGCCAGCGTAGTGGTTTCCCCAGTGGCTCCCGGCTGCGCGTGCAGGCGCGTCGTGAACTGCTGGGCGACAATGGGCTGGGGTTGTTCGCCTGCCGGATCCTGGCGGGCGAGGAAGAATGGGCGGTTGCCAACGTGTCGGTGTACGAACCGGCCGACGCGAAGGCCTATCTGGAGAGTGGACAGGCATGACCGGGAATCGATGCGTGTTGGTGACGGGCGCCAGCCGGGGGATCGGCCGCGCCATTGCGCTACGTGTTGCCCACGATGGATTCGACGTGGCGGTGCATTGCCGCAGCCGTGTGGAGGAGGCACAGGCCGTTGTGGCCGAGATCCAGGCACTGGGCGTGCAGGCGCGCGTGCTCACCTTCGACGTGTCCAATCGTGATGCCGCGCGCGCGGCGCTGGAGGCCGACGTGGACGCGCACGGCGCGTATTACGGCGTGGTCTGCAATGCGGGCATCGCCCGTGACGGCGCTTTCCCGGCGTTGTCGTCGGAGGATTGGGACCAGGTCATCCACACCAACCTGGATGGCTTCTACAACGTGCTGCATCCGTTGATCATGCCGATGGTGCGGCGGCGCAAACCAGGCCGCATCGTCACCCTGTCGTCGGTGTCCGGCATTGCCGGCAACCGTGGCCAGGTCAACTACAGTGCGGCCAAGGCCGGCATCATCGGCGCCAGCAAGGCCCTCGCACTGGAGCTGGCCAGCCGCCAGATCACGGTCAACTGCGTGGCTCCGGGCCTGATCGAGACGGAGATGCTCAGCGAGGACGTGGTGGCGCATGCCCTGAAACTGATTCCTGCCGGCCGCATCGGCCGTCCCGATGAAGTGGCGGCGACGGTGGCCTTCCTGCTGTCCGAGCCTGCCGGCTACATCACCCGGCAGGTGATTTCGGTCAACGGAGGCATGCTCTGATGGCCACCGATCATCGCGTGGTGGTGACCGGTGCCGCGGCCATCAGTCCGCTTGGCCACGACTGGCCGACCATCCACGCGCAGCTGCGCAGCGGCCGCAACGCTGTGCGCGCAATGCCCGAGTGGGATGTCTATGCCGGGCTGAACACCAAACTGGCCGCACCGGCGCAGCCATTCGAGTTGCCGCCGACCTACAACCGTAAAAGCACCCGTTCGATGGGCAAGGTGGCGATCATGTCGGTGCGTGCCACCGAAATCGCGCTGTGCGAAGCTGGACTGATTGATCATCCGGTGCTGCGTAGCGGGCGCACCGGGGTGGCCTATGGCTCCTCCTCCGGCAGTCATGAGGCCATCGGCGAACTCGGCCGCATGCTCAACGAGTTCACCACCGAAGGCATCAGCGCCACCACCTACCTGAAGATGATGAGCCACACCGCGCCGGTCAACATCGGTGTGTTCTTCGGCCTGTCCGGGCGCGTCTACACCACGTCCAGTGCCTGTACGTCCGGCAGCCAGGGCGTCGGCGCGGCCTATGAGGCGATCCGCAGCGGCAAGCAGACGGTGATGGTGGCCGGCGGCGCCGAGCAGCTGGACGCCGCCGCGGCTGCCGTGTTCGATACCCTGTTCGCGACCAGCGTGCAGAACGACGCCCCGCAGTCGACGCCACGTCCCTTCGATGCCGGCCGCGACGGCCTGGTGCTGGGCGAGGGCGCCTGCACCCTGATCCTGGAGGAACTGGGCCACGCGCAGGCTCGCGGCGCGACCATCCTCGCCGAAGTGGTGGGCTACGGCACCAACAGCGACGGCCAGCACGTCACCCAGCCCAGTGCCGACACCATGGCCCAGGCCATGCGACTGGCGCTGGAGGATGCCGGACTGGATGCGGCGCAGATCGACTACGTCAACGCCCACGGCACCGCGACCGATCACGGCGACATCGCCGAAACCCAGGCCACCGCGCAGGTGTTCGGCCCACGGATGCCGATCAGTTCGCTGAAGAGCTACGTCGGCCACATGCTGGGCGCCTGCGGTGCATTCGAGGCCTGGGTGAGCATCGAGATGATGCGTGCCGGCTGGTTTGCCCCGACCCTGAACCTGGTGGAGGTCGATCCGCGCTGCGGCCAGCTGGACTTCATCACCGGTCAGGGCCGCGAACTCCAGGCCGAGTATGTGATGAGCAACAATTTCGCTTTCGGCGGCATCAACACCTCCCTGGTGTTCCGCCGCTGGAGCGAGTGATCCTGCAGTCGGCAACGGTGCGTGTGGCTGAACGCCGCCGCCACATTGCTGAATCCCGTCGGGGAAACGCCGTCAATCACGCCGCCATCGTCGGCTGACGGCTTTCCCCGGTGTCGGCTTTCCGACACAATCATGGCTCTTCCCGGGTTATCGTCCCGCGGACATGCACGCCTACGTCTATAAAAGCCAACTCAAGCCAGACACCTACGTCTACGTCCCCCGACGCGATGATTTCAGCGCGCTGCCCGCGCCGCTGCTCACCTCGCTGGGGGCGCTCACCTTCGTCCTGGACGTGGCCCTGGAGGCCCGGCGCCGCCTGGCCCAGGCTGATCCGGACAAGGTCCGCAGCGAAATGAACGAACGTGGTTTCTACCTGCAGGTGCCGCCGTCGGTGTCCAGCCTGATGCCGCGACACTATGACTGACGCCTCCCGTCCACGCGTCCTGTCGATCGTCTTTGCCGTGGCTGCCGTGCTGGCGCTGGGTGCCGCTGTGGGCGGCATTCCGGGGGCCATCCTTGCCGCACTGGCGCAACCGGCGTTCGCGCTGGGCGTGTCCTGGTGGCGGCGCAGCCGCGCGCTGCTGCCACTGAAGGTGGTCGCGCGGCAGGACCTGCCCGCGCTGTTGGCGCTGTGGGCTGCCGCACCGCTGCTGCTGGCGCTGCTGCTGGCCTGGCCGCTGGCGGCGCTGCGCGATAGTGGCAGCCTGGCCGCAGTGCTGGGCCTGAGCGTGCTGGTCAGTGCAGGCCTGCTGGCGGCCTGGCGTACCTGGCCGTTGTGGAACGACGTTGAACGGCTTGATGGCAGCCTGGCCCAGCATTGGCAGGCACTGGCCGGGCGCGACCTGACCGCCTGGCGCGGCCTCGGTGTGGCCGCGCTGGTGATTGCCCTGGCGGCACTGGTGGTACTGCCGGCCTGGCCGGACCTGCTGCCGGAAAGCGCGCGTTGGCCCGCCGCACTGGCAGTGCTGGTGCTGTCGCCGCTGCTGCACCTGTTGTTGCAACGGGTGGCGCCGGCGCCGTTGGTGTCACTGCGTGCGAGCCCGTTGGCCACGACCAGCAGCGAGTACGAACCGATGTTCTCCGCCGCGGTCGAAACCGTGCCGCTTGAGGCGATGGCGCCGCAGGAGCTGACTCCGGCGCTGTATGAAGCCGCGCGCCACGGCCGCATCGACCGTGGCCTGCAGCTGCTGCAGGCCGGCGCCGATCCCTATGCGCTGCCGGACCCGAACTGGCGCGACCAGCGCAGCCTGGCGGTGCTGGCCGCGGTGCTGCCGGACCTGCGCCTGCTGCGCGAATTGATCGCCCGAGGCGTCGACGTGAACGCGCCGCACCGGGGCATGACCCCGCTGCTGGCCGCCACCCGTGACAGCTGGCA
Organism: Stenotrophomonas maltophilia; assembly: GCF_004920835.1. Classification (GTDB taxonomy): domain Bacteria; phylum Pseudomonadota; class Gammaproteobacteria; order Xanthomonadales; family Xanthomonadaceae; genus Stenotrophomonas; species Stenotrophomonas maltophilia_AQ. The sequence continues at coordinate 37,166 of NZ_QFHO01000024.1, forward strand.
CGGCCGCCCGGAAGCGGTGATGACCCTGCTCGCCAACGGCGCCGACTCGCGTGCCATCGACAGCGATGGCAACACCCCGCTGCATCATGCCGCGCGCAGTTCCGACCCGGGCGTGGCCGCGCTGCTGCGCGATGCCGCCGCCGAAGTGGATGCGCTGAACAGTGACGGATGGTCGCCGCTTGCGGTGGCCTGCCAGGTCGGCAACTGGCGCCTGGCCCGCTTCCTGCTGGAGCGCGGTGCGCGCAGCGAACCGGCCGAAGGTACGCCGGTGCTGCTGGCCGCCGCCGCCACCGAAGACGATGATCCGGCCGGCGTGCAGCTGCTGCTGAAGCACAAGGCCCGGGCCGATGCCCGTGACCGCCAGCGCCGCAGTGCGCTGCATGAGGCGGCACTGGCCGGCCACGTCGAGATCATCGGCGTGCTGCTGGGCGCTGGCGCCAACCTGGAAGCGCGCGACGCGCTCGGTCGCACGCCGTGGCTGGAAGCGGCCCGCGCCGGCCGCGCCGGTGTGATGGAACATCTGCTGCCGCACAAGCCCGACCTGGTCGCGGTGGACGGCGAAGGCCGCAATGCGGTGCAGCTGGCCGTCATGGCCGAGGATGTCTCGCCGCTGCTGATCAAGCGCCTGGTCGATCTGGGCATTGCCGCCGATGCCACCGATCCGGTCGGCCGCCGTGCGGTGGACTACGCCGCCGAAGCCGGCCGCTGGGCGATCGTGGCGCTGCTGGATCCGTCCTATCCGTTGCCGGCGGCGGTCAGCGATGGTCTGGCCGAGCGCGGCGAAGCGGCCACGGCCAGCGGCCTGCTGCCGGACCGTCCGCCGTTGACCCTGCTGCGCGAGGCGCTGGGCTTCGGCAACACCGACGGCATGGCCGCGCTGGCCAAGCTGTGCCAGCCGGAAGAGCTGGGCGGGCTGCTGCTCGACCCCGAACTGGCGCTGGAGCCGGCCGCGGTCGATTGGCTGCTGGCCCACGGTGCGGATCCCTATGTGCGCGACGCCTGCTCCGATACGCCGATGTTCGCGCTGCTGTCGCGCGGCATCGATGCAGTGCCTGCGCTGCAGGTGATGCTGCAGCGTGGCCTGTCACCGGCCGGCCGCGGTGGCCTGGCGCGCTTCCTTGCCGCCTGCGCGCAGCACGACCAGGCCGCCCGTGGCTTGGAACAGCTGGCGCTGGAACTGCTGGAACGTGGCGCCGATCCGTTCGCGGCTTCGCCGGCGGGCGATCCGCCGTTGTCGCTGGCGGTGCGTCTGGGCTGGCTGCGCCTGCAGCAGGCCCTGCTCAAAGCCGGGGTCGACCGCGAAGCGCGCGACAGCCACGGCATGACCGCTTTGCACTTGGCCACCGCACTGGCCCGCGAAGGCGCACTGAAGCTGCTGGTGCAGCACGGTGCCTCGCCGGAAGCACGGGCGGCCGACGGGCAGACGCCGCTGGGCGTGGCGCTGTCGATCGGTCGTCGTGATCTGGCCGACTGGCTGGACTGGCGGGTGTGGCCGTTGCCGCGCCGCACCCTGCGCGAGGCCGACCTTCCGGCCGCTGCGATGGCCGGTGACGTCGATGCGGTGCGCCGCCTGATCGATCTCGGGTTCGCCGTCGACGCGGTCGATGCACAGGGCTGCACCGCGCTGCTGCGTGCGGCCGGTGGTGGCCATCTGGCGGTGACCGACCTGCTGCTGGCACGTGGTGCCGATCCGCAGCACGCCGCTGCCAGTGGCGCGACGCCGCTGTCGGCTGCGGTCAGCATGCGCCAGGTGGACATCGTTTCGGCCCTGCTCGACGCCGGCGCCAAGCTGGAACACCGCCTGCCGGGCGGGGTGACCGTGCTGATGCTGGCCTCGGCGCTGGGCCTGCCGGACATCGTCGCGCGCCTGCTCACCGCTGGTGCCGACGTGCATGCCGGTGACGCGCAGCAGCTGGGCCCGCTGCATTGCGCGGCGCTGTACGGCTTCAGTGCCCGCGACCGCTCGCGCCTGCTGGCCCTGCTCGACACCCTGCTGCTGGCCGGTGCCGAACCGGACCAGGCTGCGGCGGGCTCGGTCACGCCGCTGCTGCTGCTGCTGGGCGCACGCGCCGAACCGGGTACCGCGTGCGACGAGCAGGTCGTGATGGCCGCGGTGGAGCGCCTGCTGGACGAGGAAGTGAGCCTGGAGGTGCGTGATCCGCGTGGCTTCGGCCCGCTGCACCTGGCCGCTCTGCATGGACTGCCGCTGCTGGTGCAGCGCCTGTTGCGTGCCGGTGCCGATCCGGAAGTACGCGACAGCCTCAACCGCAGCCCGCGCGAGATCGCGGTGATGCGTGGCTTCATCGACGTGGCCGGTGAGTTTGAACCGCGCGTGCCGGGCGTCTCGTCGATGGCGCGGTTCCTGCGCGACAACGGCTGATCAGGCCGGGGTCGGATCCCTTTCCAGCGGAAAGAGCTCTGACCCCAACACCGTGCTGCCGGAATCTGCAGTGGGTAGTGCCGGCCGCTGGCCGGCAACCCCATGAAACCTCCCGGGATCCAGAGGCTGCCGGCCAGCGGCCGGCACTACCGGGTCCGCGTCCATCGGGTGGGTGCCGACCGTTGGTCGGCACACCGGCTGGCTGTCACCGCTCCTTGTCGCCGTCGCTTTCCGCGTCGGCTTCAAACAGGTGCATCAGGTCGTTGCGCGCATCGCGCGAGGTCTGGATCACCGCGGCCTCGTCGTCGTACACCAGGTACTGGTCGCGCAGCAGCTGTTCGTCGTGCTCACGGAAGCGCTGCACGTGGCGTTCAGCCACGTCCGCCGCCACGCCCAGCGCGGTCAGCACGCGGCCGCTCATTTCCAGGCTGGTGCCGAACACTTCGCGGAACGGCTCGGCCGACATGTCCATCAGGCGCCACGCGTGCTGGCGGTTACGTGCGCGCGCCAGCACCTTTGCGTCCGGATACAGCCGGCGCACCATGCGCACCGCACGCAGGTTGGTCTCCGGGTCATCCACGGTGATCACGAACACATCGATGTGTTCGCCGCCGGCTGCGCGCAGCATCTCCGGCCGGGTCGGGTCGCCGTAATACAGCTGGTTGCCGAAGCGGCGCAGGTCGGCCACGGTATCCGGGTTCGCTTCCAGTGCCACGAACGGCACCTTCTGCGCGGTCAACAGGCGCGCGATGACCTGGCCGAAGCGGCCCATGCCGGCAATCAGCACCTTCGGCCGGTTGTCCGGCGCCACCTTGTCGGCCTCGGCCGCCTCGCGCGGCGCCGCCTTCTCCTGGCCGAGCAGCTTGAGCAGCGCGATCATCAGCAGTGGCGTGATCGCCATCGACAGGCCGACGATCGCCACCAGACGGTCATGGTTGGCGTTGCCCAGCAGGTGCGCGCGCTGCGCTTCGTTGAACACCACGAAGGCGAACTCGCCGCCCAGCCACAGCACGCTGCCCAGCAGCAGCGAGTGCCGTGAACTGAGCTTTGCGATGCGCCCGATCACGTACAGCAGGCTGAACTTGACCACCAGCAGGATCGCCACGCCGGCGGCGATCAGCCACGGCTCGGCAACGATGCGGTCCAGGTCGATGCCCATGCCAACTGCAATGAAGAACAGGCCCAGCAGCAGGCCCTTGAACGGCTCGATCTGCGCTTCCAGCTCATGCCGGAACTCCGAATCGGACAGCAGTACGCCAGCCAGGAACGCGCCCAGGCTGGGGCTGAGGCCGGCCTCCTGCATGAACCAGGCGGTGCCCAGCACCACCAGCAGGGCAGTGGCAGTGAATACTTCCGGGCTGCGGGTGCGCGCGATGATGCCGAACACCCTGCGCAGCACCGGCCGCCCGCACAGGATCACCACCGCCAGCGCACCCAGCGCCACGGCCGCATCTTCCCAGCGCAGCGTCTCGTTCTTCACCCCGCCCAGCAGCGGGATGGCCGCCAGCAGCGGAATCGCGATCAGGTCCTGGAACAGCAGGATGGCAAAGCCCAGGCGGCCGTGGTCGCTGTTGATCGCCTTGTGCTCTGACAGCAGCTGCAGGCCCACCGCAGTGGATGACAGCGCCAGCGCCACGCCCACCACCAGCGCGCTTTTCCACTGGAAGTGGTCGAGCAGCAGCAGGCCGCCCAGCACCAGCCCGGACAGCGCCACCTGCGCCGCACCGGCACCGAATACCGAGCGCCGCATCACCTTCAGGCGTGCGGGCGATAGCTCCAGCCCGATGACGAACAGCAACATCACTACGCCGATCTCGGCGGCGCCGAGAATGCGATCGGCGTCCTGCACGAAGCCCAACCCGTCCGGGCCCAGCACCACGCCGGCCGCCAGGTAACCCAGCACCGCGCCGAAGCCGAATTTCTTGAACACCGGCACGGCGATGACCGCCGCCAGCAGCAGCACCAGGGCCAGTTCCAGACCACCGCTATGCATGGGAATACCTGGTCATCGGGAAGCCGCTGCGCGTCCGTTCGGGTAGGAAAAGCGTGGCGAGCGCCACCCCTCCATTATGCGCGCCGCTCCGTACAGGCACGAGAACGACCTGCGGAGCCGGGCCACGCCGCGCGGCACGGGTTGACCTGCAATGCCACCGGGTCCAGACTGCCCGCCGCTGGCGGCGCGTCTGCCAGCACACGCATCCCGGAGTCCCCAACCCATGTCCAGCGACAGTAGAAGTCGACCTCGTTCGACGCCAGTGATGGCCACCGCCTGACATCGGGACGGTTTGCCTGCGTTGGCGTTGCGCGAGGTCGCACCCCCACAAGGCAATCCGATGAACCAGAAGCAATTGCTGCGCCCGGTGGCCGATGCCGCCGCACTGGCCGCACCCCTGGCGAACTACAACACCGCCGACGCGGTGGAATTCCTCAATACGCTGGAACTGACCCGCGCCGCGGAAACGCTGGCGGCGCTGTCATTGCCGCGTGCGGTGAAGATGCTCGAAGCACCGGAGCTGCACCGCAGTGGCGAGCTGGTGGCGGCACTGCCGCCGGCCCGTGCCGCGGCGCTGCTGGGGTTGATGGCCGACGACCGCGCCACCGACATCGTCCACGAGCTGGACGAAGAAGAACGCGCGCGGCTGATCCCGCTGCTCGGCACCGATGCCCGCCAGGCCATCCAGAAGCTGCTCAGCTACCCGCCGAACACCGCCGGCGCGCTGATGACCACCGAGTACGTGGCGGTACCCGCCAGCTGGACCGTTGCGCAGACTCTGCAGCACATTCGCCAGGTCGAGCGCACTCGCGAGACGGTGTACGCGATCTACGTGCTGGACCCGGCCAGCCAGCAACTGCAGCAGGTGGTGACCATGCGCCGGCTGATCACCGGCCTGCCCGAGGAGTCGATCCTGGACGTGGCCCAGGTCAATCCGCCGGTGACGGTGGATGCGCTGATGGACCAGGAGGAAGTGGCGCGGCTGATCCGCCGCCACGATCTGCTGGCGATTCCGGTGGTCGACGCGCAGCAGCAGATGCTTGGCATCGTCACCGTAGACGACGTGCTCGATGCGCTGATCGAAGAGTCCACCGAAGACGCGCACAAGTTCGGCGGCATGGAAGCACTGGACAAGCCGTACATGCAGATCGGCTTCTTCGAGATGCTGCGCAAGCGCGCCGGCTGGCTGAGCGTGCTGTTCCTGGGTGAGATGCTGACCGCCAGCGCGATGCAGCACTACGAGGATGAACTGGCGCGCGCGGTGGTGCTGACCCTGTTCATTCCGCTGATCATGAGTTCGGGCGGCAACTCCGGCTCGCAGGCCACCTCGCTGCTGATCCGCAGCCTGGCGCTGCGCGAACTGCGCCTGCGCGACTGGTGGAAGGTGGCCCTGCGCGAAGTGCCCACCGGCATGGTGCTCGGCGCCATCCTCGGTTGCCTGGCCATCGTACGCATCGTCATCTGGCAGCTGGGTGGCCTGCACGACTACGGCGAGCACTGGATCCTGCTGGCGATCACCATCGGTGCCGCGCTGGTCGGCATCGTTACCTTCGGTTCGCTGTCCGGCTCGATGCTGCCCTTCATCCTCAAGCGGCTGGGCTTCGATCCCGCAAGCGCCTCGGCCCCGTTCGTGGCCACCCTGGTGGACGTGACCGGCCTGGTGATCTATTTCAGCATCGCCGCGATGATCCTGCACGGCACGCTGCTGTAGGCCGGAACCACCGTGCTCTGGCAGGTGCCGACCTTGGTGGGCACGCAGGGGACAGAGCCCTTCTCTGCGCGAAGGGATCCGACCCCGGAGACAGGCGGACTTGCGCTGGATCATGCGCCTGGCGCGCCGGTGCGTGTACCGTAGGCGCATGAGTACCTACCACCTGCAGTCTGTGTTCCGTCCGCAGTCGGTCGCGGTGATCGGCGGCAGCCCACGTGAGCGCTCGGCCGGCCGCGCGGTGATGCGTAACCTGCGCGGCACCGGCTTCCCCGGCAAGGTGGCGTGGATCAACCCGCGGCACGCCGAGATCGATGGCATCCGCACGGTCAAGCGGTTGAAGGACCTGGACTGGGTGCCCGAGCTGGTGGTGATCACCGCCCCGGCGGCGATCGTGCCGCAGGTGGTACGCACCGCCGCCGAGCGCGGCGTGCAGTCGGCGATCATCCTGACCGCGCACCTCGGCGAAGGCCCGGGCTCGTTGTCGGCACAGGTTGAAGCGGTCGCGCGCAAGCATGGCCTGCGCATCCTCGGCCCGCACTGCCTGGGCGTGATCGCTCCCCATGCACGGCTCAATGCCAGCATCGCCGCGCATTTCCCGCAGGCCGGCGACCTCGCCCTGATCTCCGAGTCCTCGGCCATTGCCGCCGCGCTGGTGGAATGGGGCGTGGCGCGTTCGGTCGGCTTCTCCGCCGTTGTTTCGCTGGGCGACACACTGGATGTGGATTTCGGCGACCTGCTCGATTACTTCGCCACCGACTACCGTACCCGCGCCATCCTGCTCTACGTGGAGCAGATCAAGGACGCGCGCAAGTTCATGTCGGCTGCGCGTGCCGCCGCTCGTGCCAAGCCGGTGGTGGTGGTGAAGTCCGGCCGCGCCGAGCGTGTGCAGCCGGGCAGCCGCGATACCCATGTGCAGGCGCTGGCCCGTGCCGACGATGTCTACGGAGCGGCGTTCAACCGTGCCGGCCTGCTGCGCGTGAGCGCGCTGGATGAGCTGTTCACCGCCGCCGAGTCGCTGGGACGGCTGGGGACGTTCCCGGGCCGCCGCTTGGCCATCCTCAGCAACGGTGGCGGCGTTGGGCGCCTTGCCGTGGACCAGCTGATCGCATTGCGTGGCACGCTGGCCAACCTGTCTGACAGCACGGTGAAGAAACTCGACGCGGTGCTGCCGCAGGGCTGGTCCCGCAGCAATCCGGTCGACATCGTGGTTGACGCGGATGGTGATCGCTATGCCGCGGCCATCGAAGCGCTGCTGGCCGACAACGAGAACGACGCGGTGATGGTGGTCAATGTGCCGACCGCATTCACCTCGTCGGCCGACGCCGCACAAGCACTGACCCGCACGCTGGGCCTGCGCCCGCGCCAACACCGCGACAAGCCGGTGTTCGCTGTGTGGCTAGGCAACGATGACCAGGCAACCGCCACGCTCAACGCGGCGCGGGTGCCGACCTATCCGACCGAGGCGGAGGCAGTACGTGGCTTCCAGCATCTGGTGCGTTACCGCGAAGCGCAGAACGCGCTGATGGAAACACCGCCCAGCCTGCCGCAGGACTTCAGCGTGGATGCGGCGGCCGCACGCGCGCTGGTTGATGCCGCGCTGGCCAACGGCCAGCAGTGGCTGGACCCGCTGGCCACGCATGAACTGCTGAAGGCCTACGGCATTCCTTCCGCGCCGGTGATGCATGCACGCGATGCGCACGAGGCGATGGACCTGGCACAGCCGCTGCTGGAACGCGGTGCCACGGTCGCACTGAAGATTCTGTCGCCGGATATTCCGCACAAGTCCGAAGTGGATGGTGTACGCCTGAACCTGGCGACGCTGCCGGCGGTGCAGAGTGCGGCCCATACGATCCTGTCGCGCGCACGCCAGCTGCGGCCGGATGCGCGCATCGATGGCCTGCTGGTACAGCCGACCATCGTTCGCCCGAAGGCGCGCGAGATCATCGTCGGTATCGCTGATGACGCGACGTTCGGCCCGGTAATCGTGGTCGGTCGTGGTGGTACCGCGGTCGAAGTGATCAACGACAAGGCACTGGCGTTGCCGCCATTGGACCTGCGCCTGGCCCATGAACTGATCGGCCAGACCCGCGCCTCGCGCATCCTCAAGGCCTATGGCGATGTACCCGCCGCCGATGAGCGCGCACTGGCGCTGGCGCTGGTGAAGCTGGCGCAGCTGGCCGCCGACATCCCCGAAGTGCGTACGCTGGACATCAACCCGCTGCTGGTCGACAGCAAGGGCATCCTCGCCCTCGACGCCCGCGTGGCGGTGGCACCGTCGCGCATCCTGCACAAGGGCCGTGGCCATCCGCGCTTCTCGGTGTTCCCGTACCCGAAGGAGTGGGAGCGCACCATCGAGCTGTCAGACGGTGGCCGTGCCTTCGTGCGCCCAGTGCGGCCGGAAGACGATGCGCTGTTCCGTGCGTTCTTCGCCCGCGTCAGCGACGAGGACCTGCGCCTGCGTTTCTTCCAGTCGGTGAAGCACTTCAGCCACGAGTTCATCGCGCGCCTGACCCAGCTCGACTACGCACGCTCGATCGCGCTGGTGGCGATCGAACCGCGCAGCGGCGAAATGCTGGGCGCGGTGCGGCTGCATGCCGACGCCGACTACCACCGCGGCGAGTACGGCATCCTGGTCCGCTCGGACCTGAAAGGCCACGGCATCGGCTGGCGCCTGATGGCGATCATGATCGAGTACGCCAAGTGGCTGGGCCTGGACGTGGTCGAAGGCCAGGTGCTGCGCGAGAACAGCACCATGCTGGCGATGTGCCAGAGCCTGGGCTTCAAGACCAAACTCGATCCGGACGACCCGACGGTGATGATGGTGACCCTGCCGGTGCAGCAGGTGGAAGTCCCCGACGTCCCGCCGGTGGCGTGACCGTGACGGTAGCGCCGGGCCATGCCCGGCGGAACATCGGATTCAACGCACCGGTTCCACCACCACCGCAGTGCCATAGCACAGCACCTCGGTCAGCCCGGTCATCACATCGGTGGCGTCGTAGCGCATGCCGATGATCGCGTTGGCGCCCAGCTGCCGCGCGTGCTTGACCATGTCGCGGTAGGTTTCCTCGCGGGCCTGTTCGCACAGTTCGGTGTAGATGGTGATGTTGCCGCCGAAGATCGTCTGGATGCCACCAAGGAAATTGCCGACGATCGAACGCGAGCGCACGGTGATGCCGCGCACCACGCCCAGATTGCGCACGACGCGATGGCCGGGCAGCTCGAAGGCGGTGGTGACCAGCGAGTCGTCGAAGCGCAGCGCGGGCGGGGAGGGGGTGCCGCTGTTGTAGGGGTCTGCCATGGTCGCGTCCGTATCGTGGGATCGAGCTTGCCCGACTCTACAACGCAATCATCCGTTGCGGCATGGCTCCGTCACCGTGATGGCGCGACAATACCCCCATGACCGACCGTATCCCCCTGTTGCTGCTACCCGGCCTGCTCAACGATGCCGAGCTGTGGCGCGCGCAGTTGGCCGACTTGGCCGACATCGCCGAATGCACGGTGGGCGACCAGACCCGTGGTGAAACCCTGCAGGCAGTGGCCGAGGACGTGTTGGCGCAAGCGCCCGAGCGCTTTGCGCTGGCCGGTTTCTCGCTGGGCGGTTTCGTCGCCCAGCAGGTCCTGCGCATCGCTCCGGAACGTGTGCTGCAGCTGGCGCTGATCGACACCTCGATCCACGCCGATTCACCGGAACGTGCCGAGCAGCGCCGCAGCCAACGTGCCAGCGTGCGCCTGCCGGGGAAGTTCCACGGCTTCGGTGACGCGCTGATGCGCAGCTACATCGACGCCTCGCGGCTGGACGACTACGTGCTGGTGCAGCGTGTGCGTGATATGACCGCCCGCATGGGCGCGGAAGTCTTCCTGCGCCAGAGTGCGCTGGAACGCCGTGATGGCCACGATGTGCTGGCCGGGTACCGCGATCCGCTGCTGATCCTCTGCGGTGCGAATGACCGCATCACGCCGCTGGTAGTGAGCGAAGAGATGCATGCGATGGTGCCGCACTCGCAGCTGGTGGTGGTGCCCGATTGCGGGCACCTGGCACCGATGGAGAAACCAGATGAAGTGAGTGCAGCGATGCGCGAGTGGTTGCTACAGGAGTAGACCAAAGCCGCTTCTGGTGGGTGCGGACCTTGGTCCGCACGGTGTTTCAATGATCGATCAGAGGTCAGTGCCGACCAAGGTCGGCACCTACCGATTCCAATCCGTAACCGCGGTTGGCCTCAATCCCAGGCCGGGGCAATCCCTTCCGGATTCGCCAGGCGATGGCCACGATCCAGCTTGGCGATCTGTGCCATGTCTTCGTCGGTCAGTCGCACGGCCGCTGCTTCCAGGTTGGCTGCCAGGTTTTCGCGCTTGGTCGACGATGGGATCACCGAGAAGCCCTGCTGCAGCGCCCAGGCCAGCGCAACCTGCGCCGGGGTGGCCTGGTGACGGCCGGCAATGGCCTGGATCACCGGGTCCTTCAGCACTTCGCCATAAGCCAGGCTCATGTAGGCGGTGATGTGGATGCCGTTGTCCTGCAGGAACTTCACCAGCAGGCGGTTCTGCAGGTACGGGTGGATCTCGATCTGGTTGGTGGCGATGGCTTCGGCACCGAGGATCTCGATCGCCTTGCGGGTCTGCGCGATGGTGAAATTGGAGATGCCGATCGCCTTGGTCAGCCCCTGCGCCTTGGCCTCGGCCAGTGCTGGCAGGTATTCCTCCATCGGCACATCGACCTTGTCATTCGGTGACGGCCAGTGGATCAGCGCCAGGTCGACGCGGTCAGTGCGCAGCTTCTCCAGGCTGATGCGCAGGCTGGCCAGCAGCGCATCGCGCTTGAACTCGGTGATCCACACCTTGGTGGTCAGGTACAGATCATCACGCGGCACGCCGGACTCGGCGATGGCCTGGCCGACTTCGGCTTCGTTGCCGTAGATCTGCGCGGTATCAATGGCGCGGTAACCGACCTCCAGCGCATTGCGCACCGAGTCGATCACGGTCTGGTCTTTGAGGCGGAAGGTGCCGAGACCGAAAGCGGGGACAGTCATGGGAAGCTCCAACGGGGGGAAGGGAGTAGCAGAGGGAAGAGGGTAGGACAGGCACCGTATGCATGCCGGCAACGGTGCATTGCATGGATCAATGCGCGGTGGCGGCAATACCGTCGGCGCGGTGGTCGACGCCATCGCGGCGGTCGAGGCGGCCACTGAGCACGGTCAGCGCGTAGGCCAGTACGACCACCAGCGCGCCCAGCCAGGGCGTATGCATCAGGCCGATGTGCTCCACCACCAGGCCGCCCAGCGAGGCGCCCATCGCGATGCCGACGTTGAACGCGGCGATGTTCAGGCCCGAGGCCACGTCGGCCGCCTGCGGCGCATAGCGCTGCGCCTGCTTGACCACGTAGACCTGCAGGCCGGGCACGTTGCCGAACGCTACCGCGCCCAGCGCCAGCACCGTCAGCAGCATCAACCAGGTGTTGTAGGCAGTGAACGTGAGGACGAACAACACCAATGCCAGCAGTCCGAAGATGCGCTTCAGCGCGGGCACTGGACCCAAGCGGTCGGCCATGCGCCCGCCCCACAGGTTGCCGATCGCCACCGACACGCCGTACACCAGCAGCACCAGGCTCACGGCGTTGGCCGGAAGGCCGGTGACGTCCTGCAGGATCGGCGCCAGATAGGTGAAGGCCAGGAAGGTGCCACCGTAGCCCAGCGCGGTCATCGCATAGACCAGCAGCAGGCGCGGCTGGCCGAGCACGGCCAGCTGTTGGCGAAGGCTGGCCGGCGCACTCTGCGGCAGGTTGCGCGGAACGAACAACAGCGCGCCGATAAGGGCGACCACGCCGAGGCCGGCCACCGCCAGGAAGGTCGCGCGCCAGCCCAGATGCTGGCCGATGAAGGTGCCCAGCGGCACGCCGGTCACCAGTGCCACGGTCAGGCCGGTGAACATGATGGCGATCGCGCTGGCTGCCTTCTCCTTCGGTACCACGGCGGTGGCGATGATCGCGCCGATCGAGAAGAACACGCCGTGCGCCAGGCCGGTCAGGATGCGGGCGATGATCAGCGAGGTATAGCCGGGTGCCATCCAGGCGACGACATTGCCGAGCGTGAACAACACCATCAGTGCCACCAGCAGTTGCTTGCGCGGTACGCGTCCGGTCAGCGCAGTCAGCACCGGCGCACCGATGGCCACACCCAGCGCGTACAGCGAGACCAGCAGGCCGGCCGAGGGCAGGCTGACCTGCAGGTCGCCGGCGATGGTCGGGATCAGGCCGACGATGACGAATTCGGTGGTGCCGATGGCGAAGGCACCGAGGGTCAACGCCAGCAGGGCGAGGGGAATGCCACGGGTCATGACAGGGTCCAGCAGGAGGAAGAGGCTGCGCAGTCTGCGCCGCAGACCTTTGCCGAAAAACCGGTCTTCACGCCAATCACTATTGCCGTGCAGTCAATAATAGGGACATGAAGACCACTCTCGATGAAATGCAGGCGTTCCTTTCGGTGATCGACAGCGGCTCGATCAGTGCCGCCGCCGAGCAGCTGGGGCAGACGCCCTCGGGCGTGAGCCGCGCCCTGGGGCGGCTGGAGGACAAGTTGGGGATCACCCTGCTGACCCGTACCACCCGCCGCCTGCACCTGACCGCCGAGGGCGAGGCGTTCCTGCGCCATGCGCGCGCGATCATCGATGCGGTGGAATCGGCCGAGGAACAGATGGCGGCGCGCCGCGAGCGCCCGGCGGGGCGCCTGCGCGTGGATGCGGCGATGCCGTTCGTGCTGCACGTGATCGCGCCGCTGGTGGCCGGCTATCGCGCGCGTTACCCGGAAGTGCAGCTGGAGTTGAACAGTTCCGACCGCTACATCGACCTGCTCGAACGGCGCACCGATCTGGCGATCCGGATCGGCCCGCTGGCCGACTCCACCCTGCATGCGCGGCTGCTGGGCCGCTGCCAGCTGCGGCTGGTGGCCAGCCCGGCCTACCTGGCCAGGCACGGCGAACCGGCCAGCGTCGCCGCGCTGGGCCAGCACACGCTGCTCAGCTTCAACGAGCCGGAATCACTCAACCGTTGGCCGCTGCCCGGAGAATCGGATGGGCTGCTGCTGGTGCGGCCGGATATCGCCGTGTCCAGCGGCGAGACGTTGCGCCGGCTGGCGGTGGAAGGTGTGGGCATCACCTGCCTGTCCGACTTCGTCACCGATCGTGACCGCAGCGCCGGCACCCTGGTGCAGGTGCTGGCGGCGCAGACGCTGGATGTGTACCAGCCGATCCATGCGGTGTACTACCGCAACACCGCCGTATCGTCGCGGATCAGCTCGTTCGTGGATTACCTGGCCGACGCGATGGCGCAGAGCGATTACGTGCGCTGAAGTCGTGGTGGGGTTGCCGGCCAGCGGCCGGCACTACCGCTCATCGCACGGGTAGTGCCGGCCGCTGGCCGGCAACCGGATCCCTCAGGCCGCGCGCGCCAACGCGTCCTTCGCTGCCGCCGTAGTCGACAGATCGAACACATCCACCGCGTCGATCAACCGGTTCGCCTGTTGTTCCAGGCTGCGTGCCGCAGCGCTGGCTTCCTCCACCAGCGCGGCGTTCTGCTGGGTGGTGCCATCCATCTGGATCACCGTCTGGCTGACCTGTTCGATGCCCGCGCTCTGCTCCTGCGAGGCAGCGGAAATCTCGGCCATGATGTCGGTCACACGCTGCACCGACGCCACGATCTCGGCCATGGTGTCACCGGCCTCGCGCACGCGCTGTGCACCGTGCCCGACCTGTTCCACCGACGCTTCGATCAACGCCTTGATCTCCTTCGCGGCCGCCGCCGAGCGCTGCGCCAGCGTGCGCACTTCACTGGCAACCACCGCGAAGCCGCGGCCCTGCTCGCCGGCCCGCGCTGCTTCCACTGCCGCGTTCAACGCCAGGATGTTGGTCTGGAACGCGATGCCATCGATCACGCTGATGATCTCGGCGATCTGCCGCGACGAGGTTTCGATCGCGCCCATCGTCGTCACCACCTGGCCGACCACGCTGCCGCCGTGCGAGGCGACCGTATGCGCGCCGATCGCCAGCTGGTTGGCCTGGCGCGCATGTTCGGCGTTCTGGCGCACGGTGGAGGTCAGTTCTTCCATCGACGCGGCGGTCTCTTCCAGATTGGCCGCCTGCTGTTCGGTGCGGCGTGACAGATCGTTGTTGCCGGCGGCGATCTCCGCCGCCGCGGTGTGGATGTTGCCGGAGGCGTGCTTGATGTCGGTGACGATGGTCGCCAGCTGCGCGGCAGTGGTGTTGGCATCGCCGGCGATGCGCGCGAACACGCCCTGGAAATCGCCGTGCATGCGCGCGCCGAGGCGACCATCGGCAATCGCGCGCAGCATGCTGGAGACCTCGCCGAGGTTCAGTTCGGTCGCCTGCATCAATCGGTTCAAGCCGTCGACCATCGCGCGGAAGTCATGCTCGAAGCGCGCGCTGTCGCCACGCTGGCTGAAGTCACCCATGGCAGCGGCTTCGGCCAGGCGGCGGATCTCGCCATTGATCATGCCGAGATTGACCTTGGCGGTATCCAGTGCGTCGGTGATCACTGCCTTCTCGCCGGGCAGGCGTTCCATGTCCTGGCTGAGGTCACCGATCGCGTAACGGCCCATGATCGCAATCGCGCGCAGCTTTACCTGGATGTGCGCATCGACCAGCGCGTTGCTGTCGGCCACCATCGTGCCGAATGCGCCGGGGAAGGCACTGGCATCCATGCGGTGGCTGATGGTGCCGGCTTCATGCGCCTGTGCCATCGTGGCCTGTGCATCGAGCACACCGCGCAGCGTGGACTGCACGGCCTGCATGGCCTGCGCGAGCCGACCGATCTCATCGCGGCTGCGCACCTGCACAACATGCTGCAGATCACCGGCAGCTACTGCGCGCGCGGCGGCTTCCACCGCCAGTACCGGCTGCACCACCGCACGCCGCAGCCACCAGCCCAGGCCGATCAGCAGAAGCACGGCGGCCAGCACGGTCAGCGCCGCGCACAGCAGCAGCGTCTGCCGCGCTTGCTGCGAACGGGCTGCTACCGCCGCTTCGGCCACCTGCGTGGCGTGCGTACTCAACGCATCCAGCGCGGTTGCCACCGGGCGGTCCTTGCCGCGCACGAGGTTGTCGCCGGCGGCGGGATCGTAGCTGGCCTCGGCGAACGCCTGCAGCGCCGCGTGATAGTCCTGCTGCAGCCGCGCGTGCAGGCCGATGAACGCCTGAGCCAGTTCGCGCGTGCGTGCATCCGGGCTGCTGACCAGGCCCTTGGCCAGCTGCTCCACCAGACGGCCCTCGCTGTCGAACGCCTCCAGGTGGCGCTGGCGCAGTGCGTCGTCGTGACCGCGCAGCAGTACGTTCTTCCATTCCTGCACCTGCCCGCGGAACTCGCGCTGCAGGCGCTCGGCGTCGCGGCTGTGGGCGACTTCGGGCGGAACCTCGGTGGACAGTTTCAACCAGGCGGAGGCGAGGCCGGCCAGAGCACACAGGAGGACCACGGCCAGACCAACGGAAACCGCGCCGAGCAGCTTGGACTGCAGGCGCGGAGCACGGACAGACGCATTCATGGGGAAGCACTCTCGGGAAGGGGCACTGCGGTATCGACCCGCTGCGCACGCCCTGAAGTGGGATGTTCATCACATTCGCGTTTCGTTTAGTGATGTGAAGAAACTATTTCATAGGACAGATGTGTCCAGATGGAACGAAAGCAGACTCTCGACAGGGGAATTAAATGTAACTATTGTTGTTACATGAAATCCGCGAACCCGCTTTCCGACGCTCTGCACGTGATGGCGCATCTGGTCGGCCACACCGCGCCGCGCACGTCCGAACAGCTGGCGTCGTGCCTGCCGACCCACCCGGTGGTGATCCGTCGTCTGATGGCGCAGCTGCACAAGGCCGGCCTGGTGCGCAGCACCCGCGGTCATGGGGGCGGCAGCCAGCTGGCCCGCGATGCCGCAACGATCACCCTGCATGACATCTATCTGGCCGTGGGCGCACCACCGCTGGTGCAGGTCGGCGCCCGCGATTCCGGCGGTGGCTGCCCGATCCAGCAGCTGGTCAACAGCGCCCTGCTCGAGGGTGCACGCGAGGCGCAGCGCCTGCTCGAAGCGCGGCTGCAGGCAACCACGCTGGACCAGCTCGGCGCCGACTTCGCCCGTCATCTTGCCCATCACCGCTCCCTGGAAGCTCACCATGAATCCTGACGTGCTCATCGTCGGCGGCAGCTACGCAGGCATCGCCGCCGGCCTGATCCTGGCGCGCGCGCGTCGCCCGGTCACGATCATCGACGCCGGTTTGCCGCGCAATCGCTCCGCCAGCCATTCGCACGGCGTGTTGGGGCTGGATGGCATCAGTGGTGCAGAGCTGCTGAAGACCGCGCGCCAGCAGTTGCTCGACTACCCCACGGTGCGCTGGATGCATGCCGAAGTGGAGCACGCCCGCACCACCGCCGAAGGCGTGGAAGTGCGTACCGCCGATGGCCAGGTGTTGGCCGCGCGCAAGCTGCTGCTGGCCAGCGGCATCGTCGACCAGCTGCCGGAGCTGCCCGGCCTGGCCGAGCGCTGGGGCAGCACCGTGCTGCACTGCCCGTACTGCCACGGCTACGAAGTCGGTGGTGGTGCCATCGGCCTCCTTGGCGGCCATCCGATGTCGGCCAGCAAGGCGCCGCTGTTTGCCGACTGGGGCAATGTCACCTTCTTCAGCCAGGGCCTGCCGATCAGCGATGAGGAACACGCCGCCATGCAGCAGCGCGGTGTGCGGATCGAGACCTCGCCGGTGCTGGGCGTACACGGCGACCAACCGACCTGGCTGGAAGTGGAGCTGGCTGACGGCCGCCGTATCGCACAGCGTGCGTTGTTCGTGCCTGCTACCCAGGCGATGGCCATGCCGCTGGTGCAGCAGCTCGGCTGCACATTGGTCGAGAGCCCGCTGGGCGTGTTGATCGAGGTCGACATGATGAAGCAGACCTCGGTGCCGAACGTATATGCCGCAGGCGATGCAACCACCGTTGGCAACATCACGTTGGCCGCTGCCGAGGGCGTGCGCGCGGGGATCGGCGTGCATCATGCGCTGGTGGCCGAGGACAGCGTGCCGCGCTGACCGCAGCACTGGTAGCCGCCGACCTTGGTCGGCGCCTTTGCATCCACGCATGGCGTGGATCTACTGCAAGGCAGTCGAGCAAGCTCGACGCTACGGATCCCGGGCATCCATTCGCCCGTGCCCGTCGAGCAGGTGCCGGCCGAGGCCGGCACCGTTCCATCATCCCTTCACGCACAGCACCTGGCGCAGGGTGTGCAGCACGTCGACCAGGTCCAGCTGTGCGGCCATTACATCGTCGATCGACTTGTACGCGGCCGGCGACTCATCCAGCACGCCGCTGTCCTTGCGGCATTCCACATGCGCGGTGGCCTCGCGGTGCTGGGCCAGCGTGATCTGCTGGCGCGCAGCGCCACGGCTCATTACCCGGCCGGCACCGTGGCTGCAGCTGTGGAAGCTGTCCGCGTTGCCCTTGCCACGCACGATGTAGCTGCGCGTGCCCATGCTGCCGGGAATGATGCCCAACTCGCCCTCGCGGGCACTGACCGCGCCCTTGCGCGTCACCAGCAGCTCCTGGCCGTGGTGCGTCTCCTTCTGCACGTAGTTGTGGTGGCAGTTCACCGCCATCGCCGCCAGCTGGAACTTCGGCAGCCGGTGGCGCATCTCGCCCAGCACCCGCGACATCATTGCCTCGCGGTTCTGCCGGGCGTAGTCCTGCGCCCACGACACCGCCTCGACGTAGTCATCGAACAGCGGCTCGCCCTCCATGAAGAACGCCAGGTCCTTGTCCGGCAGGTGGAAGCCGAGCACACGGCGTGCAAGCTCTTCGCGCGCCTTCTCGATGAAGTAGGTGCCGATCAGGTTGCCGGTGCCGCGCGAACCGCTGTGCAGCATCACCCACACTGTGTCTGTTTCATCCAGGCACAGTTCGATGAAGTGATTGCCACCGCCCAGCGTACCCAGCTGGCGGTCGAGCTTGTCGGTGCGGATCCTGCGGTGCTTGTCCTTGATCTTCTCCAGGCCGGCGGCCAGCCCGGACTGCACCAGCCGGGTGTGGATGCTGTCGGGCATGCGGTGGTGCTCGCCGCCACGGCCGTTGCCGACCGGAATGCTGCGCTCGATGCTGTTGCGCAGCTGCCGCAGGTCATCAGGCAGATCGTTGGCGCGCAACGTAGTGCGCACCGCGGCCATGCCGCAGCCGATGTCGACGCCGACCGCAGCCGGGATGATCGCGCCCTGGGTCGGGATCACCGAGCCCACGGTGGCGCCCTTGCCCAGGTGCACGTCCGGCATCACTGCCACCCACGGCCCGACGAACGGGATCGCGGCGATGTTGCGCAGCTGCTCATGCGCCTGCGCTTCCAGCGGCACACCGTTGACCCAGCCCTTGATCGGCGTGGTGCCCTCGGCGTGCAGCCATTGATAGTTGTGTTGAGTGTCCATGTCTTCGTGTTTGTCCTTGATGGGCCGGCGGCGCGTCCCTGCGCCGCCGCTACCCCCTACCTGATCGTCACCAGTTGCTTCAGCACGCCATCCAGGCCGCCGAACACGGTGAGCTTGTCGATCTTCTCGGTGACCTTCTCCAGTGCCTCCAGCTCCTTCAAGCGCATCAGCACCGGGTTGTCCTCGATCAGCTTTGCGGTGTTGAGCTGCGATCGCGTGGCGTTGGCCTCCTCGCGGCGACGGATCACGCTGGCCTGGGCCTGCTTCTCGGCCAGCACCACGCCGTTGAGGATCTCCTTCATCTCGCCCGGCAGGATCACGTCCTTGATGCCGACGCCGAGCAGGCGTACACCGTAGCCCTCGATCGCGGCCTGCACATGCGCGGCGATCTCGCCGTCCAGCGCCGCCTTGTCACCGAGCAGCTCGTCCAGGCTGCGCGCGGCGATCGCCTGGCGCAGGCCGAACTGCAGCTGCCGATAGATGAACTCATCGGCATTGCTGAGCGTGCGGTGTGCACGCACCGGGTCGACCACCTGCACGGTCGCGGCCAGGTTCACCCGTAGGGTCACCTTGTCGCGGCTGAGCAGTTCCTGGCCGGACACGTCCAGCGAACGCGCACGCAGCTCCACACACTCCACCGACACGTTGCCGTTGAAGTTCCAGAACGCGTGCAGGCCGGCGCCCAGCGTCTGCCGCAGCGTGCCATCGATGAACAGCAGGCCGACCGACTCGCTCGGCACCGTGCTGATCACCGCGACACGCGGCAGCACGCCCAGCTGGCCCAGGCGCTGCTGCACGTCCACCGGCACGTACGGCTCGTCACCCAGCGCCAGCACGCGCACCCGGGTGTCGACCGAACCGCGCCAGTACAGACGGCGGCTGCCCGGCGGCAGCACCTCGTCGATGCGGCCGTTGCGCAGCAACAGGCCGACCTCGTCGGCGCCGACGTTGGCCAGCACGAAGTGCGTGTCCAGCCGTGCGCCCAGCGCCTCGATCAGGCTGTCCTGGTCGCTGCCGGTGTAGGCCGCGCCCTTCGATGCAGTGAGGATGTCCACGTGCGGGCGGCCGCCGAACGGCGACAGGCGGTGCACGCCCGGCAGCAGGATCTGCTGGAAACGACGGTTGCGATACACCAGGCCGCGCTCGCCGTCGCCGATCACGACCTTGATGGTCCAGAACATGGGAGTCTCTCCTTGTATGGCTCTGGTGGTTCGACCCGATGGAATGAATGCCATGACCCGGGTCGATCAGGTCGTGGCAGGGCTGGCTGCACACCTTGTGCAGCTGGCGGAAGAGGGCGGCCATCGGCGGACGGTCCGCACGCGGAGCCTTCGGTGCACCGGCACTGCTGCCACCGTCATTCCCGGCAGGCAGCACCGGTGCGGAACGTGGCTGGCAGTGGCGGCGGGCCGGGGCCCGGCGTGCGGTCCGTTGCCTTCCACGTTCCTGCCCGAAGGCGATGTCCGTGGACGGCGACGATGGCCGCTGGGGCTTGCGCCCCGGGTGTTGCTTCAAGTCATGACGCGAGAGGTCATGTGGTTGGAGTGGGAATCGAACCCACGACAGACGGAATCAGGATCCGTTGCTCTACCCTACTGAGCTATCCAGTTGGGGACCGCGCGGAATCGAACCACGTACCGGCGAACCGGTGCCTGCCTCCAGCAGGCGATCCAGGCGATGGCATGTCCGCGACCTCCGGCATACGCCACGGCAACGCCGCGCGCACCAGCCCGTGGTGGAAACGGGACCGTTGGAGAATCGAGGGTGCAGACCACCGACATTATCGCGAGCGATAATGTTTGGGAGCGATGCAGATAATGTCCAGGCGTCGCCACTCGCGCGAAGTAAATACTTCGGCGGGGCGGGAAAATCTGGGTCAGTGAGCGGCGGGTTGCCGCGCGGGGTGCAGTTCTGGCATCGCGGGTCCTTGTGCCGACGCAAACGAAAACGCCCCCGGGACTTGCGTTCCGAGGGCGTCGTCAGGCCTCGGAGATCGGGGTGGCCGATCTCCGCAGGGCGGGTATCAGGCCGTTGTCAGCTGGACTTCCTTGCCGAACGCGCGCGCCAGCACGTCCATGCGCAGGCATGGCAGCAGTTTGGCGATGGCGACGGAATGCGCGTTCAAGGGAAGTTTCCAGTGGTTGTTGAAACGAGGTGCGCACGATAAACCACGATTTAGTCGTGCGCAACCATTTTGTTCAATTATTTTCTTCGGTGCGCGTGTCATGTCGGCCAGCGGCCGGCACTACCGTGTCTCAAGCTTCCGTGCTGGCGGCATCCAGCTGCGCGACATCCTGCACGCTCAGCGACACGTTGGCCGCCGCCAGCAGATCGTGCAACTGCTCGACGCTGGTGGCGCTGACGATCGGCGCAGTGATCGACGGTCGTGCGATCTGCCATGCCAATGCGATCTGCGCGGTACTGGCGCTGTGCTTGCTGGCCACGTCATCCAGTGCCTGCAGGATGCGCAGGCCACGCGGGTTCAGATAGCGCTTCACCACGGTCTCGCCACGCGCCGGGCTCTTGGCCGCATCGGCCGGCGTGCGGTATTTGCCGCTGAGGAAGCCACTGGCCAGCGCGTAGTAGCCGATCACGCCGATCTGCTCGCGCTGCACCAGCGGTTCCAGTTCGGTCTCGTAGCCGGCGCGGTCGTACAGGTTGTATTCGGGCTGCAGGGTTTCGTAACGCGGCAGCTTGTAGTCGGTGGACACCTTCAGCGCATCGGCCAGGCGCGTGGCGCTGTAGTTGGAGGCACCGATCGCACGTACCTTGCCGGCTTCGATCAGGCGGCCGAACGCGGCCAGGGTCGCTTCCAGCGGCGTCGACTCGTCATCCTCGTGGGCCTGGTACAGATCGATCACGTCGGTCTGCAGGCGGCGCAGCGAATCCTCGACCGCCGCATTGATGTTGTCCGGGGTCAGGCCGGGGCGCTCGGCCCACTTGGCCACCTTGGTCGCCAGCACCACCTTGTCGCGCTTGCCGCTGCGGGCAAACCACTTGCCGATCAGCGTTTCCGATTCGCCGCCGGCATTGCCCGGGACCCAGGCCGAATACACATCGGCGGTGTCGACCAGGTTGAAGCCGGCGTCGACGAAGGCATCGAGCAGGGCGAAGCTGGCCTTTTCATCGGCGCTCCAGCCGAACACATTGCCACCGAAGGCGAGCGGACGTACATGCAGGCCGGAACGGCCCAGTTCGCGGGTTGCCGTCATGGGCACGGACTCCTTGGGGGAAGTGCTCCAGAATAGAACGCGTTGTGTGACCGTGCTGCGGCGGCAACCACAAAACAGTGTTCCGCGATGCGTACGCAGCTAACGTTTTGTGAACACCTGGGACGCCGCGGCTGCTAGTCTCGCCGCATCTTCCGCTGGAGTCGCCCTGATGATTGCTGCCTCTTCCCTGCGTGGTTGCCGCCTGCTGCTTGCTTCGGCCCTGCTTGCCGCTGTTCCCACGTTCGCCGCACCGGCCACGGTGGCGCCGGCGAAGATCCAGGTGTCACCGGCCATCGATGCGGCGGTGAAGGCGTCGACCCGTGATGCCAACAACGTCAAGCGCGATGGCTATCGTCATCCGGCGCAGACGCTGTCGTTCTTCAAGGTGGCGCCGGAAAAGACCGTCATCGAGATCACCCCGGGCAACGGCTGGTACTCGGAGATCCTGGCGCCGTTGCTGCGTGACAAGGGCCATTACGTCGCTGCCGTGGTCGACCCGATGGCTGTTGCCGAAGGCCGCGGCCGTGACTACCAGCAGCGCAGCCGCGACAGCCTGGAAAAGAAGTACGCCGGTGCACCGGCACAGTTCGGCAAGACCGCCGTGGTCGCCTACGATCCGGCCAAGCCGGTGTTCGGCCCGGCCGGTTCAGCTGACGTGGTGCTGACCTTCCGCAACGTGCACAACTGGCGCAAGGCCGGCCAGGCGCAGGGCATGTTCCAGGGCTTCTTCAACGTGCTCAAGCCGGGTGGCGTGCTCGGAGTGGTCGAGCATCGCGCCAGGGCCGATGTGGCCGACGACGATGACACCGGCTATGTCGGCCAGCAGCAGGTGATCGCGATGGCCGAGGCTGCCGGCTTCAAGCTGGACGCGCGCAGCGAGGTCAACGCCAACCCGCGTGACACCAAGGACCACCCGAACGGCGTGTGGACGCTGCCGCCGACCAACCAGCACGACAAGGCCGATGATGCGAAGTACCAGGCAATCGGCGAAAGCGACCGCATGACCCTGCGCTTCATCAAGCCGTAAGGGCTGGTGCCGGGCTGGCGCAAGTTGACTCTGTGGAGCCGAGCCCATGCTCGGCTCATCGCGCGTAGTGCGGCGCATGGCTGGTCCCAAGGCCGGCCATGCGTCGGAATTCAATCGTATGCAAGGACATGGACTGTTGAAGAAGGTTCTATACATCGCCGTTGCGGTGCTGGTGCTGACGCGGCTGATCGATTTCATGTTCTACGGCGGTCACACCCATGACCTGGTCGGGGCTGTTGGTTTTGCAGTGCTGTTCGCCGGCATCCTGCTGGATGAACGTGCACGCAGCGCAAGTCAGCCACCAGCTCGCCTGCGGCGCCGGGCCAATGTCATAGCGGCGTGCGGTATCGCACTGGTGCTGGGCTCGTTCCTGCTGGAGTGGAAGGTCCTCGGCTGAGCCTGCCGTAATCGCGGCGGCAGGAAAGAGCAGCCGAGCATGGGCTATGCCGGCCGTCCTGACTGGCACCCTTCGTGCCCTCGCGCGCGACGTTGGCAGCGGCTCCTGCTGCTGCCTTCGGCTCTACAGCTGAGTGGCGCGTGGCGCGGCGTGGGACAATGCCCCACCCGCCACCCGCCGTGCCCGCAATGCTGATTGCCTTCAACAAGCCGTTCAACGTGCTCTGCCAGTTCACCGACCGCAGCGTGCCGCCGCGACCGACGCTGGCCGGGTTCGGCCTGCCGCCGCGCGTGTATGCCGCCGGGCGCCTGGACCATGACAGCGAAGGGCTGCTGCTGTTGACCGACAACGGCACGCTGGCGCACAAACTGACCGACCCGAAGCACAAGGCCGACAAGACCTACTGGGTGCAGGTGGAAGGCATGCCCAGCGACGAACAGCTGCAGCAGCTGCGTACGGGCGTGGTGCTCAATGACGGGCCGACCCTACCGGCGAAGATCGAGCGCCTCGATCCGGCGCCATCGCTGTGGACGCGTGATCCGCCGGTTCGCTTCCGCAAGACCGTACCCGACAGCTGGCTGGCGATCACGATCCGCGAGGGCCGCAACCGGCAGGTGCGGCGGATGACCGCGGCGGTGAACCTGCCGACGCTGCGGCTGGTACGCGCGTCGATGGGGCCGTACCGGCTGGACGACCTGCAGCCGGGGCAGTGGCGGCAGATCGGCTGATGCAGAAAGGGCCGGGTACTTTCCGGTACCCGGCCCTCTCGTAGCTGGTGGGGTCAGATCCCTTCCGCAGGAAGAGCTCTGACCCCCGCAGACTCAGGCATCGCTGCCGATGTCGCTGTGCTCGTCGACCACGGTGTCATTGCGGCGGTCGCGCGCATTGATGCGCTGGGCCTGGCCGTTCACCACATGGCCCTGCGCGGCCTTCTTCTTCTGCTGCTTGCGGTATAGCGCATAGCCAAGCAGGCCGACGCCAACGGCTGCGGCAGCCACGGCGACTGCCGGGTTGCGGCGCGCGAACCTGGTCGCGGCCTTGCCGCCAGTCTTCACCGCGCCAATGGCGGCACCGGTCTTGATCCAGTCGGCACTGCGCAGGCTGCCACCGGCGCTCTTGAGGCCGTCGCCGGCGGTGTGGGCCAGCTCCAGGGCGCGCTCCAAAGCGCGGTCGGTGATTACGGTCAGCTTGCTCATGCGGGGGGTCCTTTGCCTCGGGTCGAAGTCCAGTGTCGCGCGTTGCCCGTAAACGGTATGTCAGTCGGGGTCGCACGTGGTGTGACTCTACCGCAGCCATTCAGGATCAGGCAGGGTGGGGTTGGAGCGCTTTCCCTGGAGACGGGGTCAGAGCCCTTTGCGCTGCAAAGGGATCCGACCCCAGCAATCAGGTGCCGCGCGGCTTGGCCCGATGGGTGGCCGTCGCCGTCCACGGATCATCCGGCCACGGATGGCGCGGGTAGCGGCCCTTCATTTCCTTCTTCACCTCGGCGTAGGTGTTTTCCCAGAAGTTGCGCAGATCCTGGGTGACCTGCAACGGCCGCCCGCCGGGCGACAGCAGGTGCAGGGTGAGCGGCACGCGGCCATCGGCAATGCGCGGGGTGTCGGCCAGGCCGAACAGTTCCTGCAGTTTCACCGCCAGCACCGGCTGCAGCGGTTCGCCGCTCTCGCTGTCCAGCGCATAGGTGATTGGCCGCTCCAGTCCGGACGGCACGGTGATGCGGGTGGGCGCATGACGTTCGACCAGCTGCCGCTGCGACCATTCCAGCGGCGACTTCAGCGCCTCGCCGAAGCTGGCTTCGTCCAGCGCATCCAACCGTGTCTTGCCGGCGAACGCAGGCTGCAGCCACTGCGCACGGTTGGCCAGCAGGGCCACATCGCTGCAGTCAGGCAGATCCAGTTCCGGCATCCAGCGCCGCAGCGACTCCACCCGCGCCTGCCATTGGCGCAGGCCTTCGGTCCACGGCAACGCCTGCAGGCCGAGTTCGGCC
This sequence comes from Stenotrophomonas maltophilia, assembly GCF_004920835.1. Taxonomy (GTDB): domain Bacteria; phylum Pseudomonadota; class Gammaproteobacteria; order Xanthomonadales; family Xanthomonadaceae; genus Stenotrophomonas; species Stenotrophomonas maltophilia_AQ. The sequence goes on from NZ_QFHO01000024.1 coordinate 62,332, forward strand.
ACCGCGTCGGTCAGCGCCTGCGCGGCGTGCTGTGGATCAACCCGGCCGGCCGAGCGGCTGTCCAGCACGATGCGGTCGAAACGGGTTTCACGCAGCGCGACGAGCGCGCGACGCTCGCTGTCCCAGCGCACCACATCCTCGCTGACGAAGCGTTCCGGCCACGACTTGCGCAGCTGGCCTTCGTCCACCGGTGCTGCACGCAGCAGCAGGGCGTCGCGTGCCTCGAAGCGCAGTTCACTGGCCACAAGCCACGGCTCGCCGCGCAGGTCACTCAATTCGTGCAGGCGCGTGCTGCGGCCATTGGCCAGCAGGTAGCGCAGTGGGTCGCTGGGGTGCTGGAAACCGATGCGGTCGGGGAAGGCGTGTGCGAGCAGGTCACCGAGTTCATGGGCTTCGATGCTGGCCGGCGGTGCGGCATCGCAGCGCAGGCGACGTCGCCACTGTTTGGCGGCGGCATCAATCGCGGCCAGACCGCTGCGGTTGGCGTCGCCCGGTGCGCGGCCATTGCGGAACGCCGCCAGCGCACGCCAGCGCGCCGCCAGCGCGTCACCGCCCTGGCGCAGCGGATCGCGCGCCTCCAGTAAGGCGGCCAGGTCGGCGGCCAGGGCTTGCGCACGTGCATCGGGCGCCGCCAGCAGCATCGCCGCCATCCGCGGATGCGTACCCAGCGCCAGCACGCGCCGGCCGAGTGCGGTGATCGCGCCGCTGCTGGACAGCGCGCCGAGCCGCTGCAGCAGTTCGCGTGCCGCGCCCATCGGGCCCGCCGGTGGCGGATCGAGGAATCGCAGGTCGCTGCTGCCCCAGGCCGCCAGTTCCAGCGCCAGCCCGGCCAGTTCCACCTGATCGATCTCGGCGCGACGCTGTGGTTCCAGCCGCTGCGACTGCGGCCACAGCCGCCACGCCACGCCCTCGGCGACACGGCCGGCGCGGCCCGCGCGCTGGTCGGCCGATGCCTGCGCGATGGCCACCACGTCCAGCCGGGTGAAGCCGCTGTTGGGGTCGTAGCGCGGCTCGCGTGCCTGGCCGCTGTCGATCACCACGCGCACGCCTGGCAGCGTTACCGAGGACTCGGCGACGTTGGTGGCCAGCACCACGCGGCGGCGGCCATCACTGGACGCCTGCAACACCCGCGCCTGCTGTTCCACTGGCAGCTCACCGTGCAGAGCCAGCACTTCCACGCCGGCATCCAGCGATTCCTGCAGCCCGGCCTGCACCCGCGCGATCTCGCGCTGGCCGGGCAGGAATACCAGCAGGTCACCCGGGTGCTCGGCCAATGCCTGTTGCACCGCGCGGCGCACCTGCAGTTCCAGCGCTTCATCGCGGCGCGCCGGGAAGTGACTGACCGCCACCGGGTAGCTGCGGCCTTCGCTGCTCAGGCGCGGCGCATCAAGGAAGCGGGCAAGGCGCTCGCCATCCAGCGTGGCCGACATCACCACCAGGCGCAGGTCCTCGCGTAGCTGCGCCTGCACGTCCAGCGCCAGGGCCAGGCCGAGGTCGCCACTGAGGTGGCGTTCGTGGAATTCATCGAACAGGATCGCGCCGACCGTTTCCAGCATCGGGTCGTCCTGCAGCATGCGGGTCAGGATGCCCTCGGTGACGACTTCAATCCGCGTACGCGCGGAGACCTTGTTCTCGAAGCGGATGCGGTAACCGACGGTGCCGCCCACCTCTTCGCCCAGCTGCCGCGCCATGAACAGTGCGGCGCTGCGCGCTGCCACCCGGCGCGGTTCCAGCATGATGATCTTCCGGTCCTGCAGCCACGGCGCATCGAGCAGGGCCAGTGGCACCTGGGTGGTCTTGCCGGCGCCGGGCGGGGCCTCCAGCACCAGCCGCGGGTGTGTGGCCAGGTGCTGCTGGATCTGCGGCAACAGCGGGGAAATCGGGAAGAGCGGGGCGTTCATGTGTAAAGGATAAAGGGCCACGGCAGCCGCAGGTACAATGCGCGGGCACTTTTCCCCCGCGATGACCATGCAACTGATCGATATCGGCGCCAACCTGACCCACGACTCCTTCGACCGTGACCGCGATGCCGTGCTGGACCGCGCACGGCAGGCCGGCGTGGTGCAGATGGTCATCACCGGCGCCAGCCGCGAGCACTCGCCGCTGGCCGTGCAACTGGCGCAGCAGCACCCCGGCTTCCTGTACGCCACCGCGGGCGTGCACCCGCATCACGCGGTGGAATACACCGAGGAATGCGATGCCGAGATGCGCGCGCTGCATGCTCACCCGGAGGTGGTAGCAGTGGGCGAGTGCGGGCTGGACTACTTCCGTGACTTCTCGCCGCGCCCGGCCCAGCACCGTGCATTCGAGCGCCAGCTGCAGCTGGCCGCGGACAATGGCAAGCCGCTGTTCCTGCACCAGCGCGACGCGCATGCTGACTTCATGGCACAGATGAAGAACTTCGAGGGTCGCATCGGCCCTGCGGTGGTGCACTGCTTCACCGGCGAACGCGACGAGCTGTTCGACTACCTGGACCAGGATTGGTACATCGGCATTACCGGCTGGTTGTGCGACGAACGCCGTGGCGCGCACCTGCGCGAACTGGTGAAGAACATCCCGGCCAACAGGTTGATGATCGAGACCGACGCACCGTACCTGCTGCCGCGCACGTTGAAGCCGATGCCGAAGGACCGTCGCAACGAACCGATGTTCCTCTCGCACATCGTGGAAGAGCTGGCGCGCGACCGGGGCGAAGACGTGGCGGTGACGGCGGCCAATGCGACTGCAGCGACGCGTGCGTTCTTCCGCCTGCCCGACGCGGCTTGATTCCCTTCGTCGCGGCGACCCTGCGTCGTAGAGTCGAGCAAGCTCGACTCTACGGAAGCGGTGGTAGCGCTGGGCCATGCCCAGCGAGCGCAGCGACCAGATCTTCCAATCCTTCCCGATACGTCGGGAACCTCGGCTCCCACCCCAGCGCTTCACGCGTGCCGCGACTGTCGATGCGCTTGTTGCTCTCGTAGAAGCGTCGCAGCGTCGGGCTCAGTGCAGGGTCGTCCCATGCCACTGCAGGTGGCATCGCAAAGCCGCCCAGCTGCGCGGCGAAGGCCAGTACCTCCTGCGACGGTGCCGGCTCGTCATCGGCCGGCAGATACAGCCCATCCACGCACGGCCGCCGCATCGATGCGATAACGACCGTTGCCAGGTCGTCCACGTGCAGCCGGTTGAATACCAGCCCAGGACGCACTACGTGGCGCGCACGTCCCTGTGCCAGCTGCAGCAGCGCATTGCGCCCCGGCCCGTACAGGCCGGGCAGGCGGAACACTGCCGATGCGATGCCGCGTTCTTCAGGAAGCGCACGCCATTGCGCTTCGGCCCGCAGGCGCATCACGCCGGCTGCTTCAGTGGCATCGACTGCACTGCGCTCGTCGACCCAGCCGCCGGCCCGATCGGCATATACCGACGTGGACGACAGATAGCCCACCCAGCGCAATGCCGGGCTGGCCTGCAGCGCGGGCAGCAACAGACGCAGTGCCGGGTCACCCTCGGCATCGGGCGGCACGCTGCATAGCACGGCCTCGGCCTGCGCGATCTCATCGAGCAGGGCCGTCGATGGCGTGGCGTCGGCGCGTAGCTGATGGCGCAGCAGGCCATCGTGCGGTGCCGACGCCGGGTCGCGCACCGTGCCGACCACGTGTACGCCCAGCACCCGCAGATGCGTGGCCAGCACGCACCCGCTCCAGCCCATGCCGAGGATCAACACCCGCGCGGGCAGGGCGTTGGCCTGCGTCGTATCGCTCACGCGCCGCGCAGTGCCTGGTAGGCCTGCAGGCTGCTGTAGGCGACCTGCAGCAGCAGGCCTTCCTGGTCGGCCTTGCGCGCACGCGCCAGCATGTCGCCGACAATCTGCGCGGCCTCCACCTGCTGGCCGGCCTCCAGATCGCGCAGCATCGAGGCCTTCAACGCTGAACCGGCCTGGGTCAGGGTCCCGCGCGCGGTGTCCTGCGCGGCAACGGGAATCGGCTCACCGGCAGCTTCGGCCACGGCCAGGCATTCGTCGTACAGGCCGCGCACGATCGCTTCGCCATCATCGGTGGCGACGATGGTTCCGATATCCGCACGCAGCAGGCAGGTAGCGGCGGCCAGCGCAGTCAGGAAGGTGTACTTGATCCACTGCTCCTGCCCAATGTGTTCGCTGGCCAGGTGGTCCAGGTTGGCCTGCGCACAGGCGGCGGCGAAGGCGCGCACGCGCGTGGAGATCACACCGCCGTCGCGCTCGCCGAAGGTGAGCTTGGCCGGCTTGCCCAGATGCAGCACGGCGCCGTCGGGTGCCTTGGTGGCGCTGATGAAGCACAGGCCACCGAGCACCGCTTCGCGGCCGAAGCGCGCATCGAGCGCGTTGTAGTGATGCAGGCCGTTGAGGATCGGCAGTACGGTGGTGTTCGCACCGACTGCCGGCGCGATAGCATCGATCGAGCTGTCCAGGTCGTAGGCCTTGCAGCTGAGGATGACCAGGTCGAACGGCTTCTGTGCGGCAAGCGCGGGCAGGGCATCGGCGGTGACGTGCTGTACCGGGAAGCTGGCATCGCCGAGCGGGCTACGGATGACCAGGCCGTCACGGTCCAGCTGGGCGGCGCGTGCGGGGCGCACGAGGAAGGTCACGTCCACGCCGGCCTGGGCCAGGCGACCACCGAAGTAACCGCCGGTACCGCCGGCGCCAAGGATCAGGATGCGCATTGCACGTTCACCGTTTTCTGGGGAATCAGGAGTGCGATTGTGCCGGAGATTGCGGCCAGCTGCGGTGCCCCTCGTGGTGGTTCGCAGAAAGCACTGTTCATTGGGGTTGGTTGGGCGCGGCCACCACGGGAAGCAGATCAAGAGCGGAAGCGGGTCGCTCGCTGCGCGAGCTCGTGTAGAGCGGTGCTCAGGGCAGCTGTTCGCTGAAGTCTTCGGTGTAACCCAATAGAAGCGTGGTGCGGTTGGCCAGCGTTGCAGCCAGTTCTGACCACGTGCCGTGCGTTCCGGCCGCGTAGACGCGCTGCAGGTCCGCGACCAACGCGCTCGCCTCTGCAGGCGACGGTGCACTGTTGCGCTGGAAGCCGAGCCACGATGCGCCGAGTCCGAACAGGCGGTAGTCGTAGTGCTCCTGCAGATGTCGTATGAGGGCGTGGTTCTGGAAGATGTCCCAGTCCGCGCTGAAGTAGCCGTTGGGCAGGGCGGCGATCAGCAGGTCATCACGGGTCACGGGCACCTGCTGCACGCAGACCACGTCATCGATGATGAGATCCGGTGTCGCATTGGCAGCGACCAGCGCCTCGGTGTCCTCGTTGCTGCACATCAACGTGCCGGCCAGCGCTGTCCACTCCAACCGATGCGTGGAATGCTCAAGCTGCGCGACCACATGCGCCAGCAACCGCTCGCGTGCCGCCAACGCATCTTCCGGCGTTGCCGGGTCTTCGTCCTCGTACAGCGCGATGCGCTCGTCATCGGACGCATGCATGCTGGTGTAGCGGCACTGGCCGACATCGTCGAGCGTGCACAGGTAGCGATGGCGGGGATCGGCCATGTGCAGCGAGGCCAGGCAATCCAGCACCTCATCCAGCGTGGGCGAATCGCTCAGCAGGACATGGCTGAAGGCATCGATCAGACCCTCCGATACGGCCTTGTCCAACGGAATGGAAATGATCTTCATCGCCACAGCCTAGCCGCAATCCGAAACGAAAAGAGCCAAGCATCGGCTTGGCTCTACAGGGAACGCTTCATCCACGCATGGCGTGGATCTACCGTGTCGACCAAGGTCGACACCCACCAACAGCAGCGGGAACCTGTCGAGGGCGGGGTGGGGCCGGTTGCGGGGGCGTGAGCCGCCTGGGTGCGGGGCACCAGCCTA
>NZ_QFHO01000025.1 GCF_004920835.1 Stenotrophomonas maltophilia
CCCCTCGCCCCCTGACCATCGCGCTGTGCCTGGCCCTGGCCTCCCCGTGCCTGCTGCCGGCCGCCGCCCATGCACAGGACACTGCAGCCGCCATTCGCTGGCAGATCCCGGCTGGCCCGCTCGACCAGGCCCTGACCGCATTCGGCCAGCAGTCGGGCCTGTCCATCGCTGCCGATTCGCGCCTGACCCGCGGCCGCCACAGCAAAGGCGTGCAGACCACGCTCGGCACGGACGCCGCATTGGCGCAGATGCTGGCCGGCACCGGCCTGGCCTTCCAGCGTGATGCCAGCGGCGTGGTGCTGCAGGCGGCGCCTGCCGCTGAAGCCGGCGTACGCCAGATCGGCACCCTGCGCGTGGCCGGCCAGGCCAGCGAAGGCGCTTCGCCGTGGGGGCTCGCCGATGCCGATGCGGTCTACCGCGACAGCGGCTCGCGCGTGCATCTGGACCGCCAGCAGCTGGAACGCTTCCGCGGCCAGTCGATCGGCGACGTGCTTGCCGGTGCGGTGGGCGTGCACACCGCTGACATTCGCAACGGCGGTGCGCTGGACGTCAACATCCGTGGCCTGCAAGGCCAGAACCGGGTGCCGGTGATCATCGACGGCGGCCAGCAGGCCATCGATGTTTATCGCGGCTACGCCGGCGTGCAGCAGCGCAGCTACCTCGACCCGGACCTGATCAGCGCGATCAGCATCGAGAAGGGGCCAAGCCTGGCCGCCAACGCCGCCAGCGCGATCGGCGGGGTGGTCTACATGGAAACATTAAACGTCGATGACATCCTCGATGATGGCCAGACCTGGGGCCTGCGCGTGCGCGGCGGCGTGGCCGACAACAGCATCGACCGCACCCGCACCTTCAAGCAGATCGCGCGTGGCAGCGACAACCGCAACAGCCTGCGCGACCCGCGCGACTGGAATGGCAGCGCGGCGTTCGCCCAGCGCGGCGAAGACTGGCAGCTGGTCGTGGCCTATGCGCGGCGCCGCCAAGGCAACTTCTTCGCCGGCAGCAACGGTGCGCATCGCTATGACAACCAGCACCTGTCCAGCGGCGGCACCGGCATGTCCAGCCAGGCGGTGTCCAAGCTCTTCCATCCGGGCGATGAAGTGCTCAACACGCATACCGACAACGAATCGGCGTTGCTGAAATTCACCTGGACACCCAACCCCGACCAGCGCCTGGAGCTGAGCCACCGCTACTTCAATTCGAGTTTCGGCGAGATCATGCCGTCGGCGATCGGACGCGTGGGTGAGTCCAACGAATGGGTGACCTACGTGGACAAGGCCAACACCATGTTCCAGTTCGAGCCGGGGAAAATGCGGGTCAATGCCACCTCGCTGCGCCACCGCTACCGGCCCGAGGCACATCCGTGGCTGGACCTGAGCAGCACGCTGTGGCTCACCACCGCCACCAGCCGCATGTTCAACAGCAACATCGCCAACACGCCGCTGTTCAAGGATGTGCCCTCGGACCAGATGCCCGACACGCTGGGCGAGACCTACGGCCCGGGCCTGCAGTCGGACGTGAAGACCCAGCGTTGGGGCGTGGACAGCAGCAACACCACTCGCTTCAGCAACAGCCTGGGCGATTGGACGCTGCGCTATGGCGCCGCCTTCCAGCATGAAGACACCGCGCCGAATTCGCCGGTGCTGCCGGTGGATTTCAACAACAACCGCTACCTGCGGTCGGGCACGCGCCGCGAAGCCAGCGTCGTCGCCTCGCTGCAGTGGCAGCCGTGGGACTGGCTGTCGCTGACTGCCGGCGGCCGCTTCACCGACTACCGCACCCGCGACCGCAACCGCGTCGCCTTCGTCAGCGAATCGCGTGACCTGCGCTACACCTTCGCGCGCCTGAGCAAGGGCGGCCAGCTGCTGCCGGGCTGGTACAAGGAGTGGTACCCGGATGCCCAGGGCAACTACACCTATGACTCGCTGCGCGCCACGCCCTATGGCGACAGCACGCTGGGCCAGGCCTACGATTTCGACGGATTCATTCCTGATCCGCGCGGCGCCAACGGTTTCTATACCAAGCAGATTCCCACCGCCTGGGGCTACAAGCCGGCGATCCGCCGTTCCGGCCACGGCTTCGCGCCGTATGCAGAGGCGCGCTTCAACCTCGACCAGGACATGTTCTTCTACGTGAAGTACGCGCAGGGCTGGAAGATGCCCAGCCTGTTCGAGTCGACGCTGGGCAACAGCACCTCGGCACCGGTGGCCGACCTGAAGCCGGAGAAGAACCGCTCGTGGGACATCGGCTTCAGCCTGCTCAAGCAGGACCTGTGGCGCGACGGTGACCGCCTGGCGTTCAAGGTGGCGTGGTTCAAGAACGATATCGACAACGCCATCACCCGCCGCTTCGATTCCAGCGACTGGGCCTTCTACGTCGACAACGTCGACAACTACACAGTGTCCGGTTACGAGCTGCAGTCCGGCTATGACGCCGGCATCGCCTACCTGGACCTGTCGGCCAGCTACTACCAGCGCGCGCGCACCTGCGATGCGGCTACCGCCAAGCGCCTGCGCGAAGGTCCGTATGCGAAGTGGAGCAAGCTGGACGCCACCCCGGACTGCGTGGACGGCGGCTTCGGCACCTCGTTCGTCAACGCGCAGAATCCGCCGAAATACTCGATCCACAGCACGCTGGGCTTCCGCCTGTTCGACCGCCGCCTGGATACCGGCATCCGCCGCACCTACAACAGCGGCCCCACCCATGAACTGGACAAGCCCTGGAACACCACCGGTTCGACCGGCCTGCAGAACATCTACCTGCCGACCGCGATCTATGACTTCTATGCGCGCTGGCAGTTCACCCCGCGCAGCGAAGTGGAGCTGGTGGTCAGCAACCTGCGTAACACCTACTACATGGACACGCTGGCGATGAGCCTGATGCCGGGCCCGGGCCGCACCACGCGGCTGAACTTCACCGCACGTTTTTAACTGCTACAGAAACAGCAACGCCCCGGAGCTATCCTCCCCGGGGCGCTTGCTTGCGGCGGCTCACGTTCTGGCAGGTACCAACCTGGGTTGGCACAGCGACGCGTTACTTCGCGTTACTTCGCGGTACTCAGCAGCAGCACCGCGACGGTGACCAATGCGATGCCGACCCAACCGATTGGACGCAGGCGGTTGCCGAACAACAGGCGGCCGCAGGTGGCGGTACCGATCACGCCGATCGCTCCCCACATTGCATAGGCGGTGGCCAGGTCCATGTAGCGCACCGCCTGGCCGAGCAGGGCGAAGGCGATCCAGACGAGGACGATCGCACCGACGCCCCAGCGCCAACGACGGAAACCTTCCGACTTGGCGACCATCATGTTGGCGGCGACGTCGATCAGCGCAGAACAGATCACGAAAAACAGGGCCAGGGTGTTCATCAGTGCGCCTCCCCGAGGGTGACGCAGACGATGCCGACCACTGCCAGCACCAGGCCGGCCAGCTGCTGCAGCGACAGGCTTTCACCGAAGACGGTGAGGCCGACCACGGTCAGCAGGGTCAGGCCGAGGCCTTCCCACACTGCGTAGGCCACGCCCACGGCGATGCGGCGCACCGATTGCGCGAGGAAGAAGTAGGACAGCGCCAGCGCGCCGGCCATGATCAGATAACCGGTCCAGCCGCCATCGCGGGCGGCATGGGCCATGAACGAGGTGCCGACCACTTCGGCGATGATCGCCACGGTCAGGCAGGCCCAGGCGACCAGCGCGCCACGGGCGGGAACAGTACGGGACATGTGAAACTCCTTGGCGGGCGGGGACCGCGCCGCCTTTTCAATAGATCCACGCCGTGCGTGGAGGGTCCGGAACGCCCCGCAGACGGGGGCGATGGAAGCCAGTATCATCGCTTTTTACGGTGGTATCAAAATAGATCCCATCGACAGGAGCGATGGATCAATGCCCTACTCCCCTGAATCCCTGCAGGCTTTCGTGGAAGCCGCAGCCCTGGGCTCGTTCTCGGCAGCGGCGCGACGCCTGCGCAAGACCCAGTCAACGGTCAGCACCGCCATCGCCCACCTGGAGGCCGATCTGGGCGTGAGCCTGTTCGATCGCAGCGGGCGCTACCCGCAGCTGACCGAGGCCGGGCGCCAGGTACTTGGGCACGCGCAGGAAATCCTGGCTGCCGATGCCCGCCTGCAACAGTTGAGCGTGCGCCTGGCCGCGCCGGTCGAGCCGCGCCTGACCGTGGTGTTCTCCGATGTCTACCAGCTCGATCCCGAGCAGCGGATCCTGCAGCGCTTCGCCGAAGCCTTCCCGGAGATCGAGCTGGAATGGCTGGATGCCGAGGGCGAGGATGTGCTGGATCTGGTCGGCAGTGGTCGCGCCGGGCTGGGCCTGCTGCCCAGGCAGGAACGCTATCCCGATGGGCTGGTGGCCCGACCGTTGGCGCACCACAGCGAGGTGTCAGTGTACGTAGCGCGCGAGCACCCACTGGCCAGCGCCGGCCGTCGCACCGCCGCACAACTGGCGCGGCATAGACAGGTGCGCCTGAGCGCGGAAGTCGACCAATCCCGCGTGGTCACCGGCCTGGCCTGGACCGCCACCGACTACCTGATGGTGATGGAGATGGCCGAGGACGGCCTCGGCTGGGCCGAGCTGCCGCGGGCGCTGGTGCAGCGCTATGACCGTGGCCGGCTGGTGGAACTGGTGCTGCCCGGCTGGCCACGGCGCATCCACAGCGACCTGCTGTGGCGCCGTGATACGCCGCCGGGACCGGCCGCACTATGGTGGGCCGACGCATTGGGGTGAGGTAGTGCCGGCCGCTGGCCGGCAATCCCAGTGTCCCGTGGTTGCTCGCCAGCGGCCGGCACTAGCGATCAACGATGGGCGAGCGCGTAATCCAGCGCCGAGCACACCGCTGCCACCTGCGCGTCATTGCACTGCTGCGGGGTCGCCCGCGGGCTGTCCGGGTAGACCTCGGTGGTGGTGGTGTACTTCGCGCCAGTGATGCCTGCACACAACGCCAGCTTCACCAGCGGGTACTCGATCACGCCGTGCGCCACCACCGCTGAACCGATGATCTCGCCCTTGTCGTCGGCCGGCGCGATGTGGGTGACCTTCTCCACCGCAGCGATCACCGCCTGCTGGAAGGCCGCCTGCGGGTTCTCGCTGTCGTCCACCAGGTAGAAGCCATCGGGAATCAAGCCCGGCTCGAACGGCTTGCCGTCACGCGCGGCCAGCGCCGGGCGGAACTCGCTTTCGTCGCTGTCGGTGGTCTCGTGCAGGTCGATGTGCAGCACGAACTGACCCTTGATCGGTGCGATCAGCTCGATCAACGCGGTCGACTCGCGGGCCGGGCCGTCGACACGGAAGTTGCGGTTCGGATCGATCGCATCGAAGTTCCAGCGGTTGATGCGCTCGAAGCCCCACGGATTCACGCACGGCGCCACCAGCAGGTTGGCCTTGCCGGCGTAGTCGGCGGCGTGCTTTTCGAGGAATTCCAGCGCGCCCATCACGCCGCTGGTCTCGTAGCCGTGCACGCCACCGGTGACCAGGGCAGCCGGCAGCGCCGGGTTCCAGTCGCGGCTGCGCAGGGCGAACAGGGTGTAGGTCTCGCCAGCGTAGTCGAGCTGGCCATAGGCCACCTTGTCAAAGCGCGAGGCCAGCGCCTCGATGCGCGGCAGCACCTCCTCGTCATAGCGACGCAGGCGCTGCTGGCGGCCACGCCACAGCTCCCGTTCCGCCGCTCCCCACGGCTGGCCAGGGGTTCCGACGGGATAGAAAGCGGCTTGGGACATGGCGGATCTCAGCGAGTCAGGAAGCAATCAGACACTCTATCACCGGGGCCTCGGCATGAACTGCAGACGCATTCCAATAGCGAATGGAATCAGCAATAATTCTCATTTACGACCTTCCACAGCCCGCACCGATGCCCATCCACGCCCTGCAACCGGCCCGCCTGCCCCTGGCCGCAGCCCTCGCCCTGTGCCTGCTCCCGGCCACCCACGCCTTCGCCCAGGACGGCGCCACCACGCTGGACAGCATCCAGGTCTCCGGCAGCTGGCTGGGCACCGGCCTGCATGACAGCGTCAAGAGCTTTGCCGGCGCACGCACGGTGGTCGACCGCCAGCGCATCGAGGCCAGTGGCGCGGCCAGCATCGGCGATGCCATGCGCCGCATCCCGGGCGTGCAGGTCACCGACAACTCCGGCACTGCCGGCAGCTCGGTGTCGCTGAACATCGGCGTGCGTGGCCTGACCGGCCGCTACTCGCCGCGCTCGACCGTACTGCTCGATGGCGTGCCGCTGGCGGTGGCGCCGTATGGCCAGCCACAGCTGTCGTTCGCACCGACCAGCCTGTCCAACATCGAATCGATCGACGTGGTGCGCGGTGGCGGCGCGGTGCGCTATGGCCCGCAGAACGTGGGCGGCATCATCAACTTCAGCACCCGCGCCATTCCCACCGAGGCCGGCCTGCACGGCGAAGCCGGCATGCGCTACACCGCCTACGACCACGGCGGCGGCGACAGCACCCAATACAACGCCTTCCTCGGCGGCACCGGCGACAACGGCTTGGGCGCGGCCCTGCTGTACTCCGGCCAGGACGGCCGTGGCTGGCGCCGGGGCAGCGATGACCGCTTCAACGACCTGGCGCTGAAGTTCGCCTATGCCATCGACGAACAGCAGGAACTGCGCGCCAAGCTCTCCTACTACGATGTTCGCTCGCTCACCCCGGGCGGCCTGACCCGCGCGCAGTACGAAGCCGATCCGTTCCAGAACACGCGCCCCACCGATTTCTGGAAAGGCCACCGCACCGGCATCGACCTGGGCTACACCAACACGCTGTCGGCCAACAGCGAGTTCGAGGTGTTGGCCTATTACAACGAAAGCACCCGCGCCAGCTCGCTGATCAACGCCGCCAATACCCAGCTGACCGTGCAGCCGCGCGATTACCGTGTGCTCGGCATCGAGCCGCGCTATACCCAGCGCCTGCACTGGGGCGCCAGCGTGCACGACATCACCGCCGGCTACCGCTTCCTGCGTGAGCGCGGCAACGACCGCAGCTACACCGTCACCCGCCGTACCGGCGTGGCCAGCGCCACCAACCGTTTCGACAACGCCACCGACGCACATGCCTTCTACATCGACGACCGCATCGCGATCGGCCAGTGGCGGATCACCCCGGGCGTGCGCATGGAGTGGATCGACATGGACCGCCGCCAGGCCGGGGGTGCGGCGACCTTCAGCAGCCGCAACGACAAGGCCCTGCCTTCGCTCAACATCGCCTACCTGCTGACCCCGCAGCTGACCGTGTTCGGAAACTACACCACCTCGTTCGGGCCGGTGCAGAACATCCAGCTCAATTCGCAGACCGCCAGCAACCCGCTGAACCCGGAAATCGCCAGGACCACCGAACTCGGTGCGCGCTGGCAGGACGGTGCGCTGCGCGCGGAAGTGACCGTGTTCAAGATGCGCTTCGACAACCAGATCCTGCAGGTACCAGGGATCACCCCGCCGACGTTCCAGAACATCGGCGCCACCGACCACAAGGGCGTGGAGAGCGCGCTGGAGTACCGCTTCGCCGAGGACAGCGCTCTGGCCGGGCTGGAGCTGTATGCCAACTACACCTGGACCAAGGCGATCCAGCAGTCCGGTGACAACCGCGGCCTGGACGTGCCGTTCTACTCGCGCGACACCGACAGCGTCGGCGCCCGTTACGCGCTGGCCGGCTGGACCTTCAATGTCTCCAGCACCCACCAGAGCGGCCAGTTCTCCGACGCCGCCAACACCTGGGCCGAGAGCGCCGATGCGCGCGTGGGCCGCGTGCCGGGCGTGCGCCTGTGGAACGCGCAGGTGGCCTGGCAGGTGCCGGGACTGGGTGACAGCGAGATCGCGCTGGGCGTGAACAACCTGGCCGACAAGCGCTGGTATACCCGCAACGTCGATGGCAACGCCGGTCGCATGGTGGCCGCGCCGCGCACGTTCTACGTGCAGGGCCGCTACCGCTTCTGAGCCGGTAACCGCCCGATGCAGTGACGGTGGCGATCACGGTGGCGGCGTATCATGCCGCCACCATGTCACCGTCTGCTTTGCCATCGCGCCTGCATCTGGCCTTCCAGGGCCTGCGCCTGCGGCTGCGCGGCAGCGACCTGTGGTTCATCGCGCTGGCCCTGCTGGTCGGCCTGATCGCCGGCTACCTGACCCTGCTGCAGTCCGGCATCGCGCGCTGGCTGCAGGGCACCCTGTACGGGCTGGACGAAGGCATGCGCCTGAGCTCCCTGCCCTCGCTGACCTGGACTGCGCTGCTGGTACTGCCGCTGGGTGGCCTGCTGGTGGGGCTGGTCAGCCTGGCCGCGACCCGGCTCAAGCGGCCCCTGCTTGATGCGGTGGAAGCCAACGCCCTGCATGGCGGCCGCATGTCGATGCGCGACAACCTGATCGTGCTGACGCAGACTCTGCTGTCCAACGGCTGTGGTGCCTCGGTCGGACTGGAAGCGTCGTACACGCAGATGGGCGCTGGCAGCGGCTCGCAGCTGGGCCGGGTGATGCGCCTGCGCCGCAACGACGTGCGCATCCTGGTCGGGGCCGGTGCCGCCGGTGCCATCGCCGCCGCCTTTGGTGCGCCGCTGGCCGGCGCGTTCTATGCCTTCGAGATCGTCATCGGCGCCTACACCCCGGCCGCGCTGGCCCCAGTGGCGGTCGCTGCATTGGCTGGCGCATTCGTCGCCGACCAGGCCGGCATCGAGGCCTACCTGCTGCCTGCCGCCTCGACGATTGATGTCCGCGCCGCCGACTACGCCATCTACGGCCTGCTCGGCTGCTGCTGCGCCATGGTCGGCATCGCGGTGATGCGGCTGATCGCTTCGATCGAAGGCACGGTCAAGCGCAGTCCGTTGCCGCTGTGGGGCCGGCCGGTGGTCGGTGGCCTGCTGCTGATCCCGCTGGCGCTGGCCAGCCCACAGGTGCTGTCGTCCGGCCATGGCGCGCTGCATCTGGACCTGACCACGCACCTGCCACTGATCTGGATCGGCGGCCTGCTGACGCTGAAGTGCCTTGCCTCGGGCATCTCGCTCGGGTTCGGCTTCCGCGGCGGCCTGTTCTTCGCCTCGCTGTTCATGGGCACCCTGGTCGGCGCCCTGTTCGCCGGCCTGCTCGCCATGGCCACCGGCGTGCCGGTGATCGACGCCACCTCGGCCGCGCTGGCCGGCATGGCCGCACTGGCCGCTGCGGTGGTCGGCGCACCGATGACCATGGCCATGCTGGTGCTGGAAGGCACCCACGACTTCCTGCTGACCAGCGTGGTGATGAGCGCGGTGCTGGTCTCCAGCACGCTGGTGCGGCAGTGGTTCGGATATTCGTTCTCGACCTGGCGCATGCACCTGCGCGGCGAGACCATCAAAAGCGCGCGCGACGTGGGCTGGGTGCAGAACCTCAACGCCGGCCGGCTGATGCGCAAGGGCGTGGCCACCGCGCCAGCCGACCTCGACGCCGCCGCCTTCCGCCAGCGCTTCCCGCTGGGCTCGGGCAGCCGGGTGATCCTGATCGACAGCGAAGGCCACTACGCCGGCATCGTGCAGATTCCGCGCGTGTACGGCGACGGCGTGAAGCCGGAAACCATAATCGTCGAGCTGGCCGAGAACCGTGACGTGTCACTGTCACCGACCGCAGACGTGGTCAGCGTGATGCAGCGCTTCGACCAGACCCAGGCCGACGAGCTGGCCGTGGTCGGCGCCGACGGCCAGGTGCTGGGCGTGGTTTCCGAAGCCTTCGTGCGCAAGCGCTACGCCGAGGAACTGGACAAGCGCCAGCGCGAACTGATGGGCGAGCGGGTCGAGGACACCGACTGATCTTCAAAAAAGGGACGGAGGGGATCAAGTCGTTTCTGGCACATCTGGATATCCACGCGTTGGCGTGGAAAGACTGTCACTTCGGCGGGGTAGACTGCGGCCATGCGCTTCATTGAAACCTTCCAGGCCGGTCCCTTCGCCGACACCGTGGTCAGCCTGCTGGCCGCCTTCGTGCTCGGCACGCTGATCGGCGCCGAGCGCCAGTACCGGCAACGCACGGCCGGCCTGCGTACCAACGTGCTGGTAGCTGTCGGCGCGGCTGCCTTCGTCGACCTGGGCATGCGCATCGCCGGCAGTGCCGAGGCGGTGCGGGTGATCTCCTACGTGGTCTCCGGGGTCGGCTTCCTCGGTGCCGGCGTGATCATGAAGGAAGGCATGAACGTGCGCGGGCTGAACACCGCTGCCACGTTGTGGTGCTCGGCGGCGGTCGGCAGCTGCACCGGTGCGGACATGTTGGCCGAGGGCGTCCTGCTGACCGTGCTGATCATCGCCGGCAATACCCTGTTGCGGCCGCTGGTCAATGCGATCAACCGCATCCCGATCAACGAGACCGCCACCGAGGCCACCTATGAGGTGCGCCTGAGCGTGGATGCAGAAGCCGTGCCGCGCGTGCGCGAGCGCCTGGTCGATGCGCTGGAAGCTGCGCAGTATCCGGTCGGTGATGTGCAGGTGGTCGAGCATGCCGATGCGCCCACCGATGTGATCGCGGTGCTGGTCAGTACCGCCGTGAGTGCCGATGAGCTGGACGTGGTGCTGGCACGGATGGAACAGGTACCGGGCGTGCTGCATGCCACCTGGGAAGTCAGTACCCGCGATTGAGCGGGCACGGGCAACTCACCCACCCGCCAGGCGCTGCTGGGCCCGCAACAACTTCCGGAATGAACCGCACTGGCGTGCATCCTGCGCTTCCGGGCAGGCCGCAGCGCGTTGCAGGTGCCGACGCACCCGCTGCAGCTGGCTGATCTGCTGCTGCAGTACCTCGGCCTGCGCCAGCAGGGCCTCACGATCCAGCGTGATGCATCCACGCTGAGGTGGCAGCGACACCCCGATCTGCTGCAGTGACAGCCCGGCCGCCTGACCGAGACCGATCAGCGCCAGCCGTTCCAGCACCTGCTCGTCGTACTGCCGGCGCAGGCCACGGCGGCCCAGCGACTGCAACAGCCCGAGCTGTTCGTAGTAACGCAGGGTCGAGGCCGGCACGCCACTGCGCTTGACCACTTCGCCGATATCCAGTTCACGCATGGGCTTGACCTCAAGTCGCCTTCAAGCATCAACCTATGGGCAACTTCCCGGCAGGACAAGGCCATGGCCAGCACATCCCCCGTTGATCAGAATGCGCTCTGGAATGGCCCCGGTGGCCAGATCTGGGTCGCCCAGCAGGCCATCCTCGATGGCCTGTTCCAGCCGATGGCCGACCTGCTGGTGGCCGAACTTCCGGAAACCGTCACGCAACTGCTCGATATCGGCTGTGGCACCGGCGCCAGCCTGCTGGCCGCCGCAGCGGCTCGCCCTGCCGCGCGCAGCACCGGCCTGGACATCTCCGCGCCGATGGCGGCTCTGGCCCGGCAGCGCGCAGAAACGGCGGGACTGGACGCGGACTTCATCGTCGCCGACGCGCAGCGGCATCCGCTGCCCTCCGCGCACTTCGACTGGATCCAGTCGCGGCTGGGCGTGATGTTCTTCGAGGACAGCCAGGCCGCCTTCGCCAACCTGCATCGTGCCGCAACGCCAGGCGCGGGCCTGCGTTTCATCGCCTGGCGCAGTGCCGACGAGAACCCGTTCATGACCACGGCCGAACGCGCCATTGGTGATGAACTCGAGCTGCCACCCCGTGCGCCTGGCTCGCCGGGCCAGTTCGCCTTTGCCGATGGTGACCGGGTACAGCGGCTTCTGCAGGCGGCCGGCTGGAAGGACGTCGAAGTGGTTGCGGTCGACCTGCCCTGTTCGATCGCCCGCGACGAGCTGCCGACCTATGTCGGCCAACTTGGCCCGCTGGGACTGGCCCTGCGTGCGATGCCGGAAGACCGCGCCGACGCACTTCGAAGCAAGGCGCTGGCCGCGTTCGCCCCCTTCATCGAAGGCGACCGGGTACGCGTAGATGCCGCCTTCTGGCTGGTCCGCGCCCGCGCCTAGAGATAGGGGACGGAGGGGATTAAGTCCTTCTTGCCCCTGCGGTGCCGGAAACGACTTAATCCCCTCCGTCCCCTTTTCCTTCTACAGCGCCTCGCCGGCGTCGGCCAGGCGTGATTCGATCAAGGAATACCACTGCTGCAGAACGTCGATGAGCATGTCCAGCTCGGCGTCGGTGCGTTGGGCGCGGCCACTGCGCAGGCAGGCCTGGGCTTCCTGCAGCTGGGCGAGGAAGCCGGCCACGGTATCGGCCTGCAGGATCAACCCCGGCAGGCGACGCCCGGGAATGCGCACCACGGCATGGTTGCCGAGCTGGCCATACACACTGAGTGTGGTTTCCGTCTTCATGGAAAGAGGCAGGAATTGGGCGTTCATCGTGCACCGTATGCAAACCTGAGCCGCCGGCAGGCGGGGACAACGGGGGAGACGTGGCCACGTCCTGCCGGCGGTCAGGGGGGACTCGGGATGCCGGGGCCCTGCCCCGGCGCAGGATTCTCAGCGTGGCTGTGCCACACCCGCGATCTGCACGCGGCGGTTCGGGGCCAGGCACGCGATCAGCTCGCGACGATTGCGCTGGTCGCACTGCACGACCGGCTCCGCCGCGCCACGTCCTTCGGCACTGATGCTGGCAGCCGGCACTCCACCCTGCACAAGCGCCATGCGCACCGCTTCGGCACGTCGCTGCGACAGCGTCTGGTTGTAGCTGGCACTGCCAATGCGATCGGTGTAGCCGGTCACCCGGATCGACTGCACCTGGCTGGCTTCGCGCACCTGTGCCAGCACGCCCTGCACTGCTTGCTGCCCCTCGGCGCTGAGCATCGCGCTGTCGAAACCGAACAGCGCGTCGGCGGACAAGCGCAGCGGCTGCTCCGGCAACGGCGCCGGTGCGGGCGGGGCCGGCGGCCGCGGCGGCTCCAGCACCGCCGCACATGATTCAGGTTTCCAGTAGCCGCCCTGGGCGATGCCCTTGTTGTCGAATCGCACCTGGAACTGGCAGGTGAAATACTCCGCGCCCTGCGCAGTGCGGAAGTTGAACAGGTAGTTCCACTCGCGCACGCCCCACATGCCTTCGTTGAAGTGCGGCGTACCCAGCAACGTGTACAACTGGCGCTTGCTCATGCCCGGTGCGAAACGGCGCAGGTCGGCGACGTCGGGATAGATCCCTTCCTTCAGCGAGGCCTTCGAGGCCTCCGGGAATTGCACGGCGGTGGCTTCGGCAGGACCCTCGGCGGCCGGCGCATGGCTGCGGCAGGCGGCCAGCAGGCCCATCCCCAGGATCAGGCCCAGCGTGGCGGCCAGCTGGCCGCTGCGGGCGATGCGATGCTGTTTCATGTCATTCCCCCTATGGACGTTTCCGCGATGCCGGGCCGCGGTTGCGGCCCGGCGGCGGGGATCACCACTGGATGCCGGCACCGACGGCCACACCGGCCTCGCCACGGCTGTTGGTCGAACCGCTGAACTTGTAGATCCAGCGACCACCTTCCGAGACACCGGAGATACCGACCGCAACACCGGATTCGCCGTTGTAGCTGCCGGCCGCGACCGAGGCCATGCTGCGACCCGCCTCACTGGGCTGCGGCAGTGCTGCGGTGGCCATCGCCGAGGCGATACCGGCCGAGGCGCGGTTGTCGGTCTTGCGCAGGTCACGCTCGAAGCCGCCCATGCGCTCGTCGGTGTAGGCCTTCGACCAGTCCAGGGTCTGCGCCATGCCCGACTTCAGCTGGTCGACATTGACTGCGTCGGTACCGGCGGTGCCGGCGGCGACGTTGCGCACCGTGGTCGGCCCGCTGTTGGTGTTGCCCAGCGTGACGCTGTTGTAGTTGGTCGCGCCGTTCACCGTGGTGTCGTAGCGGATCGTACCCTGCTGCGAGGCCTGGAGCTGACGCACGTTGACCGCATCGGTGGCCTGCGAGCCATCGGCCACGTTGACCACCTGGCGTTCGGCACCGCTGGCCCCCACCGAAACGGTGTTGGCCCGGTTCGCCACCGAACCCGCACCCAGTGCCACCGAGTTGTCGGCCTGTGCCTGCGAACCATTGCCGAGCGCGGTGGAGTTGGCACCGGCAGCGGTGGAGCCTGCGCCACCTGCGGCCGAGTTGGCACCGCTGGCGGACGGATCGGCCAGGTTGTTGGTGTTGTTGGCGCGGAAGCTGCCGGCCACGTTGGTGATGTTCTGGATCTTCTGGTCGGTGTACTTCTTCGATTCGTCGATGGCGTAGTTCACGCCGTTCTTCAGCTGGCCGACATTGGTTGCGTCGTACGTATCGGAACCGTCGGCGACATGGGTGATCTTGCGCTCGCTGCCGGTGCTGCCGACCGACACTTCACCGGCCGAGTTGCTGGCGCCCGTCTGGCCGTAGGCACCGGTGTAGCCACTCTGTGCACCGACGCTGGCCACCGAGCCGGCACCCAGGGCGACACTGTTGCCGGCACTGGCGCTGGCACCGTTGCCGACCGCTACGCTGTTGGCGCCCGCTGCACTGGCCTGCGGGCCGACTGCCACCGCTTCCGCACCTGCTGCCGTAGCGGCCGCTGCGGTCGAGTTCACCGCCAGGTAGGCGCTGCCGCCGCCGTTGGTGATGCGCTGGTTGAGGACCTTCAGCGAGCCGTCCACTGCGGTGAATGCGGCGGTGACATTGTTGTAGTCGCCGCTGGTGAAGGTCCCGTCGGTGGCGATGCTGGAGATGCTGAACTTCGGCGCGGTCCACACGTTGGTGGTGCCGTTGTAGGCGGTGGTGCCACCGAAGTAGTTGGCGACGGTGCTGTTCGTGCTGAACAGCTGGTCGCCGGTGATGGCATCACTGCTGCCGGCCAGGATGCTGCCGGCGGCGACGTTGGTGATCTTTACCGTGCCGGTGCCGGTACCCGTCAGCGTCACGCTGTTGAGCACGTTGCCACTGCCATCGACGTCGTACTTCACGGCAAGCTTGTCGATCTCATCGGTCTGGTCGGCAACATTGGCCAGCGAGTTGCTGACCGCGTCGAAGGCGGTGCCGACGTCGTTGTAGCTGCCCTTGGTCACGGTGCCGTTGGCGGCGACGTTGTTGATCGAGTAGGTCGGTGCAGTCAGCACGCCGCTGGCGTTGACCGCTGCGCCACCACCGAGGTGGGTAGCCACGGCCTGGTTGGCAGCGAACAGCTGGGCACCGTTGATGGCCTCGCTGCTGGTGGCACTGACCTGGCCCGGCCCGAGGTTGCGCAGCGTGGTGGCGGTGCCGGCCTGGCCCAGCGTGGCGCTGGCATAGTTGACGCTGCCGTCGCCGTTGAGGTCATAGCGCAGGGCTCCCTGCTCCGATGCCTGCAGCTGGCCGACGTTCACCGCATCGGTGGCGGCTGTACCCGCGGCCAGGTTGGTGACCTGGCGCTCGGCTCCGGCCGCGCCGATCGACACCGAGTTGGCACGGTCGGCCAGGCTGCCGGCGCCCACCGCGATGCTGTTGGCGGCGGTGGCGCGGGCATTGGTGCCGACGGCGATCGAGTCGGTGCCGCTGGCCAGGGCTTCGGTGCCGGTCGAGTTCACCCGCAGGTACTTGGTGCCGCCGTTGCGGATGTCGGTGATCTGCGTGTTGAGGTTGACCAGCGAGCCGTCCACCGCGGCGAATGCATCGGTGGCGTTCTCATACAAGCCCTTGGCAATGGCGCCGCCGGTGGAGATGGTGCTGATCTCGAACAGTGGTGCAGTGAAGGCACCACTGGCCGGATCGAAGGCCGCGCGACCACCGAAGAAGCCGGCGATGGCGGCGTTGGTCGCCGCAAGCTGGCCGCCATTGACCGCTTCCAGGCTGCCGGCAGTGACCGCACCAGCGGCCAGGTTGCCGATGGTGGTGGTGCCGGTGCCGGCACCGAGCGTGACCCGGCGATAGTTCGGATTGCCGGCACCGTCCAGGTCGTAGGTCACCGCAGCGGCCGCCACATCATCGATCAGGCTGATCGCGCCCTTCAACTGCGCCACGTTGACCGCATCAGTGTTGACGCTACCGGCGGCGACGTTGGTGATCTGCCGTTCGCCGCCACCGGCGGTGCCCACCGACACTTCACCGGCCGAAACCTGCGGAGCGGTGAGCCCGTACGCGCTGTAGCTGGCCTGGGC
Organism: Stenotrophomonas maltophilia; assembly: GCF_004920835.1. Taxonomy (GTDB): domain Bacteria; phylum Pseudomonadota; class Gammaproteobacteria; order Xanthomonadales; family Xanthomonadaceae; genus Stenotrophomonas; species Stenotrophomonas maltophilia_AQ. The sequence continues at coordinate 15,990 of NZ_QFHO01000025.1, forward strand.
GCCGCGCAGCGCGGCCGAGCGGTAGCCCAGTGCGACCGAGTTCGCCTGGTTCGAGGTGGCCTCGGCACCGATCAGGGTCTGCCCGTTGGCCGTGCCCACCGCACTGTCGCCGACGATCACCGAATGACCCATGCGTGCCGCGTAGTCAGCGGTCGGCACACCGGTCGGGTTGCTCGGATCATTGGTGCCGGCACCCGGGAAGGCCACGTTGGCATCGACCTTCGGCAGCTCGTGGCGGGCATTGGCGCCGATCACCACCTCCTTCGAGCCGTTGGCGAAGGCGCCGTCGCCCATCAGCACCTGGTAGTCCTGCGCCGCATTGACTGCCCAGCACGAGATGTCGGCCAGGGCGATATCCAGGCACTTGGCCGCCCACGCCGGCGAATCCTTCGGCAGCAGCAGGCCAAGCAGGCCGCCGGGGTTGCCGTTGTTGATGTTGTAGATGTAGCTGTCGGAGGTGACGCCACCAATCAGGGTCAGGTGCGAGCTGCCGCCGGTAACGGCGCCACCCAGGCCATTGAGGGTGCTGCCGACCGGCGACAGGTTGACCAACGGCAGGCCGAGCACGTTGACCGTCGAGTAGGTCTGCATCACGTTGGCGTTGCTGAGCTTGAGGTTGCCGTTGCTCAGGTAGCCGTTGCCACCGAACAGGCTGGTGGTGGTCGGGCCGATCAGCTGGCCGACGTTGCCAACCAGGCCGCCGGTGCCGATGATCAAACCCGCATTCGGGTCGGCCGGTGCCGGCGCCTTCGGACTGGCCGGCGGAATCGCCGAGGGCTTGGTCAGGCCGAGGCCGCTCAGCGTGCCACCGACCAGGCCACCCACGGCACTGCCGAGATTGCCGATGGTGCCATTGAGGTTGCCGTTGAGCAGGTTGCCCACGGCACCGCCGACGTTGCCCAACGTGTTGCCCAGCAGGCCGCCGAGGCCACCGGTGCTGCCGCCGGTCGCGCCGTTGAGCACACCGCCAACGGTACTGCCCACCGCGCCAACCGTGTTGTTGAGCGTACCGCCCACTGCGCCGCCCACCGCACCCACCGCGCCAGCGGCGCCGTTGACGGTTCCACCAACCGCGCCGACGGCACCGTTGAGCGTGCCGCCCACCGTACTGCCGACAGAACCAACAGTGCCGTTGAGCGCACCGCCGACTGCTCCACCAACGGAGCCAACCGTGCCGTTCAGTGCGCCACCCACGGCACTACCGACTGCGCCGACGGTACCGACCGCTCCGTTGAGCGTGCCACCCACCGCGCTGCCAACAGTGCCAACGGTGCCGTTCAGTGCGCCACCCACGGCACTACCGACTGCGCCGACGGTACCGACCGCTCCGTTGAGCGTGCCGCCCACCGCGCTGCCAACAGTGCCAACGGTGCCGTTGAGCGCACCGCCCACGGCACCACCGACTGCGCCGACGGTACCGACCGCGCCGTTGAGCGTGCCGCCCACCGCGCTGCCGACCGTGCCAACGGTGCCGTTCAGTGCACCGCCCACGGCACCACCGACTGCACCGACGGTGCCGACCGCGCCGTTGAGCGTGCCGCCCACCGCGCCACCGACAGTGCCAACGGTGCCGTTCAGTGCGCCACCCACGGCACTACCGACTGCACCGACTGTACCGACCGCGCCGTTGAGCGTGCCGCCCACCGCACTACCCGCGGAGCCGACCACGCCGCCCACCAGGCCACCCACACCCAGCGCACTGTTCTGTGCCGCGACCGTTGCCTGGCCGGCCAGCTTCAGATTGCGGTCGGCCACCACTTCCTGCCCATCCGGCGCCTGCAGGCGCACGTTGCCGGCGACGCCGGTATCAAAGGCTGCAGTAATCGCACGGTCATGGGTTTCGCCCGGCAGCTCTTCCTTGGCCGGCAGCGTGACCGCTGCTGTCGCTTTGACCTGGCCTTGGCCATTGATCTGGTGCCCAGCCAGCTTCAGCTGCGAATCGACCTTGCCATCGACCGAGGTCTTCAGCCCAGGCAACGAACCCGCCGAGGTACTGCTGATGCCGGCCGCCGCCGTGGCGCCGGTATCGATCGAGGCCACCTGCGCACCGGCGACGCCAACGTTGGTTTTCGCCCGCGCATCCGCAGCCACGCCGAGCGGCGCATGCGCGGACGGCGCAACCTGTGCCGCCAACGATGCATCAACCTTCGCTGCATTGGAGGTTGCATGACCCAGCCCGATATTAGCGCGGACATCGGCAGCCAGCGCCGGAACAGCAACCTGCTTCGGCGTGGTGTTCGCCGCCAGATTCACCTGCACGCTGGCCGGCAACACATCGCGCACCACCGGCAGCGAGGCAGTGCTCAGCTGCAGGCCGACACGTGCATCGGCGCTGATCGCAGGGCTGCTCTGCGCCTGGCGCGAGGCGGCGGCCAATGCCACTTCGGCATCGACCTTCACCGGCATCGGCTGCGCATACTTCGCGGCCAATGCCTGCAGGTCGCGCAGCGATTGATTGGTTTCTGATGCTCCTGCGTGGCCGCTGGCCAGCGCACACAGCAGTGCCAGCGCTAGCACAGAGGGCATCAGCAGGACACTGCGCGGATCGCGCGCGGCACCGCCGCCGCTATCGCCGGTGGCCAGTTCCGAGGCCACAACCAGAGCATTGAGCTGGCGGTTCCATACACGCCGGTAGATGCGGTTCATGAGCATTTCCCCCGTAGGCGAACAACTGGAATGTCAGTGGACTTGCCGTTAGGCAGGTGACTGACATTTCAGCGCTTGCAACGGTGGCTGCGCACTTCATTCCGGCACGGCAATCGCGCATTCCGGCAAATCCACGGTCGGAATCGGCAGCCGGTTATGCAGAAGCGGCAACCATATCGGCAAGCGGATATGCAATTCCGGCAGAAACGACGGGGAAACCCTTGTGCCGTCAGGGTCAGGCCGGCTGGCCGATCTGCGCCGGTGCGCGCATCAAGGTATCGCGCGGCAGTTCGCCGAAGACCTTGCGGTAATTGTCGGCGAAGCGCGACAGGTCCCACAGGCCGCAGCTGAGCGCGATGGCCTTCACCGAGCGACGGCTGGAATCGGCCATCGACAGGCTGCGGCAGGCCGCGCACAAGCGCAGCATCGACAGGTAACGATTGGGCGAGGTACCGAACAGGTCCTCGAAGGCATAGCGCAGGCCGCGCTCGCTGACGCCGGCCGCATCACAGATTTCATTCATGTAGATATTGCGGCGCAGGTTGAGCCGCATGAAGTTCTCCGCACGCTGCGCAATCAGATAGTGCGTCCGGCGCGCACGGCTGCATCCCGGGCGGTCTGCCGCACCGGCGCCCAGCAGGGCCTGCACGTGCCCATGCAGAAGGCGTTCGGTTTCATCCGGCTGCAGTGCAATGCCCTGCCCCAACTGCTGGTGCAGTTGCTGGTAATGCCCCGCCAGCGGCGCTGAATCACTGGCCAGGTTGAACAAGGACAGCGCCTGGCCTGCGGGCGGCGTGCTGCGCAGGCTCAGCTCGGTCAGCTTGCGCTGCACGCGTACCACCGGCACCAGCATCAGGGTCATATGGGTGCCGGGGCTCAGCGTGAACTCACTGATACCCTCGGGCATCACGGTCAACGCCATTCCCGGCGTGAGTGGCACTCCGTGGCACCAGCTCAGCGTTTCATCGGTGGCGTGGATATACCCCAGCATCGCCCAGTCCGGCGGCAGCATGAAGCGCCCACGGCAATGGAAACCACAGCTGATGCTGCAGAACAGGGCCTCCTCGTGCACGCGCGAAGCGAAGGCCGCCCGTGGCCCGTTGCCATCGAGCAGAAGCAATTCGACATCACACACACGAAGCACGCCGCTCAGCGTCGCCAGGTCGATCGACCGCAGGCCGCTGTCGTCACTGTCTCCTACCCCACCATCGACCATGACAGTGTCGTCCCCCCGTTGATCCGTCATGCGATGCGGCCCCCACTGCCTGACAGGGCGCACACCGTTACAGGAACCGCTGCCGTTGCCGGGAGAGGAACGGCCAATGCCGCACAGCCCACCCGGAAAAACTCCATAGCTTGAATGCGAGTATGCCCGATAATCTTCGCGGGTAAACCCACGGAATGGATTGAAGAAAACCGATACACAAGTGAAGGGTTTGTTGTCGTGTTTGGCACGGTTTTCGCATGCGATAGATTCGAGGAATCACATTATCTGCACGTGGATGAACCGTTTTGCCCGCGAACGGATATTCGTCACAGAAACAATCTGAAAGTTTAAGGTCCGAGTGTTTTCTGCCGAATTTGCATATAGGTTCCGGTTGCAGCGGGCCGCCATTCAGGCAAAGTCGATATCAAGGTGATCCGGTCCTTCATAGAGAGGCCGCATCCAGGGGGAACGCATGAACATGCACGCATCGCACGATACTTCGACCACCGGCCTGGCGCCGTGCGGTCGTAGCCGCGCGGTCGGCGCCCTCCCTGGAAACGATCACCCTGCTTGAGCACAGTGGGCCCGTCCCGCTATGCCTCCTCCGCCAGGATCGGCGGAGGTCCACGGACGATCCCGGCGGAGCCGGGCCACCGCCCAACGCAGGTGTCCTGTTGTAGACAGGTAGAGGGAGACAAACGTCATGAACGCATCGATCCGCAGGTTCCTGAAGGAAGAAGACGGCGTTACCGCACTCGAGTACGGGCTGCTGGCCGCTGTGATTGCCGGCATCCTGATCGCGGTCGGCAACAAGGAGATCAAGGGGTTCTTCGAGACGCTGTTCAAGAATCTCTCTGATCTTGCTACCAAGGCATCAGGCTCCACGCCCGCAACCTGAGCGGCGCTCCAGGTTGGACCAGGGACAGCAACTGCCTACCGTCCACTGACGGACAATGGAGTGTGCGATGACACTGCTGGGACTGTTGGCCATCGGCGTGTGCCTGCGGATCGCGATCAGCGACCTGTATGCCCGCCGGGTGCCCAACACCTGGCTGCTGTCGGCGTGCGCGATCACGGTTGTCCTGATCATCGCCGGCCAGTTCAACGCGCCGCGCCTGCCGTGGGGTTCCCACGTCGCCGGCGCGGCGCTGGGCCTGGTAGCGCTGCTGCCGTTCCATGCAGTGCGCTGGATGGGCGCGGGCGACGTCAAGTTCTTCTCGGTACTGGGCCTGATGCTGGGCTGGCAGGCATTGCTGCCGATCTGGATCGCGGCCAGCCTCGCTGCCGGTGCCCATGCGGCGATCGTCCTGGTGTCGCGCCGACTGAGTTCATTGTTGCCGTTCGGGCTGCAGGCCCAGGTAGACCGCGCCAGTTCGCACTGGCAATCACATCCTGCACTCCGTGACATGCAGAGCGCCCGGCAGGGACGCCACGGCATTCCCTATGCAGCCTACCTGGCGATTTCCGCCATCGGCTGGATCCTCATCAGCGCCTACGGAGGTGTGTCATGAACTCCCGCAGCCCCCGCCGGCAGCGTGGCGTCGCCAGCATCGAGTTCGCGTTGATGCTGATGCTTGGACTGTTGCCGCTGCTGATGTTCACCTTTTCTGGCGTGATGATCATGGCTGCGCAGCAGACCCTGGCCACCGCCTCGGCCGAGGGTGCGCGCGCATCGTTGCGCTATGGCAATGCCAATGAGCGCCGTACAGCAGCATGTGTCGCGGCGCGCAACTCGATGCAATGGCTGTTGAAGTTCTCGGCGCAGACCGTCGACTGCAGCAATGGCGGCAGCAACGCCGTGGTGGTGTCGCCGCAGGCGCCCTGCGCGGGCTTGGCCACGGCCCAGTGCATGACCGTGACCGTCAGCTACGACTACGCCAGCCATCCCTTCCTGCCCGGCACCGCCACGCTCTACAAGTGGGTGATGCAGGCCCCCATCCGCAGCGTCGCGGTCGCACAGCTCGACCTCGGCAGCGGTAACTGACGATCGGTACAGGAGACGGTTTCATGCTCAAGTTGACCCGCATCGCCGCCGTTGCCCTGATCGGGCTGGCCGTGCTGCTGGCCCTGGTCGCCTTCATGATCGGGCGCAAGCCCGACGCCCCGGCCTCAGCGGCTCCGGTCGCGCAGAGCGAGGCCCAGACGTTCACGGTGGTGGAAGCGGTGGCGCGCCTGCCGGCCGGCGAACCGATCACCGCCAACGGGCTGCGCCTTGCGCAGCGCACCGCGCCGGTCGCCGGTGCCGCCACCAGCATCGCTACCGTCGTCGGCAAGGTGCCGGTGCAGGATATCGCCGAAGGCACCGCCATCAGCAGCAGCGCACTGGCGCAGGGATTCTCGCTGCAGCTGCGCCCGGGCGAGCGCGCCCTTGCGGTGCCGGTCGATGAACTGGTCGGCGCTGGCAACCGCATCCTGCCCGGCGACTTCGTCGACGTCTTCCTCAACCTGCGCAATGCCCAGCCCAACGCCAGCGGCCCGGGCGAGGCTGCACAGACGCGCCTGCTGCTGTCCCGCCTGCGCGTACTCAGCTATGGCCAGCAGGATATTGCCCCGGCCACCAGCGATGCTGTCGCCAGCAACGACGGCGACAACCGCAACGACCCGCGTGCCGCCGACATCACCGGAAGCGGCAGCAGCCACACCACGGGCAACGAAGCCACCCAACCGGCACGCAGTGCGGTGCTGGCAGTCCCGGTGGCCGATGCCAATCGCCTGCTGCTGGGTGCGCAGCAGGGCAAGCTGTTCCTGGCCCTGCGCAATCCGGCTGATACCGGCCTGCCCGACCTCGCCCTGTTCCCGCAGTCGCGCGGGGTGATCGATCCGTTGCGCGGCCTGGATGCGGAACAGCAGCTTGCGCTGCAACGACCGGAGAACCATGCCTTCGCCGGCATCGATGACGATGCGCTGGCTGGCCGCGGCACCGCTCCGGCGCGCGCCAATCCACAGGCGCCGGCACGCGCACCTGCGACGCGCCACAGGACCCAGCGCGCGCCTGGCATCGAAATCATCCGCGGGGACAGCTCTGCTCCCCGTGGTTCCCTTTGACCTGCATCGAGCGCATCCATGACCGAACGTCGCCGCAGTCCACGCCTCTCCCCCCGCCAGCGCTGGCTGGCCCTGCTGCTGGTGCTGCTGGCACCGGCAACAAGCGTGGCGGCCGACGATCTGGTGCTGCAGGCACGTGAGCAACGGCCGTGGACGCTGCCGGCCGACCTGGAGCGGGTCGCCATCGCCGACCCCGGCGTGGCCGATATCGTGATGCTGCGCGGCCAGCGCCAGGCACTGCTGGTCGGCAAGGCACCAGGCATCACGACCCTGCTGCTGTGGCACCGCAGGCAGGCCGAACCGCAGCGCCTGCAGGTGCGGGTGCAGAGCGCCGTGCAGGGTGCGGCCGACGCCGGCTCGGGCGGGCTGGTGTTCACCCAGCAGGACAACCAGGGCCTGCTGCAGGGAAGTACCGACAGCGTGCTCTCGCACATGCAGGAACAGCGCACCGCGGCGATGGCGCTGGGCAAGGACGGCACGCTTGCTGATACATCGACGGTCAGCAGCGGCGGCGTGGTCCAGGTCGAGGTCAAGGTCGTCGAATTCAACAAGACGGCGCTGAAGCAGATCGGCATCAGTTTCCAAAACCGCAATGGCAACTTCGCCTACGGCTTCGCCCGTCCAGGCGGCCAGCTGCCGGGCAACACCGGCATCCTGCCCGGGATGAAGGAAGGCAACTCCGGCAACGAAGCCGAGTCGCCCATTTCCTCTGCATTCCGCCTGGTGTTCGGCTCGACCAAGGGCCTGTGGAACGCCGATGTCGACCTGCTGCAGAGCAACGGCATGGCGCGTGTCCTGGCCGAACCGACGCTGGTCGCGCTGTCCGGTCAGAGTGCCAGCTTCCTGGCAGGTGGCGAACTGCCGATCCTGGAACCGCAGGGGCTGGGCACCACCACCATCACGTACAAGCCGTTCGGCATCGGCCTGACCGTGACCCCGACGGTGCTGGCACCCAATCGCATCGCGCTGAAGGTGGCTCCGGAAGCCAGCGACCTGGACTACAGCAACGCCATCGCCCTCAACGGTGTGCAGATCCCTTCGATCACTACCCGGCGCGCAGACACTACCGTCGAGCTCGGCGACGGCGAGAGCTTCGTGATCGGCGGCCTGGTCAGCTCCAACGTAGTGTCCAGCGTCGGCAAGATCCCGTTGCTGGGCGACCTGCCGATCATCGGCTCGTTCTTCCGCAACTTCGACTACAAACGACAGGACAAGGAACTGGTGATCATCGTCACGCCGCGGCTGGTGAAGCCGCTGGCGCGCAACACCGAACTACCGCTGCCCGGCGAACGCGAGGCCAAGCCGAACCTTCCGGAATGGGGTTCGTGGCTGCTCGGCCCGATCAGCCAGGACCCGGTGCCCGGCTTCTCGCGTTGACTCCATGATGCCTGCGATACCACGACCATGCCCTACGCCACCGCCCAGCCGCTGCATCCACAAGGACCACCGATGAACCTGGTCCTGTACGGCATGGATCGCGAACTGCTGCCCCGGCTGGCCGCCAAGTTGCCGCCGGCCACCACCCTGCATTGGCAGGACAGCAGCATGCCGACTTCCGCGCAGGACCTGCAACGCGGACCGGAAAGCCTGGTGCTTCTCGATTTCCGTCCCGAGCACGCGGCCGCCTCCAGCGTGCTTGCACAGCAATTGCAGCAGACCGAGCCGGAGCTGATGCTGGTCGCGGTCGGTTCCACCAGTGCCGGCCAGGTGGAAGGTGTGGTGATGGCGCTGCGCGTGGGCCTGCGTGACGTGCTGGACCTGGACAGCGACAACATCGGCATCGAAGCAGCGCTGCGCCGCGCACTGTCGCCACGACCGGCTCCTTCGGCGCAGCTGGCACACAAGGCACGCCTGATCGTGCTGCTGGGGGTGCGCGCCGGCGTCGGCACCAGCACTCTTGCGGCGCATCTGTCGGTGCTGGCGCAGCAGACCCGCGCGCTGGCCCAGGGCGACGCGCTGCAGCAGGACGGCCTGCTGCTGGAACTGGCGCAGCCCTCGGGCGACCTTGCGCTGTACCTCAATCTCGACAGCCGCTTCCACTACGAGGATGCGCTGCGCAATGCCAGCCGCATCGACGCTACCCTTGCCCGCACCGCGATGGCGCGTCATGAGTCCGGGCTGGTGCTGCTGGACCGTGCAGGTGGCAGTGATGCGGTGCCACCCTCGGACCCGGGCGCATTGCTGCAGCGGCTGCGCGGCGTGTTCGCCAGCGTGCTGTGCGATGCCGGCGGCTGCCCGCTGCGACAGTTGCCACCGCTGCTGCTGGACCAGGCCGACGAGATCTGGCTGGTCACCGACGCCTCGATCGCCACGCTGGTGTCACTGGACCAGGCACTGAAGCACCTCGCTGGCCAGCGCGAACGCGAGAAGCGCCTGCAGCTGGTTATCAACCGCCACGACGACAGCAGCGGCATGAGCCCGGAGCAGATCGCGCGCCGCTTCGAGGTGCCGCTGCTGGCAACGTTGCCCGAACGACCGCGCGTACGCCTGGCGGCCAGCCAGGGCCATCTGCTGCTGCAGGATGCGCCGCGCGACCCCTACCTGCGTGCCCTCGCCCCGCTCGTCCCGCGATTGGATCCGGCTGCGTGCCCGGTCCAGGCGCAGGGCCTGCGGGAAAGACTCTCCCTTGCTCTGGGTGGATCGCAATGGAAGACAAGGTAACTCCGTTCCCGCATGCCGCTGCCCGCCCGGTGCTGCCCGAGAGCGCCGCCGGCCATCTGCCGTTCGCACAGACCGAGCAGTACCAGAAGGTGCTGTCGGCTGCGCACGAGCACCTGCTCAACAGCATCGAGGACGAGCGCATCGACATCGATTCCTGGGCCCCGGACACCATCGCCCGCTGGGTGCAGGTGCAGACCGTGGGCTTCATCCAGGAATGGCGCATCCCGATCAACGAGGAAGAGATGCAGGTGGTTGCCGAAGGCCTGGTCAAGGAGCTGACCGGGTTTGGCCCCCTGGACGACCTGCTGCACGATCCATCCATCGAAGACATCCTGATCAACGGCTTCAAGGATGTGCACGTCTCGCAGGGCGGCCAGCTCAAGCGCGCCACCCAGCGCTTCACCGACGATACCCACCTGCTGCGAATCCTGCGCCGCATCCTCGCTCCGCTGGGGCGCCGCCTGGATGATTCCAACCCGATGGTCGATGCGCGACTGCCCAACGGCGGCCGCCTCAACGCGATCATCTCGCCGCTGGCGGTGGACGGACCGATGGTGTCCATCCGCAAGTTCCGCAAGGACCCGTTCACCCCCGATGAGCTGCTGGCCAAAGGCACCTTCGATGCACCCATGCAGGCGCTGCTGAAGGCGATGGTGCTGGGCCGCTGCAACATCCTGGTCTCCGGTGGCACCAGTTCCGGCAAGACCTCGCTGCTGAACGCACTGGCCAGCTACGTGCCGGCCAACGAACGCGTGATCACAGTTGAGGACACCGCCGAACTATCACTCAACCATCCGCACGTCGTACGCCTGGAAAGCCGGATCGGTGGTGCCGAGGGCCAGGGTGCGGTCAGCATCCGCGACCTGGTGCGCAACAGCCTGCGCATGCGTCCCGATCGCATCGTCGTCGGCGAGGTGCGTGGCGCCGAGGTACTGGAAATGTTGCAGGCGATGAATACCGGCCACGACGGATCGATGGCCACCATCCACGCCAACTCGCCGCGTGACTGCCTGTACCGCATCGAGATGCTTGCCGGTTTCGCTGGCTTCCAGGGCAGTGAGGACAGCCTGCGGCGGCAGATCGCCAGCGCCATCGACTTCATCGTGCAGATCTCGCGCCTCGGCAGTGGCCGCCGCGTGCTGGTCTCGATCACAGAAATCACCGGCGTCAGCGACAACCTGATCACCACCCAGGAAATGTTCCGCCACGAGCTGCAGATCGACGGCAACGGCAGGGAAATCGATCGCTGGATCGGGTTGGGCTTCCATCCGCATTCGCACAAGCTGGAGCCATTCCGCCAGCAGCTGCGCGAATCCCTGTACGGGGACTTCTGAGCATGGGCACTGGGCTGCTGCTGGGCGTACTGAGCATCATCTCGGTGCTGCTGGCTCTGGCGGTCTGGCTGTGGGGCACAGCCAGCAGCCGCGAGCAGCGCCAGGCATCGATGCAGCACGCCGAACAGCGCCTTGCGCGTGGCAGCGCCGGTGCTGGCGCCCCCGCTGGCGCCTCCGTTGCAGCGGCCAACGATCCGCCGCGACCGGCCAGCAGCGGGCGACGCGTGCTGCCATTGGACGGCCTACTGCAGCGCGCCGGCCTGCAGACGGGCTGGAAGCTTCCCATCATGCTGCTGGTGCCGGGGCTGGTGCTTTCTGTGGTGGCGATGCTGCGGCTCGGCACCGCATGGATGTTTCCGCTGACCCTGCTGCTGTACCTTCTGGGTTGCTGGCTGTGGGTGATGCGGCGGACATCGAAGCTGCGCGCGCAGCTGCTGCATCAGCTGCCGGATTTCCTCGACAACCTTGTGCGTCTGACCGCGCTGGGCAACAGCCTGCAGGCAGCGTTCCAGGTGGCATCGATGCAGACCAGCGCACCGCTGCGTGGCCTGCTGGATACCACGGTGCGCTATGCGCGCAGCGGCATGGACCTGGACCGCGCGCTCGCACTGGCGGCGCAGCCGTATCGCATGGATGTGCTGAAGGTTCTGTCGGTGGTGGTCGGGGTCAGCGTGCGCATTGGTGGCCGCTCCGACCAGATCCTGCAGCGCATGGGTGATTTCATGCGCGACCTGGAACAGGCGCAGCAGGAACTGGCCGCGACCACCTCCGAGACGCGCATGTCGGCGTGGGTGCTGGGCCTGCTGCCACCGGCCAGCGCCGTGCTGATGGCAATCTCCAGCCCCGAGTTTTTCCAGCCGGTCCTGCACGATCCACTCGGTCACAAGATCCTGCTGATCGCACTGGGGCTGGAGCTGTTCGGAGCATTCCTGCTGTATCGCCTGGCCAAATCACTATGAACCGCCGCAGCCACCCCGGAGATGCCCGATGAGCGCCAGCGCCTGGTTCGCCCTCTCCCTGCTGCTGCTTGCGGCTGGCATCGCCCTGCTCGGCATTGCCGGCTGGGTGCGCAGCCATCGCGAACACCGAACCTCGGCCACGTTGAAGACCGCCCTGCAACCGCGCGAAGAGGCGCGTGACAACGAGACCACACAACGCGATTCACTGGGCTGGCTGGAGCGATTCGGCCGCGCGCTCAGTGGCGGTCGCCTGGAAGCTGCGCTGCTGGCCAATGAAGATCGCCTGCTGCTGGACCTGGCCAGCTGGAACACGCGTCGCGGCACCGCAATCTATCTCGGCCTGCGCTTGCTTCTGGCGCTGCTCGTGCTGGCATTGGCGCTGGCCTTCAGTGATGCCACGGGATTGGCCAGGATCATGGTCGTGATCGGTGCGCTGGCCGCCGGCCTGCTGCTGCCAAAGTTCGTTCTCTCTTCCTGGGTGAAACGGCGGCGGCGGGCCGTCGACAACGAGCTGCCTCTGCTGATCGACCTGCTGCGGCTGTTGCAGGGCGTGGGATTCAGCATGGACCAGAGCCTGCAGACGCTGGGCGACAAGTTGCGTGACGCGCTGCCGGTACTCGGTGGCGAACTACAGGAAGCCAACGTGGCCTACACCCACGGCCGCACCCGCGCGCAGTCGCTGCGCCGCTTGAGCGAAGTCTATGCCGACGACGACCTGAGCAGCCTGATGCAGCTGATCCTGCAGGTGCATGCGCACGGCGGTGCGGTACAGGAGCCGCTGCGGCAGTTCAGCGTCCGCCTGCGCGAACAGCGCCGCAATACCTTGAAGGAAAAGGTCGGCAAGCTCTCGGTCAAGATGACCGTGGTGATGATGCTGACCCTGCTGCCAGCGCTGATGCTGGTCCTTGCCGGCCCCGCGCTGGTCGCGCTGGCCACAACCATGTCCAAGATGGGATCGCCCTGATGCCTGCCCTGCGCAACACCTGCCTGCTGTTTGCTCTCGTCGCCGTCGCCGGCGGCTGCTCATCGACCACGCCGAAGTATCTGCGTGCGCCCAGCCTGGCCGCGCCCGAACCGGCACCGCAGGACAGCCGCAACGCCTACCTGGAGCTGATCGAGCGCATGCAGCAGCAGGGGGCGTGGTATGCCTCGCTGGCGCATGTCGATGCCTTCCGCCAGCGCTACGGGGACCCGCCGGCGTTGCGCCTGCTGCAGGCCGATGCATTGCGCGAGACTGGACAGGCCGACGCGGCGATCGCCCTGTATCGCGACCTGTCCAGCGGTCCGCAGGCGGCTGCGGCGGCACATGGCCTCGGCCTGATCGCTGCGCGCCGCGATGACGATGCCGGCAGCGAGCAGGCGTTGGCGCAGGCCACCCAGCTGCAGCCATTGAATACCAGCTACCTGGGTGACCTCGGCTATGCACGGCTGCGCGCGGGCCGCTTCGAGCAGGCGCGCGAACCGCTGGCCAAGGCGCTGGAGTTGTCACCAGGCAACGCCAAGGCCACCGCCAACCTGGCGCTGTGGGCGGTGCTTCGTGGCGATACCGCCACCGCCGAGCGTCTTGCCCAGCAGGCCAACCTCAACGAAGAAACCCGCAACAGCATCCAACAGCAGGCCGCACAGATCCGCGCCCGCCTGCAGCAACGCCACGCCGCTGCCGCTGCCGCTGCCGCTGCCGCTGCCGCTGCCGCTGCTGCTGCTGCGGCAACGGTCACGCCACCCGCCCCAGCGACGGCGACGGCGACGGCGATGGCCAGCAGCAAAACAACAGGCAGCACACGACTGGCAGCCGAACCGCGCCGCGATGCCCGTGATGCGCGCGATCCGCAGCGCCTGCCGCCTTCGATGCTGGAACGCTTCAGCGCCTCCGACCGCCCGAACGGGAACACACCATGACCGCGAAGCCCCTGTCCCGACGCCTGCTGCCCGTATTGACCTGCCTGCTGGTTGCGGGAGCCGCGCAAGCGCAGCAACAGCCGTTGACCGGGCAGATGCTCGGCGGTGGCAGTCCGTCCACCCCGGCAGCGCAGCCACTGCAGTCCGAGCCACTGCCTACGGTCGACCTGGCAGCGCCCGCCACACCGATGCCGGTAACCGCTACCACGGCGGTTGTCGCCGCCGACGGCATCGCTCCAGCACCGCGCCCGGTACGCAGCCAGATCGGTGATACCGCACGCAACCTGTTCCGCCTGCAGGCATCAGGACAGCAGGCCGGGCAGCATCTACCGATCCTCGGCGACCAGGCCACCCTGAGCTATGCCCGCTACATCAAGAGCTTTGAACACGAGATCCCGGACTTCTTTGAAACCGATGTCGCCAAGTCCAAGGGAACATCCTCATCCGGACGCTGAGGTAGGCCATGAAACGCCCACGCCAGTTCAGTTTCAGCCGCCCGCGTGGTGGCATGTCGATCACCATGATGCTGGTCATGCTGGCATTGCTGGCGATGCTGGGTCTGATCGAAATCGGCTATCTGTTCTGGGCCAAGCGTGACGCGCAGAAGGTCGCCGACCTGGCCGCACTGGCCGGCGCGCAACGACTGGAGCTGTGTACCTCGGACAACAGCGACAACAGTGCGGCGCGGCAGAGTGCGCTGACCCAGAACAAGTTTGCGGGGAGCCTGGAGATCCGTTGTGGGAACTGGAACGTGACCCGGGCCACCGAGGGGCACTTCAGCCCGGTCGTCGATGCGGCGAATCAGCGCAACGCCGTTCGTGTCATCACCCGCCGCGCGGTGCTTCCCTTCTTCGGGCAGAACAGCAGCCTGCCGACCGTGACCGCCCAGGCCGTGGCGCGCCGTGCAGAACCTACGGCGGTTTTCAGTGTCGGCTCGCAACTGCTGCGCATCAACGGCAACACGCCACTGGGAAATGTCCTGAAACTGGTGGGTGCCGACCTCGACAAGACCACCCTGCTCGGTTACGACGGCCTTGCACAGGCGCATATCACCCCGAATGGACTGCTCCAGGCACTGGGCATTCCGATCGACGTCAACATGGGCGTGGCGGAGTTCAACAACCTGCTGGCCGGCCGCAAGGTCAAGCTGGGCAAGATCCTTCAGGCCACCGTTGACCTGCTGACCCAACAGGGCGTTGCCCACGTGGACCTGAGTGCACTGGAGAATGCCCTGGTCGTGAAGGGCATCGACCTCAAGCAGCTGGAGGTGAAACTCGGTTCCGATGACAGCGGCGGCGGCTTGTTCGCACGCGTGGTCGCGCCGGATGGAACGATTTCCAGCGCGCTGCAGGCCGATGTCAATGTGCTGGACCTGATCGGCACCAGCATCAGCATCGCCAATGGTGGCCGTGCAGTCTCGGTCGATGAACTCAACCTGCTGGGCCTGGTCAATGCGAAAGCCGCCGTGGTGGAGCCGCCGTCAATCGCCATCGGTGGCATTGGCTCGCGCGCCTACAACGCGCAGATCCGCGTCTTCCTCGACATCGATACCAACAACATCCCCGTTGCAGGCGGCGTGCTTTCACTGTTGGGCATCCGCCTGAAGCTGCCGGTCCATGCAGACGTGACCAATGCAATGGCGACCCTGACCAGCCTCCAATGTGGCAGCACACCTCCCACGGCGACGATCAAGGTCGAGTCCTCCGTGCTGCGCGCCTGCGTCGGCAAGGTGGCCGACAGCGAGCGGTTCTCCAAGCAGAATGTCTGTGGCGACACCCTGCAGAAGGAACAGATGCTGACACTGCTCGGCGCCCCGCTGATCAATGACAGCATCAAGGTCAATACGCTGACCGACACTCAAAGCCTCACCCTCCCCGCCGGCGCGACCGGTTCAACCCAGGTCAACTCGCTGGAGGTGGGCACCGCCGTGTCCGACCTGGTCAGCGAACTGCTGCGCGTACTCTCCGGCGTCCTCGATCCGCGCGACGACGGCATGAGCCAGGGCTCGACCGCAGCGCAGTTGGCCGATCGCTACCTGAAAGCCGCCAACGTTGGTCGCAATCGCTATGACGTCGATGCGTCCATCAAGCTGCTTGAACTTGGCGACCAGACACGGGGGCTGAAACCCTTGGGCGCGTGGGTTGTACCCAAAGGTGTTCCAAAACCCTGCCTGGTGGGCCTGCTCACATGCTGGGAGGATGGTTCCGTCTGGAAGGGCTATCGCACGGCCGTGACTGGCGAAGGGCTGGGCGTGCTGCCGGCACTGCTGGGTAGCCTGCTCGGCGGACTGACCGTCAACCGGTGCGCAAGCCTGCTGATTTCCTTGAGCGATCAGGCCTACAACAACTGCATGACGCAGAACCTCGCGTCCTACCTGCAGACCGCCCAAGACGGCTTCCTGGACCAGTTCGCCGGCGAGGGCGTTACCGCCCCCGGCAATGGCCCGGTCAGTTGTTCGGGCCTCCTCTGCTTGCTGCTGAAGCCCGCCCTGGATGTCCTGAAGCCGCTGCTCAACAGTGTCGGCTCGCTGCTGCGCTCGCTGCTGGCCCAGGTGCTGGGCCTGGAACTAGGCCGTACGGATGTGCATGTGCAGTCCATCCAGTGCACGCCCGCACAACTGGTCTACTGACCCGTGACGGGCGCCCTTGGCGGCGCCCGCGCCCATGCTAGACTCCCGGCGGGGAACCACCTTCATCTCAACCCACACTCATCCGTGGATGGTCTAGACATGCGAGAAACTTCAGGGGGCGCGGTCTTCGCCCGGCACGCGCGCAGCGCGGCAATGCTGGCCGTGGCCATGATGCTGGTGGCACCGGCAGCGATGGCTGCACGAGGCGACCGCGAAGCTGCCGCAGAGCCGGCCGCGCGCACTGCACCGGTGGTACGCAACACCGTTGACGAACTCAAGCAGCTGATGGATGCGCGCCAGCTGACCGAGCTGCGCACCACCTACAACGGCAACTATGGCGCCAGCCTGCTGTTCAACGCCAACACCCTGACCTACTACGTCGCCCTGTTCCAGGAAAAGAATTTCTGGCGGGTGATCAAGACCGACGCCGTCGACAACGCCGAGCGTGTTTACCGAACCTTCGCGCAGCAATCCGAGCAGCTGGCACAGGTCTATATCGACACTACCCGCCTGGAAGCCGGCAAGCGCTATACCGAGCGCCTGGTGGCCTACAACGAGGAACGCCTGCGCACCCTGCAGCAGGAAATGGAGCAGCAGCAGGCCCAGTCGGCCCAGGTCAGCGCGGCCCTGCAGCAGGCCCAGCAGCAGGCGGTCAGCCTGAGTACCGACGTGCAGAGCACCAACAGCCAGCTGGATGCACTGCAACGCCGCATCCAGATCCTGCAGGCCGAACAGGGCAACCCGGAACTGAGCCTGCCCAAGCCGGACAGCGTGTCCTCGCCGGCACCGGCGGCCAGCGACGGACGCTGAGGTCAGACACCTGGCATTTGCTGACAACGGCGCCTTCGGGCGCCGTTGTCGTTTCTGGCACTCCTGGATTCAACGACACGCGTCATGCACCGCGTCATCCAGCTGCCGCCGCTGTACGAAGTCCAGGCGATCGGCCTTGGCCAGCGCCTTTCCGCGTTGTTGCCGCGCGCGCTCACAGGCTGTGGGATCGGTGCTGATGGGTATCAGCGCGGCGTGCGCCCGGCCCGACCGCACGCTGCGTGGTCGGGCCGGGACTGCACTGGCCGCCTTGGCTGCCTTCGGCAACGGACCACGCGACAGCGACGCCTCTGCCGGCACCTCCCATCGCCATTCCGCACGCCCCTGGCACGGCGTCTGCTGGTAGACCGGATGCGGTCCATCCACGCACTTGTAGACATTGGTCTGCGCATGCACCACTGCGGCCAACAGCAGGCACAACAGGGGGCTGCATCGCACTCTCGGCATCGCGGGCTCCTCGACCAGGCTGCGGCCATCGTCGACATGCCGACCACGTTGCGCCAGAGCGATATGCGTCAGAGCCGGGCAATCCAGCACAGCCGTGCAAGCCGCCCAGCGTGCGCTGCGCTGTTCTGCCGAAGGCACAGGCACAACTGCCGCTGCCTTCCCTCCCTTCCGCCAAGGAACCTGCAATGAGCAACTACGTCACCGTCGCCGATGGCACCCGTATCTTCTACAAGGACTGGGGCAGCGGCCAACCGCTCGTGTTCGCCCACGGCTGGCCGCTAATGATGTCCCGCGGCGGCACCCCACGGCGCCGCCGCTCCTGCGGTAGTGCCGGCCGCTGGCCGGCAACCTCAACAGCAAATGCAAAAACGGGCTTTCCGTGAGATGGCGGGGCGGTGTCGGACTGCGGGGACGCCACAAGTACGTCCTTTAAGGCTTAGCAGCCGCATGCTCGTGTGCGCTGTCCTGCGCACTCGGCAAGACCGGGGTTGGGCGTCCTGCCCAACCCGCCCGAGGCATGCCTCGGGCCCATGCGGCTGACACCCCGCACTCCGACACCGCCCCACCTCTGACAGATTCCGGTGGCTGTTGGTAGGTGTCGACCTTGGTCGACACGGTAGATCCACGCCATGCATGGATGAAGCTCAATCAGATCGGAATCCAACATCGGGAAGTTCAACTGATGAACAGGCGTCCGCGCTTTCAGCTATAGAGCCTCGGCGAGGAACGCCAGCACTGCCGGTCCAACCTCACGGTCCGCGCGGGCATGACCTACGGACGTGCCCCCCACTTCAATGAACGGGCCTACATCATGCCGATGGGTGGTCGGCTGCAGGAGCGCTGTGATCAGATGCCCTGCATCTGAGTAGTACAGGAACCGGTCGCGGTCACCACGCCCTGCCGCTGCAAGCCGACGCTGCGCAACGGCCAGCATCACGCCTGAGTCACCCAGCCGATCTCCACCACCTCCGATCCACAACGTTCGTGCGGCAATGTTCTCGATGGGCAGCATCGCGGCACGCAATGCCGGTTCCCAGTACGGTCCCGGCCTGCCCCAGTCAACCTCCTCGCGATACGGCAGCCACGGCAGGGGTTCGCCCTGCCAGCTCAACGGCGAGCGGTCCACCGCGCGGAAGTCGGCCGGGGCCACGTCACGGGCGATGCCACGAAACGGGGCTGGACTGCCTACCCAGGACACGGCGACGCGGAGCTCAGGCAGATGCACCGCCGTGGCCATGGTCACGATGCCACCCCAGGATCCCCCCATCAGCCCTACCCGCTGTGGATCCACCCGGGGATGGCGCTGCAGCCAGTGCACTGCGTCGCGCACGGTTTCCAACGGAACCTCGATCAGGTCCTTGGGCACGCCCGGCCCGCGATACCACGCCACCGACAACGCGATGTAGCCGTTGCTCGCCAGCCACGCGGCATAGAGGTCGCCACCATCGAACCCGCCTTCAGCTCCCCCCAGTGCTACCAACGCAGGTGCCAGTGCGTCGCTTTTCAGATCCGCTGGCAAGTACAGGTGCGCTTCGCGTCCGTCGATCTCAACCCGCTGCACCCGTACCCCAGGCAGCATCAGATGGCGCTTCAAGGTCCGCCGTGCGACCACCGATCCTGCACGCTCCACCTCCAGCTCGAAGGCCTGTGACTGGAACCCCAAGCCGTCATCGGCGCGCTGCCACTGCACGGGAAGTGCGCTGGCTCTCCCCTCCTGTGGTTGCATCGACCAGATCAGACCGCTGGCGTCGATTCCCCGATAGCTGCCCTGTTCCGAGCCGCTGCGTGCGGTGTCGACCGTTCCCTGAAGGTCCGCGCGCAGTGCAGCCTGTGACTGCCAGCGCTGGCCCCGGCCATCCTGCATCGACAACCTCAGCTGGACTACTTCGGCCGCCGCCAGTCCCTCGACCGTAATGGCTGGAACGCGATCAGCGCGCCCCCGATGGTCATCGACATTGACCCTCACACCGGCCAACGCAGGCAGCGCCAGCACGCCCAGCAACATCCCCAAGCCCCAACGCATCCGTATGCTCCGTCTCGATCTGGAAAGCGGTAGGGTGCATGGGTCGCTACGCGTGGATTGCGTGCTTGGGCGAAGATGGCACCACCCGTGCCGCTACTGGCACCAGCTGTGTGTCAGGTACGTGCAGCCAGCGCCGCCTCCAGCGCCGGCCTGTGGCTGCGGCTGACTGGCAGCTGCACGCTGTCGGCCAGTTCAAGCAGCGCATCGCCGTTGTGCCGCTCGATCAGTGATCGCACCCGCAGCGGGTTGACCAGCGCCGAACGGTGCACGCGCAACAGTCCTCCATCTGCCAGCCGTTCGGCCAGAAGCCCCAGCGGCTCACGCAGCAGATGCAGCTGGCGTCCCACATGTATGCAGGCGTAGTGGCCCGCCATGTCGATGTAGTCGATCTCCGCCAGCGGTACATACTGGACACCACCGCTACCAGGCACTGCCAGTGTCTGCGCACGGTCCTCCGTACGCGGTGCCAGGCCTGCCAAGCGGCGCACGCGCTCGATCGCTTCCAGCAGGCGCGGCGCCGCCACTGGTTTGAGCAGATAGTCGGCCACGCCCAGCTCAAAGGCACGCAGAGCGTGCTGCGGCAGCGCGGTCACGAAGATGGTGTGCGCGGCCAGCGACCACTGCTTCTCGGGAAGCTCCCAACCGCGGCCGTCGGGCAGGACCAGATCCAGCAGCAACAGATCGAAACGGCGTCCTCGCATCAGATCGCGCGCCTGCGAGAGAGTGGCGGCTTCCGCGTCTACCCTGACCTGCGGAATGTCCGCCAGCAGATGGCGCAGGCGGGCACGTGCCAGTGCTACATCGTCCACCAGCAGCACGCTCAAAGGACGCGTCACGCGACCTCCGGCAGGATCAGCCGCGCACGATAGCCATCACCCTCGCTTCCGGCCTGCAACCTGCCGCCCTTCATCGCCAACCGCCGCTGAGTCGCAGCGTGGCCGGTGCCGAGGCCATCGCTCGTGCGTGGACGCAGGCAGGGGTTGAACAGCACGACGTCAAGCATGCCGTCTTCCACACCGGCGCGCAGTTCGATCCGCAATGGCCCATCATCCGGCTGCCAGCCACTGTGCAACACCGCGTTCTCGATCAACGGCTGCAGCAACAGGCCAGGGACCGTACAGGCCAATGCATCCGCGCTGGCCTGCAGATGCAGATGCACCTCCTGATCGTGCAGCAGCGACTGCAACGCGACATAGTCCTGTGCTGCGCCCAGTTCATCGGCAAAGCAGCGCTGCGATGGGCATTGCAGGGTATCGCGCAGCAGCGAGGACAGCTGCGCCAGTGCCGCGTCCGCTGCACGTGGACGTTGCAGCGCCAAGCCGCCGATGGCGTTGAGCGCATTGAACAGGAAGTGGTGCTGCAGATGCTGGCGCAGGGCTGTTTCACGAGCCTGCTGCAGCACCTCCGACTGCGCCCTCAACCGCTGCAGTCCGGCCAGGCCATGGCCCACGCCCGCCACCGCAATGAAGGTCGGCAACGCAAACAGCGCGGTGATACCAATCGCACGCAGCACCTGCGGCAGTGCTGGCCAGGGTTGCCCCTGCCAGAGCTGCAGCAGCATATGGCCCAGGGTCCATCCCAATGCCGTCAACAGCGGAGTCAGCAGCAGGCACAGCGCCAACCATCCGCCCAGATGCCGGCGTCCAGACAGTGGCCAGCGCCGGCACGCAGCCCACAACAATGGCGTCGCCAGCATCCAGGGCAGCTCTGCGCCAAGGATGAACAACGCTGCCGGCAGCAGACCACCCGGTTCTTGGCTCAGGTGCACGGCCGGCACAGCGGTGGCGATCAACAACCCCCACAGGGCCAGCATCACCCAGTGTGGGGGTGGCAGCGGAAGCGGCGCCTCATGGGCTGGCAGCAGCAAGGCAGGCGAAACAAGCATGCACGGATTCGAACGGGAAACGGACACCATGCTAGGTCCCCGCACCGAATCATTCCCGTGCCGGAAGCAAGGGGCTGTCCGCCGCCATGGATCCGCGTCGTGCCTGGATTCCGTTCGACGCTGGGGTCAGAGCCCTTCCCGGTCGGAAGGGTTCTGACCCCGCCGATCATTGCGCCTTTGCGGCCTCGGCATTCCACGCTGCGACCTTGGCCTTGGTATCGGCCAGCATCCTGTCCAACGCTGCACGGTCATACACGGTGCCACGCAGGATCACGCTGTCGATTTTCTCGGTCGCCGCAATGTCCTGCAGCGGATTGGCGGTCAGCAGCACCAGATCGGCAGCCTTGCCCTGCGCAACACCACCGTAGCGGTCCATCTGGCCGAACCAGGCCGGGCCGGAACGGGTCGCGGCAGACAGCGCCTGCGGAGCACTCAGGCCTTCCTTCACGAACAGCTGCAGCTCCTGGTGCAGGGCGATGCCCGGGAAGTTGAACGAATTGAGGAAGCCTGCGTCCGTGCCGGCGATGATCGTCACGCCGGCCTCCTGCAGCATCGGCAGCACTGCGGCCACCTGGTGGTACTGCGCGTGGCGCGCTTCGATCTGCGCCGGCGTGGCCTTCGCCGCGCGGTCCACGCGCCACTGGTAGGTCGCACGCAGGCCCGGGCCGATGTAGGCCAGGTACGGATCGTTGGCGTGGTCATCCTGGTCAAGGAAATCGAGGATGCGGCCACCATTGAGGGTCGGGGTCACGAACACGCCACGCCTGGCGAAATCGCGGTAGGCGTGCATCGCGGTATCACGGTCGAAGCTCGCATCGAGGCGACGATTGGCTTCGGCACGGTCGATGCGGCCGGCACCGAAGTCGGCGGCAATCTGCGCCTCGTCCTTGCTGCCGGCCTTGAATGCATAGTCCAGATGCTCGATCGAGGCGAGGCCGGCATCGACCGCCTGTTCCACGGTCAGCGCCATCGGAATGTGGCCCGAGGCCTTGAAGCCGGCCTTGCGCGCAGCACTGGCCGAGTACAGGAACAGTTCCGGCTTCAGCGTGCTGTCGGTGATCTTCACGAAATCAACCTTGTCGTGCTGCAGGCGGCTGATCGCCTTGTCGGCGTCGGCCTCGCTGCCCACTTCGATCGTGCCCTTCCAGACCGGCTTGATGCCTTCAATCTTCGCGCCCGAACTGAGCAGACGCGGACCGAACAGCGTGCCCTTGGCGATCTCGCCGCGCCACTGCAGCACCTGCTCGGGCAGATCGCCGGAACAGTCGCGCACGGTGGTGATGCCGTGCGCGATATACAGCGGCAGCAGCGCCTTGTTCTCTTCGATCAGCGCCGGGCCACCACCGAAATGCACATGCATGTCCCACAGGCCCGGGATAAGGTACTTGCCCTTGGCATCGATCTGGCGGGCCGCGCTCCACTGGCTGCGCATCGTGGCGTCCGGGCCGACTGCGACGATGTCATCGCCACGGATCACTACGCTCTGCCCGGCCAGGGTGCTGGCGTTCTCGACATCGACCACGGTGGCATTGCGGATCAGCAGGTCGGCGCGCTCGGCAGCAGACGCCGACAGAGGTGCTGCCGCAAGGAGGATGGCAAGCGATAACGGACGGGAACGGAACATGGACAGCATCCTGGTGGGCACGCGCAGCGTGCGGAGTGGAAGGGAACGGTCTTCAGCGTGCCGCGCCATGCTGGCGCAGCTGGGTCTCGATTTCGGTGTAGCCGCGCTTGCGCGCGTGCGCCAGCGGCGTCACACCGTCGCCGTCAGCCAGCTCGGGGTCGGCGCCGGCATCCAGCAACAGCTGCACGATCTGCACGTGGCGCGCGCCACCGTCGCCTAGCAGGATCGCTTCCAGCAGCGCGGTCCAGTGCAGGCGGTTGACATGATCCACCGCAACACCGGCGCGCAGCAGCGTGCGCACCGTTGCCACGTGGCCGCGCTCGGCGGCAGGAATCAGTGCGGTGCCGCCATAGCGGTTGGTGCTGCCCAGATCGGCGCCATGCGCCAGGGTCATCGCCAGGATCTCATCCAGTCCACGCGCGCCGGCGTACAGGTAGGCGCTGTCCTGCATGGCGTCCTTGGCATTGACGTCGGCGCCGGCTTCGATCAGTTCACGCGCGGCGTCTACATTGTTGCCATGCGTGGCAAGCAGCAGCGGGGTACGGCCCTGGTCATCACGCGCCTCCAGATCGGCGCCGTCTTCCAGCGCCCCACGCACTGCCTCGGCATCACCGCGGGCGGCGGCATCGCGCAGGCGGGCATCGGCCGAGCCCACGGTGGCAGAACAGGCTGGAATGACCATCGCCAGCAGGCACAGCAGCAACAGGCGACCCACCGGAGCAGGCCAGCGATGGCAACGATGGATTCGCATCTTCGGTTCTCCTGTGCGGCGAGCCCAGCGGGCGATGCCGGTACAACCGGGGCGCGGTGCTTGCTGCCCCCTCCCCTGCATGGTAGAAGTCGCCACGTGCATCCAGAAGTGAAATGTTCAAATGCAAGACAGTGCCAAATCGAATAGAACGCTGTTCGAACTGGACCTGCTGCGGGCGCTGGTGATGGTGGCCGACTGCGGCAGCTTTACCACGGCGGCCACACGCCTGCATTCGACGCAGTCCACGGTCAGCCAGAAGGTGCGCCGGCTGGAGGAACTGGCCGGGCATCGCCTGCTCGAACGTGGCCACCGCGACGTGCACCCCACCGGCGCCGGTCACACCCTGCTTGGCTACGCGCGGCGCATGCTCGACCTGAACGAAGAAATGGCACAGGCGCTGGCCGGCGCTACCGTGGAAACCGCGGTGCGCATCGGTGTCCCCGAGGACTTCGTCAACGCACAGACCACGCGCATGCTGGCCGCCTTCAGCCGCCGCCACCCACAGGTGAAACTGGAGATCAGCAGCGGCCTCAGCCGCGACCTGGCCCACGGCTTCGACCACGGCGAACTGGACCTGGTGCTGGTCAAGCAACGCCGCAACACCCGCCAGGCAGTGCACTGCCGACGCGAGCCGATGCACTGGATCGACAGCCTGCGCAGCAGCTGCCTGCTGCAGGACCCACTGCCGCTGGTGACCTTCCCGCCGCGCGGGCTGTACCGCGACGAGATGATCCACGCCGTGGAGGCGCTGGGCCTGCGCTGGCGCATCGCCTTCACCAGTTCCTCGCTCAGCGGCATCCAGGGTGCGGTGGCCGACGGCATCGGCATCAGCCTGCTGCCACGCCGCGCGGTCACCCGCGATCACCGCATCATCGATGGCGAACGCGAGCTGCCGGTAATCGACAATTACGAGATCGGCCTGCTGCATCGTGCCGACGCAGATGATGCTGTGCGCGCGCTGGCCAGCGAACTGTGGCGGCAGGTGCAACGCGAACCGGATTGATCACCGCACCTGAGGTAGTGCCGGCCGCTGGCCGGCAACCTCGACAGCCACATTGTCCGGCGTGGATCTCGCGCATTGATCATCGAAATCTGATCAATTCCAGCGCTCAAAGGCAATTGGCCTCCCGTTACAGTACCGCTGTTTCCGTGCCCCACGGCGCTCTGCCATGTCCGACGAAATCCCCACCCGCTTCGATCCCCTGCCCGCTGCACTGCAGACGCATCTGCAGCACCAGCGCTCGCTGATCGCCGCGCGCGTGGCCGCCGGCTTTCCCACCCTGCCGGTGCAATGGCCGCTGCCGGCCGCCACGCTGCAGCGCGTGGTCGATGCCGAGCTGATCGACCGTGATGACTGCGATGGCTGGGAAGCGCTGGGCGTGGCGTTCGGTGACACCCTGGCACAGCGCGTGCCGGGCCTGGCCTGGATGCAGGTCACCGATGCGTGGGGCATCGACGCGGTGCTGCGCTATGCCGACAGCAGCCTGCAGATCGGCGCCAGCACGCTGCTGCTCAAGCGCGTCGAGCAGGGCGAGATCATCGACATCGCCCATCTGCTGGTGTGGCTTGAGGAATTCGTCGCCACCCGCGCCGACGATTACGTCTGAAAAACTGCCGAGCATGGCTCGGCGCTACAAGGGTTCGCGCGGCGTGGATCTACAGCCAGCGGCCGTCGACCACCACGCGGCGCTCCACCGGCACCCCGGCCACGGCGGCCGGGCCGTGGTCGGCACGCACCGCCACGAAAGTGGCCGGATGCCCTTCCGCAAGACCGTACTGCGGCAGCCCGATCACCTGCGCGGCCTGGCTGGTGACCATGTCCAGCGCCAGCATCAGGTCGGCATCGGTATGGAAGCCGGAGCGATAGCCCAGCAGCATCGCGCGTTGCAGCAGGTCGCCATTGCCATACGGCCACCAGCAGTCACGAATGTTGTCGTTGCCGGCGAACACGCGCACGCCGGCGTCATGCAGCGCGCGCAGCGGCGGGAACGGATGATCACCCGGCGCGTTGCTCATGATCGCTACGCCGGCCGTGGCCAATGCTTCGCCCACCTGCAGCGCGCGCGCCAGCGGCACTTCACCCAGCGAATAGGCATGGCTGACCGCAACACGCCCCTGCAGGCCAGCGGCCCGGGTCCGCGCAGCGATGCGCAGCAGCTGAGCCAGGCCGGTTTCGCCGGGCTCATGCAGATGGATGTCCAGTTGCACGCCGTAGCGCTCGGCCAGGCCGAACAGCAGCGCCAGCTGGCCTTCGGCATCGCCATCGAGTGTGGTCGGATCGATGCCGCCCAGCACGTCCACACCCGCTGCAAGGGCCTGCTCAAGCACCGCTGCGGTACCAGCGCAGGACATCACGCCCGCCTGTGGGAACGCCACCAGCTGGATGCACATGATGTCGGCGCAGCGCAGCGCGGCCTCTCGCACCGCTTCCAGGTGGCCCAGGCCGGTGCTGCCATCGATATCGACATGACAGCGCATCGCCACTGTGCCGAAGCCGCTGCACTGGCGGATCAGCGCCTCCGCGCGATCGACCATCGGCGCCGCACCTGCCACTGCCGCCTTTTCCACCGCCAGCCGCTCACGCAGGCTGTTCACCGGCTGATGCGGGTGCCAACGGTCGCCGACGAAGCTTTTGTCCAGGTGGATGTGGCCGTCGACCAGCCCGGGCAGCACCGCGAAGCCCTTCAGATCGACGCATTCCGCCCCATCGTCGGGCCTGGCATCGCCATTGAGCCCGCTGATACGGCCATCACGGATATGGAAGTGCAGCGATGCACCGTTGCGGTCGACGCCGCCGTGGATGAACTGCAGGGTCATCGGGAACTCCCGGAAAGGCAAGACTGGCGCCATCGTGCGCCTCGACACAGCCATCGGCCAACGAAATATCTGGATGGCACGCATTCACCAGAACGATGATTCCCCCTGCGACAACGGGTCGCAGCCACGCCGTGCACACCCCTGAACGGGTAACATGGGCGCCTGTTTCCGCTGTGATGCCGCATGGGCCCGTCCGACCGCCACGATCGTCTCCGCCGCTGGCAGGCCGCGTCCCTGCTTGCCGCCGCCCCGATCGCCAGCCTGTCCGCCACCGATGCTGCGGCCGCCGCGCCGTTGCATTCGCCGCCGGGCCAGCAGCGGATCGCCCCGGCTGCACTGGTCGAGCGCCTGCACCAGCGCGTGCTGTCCGGGCAGAGCGCCACCGCCACGCTGGAACACTGGTGCGCCGAACATGGGCTGGCCGAACAAGCCCGGGTCCGCGCGGCGCGCGTGCACGGCCAGGACAAGCCTGCCCCCGCAGACGTGCTGCAGGCGCTGGGCGTGAAGCCGGGTACCGACCTGCGCTATCGCCGCGTGCAGCTGGTCTGCGGCAGCCGCGTGCTGTCCGAGGCCGACAACTGGTATCTACCGGAGCATCTCAGCCCGGCCATGAACCAGGTGCTGGACAGCACCGACGAACCGTTCGGTCGCGTGGTCGGCCCGCTCGGCTTCCAGCGCCAGACCCTGGCTGACCAGACTTTCTGGCCGCCGCGGGGCGAAGGCGATCACGGCGTGATCCTGGAAGTGCGTGCCCTGCTGCGCGACCGCCAGCAGCAGCCTTTCAGCTACGTCATCGAGTCGTACCTGCAGCAGGCGCTTCCGTAACGCGCCGGGCGCCGGGCATCCGCCGGCGCTACGGGCCCGTGATGCCGTTGGCGGCCGGATCCACCGAGAACACGAAGCGCCCACCACGCTGCTCCCTGCCCCGTGTCATCGGCGCCGTGGTCAGACTGTAGACCGGGGCCGCCTTGTCCATGCCGATCGCCTCGGACCAGGCACTGAAATCCTCATCGGTACGGCTTCGGATCTCGCCGACACACAGGCTGTAGCCACAGGCGAACGACACCAGCGAACCGTCGCTGCCGATGAGCCGGGTCGCGGCCGTCCTGTAGAGCCGGGTCAGGTCCTGCACTTCCGGGTGGCCGGCGGCATCCCGCTCGAACTGGCTGATCGCCTGCGCGAAAGCCTTGTCGGAACCCAGCAGCGCCTCGCTCTTCTGCACGGACACGGCCCCCTCGCTCAGCAGCATGCGCTCGCCCTCGAGGAAGTGCCCCTCCGGTTGCGCGAGCCCAGGGGCAGCCGTCGTGGCACTCGATGCCGTTGCCGCGCGCGATGGCCCAGCATGCTCCGCTGGTTGCGCGTGAGACTGCGCAGGCGCGGCATTGGCCACCTCCGCGGCTTCCTCCACGCTGGACGCCTGCCTGCCACTGCAACCCGCAATAGCCACCACTGCAATCACGCTCCACACCCTGACATCCATGCGCATCGCCCTCCATGTAGCGCCACAGCATGCCACGCGCGCAGCGGCAACACGGGTGCACTGCACAAAGAAAAGCCCGGCAGTGCCGGGCCTTTCGTTCATCCGTCGGATCAGCGGAACCGGTAGTCCAGCTGCACCCAGTACTGGCGGCCGTACGGGTCGTAGTTGCCGACCGGGTAGAACGGCCAGCCGCCTCCGTTCTTGTCCGCCGGCGGGCGGCTGTCACGCAGGTTGTTGACGATCACGCCCACCGACAGGTTCTCGCCGAACTGGCGGAACACGCTGGCGTTGTAGGTCATGTACGGCGCGATGCGGCCACTGCCATCGGTCTTCGGCAGCGAACCGAAGCGGTTGCCATACAGCGTGGTGGTCCAGTCACCCTGGTTCCAGGTGATGCTGCCGTTGGCCTTGCTGCGCCACTGGTAGTCATCCAGCGAATTGCGGATGTCACGCTCCGGATCGTCGGAGAACTGCCGGTACGTGTGCTCCAGCACCACGGTGTAGGCCAGGCGCGTGGTGAAGCGGCCGTAGCGGCCGGCATCGAAGCGCCAGTTGCCCTTCAGGTCCAGGCCACGCACCGATTCAGAGGCCGCGTTGATCGGATTGATCAGCACACGTGTCACCTGGTCCGGTTGCACGGTGGCGTTGGACGGGTTGCGGATCACACGCGACAGCGCGTCCTGGCACAGCGGTGAACCGATATCACGCGCCTCGCCGCCCAGCGTCTTTCCCAGCCGGCAATCGGCCTCATCACGCAGGATGCGGCTGGTATCGAGGCTGGTCACTTCGTTGTCGATGCGGATGTCGTAGTAGTCCGCGCTGAAATCCAGCCCGGCCAGCGGCGACCAGACCACGCCGAAGCCATACGACTTCGCAGACTCCGGCTGCAACTGTGCGTTGGCACGGTTGCTGTAGTCGATCGACAGGCCGTTGTAGTCGCAATTGTCGTACGACTGGCCCGCCGTGCGGCAGCGCCAGTAGTCGGTCATGCCCGGATTGTAGCCGCGGGTCTCGGTGGCGAACACGTAGTTCATGTCCGGCGCACGGAAGCTGGTCGCCGCCGTACCACGGATCAGCAGGCTCTCGATCGGCCGGAACTCGACGCCGAAACTCCAGGTGGCCTTGCCGATGTGCTCGCCACCGGCACGGTACTGGTCATAGCGACCGGCCAGGGTGGTGGTCAGCGACTGCAGCAACGGCAGCTGCAGTTCCACGCCGGCCGCATAGCGGTCACGCTCTCCACCGGCACCGATGCCGGCGCTGGTGTTCCAGAATTCACCGGTGCCCAGCCGCGGGTCCGGGCGATTGCGGTAGCCCTGGCTGCCGGCTTCAACCACCGCCGCCAATGCAGCGTCGCCACCGGGCAGCGCGAACAGGCGCCCGTTGACACTGGCACTGAAGGTCTGCAGCCACGCAGCATTGCGGCTTTCCTGGTAGCCCGACAGACCCTCGTATTCGTTCGGGGTCAACGGCTGGAACAGGCGCGCCGGATCCGGCGCATAGACCTCCACGCCATTGCGCACGCCCAGCTTCGGGCCGAGCAGGTACTCGTTGATGCCAGCCAGCAGTACCGGGCGGCGGGTGCGGTTCTCGTAACGCGAGCGGCTGTAGACCGCCTCATAGTCCCAGCCACTGTCGCCGATCTGGCCACGCGCGCCGACGTTGAACGACCATGAGTTTTCCAGGAAGCGGTTCGCGTTGCGCGGCAGGCCACCGATTTCTTCCGGCGCGAACCGGCGGTACCAGCTCTCCAGGTTGCCGGTGGACTGGTTGTAGAAGTAATTACGCGCCGAGGTCCAGGTGGGCGCGCGGGTGTTGTTGTAGATCCGTGCACTGCCTACGGCCAGATCGGCAAACAGATCGGTGGTCTCGTTGACGTGGAAGGTCAGCAGGCCATAACCGTTGAGGTTGCGCTTCTGGGTCTGCACGGTCCAGTAGCTGGCGGCGGCCTCGTTGCTGCCGCAGTACCAACCCTGCCTCGGGTTGTTGGCACGGAACACGCTGCCACCGTAGATCTCCGACGTCCCATCGCAGCCATTGACGCCGGGGTCGATGTTGCGGCCGGTGGCGGCATTGCGGCGATAGGCGATCGCGGTCGCCTGCGGTGCCTTGCCAGCCGGATCATCGTCCAGCGAATCCATGAAGTCGCGCTGGCGCGCGTGGATCGCCTTGCGCACATCGAACTCGAAGCCGAACAGCGCATCCCAACGCTCGCCGGAACTGCCGCCGACCACCTGCGCACGCTGGTTGTCGCCACCGCCCTGCTCGGTGCCACCGGCGCGCACGTTCACGTCCACGCCCTGGAAGCGGTCCTTGAGGATGATGTTGACCACGCCGGCGATGGCGTCGGAGCCGTATACCGCCGATGCGCCAGCGGCCAGCACCTCGATACGCTCGATCAGCGCGCTGGGAATGTTGGCCAGGTTGACCACGTTCACCGACCCTTCGTAGGCCAGCGGGTAGTCGGCCTGGCGGCGGCCGTTGACCAGCACCAGCGTGCGGTTCGGACCCAGCCCGCGCAGGTTGATGGTGTTGGCGGCCGGCGTGAACGTATTGCCGAAGTCCTCGCCCTGCACGTTACCGGTGTTTTCGGTCAGCGCGCTCAACGCATCGAAGGCATTGCGGTAGCCCTGCGCATCGATCTGCTCGCGGCTGATCACCGTCACCGGCGACGGGCCCTCGACGCTGGCGCGCGGAATGCGCGAGCCGGTGACCTTCACTTCCTGCAGTGTGGTGGGTGCGCTTTCCTGCGCGAAGGCCGGCAGCGAGACCAGCATCAGGGACGACAGTGCGAGCACCAGCGGACGCGGGCGCAGCGCCTTGTGGGAGGCGGACATGGGCTTCCTGGGGAGTTGGGCGGGTGGTGGTACGGGGGCAGCGGCCTGTACGACGCATAACGATCCCGTAACGAAAGTGTCCTGAATGGGCGGTTTCAACGGAAATGACCAGGCCTGATGGCCTTATGCCTGAACCGAATCAGACCCGCAGTGCCATCCACCACACTTTTGCAATGTTTTGAATGGTGCAGGGCTGCAGGCACGGCCATCGTTGCTGGGATGATGACCCCGTACCCGACCTTCCCCCTCCCCCCGCTGCGCCCGGTGCTGCGCCGCCATCTGCTGCAACTGCAGGTGGCCCCGGTCACCCTGCGCCCGTTCCAACGCACCGATCTGCCACGCTGGCGCCTGTTCGATGACCGCCGGCGGCGCGGCCGCCGCGATCCGTCCGTCATCGATGAGGAAGCGCGCTTCCTCGCCCACATGCATCGCTCACGCCTGGAACAGGACAACGACCAGCTGCTGCTGGGGGTATTCGATGACGACCACGGCAACGTGCTGGACCAGCTTCACGTGCGCCTGCAATCACTACACGCGCGCAGCGCCGAGCTGCTGTCGCTGCAGCATTGGCACCCGCATACCGACGCGGCACTGCAGGCGCTGTGTCCTTTCCTGTTCGAGGACGTCGGCCTGCATCGCCTGTTCGTGATGCTGCCACCGGACTGCAGTGATCCGTTCGCCACCGCGCTGCGGGCCTTCGGCTTCGAGCAGGAAGGCCTGCTGCGCGACCATCATCTGGATATGGAAGGCTGGCAGGACCGTCAGCTGCTGGCACTGACCGCGCCAATGTGGCGGAGCCAGCACAGGGTGCTGGACTAGCGCACCCGCTCCAGCGCGTTGCCGGCACCGGTCAGCACCGAGCAGGCATGGTCCTGCAACTCTTCGCCGCTGGCCTCGTTGCCGGTGCCGGCGTCCACGCGGGTGGCCAGCAGGATGAAGCCCGGGCCGCCCTGCACTGCGTCCCGGCCCACCACGACCAGGCTCCACTGGCCCACGTCGTCCACGCCTGCGAGGTCGTAGGCCAGCAGATTGAGCGGATTGGCGGTCAGTTCCGCACCCGGCAGCAGGCGTGCCTGGTATTGATGGCCACGCAGCGGCACCGGCAGCGGTGCCCACCGGCTGCCCATCGCGCCGGCGTGGGCATCCAGTGCCTGCAGTACATCGGCACGCAGGCAGTCCACATGGATATGCAGCTGATGCTGCGAGCGGCCATGCGGTGAATTCAGTGCCAGGCTGGCAACGTTGCGTGGCAGCGGTTGGCCCAGCGCCCGTTCGGTGTGGGTGCGGGCCAGCCAGGCCGCGCCGAAGTAATTGGGTGCGCCGCGCTGGTACAGGCTGCGGCTTTCGATACCGCTGACCTTGTCCAGCGGCATCAGCAGGAACTGATAGTCGCCGTGCGCGTCCTTGACCAGCACATCGCGGCGGTCCGCCGCCGTTTCCACCCGCAGGCAGTCGCCACGCGGCCCTTCGGTGCCACGGCAGTCACGCTCGATCAACCGCCACAGCGCATCGGAGTGGGCCGGTGGCGGCGGAGGCGCACTGGCACAGGCGGACAACAGCAGCAGGAACGGCAGCAGCAAGGGGCGCAGGGACACGGCAACGGCTCACGAAACAGGCGCGGCAGATGGCGCCGCGCTGCATTCTAGCCAGTGCAATGCTGTAATCAGTAGGTGCCGAACGGCACTTCAACCACGAATGGGGCCGCGCCCTCGCCCGCCTGCAGGGTGTAGTGGTCCAGCGCGCCATCGTCATCGGCGTGCGGCTGGCGCTGGAACTGCAGCGGGTAGCGGCTGTCACCCAGGCGCACGGCGCTGCCATCGGCTTCCAGCGCGGCGCCTTCGGGGGTCAACAATCCGCCCAGGTCGCTGTAGGCACCGGGCACATCGGCAAAGCTGTAGTCGACCAGTTCGTCCACCCGCTGCATTGCATAGACGTGCGGCACATAGGGCCGTGCAGGGCTGCGACCATTGCTCAGGTCGGTCACCCAGGCCTGCGGCAGGTGGTACTGCTCACGCAGCGCGGCCACGCCCAGCGACGGACTGGCCACCTGCAGGCAGCACACTGTGCGCCTGCCTTCGCGGTCGAGGATGGCGAAACGGTCGCCGCGGGTCGCGGCCTGCGGCAGCATGGCGAAGGCCAGGTTGCGCTGGGCCGGCGCGTAGCCGGATTCGGTCTGCAGATTGCGCCAGGCACCAAACATCGGTGCTTCGGCCGCCGCCTCTGGCACCGGTTCGGCGGCGGAGGCGGCAAACGCTGCGCCCAGCACGGACAGCGCCAGTGCCGTCATCGTTCTGCCCTTGTCGCGGAAACTGCCTGCCGTCATACCGTGTCCAGCACCTGCACCGGAACGGCCCGGCCTGCCCGCCGGCGTTCTGCCAGCCATCCCTCCCACTATGCAATGGCCGCGCTGTGCCGGCAATGACCGGGACGCTGACGTCTTTCGCACGCCGGGTGCTATCGTTCCCGCCATCATCCCCTGCGCAGGAGCGCTCGCATGTCTGCATTCCGTCTGTCCCTGTTGCTGCCGGCCTCCGCCCTGCTGCTGTCGGCCTGTGTCAGCACGCCTGGCCCGGAAGTCAAGGGCAGCGGCCGCTGCGACGCCAGCCAGCTCGGCTGGGCGATCGGCCAACCGGCCAATGAGCCCAACATCCGCCGCCTGTCCAGCGAGAGCGGTGCCGGTCTGGTCAACCCGATCGGCCCCAGCACCATCACCACCAAGGACATCCGTCCGGACCGCCTGCGCGTGTTCGTGGACAAGGACAACATCATCACGTCCACGCGCTGCGAGTAAGCGCCTCAGCAGGTTTCTGTAGAGCCGAGCCCACGCTCGGCTGCTCTCCGGTCAGGCCGCACGGAAAGCCAGCCGAGCGTAGGCTGGGTTCTACAGGGTCCAGGGTTCAGGGTTCGGTATAGCCGGCACAGTCCGGCAGCGCCTGGTCAGGATGGAACATCCCCTCCGCGAAGCGGAACAGCCGCGTGTAGCTGCACGCCGGATCCTGCTCGGTGCGCAGATCCTTCTTCTTCAGCGGCCCCTTCGCCAGCGAATCCTCGAAGCGTGAGACACCGGCAGGAAACCGTGTCGCCACGGTCTGGTAGCGCAGCACCGGCATGCCCTCGGCAGCCGTGTCCAGCGCCAGCTTCGCCGAGAAGCCGTATTCGTCGTGGCAGGCACCTGCGCGCTGCTTGATGTCCTGCTCGCTGAAACAGGCGCGGATCATCGCGTTGCCCAGCCATGGCACGGTCAGCACGTCGTCGTCCACCTGGATGTCGTCCTGCAGGTGGCGCACGCGTGCCAACTGCAACGTAGATGCATCGGCACCACCGCCGGAATACATGCTGCTGAACGAGACGATGCCGCCCACCAGCACGTTCTGGCGGTCGCGCTGCTGCGGATCGGTCACCGACGCGTCGCTGCCAACACCCGGAGCCAGTCGCACGATCCAAGGCCACAGCTTCAGATCACTTTCCTGCGGCACGTCGATGCTGACGTGGTAGGTGTGCGGCGTGCCCTGGCCCGGCACCTTCTCAAGCACTTCCAGCGCAGCCGGCCGATCACCATCCTCGGCAACCGGCTG
This sequence comes from Stenotrophomonas maltophilia, assembly GCF_004920835.1. Classification (GTDB taxonomy): domain Bacteria; phylum Pseudomonadota; class Gammaproteobacteria; order Xanthomonadales; family Xanthomonadaceae; genus Stenotrophomonas; species Stenotrophomonas maltophilia_AQ. The sequence goes on from NZ_QFHO01000025.1 coordinate 50,637, forward strand.
CACACGCACGCACCAGCTGCCGTCCCGCGTGCAGTCATAGAGCCCCGCCGGTCCCTTCTCATTGGCGATCAGCACCTGCCCCAGCGGCTCCATCACATTGCCGACGGCATCGCGCTGATGCGGCAGGATCGAGCCCTGCGCCAACGCCAGCGCGGGAGTAGCCAGCAGTGTGGCGCACAGGGTCGCGCGGGCAACGATGGTGGGCATGGAGGATATTCCTGCTCGTGGAATCCAGATGGTAACCGCTGCTCCGGTAGAGTCGAGCTTGCTCGACTGCTGTCTGTCGGGAAGAGCAGCCGAGCATAGGCTCGGCTCTACAGTAAAGCCACGTTGTATCCGTCAATGCCCACTACAGTCGCAGCCACCCCAGCCCTTCGCTTTCGAGGTCTGTCCGATGCCGGGATTGAAGGTGTTGCTCGGGTCCAGCTGCTTGTAGAACCCCGCCAGCGCCGGCTTGGCCGGGTACAGGTGGCCGACGTTGTGCTCGGCCGGGTACTCCGCACCGCGCTGGTCCAGCAGCGCCCACATCGCATGCTCGATGGCCATCGGATCTTCACCCTTGCGCGCGATGTAGTCCTGGTGGAACACGTGGCACAGGAAGTGCCCGTAATACAGCTTGTGCAGCAGGCGGCCGTCTATATCGGCCGGCAACTGCTCGAACCAGTCGGCATCATCCCGGCGCAGGGCAATATCCAGCGCCACGATGTCCTGCACCTGATCGCGATGCACTTCGCGGTAGCGCACCGCGGCACCGGCCACGGCGAAGCGATGCAGGAACGCCTTGCGTCCCTCTTCGGCCGTGCAGTGGAAGTAACCGCCCTCATGGTCGGCGAAGAAGCCGCGCAGCCAGGCCTCGGTTTCCGCTGCGTCCTGCGCGGAAACCTTCAGCAACAGATGATGCTCGTAACGCTGGCGGAACTCGCCCATGCGCTTGGGCAGGTGCGAGGGCAACAGACCGGTCAGCAATTGCATCATGCGGTCGGTGATACCGCGCAGGCCCAGCCGTTCGAACCAGCCATCAACCCGGCTCTTCAGTGCGAATGCGGCCGGAACGCGCGCGGTACCGAGCTTGTCGATCAGCAGGAAACTGTCCTTGCCGTAGCGCTCGCCGATGTCATAGGCATCGCGGTGGATGTATTCGCCGGCAATCGGCAGGCGTTCGAACCCGGTCAGCAGCTGGCGCCGGATCGCGGTGAGGCTGTCGGTGCGGTTACTTCCGATATAGAAGACCTCGGCGGACTCCTTCTCGAAGGTATCCAGGCGCACCGCGAACACCGCAAGCTTGCCGGCCGAACCGGCAGCTTCGAAGTGGCGGCTGGGATCGGCGTTGAAGCGCGCCGGGGTATCGGCATCGACCCGCCGCACTTCGTCGGCGTAGCGTGGATCGGAGGCGGCGCGGCCGTCGCCGTCACCCACGTCGGCAGCAGCATAGTCGCCGGCCTGCAGGCGCTGCAGGATCTGCTCGGGTGTATCACCCAGCGCGATACCCAGATGATTGACCAGCTGCAACTGGCCCTGCGCATCGACCTGCGCATACAGCGCCAGCTCGGTGTAGGCCGGGCCACGGCGCACCAGCGCGCCACCGGAGTTGTTGCAGATGCCGCCCAGCACCGAGGCGCCGATGCAGGACGAACCGATCACCGAATGCGGTTCGCGGCCCAGTGGCGCCAGCGTCTGCTCCAGCCGGTCCAGCGTGGCGCCGGGCAGGCACAGCACCTGCCGGCCTTCGTTCAACAGCTGGATGCCGGTCAGGCGCAGCGTGCTGACCAGCACGATCGGCCGCCCGTAGTCGTTGCCATCCGGGGTTGAGCCACCCGTCAGGCCGGTGTTGGCTGCCTGCAGGATGATCGCCGCTCCGCCCTGCACCGCCGCCTGCAGCACACGCCACAGTTCCAGCAGCGTGCCCGGGCGCACCACCGCCAGCACCGGGCCATCACCGAAACGATAGCCACGGCGGAAACGGCGCGTGGCCTTGTCGCCGGTCAGTACGTGGCCGCTGCCGACTGCGTCGCGCAACTGCGCCAGCATGGCATCGTGACCACTCATGGCAGGCTGACCAGCGAATCGCGGCCGATATCGGCGATGCGGCGCGCGCCCGTCAGGGTCATCGCCACGCGCATTTCCTTGGCGATCAGGTCCAGCAGGTTGGCCACGCCGGCCTCGCCCTGCGCGGCAAGAGCGTAGACGAAGGCACGGCCCAGCAGCACGGTGTCGGCACCGAGCGCCAGCATGCGCACCACGTCCAAGCCGGTACGGATGCCGGAATCGGCGAGGATCTTCAGGTCGCCCTGCACCGCATCGGCGATGGCCGGCAGTGCGCGTGCGGTGGACAGCACGCCATCGAGCTGGCGGCCACCGTGGTTGGAAACCACGATGCCATCGGCCCCGAACTTGACCGCATCACGCGCGTCATCCGGGTCAAGGATGCCCTTGATCACCATCGGGCCCTTCCAGAACTCGCGGATCCACTCCAGGTCCTTCCACGAAATCGAGGGATCGAAGTTGCTGCCCAGCCAGCCGATATAGTCCTCCAGCCCGGTCGGGTTGCCACGGTAGGTGGAGATGTTTCCCAGGTCGTGCGGGCGGCCGAACAGGCCCACGTCCCACGCCCAGTGCGGGTGGGTGATGGCCTGGCCGATACGGCGCAGCGAGGCGTTCGGGCCGCTCATGCCCGAGTGCGCGTCACGATAGCGCGCGCCCGGCACCGGCATGTCCACAGTGAACACCAGGGTAGTCACGCCGGCGGCCTGCGCGCGCTCCAGCGCGTTACGCATGAAGCCACGGTCGCGCAGCACATACAGCTGGAACCACATCGGTCGCTGGATCGCCGGTGCCACTTCCTCGATCGGGCACACCGACACGGTGGACAGGGTGAACGGGATGCCGCGGCTGTCGGCCGCGCGCGCCGCCTGTACTTCACCGCGTCGGGCATACATGCCGGTCAGGCCGACAGGCGCCAGCGCCACCGGCATCGCCAGCTTTTCGCCGAACAACTCGGTTTCCAGGCTCAGGTCGGACATGTTGCGCAGGATGCGCTGGCGCAGCGCGATGTCGGACAGGTCGGAAACATTGCGCTTCAGCGTGTGCTCGGCATACGCGCCGCCATCGATGTAGTGGAACAGGAACGGCGGCAGCCGGCGTTGCGCTGCGGCACGGTAATCGGTGGAGGCGGAGATGATCATGGGGTCAACCGTGTGGGGAAGGTAGACGCGAGGCCCGCGCACGCCGGGCTTCGTTGTCATCGAGGGCGCGCAGCGTGGTGTGCACGAACTCGAGGTGGGCATGCGCCGCGGCGCGCGCGCGTTCGGGATCACCTGCCAGCACCGCATCCATCATCTCGCGGTGCTGGTCGGACAGCGGCGAGAAGGTCCTCGCCGAGGTGTAGAGCTTTTCGCGGCTCTGCGAGATGTTGGTCTGCAGCAGCTCGAACAGGCCGCGCATCACCTGCAGCAGCACCAGGTTGTGCGAGGCCTCAGCGATGGACAGGTGGAAGGCCGCGTCAGCCTCCGCTTCACCGGTGGGGTCGTCCTTGCCGTGCGCGTCCATCATGGTCTGGAAGGCCTGCGCGATACGCGTGCGGTCCTCGTCGGTGGCACGCAGCGCTGCATGCCAGGCGGTGGCACCTTCCAGCGCGTGGCGGATCTCCAGCACGTCGAAACGGTATTCCGGGTCGCCCTGGAACAGCGGCAGATAGGGCGCCAGCGGTTCATCCAGCGCCTGCCGTGCGCGTGCCGCGGGTTCGGCCACGTAGGTGCCGCCACCAACCCGTGCGGTCAGCAGGCCCTGGCTGGCCAGCTGCGCGATGGCCTCGCGCAACGCCGTGCGCGAGACCCCCAGCTGCACCGCCAGGGTACGCTCGGCCGGAAGCCGGTCACCCGGTTGCAGCCGTTGTTCCTGCACCAGGCCGCGCAGCTGCGCGGCCACCTTGTCCGAAATACGTTGCGTGCTCATGGCGCCATTGTGGCCCGAAGCGCGTAACAGAGGGTCAGACCACGCGGCATGGCTCAGGGAATCATCCAGGTCAGCCAGTAGGCCTGGGCCAGGGTGATCAGGCCAACCATCGTAGTGAAGATCAGGCTGTGCTTGACCGTGAAACGGAACAAGTCCGATTCCTTGCCGGCCAGGCCGACCGCCGCGCAGGCAATGGCGATCGACTGCGGCGAGATCATCTTGCCGGTGACACCGCCGGTGGTATTGGCGGCCACCAGCAGCACGTCGGATACGCCGATCTGCTGCGCGGTGGTGGCCTGCAGTGCAGAGAACAGCGCATTGGACGAGGTATCCGAACCGGTCAGGAACACGCCCAGCCAACCCAGGAACGGCGAGAAGAACGGGAATGCGTCGCCGGTGTGCGCCAATGCCAGCGCCAGCGTTGCCGACAGGCCCGAATAGTTGGCGATGAAGGCAAAGGCCAGCACCATGCCGATCGAGTAGATCGGCATGCGCAGCTCACGCACGGTTTCGCCGAAGGTCTGCAGCGCCGAACGGGCTGGCATGCGCAGCGCGATGATCGCGATCACCGCGGCCAGGATGATCGAGGTACCGGTGGCCGAGAACCAATCAAACTTGTACACCGCCTCGTAGCTGAGCGGTGCATCCACGATCGGCGGCATCTTCTGCACCATCTGGTCCAGGCCCGGCACCGGGATCTTCAGCACCCAGCTTTCCAGCGGGCCGCCCGCCGCGAACAGCGACTTGAACGGTTTGATGCTCCACAGCGTGACCATCGCGGTGAGGATCAGGAACGGCGACCATGCCTTGGCGATCTGGCCGACGCTGTGCCGCGGCGCCTCCATTGCCTGTGCGGCCGCCTCAGCGCTGGTTTCGGTATCGAAGCGGAAGATCCGTACCGGCTTCCAGCGGCGCAGGAACAGGGTCAGGCAGACCAGCGACGCCAGCGAGGCGGTGATGTCCGGCAGCTCCGGGCCGATGAAGTTGGAGGTCAGGTACTGGGCGATGGCGAACGAACCGCCGGCCACCAGCACCGCCGGCCAGGTTTCCTTGATGCCGCGCCAGCCGTCCATGATCGCCATGATCCAGAACAGCACGATGACAGTCAGGAACGGCAGCTGGCGGCCGGCCATCTGGCCGATCTCGAAGGCATCCAGGCCGGTCACCTGCCCTGCCACGATGATCGGGATGCCCATTGCGCCGAACGCCACTGGCGCGGTGTTGACGATCAGGCACAGGCCGGCCGCATACAGCGGCTTGAAGCCCAGCCCGACCAGCAGCGCGGCGGTGATTGCCACCGGCGCACCAAACCCGGCTGCACCTTCCAGGAAGGCGCCGAAGGCAAAGCCGACCATCAGCATCTGCAATCGCTGGTCCTCGGTGACCGACAGGATCGAGGCACGGATGATGTCGAACTGGCCGGTCTTGACCGAAACCTTGTACAGGAACACCGCGCCGATGATGATCCAGGCGATCGGCCACAGGCCGTAGACGAAGCCGAAGCCGGCCGCGCCCAGCGCCTGCGCCACCGGCATGCGATAGAACAGCAGGGCCACACCCAGCGCGATGGCCACGGTAATCGTGCCGGCGAGCCAGCCCTTCATGCGCAGCACCGCCAGGGCGATGAAGAAGAACGCGATCGGCAGCAGCGCGATCAGGCTGGACAACCACAGGTTGCCGGCGGGGTCGTACAGGTGTTGCCAGGGCTGCATGAAGGCTCTCGACTGGGGCGGGATGTGCTCCACCGCAGGCGGTGGGTCGCCGTGGCCGATACTTATTGGTCGTACCAATAAGTCATATCAGCGAACCACGTGGAGCGGATTTAACCGCCACTCCGGCGAAGCGCCTATTAGACCATAGAGCTAGATGCCATATTGGTCTTACCATTCGCACAACATCAGGGTCAGAGCCCCTTCGGGGATCCGACCCTGCCAGGCACCCGGGATCGGATCCCCGAAGGGGCTCTGGTCCATCCCCAGACCACCTCGCCAGTCAGATCTTCTTCTCCAGCCGCCGCATCACCGCCAGCACCAGCACGCACAGCACGCTCACTCCAATGGCAATCACATACTTGCCGATACCCACCGCAATCCCGATGGCCGCGGCCATGATCAGCGAGCTGGCAGTGGTCAGGCCGCTTACCTGGTCCTCGCGTGAGCCGCGCAGGATGGTGCCGGCGGCGACGAAGCCCACACAGGCAACCACTGCTTCAATCAGGCGCACCGGGTCGACCTGCAGCAGGTCACGGTAGCGCTCCTGCTGGAAGTGCTCGGCCACCGAATCACCGAGGCCGACGATCAGTGCGGCCGCACCGGCAATCAACATGTGGGTGCGCAGGCCGGCGGCGTGCTTGCCCATTTCGCGCTCGACGCCGAGTACCCCGCCGAACAGCATCGCTGCGGCCACGCGCAGCAGGATCGAGACATCCTGGGTGAGTTCCATGGGCAAGCTCCGGGAGTTTTCCGGAGCGTTGCGCAGCAGCCGTGGCACAGCGGTGAAGGCCACACCACAGCCCGTTCACCCGGTATCGCCGGGCCATGCCCGGCGTCACTGTCGCCTGCGATCACCGCATCATTGCGCCAGATAGCCACCATCGATGGCGTAGTACGCGCCGGTCGCGAACGAGGCATCGTCGCTGGCCAGCCAGGCAACCAGCGCCGCCACTTCCTCGGCCGTGCCCAGCCGTTTCAACGCATGGCGCCCTTCCAGCGTCGCGCGCACCTTGGCATCCATCTTGTCCAGCAGCGGCGTGCTGATGAAACCCGGGCCGACCGCGTTGACACGGATGCCGTCGGCGGCATGTTCCCAGGCAGCGGTCTGGGTCAGCCCCACCACGCCGTGCTTGGCCGCCACGTACGCAGTGGAACCGGCATAGCCCACCTGGCCCAGGATCGAGGCCATGTTGATGATGCTGCCACCGGAACCTGCCGCACGCATCGCCTGGATCTGCGCACGCTGGCACAGGAATACGCTGGTCAGGTTGACGTCGATCACGCGCTGCCATCCCTCCACCGGATAGTCACCACTGCTGGCAGCCGGCCCACTGATGCCCGCATTGTTGACCGCGATGTGCACACCGCCCAGTTCCTTCACCGTACGCTGCACCGCCGCTTCGACGGCCGCATCATCGGTCACGTCCAGCGCGATGCCGATCGCCTGCACGCCGCTGCCCTGCAATTGCGCCACCGTGGCATCAACTGCCTCCTGCTTCAGGTCCCATACCGAAATACGCGCACCGGATGCGGCAAGGGTCTGCGCGACCGCCAGACCGATGCCGGATACACCGCCGGTCACGATCGCGGTCTTGCCGGTGAGCTGGTAATCAATCATCTGTGCTCTCCATCTGTGGGGGATCAGTGCGGCCTGTCGCCGTTAACCCCTCACGCTACGCCTCCGCCTGTGATGGCCCAGCAGACAGCGTGTCCACAGGCGATCGTTCCATCGATAAAACCTCAACCCAAGTTGATGTATGGAATTACGTACGGATATGCAGGCAAAACGCCGCCGTATGTTCTACGAAGCATTCAACTTGGCCGTATTGATCAATGGTTTTGACCATCTCGAAATCAAATGTGGGTGAATCGCGGCGACAATGGGAAACGCTTCCAGTTTCTTTGACACATTCATTCCAATCTGGCGTTTCCCCAGCCCTTCCAGATACCGCCTCCGACGCGTCGCAGCGTGTCCACGCAGGTATCGATCGGAAATGCATCTGCATTGCAGATGCGCATGGGTCAGGTGCTGCCAGTGTCCACCTCCAATGCAAGTGCCGAGCAATGTCCCGATACTTCACCTTTGCCGATTACCGCCGCTTCGGCCACCGCCACGGCTTCGACTACCGCGCCGATCCGGAACACCTGCGCGATGACCAGTGGGCCGGCCACGGCGAGGTCAACGAACAGTTCCTGCGCGGTGGCATGAGCCTGATCGCCTCCGACGTCCATAATCGTTTCCCGTATGTGGCAACCGCCCAGCAGAGTCCCGGCCTGGCCATCCGCGTGATGTTGCAGGGCCAGGTCGATGTACGTGTTCCGCGCCGCCCCGGATTTACCCTGCGCGCCGGCACCGCCATGACTGCCCACCACCGCGAGCAGGTCGAAATGACCGGTGCACATCCGGGTGAGACACGAATGCGCGGGGTCAGCGTCATGGTGCCGGCCAAGATCGATCCGGACCTGTTCCAGCTGCCGCAGCTGGAGACTGCGCTCAGCACTCACCTGGAGTGCCGTCATTGGGCGATTCCGCACACCCTGTTGCCGGTGCTGGGACAGTTGTTCGACAGCCCCTGGCAGGACGGCATCGACGCGTTGTGGCGCGAAGGCGTGGCCCTGCAGCTGCTGGCCGTTGGCCTGCAAGCCGAAGATCTGCAGACCGACCAGGTGCGCGCATTGCGCGCGGGCCAGCGCGAGCGACTGGAACGCGTACGCGCCTACCTGCATGACGATCCGAGCCACACCCACAGCCTTGTCGAACTGGCCCAGCTGGCCTGCATGAGCCCGAGCTCGCTGCGCCGCCACTTTGCCCAGCAATATGGCTGCTCGGTGTTCGACTACCTGCACGAGCAGCGCATGCGCCACGCCGAACAAGGCCTGCGCGAGGACGGTTGGACCGTCGAGCAGGCTGCGGCCGCCAGTGGTTACCGCCACCCCAGCAACTTCGCTGCCGCGTTCCGCAAGCGTTTCGGACTGGTACCCAGCCGCTGGCGCACCGGTCCGTCGAAGGTAGGCTGAAGGCCCGTGCCCTGGCAGGTGTCGACCTTGGTCGACACGCTTTCACACCACCGCGGATGCCGGCCAGCGGCCGGCACTACCGCAGCCGCCAGGCATCGCGCACCCGGCGTACCTCATCAACCTCAATACACCGGCAGATCGATGTAGCTCGCCTGCGCCGCGCTGTGCCAGACCCGCTGCGTGGCCTTCTGGTAATCGCCCGGCTTGGCCAGGTAGATGTTCGGCACGTAGGTCTGCGGATTGCGGTCATACAGCGGGAACAGGCTGGACTGCACCTGCACCATCACCCGGTGCCCCTTCTGGAAGGTGTGGTTGGCATTGGGCAGGTCGAAGCGATACGGCAGCACTTCGTTGGCGGCCAGCGCCTTCGGATCGCTGAAGCTCTCGCGGTAGCGGCCGCGGAAGATCGCCAGCGACACCGGCAGCTCGTAACCACCCATCTCCGGCGTCGACGCTTCCTGGTCCGGATACACGTCGATCAGCTTCACCACCCAGTCGCTGTCGGTGCCACTGGTCGACGCCTGCAGATGCACCACCGGTGCGCCGCCGATGCGCAGCGGCGCGGTCAGCGGTTCGGTGATGAAGGTCAGCACGTCCGGGCGACCATCGACGAAACGCTGATCCTTGACCAGCCAGGTGGTCCACATGTCGCGGTCACCGAAACGCACCGGGCGCGGCACGAACGGCACCGGCTTGGCCGGGTCGGACACGTATTCCTCGAAGTCACCCTCGCCCGCCGCCGGCGCCTGGAACGCCAGCTTGCCGCCGGCACGCAGGTACAGCGGTTTGCTGCTGGCGGCACAGCCCTTGTCGCAGCTGCGCGGCCAACCCTTGAGGCGATCCCAATGGTTCTCGCCGGTGTTGTAGATCAGCACCGGCGGAGTGTCCGCCTTCGGCGCACCGTCCACCAGGTACTGGTCGAAGAACGGCTTGAGCACGTCACGGCGGAACTGCAGCGCGGTATCGCCATCGAACTTCAGCGCGCCCAGCTCGCTGCCGCTGTAGTTCACCTGGCTGTGCCGCCACGGGCCCATCACCAGGTAGTTGCGGTTGTTGCCGCTGTCGCGTCCTTCCATTGCCTGGTAGGCGTGGTTGGCACCCCACATGTCTTCCTGGTCCCACAGGCCCTGCAGCCACATGGTCGGCACCTTCAACGGAGTCTTCGCCATCACCGCGTCCAGCGCCTGGCCCTGCCAGAAGCCATCGTAGGCCGGGTGCTCGACCAGCTTCTTCCACCAGGTCAGCTGGTCCACGCCGGTGAAACGCGCGTAGTCCCCGGCCGAACCGATGCGCAGGAAGGTGCTGTAGTCGTCGTAGCCGAGACTGGGCAACGGCGTGCCCTTGCCGCGCTTCTCGGTCTGCATCGCGAAGTAGTTGAAGTTGACCTGGCGGAACGCGCCGTAGTTGAGCCAGTCATCGCCCATCCAGCCATCGACCATCGGGCTCTGCGGCGCAGCCACCTTCAGCGCCGGGTGCGGGTCGGTCAGCGCCATCACCACGGTGAAGCCCTCGTACGACGAGCCGAGCATGCCGACCTTGCCATTGCTCTCCGGCACGTTCTTCACCAGCCAGTCGATGGTGTCCCAGGCATCGGTGGAGTGGTCCACCTTGGTGTTGTTCAACGGCCCGCGCAGCGGCCGGGTCATCACGTAATCGCCTTCGGAGCCGTACTTGCCACGGATATCCTGGAACACGCGGATATAGCCGCCGTCGACGAACACCTCGTCGCCCTGCGGCAGCAGGTCGCGCATGCGCGGCGAATCACTGCGGCTGGCGCGACCGGCAGCGTCGTAGGGCGTGCGGGTGAGCAGGATTGGCGCATTGCGCGCACCCTTGGGCACCACGATCACCGTATACAGCTTGGTGCCATCACGCATCGGCACCATCACCACGCGCTTGTCGTAGTCACGACCGACATCGGGGGCAACGAAGGGCTTGCCGCTGATGTCCGGGGTCATCGGCGGGGTTTCGGTGGCCAGCACAGTGCTGGACAGGCAAAGGGCAATGGCTACAGCGACGGCACGCACACGCATGGACAACCCCTCCCGGCAGGAAAGCATCAAGCCTACTCCTGCCTGGAGCCGTGAAGTGTGGGCGGGCTTTGCATTCTGCGGTGGATGCAGGCAGGACTGATGGCACATGTGCCCCTCACTTCCGCTGCGCTCGCCGGGCATGGCCCGGCGGATCCATCAACCCGCTTGAACCTCATGCAGCGCCAGCCAGCGCCAGCGCCCTGCTTCCTGGCGCAGCACCGCCAGCGATTCCCGCCATACGGGTTTGCTGCCATCGATCAAATGCCCTTCGCGATAGCGCAGCACCGCCAGCGGCGAAGGCGCATCCACCGCCTGCACGGCGTCGATGGAAATCTGCAGCCCTGGACGCGCGCCATGGCCGCCCGCGAACAGCGCCTGCACGGCATTCCGGTCCAGCCTGCGACCCGCGATGCCGACCATGCTGAAGTCCGCGCAGAAATGCGCCATCAGATCCTCCAGCGCGTCGGTGCCGGCGTCGGCACGGAACCAGGTCTGCAGCTTGTCGTGCAGGAGGTGGACTTCTTGTTCTGCGGTGGCAGCCATCAGGTGTTCTCCGGTTGTGAAAGAGTGAGCAACTGCGGTCGGCGCAGCAGCGCCATCGGCAACAGTGTCAGTACCGCGGCCAGACCCAGCGCCACGCCGGTGGCGTGGGACGGCAGCCATTGCATGGCCAGTGCCAGCAGCAGCGCAATGGCGGCAGTACCGAGGCAGAAGCTGAGCTGGCGATTGAGATTCCAGAGGGCACTTGCGTCACCCAGCGCCTCACCCTCCACACCATGGAAGGCCAGCGTCTGCGCCGTACTGCTGCACAGGCTGCCGCCGGCGCCCATCAGCGCGAACAGCAGCCCGGCCAAGGCGACGTGCGGCTGCGGCAGCAGCGCCATCAACAGCAGGCCGCTGGCCTGCAGGACCATACCTGCACGCAACACCCTGGCTGCGCCGAAACGGGCCAGCAGGCGCTTGCTGGCTGTGATCGCAATAGCCGAGGCCAGCGCCCACGGCAGCATCAAGCCACCGATGCGTGCCGCGCTGTAACCCGCCTGGTGCAGCTGCAGGGTGCTGACCAGCTGGCTGCCGATGAACACACCGGGTACGGCCAGATAGACCAGCATCGCCAGCCGCAGCCCGCGATGGGACAGCAGCGACCAGCGCAGCAGTGGCTGCGCCTGCCTGCGTGCGTGGCGCAGGTGGGCCGCCGCCAGCAGCAATGCGATCAGCAGCAGTACGGCACCCGCGGCCCGATGGCCGGGTTCGCCCAGCCAGGTCAGCGCCAGCAGCAGCGCGCCCAGCGCCAGCATCGCGGTGGACAGCGCATAGGCCTGCAGGCGAGGTGCGCTACGCGCGTCATCGGCCGGCATCCACGCCAGCACCAGCCCGATTGCCGCCACCGCCAGCGGCAGGCTGGCCCACAGCACACCGCGCCAGGACAACCACTGCACCAGCAGCCCACCGAGCGCGGGCGCCAGTGCCGGCACCAGCAGCGCCACCAGCAGGATGCGGCGGGTCAGCGCGCCACGTTGGTCGGGCGTGCAGTGCCGATACGCTGCCGCCTGTGCCACCGGAATCAGCAGGCCACCGGCCAGGCCCTGCAGCAGCCTCCACCCGAGCAGCCAGCCGATATTCGGCGCAGCCCCGGCCAATACGGCGGAGGCGGCGAACAGCAGCAACGCCGCCAGCAGCAAGCGGCGTTCACCACAGCGCGCGGCCAGCCAGGGCGCCAGCGGAATCACCACGCTCAGGCCCAGCATGTAGGCGGTGCCCACCCAGGCAAGCGTGCCGATGTCGGCGTGCAGCTCCGCCGCCAGCGCCGGATAGGCCACCGTGGCGATGAACATGTTGACCAGATCCAGGGCGAACACCAGCAGGAAGATCGCCTCATGGCGCAGGCGGGGGGACGGCATCGGTGGCGCTCCAGCAGGGAAGCGGCCAGCATGCCGCCAGTGCTTTGTTGTAAAAACACGACGGCAGCTGCAACACTGTCAAACCTGTTTTGACAATGGATCGCCATGGTCAGCCTCGATCGCTTCGATATCTTCCGTGCCGTGGTCGAGGCCGGCAGCCTGACCGCCGCCGCCGACCGCCTGGGCCTGAGCCGCGCAGTGGTCAGCTTCAACCTGAAGCGGCTGGAACAGGAGCTGGGCGTGACCCTGTTGCTGCGCAGTACGCGCCACCTGGCCCTGACCGAGGCCGGCGAACAGTTCCTCCAACACTGCGTGCAGGCGCTGGATGCCGCGCAGGCGGCGATCGATGCCGCGCGCCGCGACCAGCACCAGCTGCAGGGCGTGCTGCGCCTGACCACTACGCCGGAGTACGCCCAGCTACGCTTGATTCCTGCGTTGGAGGCGTTCCGTGCGCGGCATCCGGCCCTGCAGCTGCACCTGTCGACCTCACCGGCACCGGCCGACCTGATTCCCGAACGCTTCGATCTGGCGATCCGCCTCGGCCGCCTGCCGGACTCAGGGCTGCATGCCAGCGAACTGGAACGCCATCCACTATCCGCGGTGGCGGCTCCGTCCCTGCTGGCCCGCCTGTCCTCTGTCGATGCTGCCGACGACCCCGTGCAGCTGGGCACCCTGCCCCGCCTCGGCTATCCGCGCCTGGCCGACGTGCCGGTGGTCGCGCCCGACGGCAGCGACGCACTGTTTGCCACCAACCCGGGTAATGCGGTGGTGCGCGTGGATGGCGCCAGCAGCCTGCGCGCCTTCGCCGTGGCCGGTGCCGGCGTCACCGTGCTGCCACGCTGGTTGATCGAGGACGATCTGGCCCAGGACCGGCTGCGTCCGGTGCTGCGCCAGCATCGATTCCCGCTGCAGAGCGTGTACGCGGTCTACCCACACAGCACGCAGCCCTCGCCGAAGGTGCGGCAGCTGATCGACTTCCTGCGCGGGTGGTTCACCGGCACGCCCGGGTGATGACGGCGCCCGCCGGGCATGGCCCGGCGCTACCTGGGATGCCGTGATCGGGTAGCGCCGGGCCATGCCCGGCGAGCGCAGCGGCAGTCCGCAAACAGACACGGCCCCTTGCGGGGCCGTCTCATCAACCATCAGGACTGCGCCAGATCAGCGCAGCACCTGCTCCACCAGTTGTACATCCACGCTCTGCAGCGGGGCGGCGGCATTGCGCGACAGCTGCACCTGGTAGGTGCCGCCATCGATCTTCCACTGCCGCGCCTGCGCATCGTAGTGGGCCAGGGTCTTCGGCTCGGCTTCGATGCGGATGCGGCGCTGTTCGCCCGGCTGCAGGATCACCTTGTCGTAGCCGATCAGGCGGATCGGCGTGGTGCTGCCGGCCGGCAGCTTCAGGTACAGCTGGGCCACGTCGGCACCGGCGCGCTTGCCGGTGTTGCGGATGTCGACGCTGGCGACCAGGCGCGAGCCTTCCACGCTCACCTTCAGGTTTTCATAGGCGAACGAGGTGTAGGACAGGCCGTGGCCGAACGCGAAGGTCGGGGTCAGGCCCTTGGCCGCCATCCACTTGTAGCCGACGTTGGCACCTTCGATATCGAAATCGAACACATCACCGAACGGCTTGGCCGGCTTGAAGCCGAGGCCGTCGATGTGCGGGCGCGGCAACTGCGATTCATCCGTCACCCAGGTCACCGGCAGGCGGCCGGACGGATTGACCTGGCCGGTCAGCAGTGCGGCAATGCCTTCGCCACCGCGGATACCCGGGTACCAGGCCTGCAGCATCGCCGGCACCTGCGCCAGCCACGGCGTGCGCACCGGGCCGTTGGTTTCCAGCACCAGCACGGTCTTCGGGTTGGCCTTGGCCACCGCCGAGATCAGTGCGTCCTGGTTGTCCGGCAGCTGCATGTCCGGCAGGTCCACCGATTCGGCGGCCCACTGGGTGGCGAACACGATGGCCACGTCGGCCTGCGCAGCAGCCTTGGCCGCAGCGGCGGCATTGGTGCCGTCCACATACTCGATGGTCGCGTCCGGACGCGCCGCACGCAGCGATTCCAGCGGCGAGGACGGGTGGAAGATCACCGGGCCCGGCCAGGTGGTCGGCAGCACGCCCGGCACCGCGTTGGTGCCCTTGGCGGTCACGCCCACCATCGACGAACCACCGCCACCGATCACGCCCTTGTCGGCGTGGCCGCCGATGATGACGATGCGCTTCACGCTGTCGGCCAGCGGCAGCAGGCTGCCTTCATTGCGCAGCAGCACGCTGCCTTCTTCCACCGTGCGCTGGGCCACGGCGAAACCGGCTTCAGCGTCGACCTTCTGGTGCTGCGGCGGGTTGTCGAAGTTGCCGTGCAGGAACATCGTGCGCAGGATGCGCGCGACCATGTCGTTCAGGCGCGCCTGCGGTACCACGCCGCCGTGCACGGCCAGGCGCAGCGGCTCATCGAAGAACACGGCCGCATCGAACACTTCACCGGCGGACTGCTGGTCCAGGCCGGCCAGCGCCGCCTTCGAACCGCTGTGCACGCCGCCCCAGTCGGACATCACGAAACCGGGGAATTTCCACTCCTGCTTCAGCACCTGGTTCATCAGGTAGCCGTTTTCGCAGCCGTAGGTACCGTTGATCTTGTTGTACGAGCACATCGCCACGCCCGGGCGGCCAGCTTCCAGCGCGATCTCGAACGCCAGCAGATCCGACTCGTGCATGGCCTGCTCGCCAATGCGCACGTCGTGGAAGTTGCGGCGGGTCTCCATGTCGTTCAGCGCGAAGTGCTTCATCGAGGAGATCACGTGCTGGCTCTGCACGCCCTGGATCACTGCGCCGACCATCGAACCGGCCAGCAGCGGGTCTTCACCAGCGTATTCGAAGTTGCGGCCGTTGCGCGGGTCACGCTGCAGGTTGACGCTGCCGGACAGCAGGATGTTGAAGCGCTGCTGCCAGGCTTCGCGGCCCATCGTCGCGCCACCGGCAAAGGCAACACCGCGGTTCCAGGTGGACGCCGTGGACGGGCCCGACGGCATGGCGGTGGCGAAATCACCCGGGCGGATGCCACCGGGATTGGTCACGCCCACGCCGGCGTCGGCCGACTGCTGCGACGGAATGCCCAGGCGCGCTACTTCCGGCACGAAGCCGGCCGAACCCACCGCACCTTCCGGCAGCTTGCCGCCATCCTTGCCCAGCCCGAAGTAGCTGTGCAGCATCTGGAACTTCTCGTCTTCGGTCATCGCCTTCAGCAGCAGCGCAGCGCGCGCGTCGGCGGTGAGCGCAGTGTCCATCCATGGCCGTTCACCCCCCTTGTCGGCGGCATAGGCCAGGGTCAGCAACGTGGCACGCAGGGCGCTGCCTTCCACCTTGAACGGCGCGCTGCTGGCGGCCTGGAAACCATCGCTGAAGTAGCTGGCATCGGCCTCCAACGCGACACGCGCCGGATCGAAGCCTGCGGCCTTGGCCGATTCACCGGCCACCGCGCCGAGCAGCACCGCCGGCGCGCCCAGCCGCGAACGCGTGACCAGTGCCGGAAGCTGTGCGGCGCCTGCACCAGCATCGGTGTAGACGGCTACGGTGTGGCGACCATCGTCCAGGCGCAGGTAGTTCAGGCCCGGCTGGTCGGGACCGGATTCGGCCGCGATCGGCAGCCGGGTCAGTACCGCCTGCCCGTGCTGGGTCTGGCCGTCATCCTTGCCGGTGGAAATGAAGCGGTACTCATAGCCCAGCCCATCGGCCAGCAGCTGCAGCGGATCGACCTGGCCGATGCCACGCTGCACCTGGCGCACGCTCACCGCGTCCACCTGCAGGGTCTTCAGCTGGGCGGCCAGGGCCGGCATCGCCTCGGCGGTCGGGGCCTGTTCCAGGGTCAACACAGTGAACGCGGCTGGGTCGGCCCAGGCCGGGGCGGCCAGTGCGGCAGACAGGGCCAGGGACAGTGCAAGCGGCTTTGTAAACGTTTTCATCGGCAGGCGTAATTCCGTTGCCAAGGCAATCGGTCCAGGGAAAGTGCCGCCGAAGGGTGCAGCGTTCATGCCGCGCAGGGGTTGCCAGGCAACGTCCCGCAGGCCGAAGGACGGGCCGGTCTGCGCCTGGGACCCTCCTCCCGGCGTGACAACCTGCCTGTCCGGGCCGCGCAGGGCGACCCAATCATGTGAAGATTGTGCGAGGGCGTTCACACCTGTCAACAGGACCTAAGTCACAGGGCGACCGCGACGGTCGGTTATCAGGCCATCACCGGCAGTCATCAGCGCGCCGCGCGGGGCTGCCGATAATGGGTTGTCACCGGCCCTGAACCCCGCCCATGAACATACACCGCGACTTCGATCACCTCTGGCGCGACCGCTGTGATACCTCCAGCCAGCGCAGTCCCCGCGTGCTGATCCGGGTATTCGTTGCCCCGGGCGAGCTGGAGCGCAGCGTGGCCTTCTACGAGCAGCTGCAGGGCGTGGTGGCCGATGCGGGCTTTCCGTTTCCCGATGCCGGCCTGCGCCTGGCGATGGTCGGTGCATTCCTGCTGATCGAAGGATGCGATGAGGCGCTGGCGCCGTTCACTTCGACCACGGGGACGCTGCTGGTCGACGACGTTCGGCCCTATCACGACAAGCTGGTGGCGGCCGGCGCCGAGATCATCTTCCCGTTGCAGGTGGTGCCCACCGGGGCGGCATTCAACGCGGTGCATCCTGATGGCACCGTGGTCGAGTACGTGCATCACCGGCCCGACCCGCACGGGCGGTGAGGGTACGCACGGCCGGGCTGCGCCCGGCACCCGCAGAGGCAACGGCCGAAGCAACAGCAGAAGCGAAAGCTGGGCTCCTGTGGGGTGGCGGGGTGGGTCCGGTTG
>NZ_QFHO01000026.1 GCF_004920835.1 Stenotrophomonas maltophilia
CCCCTGCCCCACCGCGCGGATACACGGCCCGTCCAGCACCACGTGGCCGTGCACGACCTCGTCGGCCAGCACCAGCTTCAGGTTGTCGAGAATGCGCTCGCCCATGGATTTCGCCGTCTGTGTCATGCCGTTGCAACCGCAACGCGTTGATATGCCCGCACGTGCAGTGCACCTGTCTAGTCCAGCAGCCGCAGATGGAGGTTTGATGACCATGACCGACCCGGCCTTGACGCCGCGCGATTCGGCGCTGCCGCTGTGGCAGCAGATCGAACAGGCGCTGCTGCGGCAGATCCGCGAACGCCAGCTGGTGGAAGGCGACCAGCTGCCCTCGGCGCAGGACCTGGCCACGCGCTTCGCAGTCAACCGCCATACCGTGCGGCGCGCGATCGAGGCGTTGGAGGAGCGCGGCTACATTCGCACCGAAACCGGCCGCGGCAGCTTCGTGCAGGAGCATCCGTACCACTACCCGATCAGCCGACGCACGCGTTTCGGCCGGGCCATGCATGACCTGAACGTAGAAAGCCACTACACCCTGATCGACACCCGGGTGCAGGTGCCCAGCCGCCAGGTAGCGCGCGCGCTCGGCCTGATCGCTGGCGAGCGCGTGCATCGGGTGGTGTACTCCAGCCAGGTGGAAGACCGTACTGTGGACCACAGCGAAGCCTATTTCCCGGCCACCCGCTTCCCGGGGCTGGGCGAGGTGTTCGCACGCACGCCGTCGGTGACCCGCACGCTGGCCGCATTCGGGGTGACCGACTACCTGCGCCGGCACACCACGGTGATGGCGCGCCTGCCCGATGCCGAGGTCGCGCGCGTGCTCGGGCAATCGACGCGACGGCCGGTGCTGTGCGTGCATTCGCTGAATGTCGATCCACAGGGGCAAGCGGTGCAGTTCGGCATCACCTGCTTCGCCGGTGACTGGGTGCAGCTGATGGTCAGCAGCGATCTCTAGCGAAAGCGCGGCGGGCATTGCACCCGCCGCGTGCAGCGCCTCAGGCTGCGCGCCGCAGCGCCGTGTAGCGGCCGTCCACCAGCTCTTCGGCCAGACCGAAGCTGAGCGTCATGCCCAGGCCACCGCCACCGATGGCGTTGACGATGGTCACGCCCGGTGCCGGCTCGGCGACGAATTCGCTGCTGCCATCCAGCAGCTTGGGATAGATGCCGTGCCAGGTCTGCGCAATGCGCGCGTCGGGTACCTGCATGAAACGGGACAGGTAATCGAGCACCTTCTGGTTGATGGCGTGCTCATCGAACGGATCGTGCGTATGTGCGTAGGCATGCGAATCACCAATGGTGATTTCACCCTGGCCGTTCTGCGCGGCCATCACGTGGATGCCGAGCTCGATCAGGTCGGCATGCTCGGCCTGGTAACGCGCCTGCAACGGCGCGACATCGGCGGCCTCGCGGAATCCGGCGTAGTGCACCAGCGACAGGCCGCCACAGAGGGCCGCACCCAGGCGGAACCCGGACGGCTGTGCGGCCAACCGCAGCATCTGCAGCTTGCAGCGGGTCAATGGTGCTGCCGCGTACCGCTCCGGATACAACTGCTCGAACTCCGGACCGCTGCAGACGAACACCTGATCCGCCTCGAACAGGCGGCTGCCGGACCACACCCGACCGCTCTCCACCGCCGTTACCGGCGTGCGCCAATGGAACTGCACACCGTGCTGTTCATGCAGCATGTCCGGCAGCGCGCGGATCGCCTGGCGCGGATCGACCACCAGCTCATCGGCATTGAACAGCGCGCCGCGCAGCTCGCGCGCCACCAATGCCGGCGACTTCGCCAGCGCCGCATCCCGATCCAGCAGGCGGCATGGGCGCAGTTGCGCATTGGCCGTCGCATACTGCTGCAGCACGGCCCATTCGTCTTCGGCATGGGCCACATGCAACGAGCCACTGGGATCGTGCCAGAGGCCGGCCACGTCGATCAGCTCCTGCCAGATCTGCCGCGAGCGCAGCGCGCGCTCATACAGCGGTCCATTGGGCACGCCGATCGGCCAGACCATGCCGAAGTTGCGGATGGAGGCGCCGACAGCGCGTTCATGGCGCTCCAGCACGGTGACCTTGCAGCCACGCACGGCCAGCGCGCGGGCCACGGCCAGGCCGACGATGCCGGCACCGACCACGAGGGCGGTTGTGTTCTTCATGGGGGATGGACTCAGACGGAGGCGAGTGCTGGCATGCGGGCCAGGCGCAGCGCCTTGTGGTGGAAGTACAGCAGGGACAGCAGCAGGCAGGCACCGCCCAGCAACGACAGATGGATGACCGCACTGGAGAAAAAGCGCACCCACGACAGCTGCAGGCCAGAGAATTCGTGGCCAAGCAGGACCAGCACACTGCCCAGGTAGCCGAACGCATCGGCCAGGTACATCACGAAGCCGACGTTGCCAGCGACCTTGAAGGTGGCGATCAGGCGTTCGAAGAACACGCAGTTGAAGGGCACGTAGGCCAGGTACAGGCCGAAGCCCACCAGGCCCAGCCACGCCAGCGGATGCAGCATGCCTTCGCGGAACGCCAGCGTGCTCAGTCCTGCAGTGGCCAGGCCGATGAACATCAGCGCGTGCAACGCCATCAGGCCGTTGAGGTTGTTGCGGAACCAGGTCAGGCCGGCGGTCAGTGCCAGCACCGCGAACGCCACCGGCGTTTCGATGGCGGCGAACACGCCGGCGCTGCCACCGTAGCCCAGCTCGCGGAACAGCTCGGCTTCAAAGCTGTCGCGGAAATCGCGGACCACGGTCAGGCACACGTAGCACAGGATCATCAGCGCCAGCCCCGGCAGGAAGCGGCGCACGAAGGCGCGACGCTGCGCGCGGTCCATCGGTAGCCGCGGCGAGCGCTCGCGCAGGTCGGCGGCATCCGGGGCGGGAATGCGTTCCAGCATGCGTACCGACACCAGCAGCAGCGGCAGGAACAGCAGGCCGCACAGGAACGGCATCCAGAACTCGCTAACGCCCTGCAGCAGCAGCCATTTTCCGACCGACTTCACCACGCCGGAGGCCATGATGAAACTGGAGGCAAGGATCGCGCCCATCGCTTCGGTGGTCCGTCGCCCTTCCAGGTAGCTGAACACCAGGCCCCACACCATGCCCAGCGGCAGGCCGTTGAGGAACAGGAACGGGATGTTCCACGGCGCCGGCACCAGCGCGAAGCCGAGCAGTGCCAACCAGGAAATGCCGATCAGGCCCAGCAGCAGGCTGGCGCGGCGCTCGGCGCGCAGTTCGCCGATCACCCGCACGCCGATGAACTTGCTGCACATGTAGCCCAGCACCTGCGCCACCACCAGCCACACCTTGTAGTCGGCGCCGAACAGATGCTGGTCATCGAACGATGCGGCGGCGAATGGCTTGCGAAAGGCATACATGCACGCATAGGTGGACAGCGCGGCACTGCCGGCGAACACCGTCAGCGCCAACCGATGCCCCTGCAGCCGAGCCCGCAGCGAGGGCCGGCTCATGCAGCGGCGACCGTGCCGGAACGTGCCAGGCCGAGCAGCGCCGGCAGGCGGTCGAGGTGGTCGATGATGTGGTCCGGACCATGCGGCAGCAGTTCGGAACGGGTGAACGCACCGGTTGTGACCGCGATGTTCAGGCCGACGCCGGCATTGCGGCCTTCGTTGATGTCGACCTCGGTGTCGCCCACCTTCACTACAGCGGCGGCGTCATCCACACCGGTGCGCTGCATCAGCGCATGGATCATGTACGGCGCGGGGCGACCCATCGGGACCTCATCGCTGGCCACCAACGCATCGATGCGATCCTGCCAACCGAGCCGCTCGATGATCACCTCGGCAATGTCACGCGAGAAGCCGGTATCCAGGCCGATGCGGATGCCGTGCGCGCGCAGCGTTTCGAACAGTACCTCGGCACCCGGCAGCGGCGCGATGCCCGGTGCATGGCGGTAGCACTCGAGCATGCGCGCCACGAAGTCGGCATGGATCGGCGCCACGTGCGGGTCGTCCACCGCAGTCCCCAACAGGCGGGCGATCGCCTGCGGCTTGGGGTAGCCCATCAACGGGCGCACGTGCTCTACGTCGATGGCGTGGCCGGCGGCGGCCATCGCTTCAACGAAGGCGCGGGCGACCAGTCCCGGGTCGGCAACGGTGGTTCCGGCGATATCAAGAACGGCGAGGCGGTAGCGCATGGCGGCAGGCGGTGTTGGGTGGAGGTGCCCAGCTTCGCCGCGGCCGGCCACGCCCTGATGACAGCGGCCGGACAGGCCGGTGCACCTGTCTAGCCGTGCGGCCCTTGCCCTGCCATGTGCCGCACGTGCTCGGCGGCCTGCGCATGCAGCCAGTCGCGGAAAGCAAGGAAGCCACGATGGCTGGCCGAGCGCTGCGGGTACACCAGCCAATGCGGCCACGCCGTCTTCAGGCGCTGGCTGGACAGCGCAACCAGCTGGCCGGATTCCAGCAGCAGGCGTGCCCGGGTCACCCGTCCGAGCGCCACGCCCACGCCATCCAGCGCCGCGCGATGGTGCGCTTCCGAATCATCCAGCACCGCCACGAAGCGCGGCGGCGGGCTCTGCCCGCTCAAGGCGAACCACGCGCCCCACGCGCCGTCAGGATCACCCAGCAGTGGCCACTGGGTCAGCGGTACGCGGTCGATACCGCCCATGCGTTCAATCAGCGCCGGGCTGGCCATCGGCAGCAGCCACTCGTCAAACAATGGCTCCACCACCAGCCCGGGCCAGTGCCCTCTGCCCAGCCGCAGCGCCGCGTCGAACTGCCGCTGACGCTCGAAATCCACCAGGCGCTCACTCGACTGCAAGTTGATCTCGATCTGTGGGTGCTCAGCCACGAAGTGGCCCAGGCGCGGCACCAGCCAGGCCGACGCCATCGATGGCACCGCGCTGATCGTCAGCACGTGCTCGGCACGCGCGGCATAGGGCTGGAAGGCTTCGTTGATCGCATCCAGGTGCGGACCCACCTGGTCGAGCAGGCGCTGCCCCTCAAGGGTGAGGGTGACACCACGTGGCTGGCGGACCAGCAGCGGCTGCCCGAGCCGCTCTTCCAGCTGGCGCATCTGATGGCTGAGTGCACTGACGGTCAGGTTCATCGACGCCGCCGCGCGCGACAGGTTGCCGAGCCGGGCGGCAGCCACGAAACCCTGCAGGGCATGGAGGGGTGGGCGGGACATCAGGCTTGAATTCCTCTCAAGGCAAGCTTGCGGAAATGTCGCTTTTTCGCCTTCCATGCTGCCCGTATCGTGCAATCCACTCAAGTGGAGGTACGCACATGAACATCTTCAGCGGCCTGTTGTTCCTGCATGGCCATGTGACCAACGCCGAGCTGGCGCGGCAACTGGCCAGCCCTTCCCCGTCGCCGTCCCCGCCGCCCAGCAGCACTCCCGGTAGTGCCGGCCGCTGGCCGGCAGCGGCAAGATGCCCGGTCACCGAGGTTGCCGGCCAGCGGCAGGCACTACCCTAGCGCTGCAGTGCTTCCTGCACCGCCGCAGCCACGTCGGTGTTGTCGATGTAACTGCCGTCGTTCCAGCGCACATGCTGGCGGTAGCCCTCGTCGACGCCCCGCACGCGCTGGCCCAGCAGCTCCGACCCTGCCCCCTTGGCCCACAACGGCACCAGTGCATTGGAATGGTTGCCGGTGGGACGGAAGCTCATCCCCGGCATGCGTCCACGGCCGTTGTTGCGCACCGGCTCGAAGGCCACGCTCTGTGCATCCGGGCCCATCGGCATGCTGTTGTCGTGGTCGGTGGTGACGATCAGCAGGGTGCGTTCCCAGCCACCGTTGCGTTCGATCCACTCGATCACTGCTGTCACCGCGTCGTTGAACTCCACGGTTTCCTCGATCAGCCGGCCGTACTGCGGCTGGTCGCCGCACTGGCCGTAGTGCCATTCGGTGCCGCAGGCGCTGGTATGCGCGGCCCAGTCGGTAGCGCCACCTTCCACCATCAGGAACAGGCCCTCGGCCGAACGCTGCTGCAGGAACTGCAGCGCACCGCGGGTCATGGTTGCAAGATCCGGCACGCTGTCGATCTTCCTCACACCAGAAGGCGTGGCCGCATCCTTGCCCAGCACCTGCAGCTGGCGCGCCTGCTGCAGCGTGTTGGCCACGCGCGGCACGCCGATCAGCGGCCGGTCGGTCGGCAGCCGTCCCTGCGCCAGCGCAGCGAACGCCTCCTTGCTGCGGATCAGGCGCCACGGCCCGGACGGATTACCGGCGATGGTGCTGCCCGCTTCCAGCTGCTGCCAATCCTGCTGCGACACCCACTCCCACGGGTTCGCACAGCCCTCGGCCTTCACCGCGCCCGCGCCCGCGCCTTCGTCACAGGCATGGCCATCAACGCTGTAGCCGGGACCACCAGTACCCATCACCAGGTCCATGTGGCCCTGCGCCAGCATCTGGTGCGCAATGGCGTGATAGTTGTTGCGCGATTCGTTCTGCGCAGCGAACGCGGCCGGCGTGGCATGTGCGAACGGCACCGAGGTGACCACGCCGGTGGCCATGCCCAGGCGCTTGGCATGCAGCGTATTGAATTCCACCGCGTTGCCATCGTTGCTGTAGTTGATGGCGTTGTTGTAGGTCTTGATGCCCGAGGACAACGCCGTGCCCGCCGCTGCACTGTCGGTGGCGACCGCGGCCAGGTACTGGTAGCCGGCGAACGGCAGGTCCTGCGCGGGAACCGGTGAGTCATCCCATGCTTTGGCCGCGTCGTAGCCGAGGGTCTGCGCGTTGTCGCGGGTCGGCTGGCTGCTGGCGTTCAACGGATAGGTGGTCACGGCGAGGCGCTGCGGGAAGTCCGCATAGGGGGCGCCTTCGCGGCTGCCGTACTGCCAGTAGGCAGCCGCGTCCCAGGTGCCCCAACCGGCACCGTCGTTGATCATCACGATCACGTTGTGCGGGCGCGTGGTGCTGGCCGCAGCGGTATCGGCGCGCAGGTTCGGCTGACAGCCACCGAGCGCGAGCAGCGCGAGCAGCAGAGAGGAAGGGAGCCAACGGCGTGGCATGTGTGCAGTCATCGGAGGTCCCGTCAGGCCAGTGGCGGCCCATTATTTCGAACGTTATATCATTTCAATATTGCAGCTTCATGCAGCCGATGCGCACTATCCTGCGAGCTTCCCTCGCCACCGCAGCATCCATGCCGTCTTCTTCCCCTGCACGCGCGCCTCTCTCCTTCATCACCCTCGATGCCGCCACCTTCGAGGTGATCCATCAGGACAACGCCGGGGTCGCGCGGCAGCCGGCGTCGCTGACCAAACTGATGACCGCCTACGCAGCGTATGCGTGCATCGAAGAAGGGGGTCGCACATGGGACGAGGCGGTCACCATTGCCGCCGAAGACGTGCACGCGGTGGCCGATGATGAAACGCGGATGGGCCTGGTGCCCGGCGAAAGGGTCAGCCTGGCACGCTTGCTGGAAGGGTTGATGATCGTCTCCGGCAATGATGCGGCGCTGGCCATCGCGCGTCATCTGGACGGATCACAGTCTGCATTCCTGGACCGCATGAACCGGCACGCACGCCAGCTCGGCCTGCGCAGCACCTGGTTCGCCAGCGTCTCCGGCATCACCACGCCACACCATGCGTCCAGCGCCCGCGACATGGCAGTGCTGGCGGCCTGCCTGCTGAACGATCATCCGCAGATTCTGGCCGTCACCGCACAGCGCGCGTTCGCGCACGGCAGCTTCAGCCGCAACAACCAGAATGCCCTGCTTGGCGATGACGGCGTGGATGGCTTGAAGACCGGCTACACCCAGGCCGCGGGCTTCTGCCTGGCCGCCACCGCCTGCCAACCTGTGCCACGGCGCGCGCATCCGGTACGGCTGATCACAGTGGTGCTTGGCTCGGACAGCCGCGACGCACGCGATGCTCTGGTACGCGAACGGCTGGCCGCCGGATTCGCTGCGCTGGCCGGCAGCAGCGCCGACGCCTGAGCGGCTCAGCGCCGTTTGACGGTGGCCACGATCAGGCGTTGCAACTCATGTTCGGCCTCCATCTTGTCCAGGGCACCGGCGGCTACCCCTTCTGACAGGGTTTCGGCAGCACCGAGAATCGCCCAGCGTCCCGCCAAGGGCACTGTGCCATCGGCGGCGAACGGGCCCAGCCAGGCGTCGCAGTTGTTGATGAAGTCCTGCTGGTAACGCCGCCGCACCTCGTGCAGTTCCGGCGCGCCCACCAGCGCTGCGAGGATGCCCTGCACTTCACTGCCCTGGCTGAGGATGCAATCGATGTAGCCGGAGGCGATGGCTGCCGCGCGGTCGGCCAGCTGCGCCCGGGCGCGGCCGATGCGCTCGTGGAACACCACCGTCTGCCGGCCGTCGTAGTCATCGTAGAGCGCGGCCAGCAATCCGTTGCGGGTTACGAAGTGATCGTAGGCCACCGGCTTGGTCACGCCCGCGGCCTCGGCCAGCCGCCCCAACGTCAGCGCGTCGGTACCTTCGTCGCCAACCAGCGCCCAGGCCACATCCAGCAACTGGCGGGCGCGTTGCTCGCGGGTCAATCGGCGGCGCGTGGGAGCGGCGTTGGCAGGCATCGGCGGGACACGGCGATCAGTGCATTGGAGTTCCGATTTTACGGCCGATCTCCCCTGCCGACTGCAGATGCGCTTCGGCCGCACCGGAATCAGCGTCCAGCAACAGGTCAGACGACAGCACGCGCGCGCCGCAATAGTCGAAGATGCCCATGTCGATCTGGGTCTTCATCGCCGCGCCGTAGCCGCGTCGTTCGATCATGTCCGCGCCCGCGCCGCCGATCCCGACCAAGTGCACGCGCAACCGTCGCAGCTTCTTCTGCACCTTGCCATCGGCACCGTCCTGGTAGGCCCAGCCTTGGGCGAATACACGATCGATCCATCCCTTCAGCAGCGCGGGGAATGACCACCAGTACAGCGGGTAGACCAGTACCAGTGTGTCGGTGGCGTCCAGCCGCGCCTGCTCGGCGGCGACGTCGGCCGGAACTGCGCCGGTGCCACGGAACAGGGCCTGGTCCTGTGGGTTGAAGCGTGGATCGAAACCTTCGGCCATCAGGTCGGCGTGGGTCACGGTGTTGGCGGCATCCGCCGCGGTGATGGCTTCGCCGATGCGCTTGGCGATGGCATGGGTCAACGAGCCGGATTCAGGATGGGCGGTAACGATGAGGCTGTGCATGGGGGATGTCCGGAATTCACTAACTACCAATAGTAAGTAGTGATTGTCGGGATACCAGCGCCATGCGTGGGACGCTGTTTCCGCATCCGCCGTATAGTGCGGCGGTTCCCCCCAGAGATAGCCGAGAATGGATCGACGCCCGCTTCTCCCATTGCTGGCCCTGCTGCTGTCGGTAGTGCTGCCATCGGCCTTCGCAGGCGAACTCAGCCCCAGCGATTCAAAGGCATTGCGTCAGGACGTGCAGGCGATGCTGGATGCGTTCGGTCGCGGCGATGCGGAGATGATCATCGCGCGCACCCACCCCAGCCTGAAGCAGCTGGCCGGAGGCGATGATGCCTATGCACGGATGACCCGCGATACCGTGAAGGAACTGCGCAAGTCGGTCACCGTCATCAGCGACGAAGCCGGCATGCCCGGCCGCACCTACGCCGCTGGCGGCGAAGAGGTCAGCTTCGTGCCACGCCAGTCACTGTTGCGCGTGCGCGAATCGCCGATACGCAGCACCTCGTTCATGGTCGCTGTACGCCGCGTGGGAACTGCGGACTGGCGTTATCTCGATGGCACTGCGCTGCTGGACAACCCCGGGCTGCTGCGGCAACTGCTGCCGGCGCTGGAGCCGGAAGTGTCCATGCCCAAGGGCGGGATCGAGGCGCTGTAGTCGCGGGCTCATCCGTCCACGCATCGCGTGGACCTGCTGCCAATCTGCTCACCTGGGCCGGCACCCAGGTTTCCGTCAGCGGAACAGCGTATTCAACGCCGCGCCCGGGGCCGCCTGCTGCAGGCCATCGAAGCGGCCGCCCTGCACGATAGGCTGGGTGGCCTGCATCAAGCCACCCCAGGCCGCACGCGCCAGCGCACCGCCGAGACTGACCCGGCGCACGCCGAGTGCGGCGATGTCCTGCAGGCTCAGCGGCGTCGGCCCACCGACCAGCAGGTTCACCGGCTTCGAGCCCGCAGCGGCGACTACCGCACTGATCTGTTCGCGTGTACTGATGCCCGGTGCATACAGCACATCGGCACCCGCTTCGGCATAGGCGCGCAGCCGCTGCAGTGCGTCCTGCAGATCGGGCACTCCGACGAAGAAGTTCTCCGCCCGGCCGACCAGCAGCACCTCGCCGCCGGCACGGTCGATGGCCGAGCGCGCTGCACGCAGGCGCTGGACCGCCTCGTCGATCGGCCTCAACGGCGCATCGGCCACGCCACTGGCGTCCTCGATCGACAACGCGGCTACGCCGGTATCGATTGCCGCCGCCACGGCCTCCTCCACCGCGCGCGGTGTGGCGCCAAAGCCATCACCGAAATCGGCGTTCAACGGCAATGGCGTCGCCGCCACCATCAGCCGCAGATGTTCCAGCGTGGCCTGCAGCGAAACCGCGCCGTCTGGCCGCCCCTCGCTCCAAGCGCACCCGGCGCTGGTCGTGGCCAGCGCCTGGAAGCCCTGCCGCTGCAGGTAGCGGGCGCTGCCCACATCCCACGGATTGGGCAGCACGAAACAACCCTGTGCGTGCAGTTGGCGGAAGGTCGCGCGCTTGCGCCGGGTGTCGGCATCGGGCGAGGTCATGGCGGGCTCCAGGGCGGCAGACCTGCACCCTAGCCCGTCGATCGGCCGCGCTCAATGACAAGGGGTGAACGGGCATGAGGTGATACCGCCTGCTTATTGGACGCTGCCGAGGCAGGTGCCTGAGCGTGCTTGCCTGCCCCCGCTGCACGCTGCCATGGAGCCCTTCATGCACCCGGACCCACAGACCTCCGCCACCAACGCCCTGTTTGCTGCCGACGACGATGCCCAGTGGGCCGACCTGCTCTCGCCCACGCGCCGCCGGCTGATCGCCTCGGCCGGGCTGGCCGCCGGTGGCCTGGCCAGTGCCAGCGCGGCGGCCGCCCCGGCAGCCGCGCGCGCCGAAGCGGCGGCGAACACCACCGAGCCGGGCCGCCCCGGTTTCCGAGCCATTGTTCCGCCCGCGCCCCAAGGTCGCAGCCCTTGGGGCGAGGCCACGGTCAGCGAGTCGACTCCGCGTCCAACCAGTGTGCGCCCCGGCGAGGCCACCCTGCCGGCCACCCCGCGTGCCTACACCGATATCAGGAGCTATCACGCGCATATCTACTTCGACGAGGACAGCTTCGAGAAGGCGGCCCTGTTGCGGCGCTGGGCGGCCGAGCGCTTCCCGGTGGAGCTGGGCAACTGGAACCTGGAGCCGCGCGGCCCGCACGTCACGCCCTCGTTCTACTTCGGCTTCACCAACGACCTGCTGCCGGTCCTGGTGCCGTGGCTGCAGCTCAACAGCCTGGGCCTGACCATCCTGATCCATCCCAATACCGGTGATGGCCGCGCCGACCATCTGTATTACGCGTTGTGGGTGAACCGCGCGCAGCCGGTGAACGCCTACAACTGGCCGGCGCCGAAGCCGGGCGAGCAGGAGCCGCTGGAAGAAGTGTTTCCGAATGTGGTGCCAACGGTGCCGTTGGAGACGTGAGGGGGGCCAGATGGCTCAGTGGTGGGTGCGTCGCTTGCTGCGCACCGAACTCCGCCATCCACGCATGGCGTGGATCTACGGCATCACGGCCCATTGCGGCAGCAGCCATCGCCCGGCCTGCCGCCATCGTCGGCCTACGTGCATGCATCCCCGGCCTGCAAGGCGTTCAGCGCGCCTTGATCCAGCGCCCGCCATACGGCCACAAGCGCTCCGGCAGATTTCAAACGATCAATTGAAACGCTGCAAACTTCGCCGAACTGGACAGCATCCACCGGTTCCGCCAGACTGCCGCCCTTTCCCGTCTTCCGGATCCCATGGCGAAGCTGCTGGTCCTGCACGGCCCCAACCTCAACCTGCTCGGCACCCGCGAGCCGGAGGTCTACGGCCACACCACGCTGGCCGACATCGACCAGGCCCTGGCAGCCCAGGCGTCCGCTGCCGGGCACGCCGTGGAGAGCCTGCAGTCCAACGCCGAGCACGTCCTGGTGGACCGCGTGCAGGCCGCGCGCAATGACGGAACCGCTTTCATCCTGATCAATCCGGCCGCCTTCACCCACACCTCGGTGGCCCTGCGCGATGCGCTGGCAGCGGTGGCGGTGCCGTTCATCGAGATCCACCTGTCCAACCCGCATACCCGCGAACCGTTCCGCCAGCACAGCTACTTCAGTGACAAGGCCGTGGGCGTGGTCTGTGGCTTCGGTGCCGACAGCTATCGCTATGCGATGGATGCAGCGCTGGCACGCGTGCGGGTGGCCGGCGCGTGATGATGCTGCCGCGCGTGCTTGCCAGCGTCGTGCTGTGGGCCGGCATCTGCGGCGCGGCCACGGCGTTCGACCGCAAGGACGAAGGCATCGACTGTGCGCACCCGACCACCACGATGGAGAGCGACCTGTGCGCCTCGGACGTAGCGGCGGCTGCAGACGCTGAACTCAATACCGTGTACGCCCAGGCGCGCCAGCAGCTGCGCACGCCGGACCACGGTGGCAGCTGCAGCTACTGCGGCGAGGCCGAACAGCAGCTGGTGCTGGCCCAGCGTGCCTGGATGCAGCTGCGCGACCACGACTGCAACGCCGTCTATGCCCTCAATTCCGATGGCACGGCGCGCAACGGCGCACAGATGCGCTGCCTGACCACCCTCGCGCGCGACCGTACGCGGCAGCTGCGCGAGTTCTACGAACTGCTTTGACCCGAGCGCGACGCGCTTCCCACCACACTGACATCAAGAGCAAAGAGGCCACCATGGATCTCCGCAAAATCAAGAAGCTGATCGACCTGCTGGAAGAGTCGAACCTGGCCGAAATCGAAATCAAGGAAGGCGAAGAGTCGGTGCGCCTGTCGCGTGCCCCGGTGGCCGGCTATGCCGCACCTATGCCGGCACCGGTGTATGCCGCCCCGGCCGCCCCCGCACCGCAGGCGATGCCGATGCAGTCGCCGACCGAAGCCTCCACCGGCGGCACCGCCAAGCCGGGCCCGGCGCTGCCGGAAGGCCACGTGCTGCGCTCGCCGATGGTCGGCACCTTCTATGCCTCGGCCGCCCCGGACAAGCCGGCCTTCGTCAGCGTTGGCCAGCAGGTCAAGGAAGGCGAAACCCTGGCCATCATCGAAGCGATGAAGATGTTCAACCCGATCGAGGCCGACAAGTCCGGCACCATCGTCGCCATCCTCGGCGAGAACGGCCAGCCGGTGGAGTTCGACCAGCCGCTGTTCGTGATCGGCTGAGGGGCACGCCATGCTCGACAAAGTCGTCATTGCCAACCGAGGGGAGATCGCGCTGCGCATCCTGCGCGCGTGCCACACCCTGGGCATCCGCACGGTGGCCGTGCACTCCACGGTCGACCGCAACCTCAAGCACGTGGCCATGGCCGACGAGTCGGTCTGCATCGGCCCGGCACCGTCGCCGCAGAGCTACCTCAACATCCCGGCGCTGATCGCTGCGGCCGAAGTCACCGACGCCCAGGCCATCCACCCGGGCTACGGCTTCCTGTCGGAGAACGCCGACTTCGCCGAGCGCGTGGAGGAGTCCGGCTTCATCTTCATCGGCCCCAAGGCGGACACCATCCGCATGATGGGCGACAAGGTCGAAGCCATCCGCGCGATGAAGTCCGCCGGCGTGCCGTGCGTGCCCGGCTCGGGCGGCCCATTGGGCGATGACATCGTCGCCAACACCAAGATCGCCCGTGAGATCGGCTACCCGGTCATCATCAAGGCGGCCGGTGGTGGTGGTGGCCGCGGCATGCGCGTGGTGCACGCCGAAGCCTCGCTGAAGACCTCCATCGAAACCACCAAGAGCGAGGCCAAGGCCGCGTTCGGCAATGGTGAGGTCTACATGGAGAAGTTCCTGGAAAATCCGCGCCACGTGGAGATCCAGGTGCTTGCCGACGGCCAGGGCAACGCCATCCACCTGGGTGAGCGCGACTGCTCGATGCAGCGCCGCCACCAGAAGGTGGTGGAAGAAGCACCGGCACCGGGCATCAGCGCCGAGCAGCGCGAGCAGATCGGCAAGGTGTGCACCGAAGCCTGCGTGCGCATCGGCTACCGCGGTGCCGGCACGTTCGAGTTCCTGTACGAAGATGGCCGCTTCTACTTCATCGAAATGAACACCCGCATCCAGGTGGAGCATCCGGTCACCGAAATGGTCACCGGCATCGACCTGGTGGCCGAGCAGCTGAAGATCGCCGCCGGCCAGAAGCTGTCGATCAAGCAGAGCGACGTGGTACTGACCGGCCATGCGATCGAGTGCCGCATCAACGCCGAAGATGCTGAAACCTTCGTGCCGAGCCCGGGCACCATCACCGGCTTCCATCCGCCGGGCGGACCCGGCGTGCGCGTGGACACCCACATCTACAGTGGCTACCGCGTGCCGTCGAACTACGACTCGATGATCGGCAAGCTGATCGTGCACGGTCCGGACCGCGAGACCGCCATCGCCCGCATGCGGGTGGCACTGAGCGAAATGGTGGTGGACGGCATCAAGACCAACATCGCGCTGCAGCAGCGGATCATGCGCGACAAGGGCTTCCAGGCCGGTGGCCAGAACATCCACTACCTGGAAAAGCGCCTTGCCGAACGCAAGAACAAGCCGATCGCGCTGACCTGATCGGCGCCAGGTGCTGGACATGAAAAGG
This sequence comes from Stenotrophomonas maltophilia, assembly GCF_004920835.1. Classification (GTDB taxonomy): domain Bacteria; phylum Pseudomonadota; class Gammaproteobacteria; order Xanthomonadales; family Xanthomonadaceae; genus Stenotrophomonas; species Stenotrophomonas maltophilia_AQ. The sequence continues at coordinate 14,701 of NZ_QFHO01000026.1, forward strand.
GCGGGGATATCCCCGCCCTTTTCTGTTTCTCTTCCGCTACCGCCGGACCATGCCCGGCGAAATGGCAACGAAGCGCGAGGCCGCCGGGCATGGCCCGGCGCTACCTTCAGCGCGCGTCGGCCGCCGTCGCCGGAATCTGCGACTTTGCCAACGGGCGGACGCCATTGGGCGAAGTCGGGTCGACGATCACCATGGTCTCGGTCGAGCCGTCGGGCCACACCACCTGGAAGGTGCTGCCGGCCGGCAGCGAGGCGAACGGCATGCCGCTCTGCGCGCGATACACCGCTGCGACCTGGCTGGCGCCCGCGCGGCGCACGTCTTCCTGCGCCTTCACCGTGGTCAGCTCCACCTTCGACAGATGCCGGTAGCGATCTTCATAGGTGTCGATCATCAACAGGCCAACCGCACCGGCCGAATAGGCCACGAACAGCGCCACCCAGAACCAGAATTTGGCCCCATGCAGGAATCGACGGTAATTCATTGCCCGTCCCTCTTTCCAACCAATCGCTTGATCCATTGCCTCATCTTCCCCGCACCTTGCCGCGAAACCGCAGCGTCATACACGAAATCCCGGAAATCCTGCGTTCCATCCTGCGAACAGATCCCTCCGTTCGCACAAAAACTGTTGACCAGCACGCTGTCTGCTCCACACGGTAGACCGAGTTCGCAGGCCGCAAGCCGCCATGCCAGTTCACTGAGCTGTTCGCCGGCCACCAGGCCGTTCAGCGCACGATCGCCCGAGGCGCGCACCCCCATGCCCGGCGCGATGGCCATGAATGCCTCCGGATCGCGCGACGTGCGCACCCGCTCGACCAGGTCGCGGCGGTACTCGGGGCTGTCCTGCAGCGGCTCGCCTTCGGCGAACAACGCTGCCTCGGCTGCCAGGTTGCCCTGCTCCGCCGCCTTGCGCCGTTCGGCAAGCACCAGCGGCGGCCCCAGCTTGTCGCCAGGCACAAAGCCACCGCAGCGCTGCGCGACACGTTCGCGTGCCTGCACCATCGCCGGCGCGGCGGTCAGCCCCGATCCGGCCAGCACGTTGTTGTCCAGGCGGTAGCCGCCCGGGTCGACCGCATACTGTGCGCAGTAGTCATAGACACGGCTGAGCATCCAGCGCGCCTCGTGGTTGCCCTCATCGGCCTGCACGCGCAGGCGCTGCGCGTAGGCATACAGATCGGTGGCATCTTCGATATCGGCACGGAGATCCAGTGGCAGGCCTGAAGGCAGGGCGTTGCCGCGCTCGAAGGCCGCCAGCCGGCGCGCCAGTGCTTCCGGCATTACCTGCAATGCTGCTGCGCTGTCATCGGCGACCGCGACGCCCGGCAGGTCTGCCTGCACCGTGGACGGCGCCACGTGGCCGCTGGCCCGATAGCCGGCCACGCCCAGCACGGCCACCGCCGGCAGCACGAGCAACCAGGTTTTCAGGGTCGGAGCAAAGGCCATTGGCGGCGGTGGAGCATCAGGGCGCACAGGAAAGCACGGAGTTTAGCAAGGCCCGGCAGGCCTGTCTGAATCGGCGTCGTTCATCCCAGAGCGGCATCTCAGGCAATACGGAGACGCCCCGATGGTCTAGCATGGCCCCCTTTCCCGCGATTGCCCCCACTGCCATGCCGTTCCTGGAACTGACCCTGCGCTGCACCGAAGCGACCCAGCCCCGCTATGAAAACGCGCTGGAGGACGTCGGCGCACTGGCCGTGACCCTGCTTGATGCCGAGGCCGATACCAGCAACGAACAGGCCATCCTCGAGCCGGGTGTGGGCGAAACGCCGCTGTGGGACACCCTGGTGCTGAGCGCGTTGTTCCCCGCCGACAGCAATGCGCTGTTGCTGCTGGCCGCACTGGAAGCATTCGATCCGGAACTGGACTGGAGCGGCGGCAGCTTCCGCGCGGTCGAGGACGAGGACTGGGAACGCGCCTGGCTGGACCAGTTCCAGCCGATGGATTTCGGCAGCCGGACCTGGATCGTGCCGTGGAACCATGAACTGCCAGAGGCCGCGCAGTCCGCCGATGCCGCCGTGGTGCGACTGGATCCGGGCCTGGCGTTCGGTTCGGGCACCCACCCGACCACCGCGCTGTGCCTGCGCTGGCTGGACCAGTTGGCCGTGGATGGCCTGCTGCAGGGCCAGCGCGTGCTCGACTTCGGTTGTGGCTCGGGCATCCTCGCGCTGGCCGCACTGAAGCTGGGCGCGGCTGAGGCAATCGGCGTCGACAACGATCCGCAGGCACTGGTGGCCACCGCCGACAACGCCGAGCGCAACGGCGAACAGGCACGCATGCACGTGTACCTGCCGCAGGACGAACCCGTCGCGACCTATCCGGTCGTGGTCGCCAACATTCTTGCCTCGGCGCTGGATGCGCTGGCCGAACTGCTGGCCGCGCGCGTCGCTGCCGGCGGTCGCATCGCCCTGTCGGGCATCCTGCACGGCCAGGAAGGCGAACTGCTGCAGCGCTATGCGCCGTGGTTCGACGACCTGCAGGCCACCCAGGACGGCGACTGGATGCGCATCACCGGCGTGCGCCGCGCCTGATCGTGGTTGAATGACCGCTGGATCCGAGCCCGCGCCCTGAGCATGTCCGAGCCGAACCCACCGCGCCGTCCACTGGCCACTTTCCTGCGTCCCACGTCGGAAGGTGATGCCGCGCCTGCGACCGAAACGCACACGCCGGACGCAGCCGCGCCGGTGCCCATTGCTGCAGCACCGGCTGAACCTATCGACCCTGTATCGCAACAGGAAGCGATGAAGCACCACCACGATGACACTGTCATTGCCGATGAAGCGGTGCGCATCGAGCCCGTATCGGCCGCGATACAGGCAACCGCCGTTGCCAGCGACGCGCCCAGCTTCCTCGGTGCCGCGCGCGCGCGCAGGCTGCCGACGCCGCGCTGGCACTGGCTGCTGGTCGCCGGACTGGCCCTGCTGCTGGTTCTGCAAAGCGTGCTTGCCGATCGTGCGCGACTGGCCGCCGACGCCGGCAATCGTGCGTGGCTCGGGGCGCTGTGTGGCGTCCTGCGCTGCACCCTGCCCGCCTGGCATGAACCAACCGCATTCACCATGACCAGCCGCGAGATCCGGCCGCTGCCCAACCAGGCAGGCGTTCTGCAGGTACAGGCCAGCATCCGCAACGATGCACGCTGGGCGCAGGCCTGGCCGGCGCTGCGCCTGTCGCTGTCCGATGCGGATGGCCGGGTGATCGGCAGCGCAGTGTTCACGCCGGCGCAGTATCTGGGTGAAGACCCCGGTGCGGCCCTGCTGGAGCCGGGACAGAGCGCGCGTATTGCCTTCCGTGTACAGGAGCCGGCTGCGTCCACCGTCGCATTCACCTTCGACTTCCTGTGACCAGGATGGACACGACTGGCCGTGGCAGGCCGGGCACGCTCGCGCTAGACTGGCCGCCACCACCTCGTCCGGCCGCGCGCTCCGCGCGCACGGGCAACCGAATCGGGAACCCCCTTGAACGCTGTCCTTTCTCGTCCTGACAACAGTCGTGGCGCTGCCCGGCCACCGCTGCGTGAACATGTCGCCCAGTCCGTGCGCCGTTACCTGCGTGACCTTGATGGCTGCGACGCGGACGATGTCTACGAGATCGTGCTGCGCGAGATGGAGATCCCGTTGTTCGTGGAAGTGCTCAACCACTGCGAAGGCAACCAGAGCCGGGCTGCAGCGATGCTGGGCATCCACCGCGCCACCCTGCGCAAGAAGCTGAAGGAATACGGCATCAGCGCGTAAGCGCGCACGAGGGTAGTGCCGGCCCCTGGCCGGCAACCCCATGAACGATGGCAGGATGTTGCAGTTGCCGGCCAGCGGCCGGCACTACCGGTAGATCCACGCCATGCGTGGATGACGGCCCAGCGGCATCAACCGCCGCCGCCTGCCTTCCAGTAGTACCGCACCACGTGGAAGAACACCGGCGCGGCGAAACACACCGAATCCAGCCGGTCGAGCATGCCGCCATGGCCCTCGATCATGTGGCCCCAGTCCTTGATGCCACGGTCGCGCTTGATTGCCGACATCACCAGACCACCCCAGAACCCCATCAGGTTGATCAACAGCGACAGGCCGAAGGCCTGCAGCGGCGTGAACGGGGTGATCCACCATAGCGCCGCCCCCAGCGCGCTGGCACTGAGCACACCACCCACGAAGCCCTCCACCGTCTTCGACGGCGACAGCTTCGGTGCGATCAGGCGCCTGCCCAGCAGCTTGCCCCAGATGTACTGCAGCACGTCCGAGGACTGCACCACGATCACCAGGAAGGCGAACAGCAACACGTTGCGCGAGGGGTCATGGCCGGGCACGTGCAGGTTCAGCAGCAGCGGCACATGCGAGATGCAGAACACGCAGATCATCAGCCCCCACTGCACCTTCGCCGTGCGCTCCAGGTAGTGGGTGGTGTCGCCGCCGATGGTCGACAGGATCGGCAGGAACAGGAACGCATAGACCGGGATCAGCAGTGTGTACATGCCGTACCAGTCGATCCACACCAGGTAGTACTGCCACGGCAGCACGATGTAGAACGCGGCCAGCAGCGCGTAGTAGTCGCCTGAGCGTGTCGGCGCCAGGGTAATGAACTCGCGCAGCGCGAACAGCGAGATGATCGCGAACAGCACGATCACCCCGGCACGGCCGAAGAACAGCGCCAACCCGACCACGATCGCCATCACCCACCAGGCGCGGATGCGCGAGACCAGGTTGGCGATCACTGCGCTCGGCTGCCCACGCCGGCGCCAGCGCAGCGTTTCGGCCACCAGCGTGGCCAGCACCAGCACCGCGCCCACGCCCGCGAACAGCAGGCCGGTCTGCTGGCCGACACTCTGCGTTGCCAGATCGCCAGAGACATCCAACACGAAACTCATGCACGACCTCCATTCGGCGCCAGGTCCAGCAGCGCCTGCCTGCTGCGTGCCAGGAAGGCGGCCTTGTCCTCATCGGCCTGCAGCCGTAGCGGTGTACCGAAGGTGGCCGTACACAGCAATGGCAGCGGCAGGAAACGACCCTTGGGCATCACCCGCTTCAGGTTGTCGATCCACACCGGTACGAACTCCAGCTCCGGCCGTTGCCGTGCCAGGTGAAAGATGCCGCTCTTGAACGGCAGCAACGGCTCTTCGCCCACGTTGCGCGTACCTTCTGGAAACAGGATCAACGAACACCCCTCGTCCACCGCATCACGCAGCACCTGCAGCGGATCCTGCTGGCGATGACCGGCCTCGCGCTCGACCAGCACACCGTTGAACACCGCATCGATCAGGTAGCGTCGCAGGCCATCGCGCTGCCAGTATTCGGCCGCGGCCACCGGTCGCACCTGGCGCCGCAACGCCGGCGGCATCGACGACCAGATCAGCACGAAGTCACCATGGCTGGCATGGTTGCCGTAGTACACGCGGCGCTCGCTGGACGGTGCACAGCCGATCCACAGCGCACGCGCACCGGTCACCACATGAATCGCACCACTGCAGGCGCGGGCAATCAGTTCGGCGAACATCGGGTCCTCCCGTTCACGTCTGCGGCCACAACACGGCCAGCACCAGCAGCACACCCTGCACGCCTGTCAGCAGGTACTGCCGCAGCAACAGGCGACGCATGCCTGCCCAGCGCAGGTCCCAGCCGCGCAGCGGTGCGTCGGACGATACGCGGCGCAAGCCGTTGTCATGCAGCACCTGATCGATACGGCGCGCGGCGGCTTCGCCTTCCAGCCCTTCATTACGCAGCAGCTTCAGCAGGCTCGCGTCCAACCCAACCCGCCATGCGTGGTACGCCTGTGCAAGCCCGACAACGACACTGAGCAGCAACAGGCCGGCAGCGATCATCGCCAGCCCCGGCTCGATACCGAGCAGCAGCAACGCCACCAGCAACAGGCCCAGCGACAGCAGCGCCGGCCAACGCCCCTGCCTCAGCAGCAACTGCATGGTCGCCAGATCGGGAACCGTACTCATGCGCGCACTCCCGCTGCAGCAGCGATGGCATACAGATGCGCCGTGCCCAGCACGATGCCGGGGCGTGCAGCGCGCACGATCGCCACCGCTGCTTCGGCATCGCCCGCACGGCCACTGCGCAGCAGCCAGGTCGCGACGCTGGCGGCGCTGCGCGAATAGCCCAGTGCGCAGCACACCAGCAACGGTCCGTGCGCACGCAGCCGCTCGATGGCCTCGGCCGCCTCGCGCAGCTGCTCCGGTGCAGGAACCACCAGATCCAGCACCGGCACGCTGGCATACGCGGCGCCCGGCGCGCGGCAGGACAGTTCGGCACAGGCATCGACCACGCCGACCAAGGGTGCCGGCAATGCAGCGCAGGGAATACGCCCCAGCCACACACCATCCATCACCGGCACCGGCTGCGGCGCACGGCGCGTCCACAGCCGCGAATTGATCCAGGCCGCACCCAGGTAGGGCGCCAGCAGCCAGCGCGCCGCCATCGTCAGGCGACCGTCGGCGCGCTTCTGGAACACCGCCATACCGAGCCCCGCATACGCCAACGCCACCAGCAGCAGCGATACCACCGGCCACAGCAGCCACAACGCCGCGCCACGCAGAAGCACCACCGGCATCAGCAATACAGCGGCCCCCAGCAGGTACAGCGCTGCCAGGCGCCAACGATTGGCGTCACGCGCGGTGCGCCAGGCACGCAACGGTGGCGCGCCCTGCTCCGGCCACAGCCAGACGCACAGCCAGCCGGCCAGCAGGCCGGTCGGGATATCGATGAAATGATGCTGGAACGTGGTCAGCACCGAGACGCCGATCAATAGCGCCCACAGATGCAGTACCCAACGCCACACCCCGTGCAGATACTGTGCGAACTTCACCCACAGCACGATGAGCAGCACGATGTGCAGCGACGGCGCCTGGTTGAACGGCTTGTCGAAGCCCAGCAGCACATCGAACAGCCAACCAAACACGCCGCCGATCTCCGGCCGCTCGAAGCTGAAGCGCAGCGGCCACAGCAGGAAGCACGCCACTGCGATCACCTGCGCGCTGAGCAGGCGCAGTGCATGCCGGTCCAGTTCCAGCCGGCGCCTGCACAGGAAGAACGAGATCGCATAGAACAGGTCGATCGACCAGTACGGCACGATTGTCCACGGCACGAACGGAATCTGCGTTTCCCAACCGAACGCCATCACCGGCAGTTCGGCATGGCGGCCGGCCATCCAGTTGGCAAAGCCATAGCTGGCGAAGAAGAACGGACCCAGCAGCGCCAGCCACAACAGGGCGCGCCGCCAGGGGCGCCCTTCCGCGGCCAGCGGGGTTGCAGCGAGCGTCGCCATCACGCGGTCCGGCGCGCCAGCGACACCGTGAAGATGCCGAAGTCGTCGATGCGCTGCGCCACCTTTTCGAATCCAGCCAGGCGCACCAGTTCATCCATCTCGTGCTGGGTCCGGCGGCGCATCACCCACGCTGCGCCACCGCGGTGGCTGGTCAGCGCACGCGCGATGAACTCCAGCTGCGGGTGCCACGGCTGGCCGGTGTAGGCCAGATAGCCGCCCGCCGGCACCGTCGCGGCAATGCCCCGCAGCGAGCGCAGCACGGCGTCGTTGTCGGGGAACAGTTCGTACAGGCCCGACACCACCGCCAGCGTCGGTGCAGGGTCCACCGCTGCCAGCTGCGCGGGATCGAACGCATCGCCTTGCTCGAAGCGGGCGATGTCGGCCGCACCAAGGCGCTCGATCAAAGCCTGACCCTGGGTCACGTTCAGATCGCTGAAATCACGCAGCACGATGCGCTCGGCGCGCTGTTCGCCCGTTCCCAGCGCTTCCAGCACGTAGCGGCCGTGGCCGGCGGCCACGTCCATCACGCGCACCGGCGTGCCCTGCCCACGGAGGCGCTGGGCAGCATCGCGCAGCAGTTCCTGCAGGTGCTGGCCGCGCACGCGGATGCCACGCCAGCCGATCGCGTCCAGATAGTTGCGGTCAACCATCCGCCCCAATGGACCTTTGCCTCGTGCTTCGTCGCGATAGATGTAGTCGAGCGTACTGCCCGAATCGAAACCGGTCTGCAGGCCCAGCGCGATGCCTTCGGACAGCGTGCCGCCGAAGCGCAGGCCACCGCGTACCACGCGCCAGCGCAGGTCGGCCAAGCTGTTGCGCTCCGGTGGCCAGGCCAGGATTTCCGATTCCTCGAAGGTTGGCCCGTGGCGGTGCGCATCACGCCGTGACAGCTCGCGCAGCGGTTCGGCGAAACGCGCCTGGATGAAGCTGCGGATACGCACCAGTGCCGGTGCACGATCGCGCTCGCCCAGCGTGTCGTGGAAGAAGCCCGGCAGATGCACGCGCTCCTTGATCGGGCTGGACAGGCGCTCGTAGAAGCGGTCCTGCGGCGCGCGGTGCACAACGAAGTCCGAACCGGACACCAGCAACTGCACCGGCACACTGATCGCCTGCGCATCGGCCACGACACGGTCGGCGGCCTCGTACAGGCCCAACAGCACGCGCACCGAAATCGGCCGGGTGATCAGCGGGTCGGTGCGATAATTTTCCACCCGTGCCGGGTCATGCGTCAGCCACTGCGGCTTGACGTAGCTGTTGACGAAGAAGTTGCCGCGCAGCTTCTGCATCAGGGCCAGGCCCGCACGTGCGAATGGCACGTACAGCTTCACCTTGAACGCCGGCGAAGCCATCACCAGCGCGCGCAGGCGTGGTGCGTAGTCGTGCACCCAGGTCGCGGCGACCACGGCGCCCACGCTCTGCGCGATCACCACGATGTCCTCCACCGCGATGCCATGCTCGGCGCCGATGTGGGCGATGAAGCTGTCGAGGTCGCGCACCAGCGCCGGGAAGCCCGGCGCATCGCCGCGTGCGCCCGGCGAACGGCCGTTGCCACGTGCATCCCAGGCGAAGAAGGCGGTGTCGGGCAGGTCGAGTTCGTCAACCAGATGGGTCACGCGGCCGGAATGCTCATGGCCGCGATGCAGCAGCACGATGGCCTTCGCTGGCGTGGTTGTCGTGGCGCCCGGCCAGTACCTGTAGAACAGCGGTACCTGGTCGAAGCTGTGGAATTCCCGTTCCTGCGCCTGACGCATGCAATCTCCTGATTGTCTTTTTGTATCTGCTTGATTAGTTCGGCGAAACCGCCGCTTCCTGCAGTCCGCGCCGCACGCGGTTGATCATCGTCACCGCGCACAGCACCGCCATCGCGGCGGCCACGCCAGTGACCGTCATTGCACCGCCCCAGCCGAGCGCCAGCAGCAGGCCCAGCGCACCGATGACGAAGGCGCGGTCGCTCTTGCCCATCGGACCGTCATAGCGACGGCTGGCACCGACCATCAGCCCCAGCACCCCGGCGTACTCGCTCAGGGCCGCGGTCCAGGCCAGCAGCCACAGCGCTTCCGGGCGCACGCCCGGCACACTGAGCAGGCTCAGGTACAGCGCCGCGTCGGCGATCACATCGCACAGCTCGTTCAGGTAGGCGCCCAGCCGCGACTGCTGGCCGAACTCGCGGGCCAGCATGCCGTCCACGGCGTTGAGCGCCATGCGCAGCAGCATCCACAGTGGCAGCAGCAGGTACAGCAGGGGCTGGGCCGGCGCACAGCACCACACGGCGGCAGCCACCAGCAGCGAGACCACGGCAGCGGCCACGGTCACCGTATTGGCGGTGATCCCCATGCGGTACAGACCGCGTACGGCCGGACGCAACAGGTCCTGGAAACGTCCTTTCAATGCATAGATCGACATGATCCGTACCTGCTGATCCTTGGCAGTGCGGGCACAGCCTACCCCATCAAATGCGGTTACCGGCAAGTTCGGGCTGGCCCAGCCAGTCATGCCATGGCAGCCCAGGATCGATATGCCGGCACAGCCAGACCACGTCATGGCTGCGCTGCAGGGCATTGCGCACCGCCTGCACGGCCCGCTCGCGTGCTCCTGCATCCGCGAACCCCGCCTGCAGCGACAGCAGCCGGTAGACGCCCCCGCGCGAGCGCTGGAAGTGGATGATGCCGCCGGCAGGCAGCACGATCGCCCCCTCATCCAGCCCATCGGCGTACAGATACAGCTCGAAAGGCTCCAGCCAGTGCTGTGCTTGCATCACCCACAGCAGCTCGGCCAACCCAGGCGCGCGCCGATGCAGCGCGATGGCATCGCCATACCAGCGCTTGTCGTCATCCAGGTAGACCTTGAACTCCAGCCGCCGCCAGCGCCGGCGTTCGCGGCGCTGCACGTCCCAGGACAGGATCTCGGCCTGCTCGCCCCAGCGCTCTGCGGCTTCGGCCTGCAGCGTCGGCACATCGGCCTGGGCGCACCAGGCCGCGCCTTGGCCACAACGCGCATGGCGCACATAACGGGCCAGGAACAGCAGCGCCCCTTCGGCATCGAGGGTGGCCTGCAGGCGGTTGGCAACGGTCACGGGACGGCATCCTGCACACGGGGAACAGGCGGCACCGTGCCGTGCCCAGCGGTGGCTGACAAGCCCGCGGGCCGTGCCCATTACGGTCAAACCGGCTTTGGACGCAGCGAATCTGCCCCGGCAGCACCCGCCACCGGGCCCCAAGAACTACAATATCGGCCCCGCTCCGCTGCCGATTGCCCTGTCCCCATGACTGCTGATCTGTTGCCCGTCCGTCGGGCCCTCCTCTCCGTTTCCGACAAGACCGGCCTGGCCGAGCTGGCCACTGCGCTGGCCGCACGCGGCGTGGAGCTGCTGTCCACCGGCGGCACCGCCAAGGCGATCCGCGATGCGGGCCTGGCCGTGAAGGACGTGGCCGACGTCACCGGCTTCCCGGAAATGATGGACGGCCGGGTCAAGACCCTGCACCCGATGGTGCACGGCGGCCTGCTGGGCCGTTCGGGCCTGGATGATGCAGTGATGGCCGAACACGGCATCGGTGCCATCGACCTGCTGGTACTGAACCTGTACCCGTTCGAATCGGTCACCGCCAAGGCCGACTGCACCCTGGCCGACGCGGTCGAGAACATCGACATCGGCGGCCCGGCGATGCTGCGTTCGGCGGCCAAGAACTTCGCCCGCGTGGCGGTGGCCACCGATCCGTCGCAGTACGCCGAACTGCTGGCCTCGCTGGAGGCCAACGACGGCCAGCTGTCGGCCACCACCCGCTTCGCGTTCTCGGTGGCCGCGTTCAACCGCGTCGCCCAGTACGACGCCGCGATCAGCAACTACCTGTCGGCGGTCACCGCTACTGACACGGCGGTGCCGGTGCGTGCCGAGTACCCGGTGCAGATGAATTCCACCTTCGTGAAAGTGATGGACCTGCGCTACGGCGAAAACCCGCACCAGAGCGGCGCGTTCTACCGCGACCTGTACCCGGTGCCGGGCACGCTGGCCACGTTCCAGCAGCTGCAGGGCAAGGAGCTGAGCTACAACAACCTGGCCGATGCCGATGCGGCGTGGGAATGCGTGCGCCAGTTCGACGCGCCGGCCTGCGTCATCGTCAAGCATGCCAACCCGTGCGGCGTGGCGGTCGGTGCCGGCAACGGCGATGCCTACGAGTTGGCCTACGCCACCGACCCCACCAGTGCCTTCGGCGGCATCATCGCCTTCAACAAGCCGCTGGACGCGGCCACCGCCAAGGTGATCCTGGACCGCCAGTTCGTGGAAGTGCTGATCGCTCCGGACTACGAGCCGGCCGCGCTGGAATACGCGCAGAAGAAGGCCAATGTGCGCGTGCTGCGCATCCCGCACGGCGACGGCCTGAACAATTTCGACAACAAGCGCGTCGGCTCAGGCCTGCTACTGCAGTCCTCCGACAACCGCGGCATGACCCGCGACGAGCTGAAGGTGGTGAGCAAGCTGGCGCCGACCGACAAGCAGTTCACCGACCTGCTGTTTGCCTGGAAGGTGGCCAAGTTCGTGAAGTCCAACGCGATCGTCTATGCCAAGGACAACCGCACCATCGGTGTCGGCGCCGGCCAGATGAGCCGCGTGTACTCGGCACGCATCGCCGGCATCAAGGCCGCCGATGCGAACCTGGTGGTCGAGGGTTCGGTGATGGCCTCCGATGCGTTCTTCCCGTTCCGCGATGGCATCGATGCCGCGGCTGCCGCCGGCATCAAGGCAGTGATCCAGCCGGGCGGTTCGATGCGCGATGCCGAAGTGATCGCCGCCGCCGACGAACATGGCCTGGCCATGGTGTTCACCGGCGTCCGCCACTTCCGCCACTGATTGCTGGAGCGACACGGATGTCTGCAGTCTCTTTGAAACCGCTTGCCGTGCTCGCCTTCGCTGGCACCGCCCTGCTGGCCGGCTGCAAGCCGGCTGCCGAACCCGCATCTGCCCCCCAGGCAGATGCGGCAAAGCCCGCCGCCAGCGAACCGGCGGCGCATGTCAGTCGCACCGCGCGTCTGCAGGCGTTCCTGACCGGGCGTTACGGCAAGGACGCCAAGCTTTCCGGCCAATGGCGCGGCAGCTGGACCCAGGACGATGAAACGCGCGCGATCGACTGGCAGGTCTGCGCCGAGCAACCGGTGGTGACCGGTGACAGCTGGCAGCAGCTGCTGGCGGTATGCGGTGCGCTGGTTGATGGCGCGCATATCGACCCGGGAACCATCGAGTTCTTCGTGCTGCAGCCCAAGGGCGATGGCTTCGGGGTGACCAGCGAGCTGACCGGCGAGCGCTTCGGCAGTGGTGGCCAGCCCGGCACCGCCAGCATCATCCGCGCCGGCAGCGATTTCTATGGCTTCCGCGTCGAGGATGGCTGGTTCGGCCAGGGCTTCTCGCTGCTCTCGCAAACCCTGGTGCTGCCGGGCCCGAAAGGCCTGACCAGCACCGGCAACGTGCGCAGCCACATCGACAACGACGCCCAGTACGAGTGCGACACGGTCGACGCCAACACCGACCCCGATACGGCCACTGACTGCCGCACCCGCCGCTTCAGCATCGACTTCGCCCTGCGTTTCGACGACAGCGACCGCAGTGCGCGCATCTGGCCACTGCTGATCGAGGAATCCGGCAACACCTGCGGCGGCAAGCGGGTGCGTCAGGAGCACCGCTTCACCCTGGACCCGAAGACCTGGGCCTACTCCTTCCCCGAATCGCTGCGACGCGAAGGCTGCGAGTGAACCACGCGCGCCGCCGGGGCTATCGACCTTCCCTTCCCACGCAATCTGGAATCTCGTGATGAACGTACTTGTCATCGGCTCTGGCGGCCGCGAACACGCCCTGGCATGGAAGCTGGCCCAGTCCTCCCGTGTCACTGAAGTGCTCGTGGCGCCCGGCAATGCCGGCACCGCCAACGAAGACAAGTGCCGCAACGTCGCGGTGAAGGTCACCGACATCGATGGCCTGCTCGCCCTGGCGCAGGCCGAAGGCGTGGCGCTGACCGTGGTCGGCCCGGAAGTGCCGCTGGTGGCCGGCGTGGTCGACCGCTTCCGCGCCGCCGGCCTGCGCATCTTCGGGCCGACCGCCGCTGCCGCGCAGCTGGAAGGCAGCAAGGCCTACGCCAAGGACTTCCTGGCCCGCCACAACATTCCGACCGCGTTCTACGCCGTGCACACCGAGGTGGACGCCGCGCTGGCCTACATCCGCGAGAAGGGCGCACCGATCGTGGTCAAGGCCGATGGCCTGGCCGCCGGCAAGGGCGTGATCGTCGCAATGACGTTGACCGAAGCCGAAGACGCGGTGCGTGACATGCTCTCCGGCAACGCGTTCGGCGATGCCGGCGCACGCGTGGTCATCGAGGAATTCCTCGACGGCGAGGAAGCCAGCTTCATTTCGATGGTGGACGGCGTGCATGCGCTGCCGATGGCCACCTCGCAGGACCACAAGCGCGTCGGCGACGGCGACACCGGCCCGAACACCGGCGGCATGGGCGCCTATTCGCCGGCCCCGGTGGTGACCCCGGAGGTGCATGCACGGGTGATGCGCGAGGTGGTGAACCCCACCGTGCAGGGCATGATCGCCGACGGCATCCCGTTCACCGGTTTCCTCTACGCCGGCCTGATGATCGATGCCAGCGGTGCGCCGAAGGTGATCGAATTCAACGTGCGCTTCGGCGACCCGGAAACCCAGCCGGTGATGCTGCGCCTGCAGTCGGATCTGGTGGAACTGGTGGAAGCCGCCATCGATGGCCGGCTGGACCAGGTGGAAGCACACTGGGATGCGCGCCCGTCGCTGGGCGTGGTGCTGGCCGCGAAGCCCTACCCGGAAGCACCGATCACCGGTGACGTGATTTCCGGCCTGGACGAAGTGCCGGCCAGTGCCAAGGTGTTCCATGCCGGTACCGCATTGGATGCACAGGGCCAGGTCGTCAGTGCGGGTGGCCGCGTGCTGTGCGTGGCCGCACTGGGCGACAGCGTGCGCAATGCACAGACGAACGCCTATGCGGGCGTGGCCAAGGTGACGTGGGCCAACGAGTTCCACCGCAACGACATTGGTTGGCGCGCGATCGCACGCGAGGGGTGAGGCCGGCGCCGCTGCCACGCATGGCGTGGCCGTACGGGCGCCACACCGCCGGGGTAGATCCACGCCATGCGTGGATGAGCCCCACAAACGAGAAAGGCCCGGCGATGCCGGGCCTTTCTTCGTTCCAACGCCCTCCCGCTTACGCGGTGAACAACGCCTTCATCTTCTTCAGCGCGTTCGCTTCGACCTGGCGGATACGCTCGGCCGACACGCCGTACTCGTCCGCCAGTTCCTGCAGCGTCACCTTGCTGTCCGCATCCAGCCAACGGCGGCGGATGATGTCGCGCGAACGCGCATCCAGTTCCGCCAGGCCTTCGCGCAGCAGCTGCATCTGGTTGTCTTCGCTGTCCTCGCGCTCGTAGGCCATCGACGGATCTTCGTCATTGGCCACCAGATACGCAGCCGGCGACGGCGGCGCGTGGTCGTTGTCTTCATCGGTCGGCGCATCGAAACCGATATCGCGACCGGACAGGCGCGATTCCATTTCCATGACCTCGCGCTCGGACACGTTCAGGTCCTTGGCGACGGCGCTGACTTCGGCCGCGTTCATCCAGCCCAGGCGGGTCTTCGACTTGCGCAGGTTGAAGAACAGCTTGCGCTGCGCCTTGGTCGTGGCGACCTTGACGATGCGCCAGTTCTTCAGGATGAACTCGTGCATCTCGGCACGGATCCAGTGCACCGCGAAGGAGACCAGGCGCACGCCCATCTCCGGGTCGAAGCGCTTGACCGCCTTCATCAGGCCGATGTTGCCTTCCTGGATCAGGTCGCCCAGCGCAAGGCCGTAGCCGTTGTAACCACGGGCCACGTGCACCACGAAGCGCAGGTGCGAATGCACCAGCTCGCGGGCGGCGTCCAGATCGTTGCCGTCGCGGAAGCGACGGGCCAGGTCCTGTTCGTCATCGACCGACAGCACCGGGATCTGGTGCACGGCACCGATGTAGGCGTCCAGCGAACCGAGCGCACTGGGAATCGGGAGATTGTTTGCCACAAGGGCAGTAGAGGTGTTCTGGCTCATAGGCACCCATCTTAGCAGTCCGAGATTTGGACTGCTAAAGGAGGAAAAAGTTCCAGCATCCTATTGATGCAACACTGGTCCCAAACAGAGCCCTACCGTAGCGCGATTTGATGACAGTGGCGAGCACGCTTTTCGGGATTCACAATCCCTTGGAATTCAATCAATTACCCACCGGAAACCGGCGATTTCCGGTCAAGCGGAGCTGAACGGGCCGTCCTGGAGGTCCATTCAGGCCAGGAGACGTTGCCCGGTGTTCAGGCCCGAGGGCTGAGGGTTGTCCCTTTACTACTAAGAAACCCGTTGACAGCCACCCGGCGACATGCTCCGATGCATCAACTAATTCATACGTAGAAGCGCATGGCCCGCCCTGTCTCGCAGAATCCCACTCCCGCCGAGCAGGCCATCCTGGACATCCTCTGGGACAAGGGCGAAGCGTCCGTGCGCGATGTGGCGGATGTGCTCGGCCAACACAAGCCGGTCGCGTACACCACGGTGCTGACCATGTTCAACGTGCTGGCGAAGAAAGGCTTTGTCAGTCATCGCCAGGAAGGTCGCGCCTACATCTATCACGCCACGCTCAGCCGCGAGCAGGCCCGCCGGCAAGCGCTTGACCATCTTCTGCATCAGTTCTTCGACGGCTCACCGAACGTGTTGGCACAGCACCTGGTGGACGAACGCGAAATCGACCGCAACGAACTGCAGGCACTGCAGCAGCGCGTCAGCGATGCCAGGGCCGGGAGGAAGGAATGAACCTCATCGACCTGGCGATGGCATTGGGCGTACGACAGTTGCTGTTGTCCGCAATCGTGCTGCTGCCCGCGCTGTGGCTGGCACGGCGGCGGGCCCTCAGTGCCGAACAACGTTCCTGGCTGCTGACCGCAGCGATGGCAGCGGCCCTGCTGCTGCCACTCAGCGCCTTCCTGCCGGGCTGGTCGACCACCCTGCCCGCACCGGCACCGCCCGCGGCCGCGTTCCACCCCATGCCCGGCGAGGGGGCAACGGCGGAAGAAGCCATCTTCGAAGCCGGACGACAGCCCGACATCTACTACGTCGAACTGCCGAAGACCCTGCCGACACTGCTTGCACTGCTGTGGCTGCTGGGCACCCTGTGGCTGGGCATGCGCCTGCTGGACGCGACGCTGCACGCACGCCGGCTGCGGCGGCTGGCGCAACCGGCGACCGCCGGACTGCGCGCGGTCCTGGCCGACATCGTGCCCGCCCACGTGACGATCGCCACCTGCGCCGTCGACGGGCCGATGGTCGTCGGCCTGTGGCACCCGCAGATCCTCCTGCCCCGCCCCTTGCTGGCACGCCTGGACAACAATGTGCTGCGCGACATCGTCCGCCACGAGGTTGCACACCTGCAACGGCGCGACCTGTGGACAAGCACGCTGCTGCGGGCGGGAACAGCACTGTTCTGGTGGAATCCGCTCCTGCACCTTGCCCAGGCACGCCTGGCGGTACTGCGCGAGATGGCCTGTGATGCACGCGCTGCGATGCAGGCACGCGAACCGCTGGACTATGCAGGTTCGCTGCTGGCCAGCGTCGAACAGCTGCAGGCCCTGCGCGAGGAGGCGCCGACGCTTGCACTGGGTATGTTCAGTGCGCGCAGCCAGCTGGCGCAGCGCATTGATCAGCTGGTGGACGCCGGGTCACCCACACCCCGGCACCGCAGCCTGTTGGGGCTGGGCCTGCTGCTTCTGCTGGCCTGCACCGGCACCGCCGTGGCCATCTCACCACGGCTCGCCCCATCACCGGCTGCCAGCGCCTCCGATACGCGCGTCATCAAGCTGTTCCAAGCCGCCAGCACGCATGACGTCGCGCAGGTCCGTCTGTTGGCGGCGGCCGGCGTCGATCTTGATGCGCGCGTGCTCGGTGATGGCACGGCGCTGATCCAGGCCATCCGTGCACGCGATCCGGCGATGGTCGACACGCTGCTGCAACTGGGCGCCGACCCCGATCGTGCCGCGCTGGGCGAAGGCAATCCGTTGATCGTCGCCTCCGCGTTGGGCCTGCAACCCATCGTCGAGCAGCTTGTGCAGGCTGGTGCCGACGTCAACCGGGTCGTGACCTATGACGAGACACCGCTGATAAATGCCTCGCGCGAAGGGCACCTGGTCACCGTGCAGTACCTGCTTGCTCACGGCGCCGACATCAACCTGGGCGTGGAAGCCGACGGCTGGCTGGGGCGCTGGCGGACACCGCTGAACCAGGCTGGCAACGCGGCCGTGCGCGATTACCTGCTGGCGCAGGGCGCCCGCCGCGAACGACGCTGACGCCTCCGCCGCATCGCCTCCTGCGCTGCGGCGGTAACCCGTTCCACCCGCAACGACCGGACGCGACAGGCGTGCGTGGCAACGCGTGCGCCGATCCCGCCCCTCTTCCACTCCTGCAAGGATGTCGATGATGAACCGCCTGTTGCTGTGTTCGCTGCTGGTCTCCCTGGCCCCGTTCCACGTGATGGCCACTGACGCCAGCGCTGAAGACGCTGCGCGCTTTGCGCAGGCTATAGCCCATGGCCTGCGCCCCAGCACCGCGCAGCTGGGCGCCGCGCTGCCGCAGTGGTCGATCGAAGAACGCCTCGCCCACTACAAGGTACCGGGTGCCGCCGTTGCGGTGATCCGCGATGGGAAGGTGGTCTACGCCGCCGGATACGGCCTGCGCCAGGCCGGCACGCGCGACGCGGTGGATGCCGATACCGTGTTCTCGGTCGGCTCGGTCAGCAAAATGGGCACTGCGGCAACCACCCTGAGGCTGGTTGCTGCCGGCAAGGTCTCGCTGGAGGAGAACATCGACCATCGCCTGCGCCGCTGGCACCTGCCTGCCGATTCGCAGGGACAGCACCCGCCGATCAACCTGCGCATGCTGCTCTCGCACACTGCCGGCTTCAACGTGCATGGCTTCCAGGACTACCAGCCCGCCGAACGCCTTCCGACCTTGCTGCAGACACTGGATGGAATGGCGCCTGCAAAGAATGAACCGGTACGCCTGATCCACGCACCCGGCCAGCAGGTCGACTATTCCGGTGGCGGCTACACGGTGGTGCAGCTGGCGATCGAAGATCTGACCGGCAGAGCATTCGCTGAGGTCGCGCAACGCGAGGTGTTCTCGCCACTGGGCATGTCGCGCAGCACGTATCAGAATCCCTTGCCTGCCGGCTACGGCAACGTTGCCCATGCGCACGACAACAAGGGCCAGCCAGAGGCCCTGCCACGCGGCTGGCAGAGCTTTCCAGAACAGGCGGCGTCGGGGCTGTGGACCAGCGCCAATGACATGGGCCTGTTCGTCGCGGCCTTGCTGCGCAGCATCCGCACCACGGATGGATGGCTGCCGCAGTCGTTGGCCCTGCAGATGGTCAGCGAAGTGGCACCGGCCGGCCGTGGCCTGGGCCCGGAGCTGGCCGGCGCTGGCGCCAGTCGCCGCTTCTTCCACAACGGCAGCAACGACAGCTATCACGCAGGCATCGAAGGCTACCCCGAGAGCGGCGATGGATTCGTCATCCTGACCAATGGGGACAACGGCCCTGCATTGCGTGGGGAGATCCGCAATGCCCTGTCCGATGCACTCGGCCACAACGCCAAGCCGGTCATCCGCACGCTGGATCCCGCATTGCTGGTGGATGGCTATGCGCGCTTCAGCGGCCGCTTCGTACTCGATGACGCCCTGCCCATGGATCTGCGCAGTGGCCTGGCCGATTGGTTCGACGCCGCCACCCTGGACGTGCAGGCGGTCGATGCTGGACTGCAGTTGCGCTTGCCCGGGCGTGATGCACCAGTCGCACTGCAGGCGCTGACGCCCGTCCGCTTCCTGGCAGGCAGTGCGGGCGCGGAACTGCTGTTCCATCGCGGCGGCGATGGCACCGTGCAGGCATTGAGCGTGATCGCCGAAGGCGCGCGCGCCTACTATCGGCGCGCGGATATCGCGCCAGCAGCGGGCCACTGATCCATCGCTGGCGGCGCCGGGCCACTGCCCGGCCCGCTCAGAGCGCAGAACGCGGCGGCAGCGACCAGTCGATCGGGGCCTGCCCGCGACGCTGCAGGTACTCGTTGGCCATCGAGAAATGGCGGCAGCCGAGGAAGCCGCGATGGGCCGACAGCGGCGACGGATGCGGCGACTTCAGCACGCGATGGCGACGGGTGTCGATGACCTTGCCCTTCTGCTGCGCGTAGGCGCCCCACAGCATGAACACCAGCCCTTCGCGCTCGCGGTTGAGCACGTCCACCACGTGGTCGGTGAAGCCTTCCCAGCCGCGCCCCTGATGGGCGCCGGCCTTGCCCTCTTCCACCGTCAGTACGGCATTGAGCAGCAGTACGCCACGCTGGGCCCACGGAATCAGGCAGCCATGGTCCGGGCGCGGGATACCGAGATCGCTCTCGATCTCTTTGTAGATGTTCAGCAGCGACGGCGGCACCGGCACGCCCGGCGGCACCGAGAAGCTCAGCCCATGGGCCTGACCACGGCCGTGGTACGGGTCCTGGCCGAGGATGACCACCTTCACCTGCTCGAACGGCGTGGCATCGAACGCGGCGAAGATCTGCGGGCCGGGCGGGAACACCGCCGCGCCACTGGCCTTGCGCTGGCGCAGGAAGCTGGACAGCTCGCGCATCTGCGGCTGCAGCAGGTAATCGCCGACATGCTGCTTCCAGCTCGGTTCCAGTTGGATCGTCGGGGTGTCGGCTACTTCATCCATCATCGAATCAGGGGTCCATCATTCAATCGGGCCAGCCGCAGCTGGAACAGCACCTTGGTGACCAGCAGCCGTTCTTCGATCGGCTTCAGCACCAGGTCGTTGGCGCCGGACTGCAGCAGCCCGGTCTGGTTGTGCGGATTGCCATCGCCGGTCATCACCAGCACCGGCAGGCGGCGCTTGCCGTAGCCGAAGTCCACGCGCACGCGCTGCACCACGTCGCGGCCGCTCAGTTCACCCTTCAGGGTGACGTCGGTCAGCACCAGGTCGATGCGGTGGCGGCTGCGGCCCAGCGACTCGGCGGTGAGCAGGGTGAACGCCTCTTCGGCGCTGACCACGTGCAGCACGTTCAGCTGCTGGCGTTCGAGCATGCGCTTGGTGGCCTCGGCCACCACGCGGCTGTCCTCGATATAGAGGATGGTGGCGCCGGGAATGGTCTGCGGCTGCACATAGCCGCGGATGAAGGTCGCCAGTGCCTCATGGCCCAGCGCCTTGTCGAAATAATCGGTGACGTACTCGGTGAAGCGGCGCTGCTCCAGATGCTGCTGGGCATCGCCGGAGACCACGATCACCGGCACATAGGCCTGGCCAGCGGCTTCGCGGATCATCCGCGCCAATGCCAGGCCGTCGCCATCACGCAGGGTCAGCGAGGTGGTCACCAGGTCCACCGGACCCTGTGCCAGCGCCTGCTGCGCTTCCTCGATGCTGTCGCAGCCGATCACCTCCACGCCCGGCAGGTCACGCCTCAGCACGTCGGCGATCAGCTTGCGTACCAGCTTCGAGCCATCGACCACCATCACCCGCGTCGCGGGCCCCTCAAGGTGCTTCAACGCTTGCGGTTGCATGCCGGTCTCAGGTGTCGGTCGGTCGGGTCTGGCGCAGGAAATGGCCGGTCACCAGCCACGCCCCCAGCCAGCCCAGCAGCAGCGTGCCGAGCAGCACCAGGCCGCCATGCAGCAGGTCCAGGCCGTGCAGCACGAACGGGCTGCCGTAGCTGCGCGAAAGTTCGGCCAGCGGCATGCGCAGCGCGGCACCGGCGGCAGCGATCAGGGCCAGCGCCACTGCGCCAGCGCCCAGGCCATACCAGGCGCCCAGGTACAGGAACGGACGTCGGATGAAGCCATCGCTGGCGCCCAGCAGCTGCAGCACGCCGATCTCTTCACGGCGGGCCTGGATGTCCAGGCGCACGGTGTTGCCGACCACCAATGCGGCACCGACACCAAGCAGCACCGACAGCACCTGCACCAGCCGCGCGCCAAAGGCGAGCCAGGCATCGAGGCGCTGGCGCCACAGCGCATCGTGTTGCACCAGGTCGGCCTCGGGCAGGCTTTCCAGCGCGCGCGCCAGGCGCGCATCGTCCTTGCCCTGGCCGGGAGTGATCACCAGCAGCGAGGGCAGCGGATTGTCGTCGAGCGCGTCGATCGCCTCGCCGAGGCCGGCATCGCGCAGTTCCTGCAGGCCCTGCTCGGGCGTACGCACGTTCACTTCGGCAACGTCGTCGCGGTCGCGCAGCTGCCCGGCCAGGCGCAGCGCGCCGGGGCCATCGACATTGCCCTTCAGGAACACGTTGATGTCGCGCGACTGCTGCACGCTGCCGGCGAACTGCTTGAGGTTGTCCAGCGCGATCGACAGGCCCAGCGGCAGGGCCAGCGCCAGCGCCATCACCATCACCGTCAGCAGGGTCGCCCACGGCTTGCGGCAGGCGCGGCCCAGGCTGAACACCACGCTGTGTACGTGGTGCTGGAACCAGACACCCACGCGCGACGGGGCGGCGGCTTCGCTGTTTTCGTTCTTCGCCATGGTTACTCCGCCAGGTCCTGCGGCGAGATGTCATCCACCAGCCGGCCGTGATCGAGGATCAGCACGCGCTTGCGCATGCGGCGCAGCAGCGGCAGGTCGTGGCTGACCACCAGCACGCTGGTGCCGCGCGAAGGCAGCTCGGCGAACAACGCCATGATCTCCGCCGCCAGGGTCGGGTCGAGGTTGCCCGTCGGCTCGTCGGCCACCAGCAGCTTGGGTTCGCCGACGATGGCGCGGGCGATGCCGACGCGCTGCTGCTCACCGGCGGACAACTGCGAGGGCAGCGCCTTCTCGCGATGGCCCAGGCCCATCCGCTCCAGCACCGAGCGCACCCGCTTGTTGATGTCGCCACGGCGGGTACCGCGCAGGATCAGCGGCAGTGCCACGTTCTCGGCAATCGAGCGGTCCATCAGCAAACGGTGGTCCTGGTAGACCGCACCGACCGCGCGACGGTGGCGGGGTACATCGCCGCCGCGCACCTTCAGCAGGTTGCGCTCGTCGAACACCACCGCGCCGCGGCTGGGCCGCTCGTCCAGGTGGATCAACTTGAGCAGGGTGCTCTTGCCCGCACCGGAATGGCCGGTGACGAACAGCATCTCGCCCGGCGCGACCTCGAAGCTGACATCGGTCAGCGCCTCGTGGCCACCGGCGTACTGTTTGCTGACATTGTCGAAGCGCAGGACACTCATACCCCGATTATGCAGGAGCGGCGCCGCGGATCGGTAGCGCCGGGCCATGCCCGGCGGATTTTTCGATCTGCCGCTGCGCTCGCCGGGCATGGCCCGGCGCTACCTGCGGCATCAAGGCTGTAGAGCCGAGCCAATGCTCGGCTCGGTGGGTGCCGACCGTTGGTCGGCACACCCTTCAAGGTCGTCCGACCAACGGTCGGGCGCTACCCGCTGATCGGCGGCGCCGATCAGCTGCCCGACAGCATCCGGCGGATCTTGCGGCCGATGCGGGTCAGGAACGAATCACCGGTATCGGCGGCGGTGCGCACCGGCTTGGCCACCACCTGCACCGGGGTGACCGGGCTGGCGCCATTGCCGGCCGTGGCCTGCACGCCTTCGGCGCCTTCGACCGGACGGCCGTGGCGACGACGACGGCGCTTGCGCGGCTTGTGCTCGCCATCCACTGCCACGTCCGGTGCACCTTCGGCACGCGGCGGGCGCGGCGGACGCGGGGCCTGGGTCACGGCAGCCTCGGCGCCAGCAACCGGGGTGGCGGCAGCCTGCTCGCCTTCCACGCGCGGCTTGCGCGGGCCACGCGGGCGACGTTCGCCGCTGCGCTCGCCGTCACGACCACCGCGGCCACCGCCACTGCCTGAACGGCCGCCACTACGGCCACCGCCCCGACGCTCTTCCTCGGCGGCGCGGGCTTCGCGCGCTTCGCGGAAGATCTGGCCGACGCTTTCGTTGTCATCGCCTTCCTCGCCTGCCGCCGGGGCCGGGCGTTCCGGGCGCGGCAGCGGCGTCAGCAGTTCCTTGGTGACCGGCTCGGACGGAATCTTCTGCTCGATATAGGCCTCGATGTCCGGCAGGCCCATCGCGTAGCGCTCGCAGGCGAAGCTGATCGCATCGCCTTCTTCACCCAGGCGCGCGGTACGACCGATGCGGTGCACGTAGTCTTCGGCATCGAACGGCAGGTCGTAGTTGTAGACATACTTGATGCCGTCGATGTGCAGGCCGCGCGCAGCCACGTCGGTGGCCACCAGGATTTCCAGCTGGCCCTTCTGGAAGCGGTTGAGCAGGCTCTCGCGCTTCTTCTGCGGCACATCACCGGACAGCACGCCGACACGGTAGCCGGCCTTTTCCAGCGAACGGGCCACGCGCTCGACGAACACCTTGGTGTTGACGAAGACCATGGTGCGGGCGCCTTCGCTGCGCGACAGCAGGCCCAGCAGCAGCGGGATCTTCTCGTCGTCGGCCGGGAAGTAGATGCGCTGGCGCACGCGGGCGGCGGTGATGGTCTCGGCCTCGACCACCAGCTTCTGCGGCTCGTTCATGTGCTCATAGGCCAGCTCCAGCACGCGGTGGCTGAGGGTGGCGCTGAACAACAGGGTCTGCCGGGTGGTGCGCTCAGGCATGCGGCGCAGCAGGAAGCGGATGTCCTTGATGAAGCCGAGATCGAACATGCGATCGGCTTCGTCCAGCACGCAGATCTCGCAGGCGTGCAGCGAAACCACCTTGTGCTGCTTGACGTAGTCGATCAGGCGACCCGGGGTGGCGATGATCACGTCCACGCCCTGCTGCAGCAGCTCGCGTTGCTTGTCGTAGTCGACGCCGCCGTAGACCAGCGCGAAGCGCAGGCCCAGGTCGGAACCGAACTTCACCGCGTCCTTGTGGATCTGGATGGCCAGTTCACGAGTCGGCGCAAGGATCAGCGCGCGCGGGTCTTCCGGCTTGCGATCGGCCAGGGCCGGACGGGTCAACAGGCGGTTCACGACAGCGACCAGGAATGCCAGCGTCTTGCCGGTGCCGGTCTGGGCCTGGCCGGCAACATCACCACCGGGCAGCGCGACCGGCAGGGTCAGCGCCTGGATCGGGGTGCAGCGGGTGAATCCGGCTCCTTCAAGGCCAGCCTGCAGGGCCGGATGCAGCTCGAAGGAGGAAAAGGTCAAATCGGTCAGCGGTTTGTCGCTCATGAGTCCGTCTTGGTATGGCCACCGGCCAGCGGGCGGGCGGCACTGCATCGTCTGGGGGCACCGTCGCAAACTGCGGCCCCTGCGGCGGGTCGGCGGGCCGGGACCACCGGGTCCGCGCGCCGCTCAATGTTCCAGTTTAACGCACTCGGGCCGACAAACCGGAATGACGCGTCTCACCACACAGGGAGACGCTGACCCTTCACCCAGCAACACCGGACTTGAACAGCCGTGCCGGAGGCGCTGGTGTCGCCCGCTGCCAACCCCATGTACAGGAGGACAGTGAAATCCGACACATATCAGGCATCGAAGCGATCACGATACGCTGGGTTCCAGCCGGCGCCTGTCCCTGCCCTGCGATAGGGGTACACTGCCGGCCGTGAGCGTCCAGGCATCCCGCCGAACGCACCGCGGCAGTGCGCCGCGAGGCAACGACGAGGGTCGCGCCACCGGGCATGGCCCAGTTCACCCACCTCCGGCATCGCCGGGTGCAATCCAAGACGAGAAACCAAGATGAGCGACAAGGTTGTACATGTCGGCGACGCCGACTTTGATAGCGCAGTGCTGAATTCCAAGGAGCCGGTGCTGGTCGATTTCTGGGCCGAGTGGTGTGGCCCGTGCAAGATGATCGCCCCGGCGCTGGACGAACTGGCCGACGCCTACCAGGGCCGCGCCAAGATCGCCAAGGTCAACGTCGACCACAACCGTGCGCTGGCCGCCAAGTACCACGTGCGCTCGATTCCGTACCTGGTCGTATTCAAGGACGGCGAGAAGGTCGGCGAGCAGATCGGCGCGGTGGGCAAGGCCCAGCTGGCCGGCCTGCTGGACAAGGCTCTGGCCTGATCCTGCGTGACAACACCGGCGGCCGCCACCCGCGGCTGCCGGTGGGCGCATACCGCGCCAGCATGAATGCAGTTCCCGGTGACCCTTGCACGGCGCCGCGGGCCGATGATAGTGTCGGCATATCCGGCCGCGTTCGCGTGCCGCACCCTCTGGACGCAGTTTCTTCCAGACCCATTCCCAACGTTCGCCGCCCCAGCCGGGCGCTCGCACCTTCAAGCGAGGAATAACGCTCTTGTCCGATAACACTCCCGAAACCGGCAGCGCCGAAGCGCCCGCCGAAAAGCGCGTGCGCAAGCCCCGCGTAGCCAAGGCTGCCACTCCGGCCGCCGCCGAAACCAGCGCCGCCCCGGCGCAGCCCACCCTGCCGCTGGCAGCCGCGCCCGAAGCGCCGGCACCGGCTGCAGCGCCTCCCGCGCCGAGCGCGCCCGCCGCCGAGGCGCCTGCCAGCAGTGGCGGCGGTGACAGTGGTGAGGGCCGCGAATCCGGCCAGCCGCGGCAGCAGAACCACCAGGGTGGTGGCCAGAACCAGAACCCGTACAACCAGAACCAGCAGGGTCAGGGCCAGGGCAATCGCCGCGACCGTTTCCGCAACCGCCGCGATCGTGATCGCAACGGCGGCGGTGGCGGTGGTCGCTTCCGCGATGACGGCATGCCCAACGACAACGGCGAGCAGCAGCCCTTCGTGCCGCGTCCGCATGCCAGCGTGCCGGAAGGTTTCCCGGTCTACTCGCTGAGCGACCTCAAGCGCATGCCGGCACAGAAGCTGCTGGAGATCGCCGAGCAGCTGCAGATCTCCGAAGGCGTGGCGCGCGCGCGCAAGCAGGACGTGATCTTCGCCCTGCTGAAGGTGCTGACCCGCCATGGTGACGGCGTTGCCGCCGACGGCGTGCTGGAAATCCTGCCGGACGGCTTCGGCTTCCTGCGCGCGGCCGAAGCCAGCTACCTGGCCGGCCCGGACGACACCTACATCTCGCCCAGCCAGATCCGTCGCTTCAACCTGCGCACCGGCGACCACCTGTCCGGCCGCATCCGCTTCCCCAAGGACGGCGAGCGCTACTTCGCGCTGTCGATCGTGGACACCATCAACGGTGAGCCGCTGGAAGCATCGAAGAACAAGGTGCTGTTCGAGAACCTGACCGCGCTGTTCCCGCGCCGCCGCTTCACCCTGGAGCGTGGCAACGGTTCGTCGGAAGACATCACCGGCCGCATCCTCGACCTGATGGCGCCGCAGGGCAAGGGCCAGCGCTCGCTCATCGTTTCCCAGCCGAAGGCCGGCAAGACGATGATGATGCAGCAGGTGGCCACGGCCATCACCACCAACCATCCTGACGTGCACCTGATCGTGCTGCTGATCGACGAGCGCCCGGAAGAAGTGACCGAAATGCAGCGCACCGTGCGCGGCGAGGTCATCAGCTCGACCTTCGACGAACCGGCCGCGCGCCACGTGCAGGTGGCCGAAATGGTCATCGAGCGTGCCAAGCGCCTGGTCGAGCACAAGAAGGACGTGGTGATCCTGCTGGACTCGATTACCCGCCTGGCCCGCGCCTACAACAACGTGGTGCCGAGCTCGGGCAAGGTGCTGACCGGTGGTGTCGATGCCAACGCCCTGCACCGCCCGAAGCGTTTCTTCGGTGCCGCGCGCAACGTGGAAGAAGGCGGCAGCCTGACCATCATCGCCACCGCGCTGGTCGACACCGGCTCGAAGATGGACGAGGTGATCTACGAAGAGTTCAAGGGCACCGGCAACAGCGAAGTGCACCTGAGCCGCCGCATCGCTGAAAAGCGCGTGTTCCCGGCCATCGACATCAATCGTTCCGGCACCCGCCGCGAAGACCTGCTGATCGAGCCGGAACTGCTGCAGAAGATCTGGATCCTGCGCAAGCTGCTGCATCCGATGGATGAAATGGCCGCGATGGAATTCCTGCTCGACAAGATGAAGAACACCAAGTCCAACGACGAGTTCTTCGGTTCGATGAAGCGGTAAGAGAAAAGCCCCGCACTGCGGGGCTTTTTTTGTTTTCGGGACGGCCCATCCACGCGTGGCGTGGATCTACCGGTAGCGCCGGGCCATGCCCGGCGGAATGCATCACCGCGCGCGGTCACAGACACGCCGGGCATGGCCCGGCGCATCCATCCAGATCACGGGCAGGCCACCGCGCCCTCCGAATTGGCCGTGTTGGCGGTCAGCTTGACCTGGGTGAACGCCGCGGCGAACGGCGTGTCCGCGCTCACCACGAACGGTGCTTCGACCGCGCCCAGATCCACACCCTGCTTTGCAAAACACGCCAGCGGCACGGTCACCGTCTGCTTCTGCCCGGGCGAAAGTTTGCCCAGCAGCGGGGCGATGTCCACTCCCCCTTCGCAGCCGGTGCCACATTGCATGGTCACCTTCACCGGCGATGCCGGGCGCTTCACCAGCTGCACGTCGAACTGCAGTGCGCCATTGCTGCGCGCAAGCGCGCCCAGGTTGCGGCGTGAGGTACTGCGCGCGATCAGCTGCGCCGGGGCCAGCCACGTCACTTCCCTGGCGTCCTGCTGGGTGTTCACCTGCACGGTGCGCACCTGCACCACCGGCGTGGCGGTCGGCCAGCGCAGCGTGGAATTCAGATCGTTGCCCAGCGGCTGGGTGGCACCGGCCGCGGCCACGTGCAGAGCGAACGGCGGGGTGTCGGCGCGGTTGAAGATGGGCAGCAGGGTCACTTCACCGCAGCTGTCCGGATTGGACTCGCCCAGCGTAGCAACCTTGCCGCTCCTGGCGTAGCTCAGGCCATAGCCCAGCGGGAACAACGGCGGCTTCTTCGCATCGGGCTGGTCGATCGGCGCCGGGCAAGGCACGCTCGGCCACGGGAAGCTGAGGCGACCGCGGAAGTCATGCGCGGGCGTTCCGCCCTTGCCCGCCACCAGTACATCGGTGACGCCCTTGCCTTCGGTGCCCGGCAGCCAGGCCGCAACGAAGGCGCTGGACAGGTTGAGCAGGTCGTTGGTGTACATCGGCCGACCGGACATGTAGACCGTCACCACCGGCTTGCCAGTCGCCGCCGCGGCCTTCAGCGCGGCCAGATCCTGCGGGTAGGCGCGGCTGTGGCTCACGGTGTCCGAGGCGAGGATGTCACCGTTGGTTTCCGCATACGGCGTCTCACCGATCACCGCCAGCACCACATCGAAGGCCTTCGGATCGACGCCTTGGCCGTCGACGCTGAAGCTGACCTTGTCTGCGCCCAGTTCCGCGCGCAGCGCACCGAGCACCGAATCGGCATTGGGGAAATCGGCGTTGTTGTTCCCGGTGCCCTGCCAGGTCAGCGACCAGCCACCGGACTGGTCACCGATGCTGTCGGCGCCCTTGCCGACCACCAGCACGCGCGCATCGCGGCGCAACGGCAGCAGCTTGCCTTCGTTCTTCAGCAGCACCAGCGATTCGCGCACCGCGCGGCGCGCCAGGTCGCGGTGCTGCACTGCGCTGGCATCACCGGCATAGCGGCTGTCGGACGGCTTGCGCTCGAACAGCCCGGCGCGCAGCTTCACCCGCAGAATGCGGGTGACTGCATCGTCGATGCGTGCCACCGGGATCTCGCCGCTCTTGACCTGCGCGATGGTGTTGTCGATGAACGCCTTCCAGTCGTCGGGCACCATCACCATGTCGATGCCGGCGTTGATGGCCTGCGCGCAGCTGTCGTTGCGGCAGCCGGGCACCTGGGCGATGCCGTTCCAGTCGGAGACAACGAAGCCGTCGAAGCCCATCCTGTCCTTCAGTGCATCGGTCAGCAGTGCCTTGCTGCCGTGCATCTTGCCGTAGTCGATACCGGCGGCGCGGTCGTTCCAGCTGTTGAAGGACGCCATCACTGTCTGCGCGCCTTCGGCCAGCGCGCCGTAATACCCCTGTGCATGCACGTTGATCATCGTCGCCTTGTCGACCAACGCCTCGCCCTGGTCGCGACCGTTGTCGGTGGCGCCGTCGCCCAGGTAGTGCTTGGCGGTGGTGATCACGTTGCCGTCGTCGTGGAAGCGACCCTGCGCGCCCTTGACGTAGGCATGGGCGAAGCTGCGGATCACCGCCGGATCGGACGAATAGCTTTCGTAGGTGCGCCCCCAGCGCGGGTCGTGGGCCACGGCCAGGGTGGGCGCGAACACCCAGCCGATGCCGGTGGCGCGCACCGAACGCGCCGTCGCCTCACCGATGCGCTCGATCAGTTCCGGATCACCGGCCGCGCCCAGGCCGATGTTGTGCGGGAACAGGGTCGCGCCCAGCACGTTGTTGTGGCCGTGCACTGCGTCCGTGCCCCAGATGACCGGCACCGGCGTCTTCGCGTCTGTTGACAGCGAGGCGGCGTGGTACGCATCAGCCAGTTTCAGCCAGTCCTGCGCGCTGGCGTGCTTGTCCATGCCCGGCCAGGAGCCGCCGCCGTTGAGCACCGAACCGATGTAGTAGCGGCGCACCTGCTCGGGCGTGATCGTCTTGATTTCCGCCTGGGTCATCTGCCCGATCTTCTGCGCCAGCGTCATCTGCGAAAGGATCTTCTGCACGCGGCTTTCGATGTCCGCGTCGGCGGTGATCGCGCTCTGCACGTGCGGCCAGTCCTGCAGGCGTTCGCCGCTGGCCGGTGCGGCACCGGCGGGCGCGGCAAGGGCCGCCAGCAGGCAGCTGGCAAGAAGGGTCTGGGTGGGGCGATTCACTGGGTTCTACCTCCGTGGATGAAGTTCCTGGCGTGCGGGGCTGCAGCAGCACGACAGCGCGGGCACCTGAGTGCCGTTCCTGACAGCGCTGTCATATAAGCCCGCTCCCGTACTGTCAATCGTTGCTCGTGCGCGCTGTGGTGGCCGCCCCTCAACCACGGGCCCCGGCACATCACAAGCGCGCTACAGTGGTGCCCGTGTGTTGCATCGCGACAAGGAATCGGGACGTGCCAGCGCACCTCCTGTCGTGGCAACATCCGCCTGCTTCGGCAACACCGACCGGGCCACCACGCTCTACCATCGCCGCGTGCCCGCCGCCTTCCAGGAGGATCCATCGCACCATGCGCAGTCGAATCGAGGATGTCGCCGCCGTTGCCGGGGTTTCGATCAAGACCGTGTCCCGCGTGCTCAACCACGAGCCGAACGTGCGCGAGCAGACCCGCGAACGGGTGCTGTCGGCCGTGGCACGGCTGGGCTACAAGCCCAACCCGTCGGCACGCAGCCTGGCCGGCCAGCGCTCGTATGCGCTGGCGCTGGTCTACAACAATCCCTCGCGCAACTACCTGATGGAAATCCAGAGCGGCATGCTGGAAGCCTGCCATGCGCAGCACTACAACCTGATCCTGGGCCCGGTCGGCACCGGCCGCCGCACCCTGCCCGACCTGGCCGCGCTGTTCGAGAATTCGCGCCCCGACGGCGTCGTGCTGATCCCGCCGCTGACCGATGACGAGGTGGTGCTGTCCTATCTGGAGGAGCATGAAATTCCCTTCGCCTGCATCGCGCCGCGCCACCCGGAAGGCCGCATCGGCGTACGCATGGATGAGACCACAGCGGTGATCGAACTGATTGGCCACCTGGTCGCGCAGGGCCATCGGCGCATCGGCCACATCAAGGGCCCACGCGCACATGGGGCCTGCCAGTGGCGCCACGCCGGCTACCGCCAGGCGCTGCGCGAGGCCGGCATCGCTTACGACCCGGAGCTGGTGGTCAAAGGCCAGTTTTCGTTCGAATCGGGCGTGGACGCCGCCAATACCCTGCTTGACCTGGTCGACCCGCCAACGGCGATCTTCGCGGCCAACGATGACATGGCCGCGGCGGTGTACCGCGTGGCTGGCGAGCGTGGACTGCGCGTACCACGCGATCTGTCGGTGTGCGGCTTCGACGATACGCCGATCGCCGGGCACATCTACCCGGCGCTGACCACGGTGCGCCAGCCGACCGCTTACATGGGCCGGCTGGCAACCGAGCAGTTGATCGAGCACATCCGTGCCGAGGCCGCTGGTCGCATGATCACGGTTGAACATGCGGTGCTGGATCGCGAATCGACTGCCGCGCCACGCCGGCGCTGACAACGGCAACACGTGGCTCACGGCGCCGGTAGCCGTGAGCCGTTCCATGCATAGAAGGCGATGTAGACGTAGCACAGCATCGGCAGCAGGAAAGACACCTGCAGGCCGTAGCTATCGGCCAGCCAGCCCATCGCCAGCGGAATGACCGCGCCACCAACGATGGCCATCACCAGCAAGCTGGAGGCCTTTCCTGTGAGTGCGCCGAGGCGCGCGATGGCCAGGGCGAAAATGGTCGGGAACATGATGGAGTTGAACAGACCGATGCTGACCACGGCCCACTTGGCCACACCGCCACTGGCGGTGACCGTGATGCCCAGCAAGACCATCACCATCAGTGCGAACAGGCCAAGCAACTGGCGTGCGTCCAAGCGTGCCAGTAGTGCGGCACCCACCAGGCGGCCGGCCAGCGCACCGCCCCAATACAGCGAGACATAGCCGGTGGCCTCCTGTTCGGACAGGCCCTGGCCGATGCCCGGCGAGGACAGGAAGTTAACAAGCACGCTGCCGACGGATACCTCGGCACCGACGTAACAGAAGATGGCCAGCACCCCCAGGCGCACGTGGCGATGGCGCAGCACATCCCACACGCGGCCTTCGCCGCTGATGCGCCCCTCCACGCCCGCAATGGTGGGCAGACGGAACATCCAGATCGCCGCAGCCAGCAGGAACAGCGCCACCGCCAGGCCGAAGTACGGCAGCTGCACCGACTGTGCTTCGGCCGCACGATAGGCCAGTGCTTCGGCCTGCGGCAGCAGGGCCAGCTCATCCTCGCTGCGTGGCTGCGCCGAGAGGATCAGCAGGCCGCCGAACAGTGGCGCCAGCGTCGTGCCCAGCGCGTTCATCGCCTGCGCCAGGGTCAACCGGCTGGAGCTGGTGCGCTCGTCACCGAGCAGCGCAACGTATGGATTGGCGGCCACCTGGAGCACGGTGATGCCGGTGGCCAGCACGAACAGCGCCGCCAGGAACAGGCTGTACACGTGTGCGGCCGCCGCCGGCCAGAACATCAGCGCACCCACGCAGGCGATCGCGAGGCCGGCGACGATGCCGCGCTTGTAGCCGACCGCCGCCACCAGCCGGCCGGCCGGCAGTGACATCAGGAAATACGCGCCAAAGAAGGTGAACTGGATCAGCATCGCCTGCACCCAGGTCAGTGCGAAGGCGGCCTTCAGGTGCGGAATGAGGATGTCGTTGAGGCAGGTGAGGAAGCCCCACATGAAGAAGATCGCGGTCACCACAGCCAGCGCGCGGGTATTGCCCTGCATGTGCTGTCCGCTGACGGTCGTTGCTGTGTCCAAAGCCTGTCCTCCCGGTCAGTGATTAAAGCCATCCATCGGTCATGTGCGACATGCGACGCCGCTCCGGGTTGTCCAGCGCTGTCAGCTCGCTGCACCCCGTCCTGGCAAGGTTCCGCACCGCCATCCGCGCAGTTTCGTTCTGCACCGCACAACGCTTTTCCGCAATCGGATTGGCAGCGCTGTCATACCTTGAAAACCGCTGCAGATGCCTTCCTTTAAGGCAATTCATCGGTGCGAGCGGGCCCATGGCAACGGTTACATCACGGCCGGCACGACCGCTGGTCAGGCGCACTTGATGGCAGTTTGTTGACAACGCTGTCAACCGTCGCTCCAATCCGGCCACGTGCAGTAACCGCGATCACGACAGCGCCGCACCGACACAACCGAATTCCCTGGGGAGGGAGCTTCCATGAAGACGTACACGGCAGTACCTCGCAAGACGATGCTCACTTCCGCGCTGCTTGCAGCACTGGCCGCTCCGGCCTGGGCACAGGACGCGCCCGCCACCGCCCCTGCCGACCCAGCCACGCTCGATACCGTGCAGGTCACCGGTATCCGCGGCAGCCTGCAGTCGTCGATGAACCTCAAGCGCGACAGCCAGGGCGTGGTCGATGGCATCGTCGCCGAGGACATCGGCAAGTTCCCGGACACCAACCTGGCCGAGTCGCTGCAGCGCATCAGTGGCGTGTCGATCGACCGCACCTCCAGCGGCGAAGGCTCCAAGGTGACCGTGCGCGGCATCGGCCCGGACTACAACCTGGTGTTGTTGAATGGCCGACAGATGCCTGCATCCAACCTTGGCAACGGCGGTGGCGGCCTCAACGGCTCGCGCTCGTTCGACTTCGCCAACCTCGCATCCGAATCGGTTTCGGCCGTTGAGGTGTACAAGACCAGCCGCGCCGACAATCCGGCTGGCGGCATCGGCGCCACCATCAATATCAAGACGATGCGCCCGCTGGAATCGGAGCCGGTGATCAGCCTGGGCCTGAAGGCGGTCAATGATTCATCCAACGACAACCTGCCGCGCACGCTGCAGGGCTCGAACATCACCGGCGAGCTGTCGGGCATCTTCAGCCAGCGCTACGCCGATGACCGCTTCGGCGTGACCCTCAGTGCCAGCCATCAGGAGCGCGATTCGGGCTTCAACCAGGCCACGGTGGCCGAGGGCTGGGCGACCCTGTACGGCAACAACACCACGGACTGGCGTGCGCTGCCGCAGCCTGGCCGGGGCTACGCCGATCGCATCACCAACCGGCCCGGGCCGGACGATGTGTACGCACGCCCGCAGAACACCGCCTACAACGTCAATGGCGTGCAGCGCCAGCGCACCAACGCGCAGGCTACGTTCCAGTGGAAGCCGGCCGACAATGTGACGACCACGCTGGACTACACCTATGTCGAGAACAAGGTGCAGCAGCAGCGTAGCGAACTGTCGGTATGGTTCAACTACGGCCCCGGCGACAGTACCTGGACCAGCGGCCCGGTGGCCGCGCCGATCATCTACAGCGAGGACATGACCAACTCCGATGTGTCGATGGGTGGCGCCAAGCTGGCCACCAAGACCGGCATGCATTCGCTGGGCTTCAACGTGGACTGGGAAGTGAACGATGCGCTGGACCTGTCGTTCGATGCACACAACTCCACCGCCGAATCGAAGCCGGACAGCCCGTATGGTTCTGCCGGCGTGCTGGGCGTGGCGGCCTTCGTGCGCGGCAAGACCACGGTCGACTACAGCGGCGACCTGCCGATCATCAACATCGCCCTGCCGCCCGGTGGCGTGCAGGCATCCGATGCGCTGGTGACCGGGTCGGTATTCCAGAACAGCTACAACAAGTCCAAGGTGCAGCAGTACCAGGGCCGCGGCACCTTCCGCTTCGCAGACTATTCGGCCCTGGACTTCGGCATCGGCCACGCCCAGGTGGAGAACCGCTCGGCCTCGGCGATCATGCAGCGCAATACCTGGGGTGGCCTGGGAACGCCGTCCGACTACGCCGATGACATCTGGTATGCGGACAACATGGCCAAGTACTTCAAGGCATTCTCCGGCCACAGCGATCCGCGCCTGACCGGCCAGTTCCTGGTCTTCGACTTCGACCGCTTGATCGATCGCGCCGCGCAGGTCGGCACCGCATCCGATCCGGCATGCCCCAGTTGCTACTACGCGCCCAGCGAGTATTCAGAGGACATCCGCACCACCGAGAAGACCCGCAGTGCCTACCTGCAGTACCGCACCAGCTTTGACTGGTCGATGCCGCTGCACGTAGCCGCCGGCGTGCGCTATGAGCGCACCGAAGTGGAATCGAACGCGATGGTTCGCGTGCCCACCGGTATCAGCTGGGGCTCGGCCAACGAGCTGAACATCGTCTATGCGGCCGACAGCAGCTTCATCGGTGGCCGTGGCAAGTACGACTACGTGTTGCCCAACGTCGACCTGAAGCTGGACCTCAGCGAATCGCTGGCACTGCGCGGCAGCTACAGCCGCACGCTGGGCCGTCCCAGCTGGACCCAGATCCAGAGCGGCCAGTCGCTGGCCGACATCGTGCGCACCCAGGGCGGTACCGCCAGTCGTGGCAACCCGGGCCTGGAACCGCTGATCTCGGACAACTTCGACCTGTCGCTGGAGTGGTACTACGGCGAGGCCAGCTATGCCTCGGTTGGATTCTTCCGCAAGAACATCAAGAACTTCATCAGCGACACGATCGTGCGCGAGAACACCGGGACGCTGCACACCCCGGTGGGCGGTGCGTACTGGAACGAGGCACTGGCCTCCGGCTGCGGCACCACCGACATGCCCTGCATCCGCGACTATATCTTCACCAACCATGCCGGCGATCCCGGCGTGACCTACACCGGCACCAATTCGGCGGGTCAGAAGACCGGCACCATCACCGGCCTGCCGGGAGATCCGATCGCCGGCTTCGACGTCACCGTGCCCGCCAACCAGCACTCGGACCATCTCGATGGCTGGGAAGTGGCGGTACAGCACCTGTTCGGCCAGTCCGGTTTCGGCGTAGCGGCCAACTACACCAAGGTGAAGTCGGGGCTGACCTTCAACAACCTGAGCCTGGGTGACCAGTACCCGATGATCGGCCTGAGCGACTCGGCCAACGTTGTCGCCTTCTATGACAAGAATGCCTGGCAGATCCGCGCGGCATACAACTGGCGCGACAAGTTCCTCAACGGCATCGGCGGCCAGGGGCCCAATCCCAACTACACTGCCGCCTATGGCCAGCTCGATCTGAACATCAGCTACGCGGTAAGTGACCAGCTGACACTGAGCCTGGAGGCGATCAACCTCACCGACGAGACCATGCGCACGTACTCGCGCCATACCAACATGCTGCGCTACGCCACCCAGACCGGCCCACGCTACATGTTCGGCGTGCGCTACAAGTTCTGACCTGTTGCAGGGCCGTGGAGCCGAGCGCCGGCTCGGCCCTGCCGGGCCGGGACGGGGCCGTGCATCCCGACGGAGCCGAGCGTACGCTCGGCTCTACACACCGCTCCGGATTTGCGCGCATGCTGGCCCAACCCCGCCCCATCGATGAAGTGCATGACCTGGGCCCGGCGCAGCTGCACGAGCAGCTGCCCACCTGGACCACACCCAAGGTGATCCGTGGGCTGGTGGCACACTGGCCACTGGTGGCCGCCGCGCGCCGGTCCGCCGCCGAGGCGGTGGCCCACCTTGCCCTGTTCGATCACGGGCAGATGCCGGTGACCGCCACCACGGCCGCGCCGGGAGCGGGTGGGCGGCTGTTCTACAACGAGGACATGAGCGGCTTCAACTTCCGCCGCGAGCAGGTGCCGCTGAAAGTGGTGCTGGCCACGCTGCTGAGGTACGCCCACGAACCGTCTCCACCGTCGATCTACGTGGCATCGACCACCCTGGACAGCTTCCTGCCTGGCCTGGCCGAGGCCAATCCGCTGCAGCTGGGCGTGGCTGACCCGCTGACCAGCATCTGGATAGGCAACCGCTCGCGCATCGCCGCCCACCAGGATGTGCCGGACAACCTGGCCTGCGTGGCCGCAGGACGTCGCCGGGTCACCCTGTTCGCTCCCGACCAGGTGCGCAATCTCTACATCGGCCCTCTGGATCTCACCCCGGCAGGCCAGGCCATCAGCCTGGTTGACTTCCACGCACCGGATTTCGAGCGCTTCCCACGCTTCGGCCAGGCACAGGCGCAG
The DNA here is from genome assembly GCF_004920835.1 of Stenotrophomonas maltophilia. GTDB lineage: Bacteria > Pseudomonadota > Gammaproteobacteria > Xanthomonadales > Xanthomonadaceae > Stenotrophomonas > Stenotrophomonas maltophilia_AQ. The sequence continues at coordinate 51,519 of NZ_QFHO01000026.1, forward strand.
GTGGCGGAACTGGAGCCAGGCGACGCCGTCTTCATTCCTTCACTCTGGTGGCACCACATGGAAGGGCTGGATGCCTTCAACGTGCTGATCAACAGCTGGTGGCGCCCGGTGCCGTCATGGATGGACTCACCAATGAACGCACTGATGCTGGCGATCCTGGCGTTGCGCGATCTGCCCGAAGCGCAGCGCGCGCAGTGGCGTGTGATGTTCGATCACTATGTGTTCGACGCCAATATGTCGACCAGCGCACATATCCCTACGCAGGCACGCGGCGTACTTGCGCCACTGAGCGAAGAGCGTGCCGGGCAGATCAGGAACATCCTGCGCCAACGCCTGCAACGGTGAGCCCTGCGCGGGGCGCGCACTTCACCCGCGGCGGCCCCGTTTGTGGCGATAATGCAGCCCCGCCTCCGCCGGCACCTGCCCGCGCTGAGCGCCCTCCGCCTCCGTTTGCCCCGCATGCGCCTGATTTCGCCCCGCCTCAACCTGGGCAAGCTGATCCTTGCCCTGGCCCTGCTCAGTGCCATCATTGCCTTGGCCAACACCCTGCTGGCCAGCTACCGGGTGCAGCGCGACCAGCTGGTCGGCAACACCCTGGAAGCGAACCGTGTCTATGCCACCAAGCTGGCCGAGACCACCCAGAACTTCCTGCTGGCCGCACAGCAGGAGCTGGCCTACGCCGCCACCCGGCTCGGCCAGAGCGACCTCGATCGGGTACAGGCGCAGGACGAAGCCAGCCGCCTGCAGCTGCAGACCAACAGCTTCAACTCATCGCTGGTGGTGGATGCCGACGGCCTGGTGATCGCCACCTCTCCACAGACCCTGCAGCTGCAGGGTGAAATCCTGCACAGCGTCGGCAACAACGCCGCATTGGCGGCGCGCCAGCCGATGATCAGCGACCCGTACCAGTCGGCCACCGGCAAGCTGCTGGTCTCGCTGTCGCACCCGATCTTCGACCGCCAGGGCCACTATCGCGGTTATGTCAGTGGCACCCTGTACCTGCGCCAGCGCAGCGCGCTGCATACGCTGCTGGGCAAGCACTACTACCGCGACGGTTCCTACCTGTACGTGGTCGACCGCCACGGCCGCCTGCTGTACCACGCCGATGGCAAGCGGGTGGGTGACTATGTGGTCGGCAACCCGGCGGTGAAGGCGGTGATTCGCGGCGAACGCGGTGCACAGCAGGTGCGCAACAACCGCGGGGTGTCGATGCTGGCCGGCTATGCACCGGTGCCGGCCACCGGCTGGGGCATCATCGCCCAGCGCCCGACCGAATCCACCCTGCAGCCGCTGTCGCGGTTGATGACCGCAGTGATCTGGAACGCGATCCCGCTGGGCCTGCTGTCGCTGCTGATCACCTGGTGGTTTGCGCGCCGCATCTCGCTGCCGCTATGGCAGTTGGCGCGCAACGTGCAGGGCGGTGAGGACACCGGCAATGCGATCAACCACGTCAGCGGCATTCGTGCCTGGTATTTCGAGGTCGCCCAGCTCAAGCAGGCGGTACTGCACAGCTTCAACGCGCTGCAGGACCGGATCGGCACGCTCAACCGCGCCAGCCGCACCGATCCACTGACCGGCCTGCTCAACCGCCGCGGCCTCCAGCAGGCGCTGGATGCGCTGCAGGTGCAGCGCATCCCGTTCGCGATCCTGGCGCTGGACATCGATCGTTTCAAATCGATCAACGACAGCCACGGCCATGACGTCGGCGACGCCGCCATCGTCCACATCGCCGACCAGATGCGCCGCTACTCGCGCGACAGCGACATCCTCTGCCGCGCCGGTGGCGAAGAGTTCCTGCTGTTGCTGCCGGGCATCGGCACCGAATCGGCGCGGCAGGCCGGCGAGCGCCTGCGCCAGCATATTGCCGATCATCCGTTCGAGCCGGTCGGCACCATCACCGTGTCGCTGGGCGTGGCGCATTTCCCGAGCTTCCATGTCGACGCCGAGCAGGCGCTGCGGCTGGCCGACAAGGCGCTGTACCTGGCCAAGGAACAGGGCCGCAACCGGGTGGTGGTGTACCCGTACGCGGACTGAGGCGGCACCGGATACGTCCGGCACCGCCTCCACGCGCCCTCACCCCAGCGGCGTCAGCAGCCGCGGGCCGTCGTTGCGGCCGACCATGTAGACGCCACCTTCGGGCAGTAGATCGGTACCGGACGCCTTCTCGTCTTCGCCTGTCTTCCATGGCGCCTGTTGGCGCGGCCCCGGAATGTAGGCCGACCATCGGCCATACCGCTCTTCCTTCCGGTCGAAGGCATAGCGGACCGGCACCCGCACGGTCCAGAACTCACGATCCCTGTACTCACCGGTGGTCGGCGGATTGAATGTCCAGCCCCGGGCCGTCGCCACGCTGGACTTTGCCAGCACATCGCGCAGCATCTGCATGGTGCGCTCGGGAGCGACCACCGCCAGGTTGGTCTGTTCGGCGATCACATCGGCGACCTTGCCATCGCGTCCCACCTTGACCAGCAGTATCACGTCGCCCTGGCCACGGATTGAAGCCGCCCGTTCCGGGTACGCCGGCGGGCGCATTTTCGCCGCACTTACGTCGTCGCTGGGCCGCGTCTGTTCATTGTCGATGCTGCCGAAGTTGGCATCGACCACCCGGATCTGCATGGTATTGCCGGTCAGGGTCTCGGCCAACAGGCGCAAGCGGACAGCGGTGCGCGCGAGCACAGGCTTGCCATCGACCAGCACCGGCTCGAAGCGCCAGCCCTTGACCGTGCCGTCAACCATTGCCGCCACGTCGGCGGCAACCTTCTCACGGCGATCCAGCTGGAAGCCTTCCACCTGGCCTTCGCGGCCGATATTGATGATGCCGCTGAGCGTCATGCTGGCCTCGAGCTGCTTGCGTACTTCACGCGCGGTCTGTGCGTCGGCCACGCCGATGCAGGCGACACCACTGCCCAGGGCCAGCGTCAGGGCCAGGAAAAGGGAAGACCGCATTACACTCACTCCTTGTGCTTGGAGTGCCAAGCCTACCGCAGGCGGCGCTGCAGCTGGCAATGACAATGGCAATCACGCCAGCCGGTGTGCGCCCGCATAGGGCGGCGTATCCGGATAGTCACCGTGGGCGAAGCGTTCCTGCAGGCCCTGCCACCAGCCCGGGTCGAACAGGTGCCGGTAGTGCTCGCGCACCGCTGCCAGCTCTCCGCCCGGCAGGCCCATGAACGGGCCGAAACGCTCGGGAAACACATCGCGCGGCCCCACATGGAACCAGGGCTCGTCGGCCATGGCCTCCTCCGGCGTACACGGCTGCGGCCAGGCACGGAACACGCAGTCACTGACCAGGCAGAGCTCGTCGTAGTCGTAGAACACCGCACGGCCATGCCGCGAGACGCCGAAGTTCTTCGGCAGCATGTCGCCGGGGAAGATGTTGTTGCGCGCCATGTCGGTGATTGCCTGCGCGTAGTCGAGCACCGCCGCGCGCACCGCGTCCCCGCCCTGCTCGCGCAGGTAGAGATTCAACGGGCGGAAGCGGCGCTGCACGTAGCACAGGTTGATCTCGACCTCGTCGCCATCCAGTCGCACGCTCTGCGCGCACTGTTGCAGCAGTTCCTCCAGCAATGCCGGAGCGAAGCGGTCACGTGGGAACCGCAGGTGGCGATACGGCTGCGCATCAAGCAGGCGGCCGACACGATCCAGGTTGAACACCAGCGCATACTTTTCTTCCACCTGCTGCCGCGACATCGCCTTGGGCCAGGAGAAACGGTCACGGATCAGCTTGAACACCAGCGGGTAGCTGGGCAGAGTGAATACCGCCATGACCATGCCCGGCGTGCCTTCGGCATGCACCAGCCGTTCCTGCGGATGCTCGTTGAAGTGGCGGAAGAAGGTTCGGTAGCGCTCGGTCTTGCCCTGCTTGGCCCGCCCCAGCACGGTGTAGATCTCGTCGATCGGCTTGCCCGGCAGCAGGCTGCGCAGGAACACCACGGCATCACCCACCGTGGCCAGATCGGCTTGGAAATAGCTGCGCGAAACGCCGAACAGGTGGGCGACATCGCGGCGCCGGGTCAGTACCGCATCGGCACGCAGGCCACGCTCGTCATTGACCAGCGCGATCACGCACGGCGAGAAGCGATGCTCGCCGAACACCCGGCCGACCAGATAAGCACGGCGCTCGCGGTAGAACACGGTATCCAGCAGCTCGATGCTGCGCACCGGCGTGTCGCCCCAATGCGCGAGATCGTCCTGCAGACGTACGGCAATCGCCGCCGCACAGCGCAGCTGGTGGGCATAGGGAATATCGAAGCGGTAATCGGCCAGCACCCGCTGCAGCGCCTCCACCGGTCGCGTCGGCGAGACCGCATAGGTATGCCGGGCAACCGGATGGGTGATCGCATCGGACGGTTCGACATCAAAAGCAATGAACTCCAGCGCCGGATCCACGCCACGAGTGGCGAACAGCCGCCGCGACAACGTGTTGTAGAAGGTCTTGTACAGCTCGGCGTCGATCAGCCCCTGCAGCAGCGCGCTGTACTCCGCGTGCACCTGCAGCCACAGCGCGCGCTCGCCGATCACCTCTCCGGCCAGGCGACGCAGCGCGTCCATCTGTTCGGCGATGCACAGGTCGTACAGGGCAATGCGCTCGACCGCATCCTGGCGGGCACCAGCCCAGTCGCGCTGCTCGAAGCGCAGGCGGGCGCGAACGGTGATCGCCGCGAAACGGGCATGGTAATCCTCGAAACCATCGCGGATGGCGCCGGCGATGCGCGGCGCCAGTATGGTTGCGATGACAGGCTCGGACATGCACGACGTACCCGTGGAGGACCGTCTCCACCATACGCTGGCGTGTGCGATGCCGTCGAGCGCGAAGGTAGTGCCGGCCGCTGGCCGGCAGCACCTGGATCGTCGATGGATCGATGCAGATGCCGGCCAGCGGCCGGCACTACCGGCTCAGATCGCCAGTTCGGCCTCCACGTCCTGCACCTTGCGCCGGGCCAGTGCCAGGTTGGACTTGGTACGATCCAGCACGATGTAGAAGAACAGGCCCTGCTTCTTCGCCACCGGGCGCATGATGTGGTACGCCTTGCCCAGCGAGATCAGAATGTCCTCGATGCTGTCGTTTAGGTTCAGCGATGCGGCGGTCTTCATCTTGGCGCGGATCACTTCGGTGTTGCCGGCGGCGGCCACTTCCATGTCCATGCCGGCACCGGCCTCGCCCAGCAGCATGCCGCTCTCGTAGTCGACCAACGCTACTGCCTGCGCGCCGTCGATGCCCATCAGTGCGTTCAACGATTCATTCAATCCAGCCACGTCGCACCCCTTGTCGATGTTGGTTCGAGCCCCTCGTTCCCCTGCGGCCGGGCTCACGATCCGCCGAGTTCGGCCAGGATCGCCTGGCCACATTCCCTGCTCTGCCACAGCACCTGGCCGATCACGCTGCGCTGGTCGCAGGCCGCCATCAGCAGCAACGGCGCGCGCCCCTCGGCATGGATGGCCAGCATCAGTACCTTGCCGCCCGCCGCTTCCAGCATCAGCGTCTGCAGATCACCCAGCACCAGTTCGCGCCCGACCGCCGCGGCCAGCGCCAGCATCGCGCTGGTCATCGCCGCCAGCCGTTCGCCGCGCCCCTCGGCCCCGGCACTCACCAGCGCAAAACCATCGACGCTGGCCAGCACGACCGTGCGCACGCCTTCCACGCGCTGCTGCAGGTCCTGCAGCAGAGGCTGCAGGCGCTCACGCTGGCCGGCATCGGGCAGTACCGCCAGCTGCCCGTCAGCCATGCGCAGCCACCAGTGCGTGCGCTTCCATTTCGCTCATCAATACATCCATCAGCAGCAGTCCCTGTTCGCGGTCACGGGCATCCACCGCCAGCAGCGGCAGCGGCTGGTCATCGAGGTAGGCACGGGCGGCCCAGTCATCCAGCGCGGCCTGTGGCGCCTGGTCCAGGTGGGTGACCGCCACCGCCAGTGCCAAGGATGATGCGAACGGGCGCAGCACCTGAAGATAGTCTTCCAGCTCGCTGGCCAGGCCGGCGCGACGCGCATCCAGCAGCAGCACCGCGCCACGTGCGCCCTGCAACAGGATCGGCCACAGGAAATCGAAACGCTGCTGGCCGGGTGTTCCGTACAGGCGCAGGCGCTCACCGTTGGGCAGGTGGATATCGGCGTAGTCCAGCGCTACGGTGGTCGACGCCTTGTCCGCACCCGCACGGTCACTGTTGGCAACGTCAGTGTCGATCACCGCGCCGGCGGCGATGCTGCGCACCAGGGTCGACTTGCCGCTGCCCATCCCGCCCAGCACCACCACCTTGTGCTCACGCATTGCGCTCGCTCCCGCGCAGGTGCCGCCACAAGCGGGCGAGCAGGCCGTTGTCGGTACCGGCGCCGTGCCTCGACGACGCTATCGGTGCGCCCGACGCCACCTGCAACTGTGCATAGCCGCACAGGTAGGCGGCATGGATGAAATCGCGCACCGCTGCGGCCGGCAGCTCGAGCAGCATCGCGCACTCGTCCACCGTGCAGGCCCGCTTGAGCAACAGCGAGCACAGGCGGAAGCCATCGTGGTCGTGCCCCAGCACGCGGAAGTCCGGCCAGCGCAGCAGTTTCACCGACGCGCTGCGCAGGCGTTCATCCAGCGCCTGCCAATGGCGGCTGCGCTGCGCCCATTGCCACAACAGCGGCCGCAGCGGTTGGCGCGGCCGCTCACCGGCCAGCGCCTGCAGGCGCGCCGGCGTCAACGCATCCAGCTGCAGGCGTTCGAAGGCATCGGCCAGGCGTTCCACAAGGGTGGCCGCTGGCTCCTGCAGCAGCACCGCCTGGTCGTGCTCCAGATCCATCAACAGCAACGGCTCGCCCGCATCACTCAGCAGTGCCTGGCCCTGCCGCAGCGGCAGCCGCTCGCGCAGCAGACGGGTGATGGCATGCGCACCATCAGCCAGGCGGATCGGTGCGAGTGCGTGCATGGCCAGGGGCTCCACTGCCAACTGCATGCCGCGCAATGCACGGCCGATGGCACTGTCATCAAGTACGTCCTGGTGGCCATCACCGTCACGCAGCTGGCCCCCCAGGTCCTCGATCCAGCACTGCAGTCGCGGACGCTGCTGACGCATGCGCAGGGCCGCGTTGCGCAGCGCCGGGGTATCGCGGATGACCAGCAGGTCGCAATCATCCAGGTCCTGGCTGCGGCGGATCTGGTCGTCCGGCAGGGCCGATGCCACGCGCAGCCGCTGCAGCAGGGCCTGCTCGCCCTGGATGTCGGTTCCCACCACCAGCACGCGTGCCATCCGTGTTCCCCGTGCGGCCACCTCCCCGGTGGCCTCGCGTCGCCAAGGCTAGGCCATCGCCAGCGGCAGCCGTCGTGATCGACTGCTCAGATCGAGGGCGGTTGCAGATTCACTCTTATCGGTTCTGCGACGGCCATCGCGGGCAAGTTTCATGCCCCTTTGACGGCATTCCGACAGCCGGCGGATGTCGCGCTTTTCGGCTGGGGTCAGAGCCCTCTGCGGTGCAGAGGGAGCCGACCCCGGGCAGGAAGGGGTCAGAGCCCTTTTGCCATGCAGAAGGGCTCTGACCCCCGCGGCCTGCAAAAAAGAAACCCGCGCCGAAGCGCGGGTTCCGGTATCACGACCGAGCGGCGATGGATCAGCCGCGCAGCTGCTCCAGCGCGGCGTTGAAGGTCGCGCTCGGGCGCATCGCCTTGCTGGCCTTGGCCACGTCCGGACGGTAGTAGCCGCCGATGTCCACGGCCTTGCCCTGCACGGCGATCAGCTCTTCGACGATCTTCTGCTCGTTGTCGGTCAGCACCTTGGCCAGCGGTGCGAAGCGGGCCTGCAGTGCAGCGTCTTCGGTCTGCGCGGCCAGGGCCTGCGCCCAGTACAGCGCGATGTAGAAGTGGCTGCCGCGGTTGTCGATGCCACCCAGCTTGCGCGACGGCGACTTGTCGTTGTCCAGGAACTGGCCATTGGCTTCGTCCAGCGCCTTGGCCAGCACGCGGGCAGCGGCGTTGTCGTAGCGGTTGCCGAGGTGTTCCAGCGACGCGGCCAGGGCCAGGAACTCACCCAGCGAATCCCAGCGCAGGTAGTCCTCTTCAACGAACTGCTGCACGTGCTTCGGGGCCGAACCACCGGCGCCGGTCTCGAACAGGCCGCCACCGGCCATCAGCGGCACGATCGACAGCATCTTGGCGCTGGTACCCAGCTCCATGATCGGGAACAGGTCGGTCAGGTAGTCGCGCAGCACGTTGCCGGTCACCGAGATGGTGTCCTCACCCTTGCGGATGCGGTCCAGCGAGAACGCGGTGGCTTCCACCGGCGGCAGGATGCGGATGTCCAGGCCGGCGGTGTCGTGGTTCTTCAGGTACTGCTCGACCTTGGCGATGACCTGCGCGTCGTGGGCGCGGGCAGCATCCAGCCAGAACACGGCCGGGGTGCTGCTCAGGCGGGCGCGTTCGACGGCCAGCTTGACCCAGTCCTGGATCGGCGCGTCCTTGGTCTGGCACATGCGCCAGATGTCACCGGCTTCCACGGCGTGCTCGAACACCACGGTGCCGGCATCATCGGTGACCTTGACCACGCCGTCGGCGGCGATCTGGAAGGTCTTGTCGTGCGAGCCGTATTCCTCGGCCTTCTGCGCCATCAGGCCCACGTTCGGCACCGAACCCATGGTGGCCGGGTCGAAGGCACCGTGCGCCTTGCAGTCGTCGATGACGGCCTGGTACACGCCGGCGTAGCAGCGGTCCGGAATGACGGCCTTGGTGTCCTGCAGCTTGCCTTCGGCGTTCCACATCTTGCCGGAGTCGCGGATCATCGCCGGCATCGAGGCGTCGACGATCACGTCGCTCGGCACGTGCAGGTTGGTGATGCCCTTGTCCGAGTTGACCATGGCCAAGCCCGGACGCTGCGCGTACTCGGCAGCCAGATCGGCTTCGATCGCAGCGCGGGTGGCTTCAGGCAGCGACGGGAGGCGCGCGGCCAGGTCACCGATGCCGTTGTTGGCATCGAACCCGGCCTGCTTGAGCACGTCGGCATGCTTGGCCAGCACGTCCTTGTAGAACTCGTTGACTGCCACGCCGAACATGATCGGGTCGGAAACCTTCATCATGGTCGCCTTCAGGTGCAGTGAGAACAGCACGCCCTGGGCCTTGGCATCGGCGATCTGCTCACTGATGAACGCGGCCAGCGCCTTGCGGCTCATCACCGCGGCATCGACGATCTCGCCCGCTTTCACCGCGGTCTTTTCCTTCAGCACGACGGTGCTGCCGTCCTTGCCGTGGAAGGTGATCTTCAGCGCACCGGCGTTTGCCAGGGTGGCCGACTTCTCGCTGCCGTAGAAATCACCGGCGGCCATATGCGCGACGTGCGACTTCGAATCCGAGGCCCAGGCGCCCATGCGGTGCGGGTGCTTGCGTGCGTAGTTCTTCACCGACAGCGGTGCGCGGCGGTCGGAGTTGCCTTCGCGCAGCACCGGGTTCACCGCGCTGCCCTTGACCTTGTCATAGCGCGCCTTGTAGTCGCGCTGCTGGTCGTCGGCCGGAGCTTCAGGGTAATCCGGCAGCGGGTAGCCCTGGTCCTGCAGTTCCTTGATGGCCGCCTTCAGCTGCGGCACCGAGGCAGAGATGTTCGGCAGCTTGATGATGTTGGCGTCCGGGGTGGTCGCCAGCTGGCCCAGCTCGGCCAGGTCGTCGTTGACCTTCTGCGCATCGCTCAGCAGTTCCGGGAACAGCGACAGGATGCGGCCGGACAGCGAGATGTCACGGGTTTCCACCGCGATGCCGGCAGTGGAGGTATAGGCGTCGACGATCGGCAGCAACGACTGGGTGGCCAGGAACGGTGCTTCGTCGGTCAGCGTGTAGAGGATCTTGGACATGGGGGACTTGGACTCTGTAGCAGTGCTCAGGGGAAGGCCGGCGCCAGCGCCGGGCCACGTGCAACCGTGTCACTTCCCCCGCCGCCGTCAGGGTGGGCGCGCGGCGGGGAAACCCCTGCATTGTCGCGTTTTCAGCCGCGCGGGGCAAAGCCGCGCCATACGCGGCGGTACTGCAACGCAGTGATTCGTTCGGCCGGGCTTGTGCGGCGGTGATGCGTGGATGAGACCCCGCCATCGCACCATAAAAAAAGACGCAGCCTCGCGGCTGCGTCCATCGTGAGCCCTGCCGGGAGAGAGTCGGCAGGACTTACTTGACCTCGAACTCCTGCGGCGTTCCGGCCGCCTTGCCATCGACGGTGACCTCGGCGCGGTACTTGCCGGCCGGCCAGCCCTTTGCATTCTTGAAGGTGACGTTGGTGGTTTCCGCACCGCTGGTGTTCAGGGTTGCGTTCTGTTCGCCGGCCACCTGGCCGTCCTGGTAGGTCAGCTTCGCGCCAACGGTGACGTTGTTGGCAGCGCCATCGGTCTTGACCGAGACGATGATGTCATCCTTCGGAGCGAACAGCGCCGCCGTTGCAACCGACTTGTCGGCGGCAGCGGTCTTGCCCACGGTGACCGCCGAGACGCTGACAGCAGCGGCTTCTGCCATCGGCGGCGGCGCGCCGGTCATCGGCGCCGGTGCCGTCTCGGCCGGAGCGGTTGCGGCGGGCGCGGCGTTGTTGTCGGTCGACTCTTCTTTCTTCTTGCAACCTACCAGGGCAACGCTGCCCAGCAGGGCGGCGATCAGGGCGGTCTGGAGCGGGGTGGTCTTGATCATTCGGGGTTCCTCCCAGGGATTGTCGGACGGCGTTCGATCGCCGTTTACTTCGGCGGCAGTTTCAGGGTCTGGCCCGGGAAGATCTTGTCCGGGTCGTCAAGCACATCGCGATTGGCTTCGAAGATCTTCTTCCAGGCATTGGCGTCGCCCAGATGCTGCTTGGCGATCTTCGACAACGAGTCACCCTTCTGCACGGTGTAGGTGCCGCCGCTGACGACGTCTGCGGTGCTGTCCACCGAAGCGCTGACGCCAGAGAAGTCTGCCTTCGGCACCTGCTCGGCGGTACTGTCGACGCTGCCACTGACGCCGGAGAAATCGGCTTTCTTCTCGGTACTCATCCACAACTCCCGTTTGCATGACTACGTGGTTCGCACGTTGCCATGACGGTTGTTAAATGGGGATGGTGCAGATGTGAAGCCGCCCCCCGGGGCGGCTGAACAATCGGGGCGGAAGGCACCCGTGGGGCTTGCCGTTGAACCGGTAGTGCCGGCCGCTGGCCGGCTTGGCCTGCACGCGGGTTCCACGCGGTTGCCGGCCAGCGGCCGGCGCTACCCGTAACCGCCTGAGGCGGCTACTGGCGCAGTTCGCGGTAGGTCGCAGCCGGCGCGGCGATGCCAGGGCTGGCGCGCCAAGGGTTGATGTCCAGGCCACCACGGCGCGTGTAGCGGGCTTCCACCTCCAGCCACTGCGGCTGGCAACGCGCGGACACCTCACTGAAGATCCGCTCAACGCACTGCTCGTGGAACTCGGCGTGTTCGCGGTAGCTGATCAGATAACGCAGCAGGCCCGCGCGATCGATCTTCGGCCCACGGTAACGCAGGCTGACGGTGGCCCAGTCCGGCTGGCCTGTCACCGGGCAGTTCGACTTGAGCAGTGCCGAGACCAGGGTCTCCTCCACCACCTCGCCCGCGTCGGCCACGAGGAAGTCCGCCTGCGGCGGGCCGTAGCAGTCGATTTCCACGTCCAGCCCATCGATGGACTCGCCCAGCGGCGCCTCGCGCAGTTCCGGCAGGCCGAATCGCACCTGCACCGGCGCACCGGCGCAGGCCGACAGATCGGTCACCAGGCGTTCGCGCAGTGCCTCGGCGCTGTCGATACGGGTGCTGTTGAGGGAGTTGAGGTACAGCTTGAACGACTTCGATTCGACCAGCCGCGGCGAGGTGCACGGCACCTGCACGGTGGCGACGGCGACCTGCGGCTTGCCGCGCGGGTCGAGCCAGCTCAGCTCGAAGGCATGCCAGCGGTCATGGCCGACGAATGGCAGCGCGGCGTCATCGAGGCCGATCTCGGCGCGGGCGCCGCTGCGGGGGATGGGAAACAGCAGGCCGGGATCGTACTGCGACGGGTAACTGACCTCGCGACCGAGGCTGGAATCCTGGGGGGTGTTCATGGTGCTTATTGTATCGCGCGCAGAGCGGGCCTTCGGCCGGGTCGGCCAACGGCGGAGCCCCTCCGTGGTGGGT
>NZ_QFHO01000027.1 GCF_004920835.1 Stenotrophomonas maltophilia
TACAGGGATGTACTGGCAGCGTTTCCTGCCCGGACCCACCCGCAGCCCCCCCCCCCCGATACCCGGAAGGCGCCGTTCTACCCAGCCAACCACCACCCAACAAAAAACCCGGCCGAGGCCGGGTTTTTCGCATGACCATACAACGACCGGGAATCAGTCGCCCTGCTGCTTCTGCAGGTGCTCCCAACGCTCCTGGGCGTCGATGGTGCGCTCGGCGGTGAGGCGCGCTTCCAGGCGCTCCAGGCCGATTTCTTCACCGGTGTCCACGCAGTAACCGTAGTCGCCCGCTTCCAGGCGCTTCAGGGTGCTGTCGATCTTGCCGATCAGCTTGCGGTAGCGGTCACGGGTACGCAGTTCCAGCGAGTTCTCGGTCTCGCGGGTCGCACGCTCGGCTTCGTCGCCGATGTCACGCACTTCCTCGCGCAGGTTCTCGATGGTCTGCTTGGACTCTTCCACCAGGTCCGCACGCCAGTTCTGCAGGCGCTGGCGGAAGTATTCCTGCTGCAGCGGGCTCATGTATTCCTCTTCCGAGGACGGCTTGTAGCCAGCCGGCAGGATCGGGCGGCCAGTGGCCTCATCGGTCTTGTATTCGACCACCTTGTACTTGCTGCGCGGGGCCGGCGCGGCCGAGCGGGCGGCGACGGCCACGGCGACCTTGCCGACAGGACGCGGCACGGTCTTCGGGGCGGAATCGGATTTCACGGCGGTTTTGGCAGGCGATTTCGAAACGGGCACGGGATTCTTGGATTGCGGGGCGGTCGATGCTGCAGGAGCGGCGGCCGGGGCCGGCTTGGGAGCCGGTTGGGCTGCTGCCACTGCCGCGGTCTTGGCCGGGACAGACTTGGCCGGAGCCGGCTTCGCAGCTGGCTTCGGTGCGGACTTCACAACGGGGGCCGGGGTCGGCTTTACGGCCGGCGCGGCGACATTCTTGGCAACTTTCTTTACAGCAGCAGGCTTGGCCGCAGCGACTTTCTTCGCTACAGGCTTGGCGACCGGCTTGGCCGCAGCCTTCTTCACCACCGCCTTCGGCGCTGGCTTGGCTGCTGCCTTCTTCGCCACCGGCTTGGCGGCGGCCTTCTTCACCGGTGCAGCCTTGCTGACGGCTTTCTTCACCACCGGCGCCTTCCTGCCGGCAGCGGCAGGCTTGGCCTTGGCAGGCGCAGCGGCCTTCTTCGCCACCGGCTTGGTTGCCTTCACCGGCGCTTTCTTTGCGGTGGCCTTCCTGGCCGCCGGTTGCGAGGACGCTGCCTTGGTCACCGGCTTGCTGGCCGGTTTCTTGGCAACGGGCTTTGCCGCCAACTTCTTCACAACAGGCTTGGCGGTTTTCTTGGCGGCCGTTACGGCCTTCTTTGCAGTTTTTTTAGCAGCCACGAAACGCTCTTCCTTGGATTCCCCGGGGCCCGGGAAAGCGGGCCTTTATAGCCTACCCGACCCGCAGCAGCAACCTCGGTGGCCCACTCCATTCAGTCCAGGAGACAACGGGCCCAAGGTGCGGTCCGACCAACACGGACCGCCCTGCGCGGTACGGAACCTGTCCGGCACCTGGAGGGTGCCGCGAGCGGTCGCAGGCCATTGGCGACATGCGACCAACGGCCCATCCTGCACAAATGCGGCCTTCATGCCAACTGGCATAAGATGACTGGGTGATCTCGCGCCTGCTCATCGCCCTGCTGCGCTTCTACAAGCGCTTCATCAGCCCCCTGCTTGGGCCGCGCTGCCGTTTCGTACCCAGTTGCTCTGAATACGCGATGGAAGCGATCTCGCGCCATGGCCCGCTGCGCGGCAGCTGGCTGGCGGCGCGACGGCTGGGCCGCTGCCATCCGTTCCACCCAGGCGGCTTCGATCCAGTGCCCGAATCTCCCAACGCCCCCTCTTGCCGTTGCACAGGAAAACACTGACATGTCCTCCACGCTCATCACCAACGCCCGCATGGTCAACGAAGGCCGCACCTTCGACGGCGACCTGCGCATCGAGAACGGCCGCATCGCGCAGATCGGTTCCGGGCTGGCGCCGCGCGACGGCGAGCAGGTGGTGGACGCGGCCGGGCGCTGGCTGCTGCCCGGCATGATCGACGATCAGGTGCACTTCCGCGAGCCGGGCCTGACCCACAAGGGCGACATCGCGAGCGAATCGGCGGCGGCCGTCGCCGGTGGCCTGACCAGCTTCATGGACATGCCCAATACCAATCCGCCGACGCTGGATTCGACCATCCTGGAAGCCAAGTACGAGCTCGCGCGCGGCCGCGCCTGGGCCAACTACGGCTTCTACCATGGCGCCAGCAATGACAACCTGGAGGCGATCCGCGCACTGGACCCGAAGAAGGCACCGGGCGTGAAGGTGTTCATGGGCGCCTCCACCGGCAACATGCTGGTGGACAACCCGGAAACGCTGGACGCGATCTTCCGCGAATGCCCGACCCCGATCATCACGCACTGCGAAGACACGCCGATGATCGATGCCAACCTGAAGGCGTTCCAGGAGAAATACGGCGACGCGCTGACCCCGGACATGCACCCGGACATCCGCTCGCGCGAGGCCTGCATCAAGTCGACCCGCCTGGCGATGTCGCTGGCACGCAAGCACGACACCCGCCTGCATGTGCTGCACATCTCCACCGCCGACGAGCTGGCGCTGTTCGAGAAAGGTCCGCTGATCCGCGCCGACGGCAGCCGCAAGCAGATCACCGCCGAGACCTGCGTGCACTTCCTGCACTTCGCGCGTCCGGACTATGCGACCAAGGGCAACCTGATCAAGTGCAACCCGGCGATCAAGGAAGTGTCCGACCGCGAGGCGATCACTGCCGCGCTGGCCGATGACGTGCTGGACGTGCTGGCCACCGACCACGCGCCGCACACCTGGGAAGAGAAGCAGAAGCCCTACGCGCAGGCGCCGTCGGGCCTGCCGCTGGTGCAGTACGCGCTGGTGGCCGCACTGGAACGCGTGCACGAAGGCAAGCTGACCCGCGAGCAGGTGGTGCAGAAGTTCGCCCACGCCCCGGCGCAGCTGTTCGACGTGGAAGAGCGCGGCTTCCTGCGCGAAGGCTACTTCGCCGATCTGGTCCTGGTCGAAGACGTGCCGTTCACCGTCAAGCGCGAGGACGTGCTGTCCAAGTGCGGCTGGTCGCCGTTTGAAGGCACCACCTTCCGTTCGCGCATCGCCTCCACCTGGGTCAACGGCCAGCTGGTGTGGGATGGCAGCAAGCTGGTGGGCGAACCCGCCGGCCAGCGCATGACCTACGACCGCTGATGCGCTCCGTTCTCCTGATCGGGGCGCTGCTGGCGGCGCCCTTGTTTTCCGCACCTTCGGCGCAGGCACAGGATGGCATCGGCAGCCTGATCGACAGCCGCGTGGTGTTCCCGGCCAGCGCGTCGCAGGGCGCGCTGGTGATCGGCAAGGTACCCGCCGGCAGCCGCGTGCAATACGCCGGCCGCCAGTTGCGGGTGAGCGGCTATGGCAGCGTGGTGTTCGGCATCGGCCGTGACGAGAAGGGTCCACTGCGCGTGCAGGTGCAACGCCCCGATGGTGGCAGCGAGACCGCAACCATCACGGTGACACCGCGCGACTGGCCCACCGAACGTGTCAACGGCGTGCCGCCGAAGACGGTCAATCCACCACCGGCCATCGCCGAGCGGATCAAGCGCGAGCAGGCGCAGGTGACGGCTGCACGCGCCCGTGATGACGACCGCACTGACTTCACCCAGACCTTCATCTGGCCGGTGCAGGGCCGCATCAGCGGCCGCTTCGGCAATGCGCGCGTATACAACGGCCAACCCGGTGCCGGGCATTCCGGCATGGACATCGCGGTGCCGACCGGCACTCCGGTGAAAGCACCGGCTGCCGGCATCGTCACCTTCGCCGGCCCGGACCTGTACCTGACCGGCGGCACGCTGCTGCTCGACCACGGTTTCGGGGTCAGCTCCAACTTCCTGCACCTGTCACGCATCGACGTGAAGGTCGGTGACCGTGTGGAACAGGGCCAGGTGATCGCCGCCGTCGGCGCCACCGGCCGCGCCACCGGCCCGCACCTGCACTGGGGCATGAACTGGTTCGATACCCGTATCGACCCGCTGCTGGTGCTGGAACGCAAGTAACGCGCGCAATGCACTTTGGTGGGTGCCGACCTTGGTCGGCACAATCTCATACAGCGTGCGGACCAAAGTCCGCACCCACCTAAGCAGTCAGCCGCGCGCGGCCCACCACACGCGCAGCAGGGTGCGCACCGGCGTCGCTTCAACCGGCTTGCCTGCGGCCTGCGCGGCGACGCGGGCACGCGCCAGGCTGGACCACACGCGGCGCGGGCGCGGGCCGGGCACCCGGCTGCCCCACCCCTTCAACAGATGCTGTGCCCAGCGCTGCGCGGCGGTGCTGGAATCCTCGTCCAGCAGGCTGCGCGGCACACCAGCCACGCCGGCGTCCTGCAGGCGCTGGGCCAGGGTCTGCAGCAGCACCGCACGGCCTGCGCCGGTGCGCGGCTTGTCGGCAAAAAGCGCCGCTTCCACGGCGGCTACGGCCTCGGCGTAGTTGGCCAGCGCACGCTCGGCACCAGCCGCATCCAGCGCGACGGTACGCGCTTCAACCAGATCCGGAAGTGCTTCGGCCAGTTGTGCCCACGGCGCACGCACCGGCTCCAGCAGACGGCCCAGCGGATGGCGCGAACGATGCGCGGCCCAGCTGCGCAGCTCCTCGCCCCACCACGCCAGCTTGGCGTCGGCCGGCAGCGGGTCGCCGCTGGTGTTGAGCATGTCGTCGAATTCCTGCAGCAGCGCAAACCACGCCACTGCGATATCGCGTTGCGGTTCGGCCACGAACGGGGCGGCCACCGACCATTCCGGCCAACGGCTGCGCCACTTGTCGAGGAAACTGTCCAGCGCGGTACTGCTCACTACGTGATTCCTTACGGCTGGGCCGGGGCTGCCGGCCGGGTCGGCCAGAGGCTGGCCAGTTGCAGAAGTTCGGCGTTCTCGACCAGCACGTCGGCCTGCCAGGCCAGCGGATCGTCGCTGTGCAGGCGGTAACCCCACAACGCCGCGACCGACGGCATGGCCGCAGCACGCGCGGCGATGATGTCGCGCTCGTCGTCACCCACGTACACGCAGTCTTCGGCGGCGATGCCGATGGCCTGCGCGGCGTGCAGCAACGGCAGCGGGTGCGGCTTGCGCTCGGCCAGGCTGTCACCGCCGACCAGCACCGCACAGCGCTGCTGCCAGCCGTACTGCGGCAGGATCAGCCGCGCCAGGTACTCGGGTTTGTTGGTGACAATGCCCCACACCGTACCGGCCTCATCCAGCGCGGCGAGCATGCCGGCCACGCCGTCGAACAGCACTGCGTGCTGGCCGATCAGCGCTTCGTAGCGCTGCAGGAACTCGGGGATCAGAGCATCGCGTTCAATGGCTTCCAGCTCAGGGAAGGCCACCGACACCATCGCGCGCGAGCCCTTGGACACTACCGGCCGCAGCAGCACCGGATCGACCGGCGGGCGACCACGCTCGGCCAGCATCGCATCAAGTGTGGCGACGAAGTCCGGTGCGCTGTCCAGCAGGGTGCCGTCCAGGTCGAACAGCACCGCGCGCGGGAACTGCACGGTGGTCATGCAGCCTTGACCGCGTGGGCCAGGTAGTTGATGTCGGTACGGCTGCTCAGCCGCGCGCGGTTGCGCCAAGGCTCGTAGGCCATGCCGCTGACGTCGGCCAGCTGAAGGTCAGCCTCGCGCAACCAGCGCGCCAGCTCGGCCGGCTTGATGAATTCCTGGTAGTGATGGGTGCCCTTGGGCAGCAGCCGCGCCACGTACTCGGCACCAACGATCGCCACGGCAAAAGCTGCAGCGGTGCGGTTGATGGTCGACAGGAACAGGTGACCGCCCGGCTTCAGCAGGCGCATGCAGGCCTCGATGATCGCGCCCGGGTCCGGCACGTGCTCGAGCATTTCCATGCAGGTGACCACGTCGAAGCTGCCCGGCTGCTCGGCGGCCAGGTCCTCGGCGGCCTGTACCCGGTAATCGACCGTGGCACCGCTTTCCAGCGCGTGCAGCCGCGCGACCTTTACCAGTTCCGGGGCCAGGTCGATGGCGGTGACCTCGGCACCGGCCTGGGCCAGTGCTTCACTCAACAGACCACCACCACAACCGATGTCGAGCACGCGTGCGCCGCGCAGCGGCACGCGGTCGGCCACGTACTGCAGGCGTACCGGGTTCAGCGCATGCAACGGCTTCTGCGGGCCGTCAGCGTCCCACCAGCGGTTGGCCAGTGCGGCGAACTTGTCCAGCTCGGCCTGATCGAAATTGGAAGATGCTTGGGGGGCAGTCATGAGGGAGTCCTTGCGGCGCCGGGGTTCAGGCGCGGATATGACGGATGCGCTCGCGCCACAGGCGCGCGTTGGCGATGATGCCCGGCAGGTCCATGCCGACCAGCTCGCGCTGCACCAGCTTCGGCTTGCCGGCAATCCAGACGTCGCTGACCTGCTGGCGGCCGGTGGCGTACACCAGCTGCGACAGCACGTTGTGCAGCGGCTGGGTTTCCAGCGCGGACAGATCAACGCAGACCAGGTCGGCCTGCTTGCCGACTTCGATCGAACCGATGCGGTCGCCGAAGCCCAGCGCACGGGCGCCACCGAGCGTGGACGCGCGCAGTGTGGTCGCCGCGTCCAGCGCGGTGGCATCGTCGGCCACGGCCTTGGCCAGGATCGCCGCGGTGCGGTTCTCGCTGAACATGTCCAGGTCGTTGTTGCTGGCGCAGCCATCGGTACCGATGGCCAGGTTCACGCCTGCGCGTTGCAGGGCGCAGGCCGGGCAGAAACCGGAAGCCAGTTTCAGGTTCGATTCCGGGCAGTGCACCACGCTGACGCCACGCTCGGCGCACAGGTGGATCTCTGCTTCGGTGAGCTGGGTCATGTGCACCGCGATCAGGCGGTCATTGACCAGGCCGAGCCGATCCAGCCGTGCCAGCGGGCGCTGGCCGTGCAGCTTGATCGAATCGGTGATTTCCTGCGCGGTCTCGTGGGTGTGCAGGTGCACCTGCATGTCGAGCTGGTCGGACAGCATCCGCACCCGCTCGAAATTGGCATCGTTGACCGTGTACGGTGCATGCGGGGCAAACGCGGTGCCGATCAGCGGATCGTTGCGCCACTGGTCATGCAGTTCACCGGCCTTGGCGAAGTACTCGTCGTCGGTCCTGGCCCAGGCGGTGGGGAAATCGATGATGACCGCGCCTACCAACGCGCGGAAACCGTGCTTCTTGTAGATCGCTGCCTGCACGTCGCCAAAGAAGTAGTTCTCGTTGGCGCAGGTGGTGCCGCCGCGCAGCATCTCGGCAATGGCCAGCGTGGTGCCGTCGGCAACGAATTCGGGGCCGATCACCGCCGCTTCCACCGGCCAGATGTGCTGCTGCAGCCAGGTCATCAGCGGCAGGTCGTCGGCGACGCCGCGCAGCAGGGTCATCGGGTTGTGCGTGTGCGCGTTGACCAGGCCCGGCATCAGCGCGGCCTCGGGGCGGCTCACCACCTGGGTGGCGCGGAAACGCGCACGGGCTTCGGCACGCGGCAGGATGGCCACGATCTCGCTGCCACGGATGGCCACGGCATGGTCTTCCAGCACCACCGCATGCGGCTCGATCGGAACAACATAACCGGCTTCGATGAGCAGGTCGCAGGCTTCAGGGAGGTGCGGGCTATCGCTCATGCGGGCTCACTGGGCTGTGGGAGGAGGGACCATTGGCGGCCTTGGGTCTGCCGGGCGACTGATCTCCGGCCGAACGGCTACCGCTGAGCTTCTGGAGGACGAGCCCCTGAGTCAGGGGCGGCCGCGAAGCGGCGGGGTGTGGGTGCTGGTAAGTGGGGCCCACGATCCGCATCGCGGATCGTGGGAGCGCCAGCGCGAATGCGCCAGCGCGTACCCGGATTACTTGACGCGCGAGGAGTACTCGCCCGAGCGGGTGTCGACCTTGATGATTTCATCCTGGTTGACGAACAGCGGCACGCGGACCACTGCACCGGTTTCCAGGGTGGCCGGCTTGCCGCCGCCACCGGAGGTGTCGCCACGGACGCCCGGATCGGTCTCGGTGATCTTCAGTTCGACGAAGTTCGGCGGCTGCACGAAGATCGGCGAGCCGTTGAACAGGGTCACGATGCAGGACTCTTCGCCCTTCAGCCACTTCTCAGCGCCGCCCATGCCGGACTTGTCGGCCTGGACCTGCTCGAAGGTTTCCGGGTCCATGAAGTGCCAGTACTCACCGTCGCTGTACATGTAGTCCATGTTGGTATCGACCACATCGGCCACTTCCACGTCATCGGTCGCCTTCATGGTCATTTCGACCGTGCGGCCCGACTTGATGAAGCGATAGCGCACGCGGGTGAAGGCCTGGCCCTTGCCCGGCTTGATGAACTCGGTCTCGGAGATGACGGCCGGTTCATTGTTGACCAGGATCTTCATCCCGTTCTTGACATCGTTCATGCCCGCAGTGGCCATGCTCAAGCTCCTCAAATGGCGAAACCGCCGCGCGTGCGGCGAGCCGGATAGAATGGAAAGCCCACCGGAACCCCGGCGGGCAACTGTTTATGTGTCCATGATAACCGCAGGCCCCCTGTCCATGCAGCTTTCCGCCTTCCCCCGGACCCCGTCGCCAGGCGCGCCCGCACGCTGGCAGCAGCTCTGGCGCCAGGCGCTGCGCGACCCGCACGCCCTGCTGGCCCGGCTGCAGCTGGACCCGGCCGCGTTGGGTGTCTCGGACGAAGCCATGGCCCAGTTCGCGCTGCGCGTGCCGGAGGGCTTCGTGGCCCGCATGCGCAAGGGCGATGCGGCCGACCCATTGCTGCGCCAGGTGCTGCCGATCGACGAGGAAATGCGTCCGGCGCCCGGGTTCAGCTTCGACGCGGTGGGCGACGGCGCGGCAAAGAAGGCCACCGGCGTCATCCAGAAGTACCGCGGCCGTGCCCTGCTGGTGGCCACCGGCAGCTGTGCGATCAACTGCCGCTACTGCTTCCGCCGGCACTTCGACTATGGCGCGGAGAATGCCGCCAAGGGCGGCTGGCAGGAGGCGGTGGCGGCCATCGCGGCCGACCCGGACATCGACGAGGTGATCCTGTCCGGCGGCGACCCGCTGTCGCTGGCCACGCACAAGCTGGCTGAGCTGACCGAAGCGCTGCGCCAGATCCCGCACATCCGTCGGCTGCGCATTCACACGCGGCTGCCGATCGTGCTGCCGGAGCGGGTGGACGAGGAGCTGCTGGCCTGGCTGGGCGGGCTGCCCTGGCCGCTGGCGATCGTGGTCCATGCCAACCACGCCAATGAATTCGATGCCAGCGTCGATACGGCGATGGCCCGCCTGCGCGGCATCGGCGCCCAGCTGCTGAACCAGGCAGTGCTGCTGCGCGGGGTCAACGACAGCGTGCAGGCGCTGCAGGACCTGAGCGAACGCAGCTTCGCTGCCGGCGTGCTGCCCTATTACCTGCATCAGTTGGATCGGGTTGATGGCGTGGCCCACTTCGAAGTGGACGACATCCAGGCCAAGGCGTTGATCGCCGGCCTGACCGCGCACCTGTCCGGTTACCTGATCCCTAAGCTGGTGCGCGAACTGCCCGGCGACCCTAGCAAGCGCCCGCTATAACACGGGGCCGAGGTCAGATCCCTTTTCCCGCGGAAAAGGGATCTGACCCCAAGACAACGGCTACAGGCCCGACTCGATCATCCGTACCACTTCGGTGGCGGTCACCGGGTGGCTCAGCCAGTAACCCTGGCCGAGGTCGCAGCCACGCTGGGCCAGCAGTTCGAATTGCGCCTGCTGCTCGATGCCCTCGGCCACCACCGTGATGCCCAGCGCATGGGCCATGGCGATGATCGCCGTGGTCAGAGCAAGGTCGTCGGGGTCGCGCTGCATGTCGGCGACGAAACTCTTGTCGATCTTTACCCCATCCACCGGCACCTGGCGCAGATGGCTGAGGCCGGAGAAGCCGGTGCCGAAATCATCCAGCCAGACCTTCACACCGGTGCGGTGCAACTTGTCCAGCAGTTGCGCGGCCACCATCTCATCGCCGATCACCGCGGTCTCGGTCAGCTCCAGGTGCAGGCGCGAAGCCGGCAGCCCGGACTCATGCAGGCACTGTGCCACCAGTGCCGGCAACTCGCCGCCGCGCAGCTGCCGAGGCGATACATTGACCGATACGAACAGGTCATCGCCGCCCGCTCCGCGCGGCCACTGCGAGGCTTCCATGCAGGCCGCGCGCAGCACCTTCGGGCCGATGATCTCGATCAACCCGCTCTGCTCGGCCACTTCGATGAACACCGACGGCGGGATCGTACCAAGGGTCGGGTGCTGCCAGCGCAGCAGCACTTCGACACCTACCATGCGGCGGTCGCGCATGCGGAAGATCGGCTGGTAGGCCAGGCGCAGCTCGCCGCGCTCCCAGGCACCGCGCAGCTCCTGCTCCATGTGCACGCGGCGCTCGACTGCATGGTCCATCGCGCGGCTGTAGTAGCGATAGCAGTTCTTGCCGGCCATCTTCGCCTGGTACATGGCGATGTCGCCGTTCTTCAGCAGCGTGGTCGCATCGGCCGCGTCGTCGGGGAACAGGGTCACGCCGATCGAGGTTCCGAGGAACAATTCCCTGCCCTGCACCACCAGCGGCTTGCCCAGCTCGCGCACCAGCACTTCGGCCAGCAATCGCGCATTGGCAGCCACGTCACCGTCGCCGACCAGGATCACGAACTCGTCGCCACCGAACCGCGCCAGCAGCGCCTCATCGCCACCGGCTTCGGTCACTGCGCGGCCGATGCGCTGTGCGAACTGCAGCAACGCCTCGTCGCCTGCCTCGTGGCCAAGGGTATCGTTGACCCGCTTGAAGTCGTCAATGTCGGCAAACAGCAGGCCCAGCCTATGGTTGGAAGCGCGCGCAGCCATCAACCGGTGATCCAGCGCCTCGCGGAACGCCAGCCGGTTGGTCAGCCCGGTCAACGCATCGGTATAGGCCATGCGCCGCACTTCGCGATCATGGCGGGCGATCGCATCCCGCATGCTGGCGAAGCCGCGTACCAGCTCACCAACCTCGTCATCGCGGCTGTTCTCCGCCAGCGGCGCCTGGTAGTCCCCGGCTTCGATACGGCGTGCCGCCGCGGCCAGGTCACGGATCGGCGCCACCAGGGTGCGCTGCACGTAGAGGATCACCACCACGCCGATCACCACCAGCAGCCCCAGCATCAGCAGCAGCCAGCCCAGGTGGCGGCTGCCGACCTGCTGCAGGCGCTCTCCGAGCGTGGCGTTGGCAGCCTGCTCGCGCTGCTGCACCTCGTCCAGCGCCATGCCGACGCGGACGCCACCGATGCGCTGGTTGCCGACCATGATCGGCATCGCGTTGTCGAGCACCTTCGGCGATTCCTGCACCACCAGGGCCCGCGCGGCCACTGCTCCGGGCGCCAGCGGGTCGGCCATGGGCTGCCCGAAACCGGCAACCTCGACCGTACCGTCATGCACCAGCCGGCCATGGTCATCGAACACCAGCACGTAGCGCACCACCTGCTGGCGGGCAGTATTGCGCACCAGCGCACCGATCTGGTCCAGATCGCGGTAGTACAGCGGGTTGGCCAGCGCATCGGACAACTCGCGCGCCATCGCCTCGCCACGGCTGCGCACGCCGCGATCGAACAGTTCATGGATGACACTGCCACTGAGGTTGCGCACCTCGCTCTGCATCGCCGTCTGCCGCCCCAGCAGTACCGCCAGGATCGCCACGACCACGATCATCGCCCCGCCCATCGCAAGCAGGAACCGGGCCTGCATTCCCGAGCCGAGCCACTTCATTCCACTTCCATCCGCACGCGCGTCAATCCTTGTTTCAATTCATCCAGCCGCTGCTGCGCATGCGCATCGACGCGGTGGAAACCGGAAGTGCCAAAAAACCGATGCAACGCCCCCTGCGCCCGCGGATCGCTGGCCGCCTCCAGCAGTACCTGCTGCAGGCGGTCACGCACCCTCGGATCGAGGTCGGCGCGCACCATCTCCACCGCACGCGGGTACGGCTCGGTGCGCAGCAGTTCGCGGAAGTCGCGACGGAACGCCGCCGGCACCCGCCGTTCGTCGTTCCAGTCCACGCTGCTCACCGCTCCCACATCGGCCATCCCCTTGTGCACGTAGGTGGCGATGTTCAACTCACTGCGCACGAACACATAGCCCACGCTGTCCCGGCCCGGCATATCCCAGACCCCGGCAAGGATCTGTGGTGACAGCCCGTCCTGCAGCAGGGTCATCACCGGCACCAGGTAGGCACTGGTGGACGCGGTGTTCTGCAGGGCCAACCGATGGCCGCGCAGATCCTGCACGCGCTGGATCGGGCTGTCGCTGCGCACGAAGAACACCGTCTGGTATTCACGCACGCCATTGCGCTCGGTCAGCAGCAGCGGACGAGCGCCACTGCGCTGGCCCAGCGCCATGGCCGTGCCCGATGTTTCGGTGACCCAGTCGACCCGTCCCCGCCGCAGGTAGCTGGCCATCTGCTGGGGGTCGCGCGCCATCAGGATCCTCCCCTCCTTGATCCCGACGTCGTGCATGCGCGGCACCACATAGTCCAGCAGTGGCTGCAGCTGCTCGTAATGGGCCTTGGGATCATCGCTGATCCGGCCCAGCACCAGCACCGGGTCCGGTGCTGCACGCACCGTCCCGGCCAGCAGGACCATGGCCAGGCTCAGCAGTCCCCCCTGCATTGCCTTTCGAAGACCTGACACAGGCTTCATCCCCCCTGGGTATCCGGACAGACTACCCGAAAAAATGAGAACGTCGTCAGCTGTCCTTGTTGCCCGCCTGGGCCAGCCGCGCCATGCGCTGGGTATCGGCGAGGATGCCGCGCAGCAGGCGTACTTCCTGCTCGCTCGGCTCGCTACGCAGGAACAGGCGGCGCAGCTTGCGCATCGCCGATTCCGGCGCGCGGCCCTTGTGGAAATCGATCTCGTCCAGGGTGTCGCCGAGCTGGGCGAAGAAGCTCTCCATCTGCTCATGGCTGGCGACCTGTTCGCGGACGCCGGTCCCCGGCTCAGCCACCGGCTGTGCGCCAAGCAGCTGCATGCGGGTTTCATAGGCCAGCACCTGTACGGCTGCCGCCAGGTTGAGCGAGCTGAACTCCGGATCGGACGGGATGTGCACCGCCGCGTGGCACAGCTGCAGCTCTTCGTTGGTCAGCCCGGTACGCTCGCGGCCGAACACCAGCGCTACCTCGGCACCTTCGCCGGCCTTGGTCACGGCGCGGGCAGCGGCCTCGGCGGGCAGGTACTCCTCCAGCTGGACGCGGCGCGCGCGGGCAGTGCAGCCCAGCACCAGGCGGCAGTCGGCCACGGCCTCGGCCAGGGTGGCCACCACCGGGGCGTCACCGAGTACGTCTTCGGCACCGGCCGAGCGGCGGAAGGCCTCCTCGTCCAATGGCTTTTCGGGCGCGACCAGCACCAGGCGGGCCAGGCCCATGGTCTTCAGGGCACGGGCGGCGGCGCCCATGTTGCCGGGGTGCTGGGTACCGACCAGGACGAATCGGAGGCGGGTGGCGACGGGAAACTGGGACATGAACAGGGAAAATGTCGAGCTGGACGAAGACCAATGGTAAACTGTGCGGCCGGCCACTGCGCCGGACCCGCTCTTTTCCCCCGCCAGCCCTTCTCTTCTGCCTTTCCGGGAGCCCACGCCATGCAGAAACCCGCCGTAACCGTCATGGTCAAGGCCGCCCGCCTCGCCGGCAACGTCCTGTTGCGCAACATCAACAAGCTCGAGGCGCTGAACGTGGTGCAGAAGGGCCGGATGGACTACGCCAGCGAAGTGGACGCGGACGCGGAAAAGGTCATCGTCAAGGAACTCAAGCGCGCCTATCCCGAATACGGCATCTTCGGCGAAGAAGGTGGCGTGCAGGGCGAGCGTCGCCAGATGTGGGTCATCGACCCGCTCGATGGCACCAGCAATTACCTGCGCGGCGTGCCGCACTACTGCGTGTCGATCGCCCTGGTCGAGAACGGCGAGCCGACCGATGCGGTCATCTTCGACCCGCTGCGCAATGAACTGTTCACCGCCAGCCGTGGCGCTGGTGCCGTGCTGAACGACCGCCGCATCCGCGTTGCCGACCGCAAGGACCTGGAAGGCACCATGATCCACACCGGCTTCGCCCCGCGTGAGCGCGCCCGCGCCAGCGCCCAGCTGAAGTCGGTCGACACCCTGCTGGTCCAGGCCGAGGACATCCGCCGCACCGGTTCAGCCGCGCTGGACCTGGCCTACGTGGCCTGTGGCCGCGCTGATGCCTACTTCGAAGCCGGTGTGAAGGCATGGGACATCGCCGCTGGCCTGCTGCTGGTCCGCGAGGCCGGTGGCAAGGTCTGCGACTTCAAGGGCGCAACCCTGGGCCGGATGGACAACCGCGGCCCGGACAACCACCAGATCGTGGCCGGTAACCTGAAGGTGGCCGAATCGCTGCAGAAGGTGCTGGTGAACACCGGCTACGCGGCGGAGTTCGACGCGAAGTTCTGAGGTTCCGTGTAGAGCGGTTCATGGAAACGGCACCTGCGAAGGTGCCGTTTTTGTATCCGCGGTGATCGTGCTTGTCACTTTCTTTGCTCGTGCACCGCGCTGCAGGAGCAGCGTGGAACGGCGTAGCCGGCCCGTAGGGTGGCGCACATGGATGTGCGCCATCAAGAAAGTAACCAAAGAAACACGCCGCCAGGCCGCGAGCCGTCGCTCCGCGCCGGCACCCTGCGCTTCTCGGCGAATCAGGGGACGGCGCCGAACTCGCTTCGCTCAGACACCGGCGCCTCTGCGCCCCTGATTCCCCTGCGATGCTCGGCTCGCTCAAGGCGGACCCAACATCAAGAGCAACAGCTACACCCGGAAGATCCACGCCATGCATGGATGCTGTTGCCGTTGATCTTGATCTTCCAGTCCGCCTTGAGCGAGCCGAGCACCGCAGGTCCGGCGAGGGCGAAGAGGTGCGGGTGTCTGAGCGAAGCGAGTTCCCGCACCGTCCCTCGACGGACCGAGGAGCACAGGGCACCGGCGTGCGCAGCACGGCGGCTCGCGGCCGGCGGAGCGTTTCTTTGGTTACTTTCTTGATGGCGCACATCCATGTGCGCCACCCTACGGGCCGGCTACGCCGTTCCACGCTGCTCCTGCAGCGCGGTGCACGAGCAAAGAAAGTGACACCTCTCCGCAGACGCGGAAACGATCCGCCGGGCACGACCCGGCATCAGCAATGCATCCCCGCAAACAAAAACGCCCGGCGCGAGGCCAGGCGTTCCTGCACTACCTTGGAAGCGGAGGCTTACGCCACCGTAGACGCCCGCAGTGCGGCAATGCGCTCTTCCAGCGGCGGGTGGCTCATGAACAGCTTCTTCGCCGTCGAACCGGCAATACCGAAGGCGGCGATCTGGGTCGGCAGCGTGCTCTGGCCGTGGTTGAGCTGCAGGCGCTCCAGCGCGGCGATCATCTTCTGGCGGCCGGCCAGCGAGGCACCGCCGGCATCGGCACGAAACTCACGGTGACGCGAAAACCACATCGCGATCATGGTGGCGAACAGGCCGAACACCATCTCCAGCACGAACACGATGATGTAGTACGCAAAACCGCGGCCGCCGCCTTCGCGGTTGCCCGACAGCGCGCTGTCGATGATGCCGCCGACCACGCGGGCCAGCACGATCACGAAGGTGTTCAGCACACCCTGCAGCAACGCCATGGTGATCATGTCACCGTTGGCGACGTGGGCGATCTCGTGGCCCAGCACTGCTTCGGCCTCGTCTTCGCTCATGTTGTGCAGCAGGCCGGTGGACACCGCCACCAGCGCATTGTTGCGGTTGGCACCGGTGGCGAAGGCGTTGATCTCCGGGCCGTCATAGACCGCCACTTCAGGCATGCCGATGCCCGCCGCCTTGGCCTGGCGCTCGACGGTGGCCAGCAGCCAGCGCTCGGTCTGGTTGCGCGGCTCGGTGATCACCACCGCACCGGTGGAGCGCTTGGCCATCCACTTGGACAGCAGCAGCGAAATGAAGGAGCCACCGAAACCGAAGATGCCGGCCATGATCAGCAGGCCGCTCATCTTGCTGGGGTCGGTTCCCGTCAGCGACATCACGATGCTGGCCAGGATCAGCACGGCAAAGTTCGTGGCCAGGAAGAGGGCTATACGGGTGAACATGGGAAATTCCGGCTCGGAAGGGGTCGATATCGATCAATTTGCGGTGCGGTCAGCTTGAATTCAAGCGCCAACCTGACCGACGATTCAGCCTGCATGACCTCCCCCATTCCCTGCGGCCGCTTCGCGCCCTCGCCGACCGGCCTGCTCCACCCCGGATCCCTGCTCGCCGCCTTCGGCAGCTGGCTGCTCGCGCGCCATCACGGCGGCTTGTGGCGGCTGCGCATCGAAGACGTCGATCCGCCGCGCACCGTGCCCGGTGCCGCCGAGTCACAACTGCGGGCACTGTCCGCGTTCGGCCTGGTCCATGATGGCCCGATCCTCTGGCAGAGCGCCCGTGGCGAGGTCTACCAGGCCGCACTGGATGTGCTGCTCGCCGATGATCTGGCCTTCATCTGCCACTGCAGCCGCAGCGAGCTGGCTGCCAGCGGCGGCATCCACCATCGCTGCGTTGCGCGGCAACCAAGACCGGACCCGGCCGTCCGCTTCCGCGTGCCGCCTGGCAGCCTCGTGCACTTCGACGATGGCCTGCGTGGCCCACAGCAGCAGGACGTGCATGCCGAGGTCGGCGACTTCGTGCTGCGCCGCGCCGACGGCTGCTGGGCGTACCAGCTGGCGGTGGTGGTGGACGACGCTGCACAGGGCGTGACCGAAGTGGTGCGTGGCGCCGACCTGCTCGATTCCACCGCGCGGCAGATCCTGCTGCAGCAGGCGCTGGGCCTGGCGGTGCCGCGCTACTGGCATCTACCCCTGCTGCTGGATGCACCGGGCCACAAGCTGTCCAAGTCACTGGCGGCGCTGGCGGTCGACAGCACGCGACCGGTGCCGGTGCTGCGCCAGCTCTGGCAGCTGCTCGGCCAGGCCCCCGCCGCGCTGGACCACGCGCAGGATCTGGACACGCTGTTCGCCGCCGCGCAACGGGCCTTCGACCCGGCGCGGCTGCCGCGTACCGATATCCTGCTGCCGGCCGGCGCACTTTCCGCGCCGATGTTGCAGAATCCCCCTTCCCCCACCTGATTCCCGGACAGCATTCCATGACATCTCGCGTCGCACTGGTCACCGGCGGAACCGGCGGCATCGGTACCGCCATCTGCCAACGCCTGGCCGACCAGGGCCACCGGGTCGCCACCAATTACCGCGACGAAGCCAAGGCCCGTGCCTGGCTGCAGGCGATGACCGAACGCGGCTACAGCGTGTCGATCTTTCCAGGTGATGTCTCCGATCCGGACAGCGCCGAGGCGATGGTGCGCGCGGTCGAGGCCGAGCTCGGGCCGGTCGAGATCCTGGTCAACAACGCCGGCATCACCCGCGACACCACCTTCCACCGCATGCGCGCGGACCAGTGGCACGATGTGATCAACACCAACCTCAATTCGGTGTTCAACGTCACCCGCCCGGTGATCGAGGGCATGCGCCGCCGCGGCTGGGGCCGGGTCATCCAGATCAGCTCGATCAACGGCCTGAAGGGCCAGTATGGCCAGGCCAACTACGCAGCGGCCAAGGCCGGCATGCACGGCTTCACCATCTCGCTGGCCCGCGAGAATGCCGGCTTTGGCATCACCGTCAACACCATTTCGCCCGGCTACGTCGCCACCGACATGGTGATGGCGGTGCCGGAGGAAGTGCGCGCCAAGATCATCGCCGACATCCCCACCGGGCGCCTGGGCAGGCCGGAAGAAATCGCCTACGGCGTGTCGTTCCTGGTGGCCGACGAGGCCTCGTGGATCACCGGCAGCAACCTGGACATCAACGGCGGCCACCATATGGGCTGGTAAGCCGCGCACGGGGTGGTTGCAGCGCGCGCTGCCGCCCCCTGCCGAGAGTCATGCTGCGCAGCACGCAAACCCTTGTTGCGCAACATGATCGCCGCCGAAAGCCAAGCCTGGCGGGGGCTGAGGCGGTTGCAACGGCTGCTGCACTGCGCCATGCTGCGCGTCTACTGTGACGAGTACCGCTTCATGGCTGCGACCCGCATCATCAAGAAGTATCCGAACCGCCGTCTCTACGACACCGAGATCTCCAGCTACATCACCATCGAGGACGTGCGCCAGCTGATCCTGGACGGTGAAGACTTCGAAGTCCGCGATGCCAAGAGCGGCGACGACCTCACGCGATCGGTCCTGCTGCAGATCATCGCCGACCAGGAACAGGACGGCGAACCGATGCTGTCCACCCAGCTGCTGAGCCAGCTGATCCGCTTCTACGGCGATTCCCTGCAGGGCTTCATGGGCAACTACCTGGAGCGCAGCATGCAGGTCTTCCTCGACCAGCAGCAGCAGTTCCGCCAGCAGATGGGCAATCTGCTGGGGCAGACCCCGTGGGCGATGATGAACCAGCTGACCGAGCGCAACCTGGAGCTGTGGCAGGAGTTCCAGCGCAACATGGGCACCGGTTTCGGCGGCCCGCGTCCGGGTGGTACCGGAACGGGTACCGGCACCAGCACAGGTAACAAGCCGAACGAACCCGGCACCGGTACGGGTACCGGCGGCAAGACGCGCCGCTGAGCCATTGCTCCGGCTGGAACGAAAACGGCGCGCCCCTTGGCGCGCCGTTCTGTTTTGCAGTCCAGCCGCGATGCGTCAGCGTTTCGCCTTGCACCCCGTGCACACGCGCTCGACCTTGTAGCCCTTCGCCTTCAGCTTTTCGACCACGCCATCATTGCCGAGCAGGTGCAGTGTTCCAACCACGACCAGCGTACCGCCCTGCCCGGCCTGCAGGTACGGCAGCAGCTTGGGCACCCATGCATCATTGCGACCGGTGTTGATGCGCTGGTACAGCTGCGGATACTGCTGGCGCATCTCCGCCGCCATCTTGGTCCACAGCACGCGCTCATCGCCACGGCGCCAGGCGTCGTGCAGCTGGCGGGCCTGCTCATCGCCCTTGCCAGCCTGGTCCAGCGCCTCGGACAGCATCTGCCGCTGCTCCTGCACCGTCATGCCGTCGAGCATGCCGATCTGGGTATCGATGTCTTCCAGGCCCGCCGTCTTGCGGCCAGTCTTCTGCGCTCGCTCCATGAAGTGCCGATCCAGGCCAAGGGCCGGGTCCAGCCCCATCTTCTGCATCTGCCCGACCGAAATGCTCAAGCCGACAAACCACGGCTTCATGCCCTGCATCTGCGCCAGTGGCAGCTTGTTCTCGATGGCGAACGTCTGCAGTTTCTGCCAGGTGGCGGCATCAAGATCGCGCTTGAGTTCGCTGCCATCGGTACGGACCGCTGCCTGCACCATGCGGCTGGCCAGCTGTGGCGACTGCATGTCTTCCGGCGACAGCTCGAATACCACCCGCTGCGAGGCCTCGAACGCCTGCTCGACTTCGGGCGACAACGGGTAGTCCTGCGGCTTCAGCAGGTGGAAGGAGCCGAGCAGGTAGAGGCGCGAGTCACCCGGGCCGGTCACTTTCCACAGCAACGGCACCGGCGGCTTGGCCGCCGCTGCGCCAGCGGTGTCGGCTTGCACGGTACGCGCTGCAACCAGCGGTGCCAGCGCACAGGCCGCCAATACAACGGCGGTACGCAACAGGGATCTGATCGGCATATCAGCCTTCTCCTTCAGGCAGGTGGTAAGCCTTCTCGCCCGCTTCCACGCGCAGGTCCAGCCGGTTTTCCGGCGGCGCCAACGGGCAGGTCGCGTAGGCGGTGAACGCGCACGGTGGGTTGTAGGCGTGATTGAAATCGATGCGTACCGTGCCGTCGGCGCCGGGCGCATCGGTGTCCAGGTAGCGGCCGGCCGGATAACTGCCGCGGCCGCTGGTGCGGTCGGCGAAGATCAGGAACAGCGGCTGCCCGGGAGCACCGATCGCCTCCAGCCGCCAGGCGCGTCCATCGCGCTCGAACTCAACCGCACCGGCATTCGGCATCTCAGTGGTCAGGCCGGTGATATCAACGATCGGCAAGGTCTTGCCCGGCGGATGCGGGATGAAGCGCGCCTGCACCTGCCAGTCCGGACCACCCGGCCAGTACTCCAGGCCGGCGAAATCGCGGCGTGCCGGTGCGTCAGCGTGCTTGACCCGCAGCGCATCGCGCGGACCGCGGCGAATGATGCCGAGCTGGCCCTTGCCACCATCGAAGGCCAGCAGGGTCGGCTGCGGATCCTTGTCGGTGTCGATGCGGATGCGGCCGCGCACCGGCTGGCCGTCATGGCTGATCTCGGCGCCCGCTTCCGGGGTGAACCACCACTGGCTGCCTTCGCGGCGCAGCAGGCCCAGCTTGTCCGGGCCGACCGCCAGGCGGATGCCATTGGTGGCGCCGCTTCCGACGAAATGCGATTTGTTCGGCAGCCAATGCAGGCCAACCAGTGCTGTCCAGCCATCGGGCCGGGTCAGGTCCTGGTAACGCGCCACGCGCCACTGTTGCTGCGCGGTGGCATAGGCTGGATCTTCAGCAACGGCCGGTGCCGGCGGCGTCGCCGGGCTGCAGGCCGCCAACAACAAGGCGGCCAGCAGGCCGCCCATTCCCCGATAACGCATCGATGCTCCCCTCAACGTCCGCGCAGGAACCAGCGGTCGATCTCCGCCAGCGAAAAACGGGCCCAGGTCGGTCGGCCGTGGTTGCACTGACCGGACCGCTCGGTGATTTCCATGTCGCGCAGCAGCGCGTTCATTTCCGGCACGGTCAACCGCCGGTTGGCGCGCACCGCGCCGTGGCAGGCCATGGTCGACAGCAGCTCGTCACGTGCAGTTGCCACGCGGCGGCTCTGGCCATGCTCGCGTAGGTCGGTCAGTACGTCACGCAGCAGGCCTTCCGGTTCGGCGTGGGCCAGCAGCGCCGGAATACTGCGTACATGCAGCGAGCCAGGGCCGGCGCGGGTCACCTCGAAGCCGAGTGCGGCCAATGTATCCGCCTCGCTCTCGGCGGTATCCGCCTCGCGCTCACCCACCGCCAGCGTGATCGGCACCAGCATCGGCTGCGACTGCAGGCCGATGCCATCGTGCGCGTTCTTCAGCCGCTCGTAGCCGATGCGTTCGTGCGCCGCATGCATGTCGACCACGATCAGGCCTTCGGCATTCTCGGCCAGGATGTAGATGCCGTGCAGCTGCGCGATCGCATAACCCAGCGGCGGCACGCCGGCGTCGGCGCTGGTCACCGGCAGCCCGCTCTCGGTCGGCATCGGCGGTAACGCCGCCCCGCGTTCTGCACCGGAGGGCGCGGCATACAGCGCAGCGTAGGCGGCCGGTGCATCGGCTACCTGCAGGCCCAGCGGCTGCTGCGGGCGCCAGCCTGAGAATCCGCCACCACCACCACCGGAGCCAGCACCGGGTGCGGGACCGCGCACCAGCCCGAAACCGGAGGCGCCCGCGGTCGATGCCATCGGTGCAGCGGCCGCATCCACCGGATGCATGGCGCCAGCACCGATCTCCTGCGCCGACATGCCGGCGCGGGTATCGGCCAGCGCATCCTTCAGCGTGCGGTAGACGAAGTCATGAACCAGCCGCGAATCACGGAAGCGCACTTCGTGCTTGGCCGGATGCACGTTGACGTCGACGCGGGTCGGATCCAACTCCAGGAACAGCACGTAAGCCGGCTGGCGGCCGTGGTACAGCACATCGCCGTAGGCCATCTTCACCGCGTGGGCGACGCTGCGGTCGCGCACCGAACGGCCATTGACGTACAGGTACTGCTGGTCGGCGCTGGCCCGAGAATAATGCGGCTGCGCGATCCAGCCGTGCAGGCGCAGTCCGGCACCGCTGTGGTCCACGCGCACCGCCTGGTTGGCGAAGTCCTCGCCCAGTGTTTCAGCCAATCGCGTATCGGAATACAGGTCGCCCGGCTTGTAACGGCGTGACGCCTTGCCGTTGTGCGACACGCGCAGTTCGACATCCGGCCGCGCCAGCGCCAGCGAACGCAGCCACTCTTCGATATGACCCAGTTCGGTGCGCTCAGCGCGCAGGAACTTGCGCCGCGCCGGCACGTTGTAGAACAGCTCGCGTACTTCCACGGTGGTGCCCGGCGCATGCGCGCGCGGGGTCACTTCGCCGATCTTGCCGCCTTCGATCTGCAGCGCCGAGCCATGCTCGTCATGCGCGCGGCGCGAGGAAAGGGTGAAGCGACTGACCGAGGCGATCGACGGCAGCGCTTCACCGCGGAAGCCGAGCGTGGCCACCGATTCGAGATCGTCGAGGTCGGCGATCTTGCTGGTGGCGTGGCGTGACACCGCCAGCGGCAACTGCTCCGGCGCGATGCCACTGCCGTTGTCGCGGATGCGGATCAGGCGCACGCCGCCCTCTTCCAGGTCGATATCGACGCGGCTGGCGCCCGCATCGATCGCATTCTCGACCAGTTCCTTGACCACCGATGCAGGACGCTCGACCACTTCGCCGGCGGCGATCTGGTTGATCAGGATGTCCGGCAACGGCCGGATCGGACGCGGGCCGGGCGCGCTCATGGGACGGAATGGGCAGCAGACTTCATGGGTTGATGATAGCGGAGCCGCCCCTCCGCCGGGCATGGCCCGGCGCTACCCTACGCAATGCGTACCACGGGTTACTTGCTGCCACCGGCCATGGTGCCGGCGGCGTCGATCTCGGCCTGGGCGCGGGCCGCGTAGAGCGTGCCCGGCGGCGGCTGCCGGCTGAAGAAGGTATGCACGCCATCGAGCACCGCACCGGCGATCTTGCGCTGGTAGGCCGGGTCGATCAGGCGGCGCTCTTCGTCCGGGTTGGAGATGAACGCGGTTTCCACCAGCATCGCCGGCATGTCCGAAGTACGCAGTACCGCGAAGTTGGCACGCTCGATGTTCGGCTTGTGGTTGTTGCCGATCCGCTTCAGCCCGCCCAGCACGTGGCCGGCCGCGTCCTCGGACGCCTTCATGTAGCCGCTCTGGGCCAGGTCCAGCAGCACGTTGGCAAGCGTGCCTTCGGTCTGCTGCAGGCGCACGCCGCCGACCAGATCAGCCGCGTTTTCCTTGTCCGCCAGCCAGCGGGCGCGCTGCGAAGAGGCGCCCTTGGTCGACAGCACATACACCGATGAACCTGTTGCCGAGCGGTTCTCGGCAGCGTCAGCGTGGATCGAGATGAAGATGTCGGCCTTGTTCGCACGCGCCTTCTGCGCACGCATCGGCAGCGGAATGAACACGTCGCTGTCGCGGGTCAGGTAAGCCTTCAGGCCCGGCGTCGCGTTGACCTGGCGGGCCAGCTCACGCGCCACGGCCAGGGTCACATCCTTCTCGCGCTTGCCGGTCGGGCCGATCGCACCGGGGTCCTGGCCGCCGTGGCCCGGATCGATGGCCACCACCAGGTGGCGCATGCCGGCCTGCATGCGGATGCGCGAGGCATCGCTGGGCATGACCGGGCGCGGCGGCACGACCGTCGTCGGTACCGGCGCGGGGGCCGTAGCCGGCGGATTGGTCACTACCGCAGCAGTGCGCTGGCCGGCGAGGATCGCGGCCGGCGAGGAAGAAGGCGTGCTGCTGGCGGTGGTACCGGCGGCGGCGACCTGGGCCGGCGCGGTGGACGGTGCCGGCGTCGGCGTGGCCGGTGCGGCAGCGGCCGCGCTGGCCTGCTGCTGCACCTGTGCCGTCAGCAGCGCCGTGGCACGCGCGGCGTCTGAACGCGACTGCGCGCTTTCGGCAGGCGTCGGCGCCGGTGCGGCAACCGGTGCCTGCGGCGGCGGCACGGTCGGCGTCGCCGCCGGACGGCTGGCGGCCACGGCCGGGCCATCACCCGGCCATTCGATCACCAGCTTGGATTCATTGCCCTCGCGCTGCATCTGCGGGCGGAACGGCGCCACCGATTCAGCGAGGTCGAAAACGACACGGAAGGTACCCGGCACCGGCTGTCCGGTACGCACCGCCGTGACCACGCCCTGCGCAGCCGGCATCTTCAGATTGCGTATCGCGCTGGAGTCCGGGAAATCGACCACCAGCCGGTTCGGACCCGCCAGCGACAAGGTCTTGTAGCCGCCGCTGCCAACCAGCGAGATTTCGGCGCGGGTACCGGTCGCGCCGGTGTTCAGCAGGACCTGGCGGACTTCGCCGGCCCACGCACTGACGCTCGCCAGACTCAGTCCGACGGCGGCACAGATGGCAATGAGACGGTTCCCCGGGCGCATGGCTCAGGATTCAATCACCGCGCTGAACGGAATGCAACACCTTTTTCCTTAATAATCCGTAACCTGCCGGTGTTTGTTCTCGTCAGCCGGCAGAAATGGCCTGCAAGTCGCCCCCTTTGGGAAGCCGTTCCAGCCATTCACGTCCTGCGTCGCTGGCCCCAGTGAGACGAACACGCCGCCCTTGCCCCTCGATTTCCAGGGCTACCACCAGGTCAGTCGGCGGCAACGCACCGGCCCCGCGCTCGGGCCATTCGACCAGCCACAGCACCGCGCTGCCCTCGTCCAGGCCGAGAAAATCCAGTTCGCCGGCCTGGCCGATGCGGTACAGGTCCAGGTGCCAGGCCTCGCCGCCACTGGCCAGTGGATAGCGCTCGACCAAGGTGTAGGTCGGGCTGCGGATCGCACCCTGTACCCCCAGCGCGCGCAGCAGTGCCCGCGCAGTGGTGGACTTGCCGGCGCCCAGGTCGCCACGCAGTTCGATCAGCGCCTGCGGCGGCCGGGTGGCCGCCAGCCACTGCCCGAGCAGTTCGGTGGCATCGCTGTCGGCAAGGAAGAAATCGATCATCGAGAGAGTTCCGGGTTGGCCAGTCGCCGCAGCGGCGACAGCAGATCAGTAGGAAGCAGGCCGCGCGCGCCATCGGCGGCAGCTACATCGCCCGCGAGCGCATGCAACAGCGCACCGGCCGCAGCGGCGTCGAAGGCGGCCAGGCCCTGCGCGCGCAGGCTGGCGATGATGCCGGTGAGCAGGTCCCCCATGCCACCGACAGCCATGCCGGGATTGCCGGCGGCAATCAGTCGTGGCCGATGTCCTGGGGCGGCCACGATGCTGCCAGCCCCTTTCAGCACCACCACCGCGTGGAAACGTTCGGCCAGCGCCTGTGCGCAGGTGAAGCGGTCGGCCTGGATATCAGGCGTGCTGCAACCGAGCAGACGCGCAGCCTCGCCGGGGTGCGGCGTGAGAATGGCTTCGGGCAGTGCGCGCGGGTCCTGCGCCAACAGATTCAGGGCATCGGCATCGATCACCAACGGCTTGCCGCATGCCAGCACCCGCGCAAACAATGCGCGTGCCCACTCGTCCTGGCCCAGCCCGGGCCCGATCGCCACCACCCTGGCCTTGTCCAGCAGCGCCGGCAGTGCGTCGCCGTCTTCCAGCGCGTGGGTCATCGCCTCGGGCAGGCGTGCCAGCAACGGGCCGACATGGTCGCGGCGGGTGCCGAGGCTGAGCAGGCCAGCGCCCGCCCGCAGCGCCGCTTCGGCGGCCATCGCGATGGCGCCGCCGCTGCCGTGGTTGCCACCCACGCACAGCACATGGCCGGATTCGCCCTTGTGGGTATTGGCGCGGCGCGGCGGCAGCAGTACCGGCAAGCGAGCCTGGGTCCAGTGCTCCGCGGCGGGTGACACGCCCTGCCATGCGGCCGCGGGTAGCTGCAGCGGCGCCAGCACCTTATGGCCACAATGATCCAGCGCGTCGCCGGTATACAGGCCGCGATGCGGCACGATGAACTGCAGGGTCAAAGCGGCCTTCACGGCCACGCCCGGTACGGCACCGCGATCGGCATCGACGCCACTGGGGACGTCCAGCGCCAGCACCGGCGCCGTTTGCGCGTTGAGCGCGGTTATCAACGCCTGCGCCGCGCCCCCCGGCGCGCGGTCGAAGCCCAGCCCGAACAGGCCATCGACCCATATATCGGCCTCGGGCAGCGTGCCGTCGAATGCGGCAACAATGCCCCCCGCGCGGGCGAATTCCGATGCTGCACGCTGTGCCAGCACGGTTGACGGCGACTTCCCCGGCAAGGCGATCACCATCACCTCGCGCCCGGCCTGCAGCGCGTGACGGGCCAGCACATGGCCATCGCCGCTGTTGTTGCCCGCGCCGACCACCACGCCGATCCGCTGCGCCTGCGGCCAGTGCTGCAGCAGGCACTGCCAGGCGGCCTGGCCGGCCTGCGCCATCAGGCCCCAACCGCCCTCGGCGGCAAGCGCCGAGGCCTGCTCATCAAGCGCACGTGCGGCAGCGGAATCGAACAGATCGGCAAGGTTGGCCATGCGGGGATTTTATACTGGTGCACATGTCCCCCGTCCCCGCCCCTGTCGATCCGGCCAAGGCCGTGCAGCGCATCCGCGAACTGGCCCGTGCGCATGGCTTCCAGCGCTGCGGCATTGCCGGCATCGAGCTGGGCGAGGATGAAGCACACCTGGCCGACTGGCTTGGCCAGGGCCTGTACGGCACGATGGACTGGATGGCGCGCCACGGCACCCTGCGCGCCCGCCCGGCCGAGCTGCTGCCCGGCACCGTGCGGGTGATCTCGGTGGGCATGGATTACAGCCACAAGGACGACACCGAAGCCTGGGCAACCCTGGCCGATCCCGGCCGCGCCTACGTGGCCCGTTACGCGCTGGGCCGCGACTACCACAAGCTGATGCGCAACCGCCTGCAGAAGCTGGCCACGCAGATCAACGACGAAGTGGCCCCACTGGGCTACCGCGTGTTCGTCGATTCGGCGCCGGTGCTGGAACGCGCACTGGCGCGCAACGCTGGCCTGGGCTGGATTGGCAAGCACACCTGCCTGATCGACCGCCACGGCGGCTCCTGGTTCTTCATCGGCGAGATCTACATCGACATCCCGCTGCCGATCGACACCCCGGCCAGCGCCCACTGCGGCACCTGCACGCGCTGCATCGATGTCTGCCCCACCCGCGCGATCACCGGCCCGCAGCGCCTGGACGCGCGTCGCTGCATTTCCTACCTGACCATCGAACATGATGGCGCCATCCCCGAGGACATGCGGCCGTTGATCGGCAACCGCATCTACGGCTGCGATGACTGCCAGCTGGTCTGCCCCTGGAACAAGTTCGCCAAGCGAACCGACGAAGCCGATTTCCGTGCGCGCAACCATCTGGACACCGCGCGCCTGGACCAGTTGTTCGCCTGGGACGAAGCCGAGTTCCTGCGCCGTACCGAAGGCAGCCCGATCCGCCGCAGCGGCCACGAGCGTTGGCTGCGCAACATCGCCGTGGCACTTGGCAACGCGCCGGCCTCGACCGATGCGCTGGCCGCCCTGCACACCCGCATCGACGATCCCTCGCCCGTGGTGCGCGAGCACGTGCAGTGGGCGCTGGCCCAGCACGGCGCGCGCTGACGTGCGATCCTGAGCGCCCTGCTCTGCCCGTCACCGCCGTACCCATGCAGCCACGCAACAACGACGTCCTCACCCCCAGCCAGCTCAACACCCTGGCCCGCGACCTGCTGGAAGGCAGCTTCCCGGCGATCTGGGTCGAAGCCGAGCTGGGCAGCGTGGCCCGCCCCGCGTCCGGGCACCTGTATTTCACCCTGAAGGATGCGCGCGCGCAGCTGCGTGCAGCGATGTTCCGGATGAAGGCGCAGTACCTGAAGTTCGTGCCGCGCGAGGGCATGCGCGTGCTGGTGCGCGGCAAGGTGACGCTGTACGACGCGCGTGGCGAGTACCAGATGGTGCTGGACCACATGGAGGAAGCCGGCGAAGGCGCACTGCGCCGCGCCTTCGAGGAACTGAAGGCACGCCTGGAAGCCGAGGGCCTGTTCGACCCGGCACGCAAGCGCCCGATGCCTGCACACGTACAGCGCCTGGCGGTGATCACCTCGCCCACCGGTGCCGCCGTTCGCGACGTACTGAGCGTGCTGGGCCGCCGTTTCCCGCTGCTGGAAGTGGACCTGCTGCCGACCCTGGTCCAGGGCAACAGCGCCGCCGCGCAGATCACCCGCCTGCTGCAGGCCGCTGATGCCAGTGGCCGCTACGACGTGATCCTGCTGACCCGCGGTGGTGGATCGCTGGAAGACCTGTGGGCGTTCAACGATGAAGCGCTGGCCCGTGCGATCGCCGCCAGCCGCACCCCGGTGGTGTCGGCGGTGGGCCACGAAACCGACTTCAGCCTCAGCGATTTCGCCGCCGACCTGCGCGCACCAACGCCTTCGGTGGCAGCTGAACTGCTGGTACCCGATCAACGCGAACTGGCGTTGCGCCTGCGCCGCACGGCCGCGCGCATGGTGCAGCTGCAACGGCATACGATGCAGCAGGCCATGCAGCGCGCCGACCGCGCCCTGCTGCGCCTGAACGCACAGAGCCCGCAGGCCCGGCTGGACCTGCTGCGCCGCCGCCAGCTCGATCTGGGCCGGCGCCTGCATGCTGCATTCAATCAGCAGCAGGAACGCCGTGCCGCGCGCCTGCGGCATGCGGCGGCGGTGCTGCGCGGTCACCATCCACAGCGCCAGCTCGACGCGATGCAGCGCCGTCTGGCTGCCCTGCGTGGGCGTCCGCAGGCCGCGATGCAGCGCCTGCTGGAGCGTGACGCACTGCGCCTGCGCGGGCTGGCGCGTTCGCTGGAAGCAGTCAGCCCGCTGGCCACCGTGGCCCGTGGCTACAGCATCCTGACCCGCAGCGACGATGGCGCACTGGTGCGCCAGGTCGATCAGGTGCAGCCGGGTGACGCCCTGCAGGCTCGCGTCGGCGACGGCGTGATCGACGTGCAGGTCAAGTAAAGGGTTGTTCGGCAGGGCTGCGCCCTGCACCTGCCGAAGCGTTCAAGCGACAGCAACAGCCGAAGCAACAGCCAAGCTGGTATTCCGTGGGATGGCGGGGCGGTGTGGCTGTGCAGGACACGCCGTAAACCCATCCATGGGGGCTCGATGGCGCCATCCATGGCGCCAACGGTCCTGCACAGCCACACCACCCCACCCTCGACAGTTTCCCGGTGACGGTCGGTAGATCCACGCCACGCGTGGATGAATCTCCATCGAAATCGAATATTTCGAGTTGAGATCGACAGGCATCCACGCATGGCGTGGATCTACCGTGTCGACCAAGGTCGACA
Source organism: Stenotrophomonas maltophilia (assembly GCF_004920835.1). Classification (GTDB taxonomy): domain Bacteria; phylum Pseudomonadota; class Gammaproteobacteria; order Xanthomonadales; family Xanthomonadaceae; genus Stenotrophomonas; species Stenotrophomonas maltophilia_AQ. The sequence goes on from NZ_QFHO01000027.1 coordinate 29,021, forward strand.
CCTACCAACAGCAGCAGAAATCTGTCGAAGGCGGGGTGGGTCCGGTTGCGGGAGTGTCCGCGGCATGGATGCCGCGGCCAAGCCCCCATGGATGGGTTTACGGCGTCTCCCGCAACCGGACCCACCCCGCCATCCCACGGAATGCACGCTGTTGCTGTTGCTGTTGCTCTGGCTTGTAGCAGGTGCAGGGCGCAGCCCTGCCGAACAACCCTTTACTTTGCCCGCTCGCAGAACTTCTGCCGGTACTCGAGCGCCTTGGGCATCAGCGCCTGCAGGTTCTGGATGCGGGTACCCGGGTTGGGATGGGTCGAGGAGAATTCCGGTGGTGCCTGACCACCGCTGGCCTGGCCCATGCGCTGCCACAGCGGGACCGCCTCGCGTGGATCGAAGCACGCCGCCGCCGCCAGCATCAGCCCCACTTCGTCAGCCTGGGTCTCGTGGCTGCGCGCATACGGCAACAAGTAACCGTAGCCCATCGCCGACATCATCATCTGTTGCTGCTGCGCGTCCATGCCGCTGGCTGCGCCAGCCACCTGCCCGATCTGGGTCAGCTTCTGCTGGGCCATGCGCTGTGCACCATGGCGTAGCAGCGCATGGGCGATTTCATGGCCCATCACCACCGCCATCGCATCGCGGGTGCGCGCCACCGGCACCAGGCCGGTGTACACCGCCATCTTGCCGCCCGGCAGGCAGAACGCATTGGCCTGCTCGGACGGGATCACGTTCACTTCCCACTGGAAATCACGCGCGAAATGCGCCGGCTGCACACCGTGCTCCTGCGCCAGTGCGGTCTCAACCACGTCCACTTTGGCGATCAGTCGCTGGGCGATGTCGCGCACGTCGCGTGCGATCGGCGCATTCGGGTCCATCGGCCGTTCCTGCGACAGGATCTGCTGGTAGGCCTGCAGCCCCAGTGCAGTCTCCTGGCGCGCATCCAGGCTGCTGTCGATCATCACCTTCTCGCCGGTGTAGGGATCGATCGTGCGGTTGGAGAACCAGTAGAACGCGGCGTAACCGGCGGCCAGCAGCAGCACCCACCAACGGATGTTGCCGAACAGGCCGCGCCGCTGCGGGCCCTGCTGCGAGCGGGAGAAGGGATCGTTGCTCATCGGGAGATCTTCCAGCAGCCCCGCCGGCCGGCGGGTACGGCGCAATCTTAGTGCGCCGATGCCCGTAGCGGGTGAAGCCGGACGCCGATCAGATGCCGCGCACCAGGCGGAAGCCGATGCGCGCGTTGGTGGTGTCTGAATCCTGTGACTGCCGCCAGGCGGCGCGGGTCTGCTCGGGCGCGTTGGCCCAGTTGCCGCCACGGATCACCCGGGCCCGGCAGCCCGGGTTGAACCAGGCCGCGCCATCGGAGGGCGCACGCCGGTAGCTGGCATGCCAGCAATCGGCCACCCATTCGCTGAGGTTGCCACCCATGTCGTGCAGGCCGAACGCATTGGCCCGGAAGCTGGCCACCGGTGCCGGCCCCCACCAGCCATCGCCATAACCGACGAAGGCGTTGTGCCAGTGCCGCCCCGAGGGCGACACATCCTTGCTGCCGGTAAAGTTGCCGCTGCCAGGCGGCGGTATGCCGGCGTCGCCCCACGGATAGCGGCCACTGCTGCCGCCACGCAGCGCGTACTCGAACTCAGCCTCACTGGGCAACCGGTAGCTGCGACCGGTCTGCTCGGACAACCAGGCCGCATAGTTCTCGGCGTCGCGCACGCTGACATGCATCACCGGGGCATTGCCCAGCGCGCGGGCGCCGTCGTAATCCGAACGCCAATCCACGCCGCTGCGGCGGATGAAATTGCCGCTGCGCTCGTCATAGACCACCGAATGTCCGCGACGGCTCGCACGTGGCCGCGCGTTGGTCGCCTTCACGTAGCGCTCGAAATCGCCAACCGTGACCTCGGTGATCGCCATCGCGAAGCCACGATCGAAACGCACGTAATGCGAGGGACGTTCGGAATCAGAGGCGCCCGGCTCCGCATCGCCTGCGCCCATCTGGAAGCCCCCATGCGGGACCACCACCATCTGCGGACCGCGGCCGCCGTCACGCATCGCATCGCTGAACACCTGGCCCGGTCGGAAGCTGCCATAGTGCGTGGCCAGGTCGATACGCTCGCGCAGCTGGGCTACCACCGGGTCACCCGGCAGGGCGATGCGCAGGGCTTCGCCCAGCTTCTCACGCGCCGGCTTCAGACCCTGTGGCGTGGTCAGGTCACGCAGGCCGTCGTCACGCAGCTGCAGCAATACGGTCGCCCGGATCTGCTCGATGCGCTCGAATGCATCGGCAATGGTCGGCGACGAGTCCCGGACCTTGCTGGCCTCGGCCAACCAGCTGCCGGCGCTGGCGAAATCACGCGCGCGCGCGGCCTCTTCTGCACGCCGGATCAGCCCGCTCTCAGCCGCTGCCAGGCCCTGGCGCGCCCGGCTGTTGTGTTCATCCAGCGCCAGCGCCTCGCGGAAATTGCCGATCGCACCGTCGCCGTCCTCGCCAATCCGGTCGGCGCGCAGGTCCTCTTCGCCGGCACGGTTGTAGGCCACCACCCGCTGCGCGTTCTCCACCCGGCCCTGCAGCGCCCGCACGATCTCGTCCTTGGGCGCCAGGGTCAGCAGCACCAGTGCCTGGCGGCTGGCCTCGGCCAGTGCTTCGCGCTGTTTCAGCGGGCGTACCAGCAGCGCATCGGCCTGCTGCTGCAGGCGCTGGCGCGCGCGCTGCAGGCCCAGTCGCGCCTGGCGGTCATCCGGGTCTTCTTCCTGGACCGCCAGCCACAGCGGGATGGCCGCGTCGGCGTCCTCGTACAGGCGGCCATCGGCGTACGCCTGCGTTGCGGCACGGCGCAACTGGGCCAGGCTGCGGCCCTGCCGGTCCACCCTTGGCGGCGTCCACTGCTGCACGTCCTCGGCGGCATCCTCGCCGGCGATGGTCACACTGCCCCGGGCCACCTGCGGGTTGTCATCAGCGCCCTTGTCCGCGGCCGGACGCGCTTCATCAGCAGTCGTCCGGTCCGCCGTCGCGGGGGGCGACGGCGTGCAACCGGCCAGGGCCACGGCCAGGGCGGTGCACAGCACGGACGACAGCGGAAAACGCAAGCGGGATCTCCTTCAGCACGGACGCGGACCGACGTTAGGCTATTCTCCCCTCCCTGAGCAAACCCGAGTAGTAGGCCCTGACCCGTGGCAACCTGGATCACCACCCCCACCGAGCTGGATGCGTACTTCCAGCAGCGCCCCTCCCGCATCGGCCTGGACACCGAATTCATTCGTGAACGCACCTTCTGGCCGCAGCTGGCGCTGGTGCAGATGGCGGTCGGCCAGGACATCCTGCTGATCGACCCGCTGATTCCCGGCATGACCGAGGCGCTGGCACCGTGGCTGGCCGACGAATCAATCATCAAGGTGATGCACAGCGCCAGCGAAGACCTGGTCGCCTTCAAGTGGGCCTGTGGCGTGCTTCCACGACCGCTGTTCGACACCCAGATCGGTGCGTCACTGGCCGGCATCGGCGGCGGCATGGGCTACCAGAAGCTGGTGGCTGAGATCACCGGCGTGGCATTGGCCAAGGGCGAGACCCGCTCTGACTGGATGCGCCGGCCGCTGTCGGAGTCGCAGCTGCAGTACGCCGCCGACGACGTCGAGCATCTGTTCGCGATGCATGACGCCATCGATGCCAAGCTGCAGGCGCTCGGCCGCCAGCAGTGGCTGCATGACGACGGCGAGCGCCTGCTGGCCAGCGTCGCCAATGACGAGGACCGCTGGCCGCACCTGTCGATGCGCTCGGCGCAGTTCCTTGATGCCGCCGCGCAGCACCGCCTGCTGCGCCTGCTGCGCTGGCGCGATGTGCAGGCACGCAGCAGCGACCGCCCGCGCAGCTGGATCCTGGACAACGAACTGGCGGCGACCCTGGCGCGTACGCCACCGGCCGACGCCGACGCGTTGGCCAAGCTGTTCGAGCAGTTCCCCAAGGCACCGCGCAAGCTCGCCGCTGCCGTGTGGCAGGCGCTGGACACTCCGCTGGCTGACGAAGCCGAAGCGCCACTGGCGTTGCCGGCCAACGACAGCAACAAGCAGGCGCTGAAAAAGCTGCAGGATGCGGTGGCCGAACGCAGCCGAGAGCTGGGCCTGCCCGATGGCATCCTAGCCTCGCGCAAGCACCTCGAAAGCTATCTGGAACGTCGCCAATGGCCTGCCGCACTGGCCGGCTGGCGCCAGCAGGAACTGGAATCGCGGCTGCAGGCACTGCTGCCCGCATAAGAAAACCGACCGCATCAGCCGCCCGGCAGGGGCGGCCCTGCCGATGATCGACAAGGACGTTGCTGCATGCCTGCGTGGCTCCAATCCGGCACATCACGATGGATGACAGCCTCGCTGCTGATGCTGGCGTCCAGCAGCATTGCAGCACCTTCCTGCCCACCCGCATCCGGAGTTGCCGTGGCACAGACGCCCGAGTCCATCAGCGAAGCCCTTTCGCGGGGCGACCTGCAAGCCGCAATTGAGGTGCTGCGCGATCCACAGCGTTATCGCGTGTTGTTCAAGGATCCGCACGGCGCGGAGCGCTACATCGCGCTGGCACAACAGGTCGCCGACGATGCCCCGCAGAACCCCTGCATCGATCGCAGCAGCCTGCTCAATGCCTACACCGTACTGGCCAGCGGGCTGGATCTTTCCCGCTCGGTCCACTACCTGGCACTGTCGGCCGCACTGATCGAACAGGATGCCGATGCCAGCGAGCAGGACACGCTCGAGCCTGCGCTGCACCCGCATGCCCTGATGCATGGCTACTTCGAAGCCGGCGGTGGACTGGCACTGGAAGGTGCTGTACCCGGCATCGATCGCGCCGAAGTCACCGCGTGGCGCTACGGCCACACCACACTGGCCTACCAGCCGGACCTGCTGCTCGCGTTCCCGCTGCGCATGGATGCCCGCCAACGCCAGCGCCTGTTCGAGGTGACCGGCTTCACCCTGCTGCCGGCATCGCAATGGCATGACGCCGCCGCACTTCGCGCCATCATCCGCAGCGATGCCTACCTTGACTGGCTGGAGTCGGCGCCCCTGCATCTTGCCTCGCGCTTGTCGATGGCATTGGAAGAAATGGCCACGCCGCCCTGGCCGGAGCATCTGCGTGCAGCCGGCTATCGGGTCCATGGCGGGACACCCGGGGATGATGGGGCCGATTCCGATTGAGCAACGAAAAGGGCGGCCCGGATCACCGGACCGCCCTTTGCATTCCGTCGATGCGATGGCGGGACAGTGCCCGCCATCGCGACAGCGCATTACCAGTTCATGTTCAGCGAGACACCCACGGTGCGCGGCTCGTTGTAGACCGCAGCCATGTAGTTCTCGATCACACCCTTGAGGTTCTTCTCGTTGGTGATGTTGCGCGCGAACAGCGCCACTTCGTAGGCACCGTAGTTGCCCGAGTAGCCGATCTTCAGGCCACCCTCGAAGTCACCCTTGGAGTTGAATTCCTTGCTGTCGTACAGCACGAAGCTGGTGTAACCCTGCTTGTTCCAGTCGGTGGAAACGAACATGGTGCCTGCGTCGCTGACCGGGAAGTCGTAGCGGGCGGCCAGGTTGACGTTGTACTTCGGCGCGTTCGGCAGCGGGTTGCCATCGATCTGCGCGAAGGTGTTGGCACCGACCTTGATGGTCGGGTCGCCGACGGTGCAGACCACCTGGCCGTTGAGGCCGCAGACCTGCGCGTACACGCGCTTGTCCTTGATCTCGCTGTGCAGCAGGCTCAGGCCGGCGCTCAGGGTCAGGTTCGGGATCGGGCGCAGCTCCATGTCGGCTTCGAAACCGTAGGCCTTTGCCTTGTCGGCGTTGAACAGCACGCCGTTGCCGTCCGAATCGTTGCCGTTGAGCTGGATGTCGTTGACGGTGTAGGTGAACGCGGTGGCATTCAGGCGCAGGCGGTTGTCCCACAGGCTGCTCTTCACGCCCGCTTCCCAGGACAGGATGGTCTCGGAATCGGCGGTGGTGAAGTCGGCATTGAACACCGCCGAACGGCCCTGGATGGTCGGACCGCGGAAGCCACGCGCAACCTTGGCGTAGACGCTCACGTCCGGGGTGATCTGATACATCGCGCTCAGATCCCAGCTCGGGGTGGTGTCGGACATCTTGACGTCGGTGCGGCCCTTGTAGGTAACCACGCCGGCGGCAGTGTCAGCGGTCTTCAGCAGGCGCGTGTGCTTCTCGTCCTTGGTCTGGCGCAGGCCGGCGGTGACGGTGAACTTGTCGGTGAACGCGTAGCTGAGCTGGCCGAAACCGGCCCACGAGGTGTTCTTGTTGCGCAGGCGCACCCAGTTGTTCGGGTTGCGTGCAGCACCGTTGAGGAACCAGGCGCGCTGGTAGAAATCGGTGGTGTCGCTGCCATTGAAGTAGAACGCACCGGCCTGCCACTGCAGGGCGCTGTCGTCATGGCTGGCCAGGCGGAATTCCTGGGTCCACTGGTCCAGATCACGGATGCGGCCCATCGACTGGCCGTAACCGTTCGGTACGCCATTGACCGGGAAGTTCACCGCAGCGCCGCCGTCGGTGTCACCGCGGCTATAGCCGGAGGTGGTTTCGTAGGCGGTGATCGAGGTGAAGTCGATCGCGCCGAAATCGTAGCGTGCCTTCACCGAGCCGCCGTAGGTCTTGTAGGCCTGCGGGTTGTTGCCGGCTTCGTCGTAGGCCACCTGGTCACGCGGCACGTCGGTCTTGTTCGAGCCCTTGGTCAGCGCACCGCGCAGGAACAGGGTCGAGGTGCCTTCGTAGTCACGGGCGTGGGCCGAGGCCAGGATCGAGAACTGGTCGCTCGGGGTCAGCAGCAGCTGTGCGCGCACGTTGCGGTCATCGAAACCGCCCATGGCGTTCTTCTTCGGGCTGACCGTACCGTCCGCACTCGGGCCCTTGTAGGTATTGTCGACGTAGTCGTCGCGGTGCTGGTACAGGGCCGACACGCGGAACGAGGCGATGTCGTTGATCGGGCCACCGAAGCCGCCGTCGATCGACACGCTGTTGTAGGTCGCGTAGCTGGCGCTGACGCGGCCGCTGTACTCCTGGGTCGGCTTCAGGGTGTCGAACTTGATGATGCCGGCGGTGGTGTTGCGGCCGAACAGCGAGCCCTGCGGTCCGCGCAGCACTTCCACCTGGTCCACGTCATAGACCGGGTTGGACTTCAGCACTACATGCTCGAGGACTACATCGTCCTGGATGATCGACACCGGCTGCGAGGCACCCAGGTAGAAGTCGATGTTGCCCAGGCCACGGATGTAGAAGCGCGGGAAGATGCGGCCGGTGGTGGTTTCCGCATACAGGCTCGGAACGCGGCCGGACAGCGCCAGCAGGGTGTCGTCACCCCCAGCGGTGAAGTCGCGCATGCGCTCGCCCTGCACCACGCCGACCGAGACCGGCACTTCCTGCAGGTTCTGCTCACGGTGTTCGGCGGTCACGGTGATGGTGTCCAGCCCGGTCGGGGTCGGCGCACTGTCCTGCGCCGAGGCGCCGAAGCTGGCAGCCAGGGCCACGCCGGCACAGGCCAGCGCCAGCGGGTGGCGGCGGAAGGAAACGAAGGAAGACGACATACCCGACAGGCGGCGGGAATCGGAATGGGAGGGCATGGAATGCTCTGAGGAGGCGTCCGTGCGGCCTGCGCGGGCCGGGCGGCAAAAAGGAGGAAAACTGCGCAAGCCGCCATTATCCCCCAAATTGTTACGATTTCGTTGCGCGGCGCCCAAACACGGCGAAACAAGCGATTTCGGCACAGTCACCGGGCATTCCGCACGCCCTGAAGGCTTGACTCAGGGCAGCGGGGTCAACGCCACATCGACCATCGCCAGCAGTCGCTCGCGGCTGATGCCGTCACGGGCCTGCACCGAAATGCCGTGCAGCACGGTGGCGAAGTGATCGCCCATGGCCTGCACCGCCGCATCGTCGGCCAGCTCCCCTTCGGCCTGGGCCTGCTGCAGGCGCGCAATGATCGCCGCGGTTCGCTGGCGGCGGTGGCTGGCCAGCCAATCCCGCATGCCCTCGCCATCGGGCGACACGCTGCTGGCCGAAGACACCACCAGGCAGCCATGCGGTCGGCCACGTCGGGTGTAGGTCAGCACCGCATCGCGCAGCATGCTGCCGATCGCCTCGCGCAGCGTGGCCTGCTCCAGCGCGCGCGGCGCGAAGCCGCCTTCGCCTTCCTCGTACAGCGCAACGGCTTCGCGGAACAACTGCTCCTTGCTGCCGAACGCGGCATAGATGCGCGCCGATGCAATGCCCAGTGCTTCGACCAGTGCCGACATCGAGGTGCCTTCATAGCCGTGCTGCCAGAACAGCAGCATTGCCTTGCGCAATGCCTGGTCCCTGTCGAATTCGCGCGGTCGCCCTGCCATCTGCCTGCCTGCCGTTCTGAGGCGCGCAGTGTAACGCGGGTGTTGACCGCATCGATGCTCGCGCCTATTCTTTGTTGATCGACAAACAATTGGAGCAACACATGCAGACCCTCAAGGGCCCCAGCCTGCACCTGGCGCAGTTCGCCGGCGACCAGGCCCCGTTCAACTCGCTTACCGCCATTGCCGCGTGGGCGGCCGGCCACGGCTTCAAGGCGCTGCAGATTCCGGCCTGGGATGCACGCCTGTTCGACCTGGCCACCGCTGCCGACAGCCAGGACTACTGCGACGACATTCGTGGCACGCTGGCCGAGCACGGCCTGCAGGTCAGCGAGCTGACCACCCACATTCTCGGCCAGCTGGTGGCCGTGCATCCGGCCTACGATGAACTCTGCGACGGCTTCGCCCCCGAAGCACTGCGCGGCAATCCGAAGGCTCGCAGCGAATGGGCGCAGCAGCAGCTGCACCTGGCCGCCCACGCGTCGCGCCGCTTGGGCCTGCAGGACATGGGCACCTTCTCCGGCTCGTTCGCCTGGCCCTACCTGTTCCCGTTCCCGCAGCGCCCGCCGGGACTGATCGATGCGGCCTTCGATGAACTGGCACGGCGCTGGCGGCCGATCCTCGATACCTGCGAGGACAACGGCATCAACCTCTGCTACGAGATCCATCCCAGTGAAGACCTGCACGATGGCACCAGCTTCGAGCGCTTCTTCGAGCGTGTCGGCCAGCACGAGCGCTGCCGCATCCTGTTCGATCCCAGCCATTTCGTGCTGCAGCAGCTGGACTACCTGCAGTACCTGGACATCTACCACCCACTGATCCGCATGTTCCATGTCAAGGACGCGGAATTCCGCCCCAGCGGCCGCCAGGGCATCTACGGCGGCTACGCCGACTGGACCGAGCGGGCGGGCCGCTTCCGCTCGCTGGGCGATGGCCAGGTCGACTTCAAGTCGATCTTCTCCAAGCTGGCCCAGTACGATTACCAGGGCTGGGCAACGTTGGAATGGGAGTGCTGCCTGAAGGACCAGGAGGCCGGTGCACGCGAAGGTGCCGCTTTCATCCGTGACCACATCATTCCGGTCACCGACAAGATCTTCGACGATTTCGCTGGTGCACCGATCAGCACCGCACAGATGCAGCAGATGCTCGGCATCGCCTGAGCCCCAACGGAGCAACCCCCATGAACACCCTTTCTTCCGCTGGCACTGCCGGCGACGATGCCCTGCGCCATCACTACCTGCGTATCGACGGCCAGCGCGTGCATTGCGTGTCGGCAGGCAGCGGCCAGCCCGTGCTGCTGATCCCTGGCTGGCCGCAGACCTGGTATGCCTGGCGCCATGTGCTGCATGCACTGGCAGCCGCCGGTTTCGAGGCCATCGCGGTCGACCCGCCAGGCATTGGAGAATCCGATCGCCCCGTACATGGCTACGACACCGGCAGTGCCGCCGCAGTGCTGCACCAGACCATGCAGGCGCTGGGTCACGAACGCTACCAGGTGGTCGGCCACGACATCGGCATGTGGATCGCCTATGCGCTGGCCAGCGACCAGCCGCAGGCCGTGCAGCAGCTGGCCGTCACCGAAGCAGTCATCCCCGGGCTGGCGCCGGAGCCGGGCATCTTCGCTGCGCCGGCCGACAACATCTTCCTCTGGCACTTCATGTTCAACCAGGTGGCCGACCTGCCGGAAGCACTGATCACCGGACGCGAGCGCGCCTATCTGGAATTCATGTTCGACCGCTGGTCGTACCGCCGTGATGCTGTTGCCGCCGATACCTACATTGCCGCCTACAGTCGGCCCGGTGCACTGCGCGCCGGCTTCGCATGGTACCGCGCGATTCCGGAAACGATCCGCCAGAACAAGCTGCGTGCGCAGCGCCGGCTCGCAATGCCGGTGCTGGCGATCGGCGCCGAGCATGCCACCGCCGATGCACCGATGCTGACCCTGCAACCACACGCCGATGACCTGCGCGGCAGCATCGTACCGGGCTGTGGCCACTTCATCATGGAGGAAGCACCGCAGGCGTTCCTGGAACAGCTGCTGCCGTTCCTGCAGGAGGCGCGTCATGCCGCTTGAACCCGCACTGCAGCAGTTCGTCGATGCAGTCGCGGCCCATCCGCTGCCCGAGGACCTGCGCGAACTGCGTGCGATCAGCGAGACCGCACTGCCGCAATTGCAGGGTGCACCGCAACCGGTCGCACACGTGATCGAGCACAGCGTGGCCGCACGTGACGGACAGCCGCTGGAAGTGCGCCTGTACACCCCGGACGGGCTGCCCGACGGACCGGCACCGGCCCTTTTGTTCGCGCATGGCGGCGGCTGGTTCCAGTGTTCGTTGGCAGTCTATGACGGTCCTTGCCGTGCGCTGGCCAATGCCAGCGGCTGCGTCGTGGTGGCGGTCGGCTACCGCCTGGCCCCGGAGCATCCGTTTCCGGTGCCGCTGCAGGATGTAGCAGACGCCTGGCAGTGGCTGCAGATCAACGCCGCTGGCCTGGGCCTGGACCCGCAACGACTGGCGATCGGGGGCGACAGTGCCGGTGGCAATCTCGCTGCCGCCTGCTGCCTGCTGCTGCGTGATCTCGGCCTGCCGCAGCCGCACCACCAGCTGCTGCTGTACCCCGCGCTGGATGCCGGCATGGGCAGCGACTCCTACCGCGAGTACGCCAGCGGCTACTACCTCAGCGCCGAACTGATGCAGCGCTGCTGGCAGGCCTATCTGGGCGACATGGATCCGCCGCCCGCACTCGCCTCGCCGGCCCACGCAACGGACCTGTCCGGCCTGGCACCGGCTTCCGTGCTCAGCTGCGAGCACGACCCGCTGCGTGATGAGGCCGAGCACTACGCGGCGCGCCTGCAGTCTGCGAACGTGGCGTGCACGCTGGAGCGGTTGCCCGGGATGATCCATGCCTGCATCCATCTGCACGGGGTGGTCACCTCCACGGACGCGGCGGTACAGCGCGCGGGCGCCCGGCTGCGTCAGGCTCTGGCCTGAACAGGTGGGCCGGTGGCGGGGCCAATACCGCCGCCCTGCCCTCCGCTTGGCAAGCCCCACTGGCAGCGCTACACTGAAACCCTGCCGTGGGGCCATAGCTCAGCTGGGAGAGCGCGTCGTTCGCAATGACGAGGTCAGGAGTTCGATCCTCCTTGGCTCCACCACTATTCGGAAGAACCCGTAGATCCACGTGATCTGCGGGTTTTTTCTTTTCAGCATCCCGGCTCAGGCCGGCTCCTGGCCTCCGTCCTTGCGCTGCGGGCTCCGCGAGTGCGTATCGCGCACCTGTTGATCGCGCTGCCCCGGCCGCTGCTTGGCCACATCGTCCTGCTTCCTGTCCTGGCGGCTTTCCTGCACGCCCTGCTTCGGGTCGCCGTGGTCTTTATCGTGCTCGCTCATCGAAAACTCCCTCGTCGGCGGGAGCCGACGCTGCCTCCACGCTAGAGCGCATCGGGTAAGCCGCCAGTCAGTTCGGTGCGAACGCTGTGTGCAGCCCGCGGCTTGCAGCCATCGGCAAGGTACATCCAGAATCCGACGCACTATGCATACCGGGTGCACCATGCCCTCTTCCGTCCAGCACGCAGCACACGCCGTGCCGATGATCCTCGATGCGACCGACGGCAGCCTCCGTCTCGGCAATCTACCGGCCTTGATCTGCCCCACCCTCTCACTGGATGAAGCGCGCGTCGCCTTTGCCGCCTTGGTAAGTGGGGAGCGCGATGTCGGCACCGGCTACCACTGGCTGAGCCTGCACCGGCTCAGCCTGGGCGGTGCGCCTGCCGGCATCAGCCTGTGCTTCCACGGGCAACGGCTCGACATGGTGACGATGAGCGTCGATCTACCCGGTGCAACACTGGAAGACGGCTGGCCGACCCAGGCAGCGATCGACGCCGAAGTCGCCTTCATGCGCCGCACGCTGGGTGCGGCGCTGGGTTGCAAGCTGAGCGGCGGCCACGCCCACTTCAACTGGGGCGAGGCCTGGGCCCGGTTCGACCCGAAAGGCTTCATGGCCAGCAGCGGCATCCGCTACGCGCCACGCACGTGACCGCGCTCAGGTACGGGTGATCGACACCCCACCCTCCACGCGCATCGCGCTGCCGGTAACGAAACTGCTTTCATCGCTGGCCAGGAACAACGCCGCATTGGCGATCTCCTCCGGCTCGGCGAGGCGCTTGAGCGCGTGCAGCGAGCGCACGAAGTCGCGGGCATCGCCGGTGGGTGCCGCTTGCCGGCCCATCTCGGTATCCGTGCCCCCGGGCAGCAGCACGTTGCTGCGCACGCCACGCGCCCCGTATTCGGCGGCGATCACCTGGCTCAGGCCAATCAGCCCAGCCTTGCTCGACGCATAGGCCGCCATGCCCGGGAATCCCACCGTATGACCAACGAAGGTGCCGACGAACACCAGCGAGCCACCGCCGCGCGCCAGCATCGCCGGCAACTGCGCGCGTGCGGCGTGGAAGGCGGCATCCAGGTTGGTCGCCATCACCTCGCGCCAGGCGTCCACCGGGAACTCCGCGGCCGGCACGCCCAGGCCGAGCATGCCGGCATTATTAAGGGCGATGTCGAGGCCACCGAATGACTGCTGGGCGAGATCGACCAGCGTCTGCGCCGTGCCCGGATCAGCCACATCCGCCGCATGCACTACCACCTCGCCACCAGCGGCGCGGATCTGCTCGGCCAGTTCCTGCAGCGGCTCCGGCCGCCGTGCGTTGAGCACCAGCTTTGCGCCTTCAGCAGCGAAGCGCAGGGCGCTGGCGCGACCGATGCCGGCACTGGCACCGGTGACAAGGGCGATCTTGTTGTTCAGGCGCATGGTCGTGGTACCGGTTGTGAAGTGGCCGCCACGATGCCGTGCCTTCGGCCTGCCAACACTCCGTTTCCGGGCCTGACCCGTCGGTGCAGGAAACGGAGTTTCCGCAGAACCGGCACGTGCCAGAATCCAGCCATGGACAGTACCGCCACCACCGCCCTCGATGCCCGCGTAGAACGGGTCTGCCGCCACCTGCAGACCAGCCTCGACGAACCCTCGCTGCAGGAGCTGGCCGACATCGCTGGCTGCAGCCCGACGCGCCTGCATCGCCTGTTCAAGCAGGCCACCGGGCTGACCCCCAAGCAGTACGCCGCCGCGCTGCGCGCCGACCGCCTGCGCACCGGGCTGGAACAACAGGAACGCATCACCGACGCCTTCCACGATGCTGGCTTCGGTTCCAGTGGACGCTTCTATGAGAACGCACCTAAGTTGCTGGGCATGACTCCCAAGCAATGGCGCGCAGGTGGTCGCGGCGAAGTCATCCACTTCGCGCTTGCCGAAAGCTCACTGGGCAGCGTGCTGGTGGCCAGCAGCGGGACCGGCGTGGTCGCGATCCTGCTCGGCGACGATCCGGAGACCCTGCTGCAGTCGCTGCAGCAACGCTTCCGCCAAGCCGAACTGGTCGGCGCCGACCAGGGCTATGAGCAACTGGTGGCACAGGTCGTAGGCCTGGTCGAGGATCCTTCGCGGGGCGCCACGCTGCCGCTGGACATCCGCGGCACCGCGTTCCAGCAACGGGTGTGGCAAGCGCTGCAGCAGATTCCGCGCGGGCAGACCGCGTCGTATGCGGATGTCGCCGCGCGCATCGGCGCCCCGCGCTCGAGCCGTGCCGTAGCCCGCGCATGCGCAAGCAACCCGCTGGCGGTGGCAGTGCCCTGCCACCGCGTGGTGCGCCGCGACGGCGACCTGTCCGGCTACGCCTGGGGCGTGGCCCGCAAGCGCGAACTGCTACGCCGCGAAAAGGCCTCGACTGCCTGAGGTGGGTGCCGACCTTGGTCGGCGCCCAGCTTCCGGTAGGTGCCGACCTTGGTCGGCACACCGCCAAGCCCTCAATCCAGCTTCACCACCAGCTTGCCGAAGTTGCGCCCCTGCAACAGCCCGAAGAACGCCTCCGGTGCATTCTCCAGTCCTTCCACCACATCCTCGCGGTACTGGATGCGGCCGTCGCGCAGCCACTGCGGCATCTCGCGTTCGAAGTCCGGCCACAGGTGGTTGAAGTCGTGCACGATGAAACCACGCACGGTCAGGCGCTGGCGCAGGATCTGGCTGAACAGTGCGGGCAACCGGTCCGGGCCGGGCTGCTCGACGCCCCGCTCGTTGTAGGTCGCGATGGTGCCGCACACCGGAATGCGGGCGAAGTCGTTGAGCAGCGGCAGCACTGCATCCAGCACATGCCCGCCCACGTTCTCGAAATACACGTCGATACCCCTGGGCACCGCCGCGCGCAGCTGCGCGGCGAAATCAGCGGCGCGATGATCCAGCGCCACGTCCACGCCCAGTGTCTGCAGATAGGCACGCTTGGATTCGCCACCGGCGATGGCGACCGCGCGCGCGCCCTGCAGCTTCGCCAGCTGCGCCACAGTCGCGCCGACCGGCCCGGTCGCGGCGGCCACCACCAGCGTCTCGCCCGGCTTCAGGCGGGCGATTTCATGCAGGCTGGAATAGGCGGTGAAACCGGGCATGCCATACACGCCCAGCGCCGTACTCAACGGCAGGCCGGCCGGATCCAGCCGACGCCCCAGCGCCTTGGCCGGCAGCACCGCGTGGGTCTGCCAGCCACCCGGCGCCAGCACCAGATCACCTGCGGCTACACCCTCGGCGTGGGACTGCAGCACCTCGGCCACGGTTTGCCCTTCCATCACCGCGCCCACCGCCACCGGCGCGGCATACGAGGGGCCCTCGTCCATGCGTCCACGCATGTACGGGTCCAGCGACAGGTAGCGGTTGCGCAGCAGCACTTCGCCATCGGCCAATGACGGCAACGCAACCTGTTCCAGGCGGAAGTTGGCTGCACTTGGCGCCCCCTGCGGACGCGACGCAAGCACGATGCGGGAGGTGGTCGAGGGATCGGACATGGCCAGGTCTCTGCTGTTGCCAGCATCAGGAAAGGAGTGCCGACACTACGCCGCAGCCATCCCCGATGGCGGCCACGAAAACAGCGTTCCATCGCCCGGACCGGCGCGGGTCCGGCGCAGCCCCTGCCCTTGCAGCTTTGGCGATGGCGGCGACCTGCTGATTTCCACCGCAGAGGATGATCGATTGACCACGCCCCGCCCCACAACGGAGGATCAAGCACTTGCGAGCGCGCAGACGGCAATGTGAAGAAATCTTGGCAAAACGCTTGCCGAAGGCAGCCGACCTCCGTAATATACGCGTCCTTGGCAGCGACCTCGCTGCAACGAAACATGTGGCCGAGTAGCTCAGTTGGTAGAGCAGGGGATTGAAAATCCCCGTGTCGGCGGTTCGATTCCGTCTTCGGCCACCATTTTCGAAGGCCTGCAGAAATGCGGGTCTTTTTTTTCCGGAAACCGGGTTTGATCACGGTTGCCGCACAATTTGGCCGAGTAGCTCAGTTGGTAGAGCAGGGGATTGAAAATCCCCGTGTCGGCGGTTCGATTCCGTCTTCGGCCACCATCTTTCGAGACCTGCAGAAATGCAGGTCTTTTTTTGTCTGCGATCTGCCATCCTCGCAAGGCGTGGATCCAGGCCCGGCCAGCGCCGCCTGGTTGACGAAACATTTACACCACCTCACGCCGTGCCACCTACGCTCCAGACTCCTGCCTGGAGCCGCCCATGCATCTTCGCCCCGCCCTGCTCGCCTGCCTGCTGCTGGCCGCCTCCCCGGTGATCGCCGCCGAACCGGTGCGCGCAGTCGACACGCTGGACATCGATCGCTACGCAGGCCAGTGGCACGAGATCGCGCATCTTCCGGTGTCGTTCCAGAAGCAGTGCGTCGGCGAGATCACCGCCAACTACGGGCTGCGCCGCGATGGCCGCATCAGTGTCACCAATGCCTGCCGCAACGGCGACGGAGAACGCGTGGTTGCTGAAGGCGTGGCACGCCCGGTTGCCGGCCATCCCGGCCAACTGCAGGTGCGCTTTGTGCCGGACTGGCTGAGCTGGGTGCCACTGGTCTGGGCGGACTACTGGGTCCTGGCACTGGACCCGGACTACCAGTGGGCGCTGGTCGGTGAACCCGACCGGAAATACCTGTGGATCCTCTCGCGCCTGCCGGAAATGGATCGCGCCCGGTTCGAACAGTTGAAAGAGAAAGCCGAGACGATGGGCTACGACCTCGGCCCACTGCGCCTAATGGCTCCGATTCGCAACACGCCTGCCGACTGAATCGCCCCGCATACGGCGCACTGCGCGCGACCGATCCGGCGCCACGCACGCCCGGCCGCCATCTTCACGCGCTACCCTCTGCGACGGGTCGCCACAGGCGATCCAAACGACCATACGCCGTAGTATGCTTATCCAACGCACCCCTTCAGAGGACCTGCGCCCATGCTCCACCGTTTCCGTATCGCCTTGATCGTCCTGTGCACCCTCGCCCTTGTTGCCTGCAACAACGGCATCGTCAAGCGTGTTTCGGAACCGGCGGCCAGCCTGCAGCAGCTGACCGTGCGCGCCGACGGCAACTGGACCGTGGCCCTGCGCCTGCAGAACTACAGCTCGATGCCGATGACCTTCGATGACGTCTCCCTGGCCCTGACCGTCGGCGACACCGAAGCCGGCACCCTGCAGGCCAAGCCCGGCATCTCCATCGGCGGCACCTCCGCCGACGTCATCAATGTCGACCTTGTGCCCAGCTCGGCCGCACGCCTGGTGGTGGCCGATGCGCTGGCTGGCAATCGCACCCTCGCTTATGGCCTGAAGGGTTCGGTGGCGGCCACGCCGCAGGAAAAGAAGCAGCGCAGCTTCGACATCAGCAGCCGCAGCACCCTCAACCAGGCCCCGGGCCTGCCGGGCGTGCTGCGCTGACTCCACTTTCCGCCGCGGCGCCTGCCGCCGCTCCCCCTGTCCCTGATCGAGACGTACCTGATGAGCAGCTACACCGCCCCGCTTTCCGACCTCCGTTTCGGCCTGCACGACGTGCTCAAGGTCGAACCCCTGTTCGCCCGCCTGGGCTTCACCGACGCCACCGCCGACGTGGTCGATGCCGTGCTGGAAGAAGCCGGCCGTTTCAGCGCCACCGTGCTGGCACCGCTCAACAGCGTCGGCGATGAGATCGGCTGCGTGCTCGACCAGGCCAGCGGCGAAGTGACCACCCCGCCCGGCTTCAAGCAGGCCTATGACCAGTTCGTGGACGGCGGCTGGACCGGCCTGACCGCCGCACCGGAACTGGGCGGACAGGGCCTCCCGCACACCCTGGGCGTGCCGCTCAACGAAATGATCAATGCCGCCAATCTCGCCTGGGGCAATTTCCCGCTGCTCTCGCACGGCGCCATCGAAGCACTGAAGCAGCACGGCGAAGCATGGCAGCACGAGGCCTTCCTGAAGCCGCTGATCGAAGGCCGCTGGACCGGCACCATGTGCCTAACCGAACCGCACTGCGGCACCGACCTGGGCCTGCTCAAGACCAAGGCCGAGCCGAACGCCGACGGCAGCTATTCGATCACCGGCACCAAGATCTTCATCACTGCCGGCGAGCACGACCTGACCGGCAACATCGTGCACCTGGTGCTGGCCAAGCTGCCTGATGCGCCCCCGGGTGCGAAGGGCATTTCGCTGTTCGTCACCCCGAAATTCAAGGTCGACCGCGATGGCAACGTCGGCGAGCGCAACGCGCTGCGCTGTGGCTCGATCGAACACAAGATGGGCATCAAGGGTTCGGTCACCTGCGTGATGAACTTCGATGGTGCACAGGGCTACCTGGTTGGCCAGCCGCACAAGGGCCTGCAGGCCATGTTCACCATGATGAACACTGCGCGCCTGGGTGTCGGCCTGCAGGGTATCGGCCTGTCCGAGCGCGCCTATCAGAACGCACTGAAGTACAGCCGCGAGCGCCTGCAGTCGCGTTCGCTCAGCGGCGCCAAATTCCCGGACAAGCCGGCCGATCCGATCCTGGTGCACCCGGATGTGCGGCGCATGCTGCTGACCATCAAGTCGCTGGTCGAAGGCAGCCGCCTGCTGGCACTGCACGCGGCCACCCTGATCGACGTCGCCCACCACGCCGACGATGCCGCCGAGCGTGAGCGCGCTGACACCCTGGTGAGCTTCCTGACCCCGATCTCCAAGGCCTGCCAGACCGAATGGGGCATCGAGAACACCTACAACGCCCTGCAGTGCTTCGGCGGCCACGGCTACATCCGCGAACACGGCATGGAGCAGCTGGCCCGCGATGCGCGCATCACCACGCTGTATGAAGGCACCACCGGCATCCAGGCGCTGGACCTGATCGGTCGCAAGACCGCGTCCAGCCAGGGTGCCGGCCTGAAGCTGATGCTGGCCGAGATCGAGGCGTTCGCCAAGGCCAACGAGGGCAACGAAGCGCTGGCCGAGTTCATCGGCCCGCTGCGCGCCAAGGCCGCCGAATGGGGCAAGCTGACCATGGATGTGCTGCAGCGCGCGGCCGCCAACCCGGACGAACTCGGCGCGGCCAGCTACGACTACCTGTTCTATTCGGGTTACGTGGTGCTGGCCTACTGGTGGGCCCGCAGCGTGGCCGCCGCCGATGCCAGCGCGCATGGCGCCGCCTTCGCCCAGGGCAAGCGCGAGACCGCACGGTTCTACTTCACCCGCGTGCTGCCGCGCACGCTCAGCCACGCCGCCGCGATCCAGGCCGGCGCCGCCCCGCTGATGGCGATGGACGACGAACGCTTCGGCGCCTGAGCCGGGCTGCCGCCCGGCACCCGCAGAAGCCAAGGCTGGAGCTAAAGCAACAGCAATAGCTGGCTTCCTGCGGGATGGCAGGGCGGGTCCGATTGCGGGGGACGGCGCAAGTACGTCCTTGTAGCCTCGATCGCCGCTTGCTCGTGTGCTCAGTCCTGCGCACACGGCAAGACCGGGGTTGGGCGTCCTGCCCAACCCGCCCGAGGCATGCCTCGGGCCCATGCGGCTCACGCCCCCGCAACCGGACCCACCCCGCCTTCGACAGTTCTCTGCGATCTGCCAGGACGGCGTTCTGCGCGACTGTTGGTGGGTGTCGACCTTGGTCGACACGGTAGATCCACGCCATGCGTGGATGAATCCAAACGTGCCGACCAAGGTCGGCACCTACCGGGTCAGAGCCCCTGCATCAATGCCATCTGCGCAGAATGCGGGGCTTCGTCGTGGGCCGGGGTGCGCTTGTGGTAGATACCGTCGGCGTCCAGGTCCCAGGCGTTGAGATTGTCATCGAGGTAGTTCTGCAGGACCTCGCGGTACACCCGCTTGGCCAGTCCCGGGTCGAGGATCGGGAAGCAGGTCTCGACCCGACGCAGCAGGTTGCGTTCCAGCCAGTCGGCGCTGGCGCAGTAAAGCTCCGGTGCACCGTCGTTGCCGAACCAGTACACGCGGCTGTGCTCGAGGAAGCGGCCGACGATCGAGCGCACGCGGATGTTGTCCGACACGCCCGGCACGCCGGGGCGCAGGGTGCAGGCTCCACGGATGATCAGGTCGATCTGCACACCGGCCTGCGAGGCGGCGTACAGCGCGCGCACCACCTGCGGTTCGTTCAGTGCGTTCATCTTGGCGATGATCCGCGCCGGGCGCCCGGCAGCCGCGATGCGCGTTTCGCGTTCGATGCGGCCGAGGATGCCGGTGTGCAGGGTGAAGGGCGACTGCAGCAGGCGCTTGAGTTTCATCTTCGAGGCCAGCCCGGACAGCTGCTGGAACAGCAGGTGCACGTCGTTGCCGATGTCCGCGTCGGCGGTGATCAGGCTGATGTCGGTGTACGCCCGGGCAGTGCCGCTGTGGTAGTTGCCGGTGCCCAGGTGCACGTAGCGGCGCAGCTTGCGGCCCTCGCGGCGCACGATCAGCAGCATCTTGGCGTGCGTCTTGTAGCCGACCACGCCATACACCACCTGCACGCCGGCTTCCTGCAGGCGATCGGCCAGGCCGAGGTTGGCCTCTTCATCGAAACGGGCGCGCAGCTCGACCACCACGGTCACGTCCTTGCCGTTGCGTGCGGCCTGGATCAGTGCGTCCACGATCAGCGAATCCTTGCCGGTGCGGTACAGGGTCTGCTTGATCGCCAGCACGTTGGGGTCGATCGCCGCCTGCCTGATCAGGTCAAGCACGGCGGTGAAGGCATCGAACGGGTGGTGCAGCAGCAGGTCCTGGCGGGCCGTGGTCTCGAAGATGCCGTCGCTGTCGCGCAACGTGCGCGGGGTCATCGGCGGGTACTTCAGGTCGGGCTGTGCGATCAGGTCGTACAGCTGGATGATGCGGTTGAGGTTGACCGGGCCGTCAATGCGGTACACCGCGTTCTCGGTCAGGCCGAAATTCTGCAGCAGGGTGCGCACGATCTCGCGCGGCATGTCATGGGCGATCTCCAGCCGCACCGCCGGGCGGTAGCCACGGTCGACCAGCTCATCGCGCAGGGCCAGCGCCAGGTTCTCCACTTCTTCCTCGTCCACCACCAGCTCGGAGTTGCGCGTGACGCGGAACTGGTAGGCGCCCTGGACTTCCAGGCCAGGGAACAGCTCGTCGACGAAGGTGGACAGCACCGAGGACAGGAACACGAAGTTCTGCGGCCCGCCGAGCTTCTCCGGCAGCTGGATGATGCGCGGCAGCGAGCGCGGCGCGCGCACGATGGCGAGGTGGCCTGTGCGGCCGAACGCATCGGTACCCTTCAGCACCACCACGATGTTCAGCGACTTGTTGAGGATCTTCGGGAACGGGTGCACCGGGTCCAGGCCCAGCGGTGACAGCACCGGCATGATCTCGTTGCGGAAGTACGCGCGCAGCCAGCGCTTCTGGCGGTGCGTCCAGGAGTGACGGCCGAGCACGCCGATGCCGGCCTCCATCAATGCCGGGCGCAGTGTCTGGTTCCAGCAGCGGTATTGCTGGTCCACCAGTTCCGCGGCGCGGTCGTGGATGGCGTTGAGGATGGCCTGCGGGCTCATTCCATCCGGCGCCGGTGGCAGGCCGAATTCCTGCGCATGGCGCACCGCGGCGGCGCGGATCTCGAAGAACTCGTCGAGGTTGGTGCAGGAGATGCACATGAAGCGCAGGCGCTCCAGCAGCGGCACCTGCGGGTCCATCGCCTGCGCCAGCACACGGAAGTTGAAATCCAGCTGAGACAGTTCGCGGTTGATGTACAGCGCCGGGTCGCGCAACGGATCGTTGTCCGGGCTCACGGGGAGGGGGAGGGATCCGAGGCTGCTCATGGCGTCATTCTTCGATGGAGGTCAGGGGGGCGGACTCGCGCGGGCGCACGTGGTCGGCATCGAAATGGCAGGAGAACACCGAGCCCTTGCCGACTTCGCTTTCAATCTCCAGCCGTGCGTGATGCAGGCCGAGGATGTGCTTGACGATGGACAGGCCCAGGCCGGTACCGCCGCTTTCGCGCGAACGGCTGCTGGAGACACGGTAGAAGCGTTCGGTCAGGCGCGGCAGGTGGCTGGCCGGGATGCCATAGCCGGAGTCGCGTACCGCCAGCACCGCGCCATCGCCTTCGCGACGGAACTCGACCGCGATGCGGCCCTCGGCCGGGGTGTAGCGCACGGCATTGGTGACCAGGTTGGAGAACGCGCTGTGCAGTTCCTTGGTCGAGCCCTGCAGGTCGACGCCGGCCAGGTCGTCGATGCTGATCTGGTGGCGGCCCTGGCTGTGCGCTTCGGCCTCGCGGCGCAGCGTCGCCAGCATCGGCTGCATCGCCACGGTCTCCTCCTCGCTGTGCTCCTGCGACTCCAGCCTCGACAGGGTCAACAGGTCTTCCACCAGCTGGGCCATGCGCTGGCTCTGCTTGCGCATTTCTTCCAGCATCGGTCCGGTTCCCGGGAAATCTTCCGGGTCCATCATGTCCAGGTAGCCGTGGACCACGGTGAGCGGCGTGCGCAGCTCATGTGAAACGTTGGCCACGAAATCGCGGCGCACCTGTTCCAGGCGCAGCAGCTTGCTGACGTCGCGGGCGATCAGCAGCCAGTAATCCGACGAATAGGGGATCAGGCGCAGGTTGAGGCGGATTGCCGGATCGACCGGCGAGGGAACATCCAGGATCGGCTCGGCATTGCGGCCGCCGGCCAGCCAGTGCGCCAGCGGCATCGGCTGCAGGCGCTCAACCAGCGCCTCACCCAGGTCGCCGGGATGGTGCAGGCCGAGCAGGGCGGTGGCGGCCTCGTTGAACCACTGCACACGCTGGCTGTTGCGATCCAGCACCACCACCGCATCGGGAAGCGCGGCGGCCGCGGCGCGGTAGCTGCGCAGCATGTCCAGCAGGCGGCGCTTGCGCACGCGCATCTCCACCTGGTTGCGGTACAGCAGGCGATCCAGCTCGTTCCAGACGCCGGTGCCTTCCTCGGCGGTGTCCCAGCGCTGGCGCGCGGTCAGCCGGCGCAGCACGGTTCGCAGGCGCCAGTAGTGCCAGGTGAGGGTCGCCAGCGCGCCCAGTGCGATGCACAACCACAGGTGGCCCGTGAACCACCCCACCAGTCCGGAGAACAGCAGTACCGCGGCGACAGTGGCCAGGGTCTTCAACCAGGCAGAGCGGATGTGGCGGGGCATTGCGATCTCGTCGTTGAAGTGCGGCGGTTCACTGGGGTGAACCGAGGGTTATAGCAGAGTTGCCGGTGCCGGCACCCGCGGGTGCGCGGCGCCGGCACGACGAGACTCAGGTGGACGTGGAGAAGCGATAACCAGCGCCGCGCACGGTCTGCACCATGTTCTCGGCGTTGAACGGTTCCAGCGTCTTGCGCAGGCGGCGGATGTGCACGTCGATGGTGCGCTCTTCCACGTACACGCTGCCGCCCCATACATGGTCCAGCAGCTGGGCGCGAGTGTAGACGCGTTCCGGATGGGTCATGAAGAAGTGCAGTAGCCGGTATTCGGTCGGGCCGATCGGCACCGGCTGGTCGTTGGCGAACACGCGGTGGGCGGCGCCGTCGATGCGGATCGGGCCGACCGCGACGCTGCCGTCCTCGTCGTCCTCGCGGGCACGGCGCATGACCGCGCGGATGCGGGCCAGCAGTTCGCGCGCCGAGAATGGTTTGACCACGTAGTCGTCAACGCCGGCTTCGAGGCCACCGACGCGGTCGTTCTCTTCGCCACGGGCAGTCAGCATGATGATCGGCACTTCGCGGGTCAGGGTCTCCTTGCGCCAGCGGCGGGCAAGGTCCAGGCCGCTGGTGCCGGGCAGCATCCAGTCCAGCAGGATCAGGTCCGGAACGCGATCGGCGATCGCGGTCTGGGCCTCGCGGGCGTCGCCGGCGTGGACCGGTTCGTAATCGCCCTTGCGCAGGGCGAAGGCGACCATTTCACGGATCGCGGGCTCGTCGTCGACGATCAGGATGCGTTTCTGCACGAGGACACCGTAGGGCTCGGTTACTGGAGTGGTGCCAGTAGACTACGGTTTGATGACATGTTTGTGACCAACCGGCCGGAACCCGCGCTCAGTGCCATCGGCCGGTCATGCAGCGCTCAGCGGCGGTCCAGATCGGGGTCCTGCACGCCCTGCCGGCGCAGTTCCAGCACGGTGGGGGTGATCGCTTCGATGCGCGCGTCCACCCGGGCCCGCCCCACATAGTCCAGCGCCGGATTGCGCTTGAGCGCCTGCAGCTGCATCAGCGACTGTTCCGGCCGCCCGCTGAGGAACGCTGCCTCGGCATAGGCCTCGCTGGCCCGCACGCTGTCACCGGCCAGTTCGCTGGCGCGGGCGTAACGCTGCTGGAAGACCGGATCGTTACCACTTTGCGACAGCAGAGGCCGCAACATGGCCTGAGCGCGCTGGCCGGCCTCGCGGTTGCCCTGTTCGTTCAGGATTTCGGCATAGGTCAGCGCCACCGGGCGGCTGTTGGGGTGTTCGCGCAGCAGCTGCTCGAAGCGGCTGTTGGCCTGGGCGGTCTGCCCGGCGCGCAGTTCGGCCTCACCCAGCGCCAGCGCCAGCCACAGGTTGTCCTGGCGGGTCTGCAGCAGGCCCGCCAGCGTCTGCCGGGCCTGCGTGGCGCCGCTGCGGCCGCCGCGCATCATGGCCAGGGCCTGGCCATAGCGCTGGGCATCGTTGAGGCCGTCCTTCTGGCGTTTGGCCATGTCCGCATACTCGCGCTCCAGCTCAGCGGTGGAATCCGCGCTGAGCACGCGCAGGCGCTCGCGTGCCCAATCGAAGTCGCCGCTGGCGCCACGGCTGAGCTGGCCCATCGGAATGCGCAGCACGCTGCTGGGCAGCAACGGGTTGTTTCCACGCAGCAGCGGTTCGGCCAGGCTTGGATCGGCCGGGTCCACCCGTTCCTTGCGCTCGCCGCTGGGGGTACTGGTGGTCAGCAGCACCGTGTCCTTCTTCATCTGGTCGGCGCGGGCCTTGGCTTCGCTGATGCGGGTGATGTTGACCGGGTGCGTGCGCAGGAACTCGGGGACGCTGTAGCCGCCCTCGTTGCCGCGCATTGCTGCGGACATCCTCTCGAAGAAGCCGGCCATCGCATCCACGTCGTAGCCGCTGCGCGCCAGCGTGCGGATGCCGAGGCGGTCGGCCTCGGACTCGTTGGAGCGGGTGTAGTTGATCTGGCGCTGCTGCATCAGGCCCATGCCCGAGCTGATCGCGGCCATGGTCGCGTTGCCCGAGGAGGTGCTGTTGCTGGCCTGGGCGGCCACTACGGCCGCCAGCATGCCGAGCAGGATCGGGATCTGGTCGCGCTGCGCGCGCTCGACCCCGCGCAGCACGTGCTGCTGGGTGACGTGGGCGATTTCGTGGGACAGCACGGCGGCCACTTCGTCTTCGCGTTCGGCCGTCAGCACCAGGCCGGCATTGACCCCGATGTAGCCGCCCAGCGTGGCGAAGGCATTGATCTGCCGGTCCTTCATGACGAAGAAGGTGTAGGGCTGGCGTGGCTGGTCACTGTTGGAGCCGAGCCGGGTGCCCATGGTCTGCAGCCAGTCGTTGACCAGCGGATCGTCCAGCAGGTAGCCGTAGTTGCGCAGCTCGCGCAGCATCATCGCGCCGTACTCGGCCTGGCGCGCCGGGGTCAGCAGCTCGCCGGCCGAGGAGCCGATGTCGGGCAGCTTCTCCTGGGCCTGGGCCAACGGCATGGCCAGGGCCAGGGTGACGGCGGTAGTCAGCAGCAGGGCTCGCAAGCAGAAGGTCCTCGGGCGGGGCGCACCAAGCGTGGCAGGGCAGGGGGCAACCATTCGTTAATCCACAGTGTTGCGGCCGTGGCGTGGAAATTCCAGCGCACCGGTACCATATATGGACCGTCGATCCATCGTGGAGTTTCCCGTGACAGCCCAGACCGCCGGCGGTGCCCCCGCCATCACCATCTATTCCACCGCCGTCTGCCCGTACTGCGTAGCCGCCAAGAACTTCCTGAAGAGCAAGGGACAGCAGTGGACCGAGGTCCGCATCGACCTGGATCCGGTCGAGCGCGAGAAGATGATGGCCAGGACCCGCCGTACCAGCGTGCCGCAAATCTTCGTCGGCGACGTCCACGTGGGCGGCTACGACGACATGATGGCCCTGCACCGTGAAGGCAAGCTCGAGCCGCTGCTGGCCGGGCAGGGCCAGGCATGAGCGCGGCCGACGACGGCAGCAAGGACCGCATCGCCGAGTTCACCGACTTCCGCAAGCGCATGAACGAGCGCATCCTGGGCGAACCGAACCAGGTGGTGCGGCGCTTCTTCGCGCTGGACACGCAGACCTACCAGGCCGGCGCGCTGGATGTGAAGACCAAGGAGCTGCTGGGCCTGGTGGCCTCGATGGTGCTGCGCTGCGACGACTGCATCAGCTACCACGTAGCCCAGTGCAAGGATGCCGGGGTGACCCGCGAAGAGTTTTTCGAGACCTTCTCGGTCGGCCTGGTGGTCGGCGGTTCCATCGTCATCCCGCACCTGCGCCGAGCGGTCGACTTCCTCGACCAGCTCGAAAGCGGTGCTGCCGCCCCCGAAGCGCACGAGCACTGAGCCTGGCGGGGGCCGGGAACCGGGCCCTGTGGCCCTCCCGGTAGTGCCGGCCGCTGGCCGGCATCCCGTTAACCCGACATGGCCGAGGTTGCTGGCCAGCGGCCGGCACTACCGCACCCGCGAGGGGCCTTTCCCGCGATCCAACAACCCAGGAGCCCCTTCTTGTTGGAGGGGCGCGCCGAAGGCGGGGGTAGAGGAGGAACGCGCGGGCAATTCTGCCTGAGCCGGGGAGTGGGACCATGGTCTATTTGGGACCTCGGCCCCGGCTCAGGCATAATTGCGGGTGAAACTTCCTTTGCGCCGGCGTTTCCGGGCACGTCCGGACGGCGTTTTTCCCCCTGTTCGGAACATCGATCAATGACGCAGAAAATTACGGTCATCCGCGGCGACGGCATTGGCCCGGAAATCATGGACGCCACCCTGTACGTGCTCGACCAGCTCAAGACTGGCCTGGAGTACGAAGACGCTGACGCCGGCCTGGTGGCCCTGGAAAAGCACGGCGACCTGATGCCGGCGGTGACCCTGGAATCGATCGCGCGCAACAAGGTCGCGCTGAAGAGCCCGCTGACCACCCCGGTCGGTGGTGGCTTCACCTCGATCAACGTCAGCCTGCGCCGCCACTTCGACCTGTACGCCAACGTGCGTCCGGCCCATACCTTCCCGAACACCAAGTCGCGTTTCGACAACGTCGACCTGATCACCGTTCGTGAGAACACCGAAGGCGCCTACCTGGCTGAAGGCCAGGAAGTGTCGGCCGATGGCGAGACCGCCTTCTCCGGCACCCGTATCACCCGCAAGGGCTCTGAGCGCATCGTGCGCTATGCCTTCGAGCTGGCCCGCAGTGTCGGCCGCAAGAAGGTCACCGCGGTGCACAAGGCCAACATCATCAAGTCGACCTCGGGCCTGTTCCTGAACGTCGCCCGTGAAGTCGCCGCCCAGTACCCGGACATCGAATTCCAGGAAATGATCGTCGACAACTGCTGCATGCAGCTGGTGATGCGTCCGGAACAGTTCGACGTGATCGTCACCACCAACCTGTTCGGCGACATCATCTCCGACCTGTGCGCCGGCCTGGTGGGCGGCCTGGGTCTGGCCCCGGGTGCCAACATCGGCAAGGACGCGGCAATCTTCGAGGCCGTGCACGGCACCGCGCCGGATATCGCCGGCCAGGGCAAGGCCAATCCGTGCGCGCTGCTGCTGGCAGCCGCGCAGATGCTGGACCATATCGGCCAGCCGGAAAACGCCGAGCGCCTGCGCAAGGCCATCGTGGCCACCATGGAAGCCAAGGATTCGCTGACCGGCGACCTCGGCGGCACTGGCAACACGATGGGCTTCGCCAAGGCGATCGCCAGCCGCCTGTAAGCGGTCTGGATGTGCACAGCGGGACGCGGCACGCGACTCCCGATGTGCACCGATACCGATGCATGCAATGCGCGACAGGCCCGTTGAAGCGGGCCTGTCTGCGTTTTCGCTCCTCAACTGCTACGGGCGCAGGAGTCCTGCATGTCCTCTACGACCTGGTGGGTCCTCGTCGCCGTTGCGATCTATATGCTCGGTGTGGCTGTGTACTCCGTTTACTTCTGGCCCGCCTCGCGCGCGCAACGCGCATTGTCCCGCCTGAGCCGCGAGGGAGCGCCGCTGCGCCGGCTCACGCCGAGTGAGGCGCGCTGGATGCAGGTGTTCGCTGTTCCTGCCGATTCCCCGGTGTATTCGCTGCACGGGCCGTACGTGTTGCTCACCTGGGGAAGTATGAGCGGGCCGCAGCAACTGCACACCCTGGCCGGCGTGCCGGTGAAGTTCGCGTCCGGCCAGGAGCAGGCCTTGCGTGCTGGCGACAACAACGCCGAGGTCGTAGTCGGCAGTCAGCATGCTTGGGTGCTGCGCCTGAACGGCACTGCGGTGTAGTCACGTGCTTTTGACCAGTAGCGCACCCTCGCTACGCCTTCTGGCTGGCCCGCAGCACCGGCGGAGAAGTGTTCACTAAGGTGCACAAGACCAACAGCATGACGTTCCAGGGGTTTCTTTCTGTGCAAAAAACGCACAGATCATGTGCGCTTTCCTGGCTGGTCCGTGCATGCCGCGTTCCGCATCCTGTGTCCACTTTCCAGCGCACAGGAGCGCGACGATGAACCTCAATACCTTTGGCCTGGCCAGTCTGATCGGCATGGCGACCCTGTCCCCGCTGGCCGCCGCCGAGCCGGCGCATCCCACCATCCGGCATATGGCGGGCGCACCGGTCGCGACCTCGTTGGATGCGGCCAGGACCGCCGTGCTGGTGATCGACTTCCAGAACGAGTACTTCGATGCCAGTGCCGCCTCGGGCTTTGCCGGTGGCCGCATGGTCATCCCCGATGGCGTGGCGGCGCTGCGCCAGGCGAAGCGGGTGGTCGAATTTGCCGATGCCCAAGGCATCCGCGTGATCCACGTGCAGCATGTGCTGCCGGCCGGCGCGCCGCTGTTCGCGCAGGGCAGCGTCAACGCCGCCTTCCATCGTGATCTGCAGCCGCGCCAGGGCGAGACCGTGGTGCAGAAGGACAACGTCAGCGTGTTCGCCGGTGACTCGGCGGCCGTGCTCGACCAGGTGCTGAAGGATGCCGGCATCGACACCCTGATCGTCACTGGCCTGCAGACCCATGCCTGCGTGGCCGGTGCCGCCCGCGATGCCGCAGCCGCACCGCGTGGTTACCGGGTGATCGTGTCATCCGATGCAACCGCCAGTCGCGACCTGAACCTGGCCGGTGGCCAGCGCATCGGTCATCGCGCGCTGCATGACGCCTCGCTGGCGCAGATCGAAGACACCTTCGGCGATGTCATGAGTACCGACGCGATCCTGGCGCTGCCGGTGCACAAGGCCGGCGACCGCGCTTGATAAGCTGGTGGGGCCCGCATGCCGTGGGCCCCGACACGTGGAGCCGCCCGCCGATGGATCACTTCGCCGCCCTGCGTGCGCTGCGCGCCATCGTCGACGCAGGCAGCTTCACTGCTGCCGCCGAGCGCCTGGGTACCACCCATTCGGCGATGTCGCGGCAACTGCGGCAGCTGGAAGAACACCTGCAGGTGCGCCTGCTCGATCGCAACAGCCGCCGGCTGTCGCTGACCGAAGCCGGGCGCGATTACTACCGGGAAGCGGCAGCGCTGCTGGATCGGCTGCAGGAAGCGGACGAGCATGCGCGTGCCGGCCAGGCACAGCCCAGTGGCACGCTGCGGATCAGCGTGCCGCAGGTGGTTGCCAGCCAGGAGTTGCCGCACTGGCTGCCCTCATTCCTTCAGCGCTACCCGCAGGTGACGCTGGATCTTTCTGCCGATGACCAGCTGGTCGACGTGGTCGGCGGCGGCTTCGACCTGGCGCTGCGCATCGCGGCTTCGTTGCCGGACAGCCAGTTGGTCGCGCGCGAACTGGCCAGTTGTCCACGCATCCTGGTGGCGGCGCCTGCTTACCTGGCCCGGCACGGCCTGCCACGGCAGGCCGCGGACCTGCGGCAGCACACCCTGCTGGGCTTCAGTCCTACGCCTGCGATGTCGCCATGGCAGTTGCAGGGGCCGCGCGGTGCCAGCGCCAGCATCGAGGCCGGCCAGCGTCTGCGCGTGGATGCCACGCCGGCGCTGTATGCCGCCGCGTTGGCCGGCATGGGCATCAGCCTGTTCACTGCGCTCACCGTGCAGGAAGACCTGCGCGCCGGTCGACTGATCCGCGTGTTGCCAGCGTGGCATGCAGGCCAGCGCCGCTACTTCGCGCTCTATCCGCATGCCAGGGCACTCGCCCCCAAGGTGCGCGCGCTGGTCGAGCACCTCGCCGCGCACTACGCTGCACAGATCGGCGCAGCAGGTTAGCCGCGCGGTCATAGCGAGGGTGGTGATGGAATCGGTGTATCTGCTGGTCGCGCTCGGTGCGATCGTCGCCGGATTCGTGCAGGGGTTGTCCGGTTTCGCTTTCGGCATGGTGGCGATGTCGTTCTGGGCGTGGGGGCTGGAGCCGCGATTGGCGGCCACGCTGTCGGTGTTCGGCGCGCTGGTTGGCCAGCTGGTAGCCGTGTTCACCGTACGCCGCGGCTTCAACCTGCGCCTGCTGCTGCCGTTCGTGCTCGGTGGATTGGCTGGTATTCCGCTGGGCGTGATGGTGCTGCCGCAGCTCGATATGAACTGGTTCAAGGCGCTTCTGGGTGGCTTCCTGGCACTGTGGTGCCCGGTGATGCTGATGGCGCGCTCGTTGCCGCCGATCACCGTCGGAGGCCGTTTCGGGGACGCGATCGCCGGTATGGCCGGTGGCGTGCTCAGCGGCATCGGTGGCTTTGCCGGTCCGGTACCGACGCTGTGGAGCACGCTGCGCGGCTTCGGCAAGGACGAGCAGCGCGCGGTCATCCAGAACTTCAACCTGGCGATGCTGGCGGTGACCATGGCCATCTACGTCGGCAGTGGTCTGGTAGACCGCCAGATGCTGCCCTATTTCGCCATCGTGGCACCGGCCATGCTGGTGCCTACGTTGTTGGGCGCGCGGGTCTACATCGGCATCAGCGAGGCACGCTTCCGGCAGGTCGTGCTGGGCTTGCTGACCGTGTCAGGCATCGCGTTGCTGGCGTCGTCGCTGCCGGTGCTGCTGGCGCGCTCCGTCACCGGCTGAGGTTCAGGCCGGGCGGAACATGCGGAAGCGCTGTTCGGCGCCGATCCGGAAGTAATCGGCGGGGCCACCGCCGCGCAGAATGGGGGCCGCTGCCGCAGTATCGTAGATGCCATCGACCAGCAGCCTTGCATCGATATGCACCGCAACCACTTCACCCAGCACCAGCCAGCCGTTGGTGTCCTGGCCGGCGGCATCGAGCAGGCGCACGATCTGGGTGCAGCGGCATTCCATGCTCACCGGGCTCTGTGCCACACGGGGTGGCGCGACCTGCGTAGACGCCAACGGGGTCAGTCCGGCCAGGGCGAACTCATCGACGTCCGCGGCGACCGCGCGGCAGCTTTCGTTCATTGCCTCGGCCAGGTCGAAGGTGGCCAGGTTCCAGACGAACTCACCGGTGGCTTCGATGTTGCGCAACGAGTCTTTGCGGCCCTGGCTGGAGAAGCCGATGATCGGAGGGGTGTAGTTGAAGGCGTTGAAGAAACTGTAGGGCGCCAGGTTCAGGGTGCCCTCGCCATCGCAGCTGGAAATCCAGCCGATCGGGCGCGGGCCGATGATGGCGTTGAATGGGTCGTGTGGCAGGCGATGGCCGTCGGCCGGGCGGTAGCTGTGGAAGGTGTCGGGCATAGGTGGCTTCGGTAGAGTCGAGCTTGCTCGACTGGTTTTACATCCGTCTCGGCGCTACGAAAAAGCCGCGACCCTCACGGATCGCGGCTTGTCGTTTACGCCATGGCGTGACTCAGCGCTGCTGGATCTTCGACAGCAGGCGCAGGAACTCCACGTACAGCCACACCAGGGTCACCATCAGGCCGAATGCGCCATACCACTCCATGTACTTCGGCGCGCGCTGGGCGACCCCGGTTTCGATGAAGTCGAAATCCAGCACCAGGTTCAACGCGGCCACGACCACCACGAACAGGCTGAAGGCGATGCCCAGCAAGCTGGAGTCGTGGATCACCGGCACGTTGATGTTGAAGAAGCTCAGTACGAACGAGGCCAGGTAGAGCAGGGCGATGCCGCCGGTTGCCGCGACCACGCCCATCTTGAAGTTTTCGGTGGCCTTGATCAGGCCGCTGCGGTAAGCGAACAGGAGCGCGAACAGGGTGCCGAAGGTCAGCAATACCGCCTGGAACACGATGCCGGGGAACTTGGCGTTGAACAGCGCCGAGATCGCGCCCAGGAACAGGCCTTCGACCAGCGCGTACATCGGTGCGGTGACCGGCGACCATTCCTTCTTGAACACGGTGATCAGCGCCAGCACCAGGCCGCCGATGGCGCCGCCCATGGCATACAGCTTGGCGCCGGCCATGACCTGGCCGTAATCATCGATGGTCTGGTTCCAGGCGAAGGCGGCGGTCAGCACGGTCAACAGCAGCAGGAAGCCGGTCTTGTTGACGGTGCCGTTGAGGGTCATGGCCTGGTCGGGGCTGGTCACCACCGAGCCACTGGCAAGGTCGAGGAAGGTGGACTCGGAAAGAGCCGGGTTGCCGCTGCGCATGCGCGTTCTCCGTGCGAATGAAGGTCAGGACGGCCATCCGGCCGATGGTCGCGAGCATAGCCGATGACTGCTTTCGGCGCTGTGGCAGGCTTCGGGTCTGCACATCCCGCGTTGACAGTTCGCGATGCGCTTGGCGACAATGGCGAGCTCCCCGGGCACGGCCCGAGGGGATTGCAAGATCGGGGTATAGCGCAGTCTGGTAGCGCGCCTGCTTTGGGAGCAGGATGTCGGGGGTTCGAATCCCTCTACCCCGACCAATCCCACGCCATGTCGGATTGGACACCGTTCGGTCTGGGCGCCCGTAGCTCAACTGGATAGAGCACCGGCCTTCTAAGCCGGCGGTTACAGGTTCGATTCCTGTCGGGCGCGCCATTGAAATCAATGGCTTACTGAATTCAGCTCCGTTTTGACTCGGCGTCTCCGTGAGTGTGGCGGCTTGGTCGTAGCGGAACGAGCAACGAAAAAAGCCAGCGCACTGCGCTGGCCTTTTTTCTTTGTGTCGCGGTGCGGTGGGTTACATCTGTTCCAGCTCGCCTACCCGTACCTTGCCGCCGCCGCAGTTGCCGTAGCAGCCGCCGCCGATCGGGCCGCTGCCACCACCACCACCG
>NZ_QFHO01000028.1 GCF_004920835.1 Stenotrophomonas maltophilia
GTCAAGCAGGGCAAGCCGGGCAAGGTGGCTTTGGTCGCGGTGATGCGCAAGATGCTGGTGATCCTCAACGCCCGCAAAAGGGATGCGGAGGCCCAGATGGCCTCCGCCTGACAAGACAGTTGCTACATCAAGCCTGCCCTCAGGCGATCTGCACCACGCGCGCGTTCTGGCACAACGGATAACTGCCGACGAATTCAGCGATCGCATCACGCATCGCCTCGAACGATTCGCCGTACATGTACAGCGCGGTCTCCGTCGGGCCCTGCCACCAGCTGCAGATCTCGCCGAGGCCATCGATGCGCTCGGACAGCTGCTCAAACACGTGGTTGGAATCGCACTGCTCGTAGACCTCGTCCGGCAGGGTCAGGCCATCCAGGTAGATGCCCAGGCCCTCGGTCACGCCGAAGCTGCGATCAGCCTCACCCGCACCCTGCAGCTGCGAGCCCTTCGGCGCGCCCAGCTGCTCCAGCAGGTCGATCAGCTTCGGCACGCCCGCAGCGTCCACCAGCGCCACTTCGATGTCGCCGTATTCGACCTCGCCCTCGTCGGACATCGCGGTGCCACCGCCAGTGATCCCGCCGACCTCGGCCGCCTGCAGCAGCGCGTCAAGCGGATCTTCGAACAGCTCATGGCGATGCTCGGGCTGCAGCTTGGCGTTCAACTTCA
Source organism: Stenotrophomonas maltophilia (assembly GCF_004920835.1). GTDB lineage: Bacteria > Pseudomonadota > Gammaproteobacteria > Xanthomonadales > Xanthomonadaceae > Stenotrophomonas > Stenotrophomonas maltophilia_AQ. The sequence continues at coordinate 667 of NZ_QFHO01000028.1, forward strand.
CGGTGACGTGCAGCGTGGGTTCGGTCATCGGGGCGTTCCTGGAAGAAGTGCCGCCTATTGTAGAGCCGAGCCCATGCCCGGCTGCTCTTTCCCACCAGAAGCAGCCGAGCATGGGCTCGGCTCCACAACAGCCCGTCAACGCAGGAACGGCGCCACCTTGCGCTTGAGCAACTCCACCAGCACCGGGTCCATGTAGTCGTAGTCATCCGGGATATCCAGGCAGATCACCTGCTTGCCCTTCAGCCCTGCCTTATAGCGGCTGGACAGCCGATTGCGGTGGATCTTCTCCATCACGAACACCAGGTCGGCCCACTGCAGCAGCTCGGGGCTGAGCACTTCCTCGGCGTCGGCCAGCAGCCCGGCCGAGGCTGTTTCGATGCCCGGCCAATTGGCAAAGACCTGCTCGGCCGTCGGGCTGCGCAGGCGGTTCTGACTGCAGAGGAAGAGCACGTTGCGGGTCATGAGCGCAGCGTATCGGGGTCGGATCCCTTTTCCAACGGAGGCCGCGATTGCTGTAGAGCCGAGCCCATGCTCGACTGGGTTTTCCCGCAATGGCGTCAGAGCCCTCCCCGCGGGAGGGATCCGACCCCGGCAGTGATCAGATCACCGTCAGGTTGGCGTAGGCCATCACCAGCCACTTGCTGCCGGCGTCGGCGAACTCGACCTGCACGCGGGCGTGGGCGCCGTTGCCTTCGTAGTCGGTCACCATGCCTTCGCCGAACTTGGGATGGGTGACCAACGCGCCGAGCTTCAGCGGCGGCGCCTCGATCGAGGCATGGCCCATTACCCGGCTCGCGCCCATCGAGGCCGGCCGCGAGACCTGCACCTTCGGGCGCACTTCGTGCAGCAGCTCACGCGGAATCTCGCGCAGGAAGCGCGACGGCAGACTGTAATTGTCCTGGCCGTGGATGCGGCGCGACTCGGCGTAGCTCAGCACCAGCTTCTGGCGCGCGCGGGTGATGCCCACGTAGGCCAGGCGGCGCTCTTCTTCCAGCCGCCCGCTTTCCTCCAGCGAACGTGCGCTGGGGAACAGGCCTTCTTCCAGGCCGGCCAGGAACACCAGCGGGAATTCCAGGCCCTTGGCCGAGTGCAGGGTCATCAGCTGCACGCCTTCCTCGCCGGCCTGCGCCTGGCCCTCACCGGCCTCCAGCGCGGCATAGGCCAGGAACGCGACCAGCTCGTCCATGTCCTCGCCCACTTCCTCGATATCGTCGGCGCGGCGCACGAAGCGCGAGGCCACCGAAACCAGTTCATCGAGGTTGTCGGTGCGCGATTCCGAATCCAGCGCGTTGCGGCTTTCCTTGCTCCAGTGCTCGCGCAGCTGCGAGCGGGCCAGCACGTGGTCCACGCGCTCGGCCAAGGTCATGTGCAGGGTCTGCGCCTGCAGCTCGTTGACCAGCACCAGGAAGCCGGCCAGCGCGTTGCGCGCGCGTGCGGCCAGCGCGCTGCCCTGGGTGACCAGCATGGTCGCTTCCCACAGCGAGATACCCTGCGCGCGCGCCTCGCGGCGCACTTCGTCCAGCGTACGGTCGCCGATGCCACGGGTGGGCGTGTTGACCGCGCGTTCGAAGGCGGCGTCATCGTTGCGGTTGGACAGCAGGCGCAGGTAGGCCAGCGCGTCCTTGATTTCGGCACGCTCGAAGAAGCGCATGCCGCCATACACGCGGTACGGCACCTGCTCGCTCAGCAGTGCTTCTTCCAGCGCGCGCGACTGCGCGTTGCTGCGGTAGAGCACGGCCACTTCGGTGTAGCTGCCACCATCGCGCACCCACTGGCGGGCACGCTCGACGATGTAGCGCGCTTCGTCCATCTCGTTGTACGCCGCGTACAGGTCGATCGGCTCGCCGTCGCCGCTGTCGGTCCACAGTTCCTTGCCGATGCGGTCCGGGTTGTGCGCGATCACCGCGTTGGCGGCGCCTAGGATGTTGGCGGTGGAGCGGTAGTTCTGTTCCAGGCGGATGGTCTGCGCGCCTGGGAAATCGCGCAGGAAGCCCTGCACGTTCTCGACCTTGGCACCGCGCCAGCCGTAGATGGCCTGGTCATCGTCGCCGACCACGAACACGTGGCCGGAATCGCCGGCCAGCACGCGCACGAAGGCGTACTGGATGGCGTTGGTGTCCTGGAACTCGTCCACCAGGATCTCGCGGAAGCGCGCGCGGTAGTGCGACAGCAACGCCGGGTTGTCACGCAGCAGTTCGTGCGCGCGCAGCAGTAGTTCGGCGAAGTCGACCAGGCCGGCGCGGTCGCAACGCGCCTGGTACTCGATGTAGGCCTGACGCATGGTTTCCAGCCATGCATCGTGCGGTTCCGGCTGGATGTGCTGTGGGCGGCGGCCTTCGTCCTTCTGCGCGTTGATCCACCACGCGATCTGCTTGGCCGGGTACTTGCCGTCATCCAGTTCCAGCGCCTGCACCACGCGCTTGACCAGCCGCAGCTGGTCGTCCGAATCCATCACCTGGAAGCCTTCCGGCAGCTTCGCGTCCTGCCAGTGCAGGCGCAGCAGGCGGTTGGCCAGGCCGTGGAAGGTGCCGATCCACATGCCGCGGCTGCCGTTGGGCAACTGTGCGTCGATGCGGTGGCGCATTTCGCCGGCCGCCTTGTTGGTGAAGGTCACCGCGAAAATGCCGTGGGTCGGCACGCCATCGACTTCATGCAGCCAGGCGATGCGGTGGGTAAGTACGCGGGTCTTGCCGGAACCGGCACCGGCCAGCACCAGGTGGTGGCCGGGGGGAGCGGAGACGGCTTCGCGCTGGGCCGGGTTCAGGCCATCAAGCAGGTGGGAGACATCCATGCCCCCATTTTACGGCATCGCCGTCGCGGCTCCTGCGACCACCTGGGTTGCAAGTGCGTGTGCCTGCTGACGCAGTTCAGGCACCGCCAGGCTTTCCCACAGGCTGCCGATGCGCAGGCTGCCGAGCACGCCCAGCCGTGCCTGCGGCTGGCCACCGGCGGCACGCAGGCGGTCGCCCGGGACCGTGCTGTCCAGGCCCAGCCCATGCGGTCCGGGGCGTGCCATGCCGTCCACCTGCAGCTGCTGCAGCAACGGATTGCGCAGCGCGCTGGCGCGGGTTTCCACGCCGGTGGCGTTGATCACCCCGCTGATCGTCCACTGTTGTTCATTGCCCGAGGCATCGCGGCCGGACAGCTGCAGCGCATCGCCGTCGCGCCAGACGCGTTGCAGGCGGGACCGGTGGATACGCAGCTGGCCGCTGTCCTGTAGCGCCTGCAGCTGCGCATCCACTTCTTCGGCGATGCGGTGGCGATGCACGTCCCAATAGCGCACCACATGGCGCAGGAAGCGACGCTGGTCGGCCTCATCGAGGCTGCACCACAGCGCCTGCCCGTGCGGACGGATGCGGTCCATCACGCCCTGCCACGGCAGACCGTCGGTCTGTGCCTGGCGTGCGAACCCGCGCAACGCGCGCAGGCGCTGGCGCAGGTTCATCGGCAGCAGTAAAGCCGGATCAAACGTGGGCAGACCCCCGTGCGCATGCGGCAACGGCAGCAGGCCATGGCGCGAGATCACATGCAGCGGACCGGTGTGACCGGCGGCGACCAGCGCCAGCACGGTGTCGGCCATGCTCAGGCCGGACCCGACAATGGCGACAGTCTGCTCGCCGGCCAGGGTGCGTACGCCGTCGTAGTCCCAGGCCTCGATCACGTCATCGGCGGGTAGCGCCTCGGCACCGGCCACCGGCAGCGGGCGCATGCTGTTGCCGAGGGCCAGTACCGCCTGCGCGGCGTGCAGCGCAGCGCCATCACCCAGCTGCAGCCGGTAACCATGGTCATCCGGCTGCAGGCCCAGCACCGGCTGCGCGATCACCTGCAGCTGCGCGGGGCTGGCTGCGGCAGCTTCCTGCAGCCGCTGCTGCAGGTAGGCGGCAAAGAAGTGGCGGCACACATAGCGCTCGCCCAGCACCTCGCGCGCCTCGCCCGGGTAGGCGTTGGCAGCCATCAGGTAATCGAGGAAATCACCGGGTTGGTCGGCAAATGCACTCATCTTCGCCGCCGGCACGTTCAGCAGATGCTCCGGCCACGGCGTGGCATAGGCGATGCCCTGGGCCAGCTGCGAGGCCGGTTCGAAAATGGCCAGCGCCAGCGGCGCGTGGGCCTGGCGCAATACCTGGATCGCCACCAGCACCCCGGCCGCACCACCACCGATGATTGCCAGGTCCAGTTCGCCATTACGCGGTGAATCAGTCATGTGCCGATTGTAGGCCATCGGCGATGACAGGCCGGATTGCCGAAATGGGCGGCCGGCATTGCCTTACATCAACGCATCGGCCAGCCGTGCGATGCCCTCGCGGCTGCGCCGCCACGTGGGGCGGCTGCGCCACTGCTGCAGATCCAGCTGCCGCGACTCACGCAGATAGCCATCCTCGATCTCGCACAACTGCTTCACCAGCGCGCGGTCGTAGCAGATCAGGCCGATTTCGGCGTTCAGCGCGAACGAGCGGATATCCATGTTGATCGAGCCGAGCACGGCGATATCCTCGTCCACGCTCATGTGCTTGGCGTGCAGGAACTGTGGTTCGTACAGGGCGATGCGCACGCCACAGCGCAGCAGTTCGTCGTAGTACGCCTCCTGCGCCCATGAGGTCAGCCGCTGGTTGTTGCTGGCCGAGAGGATCAGCTGCACCTGCACGCCGGACAAGGCCGCAATGCGCAGTGCGCTCAGCGTGGCTTCGTCGGGCACGAAGTATGGCGTGACCATCACCAGCCGGCGCCGCGCCAGGTGGATCAGTGCCGCGACCGCATCACGCGCGTTGCTATAGGGATATGCCGGGCCGCTGGGCAGCAGCTGGGTGGCGATGTCGTCGCTGCACTCGGGCACATCGGCGATCACGTCCAGGCGCTGGCCGGTTTCCATGTACCAGTCGCTGGCGAACACGGCTTCCAGATGCGCCACCGCCGGGCCACGCACGCGCGCCACCAGCTCGCGGTTCGGGTGGCCGGGCACGAACTGCGGGCCTGCCAGGTTCTGCGAACCGACATAGGCCACTTCGTTGTCGATCACCGCGATCTTGCGGTGGTTGCGCAGATCCATGCGTCCGCTGCGGCGCCAGCGCAGGCCGCCGGGCAGCATCGCGCGCACTTCGATGTCGCGCGCCTGCAGGCGCTTGCGATAGGCGCGCAGGCCGCGCTTGGCACCCACCGCGTCGAGCAGCACCCGGCACTGCACGCCACGCGCCGCTGCACGCTGCAGTGCCTCGACCACCGCCTCGCCCACCGCGTCGTCAAACATCAGGTAGTACAGCAGGTGCACGCGGTCTTCGGCCTGGTCGATGTCGGCGATCAGCGTGTGCAGCGATTCGTCGTAGTCGGTCAGCAGGTCCACCGCGTTGCCGTGTACCGGCATGAAGTCGCCCTGGCGCTGCACCAGCGGTACGATCTCGGCACAGGCGGTATCCGGCCACGGCGTCCAGCGCAGGCGGTGCTGCAGCGCCTGTTCCTCGCGGATGACCTGCGAGGCTTCGGCCTGGCGGCGGATGCGCTCGCGCGACAGCCACGGGTGGCCGAACAGCAGGTACAGCGGCAGGCCCAGCAGCGGCACGAAGCCGACCAGCAGCAGCCAGCTGCGCGCCGCACCCGGCGTGGTGCGGGTGGGGATCCAGCACAGCGCGACCAGCCGGATGAGCCAGTCGATCAACAGCAGGTAGGAACCCAGCAGCCACTCGAACAGCATCGCGTCGCCCGTCGGGAGGTGATGGGCCATTCTGCCCAGCCTTCCGCCAACGTGCCAACCAAGGTTGGCACCTACCGTGTGTTGGAAGAGCGTGCCGACCAACGGTCGGCACCCACCACGGGAACACCGGGCATGAATACCGGGCATGAAAAAACCCGCCACAAGGGCGGGTTTCTTCGGAGGCGATCAGCAATCCTTGCGGATTACTTGATCTTGCCTTCCTTGTACGGGACGTGCTTGCGCACAACCGGATCGTACTTGGAGAATTCCATCTTCCCCGGGGTGTTCTTCTTGTTCTTGTCGGTCGTGTAGAAGTGACCGGTACCAGCGGTCGAAATCATACGGACCTTATCGCGCTTGCCTGCCATGATCGTCTACTCCTCAGACCTTTTCGCCGCGCGCACGCAGCTCAGCCAGAACGGAATCGATACCGTTCTTGTCGATGGTGCGCAGTGCATGCGCGGAAACACGAAGCTTCACCCAGCGGTTTTCGCTGGCAACCCAGAAGCGGCGCTCGTGCAGATTCGGCAGGAAACGACGACGGGTCTTGTTGTTGGCGTGCGAGACGTTGTTACCCGTCTGCACTCGCTTGCCGGAAACCTGGCATACGCGGGACATTGCGCACCTCGATAGTAAGTTGTGTCAGCCCGTAGCCCGGGAGACGGCGGCCTCGATGGTTGCCCACCACACGTCAAGAGAATCAAAGGGTTACGCTGGCGTTGGGCGGCCGGGGACGTGCTCCCGGGGGCGCCGCCCGGTAGAAAACCGGACACAGCGAGCCGCGCATTATGCACGGGTTCAAGCACTTGCGCAAGTTACCCACAGGCTGGGGCTGGACGCGACGGCCGCTCCCCCTGTAAAGCCGGGCCGGGCCGGGCCGGCTCAGCGCAGGTGCGAAACCACCTGGGCAAGCAGGTGCGCGTCCTTCAACGCGCCATGCAGGCCCCGGTTGCTTGGGATGCGCAGGCGCACAAGCAGGTCGTCCAGCTTGTTGGGCATGCCGGGCCAACGACTACGCGCCAGCTTCAGGCTGCAGGTAATGCGGCAATGCTGGGCCAGACTGGCGGAGATGCCGGCCAGGCGCAGCTCGTTGTCCAGGAAGCCCACATCGAAGGTGGCGTTGTGCGCGACCATCTCGCTGCCGCGCAGGAAATCCAGCAGTTCGGCGGCCTTGCTGGAGAACAGCGGCTTGCCCACCAGCATTGCGTCGCTGATGCCGTGCACGCGCTGCGCGCCCCAGTCCACCTTGCGCTGCGGCTGCAGATAGGTGTGGAACTGGCGACCGGTCAGCTGGCCATCGATCAGTTCGACGGCACCGATTTCGATGACCCGGTGCCCCAGGCGGTGGGAGATGCCGGTGGTTTCGGTATCCAGTGCGACGATGCGACTCATGAGTAGCGATGTTTCCTGTTGCGTGCCGTGATGATTTTCGCATGCCTGCAGCAGGAAGCCCCCTAAAGAGCCGAGCCCGCGCTCGGCTGGCGCGCGAAGCGCGGGCCCTGAACGTTGCAGCCAGAAGCAGCCGAGCGTGGGCTCGGCTCTGCAGACAAGCGGATTTCACCCCAATACCTCCACCACCCAATCGATGAACACCCGCAACCGCTGGCTCATGTGCCGGTTCGGCGGGAACATCACGTGCATCGGCATCGGCGGCAGCTGCCAGTCCTGCAACACCGGCATCAACTCGCCACGCGCCACGTGCGGATCGGCCATGTAGCTGGGCAGCGCGACCACGCCCAGCCCTGCCAATGCAGCCGCCAGATACGCATTGCCGTCGTCGAAACCGACCGTGTAGCGGCCCTGCACCTCGATGCGCTCATCGCCACGCTGGGCGTTGAACACCCGGGCGCGGCCACTGCGCGGGCTGAGGAAGCCGACCATGTGGTGATCCGGGCCTTCCAGCGCGCGCGGGTCGGTCGGCATGCCGAAGCACTGCACGTAGCCGGGGCTGGCATGAAAACCGATCGGCAGTGCAGCCAACGGCCGCGCCACCAGCGCCGGATCGGCCGGGGTGCCACCACGAATCACGCAATCGACGTTGTCGGCGATGACATCCACCTCGCGGTCACTCACGCCGATGTCCAGCTGGATCTCCGGGTAGCGTGCCTGGAAATCCGGCAGCGCCGGCACCAGCCGCAGCCGCGCGTAGGGTCCAGGCACGTCCACGCGCAGGCGCCCACGCGGCCGCGTGGCGGCATCGCCCAGCCCGCCCTCCACCTCTTCCAGCTCGGCCAGCAGGCGAGCGATGCGCGGGTAGTAGGCCGCGCCATCGGCGGTGACGCTGACCCGGCGCGTGGTGCGGTTGAGCAGGCGCAGCCGCAGATGCGCCTCCAGCTGCTGCACCAGCTGGGTGACCGTGGTGCGGCTGACCTGCAGGGTGTGCGCGGCATGGGTGAAGCTGCCGGTTTCCACTACCCGGGCAAACGCCCGCATCGCCTCGAAGCGGTCCATGGTGGGCCATGATTGTTTGGAATTTACAATCAATCTAGGCCGATCATCGCCGTTTATCCAGACAGCGTTGGCGCGGAGGATGGCATCCTCTCCCACGGGATCTTCTCCATGTCACAGCGTGATGTCGTTTTCCCCGCCGGCCGCCAGGCCCTGTACGAGCGCAACCGCTACTCGCCGGCGATCCGATCCAACGGCTTCCTGTTCGTCTCCGGCCAGGTGGGTAGCCGCGAGGACGGCTCGCCCGAGCCGGACTTCGAAGCGCAGGTGCGCCGCGCCTTCGACAACCTCAACGCGGTGTTGGCTACCGCCGGCTGCACGTTCGATGACGTGGTCGACGTGACCGTGTTCCTGGTCGATCCGGAAACCAACTTCGAGAAGGCCTGGGCGATCGTGCCCGAGTATTGGGGCGAGGCGCCGCACCCGACCCTGACCGGCATCGGCGTGACCTGGCTGTATGGGTTCCAGTTCGAGATCAAGGTGATCGCGAAGCTGCCTGCAGACCGGTAGTGCCGGCCGCTGGCCGGCAGCAATGTGCCGGGGTCAGAGCCCGTTCCAGAGGAACGGGATCCGACCCCACGCCCGGCCCACCTGAACGGGAGGTTCCGACGAATTCCCGAGGTGGCCATTGATATTGTATCCGGCGAAAACCGCTTGCTAGCCTCCCCTCCATGCGCCGGATCACCCGCCAACTGCGTACGTACCTGATGATGCTGCTGATGGCGGCATTCGTGGTCGTGCCGGTGGCCGACGCACTGGTGTGTGCGGTGGAACCGCATGCCAGCAGCGCCCATGTCGAATCCCTCGCGGACGACGCAGGCGGTGACAGCGACAGCAAGCACACCGGTGCCTGCACGCATAACCACTGCCACCACTCCACGCTGAGCCTGCCAGCGAACGATTTCGCCGCCTTCGGTACGCCGCTGCCGGCGCGCTGGATGAATGCCGGCGACGTGGCGACCTATGCGGTCGCCCAGGATGAATTGACGCGTCCCCCCCGGGCGTGAGTTGAGCGCGTCCCGCAATCGCGGGCTCCCGTTTCACTCACAACCGGAATCCCCCTATGTCGATCCTGACACCTCGGTCGCCGCGTGCGGCCGGGCTGGTCGTCGCTGTGTTGCTGGGCCTGGCCCCGGCGGCATCGGTGATGGCGCAAGCCGCCCCTTCCTACGACACCCTGCTTGAACGCCTCGACCAGCTGCCCGGCACCCGTGTCGGCGCGGCGCTGGCCGAAGCCGCCGACGCCCGTGCCGACCAGGCCCGTGCGTTGCCCAATCCTTCCCTCTCCTACTCCGCCGAGAACGCGTGGGGCACCGGCTCCTATGGCGGCATGGGCAAGGCCGACACCGTGCTCACCCTGTCCCAGCCCCTGGAGGTATGGGGCCAGCGTGGCGCGCGCGTCCGTGCCGCCCGCGCCGAGGCACAGGCGGCCAACCTGCGTGGCGCCCAAAGCCGCAGCGATGTGGCCAGCCAGTTGGCGGTGGTCTATGCACAGGCGGAAAGTGCACTGCGCCGCTACAGCCTGGCCGAAGAAGCGCTGACGCTCACCCGCGACGACGCCAACGCGGTCAATGCGATGGTCAAGCAGGGCCGCGAACCGCAGTTGCGCGCGGTGCAGGCGCAGAGCGAAGTGGCCAACGCCAGCGCCGCGCTGGATGAGGCGCAGGCCTTCCGCGACGCCGCGTTGGCCCGCCTGGCAGGTGCCGCGCTGCTGGATGCACCGGTGCAGTCGATCAACGACAGCCTGCTCGACCGTGCTCCGCCGCTGCCGCGTGGCGCCACCGATGCTGCGCTGGCGGTGCGCATCGCCGAGGCCGAAGCCGATGCAGCAGGCAAGCTTGTTGACGTTGAGCGCAAGCGCGCCCTGCCCGACCTCAGCGTCACTGCCGCACAGACACGCTTCCGCGAAGGCGGCGAGCGCGCCTACAACCTCGGCGTCAGCCTCAGCATCCCGCTGTTCGACCGCAACCGCGGTGGCATCCGCGCCGCCAATGCCGACCAGCGCGCGGCCGAAGCCCGTCTGGACCAGCAACGCCGCGACAGCGAGGCCGCGCGCCTCTCCGCCGTGGCCGGATTGAAGGCGGCCGGCAGCCGCACCCGTGCCTCCGACGAAAGCGTGGTCGCCGCCGAGGAGGCCTATCGGCTTGCCCGGGTCGGCTTCGACGCAGGACGCATCTCGCAGCTGGAACTGCGCAGCACCCGCAGCGCCCTCATCGCCGCCCGCGGCACCGCCGTAGACGCGCGCCTCTCGCGCGTCGGCGCCGAAATCGATCTTGCGCGCCTTGAAGGACGCGCCCCCTTTGTGGAGGCCCCATGACTCTCTCTCGTACTTTTCCGCTGATCGGCGGTGTCCTGCTGGCCGTGTTCCTGGCCGGCTGCGCCGGCAACGCGCAGACGCCGGAAACGGCCGATGCGACCACCGCCAAGGCCGGCACCGACGATGGCCACGGCCATGCTGCCGACAGCAAGGAAGCCAAGGCGGAAACCGCCAAGGCTCCCGCCGACGCCGATGAAGGCGTGGTGCAGCTGACCCCGGAACAGATCAAGGCGTCCGGTATCGAGGTGGTCGCCATCGGCCGTGGTGGCGGTGGCTCCACGCGCCTGTCCGGCCGCGTTGAACCGTCGGTGGGCGCACGCGCGTCGGTGGCCTCGACCGTGACCGGCCGCGTCGAACGCGTGCTGGTGGCACCGGGCACGGCGGTGAAGCAGAACCAGGCGCTGGCCATCGTGGTCAGTGGCGAGGCGGCAGTGTTCCGCGCCAATGCGCTGGCCGCATCGGCCGAAGCCGAGGCCGCACGCCTGGCCTACGGCCGCGACAAGGCGCTGGTCGACCAGGGTGTGGTTGCGCGCCAGGAGCTGGAAGCCTCACGCGCACGTTCGCTGGCGGCACAGGCCCAGGCGGCCGCCGCGCAGGCCCAGGCCGCCGCCAACGGTGCACCCGATGCCAGTGGCCGCGTGCGCATCACCAGCCCGGTGGCCGGCATCGTCGGCAACGTGCAGGTCACCCCGGGCGGCGTGGTCGCCGCCGGTAGTGCGGTGGCCGACGTCGCCGATCCGAGCATGAACGAACTGGTGTTCACCGCGCCGCCGGCGCTGGCCGCGCAGGTCACGCCCGGCATGAAGCTGGAAGTGAGCGTGCCGGGTGGCAGCTTCACCGCCACCGTTACCGGTTCGGCCGCCGATGTCCGCCAGCAGGGCGGCGTCGCGGTGATCCGTGCCACGCCGGTGGACGCCTCCTTGCCGCCGGCCGGTTCACCGGTATCCGCCGTGGTGGTCACCGAAGGCCAGGATGGTTCGCTCAGCGTGCCGGCCGATGCGGTGCAGAACGTCGATGGCAGCAGTGCGGTGTTCATCGCCGTCGAAGGCGGCTTCAAGGCGCAGCCGGTCCTGGCCGGACGCCGTGCCGGTGACCGCATCGAGATCCTCGGTGGGCTGACCGGCAGCGAGCGCATCGTTGGCAGCAACGCCTTCCTGCTCAAGGCCGAACTGGCCAAGGGCGAAGCCGAGCACGGCCACTGAGGAGGCGACCATGTTCAAGCTGATCATTGAAACAGCGGTTCGGCACCGCTGGCTGGTGGTGTTCATGGCGGCACTGATCGCCGCGGTGGGCCTGTTCCAGCTGGGCAAGCTGCCGATCGACGCGGTGCCGGACATCACCAACCGCCAGGTGCAGATCAACACGGTGGCACCGGCGCTGACGCCGGAGCAGATCGAGCGGCAGGTGACCTACCCGCTGGAGACCGCGCTGGCCGGCATTCCCGGCCTGACCACCACCCGTTCGCTGTCGCGCAATGGCTTCTCGCAGGTCACCGCGATCTTCACCGATGCCACCGACATCTACTTCGCCCGCCAGCAGGTGGCCGAACGCATGCGCGAAGCATCGGAAGACCTGCCCGACGGTGCGTCGCCGATGCTGTCGCCGGTCACCACAGGCCTCGGCGAAGTGCTGATGTGGACGGTGGACTTCACCGCGTTCGATCCAGCCAAGCTGGCCAAGCCGGGTGAAGCCGGCTGGCAGGCCGGTGAGGTCTACCGCACGCCCGAAGGCAACCTGCTGCGCACGCCGGAAGAACGTGCGACCTACCTGCGCACCGTGCAGGACTGGATCATCGCGCCGCAGATGCGCTCCAGCCCCGGTCTGGCCGGCGTCGATACAGTCGGCGGCTACGTCAAGGAATACGGCGTACATCCGGACAGTGCAAGGCTGGCCGCGCACGGGCTCGGCCTGGCCGACCTGGTCACTGCCCTGCAACGTTCCAACGTGCAGGCCGGTGCCGGTTTCGTACAGCGTGCCGGCGAAGGCCTGGTGGTACGTGCCGATGGCCTGGCGCTGACCACCGACGATCTGGCGCAGGCCCCGGTGGCCACCCGCAATGGCGTGGTGGTGCGCGTGGCCGATGTGGCCGACGTTGACCTGAGCCGCGCACCGCGCCTGGGTGCGGCCAGCCGTAACGGCCACGAAGCCGTGCTCGGCACCGCGCTGATGATCGCCGGCGGCAACAGCCGCACCGTGGCGCAGGCAGCTGCGGCGCGCCTGGAACAGGTCAACAAGTCGCTGCCGGCGGACATCGTGGCAGCACCGGTGCTGGACCGCAGCGTGCTGGTCAATTCCACCATCAAGACCGTGGCCAAGAACCTCACCGAGGGTGCGCTGCTGGTGGTGGTGGTGCTGTTCCTGCTGCTGGGCAACCTGCGTGCAGCGACGATCACCGCGCTGGTGATTCCGCTGTCGTTCCTGTTCGCCGTGATCGGCATGAACCGCTTCGGCATCAGCGGCAACCTGATGAGCCTGGGTGCGCTGGACTTCGGCATCCTGGTGGACGGTGCGGTGATCGTGATCGAATCGACGCTGCTGATGCTGGGCCAGCGCCGCGCCGAACTGGGCCGTGCGTTGACCGCGATGGAACGCCTGCGCGTGGCCGCCGATTCGGCGCGCAAGATGGCACGCCCGGCCGCATTCGGCCAGCTGATCATCCTGCTGGTGTTCGCGCCGATCCTTACCCTGGAAGGCGTGGAGGGCAAGACGTTCCACCCGATGGCGGCCACCTTCATGCTGGCCCTGATCGGTGCCTTCATCTTCTCCTTCACCTTCGTGCCGGCGATGGCCGCGCTGCTTGTGCGGGAACCGAAGCTGAAGGACGGCGATGCGCATGCCGATGATGGCGAGCACGAGACCAAGCTGATCCGCGTGCTGCGCGCGCGCATCGAACCGGTGATCCGCAAGGCCGTGGACCATCCGCGCACGGTGGTGGTAGGCGCGGTGATGATGGTGGTGGTGGGCATCGGTTCGTTCTCGCTGCTGGGCCGCGAGTTCATGCCGACGCTGGACGAAGGCAACGTGGCGATGCAGGCCCTGCGCGTGCCGTCGACGTCGCTGGAGCAGTCGCTGGCGATGCAACTGGCGCTGGAAAAGGCGATTGCCAAGCAACCGGAAGTGGAGACCGTGTTCTCGCGCACCGGTACCGCCGAGGCGGCGATCGATCCGATGCCGACCAACATCTCCGACAGCGTGATCGTGCTCAAGCCACGCAAGGACTGGCCGGATCCGAAGCTGGGCAAGGATGCACTGGTGGCACGCTTCGAAAAGCTGGCCGGGCAGCAACTGGGCAACAGCTTCGAGTTCAGCCAGCCGATCGAGCTGCGCTTCAACGAGCTGATCTCCGGCGTGCGTACCGACCTGGCGGTGATGATCTTCGGCGATGATTTCAGCCAGCTGCAGAAGGTGGCCGACCAGGTGGCGCTGAAGCTGCGTGCGGTGAACGGCGCGGCCGACGTGCGGGTGGAACAGATCTCCGGCCTTCCCACCCTCAACGTGGCCATCGACCACGTGGCGGCGGCGCAGTACGGCCTGACCGCGGCCGATGTAAGTGACGCGCTGGCCACCGGCATCGGTGGTACCGCCGCCGGCAAGATCTTCGAAGGCGATCGTCGCTTCAACGTGGTGGTGCGCCTGGACGATGCCTCGCGCAATGATCCGGACCAGCTGGCCTCGCTGCCGATCGCCACGCCCGCGGGCCTGGTGATTCCGCTGTCGTCGGTCGCGCGCATCACAGTGAGCGAAGGACCCAACCAGATCAGCCGCAACAACGGCAGCCGCCGTGTGGTGGTGCAGGCCAACGTGCGTGGCCGCGATCTGGGCGGTTTCGTCGGCGAGGCACAGGCGGCGGTGGCTGATGTTGCATTGCCGCCGGGCGCCTACCTGACCTGGGGTGGCCAGTTCGAGAACCTGCAGCGCGCGGAGAAGCGGCTGGCAACGGTGGTGCCGGTGGTGTTCCTGCTGATCGGCAGCCTGCTGTTCATGGCCCTGCGCAGCGGCAAGGAAGCCGTGCTGGTGTTCAGCTGCGTACCGTTGGCGCTGGTCGGCGGCATTCTCGCGCTGCTGCTGCGGGGCATGCCGTTCTCGGTGTCGGCGGCGGTCGGCTTCATCGCCGTCTCCGGCGTGGCCACGTTGAACGGCCTGGTGCTGATGCAGGCGATCCGCGAGCGCCTGGATGCCGGTGACCTACCGATGATGGCGGCGATCAACGGTGCGTCCAGCCGCATCCGCGCGGTGCTGACCACCGCGCTGGTGGCGATCGTCGGCTTCATTCCGATGGCGATTGCCAGCGGTTCCGGCGCGGAGGTGCAGAAGCCGCTGGCCACGGTGGTGATCGGCGGGTTGATCACCGCCACCGTGCTGACCCTGCTGGTGCTGCCGACCTTCGCTGCGCGGGTGGCCAAGCCAAGGGCGGTGGGGTGAAACATGACGGGGTCGGATCCTGCGATCCGACCCCGTTTTCCGATCCCCGGTAGTGCCGGCCGCTGGCCGGCAATGTCGAACGATTGCAGTGCGTGCAGGTTGCCGGCCAGCGGCCGGCACTACCTTGGAACGGTCAGGCCTTCTTGCGTTCGGCGATGTAGGCCTGGATCTGCTGTTCCAGCACCGGCAGCGGCACCGAGCCCTGCTTGAGCAGGGTGTCGTGGAAGCCCTTGATGTCGAACTTGTCGCCCAGCTCCTTCTCGGCCTGCGCGCGTAGGCGCACGATGGCGATCTCACCCAGCTTGTAGCTCAGTGCCTGGCCCGGCCAGGAGATGTAGCGGTCCACTTCGGTGGTCACTTCATGCTCGCTCAGCGCGGTGTGGTCGCGCAGGTAGGCCAGCGCCTGCTCGCGGGTCCAGCCCTTGCTGTGCACGCCGGTGTCGATCACCAGACGCGTGGCGCGCCACATTTCGTAGGTCAAGCGGCCGAAATCCTCGTACGGGGTTTCGTAGATACCCATCTCCACGCCCAGCTTCTCGCAGTATAGCGCCCAGCCTTCGCCGTAGGCGGAGATGTAGGCGTTGCGGCGGAACTCGGGCAGGTTCTTCTGCTCGGCGGCGATGGCACCTTGCAGCGCGTGGCCCGGATCGGATTCATGCAGGGTCAGCGCCGGCAGGTTGTACAGCGGGCGCGACGGCAGGTTGTAGGTGTTGAGCCAATAGGTGCCCATGCCACCGCGACCGGCGGTCCAGAACGGTGCGATGTCCGGCGGCACCGGCACGATGGTGAAGCGCGCGCGCGGTAGGGTCATGTACTTGCCCAGCTGGCCATCGGCCCGCTTGGAGATCCATGCGGCGCGCGACAGCAGTTCTTCCGGCGTCTTGGCATAGAACTGCGGGTCGGTACGCAGGAAGGTCAGGAACTCGGCAAAGCTGCCCTTGAACTTCACCTGCTTGATGATGTCGTTCATTTCCTTCTGGATGCGTGCCACTTCATCCAGACCGATGCGGTGGATCTCGTCCGGCGACAGGTCCAGCGTGGTGTACTCGTGGATCTGCTGCTTGTAGTACGCCTTGCCGCCCGGCATCGCTTCGGCGGCCAGCGTGGTGCGCGCCTGCGGCACGTATTCGTTGACGAAGAAGGTGCGCAGCTGCTGGAACGCCGGCACTACCTTGCCGCTGATCGCTTCACGCGCCTGCGCCTGCAGCCTGGCCTGCTCTGCGGCCGGGATGCTGTTGGGCAGCTTCTTGAACGGCGCGTACAGCGGCGATTCGGTCGGGTCTTTCAGCTCGGCGACGGTGGCGATGGACACCTCGCGGCCATCGAGCACCGCGCGCGGCACGCTGAAACCGCGCTTCAGGCCGGCGCGCATGTTCCCGGTCTGCTGGTCGAAGTAGCGCGGCACATCATTCAGGCGGGCGATGTAGTTCTGGTAGTCCTGCACGGTCTTCATCTCGCGCCGGGCCATGAAGGACAGGTTGGACCAGAACGACGAGTCGGCGTTGAACGGCATCTCGTAGCCACGCAGACGCGTCTCTTCGGCCAGGTTGAACACCTGGTCACGGTAGATCGCGTAGTTGACCTGGTTGTCGGGCGACAGGGTCTTCGGGTCGATTTTCTTCAGCGCAGCGAGGGTCTCGTCCCACACCTTCAGGCGCGCCTGCTGCGCGGCCGGGCCGACGTCGGGCATGCGCCTGGCATTGGCCGGAGCGTCCTCGTCCTCACTGGCCTCGCCGCCGCCATCCTGGCGCCACTTCCATTCCTTCTCGTACAGCGCGCGGAAGGCGGCGTCAGCGGGCGATTCGGTGGCCACGCTGGCCGGAGCCGTAGTGGCGGGAGGTGCGGCCAAGGCCATGGCGGGGGTGGACAGGGCGATCAGCAGGGCGACAGCAAGACGAGTTTTCACGAGCACAGGTTCCCGGGAAGGCAGACCCCGATCATGGCACCGCGCATCGCCCGTGGCATGGGACGAAGGTCCTGCCTGAGCCGTGTCCTGGTAGCTGCCAACCTTGGTTGGCAGGCGGGAGACCCAGCGCCGAAGGCGCGCGGTAGCGCGGGGCCATGCCCCGCGAGCGCGCAGCGCGGCCGATGTTGGCCGCCATCCCACAGCCGCCGGGCATGGCCCGGCGCTACCGATGCACGGCCACTCTGGTAGCTGCCAACCTTGGTTGGCACCCGGCGAATCCCAGCGCCAACCAAGGTTGGCATCTACCGAAGACCTAGTGGCTGGCCTTGTCCCGCTTCCAGCCGCGGTGCTTGATGTCCAGCTGCAGGCTGTACAGCGCGGTGAACGCCGGGAACAGGTTCTGCAGCACGCCCACCGAGTCCTGCTTGGCCGAGAACAGGAAGTAGCTCAGCGTCATCAGGCTGCCGACCACGCTCATGTACCAGAACAGGCGCGGGATGACCGGCTTGCCGGCGCGCTTGGAGGCCACGAACTGGACCAGCCAGCGCCCACCGAACATCAGCGCACCGGTGTAGCCGATCAGCTTCCAGCCGGTCACATGCAGGCCGGTCCAGTACAGCCAGGTCAGCGGCTGGTCGAGCCAGTGCAGGGCCAGTGCCATCATCGTTCTTCCACCGCGGTGCGCTTGCTGCGGGTGATCAGCCAGGCCACACCGCGCAGATCGCGGATGCCGACCAGCGCACGGCCCAGGTTGTTGTACTTGGACACGCCGGCGGTACGGTGGCGGTGATTGACCGGCACGCTGGTGGTCTTCCAGCCGGCGCGCTGCATCAGCGCCGGCAGGTAGCGGTGCATGTGGTCGAAGTACGGCAGGTCGAGGAATGCGCTGCGCTCGAACAGCTTGATACCACAGCCGGTGTCTGGGGTGTCATCGCGCAGCATGCGCGCGCGGATGGCATTGGCCCACTTGCTGGCCCAGCGCTTGCTGCCGCTGTCCTGGCGGTTGACGCGCCAGCCGGCGAACAGCTTTACCTGCGCCGCTGCGGCGTCACGGGCAGCCAGCAGCTTGGGAATGTCGGCCGGATCATTCTGGCCATCGCCATCGAGGGTGGCGATCCACGGCGCACGAGCGTGCTTGACGCCGGTTCGCACAGCCGTGCTCTGCCCACTCTGGTTCACGTGGTGCAGCACCCGCAGTTCCGGGGTGGTGGCCTTCAGGCCCTGCAGCACCGCCAGGGTGTCATCGCGCGAGTGGTCATCGATGTAGACGATCTCGAACGGCAACCGGCCACGCAGGGCAGCGGTGATCTCGGCCACCAGCGGTGCGACGTTGTCGCGCTCGTTGAACACCGGGACGACGACGGAAAGCTCGGGTTGGCTCATGGGGGACTCGGCCAAGAGGGAACAAAGACCGCGCATTCTCCGAAACCAAGGTTATCCGAAGATGAATCCGGTTGTGTGAGGATCCACTCTCAGGCGCGGTCGCCAAAATACTCGCGGCACCACTGCACGACGGGCGGCAGCCCCGCTTCGATCGGGGTGACCGCATCGAAGCCGAATGCGTCATGTGCACGCCGGGTATCCGCCATCGTGCGCACCATGTCGCCCGGCTGCATCGGCTTGTAGACCTTCTGCGCAGGGCGGCCGGCAGCCTGTTCGATCACGCTGATGAAGCGCTCCAGCTCGACCGGCGTATGGTTGCCGAGGTTGAACACCCGGTGCGGCACCGGACCATCGGCCGGATGCGCGAGCGCGCCGAGGATACCGGCCACGATGTCGGAGACATGTGTGAAATCGCGCTGCATGCGGCCTTCGTTGAACACATCGATCGGCCGTCCGGCCAACACCGCGCGCGAGAACAGCAGCGGTGCCATGTCCGGCCGGCCCCACGGCCCGTACACGGTGAAGAAGCGCAGGCCGGTGGCATGCAGACCGTAAAGCTGGGCGTAGGTGTAGGCCATCAGCTCGTTGGCCGCCTTGGTCGCCGCGTACAGCGAGCGCGGCTGGTCCACGCGCTGGTCTTCGGAAAACGGCGGGGTGGCCGAATCACCGTAGACCGAGCTGCTCGACGCATACACCAGGTGCTGCACGCCACGGTGGCGGCACAGCTCGAGGATGTTGACGAAGCCGACCAGATTGCTGTCGACGTAGGCCTGCGGGTTTTCCAGCGAATAGCGCACGCCCGCCTGTGCAGCCAGATGGATCACCGCCGTCGGCTTCACCTCGTCGAACAGCGCGGCCAGGCCCTGCTGATCGGTCAGGTCGAGGGTGCGCAGGTCCAGCGTCGGGCACAGTGCGGCCACGCGGTCGCGCTTGATCTGCGGGTCGTAGTAGTCGTTGAAGTTGTCCAGGCCGACCACGGGCCGACCCGCCTCCAGCAGCGCGCGGGCGGTGTAGGCACCGATGAAGCCGGCAGCGCCGGTAAGCAGGATGGTCATGGCAGGGGCCCGGAAGCAGAAATTCAGACCCCTGATGTTACCGGTCTCAGAACAAACCGAAACGCTTCCTGGCCACGTTGACGCGCCCGGGCTCGATCACGTCCTGGATGTTCTTCGCATCGAAGCGGTCGAGCAGCGCTTCGGCGCCCTTCTTCAGCTTCAGGTCCATTTCTTCCGGATACAGCGGGATGATGGTCATGAAACTGATGACCTTGCCGTCCTCCAGCGCCAGCTCGGCGAAGTCTTCCGGGGGGGTTACCGGCGGCAGCACGATGGCGCCATCGAAACCCACGCCCGGTGCGTAGGGCTCGCTGGGATGGCCATTGGGAATGGTGTGGCCGAAACCCAGCCAGGTGTCGTACTCGTGCGGCAGCCGTGCCAGTCCCTTCAACAGGCGCACCGGCCAGTAGTTGCGCTCATCCTCGAAGGCGTCCTGCGAGATCGGCCAGTCGGCCGGCAGGGTCACCATCAGTTCCATGTAGCGCGGCACGTCCGCGTCCACCTCGTCGGGCACGGTCATCGGCAGGTCGCTCATGCCCGAGGTCACCAGCCGCAGATACGGAAACTGCTCAGTGGCCGGCACCACGTGCACGTCGATGTGCACCAGGTCGGAGATGATTTCGTGGAAGACACCGGACACCGGGCCGAGATGGCGCTCGATGTGCGCGCCGATCGCCTCGATGTGCTCTTCGCCCTGCGGCGGAGTGAAGTCCTTCTCGCGGCTGTGCACCATGATCGGGCTGCCGCCCGGGCTGACGTCGTCGAATGCGTTGCTCATGTCCTGCTCCCTGGATGAGACCACGGGCCGGAGAGCAGTGCATCCCACGGCGCGCGCGGCGGTGCGTTCCCTGTCAATTGCAGGACACGGCAGGAACAGGCCGCGCCCCCCGTCGCGACGCCGGACTCAGGCCTGGCGGGCGCGCAGCTTTTCCAGCACGCCGTCCAGGGTATCCAGGTCGGTGTAATGGATGATCAGCTTGCCCTTGCCACCGCGGCCGTGGCTGATCGCCACCTTGGCACCCAGCGATTCGGACAGCTCGGTTTCCAGCGAAGCGATATCGGCCTGCTGCACCTTCGGCGTGGCCACCGGACGGTTGCTCGGCACCTTGCCGGCGGCGAAGGCCTGCGCACGGCGCTCGACCTCACGCACCGACCAGCCTTCATCGGCCGCTTCCTGCGCCAGCTTGCCGGCCAGTTCGGGGGCCAGGGTCAGCAGTGCACGGGCGTGGCCCATTTCCAGGCGGCGGGTTTCCAGCAGCAGGCGGATCGCCACCGGCAGCTCCAGCAGGCGCAGCAGGTTGGACACCGCCGCGCGCGAGCGGCCGACGGCCTCGGCGGCCTCGGCATGGGTCAGGGTGAATTCGCTGATCAGGCGCTGCAGCGCCTCGGCTTCTTCCAGCGGGTTGAGGTCTTCGCGCTGGATGTTCTCGATCAGCGCCATCGCGATGACGGTGCGGTCTTCCAGCTCGCGCACCACCACCGGCACTTCGTCCAGGCCGGCCAGCTGCGATGCACGCCAGCGGCGTTCACCGGCGACGATTTCGTAGTTGCCTGCCGGCAGCTGGCGCACCAGGATCGGCTGGATCACGCCCTGCGACTTGATCGAGTCGGCCAGCTCGGACAGCTTGCCCTCGTCCATCTCGCGGCGCGGCTGGTACTTGCCCGGCTGCAACTGGCCCACGGCCAGCTTGCGCAGCACTTCACCCGGCAACGGTTCGATCACCGCGGTGCTGGCCTGCACCTGGCTGACCGCACCCTTGGGACCCAGCAGGGCATCCAGGCCACGGCCGAGGCCTCGCTTCTTGGCTGCCGGCTTGCTGCTGGTCATCAGACGATCTCCACGGCCTTGCCGGCCTTGTTGCGTTCGTTGTTGCGGCGGATGATCTCGCCGGCCAGGCCCAGGTAGGCGACGCCACCGCGCGAGGCGCGGTCGTAGCCGACGATGCTCTGGCCATGGCTGGGCGCCTCGGCCAGGCGCACGTTGCGCGGCACGATGGTGCGGAACACGCGGTCGCCGAAGTGCTCGGTCAGCTCGGCCGAGACCGCGTTGGCCAGGTTGTTGCGCACATCGAACATGGTGCGCAGCACGCCTTCGATCTCCAGCGCCGGGTTGAGGTTGGCACGCAGCGCCTCGATGGTTTCCACCAGCGCGCTCAGGCCTTCCAGTGCGTAGTACTCGCACTGCATCGGCACGATCACCGAGTCGGCGGCGGCCAGCGCGTTGAGCGTCAGCAGCGACAGCGCCGGCGGGCAGTCGATCAGGATGTAGTCGTACTCGTCGCGGATCGGCGCCAGCGCACGCTTCAGGCGCTGCTCGCGCTCGCTCTGCGCCATCAGCTGGATCTCGGCCGCAGTCAGGTCGATGTTGCCCGGCAGCAGGTCGTAGCCTTCGGCAGTCTGCACGCGCACATCGGCGGCGCTGGACTCGCCCAGCAGCAGATCGTAGGTGGAGGAGACCAGCTCGCGCTTGTCCACGCCACTGCCCATGGTCGCGTTGCCCTGCGAATCCAGGTCGACCAAGAGCACGCGCTTGGGTGCGTTGGCCAGGGAAGCGGCCAGGTTGACGGCGGTCGTGGTCTTGCCGACGCCACCCTTCTGGTTGGCGATGGCGATGATGCGGGCCATGCGGGTGTGCCTCGTCGACGTGTGCTGGGACCGGTCATTATGCGTACAACCGGCCCCTTGCGGAAATCGTGAATCGCCAACCCGTTGTTCCACAAGGGGCTGGCGACGGGAATCAGGGACCTGTAACGGTGACCAGGTGGCGTTCGCCGGCCAGGCCGGGCACGCTCAACGGGGTCACCTCACGCACCTGCCAGCCAGCCGGCAGGTCCGCGATCTCCTCATGCGGGTAGACGCCCTTCATGGCCAGCAGCACGCCACCGGGGCGCAGCAGGTGGCCACCAACGCGGACGATGCCGGCCAGGGTGTCCATCGCGCGCGCGGTCAGCTGGTCGTAGTGGCCAGCTTCGTCCAGCGCCTCGGCGCGCGATTCGGCCACGCGGGCATTGCCCAGACCGAGCTGGCGCACGGCCTCGCGCATGAAGCGCGCCTTCTTGCCGTTGCTCTCCACCAGGGTGACCTGCAGGCCCGGGCAGGCGATCGCCAGCGGGATGCCGGGCAAGCCGGGACCGGTACCGAGGTCGGCCAGGCTGCCATCAGCCACGAACGGCTGCATCGCCAGCGAGTCGAGCAGGTGGCGGGTGACCATCTCCTGCGGGTCGCGGATGGCGGTGAGGTTGTAGGTGCCGTTCCAGCGGTGCAGCAGGGCCAGGTATCGCAGCAGCGGCGGCGCCAGCGCGGCGTCCAGGCCCATGCTGGCCAGGCCCTGTTCCAGCGTGGCAGCCACGCTGGCGGGAAGTGGGTGTTCGCTCATGCCGACATTATCGCCGGTTTTGCGCGCTGATTCCCCGCTTCAGTGCGGATACCAGGCCAGAGCAGCGCGGAATTGCCCGGTGGCCTGCCATTCGTGCAGATGCCAGCGCGCGGCCACGCCCAGTTCCGGGTCACACCAGCGCAGGTGCAGGGCGCCATCGGCCCCCGGGGCCAGCTGCAGGCGGTGCAGGCCGAACGAGATGCCCTGCCCGTGTGCCTTCAGCATGGCTTCCTTGGCGCACCACACGCGGAAGAACCAGTGCTCGCGCCCGGCCTCGTCCAGGCTTTCCAGCCAGGCCACTTCCTCGGGGTGGAAGAAGCGCTGCACGATCTCCAGCAGGCGGGCCCGCGGCCGCAGCAGCTCCAGGTCGACGCCCAACCGCACGCCCTCGCCCAGTGCCACAAGCAGCACCTCGCCACTGTGGCTCCAGCCAGTGCCGTAGTGGGCCAGCGCGCCGCTCAGCTCCGGCCGGCCCTTGTCATCGCGAACCAGTGGCAGCGTCTCCGGGTCGGTGCCCAGCGCCTGCGCCAGTACCTGTCGCGCCTGCGGTTCGCCGCGGTGGCCCGGCACGTGCGGGCGCCGCCAGACCGTTACCGGGCCGAAGCGCCACGGGCCGTCGAGGGTGGCTGGCAGGCTCATCCGCACGCGCCCATCACGCAATTGCACGACGGGTTCACAGCCATGCGCGTCAACTGGTCACAGTTCCCCACCGGAGGTTCGATCATGGGCATCATCGTTTGGCTGATCGTCGGCGGCATCGTAGGCTGGCTGGCCAGCATCATCATGAAGCGCGATGCCCAGCAGGGCATCATCCTCAACATCGTAGTCGGCATCGTCGGCGCGCTGATTTCCGGCTGGCTGTTCGGCGGCGGCATCAACGAAGCGATCACCATCCGCACCTTCCTGTTCTCGCTGATCGGTGCGGTGATCCTGCTGGCGATCGTCAACCTGTTCACCCGCAAGAGCATACGCTGACGCGGCAGTCGAGCCGGCCGCTGGCCGGCAGACGCATCACAACGGGCCCGGCATTTGTCGGGCCCGGTTCGTTCAACCGATCTGCACCCACGCTGGCGCATGATCGCTGGGGCGTTCCCAGGTACGCGGCTCGCGGTCGATGCCCGAGGCCACCGCACTGCCCTTCAGCGCGTCGGAGACCAGGGTCAGGTCGATGCGCAGGCCCAGGTCGCGGCGGAAACCGGCGGCACGGTAATCCCACCAGCTGAACACACCAGCCTCGTCGTTGTGCAGGCGGAAGCCATCGTGCAGGCCCAGCTGCAGCAGCTTGTTCAATGCACCGCGCTCGGCGGTGGAGGTGAGGATGTGGTTTTCGTTCCACACCTCCGGGTCGTGCACATCGCGCGCATCCGGGGCGATGTTGAAGTCGCCCATCACGATCAGCTTCGGGTGCCGCTGCAGTTCTTCGGCGATCCACGCATGCACCGCTTCCAGCCAGCGCAGCTTGTAGTCGTACTTGTCGGTGCCGATGTCCTGGCCGTTGACCACGTACAGGTTGATCACCCGCAGGTCGCCGAAGGTACCGGCGATGACGCGCTTCTGCTCGTCCTCGAAGCCGGGAATGCCGATCTGCACGTCCTGCGCCGGCTCACGCGACACCAGCGCGACGCCGTTGTAGGTCTTCTGCCCGGCGAACACGCTGCGGTAGCCCGCGGCGACCAGCGCCGAATCGGGGAACTTGTGGTCCTCCAGCTTGGTTTCCTGGATGCCGACGATGTCCGGGCCGAAGTCCTTGAGCCACTGCTCCAGGTGCGGCAGGCGGACATTGAGCGAATTGACGTTCCACGAGGCGATTTTCATGCGGGCATTCTACCCGGGTGGGCTTTGGTAGAGGCCGACCTTGGTCGGCGCCATGCTTCCCGCTGTTGCCTTGGTAGAGGCCGACCTTGGTCGGCGCTTGGGGTTCACGCGTGCCAACCAAGGTTGGCCCCTACCGGAACGGGTCGCGCGGGTTGGCACCCAGTGGTAGTGCCGGCCGCTGGCCGGCAGGTGCAGGTCCCCGCCGGAGGGTCATGAAGTTGCCGGCCAGCGGCCGGCACTACCACTGGGTGCACGCCCTGCCTGGATTCATCGCAGCAGCAGTTTCAACAACCCCGCAATCTTCGAGTACGGCGGCCGCAGCCGGTCACTGGCCGCCCAGCGCGACTGCCACAGCACCGGCAGCCGCTTGCTCATCGCATCGAACCCGGCCCGGCCGTGGTACGCGCCCATGCCGCTGGCCCCTACCCCGCCAAACGGCAGGCCATCGGCCGCGAAGTGCAGCAGGGTGTCATTGACTGTCACCCCGCCGGCCACCACCTGGCCGAGGATGCGCTCCACCGTCGCCCTGTCGTGGCTGAAGGGATACAGCGCCAGCGGCCGGTCGCGGGACAGCACGTCGGCCAGCGCAGCATCCAGATCCGGGTACGCCCGCACCGGCAGGATCGGCCCGAAGATCTCCTCGCGCATCAGGTCCAGGTCGTCCGGCGGGTCCAGCACCACGGTGGGCACCAGCAGACGCTCGCGGTCGGCGCGCGCATCGTCCACCTGAGCCAAAGGAATCACCGGCACGCCGCGTTCGCGCGCCTGCGCCAGATAGCCCTGCAGGCGCCGGTACTGGGCCTCATTGATGATGCGCGTGTAATCGTCGGCATCGCTGAAATCGCCGTAGCGTTCGCGCACCTGCTGCTGCAGCGTCTGCACGAACTCGCGCTGGCGCGCGGTATCGATCAGCACGTAATCCGGCGCGATGCAGGTCTGCCCGGCGTTGAACCACTTGCCGGTAGCCAGCCGTGCAGCGGCCTTGTCCAGCGGGAAATCGCGGCAGACGATGGCCGGCGACTTTCCGCCCAGTTCCAGCGTGACCGGCACCAGATGCTCGGCGGCGGCAGCCATTACCTTGCGGCCCACCGCGGTGGAGCCGGTGAACAGCAGATGGTCCAGCGGCAGCGATGACACCGTTGCGGCCACATCCGTCCCACCCTGCACCACCACCACGCGATCGGGCGGAAACACGCTGGCCAGCAGGTCGGCCAGGAACGCACTGGTGCGTGGCGTGTGTTCGGAGGGCTTGAGCAACACGTGGTTGCCGGCGGCGATGGCGGTGGCCAGCGGCACCAATGCCAGCGTGACCGGGTAGTTCCAGGGCGAGATCACCCCGACCACCCCCAGCGGCGTCGGCCGCAGCTGCGCGCGCGCCGGCCACAGCCGCCAACCGGCGCCCACCCGCTGCGGCTTCGACCAGCGCCGCAGGTGGCGGCGCAGGTGGTCGATGGCCGACAGCACGCTCATGCCATCGGCCAGCTTTGATTCGACGTGGGCGCGGTGGCCGAAGTCCTCGGCGATGGCCTGGGCCATTTCGTCCAGGCGTGGCTTCAACGCCTCGCGCAGGCGGCGCAGGTCAGCTTCGCGCTGATCGAGCGTGGGCCGCTGCGACTGCCAGGCGCTGCGCAGGGTGTGCAGGATGGCGGGAAGGTCGGCTGGGGTGACGGTGCTCATGGGCCGACTATACGGGTGCGACACGTCTCGATGGGGTCAGATCCCTTTCGCAAGCGAAAAGGATCTGACCCCAAAAACAGGGAAACAAAAAGGCCGCGGTCTGCACCGCGGCCCCTGAAACCCGGTGGGTGCCGACCGTTGGTCGGCACACCGGTTATTTGGTGATATCCACGTCCTTGGTTTCGCGCAGGAACAGGCCGCCGATCACCACCGACATCAGCGCGATGATGATGGGGTACCACAGGCCGTAGTACAGGTTGCCGGTGCCGGCCACCAGCGCGAACGAGATCGCCGGCAGGAAGCCACCGAACCAGCCGTTGCCGATGTGGTACGGCAGCGACATCGAGGTGTAGCGGATGCGGGTCGGGAACAGTTCGACCAGGTAGGCGGCGATCGGGCCGTAGACCATGGTCACGTACAGCACCAGCAGCCACAGCATGAAGATGGTGCCGGCGATGTTGATGCGTGCACCATCTGCCTTGGCCGGGTAACCAGCGGTGGTCAGGGCGGTCTTCAGCTCCGCACCGAACGCATCGGCCTTGGCCTTGCCGTCTTCCTTGGTCAGGCCGGCGGCCTCATACGAGGTGACGCTGGCGCTGCCCACGTTCACCATCGCCAGCGAGCCGGCGGCTGCGGGCTGCACGTCGTACGGCACACCGGCCTTGGTCAGCGCGGCGGTGGCCACGTCGCAGGAGCTGGTGAACTTGCGCAGGCCGACCGGATCGAACTGGAACGAACAGGTGTTCGGATCGGCAACCACCAGCGCCGGCGAATTGGTGCGGGCTTCTTCGATGGCCGGGTTGGCGAAGTGGGTCAGGCCCTTGAAGATCGGGATGTAGGTGACGGCGGCCAGCAGGCAGCCGGCCAGGATGATCTTCTTGCGGCCGATACGGTCGGACAGCCAGCCGAAGAAGATGAAGAACGGCACGCCCAGCGCCAGCGCGGCGGCGATCAGCAGGTAGGATGTGGTGGCATCTACCTTCAGCATGCTGCTGAGGAAGAACAGCGCGTAGAACTGACCGCCGTACCACACAACCGCCTGACCGGCCGCAGCACCCAGCAGAACCAGCAGCATCAGCTTCAGGTTGCCGCCCTTCAGGCTGTCACGGAACGGCGTCTTGGAACCCTTGCCCTCGGACTTCATCTGCTGGAACAGCGGCGACTCGCTCAGCTGCAGGCGGATCCACACCGACACACCCAGCAGCACGATCGAGACCAGGAACGGAATGCGCCAGCCCCAGGCTTCGAAGGCTTCGTTGCCGAGGAAGTAGCGGCAGGCCAGGATGATCAGCAGCGACATGAACAGACCGAGCGTGGCCGTGCACTGGATGAAGCTGGTGTACAGGCCACGCTTGTCGTCCGGCGCATGCTCGGCCACGTAGGTGGCGGCACCGCCGTACTCGCCGCCCATCGCCAGGCCCTGGGCCAGGCGCAGGATGATCAGGATCACCGGTGCGGCGAAACCGATCGAAGCGTAGTTGGGCAGCACACCGACCAGGAAGGTCGAGATGCCCATGATCAGGATGGTGACCAGGAAGGTGTACTTGCGGCCGATGCGATCGCCGAGGCTGCCGAAGAAGGCCGCGCCGAACGGGCGCACGAAGAAGCCGGCCGCGAAGGCCAGCAGGGCAAAGATCATGCCCGTGGTTTCATTGACACCACTGAAGAACTGCTTGGCGATGATCGCCGCAAGCGAGCCGTACAGGAAGAAGTCATACCACTCGAACACCGTGCCGAGGCTCGACGCGAAAATGACCTTCTTGTGGCCCTGGGTCAGGGTGCCCGCTTTGTGTGCGGTGCTGGGTGTGCTGGACATGGGACGCTTTCCCTCTGTAGATGCCGACCGTTGGTCGACACGCAATTCGGTAGGTGCCGGCCGTTGGCCGGCACGCTCTTAGAAGCTGTACTTCGTGGTGAACTGCAACCGGGTGATGTCACCCTTGTTGCCGTTCTCCACTTCGCGACGGCCATACATCAGCTCTGCACCGATATCGACCTTGGGCAGCGGCGAGTAGAAGATATTGCCGCGGATGCTCTGCACGCTCTTGGTCACCAGCGGGCCGAGGATGCTGTCGTTGTCGTAGTCGCTGCGCGCGTAGATCAGGTTGGTGCGCAGCTTCGGCGAGAACGCGTGCCGCCAGCCCACGTAGCCGGCAAGCACGCCGGTCGGGTTGAGCTCGTCGCGGGCCACGTCGTAGGCACTGTCGGCGGTGATGCCCAGGCCGATGTAGCGGGCGATGCCTTCGCCGCCGGTCAGCTGGTAGTGCAGCGAATCGCTGTCACCCATCACCCACTTGCCGCCCAGGGTCAGGCCGCCGGCCACCTTGTCGGCCTTGGCGCCGGTGGCCTGGTTGTCGACCTTCAGCTGACGGACGATGCCGCCGACGCCGAAGGTGCCCCAGTTGCCCTTCCAGCCGTAACGCATCGTCAGATCAGGCAGGCTGCCACGATCGGAGTTGGCGCTGGCATTGGTCCACGCACCGGTAACCGGGTTGCGGGTACCGGTGAGGGTGGTGGTTTCCGGGTTTTCCAGCGCGACGCTGAAGCCGCCCTGGGTGTAGCGCACCTGCGCCTGACGCACGAAGATCACGCCGTCGGTGGGGCCGACGAAGTCGACCGCTTCCGGCAGTGCGGCCGCGTCCATGAAGTTGGACCAGGTCTGGCCCGCCATCCAGTTGTTCCAGTACATGTAGGCGTGGCGCAGGGTCACACCGTAGGTATTGGTCGCGGTCTGGTTGCCCAGCGAATTGCCGAAGAAGTCCATCTCGAAGAACGCACCGGCCTTGTTGCCCGATTCGCTCACGTTGTCGATGCCCAGGTTGAAGCGCGAGAACTTGGCATGGGCGTTGAAGTCAGTGCCCGAACGCTTGCCGCTGCCGCCGGCGCCTTCCACCGGCGTCTGGCCCGGCAGATACAGCGAGCGGCCGGTGGCGTCGTCGGCCAGCTGGCCATCGCTGGTCTGGGTGGCGAGGAAGTCGGCCTTGATGAAGCCGCCGATCTTGACCGTGGTGCCCGGCGCGGCGCCTGGGGTGATGGTGGTGACCTGGATCGGCTGCTTGCCGGTCGGCACCGAGGCGACCGGCTTCTGCTCGGCCTGCACGGTGCGGACTTCGGTTACGGCCTGCTGGGTCTGGCTGATCTGGGTCTGCTGTTGCTGTTGCGAAGACAGCAGCGCCTGGACCTGGCGTTCCAGTTCGGCAACGCGTGCTTCCAGCGCTTTCTCTTTGGCGGTCTCTGCGAACGCCATGCCCGGTGCGACCAGGGCGACCAACAGGCAGGCCGCCAAAGGTTTGCGCACGGCTTTCAACGTACGGTGGCTCATGTTGCCCTCTCTCCCAAGTGGCAAGGTGATGCCGCGCGTGGGGCACGGTCGAGCCGAGACTGCGGGGCGTTCACGCACACCGGCTATTCGCCATTGGTCGAACCCGGCCCTGCAGGACGCTCACTTTCGACCATGGTCTAAGCAAGGTGGTGACGCGGGCGGGGGTGGATGGGGCAAACTGAGGGGGATCGGTCGCTGCGATGCTGCGACCGCACATACAAAGTCAACGTGCAAGTGAGGGTGCCATGGCTGATATCTACCCCGTCGATCCGCAGTTCGCCGCCAAGGCACGCATCGACAAGACGTCCTATGAACAGCAGTACCAGGCTTCGGTGACCGACCCGGATGGTTTCTGGGGCAAGGCCGCCGAGCGCCTGGAGTGGATGCGCAAGCCGACGAAGATCAAGAACGTCAACTACGACCTGTCCGACTTCCACATCAAGTGGTTCGAGGATGGCGAGCTCAATGCCAGCGTGAACTGCCTGGACCGCCAGCTGGAGAAGCGTGGCGACAAGACCGCCCTGCTGTTCGAGCCGGACGGTCCGGACGCACCGGCACAGCACGTGACCTATCGCGAGCTGTACGAGCGCACCTGCCGCCTCGGCAACGCGCTGCGCAACCTCGGCGTCAAGAAGGGCGACAGGGTCACCATCTACCTGCCGATGATCGTCGACGCCGCCGTGGCCATGCTGGCCTGCGCGCGCATCGGTGCAATCCACTCAGTGGTGTTCGGTGGCTTCGCACCGAACTCGATCGCCGACCGCGTCAGCGACTGCCAGAGCAAGCTGATCATCACCGCCGACGAGGGCCTGCGCGGTGGTCGCAGGATTCCGCTGAAGGCCAATGTTGATGCCGCGCTGAAGCTGCCCGGCACCAATACCGTCGAAACCGTGCTGGTGGTGCGTCACACCGGCGGCGCGGTGGACATGCAGGCACCGCGCGACCGCTGGTTCCACGACGTGGTGGACAGCCAGCCGGCCAGCTGCGAGCCGGAACGCATGAACGCGGAAGACCCGCTGTTCATCCTCTACACCTCCGGTTCCACCGGCAAGCCGAAAGGCGTTCTGCACACCACCGGTGGCTACCTGCTGTATGCGGCCTACACCCATGAAGCGGTGTTCGACCTGCGCGAGGACGACATCTACTGGTGCA
Source organism: Stenotrophomonas maltophilia (assembly GCF_004920835.1). Classification (GTDB taxonomy): domain Bacteria; phylum Pseudomonadota; class Gammaproteobacteria; order Xanthomonadales; family Xanthomonadaceae; genus Stenotrophomonas; species Stenotrophomonas maltophilia_AQ. The sequence goes on from NZ_QFHO01000028.1 coordinate 31,226, forward strand.
CCGCCGACGTCGGCTGGGTCACCGGCCACAGCTACATCGTGTACGGCCCGCTGGCCAACGGCGCGACCTCGCTGATGTTCGAAGGCGTGCCGAACTATCCGGATACCTCGCGCTTCTGGAACGTGATCGACAAGCACAAGGTGTCGATCTTCTACACCGCGCCGACCGCCATCCGTGCACTGATGCGCGAAGGCGAGGAGCCGGTGAAGAAGACTTCGCGTGCCTCGCTGCGCCTGCTGGGCAGCGTCGGCGAGCCGATCAACCCGGAAGCCTGGCGCTGGTACTACGAAGTGGTCGGCGACAGCCGCTGCCCGATCGTCGATACCTGGTGGCAGACCGAGACCGGCGGCATCCTGATTTCGCCGCTGGCCGGCGCGATGGACCTCAAGCCGGGTTCGGCCACCCTGCCCTTCTTCGGCGTGCAACCGGCGCTGGTCAATGCCGATGGCGAGATCAAGGACGGCCCGACCGAGGGCAACCTGATCATCCGTGATTCCTGGCCGGGCCAGATGCGCACGGTGTACGGCGACCACCAGCGTTTCATCGATACGTATTTCCGCACCTACCCGGGCAGCTACTTCACCGGTGACGGTTGCCGCCGCGATGAAGACGGCTACTACTGGATCACTGGCCGCGTGGACGATGTGATCAACGTCTCCGGCCACCGCATCGGTACTGCCGAAGTGGAAAGCGCGCTGGTCTCGCACCCGAAGGTGGCCGAAGCCGCCGTGGTCGGGTTCCCCCACGACGTGAAGGGCCAGGGCATCTATGCGTACGTGACGCTGGTGGCCGAAGAGGCGCCAACCGATGAGCTGCACAAGGAGCTGATTGCGTGGGTGCGCAAGGAAATCGGCCCGATCGCCACGCCGGACCACCTGCAGTGGGCGCCGGGCCTGCCCAAGACCCGCTCGGGCAAGATCATGCGCCGCATCCTGCGCAAGATCGCCGAGAACGCACCGGACCAGCTCGGCGACACCTCGACCCTGGCCGATCCGTCGGTGGTGGCGTCGCTGGTGGACGAGCGCAAGGTGCGATGATGCATCACCCGGGGTCAGAGCCCTTTCCGCCGGGAAAGGGCTCTGGCCCCATGTAGCTTCCCCCACGGTTCCCCCCGACCATGACCACCCTCCTGATTGCCGATGACCACCCGCTGTTCCGCGAAGCCCTGCGAGGGGCTGTACAGCGGGTCATCCCCGGCGTGCAGCTGTTCGAAGCCGACAGCGTGGAAGCGCTGTACGCGCTGGCCGACCAGCACAACGATGCCGACCTGGTCCTGATGGACCTCAACATGCCCGGTGCACAGGGTTTCAACGCACTGGTACACATGCGCTCGTTGCATCCCCACCTGCCGGTGGTGGTGGTGTCCGCGCGCGAAGAAGCGACGGTGATGCGCCGCGCGCTCGACCACGGTGCGCTGGGCTTCATTCCGAAATCCGCCGATTCGGACACCATCGGCCATGCGCTCGGCACCATCCTCGATGGTGAGACCTGGGCACCGCCGGAAGCGCACAACGTGCCGCCCACCGGCAGCGAGGAACGCGAAGTCGGCCACCGCCTGCGCGAACTGACCCCTCAGCAGTTCCGCGTGCTGCAGATGCTCGGCGCCGGTCGCTTGAACAAGCAGATTGCCTACGACCTCAACGTCTCCGAGGCGACGATCAAGGCACATGTCACCGCGATCCTGCGCAAACTGGGCGTGACCAACCGCACCCAGGCCGTGCTGATGGCCGGCAAGCTGGCCATCGACGACGACGCTATCGTGCTGCCGCCGGAAGAAGACTGAAGGTAGTGCCGGCCGCTGGCCGGCATTGGCCTGAAACGCGCGACATCATCTGAACCCGCATTGGTAGGTGCCAAGCTTGCTTGGCACGCTTTTGACGTTGCACCTGCCGGCCAGCGGCCGGCACTACCAGGCACCGCTGCGCTCTCGATATAGCCATCGCTATACAAACCAGCCCTGCCTGCGCGTTTCGCTGGAAATGTGCCACGCGCGAATCGCGATGCTAAGCTTCGCGTCCCCTTGGGGAGTAGCCGGATTCCTTCGCAGGAATCGTCCACGTCAACATACTCGGCCAGTGCGCCGTGGCGTGGACAACCATGATGGTTGGCGAGACCAGCGGCCCGCGCGCGCAACGTCAGGTTGGGCGCGAGCGCAGGCCGTGCGTCCGCCCTAGCCCGACCTCAGCCGCCGCCCATGTCCCCCATTTCGATCCTCCTGATCGGCTTTGCCATGTCCACCGATGCCTTCGCCGCGGCGATCGGCAAGGGTGCGGCCATGCGCAAGCCGGTGTTCCGCGACGCACTGCGTGCCGGCATCATCTTCGGCGTCATCGAGGCGATCACGCCCATCATCGGCTGGCTGCTCGGCCGCGCCGCGCTGCAGTACGTCGAAGCCTTCGACCACTGGATCGCCTTCGGCCTGCTCGGCGCGCTGGGCATCCACATGATCTACAACGGCCTTCGCCCGGACAATGCCGAGGATGACGAAGACCCCTCGCAGCACCACGGCTTCTGGAAGCTGGCGCTGACCGGTTTCGCCACCAGCATCGACGCAATGGCGGTGGGTATCGGCCTGGCCTTCATGGATGTGCATATCGGCGTGATGGCTGCGGTCATCGGCCTGTGCACGCTGACCATGGTCACCGTCGGCATCATGCTCGGTCGCGTGCTGGGCAGCATGGTCGGCAAGCGCGCCGAGATCATCGGCGGCGTGATCCTGGTGATCATCGGCGCGACGATCCTGTACGAACACCTGCATGGCGTGGGGTAACGCACCCGCGATTACGTGGTTGCCGGCCAGCGGCCGGCACTACCAGGCATCACATCCACGCATGGCGTGGATCTACTGCCAGGCCGATGAAGCTCTGGTAGATGCCAGGCTTGCCTGGCATGGTTTCACGTTACGGTTGCCGGCCAGCGGCCGGCATTACTGCGCATCACGCAGCGCGCCGAGGAAGGCGCGCAGCGAGGCCGGCTTGATCGGCTTGGTCAGCACGCGGTATCCCCGTTCGCGTGCCATCCGCTTCAGCTCATCGCGACCATCGGCAGTCAGCAGCGCGCCGGGTAGCGGATAACCCGCCGCCTCGCGCAGCGCCACCAGTGCATCCAGGCCATCCATGCGGTCGTGCAGGTGGTAATCCACCAGCATCACCTGCGGGCGCTCGGCGATCTTCTCCAGTGCCTGGTCGACGGTGGCGGCGGTGATCACCTGCACCTGCCAACGGCCCAGCAACGCGCGCATGCCGTCGAGGATCTCTTCGTCGTTGTCCACGCACAGCACGCGCAGGCCCGCCAGCGAATCGCTGCGCACTGGCGCGGCTACGGTCTGTGCAGGTGTGGCCAGCTCGGTATAGCCCGGCAGCGGTGCCACCCGCGGCAGGATGATCGAGAACATCGAACCACTACCCACGCGGCTGCGTGCGTTCAACCGATGATCAAGCAGGCGCGAGATGCGCTGGCAGATCGACAGGCCCAACCCCAGCCCCTGCTCACCCCAGTCGAACGGTTGCTGGTAGCGATGGAACTCGTCGAAGATCTGCCGCATGTGGTGCTCGGGAATACCCGGGCCGGTGTCCCACACCTGCAGTTCCACCTCGTCACCGCGGTGACGCACCGCCAGCACGATGCGTCCCTGGCGCGTGTAGCGCAGCGCATTGGCGAGGAAGTTCTGCAGCACGCGGCGCAGCAGGCGCCGGTCACTACGAACCCACGCCGGGCGTGCGAACAGGTCCAGGCGCAGGCCACGGCCAGCGGCGACCGGGGTGTACTGCGCGGCCAGCTCGCGCATCAGCGCGCTCACATCGAACTCGCCGATCACCGGGTGCAGGCCACCGGCATCCAGACGTGACACGTCCAGCAGGCCATCAAGCAGTTCTTCGGCCGCACGCAGCGAAGCATCCACGCGCTCGGCCAGATGCTTCTGCTCGTCACTCACATGGTCGCTGTCGCGTAGCGCCGACGCAAACAGCCGCGCGGCATTCAGCGGCTGCAGCACGTCATGGCTGATCGCGGCCAGGAAACGGGTCTTCGACTGCTGCGCGACCTCGGCTTCATGCGAACGCTCGGCCACGCGCTGTTCCAGCGTTTCATTGGCTTCCAGCAGCGCGCGCTCGGCATGCTTGTAGTCGGTGATGTCGTTGTAGCTGGTCACGTAACCGCCGCCGGGCAGCGCCTGGCCACGCATCTCGATCACCTTGCCGTCGCTGCGGGTGCGTTCGAACACGTGCGGTGAACCGGCCCGCATGTAGCCGATACGGCGGTTGATCTGGATTTCGATATCGCCCTCGCCCAGCTCACCACGTTCGGCGTTGTAGCGGATCAGGTCAGCCACCGGCCGGCCGACGTAGAGCATGCCGTCGGGGTAGCCGAACATGTCCTGGTAACGGCGGTTCCATGCAGTCAGGCGCATGTCCGGGTCGACCACGCTGACCCCGGCGCTGATGTTCTCCAGTGTGGTCGAGAGGATCTCGCGGTTGAAGCGTAGCTCCTGCCCGGCTTCATCCAGCACCGCCACCACTTCGCCCAGGTCCATGCCCGAACCACGCAGCAGGCTGGTCAGCAACAGGCGTGCCGATGCCGCGCCGATCGAGGCAGCCAGCAGGCGCTCGGTGAACTGCACCCACGGCCGGTCGGCCGGTGCCGAGGATTGCAGCTCACGGCCCAGTGACTGCGCCTGTTCGAAGAACGAGCGCCGTGCATGGCGTTCACCCACGACGCGCGAGGCCAGCGCCAGCAGGTCGCCCACATGCACGTGACCGGGCCAGCCACCGGCCACCGACGGGCGTTCGGCATACGGGTCGAGGAACGGTGCAGCGCGCAGGCGCTCGTCCACGCCGGGACGCCAGCGCGCGGACACCAGCATCATCGTCGCCGCGTTGACCAGCAGCGACCAGAACGTGCCGTGGGTCAGCGGATCCCAGCCGGTCATGCCGAACAACTGCTGCGGGCGCAGCCAGGCAATACCGAACGGGCCGTTCTGCACCCAGCCGTCGTCCATCCAGCCGGCGATGGTCATCGCCGGCAGCAGCAGTGTGTAGAGCCAGGTGGCGAAGCCCAGCAGCATGCCGGTCTCGACACCGCGGCGGCTGGCACCACGCCAGTACAGGCCACCGATCAGGCCCGGCGCGAACTGGGCCACCGCGGCGAAGGCCATCAGGCCGTACGAGGCCAGCGTGCTGTCGTTGCTGCTGCTGCGGTAGTAGCTGTAGGCCATCAACGCCAGCAGCAGGATCGCCAGGCGGCGGATCCACAACACCCGTGAAGCGACGTCGGCCGCTTCCTGGTGATCACCACTGCGGCGCAGCAGCACCGGCATCACCAGGTCGTTGCTGACCATGGTGGCCAGCGCGATCGAAGACACGATGACCATGCCGGTAGCGGCGGAGAATCCGCCGACGTAGGCGATCAGCGCCAGGGCGTTACGCCCCTCGGCCAGCGGCAACGCCAGCACCATCGAATCATCGGCGACGCTGCTGCCGGTGCCGAACAGGCTGACACCCGCGGTAGCGATCGGCAGCACCATTGCCGAAATCAGCACCAGGTAACCACCAAACATCCAGCGCGCGCGGCGCACATCGCGCACGTCACCGCATTCAACCACGGCCACGTGGAACTGGCGCGGCAGGCAGATGATGGCGAGGAAACTGAGCAGGGTCTGCGAGATGAAGCCTACCGGCGGCAGCCCGGTGAACAGCGTATGCACCGACTCCACCACCGCCTCGTTGCGGTCGCTGAGCCACACATAGGCGAACACGCCCACCGCCACCATCGCCACCAGCTTGATCACCGATTCCAGCGCGATGGCCAGCATCATGCCGTGGTGGTGCTCGGTGGCATCGACCTGGCGGGTGCCGAACAGGGTGGCGAACAGCGCCATCAACAGCGCCACGTACAGCGCCGGATCGCTGAAGAACCCGGTCGGGCCGGTGTTGCCGGTCAGTACCTGCAGGCTCATTGCCACCGCTTTGTACTGCAGGGCCAGGTACGGAATGATGCCGATCAGCGCAATGATCGCCACCAGCGCCGCCAGCCGCCGTGAGCGGCCGAAACGCGAGGAGATGAAGTCGGCGATCGAGACCACGTTCTGGCTGCGCGCGATCAGCGCCAGGCGTTCGATGATGCGCCAGCCGAACAACAACAACAGCAACGGGCCGATATAGATCGGCAGATAACCCACGCCGTTGCGCACGGCGGTGCCGACTGCGCCGTAGAAGGTCCACGACGAGCAGTACACGGCCAGCGCAAGGCTGTAGACCACTGGCCGCAGCCAGGGTCTATCCGGATACATCGGCCGACGGTCGCCCCACCACGCCACGCCGAACAGCAGCGCAGCATAGGCAACCGAGACCAGCAGCAGGATCCAGCTGGAGACCACGCGCGCGTTTCCGTCGGAAGAACCCGCAGTGTAGGCCAGGCGTGGCCGGGTGTACGGGCTCGTTGGGGGCAACCACCCCCACCAAGGTGGGGGCTTACGCGGTGCGGGCCACAACCGTTGGTCGTGGCCGGCTTCTTATTGGGCCGGAACGCCCATTTCCTTCAGCAGTTCAGGTGCCGGGTAGACCTTGGCCAGCAGCCAGCGCAGGTAGCGCATGTCCACGTGCACGGCGCGCTTGTAGCGGGGGTCGAACCACCAGCTGGCACTGACCGACTCCCAGTTGCTGTCGAAGTTCAGGCCGATCAGTTCGCCCTTGGCGTTGAGCACCGGCGAGCCGGAGTTGCCGCCGGTGGTGTCCAGGTTGGTCAGGAAATTGACGGTCTGGGTCTTCAGTGCCGGATCGGCGGTGCTGCCGAAGTCACCCTTGGCAATCGCAGCCAGCAGGGGCTTGGGGGCATCGAACGGATAGGCGTTGGTGTTCTTTTCGACGATGCCGGCCACGGTGGTCACCGGCGAATAGGTCACGCCATCACGCGGGTGCAGCGCTTCCACCTTGCCGTAGCTGATGCGCAGGGTGCGGTTGGCATCCGGGTACACCGCACGGCCCTGCTTGGCACGCCAGGCGAACAAGGCCTGCATGTAGGCCGGGCGCAGGCGCAGCTGTTCGCCTTCGCGGGTCTTGCTCTCGTTTTCGATGCGCAGCTGCGCGGCCACCAACGGGCCGGCCACGGCAATCAGCGGATCGGCGGCCAATGCCTTGCCTTCGCGCGCAGCAGCGAAGCGCGACAGGCGCTGCGCCTCGTCACCCAGCTGGGTGCCGGCGTACAGGGTGTCCAGTGCCTTGGCCAGCTGCTCCGGGGTACGGCCGAAAGCGGAGTCGAACTCTGCCACGCGCTGCGCGTCCGGCAGCTGCTGGTAGCGGGTCAGCAGGGTGGTCAGCAGCGCCTTCTCGACCTCGGGCGCGTAACGTCGCTGGACCTGCTTGAGCACGCCTTCGATCATCGCCTGGTCGCGCTGCTGGAAACCGCTCTCGCGCTGCGCGTCCGGCTTGGCCGATTCGATGCGCAGGCGTTCCAGCAGCAGCGCCGAGCGCAGCAGCTGGCTCTGTGCGGCCATCTGCTCCAGCAGCAGGTCACGCTCGCCCACCGCCGCGCCCTGCGACAGGTTGGTCAGCAGCGCCTTGATGTCGCCCTGGTACTTGCGGTCGGTGGCCGCCAGCATCGCCGTCTCGTCGGCGGCACGCTGGGCCTTGGCGTCGCTGCGCAGCAGGCCTTCCAGCTCACCCGCGGCGCGCTTGCGGTTGTTCTTCAGCGACTGCAGCTGCGAGGCGTAGCGGGTGCGCGCCTGCGCGTCCTTGGCGCTGGCGGCCTCGATGGTGTCGATCATCTGCTGGAACACCGACACGCGGCGCGGCAGCACGGTATCGATCTGGCCGGCGAATTCGGCGGCGGTGCGATGGCGATAGGTGATGCCCGGGTAACCGGCCAGCATCGCGTAGTCGCCCTCCTTCGGGCCTTCCACCGACATCTGCAGGTGCGCCGGGGCCTGGTAGGGCACGTTGTCCTTGCTGTAGGCGGCCGGCTTGCCGTCCTTGCCGACATAGGCGCGCAGCAGGGTGAAGTCGCCGGTGTGGCGCGGCCACATGAAGTTGTCGATCTCGTCGCCGTAGTTGCCGATCGCACGCGGTGGCGCATAGACCAGGCGCACGTCGCTCAGCTCAAGCTGGGCGATGCGGTAGAAGTCGGTGCCGTAGTACATGTTGGCCACCGAGCAGCGCACGCTGCCGTCCTTCTCGCACTCGGCCACGATCTGCTTGCTGGCCGCATCCACGGCATCGAAGTAGGCACGGCCGGTCTTGCCCTTGGCCTGTGCCAGCACCTGGTCGGTTACCTTGTCGAAGCCGACGGTGACCAGTACGCGGAAGTCCGGGTTGGCCGGGCGCTCGTCGGCGCGGCCCTTGGCGATGAAGCCGCCGTTGATCAGGTCGTGCTCGGGCGAGCTGTTGTACTGGATCACGCCCATCGCCACGTGGTGGTTGGTCAGCAGCAGGCCGTCAGCAGACACGAACGAACCGGTGCCGCCACCGGCACGCACCACGGCGCTCAGCGGCGGCGCGGTGACGTTGGCCAGATCGGCCGGATTGCCCTTGAAACCTGCTGCCTGCAGCGGCTTGGCCAGTTCCGGCAGCTGCGTCGGCATCCACATGCCTTCATCGGCGTGGGCGCCGGCGGCGAGGGTCAGGCCCAGGGCCAGGGCGGTGGGAAGGGCTTTGCGTGGTGACATGTGGCAATCCGGTACGACAGAACAGCCCGGGACCATAGCCGCTGGGGCCGGATGGGGCAACGGCCGATGGTTGGGTCGACGTGCACGGTAGTGCCGGCCGCTGGCCGGCAACCCACGCAACTCCGGAGATACGGTGCAGTTGCCGGCCAGCGACCGGCACTACCGCATCGTTACTTCTCCCGCCGCCAGTTGATCGATCCACGGTTTTCCACCGTGCTCGATTCCACTTCCACGTCGAAGCCACGACGCAGCAGGTACTTCAGCGTGATCACCGAGCCGGCACCCACCAGCGACACGCCGTAGCCCACGTACAACTTGGGCGAAATGTACTTGCCCACACCGATCACCGAGCCGCCCAGCGCGCGCGACTGGCTCACGCCGGCATCGTCCAGGCCCAGTTTGGCACCGAGCTGCGACGCCAACAGGCCACTGCCTGCCGACAGCGCCGCCGAGGCGGCGTTGACCTGCTGCGTCTGGTCACTGCTGGCGCCGGTCAGGCTGCGCCCCAGCACCAGGTAACCCAGTGCCTCGGACTGCGACATCGCCGGCTCGGACCACACATCCGCACGCGGCTGCTGCGCCCGCCCGGTCACGTCGATGCCCGCGGTGACATCACCGATCCGGCGCTCGGCGCGGATGTTGATGCGCGGGTCGGACACCGCGTTGTAGTTCCAGGTGAGGTTGCCGCGGGTGATGGTCAGATCCTGGCCATAGGCCTTGTAGCGACCGCTCACTTCCAGCCCGCCATTGGCGGTCATCTCGCGGCCGGGCTTGGCCCAGACCTGCATCTTGCCGGTCAGCGCGCCCTTCAGGCCGAAGCCCGTCATCTTCACCTTGTCGCCGAGGCTGACGGTCAGGTCCATGTCCAGCGGCGAGGTGCGCGACTCTTCCGGATCGGCCGGATCCAGCACCACCACGTCTTCGGACACCGAGGTGCCGCGGTCCAGGCGCTCCAGATCGATGTCGGCCTCGGGTACATGCACCGTTCCGCGCAGTTCCATCGCGGCCTTGGCCAGGGTGAAGTCGAGATTGGGATTGGCGACGATGCGCAGCTCGCTGGTGTTGGACAGCAGCACGTTGTCGCCGTGGATCTTCAGCTGCAACGGCTGCGCATCGCCGAACCACGACAGGCCGCCATCGACATACAGCGTGCCCTGGCCGGAATTGGCCTGTGCGGTGATCTTGGCCGACCCATCGGGCTGGGCGACGAAGCTGCCCTTGCCCTGGTCGAAGGTCAGGCCCAGCGCCGGGAATTCGCCCTTGAAATTGCTCAGCTGTGCGTCGCCGCCCAACGACGGCTGGCCACGGGTGCCGCGCAGGCTGACGTGGCCTTCGATCAGGCCGGTCGGGCGCACGATGTCCGGCGAGAACAGCTCCAGCCAGTACAGCCGCGACATGTTGAGGTAGAGCTCGCCATTCAATGGCGCGCTGGCTTCCCAGCCGGTCTGCATCTTCGCATCGACGAAGCCGTTGCCCTGGAAGCCCATGCCCAGGTAGCCCTTGATGCTGGCCGGGGTCATGTCCAGCTTGAGCGAGAACTGGTCGTAGCGCACCAGTTCGCCACGCGTGGTGTCCCCCGCCGTGTTGCGGTTCTCGCCCAGGCGCACGCCGCCTTCCTTCGAGCGCACTTCCACATGGCCTTCCCAGGCGTTGCCGCGCGGTCGGATCTGCGCGTCCAGGCTGACATCGCCGCGCAGGTAGATGCGACGGCCGGACTGCGGCGGCAGCCACGGCTGCACCAGCGCCAGCGGCAGCGCATCACTGCGCACCACCAGGCCCTCGCGCGGCCAGTTGGCCTGTGCGCACAGTGCGCCGCTGCTGGCAGCAGCCAGGCAGGCTTCGCCCAGCGTGTAGGTGCTGCCGTTGATCGCAAACGCCGCCGGTGCACGCAACGACCAGGCATCGCCCTTCACCGGTGCGATGCGCAGCGATGCCAGCTCGCCACGCCACTGCGCGCCCTGCTGGCGGACACTGCCCTGCAGTTCGACCGCGCCCAGCTCGTTGCGGGTCTGCGCGGCCAGGCGCAGGTTGGAGACACTGCCCTGCGCGTCGATGTTCAGCCGCTCCAGCAGCATGCCGGCATTGACCTGCTGGCCCTGGATCGCCAGCGTGCCGCTGTCGCCGCGCCACGGCAGGCGGCCCTTGATGCTCACGCTCTCGGCGCCGTAGCCATCCCAGTTGAGGTTGTTGCCGACCAGGTCGGCGGTGATGTCCGGCGCATCGCGCGGGCCCTTCACCTGTACCTGGCCACGCAGGCCACCATCGGCGCCCGGCAGCAGGTCACTCAGCTGCAGCGGTTCGAAGCGCGCGTCGATGTCGAGGCGATCGCCAACCTTGCCCGAAGCGGTCACCCGGCTGCTGCCCAGCGACAGTTTCAGGTCGCCCTGGCCCTGCTCACCCTGCAGCGCGAACTTGCCCTGCGCATCGAGATTGCGCTGGCGCAGGATGCCCTTCAGCGACGGCAGATCCACCGTGGCTTCCAGCGTGCCGGCGGTGCCCGGCGGCGCATTGGCCGGCGCCGGCAGCTGGCGGCCCTTGGAAGCCAGATTGCCCGACAGGCGCCCGTCCCAGCCTGGCGCGAAGTAGCCGGGATCGAAATCCTTCAACGTGGCCTTCGCGTCCCAGTCCAGCTGCGGTGCCCAGGCCACCTTGCCTTCCACCTGCAGCTGCCCGCCCGGGGTCTGCGCCTGCAGTTCGCGGATCTCAGCGGCCTGGTCATTGCCACGCACGTCGAAGCGCAGCTGCGCTTTCTGCTTTTCGCGCTGGACATCGGCACGGCCGATCGCCGCCCAGGCCTTCAGGGTACCGGCCAGGCCGAAGCGTGCTTCCTTCAGGGTCACCGGTACCGGCGCACTGCCGGCCGTGTTCGGATCCGCTGCCGGCACGTAGGTCAGGTCATGCGCGACCACCGAGAAGTTGAGCTTCTGCTGGTCTTCCTGGCTGAAATCGGCGGTGCCTTCCAGGCGCGCTTCGCCGCCGAAGCCCTTCACAAGCAGCGGCGAGACCTTCAGCACCTGGTCCTGCAGCGATACCACCGACGGCGCCAGCTCCAGTTCCTGGTCGCCCTGCTTCACCTTGCCGCGCAGGTTGGCATTGCCCCCCTTGCCGGCGGCGGTGAAATCCAGCGCCAGCGGGGCGATTGCCGAGCTCGCCAGTGCCGGTGACAACAGCGCCAGATCCAGCTCGTCGCTGCGCACGCTGGCGCTCCAGCTCGGATCGGTGCGGCCATCGAACACCAGCATCGCGTGCAGCGGCTTAGGCGCACGCCCGGCCACCGCCACCTCCATGTGCGACAGGTCACCGCGCGCGACCAGGCCCAGGGTAGCGGCGGTGCGGCCACGTGGCGCCGGCAGCACCGCAGTGACGGTCACATCGGTGTCGTAGTCCTTGGCCGGGATGTAGCGGCCCTGGGCAGTGAAATTGCCCATGTCGCTGTCCACTACCAGCTTGTGTGCCTGGAACTCGCCATTGGCGATCTCGATGCCGCCGCGCACGCGGCTGATGTCGATCACCGGCTCGTTGGCCTGGCTGATGCGGAAACCGTCGATGGCGATGGCATCGGCCTGGATCGCCAGCGGCATTTCGATCTGCGGCAGCGAATCGGGCCACGACGGCAGCTTGAACGGCTCGTCGCTCTTGGCCAGGTTCAACGTCGCGTTGGTCAGTTCCAGCTTGTCCAGCAGCAGCTTGCGGCCCAGCAGCGGGCGCAGGTCCGGCTCCAGGTGTGCACGCTCGGCATGGAAATGGATGTCGTCGTAGCGGAAGTCGACGTTGTACAGGGTCAGCGGGCCGGCCACCGGACCGTCCACTTTGTCCCAGGTGAAGCTGGCACCCACCGGCAGGCGCGCCACCACCTGCGCCAGCAGCACATCGCGGCCGGCCACGGTCTGCAGCAGCCAGTAAACGGCCAGCAGGGCGACCAGCACCAGGCCGACCACGCCCGCGCCGGACCATGCCCAGAAGCGGCGACGACGGTAGAAGCGCACGCGGCGCGGCGGCGTGTTCGGCGACGGAGTCGGTGCGGGCGTGCTCACAGGTCCGCTCCGATGTTCAGGTACAGCTGGAACTGCGAATCCGGGTTGTTCAGGCCATGCGCGATATCCACGCGCACCGGCCCCACCGGCGACTTCCAGCGCACGCCGAAGCCAACGCCGGTATGCAGGTCAATGGTGTTGTCGAACGCGCTGCCGGTGTCAACGAACACCGCCGCGCCCCACGGACCGCCATTGAAGTAGTGCTCGTACTCGGCCGAACCGATCACCAGGTTCTTGGCACCCAGCGCGTACTTGTCCGGCGCCGGGGTCCGCGGGCCGACCTCGCGATAGGCGTAGCCGCGGATGCTGCGGTCGCCACCGGCGAAGTAGCGCAGGCTGGGCGGCATCGCCACCAGATCGCTGGTCCAGGTGGTGCCGCCTTCGCCGCGCAGGATCAGGCGGTTGCTTTCACCCACCGGGATGTACCAGCGCAGCACGGCGTTGGCCTGCACGAAGCTGGTGTCCGAACCCACGCCTTCAATGCCGGTACGCATCGTCGCGGTGCCGCTGATGCCCTTGCGCGGGAACATCTCGTCGTCGACGTTGACGTAGTCGGCCACCAGCTGCGGGTAGACCAGCGTCGAGGTGTTGTAGACCGCGTCGGTGAACTCGGTACCCGAGGCATAGCGCCAGCGCTCACGCAGCGCGTTGATCGAGGCGATCGCGGTCCAGTGCTCGTTGATCTCGCCGCTGCGGCTGGCGATCAGCTTGAAGTTGCGCAGGTCGATGTAATCGGTCTGCTCGTCGTAGGCACTGGCGGCGAAGGTGTACCAGCCATCAAGCCACTTGAAGGCGGGAATACGGTAGCTGGTGACCAGGCTCTTGCGCCTCTGTGCATAGTCCAGCTGCGTGTTCATCTTGTGGCCGCGGTTGTTCAGCCACCGCCGCTCAATGCCACCGCGCACACCCGGGCCACTCTCGCTGCCGTAGCTCAGGCCGGCGGTGTAAATGGTGCGCTTGGCGCGGGTGAGCTTCACGTCCACCGGCACTTCGCCGTTCTCATCGGCCTGGTCCGGCCGCGGCTGGATGTCGATCACGCTGAAGTAATCCAGCTTGGTCAGCGACTCGCGCAGCCGGTCCAGCTTGCCCTCGTGGAAGTAGCTGCCCTGGTCCCAGTACACCAGCGGGTCGAACAGCTTGTCGACGAAGTAGTCCTGCTCGAAACGCACCGGGCCCATGTTGTAGCGGCGGCCGCTGTCCCAGGTCAGGTCGATGTCGGCAGCGTTGTCGGCGCGGGTGATCTGCACCTGGCGCTGGGTGTAGTCGGCGTCGAAGTAACCGCGCTCGGCCAGGCGGCGGGTGACGGTGATCTTGCTGGCCTCGTACTGGGTATGCACGAAGCGCTGGCCCTTGCGCGGCTTGAACTTGGCCAGGTCGTCCTGCAGGTACTGGTCGTACATCGCCGGGCCGGTGATGTCGATGTGCTCGCGGCGCACGGTCACCGGGGTGCCCTTGTCGACGTGGATCAGCACGCGCACGTGCTCGTCCTCGCGCGGCGCCTCGACCTTGATCACCGGGTTGTAGTACCCGAACGGCTCCAGCGCCTGGCGGGTCTGCCGCTCGGCCTGGGACAGCAGGTACTCCAGGCGCGATTCGCCCTGTTCCTTGCCGATCGTGTCGTACAGCGACAGCGATTCCTGGATGTTCTCGATGATTGCGGCGTCGTCGCCCTTGTCCAATCCCTTGATGTCCACCTTGTCGATGGTGCCGCGCGCATGGGCCACGGAGGTGGCGGCCAGCGTCAGGACCATCAGCGGCAGGGCGTATTTCTTTGGCTGCATGCGGCACAGCATACCGACCGGAGGTGACGATGCGAAATGCATCACGTCATTGGGGATCGGTTGTTAAGTGGCGGTCAAAATACGCGCCTTTGTGGCGATCATCGCAATTGAAGGCGAGGATGCCGGCATCGTGCGCGATGCCGGCAATGACCCCGATGGACATCCGCCGGCGATGTTCCAGCAGTGCCGGCCGCTGGCCGGCAACCCACACATCGATTCGAAACGCGGTGGCAACGCCGGCCAGCGGCCGGCACTACCGATACGGGCGTCAGCTCGACAGATGCTCGATCGCCGCGACCTTGCCCAGGCGCTCGCCCAGCATCGTCAGCAGCGCCAGGCGGTTGCCACGCAGGGCCGGATCTTCCGCATTGACCATCACGCCATCGAAGAAGGCATCGACCTGCGGGCGCAGGCGCGCCAGGCGCGCCAGCACGGCCACGTAGTCCTTCTGCTGCAGGCTGGTGCCGGTGTCGTCGATGGCCGCGGTGACCGCTTCGGCCAGCGCGCGCTCGGCGTCTTCCTGCAGCAGCGCCGGGTCGATCTGGCCCGGGATGTCGCCTTCTGCCTTGCGCAGGATGTTGCGGATGCGCTTGTTGGCCGCAGCCAGCGCCTCGGCTTCCGGCAGCGCGGCGAAGGTGCCGATCGCATCCAGTCGGCGGTCGAAGTCGTACAGCGAGGCCGGCTTCAGCTCGGCTACGGCGTTGAAGTGCGTGGCCGGCACGCCCTTGTCAGCGTAGTAGCCCTTCAGGCGGTCGAGGATGAAGTCGTACAGTTCGCCAACGTCGGCCTGCACGTTGCGCGCAGCCAGGCCGGCGTTGGCACTGGCCAGCAGCGCGCGCAGGTCCAGCTCGAAACCGCTTTCGATGATGGTACGGGCCAGGCCCAGCGCGTTGCGGCGCAGGGCGAACGGGTCCTTGTTGCCGGTCGGCTTCAGACCCGCGGCGAAACCACCGGCCAGCGTGTCCACGCGTTCAGCAATGGCCAGCACCTTGCCCAGCGGCGACAGTGCGATGTCATCGCCACCGAAGCGCGGCTGGTAGGCCTCGTCGATGGCCAGCGCCACATCCTCCGCTTCGCCACCGGCCACGGCGTAGTGGCGGCCGGCGATGCCCTGCAGTTCCGGGAACTCGTTGACCATGCGCGACTGCAGGTCGTTCTTGGCCAGCTCGGCGGCACGCCGGGCCTGTGCGGCGTCGGCGCCGACCTGCGGTGCGATCACCTCGGCCAGGGCCGCCACGCGCGCCACCTTGTCGGCCACGCTGCCCAGCTTGGCCTGGTAGGTCACTGTCTTCAGGCCGTCACCCATCGACACCAGGCCCTGCTTCAGGTCCTCGTCGAAGAAGAACTTGGCATCGGCGAAGCGCGGGCGGATCACGCGCTCGTAGCCCTTGGCCACTTCAGCCACGTCCTTCGATTCGATGTTGGCGATGCCGATGAACTTCTCGGTCAGCGTGCCACTGTCATCCAGCACCGGGAAGAACTTCTGGTTGATCTCCATCGTTTCGATCAGCGCTTCCTGCGGTACCGCCAGGAACGCACGCTCGAAGCTGCACAGCACCGCCGACGGCCACTCGACCAGGTTCACCACCTGCTCCAGGTTGTCTTCGGTGATGCGCGCACTGCCACCGGCCTTGGCCGCGGCGGCCTCGACCTCGGCGACGATGCGCGCGCGGCGCTCACTCGGGTCGACCAGCACGAAGGCGGCGCGCAGGGCTTCAACATAGTCCTGCGGCTGTGCCAGCGACACCGCCTGGTCGTGGTGGAAGCGATGGCCACGGCTGACGCGGCCGGCCTGCAGGCCGAACAGCTCGGCTTCAACCACGTTGGCACCGTGCAGCAGCACCAGCCAGTGGGCCGGGCGCGCGAAGCCCCAGGCGTGATCGCCCCAGCGCATCGGCTTGGGAATCGGCATCGCCGCAATTGCCTCGCGCAGGATCTCCGGCAGCAGGCTGGCGGTGCTCGCGCCCGGCGTCACCGCGCGGTGCACGAAACGCTCACCCTTGTTGTCGGTGGTCTTCTCCAGCGCAGTCCAGTCGATCCCGGCCTTGGCGGCGAAGCCCTGCAGGGCCTTGGTCGGCTGGCCTTCGGCGTCCAGCGCGATGTTCAGGTACGGGCCCAGCACTTCGCTGTGCTGTTCCGGCTGCTCCAGGCCGACGCCCGGCAGCAGCACGGCCAGGCGGCGCGGGGTCGACAGCGGGCGTGCATCGCCCAGTTCCAGCGCGACGCCGCGCTTGCGCAGGCCGTCGACAACGCCATCGAAGAAGGCCTGGGCCAGGCCCGGCAGCGCCTTGACCGGTAGCTCTTCGGTGCCCAGTTCGATCAGCAGGGGGGACAATTGGCTCATCGTTTCAATCCTGTGGTGGGGGCGCAGCGCGCGACGCGTCCGGCGCCCCGGAGTAAGGGGGAGAGCGGCCGTCAGGCCTTCTTCGCGCCCGGGAAGCCCAGCTTCTCGCGCTGCTCGTAGTACGCCTTGGCCACCGCCTGGGCCAGCGCGCGCACGCGCAGGATGTAGCGCTGGCGCTCGGTCACGCTGATCGCGCGGCGTGCATCGAGCAGGTTGAAGGTATGGCTGGCCTTCATCACCTGTTCGTAGGCCGGCAGCGGCAGGTTCACTTCCACCAGCTTCTGCGCTTCACGCTCGCAGGCATCGAAGCGGTGGAACATTTCTTCCACGTCGGCGTATTCGAAGTTGTAGGTGCTCTGCTCAACTTCGTTCTGGTGGTACACATCGCCGTAGGTCACCGGCTGGCCGTCCGGACCGTAGGTCCACACCAGGTCGTAGACGTTGTCGCAGTTCTGCAGGTACATGCACAGGCGTTCGAGACCATAGGTGATCTCGCCCAGCACCGGGCGGCACTCCAGGCCACCGGCCTGCTGGAAGTAGGTGAACTGGGTCACTTCCATGCCGTTGAGCCAGACTTCCCAGCCCAGGCCCCAGGCGCCCAGCGTCGGCGATTCCCAGTTGTCCTCGACGAAGCGCAGGTCGTGCACCAGCGGATCGATGCCCAGCGCCTTCAGCGAATCCAGGTACAGCTGCTGGATGTTGTCCGGCGCCGGCTTCATCGCCACCTGGTACTGGTAATAGCGCTGCAGGCGGTTCGGGTTCTCGCCGTAGCGGCCGTCGGTCGGGCGGCGCGAGGGCTGCACGTAGGCCGCGTTCCAGCTTTCCGGACCGATCGCACGCAGGAAGGTGGCCGGGTGGAAGGTACCGGCGCCCACCTCCAGGTCGAGCGGCTGGATGAGCACGCAGCCCTGCTGGGCCCAGAACTGGTTCAGGGTCTGGATCAGGCCCTGGAAAGTGATCGGAACGGTCGGGGTCGCGGACATGCGTACGAGTCTTGGCCGGCAAGGGGGTGCGCTAGTATAACGGCCGACCTGCGGGGCATTCCGTACCCGGGAGGAGCAGGCAGATGGAACATCGGCTGCCGGTGGGCACGCCCGGCGAGGCTGGCGGCGTACCGCTGCCGTGGGGTCGCCTGCAGTTCGAACAGGTGGGCGCGGCCCTGATCGCCGATGGCCTGGTGGCCGAGCAGGACCGGGAACGCATGCGGTTTTCCGCACAGGGCGCGCGCAATGCCAGCGAAGTGCACCCGCTGGTGCTGCTGTCCAACCTCAAGCTGGCGGCCAGTGGCGGCGGCGAGCTGACCCTGGAGCGCCTCACCGAGTGGCTGGCGCGGCGCACCAGCAGCCGCTACCTGCGTATCGATCCGACCCGGGTCGACGTTGCCGCCGTCACCGCACTGGTCTCCCACGCCTACGCCCGCCGCCACCGCTTCCTGCCGCTGGCGGTGGATGCCGAGCGCGTACTGGTGGCCACCAGCGAGCCGCTGGTGCAGGAATGGCGCCGTGACCTGCAGCACCTGACCCGGCGCCGGATCGAGCTGGCGGTAGTCAATCCGCTGGACCTGCACCGCTACACCATGGAGTTCTACGGGGTGACCCGCTCGGTGCGCGGGGCCCGTGGCGACGTGCGCGGCGAGGCCAACACCACCCTGCCCAGCTTCGAGCAGCTGGTCGAGTTGGGCCGCACCGGCGACGTCAACGCCGACGACCAGCACATCGTGCATATCGTCGACTGGCTGCTGCAGTACGCCTACGAGCAGCGCGCGTCGGACATCCACCTGGAGCCGCGCCGCGAGATGGGGCGCATGCGCTTCCGCATCGACGGCGTGCTGCACAAGGTGTTCGAGGTGCCGCCGGCGGTGATGACCGCCGTGGTCAGCCGCATCAAGGTGCTTGGCCGCATGGATCTGGCCGAACGCCGGCGCCCGCAGGATGGTCGCATCAAGACCCGTTCGCCCGGCGGCCGCGAGGTCGAGATGCGCCTGTCGACCATGCCCACCGCCTTCGGCGAGAAGTGCGTGATGCGCATCTTCGACCCCGATGCCGCCTTCAAGAGCATCGACCAGCTCGGTTTCAGCCCGCAGGAGGCCGCTGGCTGGAATGCGCTGGTGGAGCGTCCGCACGGCATCGTGCTGGTCACCGGCCCGACCGGCTCGGGCAAGACCACCACCCTGTATTCGACGCTGAAGCGCCTGGCCACGCCGGACGTGAACGTGTGCACGGTGGAGGACCCGATCGAGATGATCGCGCCCGAGTTCAACCAGATGCAGGTGCAGACCAACATCGACCTGGACTTCGCCAGCGGCGTGCGCACCCTGCTGCGGCAGGACCCGGACATCATCATGATCGGTGAGATCCGCGATCTGGAAACCGCGCAGATGGCGGTGCAGGCTTCGTTGACCGGCCACCTGGTGCTGTCCACCCTGCACACCAACGACGCGCCCTCGGCGGTCACCCGCCTGCTCGACCTGGGCGTGCCGCACTACCTGCTGGCCAGCACCCTCAACGGCATCCTTGCCCAGCGCCTGGTACGCACGCTGTGCCCGCACTGCAAGCAGCCACACAGTCTCGGCGCGGCCGATTGGGCGGTTCTGGCTGATAGCCATGCTGCATATCCAGATGCCGCCACGCCCTGTCGGCCGGTCGGTTGCCTGGAGTGCCGGCGCACCGGATTCCTGGGCCGCATCGGCCTGTATGAGTTGCTGCCATTGGGCTCGCGGCTGCGCGGGCAGATCCGCGCCGACATGGATCTGGCCGGTTTCACCCGCGCCGCGCGGGCTGAAGGGCTGCGAACCCTGCGCCAGGCCGGGCTTGAAAAGGTGGCGCAGGGGCTGACTACAATCGAGGAAGTCCTGTCAGTCCTGCCGCCCCCGGATGAACCCAGCCCCATTCCTGATCCTTGAAACCGGCCGCCCGGTTCCGTCGCTGCGCCGCTACGGGCGCTTCCCGCACTGGATCCGCGTTGCCGCCGGGCTGGAGGATCACGAGACGGTGGTGGTCGATGTCGAACACGGTGGCGCCCTGCCCGACCCGCATGCCTTCGCCGGCGTGCTGGTGACCGGCTCGGCTGCCTTCGTCACCGACCATGCCGAATGGAGCGAACGCAGTGCGGCGTGGCTGCGCCAGACCGCCCACGACGACCTGCCGGTGTTCGGCATCTGCTACGGCCACCAGCTGCTGGCGCACGCGCTGGGTGGCGAGGTGGCCTACAACCCGGCCGGCCGTGAGTCCGGCACGATCGAGCTGGAACTGCAGCCGCAGGCCGCGCAGGACCCGTTGTTCCAGGGCCTGCCGCAGCATTTCGCCGCCCATGCCACTCACCTGCAGACGGTGCTGCGCGCGCCGGACGGTGCCGAGGTGCTGGCGCGCTCTCCTCTGGACGGCTGCCACGCCTTCCGCTGGGGGCGCCAGGCCTGGGGCGTGCAGTTCCATCCCGAGTTCGCCACCCACCACATGCGCGGCTACGTACGTGCCCGCGCCGACTGCATCGGCCGCCACGGCGGCTGCGCCCGCAGCATCGAGCGTGCGGTCAGTGCCGCGCCGCTGGCCCGCCAGCTGTTGCGCCGCTTCGTCCGCCAGGCGCGGCTGTCTTCAGCCCAGCCGGCGACAAAACAGGGATAATCGGCGGCACGGGTGACTGCCCGGCCCCCTTTCTGTCCCTCCCGGATGTCCATGAAAGAGATTCGCAAGCTGCCGGCCTCGGCGGGTGCTCAATGGTTGCTGGATACGTTCTCCCTGTACCGGCGTGCGCCGCTGCAGCTGGCCCGGATCGGCCTGACCTGGCTGCTGGTGAGCTGGGTGGTGACCCTGCTGTCGACGCTGATTCCCGGTGCCGCCGGCATGGCCGTGCAGCTGATGACCCTGGCCATTTCGCCGATCATGTTCGGCGGCATGCTGTATGCCGTGGGCGAGATCGACGAAGGCCGCCCGGGCCTGGCTTCGCACCTGCTGCAGCCGATCCGCGACCACCGCGTCAGCCACCTGCTGGTGCCGCTGGCGATCCAGGTGCTGGCGGTGCTGCTGCTGGGCGCGCTGCTGTTCATGATGATCGGCCGCGAGGGCTTCACCGCCTTCAGCGAGGTCATGACCAAGATGGAAGAGATCAGCCGTAGCGGCCAGCAGATCAAGCCGGATGACGCAGCCGCACTGGTCGCCAACCTGCCGGCCAAGCGCATCGCGCTGTGGATGCTGCTGGTGTTCCTGAGCGCGGTGGCGCTGTCGCTGGCGATGTTCACCCAGCCGGCGCTGGTGGTGTTCGACAAGCAGAGCGGCATGCATGCGCTGCGCCTGAGTCTGCAGGGCTGCATCGAGAACATCGGCGCGATGATCGTGTTCGCCGTACTCGGGCTGATCGCCGCGTTCTGCATGTACATCCTGTTCGTGATCGTGATCCAGATCGCGATGCTGATCGGTGGCCCGCTGGCGGCGGCCTTCATCGCCCAGCTGGTACTGACCACGGTACTGATGCCGCTGTATGTCGGCGCGGTCTATGCCGCGTGGAAGCAGATGTTCGTGCACCGCGGCAGCCGCGCGGCCCCGCCGATTCCGAGCACGCCGACCTCGAGCGACGTGTTCCACGCCTGACCGGCGCTACCGCATCATGCGGCGGGTTTCTTCACCACCGACGACGGCACCAGCCAGCGTGCGGCGTGGATGCCCAGCTCGTACAGCAGGCACATCGGGATCGCCAGCATCAGCTGCGAGACTACATCCGGCGGGGTCAGCACCGCCGCCACCACGAAGATGCCGACGATCGCGTAACCGCGGCCTTCCTTGAACTGCTGCGGCGTCACCCAGCCCAGCAGCACCAGGATCACCATCGCCACCGGCAGTTCGAAACTGCCGCCGAAAGCGAAGAAGATCGCCAGCACGAAGTCCAGGTAGGCGTTCGCATCCGGGGTGATCGCGATCACGTCCGGGCTGAAGGTGGTGAGGAAGTGGAACACCGCCGGCAGCACCAGGAAGTAGGCGAAGGCGCAGCCGGCGTAGAACAGCAGCACCGACGACACCAGCAACGGCACCGCCAGGCGCTTCTCGCGCGCATACAGGCCCGGGGCCACGAACGCCCACAGCTGGTACAGCAGCCACGGCACCGCCACGAACAGGGCGACGAAGAAGGTCAGCTTCAGCGGGGCGAAGAAGGCGCCGGCCGGGTTGGTGGCGATCATCGTCTGCCCGTTCGGCAGCTGCGAGACCAGCGGTTCGGCCAAGGCGTTGTACAGCTTCTGGGTGAACGGCAGCAGGCCCAGCAGCACTACGCCCAGACCCATCAGCGCGCGTACCAGGCGTCCGCGCAGTTCCACCAGATGTTCAACCAGCGAGCTTTCGCCGAAGTCCTGTTCACTCATGGATGACGCTCCGTGCTCTGCGTCGGCGGCGTCGGGCCGGCTTCAGGGGACGTGGCAGGAACGGCCCCTGAAGAAACAGCGCCTTCCGTAGCAGCCGTGGTCGAAACCGGTCCGCCATCCTGTGCCGGCGCTTCGGCCTCGGCCGGCTGGCCCAGGTGTGGCGGCAGATCGGCCTGTGCGGGTGTACGCACGTCCTGCACCAGGTCATCGCCCTGCTGCTGCGCCTGCTGCGCTTCGCGGCGGATTGCTTCACCGCTGGCACGCAACTGGTTCTCGGTGTCCTGCATGCCCTGGCGCACGTCCTGCATCTGCCGCTTGATGTCCTCGGCCTGCAGTTCGCGCTCCAGTTCCTGTTTCACCGAATCCCACTGATTGCGGGCACGACGTACCCACAGGCCGGCAAAGCGGGCCGCCTTGGGCAGGCGCTCGGGACCGAGCACCACCAAGGCAACCACCGCAATCACCAGCAGTTCGCTGAAGCCGATATCAAACACCGCAACCGCTCCGGATCAGCGTGGGGTGCGGTCGTGCTCGTCCTGCGCGGTGCGCGAGGCATCCTGGCTGCGCGATTCATCGCCCAGCTGCGCGTTCGGCTTGTCCTCGTCGCGCATGCCCTTCTTGAATTCCTTGACCGCCGAACCGAGATCCTTGGCGCCGCTGGTCAGGCGCTTGGTGCCGAACACCAGCAGGACGATGGCCAGCACGACCAACCAATGCCAGATGCTGAAACTGCCCATAAAGACGCTCGTTACGTTAGTGATCAGGCTGTCGAGCATAGCGCACCGGGTGTTAGCCGGCGCGCGTGACGAAAGTCAGTTTCCGCCCAGCGTTTCCGTGCGGATTTCACCGTCGGTGACCGGCTGGAAGCCCTGCTGCTGCGGCGGCGGGGCCTGCGGCACGTTCTGCAGCGGCGCGGTGGTGGCTTCGGCCGGCGCGGCGGGCGCTGCCTGAACAGGCGCCGGCGCAGCGGCCGGGACTGCTGCCGGCCGCGGGGCGTTGCCGCCGTTGCCGTTGCGGTTGTTGCGAGCGGCGTAGGTGGCCTCTTCCAGGCGGTCGCGGAAGGCGACCACATCCATCGACGGCGAACCCGACGCACGGCCTTCGAAGATCATCCGCGGCGTGGTGTTGCTGCCGTAGGCGTCGAGGTTGGCGGCATCGTCGATCTGCAGCACCGCACCATCAAGGGCAACACCGGCGAACAGGCCACGAGCGCGGGACCACGACCAGATCTCGGCCTTCAGCTGGCCGTCGGTCGCAGCAGCGGCATTGCGGCCAACCGGGCCCGCCGCGACACCGGCATCGGCGCCAAGGGTGAACTTGCCGTTGACCAGATTGTCCAGGCTGCGGTCGTTGCGGAACACCAGCACCACGTCGGAGGACTGCACACCGGCCTGGAAGCCGATGCTGCCACCAGTGAGCTTGATGAACACCGGGTTGGACCAGGCGCCGTTGGGCATGCGCACCGACATCAGGCCATGTCCACGGCGACCACCAATGACCAGACCGGCCTTGATCGTGTCGGGAATGACGATGACGGCGCGGCCTTCGTCCAGCAATTTGTCAGGAATACCCTGTTCAGGGATTCCCTGGATTTCGGCCAGCACACGTACCGCATTGCGGGCGCGTTGGTCTTCCTGCGGTCCGGCCATGGCCTGGCTGGACAGCAGAGTGGCGGCGATCAGCAGGGCTTGGATCGGGCGACGCATGGCAGGCTCCAGAAGTCAGTCCATAGAAAGATATAGCAAGTGACTGAAATTAATAGTGTTGCCATGAATCGCCAATGAGCGTTGCCCACCCACATTGACGTGGGCTATGCCTGCAATCCGAACCCTGCATCCCGGCGCGGCATCGGATCGGCGACAATAGCCACCATGCTCGACGCACCCGATACCGCCGTGTTGGCGGTCAACCTAGGCACGCCCGAGACGCCGACGGCTCCTGCCGTACGCCGTTACCTGGCTGAATTCCTGTCCGACCCCCGCGTGGTCTCGATCCCGGCGCTGCTGTGGCAGCCGCTGCTGCGGGGGCTGATCCTGCCGCTGCGCAGCAGCCGTTCGGCGGCCAAGTATGCCCAGGTCTGGCTGCCCGATGGCTCACCGCTGATGGTGTATACCCGTCAGCTGGCGCAGGCCATGCAGGCGCTGCTGCCGTCGCTGACGGTACGCCATGCGATGCGCTACGGTGAACCGGCACTGGGCAGCGAGCTCGACCGCCTGGCCGCCGAAGGCGCGCGCCGCATCGTGGTGCTGCCGCTGTATCCGCAGTACTCGACGACCACCACCGCCTCGGTCGAAGACCGTGTCGATGCCTGGCAGCGCCGCAACCCGGGCGTGACCGTCAGCCTGGTCCGCGACTATTCAGTCGATCCGGGCTGGGTCGAGGCGGTTGCCGGCTCCATCCGGCGCTACTGGGAGCAGCATGGCCGCGGCCAGAAGCTGATGTTCTCCTTCCATGGCATCCCACAGCGCCTGGCCGATGGCGGTGACCCGTATCCGCAGCGCTGCGAGGCCAGTGCACGTGCCATCGCCAATGCACTGGGCCTGGCCAACGACGAGTGGCAACTCGGCTACCAGTCGCGCTTCGGCCGCGAACGCTGGCTGCAGCCGTACGCCGAGCCCAGCCTGTGGGCGCTGGCCGAATCCGGCGTGAAGCAGATCGACGTGGTCTGCCCGGGTTTCGCCACCGACTGCCTGGAAACATTGGAAGAAGTGGCGATGGGCTTCACCGAAACGCTGGCCGAACGTGGCGCGAAGATGCGCTACATCCCGTGCCTCAACGCCGAACCAGATCACGCGCGTGCGCTGGCACGGCTGGCCGTGGCGTCACTGGCATGAGCCTGCAGCCGTTTGAACTCGAGGTGGGTGGCAGCCGCGTCGCCGGCCTGCGCAACCACGGCGACGGCCCGCGTGTGCTGGCCCTGCATGGCTGGCTCGACAACGCGGCCAGCTTCATGCCGCTGGCACCCCACCTGTCATCGTTGCAGCTGGTGGCAATCGACCTGCCCGGCCATGGCCACAGCGCGCATCTGCCGGCCGGTGCCAGCTACACCACCGCAGCCGCGATCTGCCACGTGCTCGATGTCGCCGATGCACTGGGTTGGGACCGCTTCACCCTGCTCGGCCATTCGATGGGCGCCGGCATCGCCAGCCTCACCGCGTCGGTCAGCGACCGCATCGAACGGCTGGTGGCGATCGAAGCACTCGGTGGCCTGCGCGGGCCCGAAGAAGAAACCGCCAACCGCCTGCGCGAGCATGTGAATGCCACACGTGGCCTGGCCCGCAAGCAGCTGCGTGTATTTCCCGACCTGGCCGCACCGATCCGCGCGCGGATGATGACCAACCAGCTCAGCGAAGGCTGCGCACGGCTGCTGGTCGAACGCGGCGTCGAACCCGTGGAAGGTGGCTACCGCTGGTGCAGTGATCCACGCCTGATGCTGCCCACCGCGATCCGCCTCAGTGAAGGCCAGATCGACAACCTGCTGCAGGCCATCGCCTGCCCGACACAGGTGATCTATGCCACGCCGGCGCAGTCCTACTATCCGGAGCCGATGCGTAGTGATCGCCTGCGGCACCTGCGTGATGGACGGCTGGCGGTGTTTCCCGGCAACCACCACCTGCACATGGAAGACCCGGCACGGATCGCCGAAGTGATCCTGCGCTTCTTCAACAACGACAACGCCGGCTGAGTCCGGACCGACGCGCACTTCACTCTGCGCGCTTGCGGCCGATACACCAGTTGTGGGCCCCTGCGCCCGCGGCACGCGGGTCCGGTCGGGCCTGCGGCGTGTGTCTGGTTCTGCAAGGAAGTCCGCATGCCCGCTTTACTGCACCGTCACCCACAGGATGGGGTCACGGCGCGCCGTCGCTGCGGCGTTGATTGCGCCGCATTCCCCCAATTCCCGGTCCATGCCATGAGCACGCCGTTGCGCGTGCATCAGGGCGTGGCCGTTGTCGTTTGTTGATCCAGGAGTCGCCGATGTCCGCTGCATTCTCCCGTCCCCCCGATACCGCCCGCCTGCCGCATCTGCAGCAGCTCGCGCGCAGTGCTGATCGTCGCCTGCTGCTTGGCAGTGCGGCCCTGGCCGTGGCCGGCCTGCTGCTGGCCGTGCGCGGCCCGCAGGTGCTGAGCGCCTCGTTGGCCGCCGTCGCGGTATTGCCTGCCATGTGGCTTGCTGGCCCGCAGGCGGGTCAGGTCATCGCCCGCAATGGCCTGGCGCTGCTGTTGTCACTGCAGCTGACGCTGTTGTGTGCGATCACCGGTCTGTCGCCGGCGCTGCCGATCGCACTGCTGCTGGGCGCGTTGCTGGGTCATCGCGATCGCCTGCCGGTGTGGTTGGCCGGTGGTGTCGGCACGCTCACACTGCTGGCGCCGACGCTGGATGGCGCTGCGGTGCTGCCGACCCTGCTGCAGGCCGCCCTGCTGGCCGGCCTGACCCTGTTCCTTGGCCAGGTCGCGCTGCGCCTTCGCCAGCAGACCGAGGCCCTCGGCCACGGTCCACGCCGACTGGCCGCGCTCGCGCGTGATATCGCCACCGGCGCCGATCTCGATGCACACGCGGACACCAGCGCGTATGCACCGGGTTCGCTGGCACACGCGCTGGCCGATACCGCCCGCCATGTACAGGCGCAGCGCGGCCGCGAAGCAGAGGCCAATGCCGAGAACGCACAGATCCGCCAGGCACTGGATGCATCGCGCACGGCAATGATGATTGCCGACAACGATCACGTGATCCGCTACGTGAACCGCTCGGTGGTAGCCCTGCTGCGCAACCAGCAGGCCACCCTGCGCCAGGCGTTTCCCGATTTTGACGCCGAACGCCTGGTTGGCAGCAGCATCCATCGCTTCCATGCCAACCCGGACCGCATCCGCGCCATCCTCAACGGCCTGCAGGTGACCCACAACGGCAAGGTGCGGATCGGGCCGGTGCACTTCGCACAGGTAGTCACGCCGGTGTTCGACGCGCAGGGCGCGCGGCTGGGCTTCGCCGTGGAGTGGCACGACCGCACTCATGAGCTGGCCCTGGAGAACGCAGTTGCCGGCATCGTCGCTGCAGCTGCCGCGGGTGATCTCGATCAGCGCCTGCAGGTCAGCGAGGGCGCCAGCTTCCTGGATGGACTGACCGGTGGCATCAATCAGCTGCTCGATACCTTGGGCGGCACTGTCGATGAGGTGCGGCAGATGCTTTCGGCCCTGGCCAACGGTGATCTCGACCGCCGCATGCGCGGTGAATACCACGGAGCCTTTGCTGCGATCCAGCGCGACGCCAATGCCACCGCCGGGCAGTTGGCGCGGATGGTAGGCCACATCCAGCAGTGCGCGGCGTCGATCAGCACGGCAGCCAGCGAGATTGCCGCCGGCAACGGCGCGCTGTCCGAACGCAGCGAGCGTCAGGCCGCGCACCTGCAGGAAACCGCGGCATCGATGGAGGAAGTGACGGCCACGGTGCGCCAGAACGCCGCCCACGCACGGGAGGCCAGTACGTTGGCGGCCGCCACGCAGAGCGCGGCCGGCGACGGCAACGCCGCCATGCAACGGGTGGTCGATACCATGCAGGCCATCGAGGGTGCGTCGAAGCGGATCGGCGACATCACCGGCGTCATCGACGGTATCGCCTTCCAGACCAATATCCTGGCATTGAACGCCGCTGTGGAAGCAGCACGGGCCGGCGAGCAGGGCCGCGGCTTTGCCGTAGTCGCCAGCGAGGTTCGTGTCCTGGCACAACGTTCGGCTGCTGCAGCCCAGGAGATCAAGAAGCTGATCGACGAAGCCGGTCGCCAGGTCGGCGACGGGGCACAGCAGGTGGCCGACGCCGGCCAGCGCATGCAGGCGATCGTGGGTGGTGTGGAGAACGTCAGTCACCTGATGCGTGAGATATCGGCTGCCTCCCAGGAGCAGTCGATCGGTATCGAACAGATCAACCAGACCGTGGTGCAGATGGATCAGGCAACCCAGCAGAATGCTGCGCTGGTGGAGGAAGCGACCGCCGCGGCGCGCGAGCTGCAGTCGCAGGCCGGGACACTGACCGAAGCGGTATCGGTGTTCCGCCAGCAGTCACCGCAGGGGATTGCCCTGGTCGCCTGATCGCGACCAACAACCCGATCTGATGAGGACGGCGCCCGCAGGGCGCCGTCTTTTTTTGCGTGTTCTGCGTGACGGATCAGGAAAAGACGGTTGCCGGAGTAGCTGGGTCCGCCTGCGCCGGCTACCACTGGTAGCTGCCAACCTTGGTTGGCATCGGAATTCCGGTGCGAGAGCATCCGCGCGTGGCGTGGATCTACTGCCGCTCAGCCTGCCGTGGGTAGCTGCCAACCTTGGTCGGCGCCGCTCTTCCCGGGAACAATCCATCCGCGCGTGGCCTGGATCTGCAGGTAGTACCGGACGCTGGTCGGCAACTTTATCCCCGTGCCCTGCGCTGAAGGCGCAATCCCGCATCGGAAGATAATCCCGGAATCATTATCCGGAACACAAAGAAAAACCCCGCTGCGTGAGCAGCGGGGTTTTTGGGTATAAACCCTGGCGATGACCTACTCTCGCATGGCTTAGGCCACACTACCATCGGCGCAGCTACGTTTCACTTCCGAGTTCGGGATGGGATCGGGTGGTTCCATAGCGCTAATTTCACCAGGGAG
>NZ_QFHO01000029.1 GCF_004920835.1 Stenotrophomonas maltophilia
GGGGACTCGGACATGGGAACTCCTACGGACGACGGAAGCGGCGGTCGGCGGCGGTGATGAATCCGCCCAGGGCCATCAGCAGCGCGCCCAGCCAGATCCAGCGCACGAACGGTTTGATGTGCACCCGTACCGCCCATGCATTGTTGCCCAGCGGCTCGCCCAATGCCACGTAGACATCACCGTCGAAGCGTGCATCGATGCCGGCTTCGGTCATCACCTGGCCGCCACTGGCGTACTGGCGCTTCTCCGGATGCAGCAGTGCCAGTTCGCGGCCATTGCGGAACACGCGCAGATGGCCGCGGTCGGCGATGAAATTCGGACCTTCGCGATGGTCCACGCCTTCGAAGCGCACTTCATGGCGGCCGACCACCACCTGCTGTCCGGGTGCCAGCGCTACTTCGCGCTGCACGTTGAGTGCTTCCACCAGCAGCGCGCCGGCCAGGAACACGGCAATGCCGGCATGGGCGACGATCATCCCCAGCATTTCGGCGGTGAAACGGCCGTTGCCGCGCAGGCGCTGCCAGACGAAGCGGGCGGTGCCCAGCCCGACCCAGGCCGCTGCAGCAACGCCCAGGCCAGCCTTCCAACCGTTCTGTGGGGCCTGCCACCAGGCCAGCGCGCCGAGCAACATGGCCAGTCCCAGCCATGGTGCCAGCAACGCGAATGCACGCGAAGGCTGGTCGCGCTGCCACTTCACCAGCGGGCCGAACGGCAGCAGCAGGATCATCGGCGCCATCAGCAGCAGGAACAGGCTGCCGAAGTAGGGCGGGCCGACCGAGATCTTGCCCAGCGACAGCGCATCGGCCAGCAGCGGGTACAGCGTGCCGAGCAGGACCATCGCGCAGGCAGTGGCCAGCAGCAGGTTGTTGGCCAGCAGCAGGGTTTCGCGCGATGTCGCGGTGAAGCCACGGCGCGGATCGTCGGCGTTCACCGACAGACGTGGCGCCCGCAGCGCATACAGCAGCAGGCTGCCGCCGACCAGCACCGACAGGAACACCAGGATGAACAGGCCGCGCGAGGGATCGGCGGCGAACGAATGCACGCTGGTAAGCACGCCGGAGCGCACCAGGAACGTACCCAGCAGTGACAGCGCGAAGGCGGCGATTGCCAGCAGCAACGTCCAGCTGCCGAAGGTGCCGCGCTTCTCGGTGACGGCCTGCGAATGGATCAGCGCCGCACCGACCAGCCACGGCATGAAGCTCGCGTTTTCCACCGGGTCCCAGAACCACCAGCCGCCCCAGCCAAGCTCGTAGTAAGCCCACCAGCTGCCCAGCGCGATCCCCAGCGTCAGGAAGCCCCAGGCGACGTTGGTCCACGGCCGCGTCCAGCGCAGCCAGCGGGCGTCGACGCGTCCTTCCAGTAGTGCGGCTACCGCGAACGCGAACGGCACCGCGAAGCCGACGTAACCGATGTAGAGCATCGGCGGGTGGATGATCAGCCCGGGGTCCTGCAGCAGCGGGTTGAGGTCACGGCCTTCCAGTGGCGCCGGGTTCAGGCGCAGGAACGGATTGGAGGTGAAGATCAGGAAGGCGAGGAAGCCGACGCTGACCACGCCCATCACCGCCAGCACGCGCGCTTGTACCGGCGCCGGCAGGTGCCGCGAGAACAGCGCCACCGCGCCAGTCCACAGCGCCAGCACCAGCGCCCACATCAGCAACGAGCCCTCGTGCGCGCCCCAGACCGCCGAGTAGCGGTAGATCATCGGCAGCAGCGAATTGGAGTTCTCGGCCACGTAGCGCACCGAGAAATCCTGCTGAACGAACGCGGCGGTGAGTACCGCGAAGGCGCCGGCAAGCAGCAGCAGCTGCGCGAAGGCGGCCGGTCGCGCCACCGCCATCCATGCCGTGTTGTTGCGCTGCGCACCGGCCAGCGGCAGGCCGGCCTGCAGCAGCGAGGCCAGCAGCGCGCACAACAGCAGGATCTGACCCAGTTCGGGCAGCACTCAGCGCACCTCGGGTGCCGTCACCGGCACATCATGCTTGCGATGGGCGTCGCCCATCTTGTCGGCCACTTCCTTCGGCACATACTTCTCATCGTGCTTGGCCAGGACTTCATCGGCGACGAAGATTCCGTCCTGCAGGCGGCCGCTGGCAACCACGGCAGTGCCCTCGGCGAACATGTCCGGCAGGATCCGTGAGGTGCTCACCGCCAGCTGAGCATCGCCGTCGGTGACCTCGAAGCGTGCTTCCAGCGAGCCGACCGGGCGGTTGAAGGAGCCCTTCACCACCATGCCGCCCAGGCGGAAGCGCGACTGCGCATCGACATCCCCGCGCAGCACCTCCGAGGGCGTGTACAGGTAGGCGATGTTGCGCTCCAGTGCCATCGCCACCAGCGCGGTGGCCAGGCCGGACGCAAGCAGGGCCAACAGCACCCAGACCAGGCGGCGACGCTGTACCGGGGTCATCGTTCCAGCTCCGTCGGCAACGACGACGCGGCTTCCTGCTTGCCGGCGCGGGTCTGCTGTCGCTGCTGGCGTGCCAGGGCGAGGCGGCGTGCCACGCGCAGGCGCAGCCACGAACCGATGGCATCGGCGCCGAGCACCAGTACGAACACGGCATAGGCACCGATCACGTAAGGCAGGTGGGTCATGGCTGGGCCTCCCCGGCCGGGCGTGCGGCATCGACCCGGCCACCGACCCAGGCCTTGCCGGCCTCGCGGTCGAGGTTGTCGGCGCGGGCCTTGGCCAGCACCGAGCCTGCGAACCAGAACTTGGTGCCGATCACCATCCACCACAGCGGCGCGATCATCGCGCTGCTGATCGCCGATTCACCGAACACGTTGATCGACTGGCGCTGGTGCAGGCCGCCCCACCAGTCCACCGAATAGCGGATCACCGGCAGCAGGCTGACACCGACGATGGCCAGCAGGCCAGCCGCGCGAGCGGCGCTGCGACGGTCCTCGATGGCGTGGTACAGGCCGATCACGCCCAGGTACAGGAACAGCAGCACCAGTTCACTGGTCATGCGCGGGTCCCAGTCCCACCAGGTGCCCCAGGTGCCCTTGCCCCAGATGCTGCCGGTGAGCAGGGTGATCAGGGTGAAGCCTGCGCCCATCGGCGCGCAGGCCATGGCCAGGATCTCGCAGACCTTGATCCGCCAGATCAGTGCGATGGCGGCATACAGCGCCATCAGCGCGAATACGAACAGGCTCATCCAGGCACTGGGCACGTGGATGTAGAGGATGCGGAAGCTGTCCAGCTGCTTGGCTTCCGGCGGCACCACCAGCAGTGCCTGCCACATGCCGACCAGCAGCACCGGTACCGCAGCCAGGTAGAACACCCGCGACCAGCGGGCAGCGAATCGGTCGAACGTGGGGGGCGAGCCGAGTTGGTGGAACCAGCGGACAATCGGATTCATGCGTGGCGGCTATCCAGCAGGGGTGGATTGGCTCTCAGCTCGGTCAACTCAGAGAAATACGTATTGCAGCAGCGGTGGCCAGCGGAGCCAGCACCAGCGCGACCAGCAGGCCGGCGCCCAGCATCAGCAGCGCACCGACCGGATCCTGTCCGCGTCCGGCCGCCGCCAGACTGCCTGCACCGAACACCAGCACCGGCACGTACAGCGGCAACGACAGCAACGCTACGAGAATACCAGAGCGCCGGATGCCTACGGTCAGTGCTGCGACCACACCACCGATCAGACTCAGCAACGGTGTTCCCAGCAGCAACGATGCCAGCAACATCGGCAGCTGGTCATGCGGCAGATGCAGCATTTCGGCCAGCAGCGGGCTGACCACGATCAGAGGCAGCGCAGTGGTGGCCCAGTGCAGCAGCACGCGCACCAGCACCAGCCAGGCCAGTGGCACCGGCGCCAGCAGCCATTGTTCCAGCGAGCCGTCTTCGGCATCGGAGCGGAACAGTGAATCCAGTGACAGCTGGCCGGCCAGCAGCACCGCCAGCCACAGCACTGCGCCGGCGGTGGCGGCCAGCAGTTGTGGTTCGCGGCCCTGGGCGAGGGCGAACAGGACCACCACCAGTACCGCGAACAGCAGCGGTTGCAATGCGTCGCCGCGACGGCGCCAGAGCAGGCGCAGGTCGCGCTTGAGCAGCGCACCTGCGGTCTGCCACAGGCCCGGTTCGGTACCCGGCGCGATCATGCAGCACCGCCGAGGTCGAGCTGGCGGGTACGCACCGGCGGTGCGGCATAGGCGCCGTGGGTGGTGACCAGTGCAGCGCCGCCGGCACGCAGATGCGCGGAAATCATCCGGTTGACCAGGGTGATGCCCTCCAGGTCGAGGTTGGCATAGGGTTCGTCGAGCAGCCACAACGGCGCAGGCGACAGCCAGATGCGTGCCAGTGCCAGACGCCGCTTCTGTCCGGCCGACAGATGCCGCACCAGGGTGTCCTCGTAACCGGCCAGGCCAACGATGGCCAGTGCGTTGCCCGGCATCTGCCGCGCGCGGCGACCGTGCAGGCCGCACAGGAAATGCAGGTTCTCCAGCGTATCCAGGTCCGGCTTCAGCGCCGGTAGGTGGCTGAGGTAGGCCACATAGCGTGCACGCTCGGCATTGCTGGCCGGCTTGCCGTCGATCCGCACCTGGCCGGCACCGGGCCGGGCCAGGCCGGCCAGCACGCGCAGCAGGGTGGTCTTGCCGGCACCATTGCCGCCCTGCACCAGCAGCGCCTCGCCGGCGTCCACATGGAAGTCCAGCGGGCCGAACACCGGCTCGTCATTGCGGGAGAAGCTCAGGCCGCTGGCGGCCAGCAATGCAGGGGTGTTCAAGGGGCAGGGTCTTCATGCCGGAGTGCGGCGGC
The DNA here is from genome assembly GCF_004920835.1 of Stenotrophomonas maltophilia. Classification (GTDB taxonomy): domain Bacteria; phylum Pseudomonadota; class Gammaproteobacteria; order Xanthomonadales; family Xanthomonadaceae; genus Stenotrophomonas; species Stenotrophomonas maltophilia_AQ. The sequence continues at coordinate 4,754 of NZ_QFHO01000029.1, forward strand.
AATTGTAGCGGTGAATGCATACGGTAGTGCCGGCCGCTGGCCGGCAGGCGCGACCAAGCGTCGCAGATTGTCCGAGGTTGCCGGCCAGCGGCCGGCACCACCGAAGCAGGGATTGCGTAAACTCAGGGGCCTGTTTCCCCATATCCCCAGGCCGATGCAACCGAACACCAAGCTGCCCAAGGTCGGTACCACGATCTTCACCGTGATGTCCCAGCTCGCCGCCGAACACGGCGCGGTCAACCTGGGCCAGGGTTTCCCGGACTTTTCGGCGCCGCAGCGCCTGATCGACGAGACCGCCAGGGCGATGGCCGCCGGGCTGAACCAGTACCCGCCGATGACCGGTGTGGCGCCGCTGCGCCAGGCCATCGCGCAGAAGGCGCTGGACTGCTACGGCGCGCAGGTGGATGCGGACAGCGAGATCACTGTCACCAGTGGCGGTACCGAGGCCATCTTCAACGCCATCCACGCCGTGGTGCGTGCCGGCGAGGAAGTGATCGTGCTCGACCCGGCCTATGACTGCTACGAGCCGGCGATCGACCTGGCCGGCGCCAAGGCGGTGCATGTGTCGCTGGATCCGCAGACCTTCGCCGTCGACTGGGACCGCGTGCGCGCGGCCATCACCCCGCGCACCCGCATGCTGATCGTCAACACCCCGCACAACCCGTCCGGCGCGATGCTGTCGGCGCAGGACATGCAGGCGCTGGCCGAGCTGCTGCGTGGCACGCAGATCTACCTGATTTCCGATGAGGTGTACGAGCACATCATCTACGATGGCCGCCGCCACGAATCGGCGCTGCGCTATCCGGAACTGCGTGAGCGCGCTTTCGTCATCTCCAGCTTTGGCAAGACCTACCACTGCACCGGCTGGAAGATCGGTTACGCGATCGCACCGCCGGCGCTGACCGCCGAATTCCGCAAGGTGCACCAGTACAACACCTTCACCAGTTTCGGCCCGGCGCAGTACGGCTTTGCCGCGATGATCCGCGATGAACCCGAACACCACCTGGAGCTGGGCGCGTTCTACCAGGCCAAGCGCGACCGCTTCCGCGAGCAGCTGGCCGGCACCCGATTGAAGGCGTTGCCGGTGCCGGGCGGTTATTTCCAGCTGGTCGATTACTCGGCCATCAGCGATCTGCCGGACCATGAGTTCGTGAAGTGGCTGACCATCGAGAAGGGCGTCACCGCCATTCCGCTGTCGCCGTTCTACGAGAATCCGCCGGCTGGTCAGCGCCTGGTGCGCCTGTGCTTTGCCAAGAATGAAGCGACCATGGACGCGGCGATCGAACGCCTGCGCCTGCTCTGAGCGAGGCTTGAACATGCAGGACCTGCGCATTTCCCTCGTCCAGGGTGACACCCGCTGGCACGACCCGGCTGGCAACCGTGCCTACTACGGTGCGTTGCTGGCGCCGCTGGCCGGCAGCACCGACCTGGTGATCCTGCCGGAGACCTTCACCAGTGGCTTCTCCAACGAGGCCATCGCCCAGGCCGAAGGCATGGATGGCCCGACCGTGGCCTGGGTGCGCGAGCAGGCCAGGGCCTTGAACGCGGCGGTGATCGGCAGCGTGCAGTTGCGCGAGGGCGAGGGCGTCTACAACCGTCTGCTGTTCGCCACGCCCGACGGCGAGCTGCAGTACTACGACAAGCGCCACCTGTTCCGCTATGGCGGCGAGCACGAGCGCTATTCGGCCGGTCGCGAGCGCCTGAGCGTGGAATGGAAGGGCTGGCGGATCAATCCGCAGGTCTGCTACGACCTGCGTTTCCCGGTGTTCTGCCGCAACCGCTACAACGTGGAGCGTCCGCAGCAGCTGGATTTCGACCTGCAGATCTTCGTCGCCAACTGGCCGTCGGCACGCGCCTATGCATGGAGGACCCTGCTGCGTGCGCGGGCGATCGAGAACCTGTGCTTCGTTGCTGCGGTCAACCGTGTCGGCGTCGATGGCAACCAGCTGCACTACGCAGGTGACAGCGCGGTGCTGGATTTCCTGGGGCAGCCTCAGGTGGAGATCCGCGAGCGCGAACAGGTGGTCACCACCACCATTTCGGCCGAGGCGCTGGCCGCACACCGCGCGCGCTTCCCGGCCATGCTTGATGCCGATGCCTTCCATCTGGACGAACAGGCCTGAGCGACGGCCTGAACGCTGCCGCACCAGCGCGCGCGCCTGCATTCAACCTGCACGCGCGCGCTGCTAGATTCGCCGCCAGTCCGACCGAACGGGAAGTCCCGCCATGAACAAGCCCTTCGCCCTGCTGCTGGCCCTGTCTGCCGCATCGCTCGCCCCGGCCGCGCACGCTGCCGGCAACCTCGATTGCGAGCTGCACTACAACCTGTCCGGCTGGTCGCTGATCTACAAGACTGCCTCCGGCAATGGCACTGTCACCTGCAGCAACGGCGCCAGCATGCCGGTGCGCATCCAGATGAAGGGGGGCGGCCTGACCGTGGGCAAGTCGAAGATCACCAACGGGCGTGGCAATTTCACCGGCGCGATCAGCATCGATCAGCTACTGGGCACCTACGCATCGGTCGGTGCACATGCCGGTGCGATGAAATCCAGCAATGCGCAGGTGATGACCAAGGGCGACATCTCACTGGCCCTGTCCGGTACCGGCAAGGGCTGGGACCTGGGCGTGGACGGTACCGCGTTCACCCTCAGCCGGCGTTGAGGCGGCGCTGCGCTGCGCCATCCCAGCTGATCCGGATGTAGTGCTGTTCGGAATCGCTCAACAACCGTTCGACACCGAAACCATTCTTCAGCAGCTGTGCGACCACGTCTTCGACGAGCTGCTCGCTGGCCATCACCTGGCTGAAGCCGAACACGATATAGCGGCGGCCATTTTCCGAGCCGATCTGGATCGAGTTGTCGAGGTCGCGGTAGAACTGTTCGATCGGGCGCTTGGCGGCATCGGCGTTGGCGCGGGCCTGTTCGGCGGTGATGGTGATCATGGGCATCTGCCTTGTGCGGGAGAGCACGCACGATAGCCAGCGCCCTGATGTGAATTCCGTGCGTGGCGCACAATGCCCCGTGTTTGCAGCAATTCCTAACATGAGCTGTGAACGTCAAGATGCGCAGGGAAAGTGCCGCGCGGCGGTGAGCATCCTGCATCGACATGAAGCCATCGGGAAGGGATGGGTGCCAGCAGCAGTACAGGCGTGCAACGCACCGCCCAGAGGGGATCCTGCACCCATCCGATGCTGTGGGCACGCAGTGCATTTACATTTCCTTGACCTTGCAGTAACCCCGCAATGCCTAACAGGGACGTCCCAGCGATTCTGCTGGGATCATTGGAGACGCTGGAATGGAGTTCAGAACGTCCGTGCTGCTCGTGGCCCTCATCGCCACACCCGCGATCGCCCACGCCGAAGTCTGCCTGTCCGACAGCGGCATCGTTGTGTCCTGTCCTAGCCTGTTACCGCATCCGGTGACGGCCAGGTTCGAGATCGGGACCCTGCCGCGTGTGGCCGGCTCGCCATCGGAGATCTACATCACAGGCGGCGGCCAGGTGGATGGAACGAGTAATTTCTCGGTCTATGCCAATGGTCAGTTCCTGTGCCGTACCAATGACAATTACGACGGTGGCAACACCACGCCGATTCGCCATTGCACCGCGACCATCGCAACACCCGGGACCTATGTGATCTCGGCGTCGCGCAACAGCCCTGGCAACTTCCTTGCGCCGATGGACGAAGTGATCAACGTGCAGTAATCGATTGTCCGCTGACCCAGGCCCCGGGGCGTAACCCCCGGGGCCTCTGCTGCCCTTATGGCAGCGGGACCGGCTCCTTCACCGTTGCGATCCACAACCAGGCCTTCCGCCGTCAACTGCCCTGTCCCGTTGCAGCCACAAGGCCAGCAGGCCACACAGGATAAGGGTTGGTGCCAGCAGCTGCACTGCACCGGCCAGTGCCATTGCCGCACCGATCAACAGGTAGTAGAGCAGGCCGAACAGCGCGCCTGCGCTGCCGAGACAATGTGGATAGCCGCGCAGGGCCTGGCCGAGCACATTGGGAATGGCAAGGCCGAAGCCCGTCACCACCGGCACCATCGCCGCGACCAGGGCCGGGTGATCATGCAGCAACGCGGCCAGCAGGCCTCCCGTAAGAACCAGTCCTGCGGCGATGCGGATGCGCGTGGTTGTGGCAACGCCTGCACGCAGCAGGCGCCCATTGCCCCACGCGCCCAATGCCGAACCCAGTGCCAGCACCGCGCCGCTGGCGCCGAACCAGGTGGCTGGCCAGTGCAGGCGCGCAAACACGAAGGGGCCGAGTACATACCAGCTGTACATCGCGACGTTGAAGGCCATCACTAGCAACGCGTGTGACCAGATCCAGCGATCGCGCAGCAGTTCCCGCAGCAGCGGCAGCATGGGCGTGTGCGGGATCTGTACAGGGCGGCTTTCGCGCAGCCCTGCCAGGCATGCGACTGCCAGCAGGGCAGCAATCAGCAGCAGGCCGGACTGTACGCCGACATAGCCATTGGCGGCGACCAGCAGCGTGCCCAGTGCAAGACCGATGGCCGGACTCAGGGCCAACGCCATGCCGATCCAGGAGAATGCCTGCGCCAACGCCGGCCCCTGCAGATGGTCGCGCAGCACGGTCTGGGTGACCACCGAAGCGGCGGCGGCGCCGACTGCGGCCAATGCCTGGGCCAGCAGCACCTGGCCGAAGCTGCCAGCCATCAGGCCGCCCAATGCAGCCACTGCGAAAACGCCGAGGCCACAGAGAAGGGCGGGGCGACGACCGATACGATCGGCCAGGCGCCCCCACAGCAGCACACCCGCAGCGAAGCCGAACAGGTACAGGCTCATGGCCTGGCTGGCGGCACTCGGCGGCAAGGCGAAGCGTATGGCTAGATCGGCCAGGGCCGGGCTGTACAGGGTCTGTGCCAGCTGCGGAAACATCAGCAGTGCAATGGCGAGCAACAACAGGCGACGCGACATGCGGGCGCTCCAGGAACGGGGCCGCGCATTGTGGTCGCGTCCGCAATGGCGCACCCTGTCTATCCTGTCATCGAATGTATGAAATCAGACATGGCCTGGTTGCAGCCGGACGCGCACTTCGACGCCGATGCCTGGAGCGCTCCGGTGCTGGGGATCGCGGCCTCACTGGCGGATCACGATTCGGGTTGGCACCAGCACGCACGCGCGCAGCTGCTGTACACCCGACAGGGCTGTACGCGCCTGACCTATGGTGATCGCATCAGCCTGCTGCCGCCCGCGCGCGCAGCGTGGATTCCGGGTGGGCTGCGCCATCGCGCGCAGATGCGCCAAGCGGTCGACTACCGTTCGTTGTACTTCGACGCCACCCTGTCGGCCCAGCTGCCCCGGCAGCCGGCGATCATCGGCGTAGGCCCGCTGCTGCAGGCCTTGCTGGAGCCGATCGCGCAGGCACCGTTCGACCATGACTGGCAGTCGCCGCGCGCGCACCATCAACTGGGGTTGTGCGTGCTGGAAATCGCCGCTGCACCGGTGGCGCCGATGGACCTGCCTTTACCGCGTGATCCGCGGATTGCACGTTGCCTGCCGCTGGCCGAACAGCTGCCGCCCGAACTGGGGGAGCTGGCCGCGCGCACAGGCCTGAGCGCGCGTACCGTCGGTCGGTTGATGCAACGCGATACCGGCATGAGCTATCAGGCCTGGCGCCAGCAATGGCGCCTGATGCGGGCCATGGAGCTGCTGCTGCTCGGCCATCGCGTCGCGCATGTGGCCCAGGACACCGGCTTCTCCGCCGAGAGCCCGTTCATTGCCTTCTTCCGCAGCATGACCGGCACTACGCCCGCCGCTTTCCAGCGCCACGCAAAAGGGGACGGAGGGGATTAGTCGTTTTCGCCCCTTCGATACACACCGTGGCAAAAACGAATTAATCCCCTCCGTCCCCTTTTTAAAGAAAAACCCCGGCCGGAGCCGGGGTTTTTCATGTCGCTCGCGTCAGCGATCAGCCGCCGCGCGGGCCACTGCGGCGCGGGCCGCCGGGGCCACGGTTGCCGCCGGGGCCACCCGGGCCACGGTTGCCACCCGGGCCGCCGGGACCACGATTGCCGCCGGGACCGCCCGGGCCACGGTTGCCACCGGGGCCACCTGCGCCGCGGTTGCCGCCCGGGCGTGCATTGGCGTTGCCGCCCGGACGACCGTTGCCGGCCGGACGCGCACTGCCATACGGGTTGAAGCCCGGATTGGCGTGGTCGGACGGGAAGCTCGGGGCGTTGCCCGGATGGCCGTACGGGTGCTTGTTGCCCTGGCCCTGCGAGCGGTTGCCGGCACCGGCCGGACGGCCCTGGCCGCCACCGGCGCCACGGCCTTCACCACCGAAACCGCCACGGCCCTGGCCGCCACCGGCGCCTGCGCCCGGACCCTTCGGCTTGCCGTATGGACGACCCTGGCCGCCTGCGCCCGGACCGCGTGCGCCGGGGCCACGAGCACCCGGACCGGCATTGCGGTGGCCGCTCGGGCCGGTGCTGACACCGTCCGGCACATACCAGGTACGGAATGCCGCCGGGTTGCCTTCCGGCAACGAGCGGTCGTTCTTCTGTGCGCGCTGCTTGAACGGCTTCTGCGACTGCTTGGCTGCGGCTTCACCGCTGACCGTCAGGCCGCCCTTGAAGCCGCCGCCTGCCTTGCCGCCACGACCACGGCCGCGGTCTTCGCGGACGTTGTCGAAACGACGCAGCTCGCGACCTTCATCGGCAGTGTTGTGGCCGTTGACGTAGGCATTGCCACGGCCACCTTCGCGTACGCGCACGGTGGTCTTGGCGGCGCGGCGCTGGCCGATCACCGGCTGCAGGGTCAGCGCCGACGGCGCGCCTTCTTCCAGCTTCAGCTGCGCACGCAGGGCTTCGACCTGGGCGCTGCCCAGCTCCACCGAATGGCCGCGGGCCAGTTCGCGCGGCAGGGTAACCTTGCCGTAGCGGGTGCGCTTCAGGCGGCTGACCTGGCAACCCTGGGATTCCCACAGGCGGCGCACTTCGCGGTTGCGGCCTTCCTTCACCACAACGCGGAACCAGTCGTGCGAATCGGTGCCGCCAATGCGTTCGATCTCGTCGAACTTGGCCGGGCCATCTTCCAGTGCCACGCCGCGGCCGAGGCGGTCGATGATGGCGTCGGAGACCTTCTCTTCGCCTTCCGGGGCACGCACGCGCACAACGTACTCGCGCTCGACCTCGAACGACGGGTGCATCATGGCGTTGGCCAGCTCACCGTCGGTGGTGGCCAGCAGCAGGCCGGTGGTATTGATGTCGAGGCGGCCGACCGCGATCCAGCGCGCGCCCTTCAGCGGCGGCAGCGACTCGAACACGGTCGGGCGGCCTTCGGGGTCTTCGCGGGTGGTCACTTCGCCTTCCGGCTTGTTGTAGACCAGCACGCGCGACGGCTCGGCCAGGGCGGTGGCGACGAAGCCACGGCCGTCCAGCTCGATCTTGTCGCCGCTCTTGACCGACATGCCGGTCTGCGCGACTTCACCGTTGACCTTGACCAGGCCTTCGGCGATGCGCTGTTCCAGCGCGCGGCGCGAGCCGAGGCCGGCCTGGGCCAGGACCTTGTGCAGGCGTTCTTCCAATTTGAACTGTTCGGAGGTGGCTTCGCGCTTCAGCGAGAGCTTGTTACGGGGGGTGTCACTCATCAGTTTTGCTCCGGCCGACGGTTTCGAGGTCGGCCTCTGGTTCGGAATCGGCTTGGTCAACAGCCACGGTCGTCATCGCGACGGCGTTGTCTTCGCGTTCGTTCACTGGCACCGCGCGCTCGCCCGGCGCGGAATCGGGATGCCCATCATCGAAGGGCGAAGGTGCTTGCTCATCGGAGGCCGAGGCAGGGGCTGCATCGGCGGAATCGGGGGTCTCGCTGCCGGCCAGGCCGGTGTCATCATTGGCGGCGTCATCGTGACCACCGGTCGAAACATCGGGGCCTTCGGCGCCAGCCCGGGGCGGTGCATCGCGGTCCAGCGACAGCTGTGGCTCCAGTTCGCCCAGGTCCTTCAGTTCCGACAGTGGCGGCAGTTCATCCAGTCGCTTCAGGCCGAAGTAGTCCAGGAAGCCCTTGGTTGTACCGAACAACGCCGGCTTGCCAGGCACGTCGCGGTGCCCGACCACGCGTATCCACTCGCGTTCTTCCAGCGCCTGGATGATGTTGCTGCTGACCGCCACGCCGCGCACCTGTTCGATCTCGCCGCGGGTGATCGGCTGCCGGTAGGCAATCAGCGCCAGGGTTTCCAAAGTAGCGCGGGTGTAGCGGGTCTTGCGTTCGGTCCACAGCCGGCTGATCCAGCCGTGTACTTCGCCGGTGACCTGGTAGCGGAAGCCTGAGGCGACCTCGACCAGTTCCACGCCACGGCCTTCGCAGGCGTCGCGCAGGCGTTCCAGCGCACGTTCGATGCTGCCCGGCGGTGCCGGTTCCTCTTCCGGGAACAGGTCCTTCAGCTGGGCCAGGGTAAGCGGCTGGCTGGAAGCCAGCAGCGCACCTTCGACAATGCGGTCGATCAGCGGTTGATCCATCGGCAGTCAGCGCTCACTCGTTGGCATTGGCGGCGTCGTTGTCGTCGAACTCGCTGCTGAACTGCAGCGGGGCGTTGGTGTTGCCGGCGGCCAATGACTTCACATAGATCGGCGCCAGCGGTTCTTCCTGGACGATGTCCAGCAGCTGCTCCTTGGCCAGTTCCAGCACCGCCAGGAACGTGACCAGCACGCCCAGCTTGCCTTCTTCGGCGGTGAACAACCCTTCAAAGCGGTAGAACTTGCCGTCTTCAAGCCGGCCGAGTACTTCACCCATGCGCTGCCGGACACTCAGCGCCTCGCGCTTGATCGCGTGGCCGGTGAACAGCTCGGCGCGCTTGAGCACGTCGTGCAGGGCCATCAGCATTTCCTTCAGGTCGACCGGCGGCGGCAGCTTCACCGTCGCCCGTTCGGGCATGAAGGCGTGGGCCAGGCTGGTATCGCGGTCCTGGCGGGGCAGGGCGTCGATGTCCTCGGCAGCCTGCTTGAAACGTTCGTACTCCTGCAGCCGGCGTACCAGCTCGGCACGCGGGTCGGCCTCATCGCCTTCCTCGCTGACCGGGCGCGGCAGCAGCATGCGCGACTTCACCTCGGCGAGGATCGCGGCCATCACCAGGTACTCGGCGGCCAGCTCGAAACGCAGCTCGCGCATCACCGTGATGTATTCCACGTACTGCCGGGTGATCTCGGCCACGGGGATGTCCAGCACGTCCAGGTTCTGCCGGCGGATCAGGTACAGCAGCAGGTCCAGTGGGCCTTCAAAGGCATCCAGGATGACTTCCAGCGCATCCGGCGGGATGTACAGGTCCTGCGGAATCTGCAGGACTGGTTGCCCATGCACCACGGCCAGCGGCATTTCCTGCTGCTGGGGGGCGGGCGGCCGGGTTGGCGGGTTCGCGTCGAGCGCGAGTTCGGAAGTCATCTAATGGACATCAGGATTGCAACGGACCAGTCGCGGCACCGGGTTCACCGGGCCAACGCCACGGAGCCCCAGGGCACCAGACACGCCGGGATCGGCGCGCTTCCACACATATCAAACAGCAGGACGCGCCGCAGGGAACGGCAGCGACGGGACTACGGGGAGGTCGTCTACGTGGCCCCTTTGAAACAGCGGGACGGTCGTCGGGGGCTGCGTTGGCCGCAAAAACCGACGGGCTGCTGCATCCAGCCACGTGCAATGGAGTCTAGAGTAAGCCTTTGCCGCGCCAGTGTCCAGCTGCGACCGGGGCAGGGGCCGCATTGGCTAGAATCAGCGCACCGACAACGCGAGCGAGGAAATGCCGGTGTGGTATGTGATCGAAGGGTATGACGGCCAGGATGTCCTGGCGCAACGACTGCAGGCGCGGCCGGAACACCTGGCGCGGCTGCACGCGCTGCGCGACGAAGGTCGCCTCCTGTTGGCCGGGCCTTGCCCGGCGGTGGACAGCGAAGACCCGGGCCCGGCCGGTTTCAGTGGCTCGTTGGTGATTGCCCAGTTCGATTCGTTGCCGCAGGCGCAGGCCTGGGCCGATGCCGACCCCTACGTGGCGGCAGGTGTCTACACCCATGTGCAGGTGCGGCCGTTCCGCAAGGTGCTGCCGTGAACGCGGAACGGATCGAGCGGATTCGTGATGCGCTGCAACAAGCGTTGGCCCCGATCGTGCTCGAAATCGAGGACGACAGCCATCGCCATGCTGGCCATGCCGGCGCCCGCGACGGTCGTGGCCATTTCAACGTGCATGTGGTCAGTGATCGGTTCGCCGGGCTGGGCCCGCTGGCCCGTCACCGCGCGGTCTACGCCGCGCTGGGAGCGATGATGGAGACGGATATCCACGCGCTGTCCATCCGTGCGCTGACCCCGTCAGAACAGGGCTGAGGCCTTGTCCCACGCTGTCCTGGCCGGTCCCCGCAGGGGCCGGCGCAGACAGATTTCCATGTCCATTTCGGGACATTCGCCTAACGGACTGTTTACAAGCCCAGATGGAAACGCTTACATTCCGCGCCAATGCTGGTAGGTCCAAGCCGTGGAGGGCGGCTTCGTGAACAAGGCAGCTATCACAATCAAAGACGTCGCACGCGAAGCCCGGGTCTCCGTGGCCACGGTTTCCCGCGCGCTCAACGGGCATGAAAATGTCGCCGAACCGGTCCGCCAGCTTGTGCTGGAGGTCGCCGCACGGCTGCGTTACACCCCGCACGCCGCCGCCCGCAGCCTGAGCAGCCGCCGCACCAATACGGTGGGGGTGGTGCTGCCGGACCTGTACGGTGAATTCTTCTCCGAGTTGATGCGCGGCATCGACAACGTTGCCCGTAGCCGTCGCCAGCACCTGCTGGTGTCCAGCTACCACGGCGACCAGGAACAGCAGGGCGCCGCCCTGCGCGCCATGCGCGGCCGCGTCGATGGCCTGCTGGTGCTCTCGCCTTATGCCGAGAGTCCGGGCTTCCTGACCGACAACCTGCCGCAGTCGTTGCCGACGGTGTTGATCAACACCTATCTGCCCGGTCAGGACCATCCGGTGTTGAGCATCGACGACCATGCTGGTGCGATGGCGATGACCCGCCACCTGCTCGAGGCCGGTCACCGCCGCATCGCCTTCATTTCTGGCCCGGACCTCAACTTCGACGCGCGCGAGCGCCTGCGTGGCTTCCGTGACGCGCTGGCGGCTTTTGGCAGTGGCGCCGAAGGCATCGAGCTGCCCGGTGATTTCGACGAAGCTTCCGGCCACCGCGCCGGTCAGGAGTTGCTGGCAGCCGGAGCGCTGCCCGATGCCGTATTCGCGGCCAACGACATGATGGCCCTGGGCTGCCTGTATGCGTTCACGCAGGCCGGTGTCCAGGTCCCGTCCGATGTCGCGCTGGCGGGTTTCGATGACATTCCGCTGGCGCGTTTCGTCCACCCGTCGCTGACCACCATGCAGGTCAGCATCGCCGAGCTCGGCGACCGGGCCATGACGCGCCTGCTGCAGTTGATGGACGGCACCTCCACGGACGGGACAGGGGACAAGCAGACCCTGGTTCCCCGCTTGATAGTTCGCGATTCCACCACTCCGCCATCGGGCCATTGAAGCCAGAGGCGTTCCTTCTTTTTTGATTGATCGCAGGGACCGCGCAAGCGGTCACCGCCACCCGGAGATTGAGTTGATGATGCACACCACCTTCCGCACGCCGGCACGCCGGCTGCTGAGCACCGCACTGGTCAGTTGCCTGATGCTGGCCGCCGCTCCGAACGTCATGGCGCAGTCGGCCAACGCCAGCCTGCGCGGCCAGGTTGCCGGCGCCCAGGCAGGCACCGAAGTCACCGCCACCAACGTGGCCACCGGCACCGTCCGCCGCGGCACCATCCGCGCCGATGGCAGCTACTCGCTGATGGGCCTGGATCCGGGCACCTACAACGTGGTCGCTAACGGCCAGACCCAGAAGGTCACCGTCACCGTGGCCTCGACCGCCACCCTGAACTTTGCCGACGCCGCCAGCAGCACCCCCGGCGCGACCGCGGCCACCAACCTGGACACCGTCAACGTTGTTGCGCCGACCCTGCTGCAGGAAGTGCGCACCTCTGAAGTCGGCAAGACTGTCAGCCTGCAGCAGATCCAGACTACCCCGCAGGTGTCGCGCAACTTCCTGGAGTTCGCCGACGCGGTGCCGGGCATGATCTTCACCCGCGATGCCAAGGGCAACACCTCGCTGCGCGGCGGCGCCACCAATTCCGATGGCACCAACGTCTACATCGATGGCGTGGGCCAGAAGAGCTACGTCAAGGGCGGCGGCATCTCCGGCCAGTCCGGAAGCGCAGGCAATCCGTTCCCGCAGCTGGCCATCGGTGAATACAAGGTCATCACCGGCAACTACAAGGCCGAGTACGGCCAGGTGTCCAGTGCAGCGATCACCGCCGCCACCAAGTCCGGTACCAACGAGTTCAAGGGTGAAACCTTCTACCGTTACACCAACGACAGCATGCGCGCGATGACCCCGGCCGAACGCCAGCCGGGCAAGAGCAAGGAAGAATCGGCCGAGAAGGAATATGGCTTCGCCTTGGGTGGCCCGATCATCCAGGACAAGGCCCACTTCTTCGTCACCTATGAAGCCAAGCGCTTCGACCTGCCGGTGACCATTGCACCGGACGGCGCAGTGACGCCCGCTGCCGCCAAGCTGCCGGCTGACGGCGCCGCTGGCCTCGGCCCGGCCAGCCAGCCGTTCCAGCAGGACCTGATCTTCGCCAAGATCGACTTCGAGCCGACCGACAACGATCGCATCGAACTGACTTTCCAGGACCGCGACGAGACCCAGCAGCAGTTCAGTGGTCAGACCGCAAAGGTTCACGGCAAGGTCGTTGACAACACCGACCGCCGTTACGCCCTGCGCTGGAACCACAGCGGTGAGCGCTTCTACAACGAGCTGATGGTCACCCATGAAGAGGCCTTCAACAACCCGCTGCCGCTGAGCTTTGGCAACGGCATCATCTACACCGCACCGGATTTCGGTGACTCGGACGCCAACCGTCCGCAGGAGAAGACCCTTGTCCAGGTCGGCGCAGCCGATGCCTTCGCCTCGCAGGTGAAGGGCCAGAAGGGCTGGGCGATCGAGGACAACCTGACCCTCGATGGCCTGCAGTGGGCCGGCGACCACACCATCAAGATGGGGGCCAAGTACAAACAGATCGACCTGTACGCCTCCGACGCGGCGCAGATCAATCCGCAGTTCTCCTACACCATCGACAACCCGGCGTTCCCGTCGGGCACGCCGTACAAGGCCCAGTTCACCAAGGCCAGCACCGGTGTCACCGGCGTGCAGTCTGAAGTGCGCGCCAAGGTCAAGCAGATTGGTCTGTTCATCCAGGATGACTGGCAGGTCAACGATCACCTGCAGCTGAACATCGGCCTGCGCTGGGATTACGAAAAGAATCCGGTCTATACCGATTTCGTGACCCCGCCGGAGGTCGTGAAAGCGCTGTTCTCGCAGGATCCGAACGCGCCGGTGGGCGTGTCCCAGACCTACGCGCAGACGCTGGCGCTCAGCGGATTGAACGTCAACGACTACATCAGCACCGGCCACAACCGCAAGAATTTCAAGAATGCCTGGCAGCCGCGCCTGGGCTTCTCGTATGACGTCAATGCCGACGAACGACACGTGTTCCATGGTGGCGCCGGCCGTTCCTATGACCGCGACCTGTTCGACAACCTGGCACTGGAAACCACCAAGCTGGCGCTGCCGCAGCCGACCGTGTATTTCCGCAACCCGGCCACCGGCAACTGCATGTATGGCCAGACGCCGTGCTTTGACTGGAACCCGAACCTGCTGAACGGCATCGAGAACGTGCAGGCACTGCTGGGGGCCACCAGCAATGAAGGCATGGAGGTCGATCTGCTGAACAACAACATGAAGGTGCCGTACGCCGACCAGTTCAGCCTGGGCATGAGCAACCAGTTCGGCGAGTGGCTGACCGATGCCACGATCTCCCGCACGCTGACCTATGACGGCTTTGCCTTCACCCTGGGCAACCGCTTCAACAACGGCAACTTCTTTGACAACCAGATGCTGTGTGGTGCCAAGGAGCCGACCTATGGCCAGCCGTGGAACTGCAACATTCCGGGCTTCGGCAGCCTGATCATCGGCCAGCAGGGCATCAAGACCCGATCGACCCAGGTCCTGCTGTCGGCGCAGAAGCCGTACAGCAAGGAAAGCGGCTGGGGCACTTCGATCGCCTACACCTGGACCAACGCGCGTCACAACCGCAACATCAACGAGCATTACTCGTTCGATCGCGGCACCATTGGTGAATACCCGACCATCAAGTCCAACGGCGCGCCGCGTCACCGCCTGGTGGTGACCGGTTCGTATGATGGCTTCTGGGGCATCACCTTCGGTGGCAAGCTGACCCTGGCCACGCCGACGCCGGGCAACGACTGGTCCTGCATCGCCCAGGCGGGCACCGCCAACTGCCTGCCGACTCCGGCCGCCGGTACTCCGGGTGGCAATGGCCGCTTCCTGCTCGGTGGCAAGATCTTCGGCTACCGCTCGCTGGATCTGCAGGCGACCAAGACCTTCAAGCTGGCTGGCGATACCGAGCTGTACGCGCGTATCGACATCATCAACGTGCTCAACTTCGACAACTTCTCGAACCTGAACTACGTCAAGCAGGACGGCAAGCTGCTGGTGAGCTACAACGAGACCGGCGACGTCATCGGTACCCCGCGCCAGGTCAAGGCGGAAGTGGGCTTCCGCTTCTAAGCCGATCCGCCTGAAGCAATACCCGATGCCGCCGGTCCGCCGGCGGCATCGGCAGGATGAAAAAACGGCAATGGCCGGCCCGGTGCCGGTCCATTGCCCACGCCGCTGCCGGCCAGGGGGCAGCGGCGTGGGCAATGATCGCGGTGTCAAACCACGTTTTTCGTGGTTTTTTAAGAACGCATCTTGTAAACGATTTCAGATCATTGGACGGTATGCTTTCCCATCGATCAGACCACCGGAGAAATCGCGCCATGCTGGCACGCCATCTGTTGTCCGTCGCAGCGTTGAGCCTGGTCGTTGCTGCCTGCCAGCCGGCCCAGCAGGAGCCTGCCAAGCCTCAGCCGCAGGTGATCCTGATCGAGGCCGACGCGCCACCGCGGCCGATGAAGCCGGTGCTGCCGCCGCTTTTCGATGACATCGAACGCCGTACCTTCCAGTTCTTCTGGGACACCACCAACGAAATCAACGGTCTGACCCCGGACCGTTACCCGTCGAGGCCGTTTGCCAGCATCGCCTCGGTTGGCTTCGCGCTGACTGCCTATCCGATCGGCATCGAGAACGGTTGGGTCAGCCGCAACCAGGCCATCGACCGCACGCTGACCACCCTGAAGTTCTTCCGCGACGTGCCGATGGGCCCGCAGCGCACCGGCAAGGCCGGCTACAAGGGCTTCTACTACCACTTCCTGGACATGCAGGAAGGCCGCCGCTACGACAGCTGGGTCGAACTGTCCTCGGTGGATACCGCACTGCTGATGATGGGCGTGTTGTTCGCGCAGTCGTACTACGACGGCGACGATCCGCGCGAGAAGGAGATCCGCCAGATCGCCGACACGCTGTACAAGAAGGTCGACTGGCCGTGGCTGCAGCAGCGTGCACCGCTGATCTCGATGGGCTGGTTCCCGGAGAGCGGCTTCATCGACCACGACTGGATGGGCTACAACGAGGCGATGATGGTCTACATCCTCGCCCTGGGCTCGCCGACGCATCCGGTCAGCCCGGATGCGTGGACCGTGTGGACGCGTACCTATGACAACGACTGGGGCGTGTACCAGGGCCAGGAATACCTGTCATTCGGCCCGTTGTTCGGCCACCAGTACAGCCACGTCTGGATCGACTTCCGCGACATCCAGGACGCGTACATGCGCGAGCGCGGCAGCACTTATTTCCTCAACAGCCGCTCGGCCGCGCTGGCCCAACGCGAATACGCCATCGCCAACCCCATGCAGTGGAAGGAGTACGGCGAGAACGTGTGGGGCCTGACTGCCAGCGACGGACCGCAGAACACCACCCAGGACTATCGCGGCGAGCAGCGCCAGTTCCGCCATTACTCCTCGCGCGGCGCTGGCCTGCGCGAGAACTTCGATGACGGCACCATCGCTCCCACCGCTGCGATCGCGTCGGTGGTGTTCGCCCCCGAGCAGGTGATCCCGGCCACGCTGGAGATGCACAAGCGCTTTGGCGACTACATCTATTCCAGCTACGGCTTCCTGGATTCGTTCAACCCCAGCTTCAACTACGACATCCCGATCAAGACCGGTCGCCTGGTGCCGGATCGGGGCTGGGTCGCCAGCGATTACATCGCCATCGACCAGGGCCCGATCCTGACCATGATCGCCAACTACCGCGATGACTTTGTCTGGGAAGTGATGAAGAAGAACCCGTACATCCGCAAGGGCCTGGAGCGGGCCGGGTTCAACGGTGGCTGGCTGGCGCCGGAAGGCTCCTTCCAGCCGCTGGAACTGCAGAAAGACGAAAAGGCCGCGGCGGCACGCGCGGTGGGTATCGCCGAATCACGCGCGGCTGCCGCGCAGGAACAGAAGAACAATGCCAACCGCACCACAGGCCAGGGCAAGTAACCTGATGCCGAACTGGATCGACCGCCTGCGCCGCTGGGCGCTGCCTGCCCTGGCCGCATTGGCCGTGGCCGGCTGCGCCCGCACCGAGCCGGGCACCACCACCGTGCGCTTCTGGGCGATGGGGCGCGAAGCCGAGGTGGTCAGCGAATTGATCCACGAATTCGAGGCCGAGAACCCCGGTATCAAGGTGGATGTGCAGAACATCCCGTGGACGGCCGCGCACGAGAAGCTGCTGACCGCGTTCGCCGCCGACGGCCTGCCGGACGTGTGCCAGCTCGGCAACACCTGGGTGCCGGAGTTCGCCGAACTCGACGCGCTGACGCCGCTGCAGCCGTTCGTGCAGCGTTCGGCCGTGGTCGACCCGAAGGACTATTTCCAGGGCATCTGGGATACCAACGTGATCCACGGTGAACTGGTCGGCGTGCCGTGGTACGTCGATACGCGCCTGATCTACTACCGCAAGGACCTGCTGGCCAAAGCCGGCTATGACCACCCGCCGCGCACGTGGCAGGAGTGGGACGAGCAGATGGCGGCAATCAAGCGAATGCAGGGCCCGAGCCGCTATGCGGTGCTGATGCCGATCAACGAGTTCGAGCAGCAGCTGTCGCTGGCGCTGCAGCAGCCTGATCCGCTGCTGCGCGACGATGACACCCGCGGCAACTTCGCCAGCCCCGGTTTCCGTCGCACGCTGGCCTTCTACGCCAACATGTTCGAGCAGGGCTGGGCGCCGAAGATGTCCGAGACGCAGATCTCCAACGTCTGGGACGAGTTCTTCCGTGGCTTCAACGTGTTCTACATTTCCGGCCCCTGGAACATCCGCGAGTTCAAGAAGCTGCAGCCGAAGGAACTGGAAGGGCAGTGGGGCACCGCCGCGCTGCCGGGCCCGGATGGCCCGGGCGCCGGTATTGCCGGTGGCACAAGCCTGGTGATCTTCCGCAAGTCGCAGCAGAAGGAAGCGTCGTGGAAGCTGATCGAGTTCCTGTCGCGGCCGGAAATCCAGGCGCGCTTCCATTCGATCATCGGCGACCTGCCGCCACGCCGCAGCACCTGGAACGCGCCTTCGCTGGCCAACGATCCGCTGGCTGCTGCGTTCCGTGACCAGCTGGAACGGGTCAAGCCGACGCCGAAGGTGCTTGAATGGGAGCGCATCGTGCAGGAAATGCGCATCGTCACCGAGAAGGTGGTGCGCGGCGGCCTGCCGCAGGACAAGGCCGTGGAAGAACTGGACCAGCGCGTGGACAAGGTGCTGGCCAAGCGCCGCTGGATGCATGAACAACAACGCCTGCAGCAGCGCGTGCCGTCGCCGCAATCGAGCAGTGCCGTGGCCGCCGGGAGCGCGCAATGAAACGTACTTCACTTGCCGGCTGGATCTTTGCCGGTCCCTCGCTGATCGTGCTGGGCATGTTCTTCGGCCTGCCGGTCGCCTCGGCGCTGGCGCTGAGCGTGACCGACTTCGACCTGTATGCCCTGGCTGACAGCAGCAACCTGCGCTTCGTCGGCCTGGGCAACTATGTCGACTTGCTGCAGACGCCGATGTTCTGGAAGTCGCTGTGGAACACGACCTACTTCGTGCTGATCGGCGTGCCGTTGTCGATCGGCGTGTCGCTGGGCGCGGCGATGCTGCTGAATGCACCGGCCGCGCGCTTCAAGGCGTTGTTCCGTACCGCGCTGTTCGCGCCGGTGGTGACCACGCTGGTGGCGGTGGCGGTGATCTGGCGCTACCTGTTCCATACCAGCTACGGTCTGGTGAACTACGGTCTGGGGCATCTGGGCATCAGTCCGATCGACTGGCTGGGCGATCCCAACTGGGCGATGCCGACCATCATGCTGTTCGCGGTGTGGAAGAACTTCGGCTACAACATGGTGATCTTCCTGGCGGGCCTGCAGGCGATCCCGCATGACCTGTACGAGGCCGCCCGCATCGACGGTGCCTCGCGCTGGAAGCAGTTCCTGCACATCACCCTGCCGATGCTCGGCCCGGTGCTGCTGGTGGTCGGCGTGATCACCGTGTCCGGCTACTTCCAGCTGTTCGCAGAGCCCTACGTGATGACCCGCGGCGACCCACTGCAGAGCACCGTCAGCGTGCTGTATTTCATGTTCGAGGAAGGCTTCAAGTGGTGGAACCTGGGACGCGCCTCCGCAGTGGCGTTCCTGCTGTTCCTGATCATCCTGGCGGTGACCACCGTGATGCTGCGTTTCGGCCGCAAGAGGCAGTTGGTATGAGTCGTGAAATCGGCCAGTCGCGCTGGTATCCGTGGTTGATCAATGGTGCGTTGCTTGTGCTGGCCCTGGTCAGCCTGGCACCGCTGCTGTGGATGCTCTCGGTCTCGTTCATGCCGCAGGGCGAGGCGACCCACTTCCCGCCGCCGTTGCTGCCGTCCAGCATCACCACGCGCAACTACCATGAGTTGTTCGCGCGCACCGGCATGGGTGGCAACTTCGCCAATAGCCTGCTGGTGTCGGTGGGCATCACCCTCGGCTCGCTGCTGCTCAACACCATGGCCGGCTATGCGTTCGCCAAGCTGAACTTCGTCGGCCGCGAACGCCTGTTCCAGGTGTTGATGGCCGCACTGGTGATCCCGGCACAAGTGGCGATGCTGCCGCTGTTCCTGCTGATGAAGCAGCTCGGCCTGGTCAACAGCTT
The DNA here is from genome assembly GCF_004920835.1 of Stenotrophomonas maltophilia. Taxonomy (GTDB): domain Bacteria; phylum Pseudomonadota; class Gammaproteobacteria; order Xanthomonadales; family Xanthomonadaceae; genus Stenotrophomonas; species Stenotrophomonas maltophilia_AQ. Next base: position 23,932 of record NZ_QFHO01000029.1, read on the forward strand.
CGGCGGCGTGATCGTGCCGGCGCTGGCCAGCGTGTTCGGCATCTTCCTGGTCCGCCAGTACGCGCGTTCGATCCCCGACGAACTGCTGGAAGCAGCGCGCATCGATGGGGCAGGGGAGTTGCGCATCTTCTTCCAGATCGTGCTGCCGATGCTCAAGCCGGTGCTGGTGACCCTGGCCATCTTCACCTTCATGGGCGCATGGAACGATTTCATGTGGCCGTTGATCGTGCTGACTGACCAGGAGCACTACACTTTGCCGGTGGCGCTGGCCACCCTCTCGCGCGAGCACATCATGGACGTGGAAATGATGATGGCCGGCGCGGTGGTCACCGTGGTTCCGGTGCTGGCGCTGTTCCTGGTGCTGCAGCGGTACTACATCCAAGGTCTGTTGCTGGGGAGCGTCAAAGGATGAAGCGAGCGATCGCCGTTGGACTGGGCCTGTTGTGGACCTCCCTGGCGATCGCCGCACCTCCGGCGCTGCCGGCGCCGAAGGTGCTGGACGACTTCGACGACATCAGTGCCTGGAAGCTGGTGCTGTCCGACCAGGTCAGCGGTTCGCTGCGGCCGGTCAGCGGTGCCGGCGGCGGCCGCGCGCTGTGCCTGGATTACGACTTCCACAACGTCTCCGGCTACGTCGGCATCCGTCGCGCGCTGAACATCGAATACCCGGTCAACTATCGTTTTGGCTTCCAGCTGCGCGGTGACTCGCCGGGCAACGACCTGCAGTTCAAGCTGATCGACGCCAGCGGCGATAACGTCTGGTGGGTCAACCGTCCTGGCTACGCCTTCCCCAAGACATGGACACCGGTCGAGTATCGCCGCCGCCAGATCGACAAGGCCTGGGGGCCGTCGCCCGAGAAGGAGATGTCGCGCAGCGCGGCGGTGGAGTTCACCCTCTACAGCAAGGTCGGTGGGCGCGGCACGGTGTGCTTCGACAAGCTGACCCTGCAGGGCCTGCCACCGCAGGATGATTCGGCGCTGGTGCCGTCGGTGATCGCAGATACCGCGATGGCGCTGCAGGACCGCATGATCGATGGCAGGAGCGATACCTTCTGGATCAGTGGCGGGGTCAAGCAGCAGACCATCAGCCTGGACCTGCACAAGAGCCGCGAGATCGGTGGCGCGGTGATCGACTGGTTGCCGAACCTGGAGGCCCGCCGCTACACCGTGCGCACCTCCGAGGATGGCCGTGACTGGCGCACCGTGCGTGAGGTGACCAGTGGTGCCGGTGGCCGTGATTGGCTGGCGCTGCCGGATACCGATGCACGCTACGTGCGCTTCGACCTGCAGGATGGCCCGAACTGGCGCTACGGCATCCGTGACATCGCGCTCAAGCCGTTGGCCTTCGCCGCGACCCCGAACGCATTCCTGTCTTCGGTGGCCGCCGACCTGCCGCGCGGGTCGCTGCCGCGTGCCTACGTGGGCGAGCAGCCGTACTGGACCCTGCTGGGCCTCGATGGCGGCCAGGAGCAGGCGCTGATCAGCGAGGACGGCGCACTGGAGCCGGCCAAGGGCAGCTTCAGCATCGAGCCGTTCATCCGCCTCGATGGCAAGCTGCTGGACTGGTCCAAGGTCGCCATCACCCAATCGCTGCAGGACCACTACCTGCCGATCGCCAACGTCGATTGGGTACATGAGAAGGCCGGCCTGGCGGTAACCAGCTTCGTGCAGGGCACTCCCGAGCGCGCGCAGCTGATCGGTCGCTATCGTCTCAGCAACCCGGACAAGGTCGCGCACGAGTACACCCTGGCGCTGGCGATCCGCCCCTGGCAGGTCAACCCGCCGACACAGTTCCTCAACACCGTCGGTGGCTTCAGCCGCATCGATGCGCTGGATGTCGGCGAGCAGCTGGTGCGGATCAATGGCGAGCCGCGCATCTATCCGCTGCAGGTGCCGGACGCACGCTTCGCCAGCACCTTCGACGGCAAGCTGGATGTGATGCATCTGGCGGAGGGAAAGTATCCGGCCACCACGACGGTGAAGGACAGCACCGGCATGGCGTCGGGCGCGCTGATGTATACGATCAGGCTGGAGCCCGGCCAGAGCCGCGAAGTGGCGGTGGTACTGCCGCAGACCGGAGGTTGGGCGCCGCAGGCACTGGACGTGGCCAAGGCCCAGGCCCAGGTGGCTGAACAGTGGCGGCAGAAACTGGGCGTGGTGTCGCTGCAGGTGCCGGCTGCCGGCCAAGCGCTGGTCGACACCCTCCGCACCGCGGTCGCGCACATGCTGATCTCTCGTGTTGGCCCGCGCCTGCAGCCGGGCACGCGGTCATATGCACGCAGCTGGATCCGAGACGGCGCGATGATTTCCGAAGGCCTGCTGCGCATGGGTCGCAGCGATGCCGTGCGCGACTACATCAACTGGTACGCGCCCTACCAGTTCGAGAATGGCAAGGTGCCGTGCTGCGTCGACGCGCGCGGCAGCGACCCGGTGCCGGAAAACGACAGCCACGGCGAGTTGATCTACAGCATCGCCGAGTACGGCCGCTACACCGGCGACAGCACTTTCGTGGAACTGATGTGGCCGCACGTACAGGGCGCCTACACCTACATGGAGCAGCTGCGCGCCAGTGAGCGCACCGACGAGAACCGTGCGCGCAATCCGGCCTTCTACGGGATGATGCCGGCGTCGATCAGCCATGAGGGTTACTCGGCCAAGCCGATGCACTCGTACTGGGACAACTTCTGGGCGCTGCGTGGCTACAAGGATGCGGCGCAGCTGGCCACCCAGCTGGGCAAGGTTGAAGCGATGCAGATTGCCGAATCGCGCGACCAGTTCCGCGACGACCTGCAGGCGTCGCTGCTGTCGGCGATGCAGCAGCACAACATCGACTATCTCCCGGGCTCGGCCGAGCTGGGCGACTTCGACGCGACCTCGACCACCATCGCACTGGCCCCGGGCGGCGAGCAGGACCGGCTGCCACAGCAGGCGCTGGAGGCGACCTTCGAGCGCTACTGGAAGGAGTTCGTCGCCCGCCGTGACGGCAAGCGCGAGTGGAAGGACTACACGCCTTACGAATGGCGCAACGTGGCCGCGTTCGTACGCCTGGGCTGGCGCGACCGTGCCTGGCAGGCCACCGAGTTCTTCTTCAAGGATCGCGCGCCGCAGGCCTGGAACCAGTGGGCCGAAGTGGTCTCGCGTACGCCGCGCAAGCCGTTCTTCGTCGGCGACCTGCCGCATGCCTGGGTGGCCTCGGACTTCGTGCGCTCGGCGCTGGACATGTTTGCTTACCACCGCGACATGGACGACGCGCTGGTGCTGGCCGCGGGCGTGCCGAGCGCGTGGCTGCAGGGCGAGGGCATTGCCGTGCAGGGCCTGCGCACACCGCAGGGCCAGCTCAACTATCGCCTGCAGCGCAGCGAAAAGCAGCTGGTGCTGGACGTGCAGCCGGGCCTGGTACCGCCGGTCGGTGGCGTGGTGCTGCCATGGCCATACGCGGGTGATCCGGGCGAGGCGACCATCAACGGCGAAACGGCCGAGTGGGTCAACAAGGAACTGCACGTGCACCAGTTGCCTGCGCGGGTCGAGATTGAAGTGCCAAGCGCGGTGCGCCGCGCAGAACGCAAGGGACAGTAACGATGAAACAACAGGGGGCGAGGGCGCGCACGGTCGTGCGTGCCCTTGGGCTGGCCGTCGCGTTGGCACTGCCAGGCTTCACGATGGCGGCGGCAACGCCGGCAACGACGTTGCCGGCCGATACCGCCCATGCGTCGGGCATGAGCATGGTCACCTTCAATCTGCATCATGATCGCGAGGACTGGCCGAGCCGCCGGCGCAGCATCGTTGCCGAACTCAAGCGCCTGCAGCCCGATGCGATTGCCCTGCAGGAGGTGATCCAGCGCCGCACCCTGCGCAACCAGGCGCAGTGGCTGGCCAGCCAGCTCGGCTACACGTATCTGTTCGTTTCCACCGATCCGGTCGGGGCCCCGAAGCGCTATGGCAATGCGCTGCTGACCCGGCGCCCGGTGCTGGCCCGGAACGATCACCTGCTGCTGCCACTGGATGACTACCGCACCGTCGCCCATCTGCGCATCGACGTCGATGGCAGACCGGTGAACGTCTATGCCACCCATCTCAATGAGCGCAGCGATGAAAGCGGCCAACGTATCCGTCGCACCCAGGTGGAGGATCTGCTGCGCTTCATCACGGCCACTTCCGCTGCGGCACCGGTGGTGATCGCAGGCGATTTCAACGCGCTGGTGGATGCCGGCGATCTGAGCGAACTGCGCAGCCACTACGGCGACAGCTACGGCAGCGTGCATGTCAACACCGACCTGGCCGGGGTCAGTACGCTCAACCGCCACTATTACCAGGCGCCATCGCGGATCGATCACATCTTCTTTCAGCAGGATGAAATGGTGGCGCGCGAGGCGAGGATCCTGTTCGATCAGCCCGACGACAGCGGCCGCTGGGCCTCGGACCACTACGGCGTGTGGACCCGCCTGCAGTTCGCGCCGAAACCCTGACGCAGACACGCTTCGGTAGGTGCCAACCTTGGTTGGCACGAACCAACAGCGCCGACCAGGGTCGGCCTCTACCCAACGCACAAACAAAAACGACGGGGATCATCGATCCCCGCCGTTTGGTTTTCACGCGATCAAAGATCGATCAGTTCGCCGGCGGCGTGCGCTTGGCGGCTTCTTCGTCTTCTTCGTCGGTCTTGGCTTCAGCAGCCTGGGCGGCAGCGTCGGTGTGGCCATCGGCGACCGGGTCGATCGACGGCGTCACCACCGCCTCGGCGACCGGTGCAGCGGCTTCCACCGGTGCGGCTTCCACCACTACCGCAGCGACCGGCTGTTCAGCGATCGGCGCGGTCTCGACGACCTGCGGCGCTTCAACCGCCGCGGCAGCTTCAACCACGATCGGCTTCGCTTCAGCCACCGGAGCGGCTTCAACCATGGCCGGCTTCGACTCGACCACCGGAGCGGCTTCAACCACCGCCGGCTTCGACTCGACCACCGGAGCGGCTTCAACCACCGCCGGCTTCGACTCGACCACCGGAGCGGCTTCAACCACCACCGGCTTCGCTTCGATCACCGGAGCGACCTCTTCCACGACCGGCTTTACTTCTGCCACCGGGGCGGCAACGGCGACCGGCTGTGCCGGGGTTGCTGCGTCGATGGCGTCGAGCATGCTGGTCTGCACCGGCGAGGATGCCGTTTCGGACTTGGCAATGGTCTCAACCGGGTCTGCGGTCTCGGCGACGGCCGGAACGGCGGCCTCGACCACGGCGCTGCTTACCACCGCGACCGGCGCGGCCACGACAGCTGCGGCGGCGCGGGCCGGCTTCTCTGCTTCGACGGCGGCCGGTTCGGCCTCGTCGTCGAAATCGAACTCCGGCTGCGAACGGGTCAGCTGGCTGACGCCGACCGGAGCGGCCTCGCCGGTGTTGCCGACGTTCGGTTCGGTGCCGTCAGCGTCATCGCCTTCGTCACCGTCGTCCTGATCGTCGCCCAAGGCGTCATTGCCGGTGGCGTTCTCGGCGCCACCGCGGCGGCGGCGGCGGCCACCACGACGGCCACGACGACGACGGCTCGCGCCCTCGCCAGTCTGGTCGCCCGTGGCCTCGGCCGCAGCCTCTTCACCGGTCACGACAGCAGCTTCAGCCTCGGCGCCTGCGGCCATGGCGGTGTCGACCACCGGGGCAGCGTCCACCGGAGCGGCAGTGGCAACCGGTGCAACCGGTGCAGTGGCTTCCTGCGCGGTCACGGTATTGGCGACGGCCGCCGTCGCGGTCACCGCGGCGGCCGCGGTTGCCACTTCAGCAGCGGCTTCGGCGGCGTTGCGCTGCGGCTTTTCGGCCGGCTTGTCGCCGTCCTGCTGCGGACGCGGCTGCCGGGGTTGCTTCAGCTTCGGCTGCTGCTGCTGCGGGTTCTGGGCCTGCGGCTCGTTGCGCTGCTTGTTCTGCTGCGGCTGCTGCTGGCCGTCCTTCTGCTGATCCTTCTGCTTGCCCTGCTGCGGCTGCTGGGCATTACCAGTGCCAGGATTGGCGCCGTTGCCACCCTGGCGGCCGTCCTTGCGCTGCTCACCGCGGTCCTTGCGGTTGCCGCCGTCCTTCTGCTGCTGCGCATTGCCGTTGCCGCGGCTGTCATCGCGACGGTCCTTGCGGTCCTTGTTGCGATCCTTGTTGCGGTCACGGCGGCCACCGTCCTGTTGCGGCTGGCGTGCGGCCGGAGCCGGTGCGGGCGCCGGTGCCGGCTCGCCGCCAAAGATGCGCTTCAGCCAGCCGACGACGCCACCACTGGCGGCTGCGGCCGGAGCGACTGCGGCCACTGGTGCCGGAGCCGGGGCTGCAGCCGGCTCCACTTCCTCACGCACCGGGGCGGGGGAGTTGTGCTTGACCTGGGTCACCATCGGCGGCGGAATGTTCAGCTGGCCCTTGGTCAGCGCGTGAACCGGCAGCTTGCGCGGGGTGCCGCGCTGGTAACTCGGCCTGCCACTTTCCTCGCCCAGCTCGTTGTCGCGCAGGCGGGTGACGGCGTAGTGCGGGGTGTGCAGCTGCTCATCGGCGACGATCACGATCGGCGCCTCGTGGCGCTGCTCGATCTCGCGCAGGGCGCTGCGCTTCTCGTTCAGCAGGTAATTGGCGATCTCCACCGGGGCCTGTACCAGCACCTGCCCGGTGTTCTCCTTCATCGCATGCTCTTCAGCGACGCGGATGATCGACAGCGACAGCGACTCGACGCTGCGCATGCGGCCGTGGCCGTCGCAACGCGGGCAGACGATCTGGCTCGACTCGCCCAGGCTCGGGCGCAGGCGCTGGCGGCTCATTTCCAGCAGGCCGAAGCGCGAGATGCGGCCGACCTGCACGCGTGCACGGTCGTACTTCAGCGCGTTGGCGAGGCGGTTTTCGACCTCACGCTGGTGCTTGTTGGAGGCCATGTCGATGAAATCGATGACCACCAGGCCACCCAGGTCGCGCAGGCGCAGCTGGCGGGCCACTTCCTCAGCCGCTTCCAGGTTGGTCTGGAACGCGGTGTCCTCGATGTCGCTGCCCTTGGTGGCGCGCGAGGAGTTGACGTCGACGGCGGTCAGCGCTTCGGTCTGGTCGACCACGATCGAACCACCCGACGGCAGGCGCACGTTGCGCTCGTAGGCGCCCTCGATCTGCGATTCGATCTGGAAGCGGTTGAACAGCGGGATGTCGTCCTTGTAATGCTTGAGCTTGCGCAGGGTCTGCGGCATCACCTGCTGCATGAACTCCTTGGCGTGCTCGTACATCTCCTCGGTGTCCACCAGGATCTCGCCGATGTCGGCGCGCAGGTAGTCACGGAGGGCGCGCACGATCAGGCGCGATTCCTGGTAGATCAGGAAGGGGGCCGGCTTGCTCAGGGCCGCTTCGGCGATCGCGCGCCAGACGTTGAGCAGGTAGTCCAGATCCCACTGCAGCTCTTCGGCATCGCGGCCGACGCCGGCGGTGCGGATGATCACGCCCATGTCGTCGGGGATGTTCAGCTTGTCCAGGGCGTCCTTCAGGGCGGCCCGGTCCTCGCCTTCGATGCGACGGGAGACACCGCCCGCGCTGGGCGAGTTCGGCATCAGCACCATGTAGCGGCCGGCCAGCGAGATGAACGTGGTCAGGGCAGCGCCCTTGTTGCCGCGCTCTTCCTTGTCGACCTGGACAACGATTTCCTGGCCTTCCCTCAGCAGCTCGCGGATGCCGGCCTTGTTGTGGTCGACACCGGCCTGGAAATAGTCGCGGGAGATTTCCTTCAGCGGCAGGAAGCCATGGCGGCCGCCACCGTACTCAACGAAGGCCGCTTCCAGCGAGGGCTCGATGCGGAAGATCCGGCCCTTGTAGATGTTGGACTTCTTCTGTTCCTTCGACGGCTGTTCGATGTCGATGTCATACAACGACTGGCCATCCACGATGGCAACACGCAGCTCTTCAGCCTGCGTGGCGTTGATCAGCATTCGCTTCATTGTTGCGTTCCTCGCAAGCGGCTACCGCGCGGAACGCCATGGGGTTTCGCCTCTGGACACGGTTCGCCGCCCATTCGCGCAAGCGCGGGGAGGGCGGCTTGGGTTTCCAGCGCTACGACACCACGGCAGGCCGCGGGAGCGCTTCACTCTTATGGGTTTTGGGGTGTTACAAGGCCGCAGGCAGCTGTCAGCCAGGCTGGAGCGCCACGCGGGACATGTTCAGCACGGTTGTGTGTCAGACATCCGGCGATGGCCGGGAAGGCCGGTGAGCCGCTAACATGGCCGCCCCGCGGGCGGTGGTCGCGCACTGTGCCGGATTCGTCGGAAGCTGGGCTTCTGGCCCTGAGTAACTTCCAACGAAATCAATCCCTTATATCGCCCCCCGAGTGTAACAGAATAAACAGCCTGATGACCGCCCAAGACCCCACCAAGCCCGCTGGCGACAAGCCTTCCGTGCGCATGATCACCGTTCCCGCCGACCGCGCCGGCCAGCGCCTGGACAATTTCCTGCTGGGCCAGCTGAAAGGCGCTCCGCGCAGCCTGGTCTACAAGCTGGTGCGCAGCGGCCAGGTGCGCGTGAATGGCGGCCGTGCCAAGGCCGAGCGGAAGCTGGAAGCGGGCGATGAGGTGCGTGTGCCGCCGGTTCGTCTCACTGAAGAGGGAGACAAGGCCGGCCCGCCGGAGGCGTTCATGCGCCGCCTGGAGCAGGCCATCGTCTTCGAGGATGCCCGCCTGCTGGCCCTGAACAAGCCGACCGGCGTGGCCAGCCACGGTGGCAGCGGCATCAGCTTCGGCGCCATCGAGACCCTGCGCGCCCTGCGGCCGGGCCAGACCCTGGAGCTGGTCCACCGGTTGGATCGCGACACCTCGGGCCTGCTGATCGTGGCCAAGAAGCGCTCGGCGCTGAGCGAACTGCAGGCGCTGCTGCGTGAAGACCATGGCGCCGGCATCCGCAAGCGCTACCTGACCCTGCTGGCCGGGCGCATGCCCGACGGTGTGATGACGGTCGACGCGCCTCTGCACGTGGGCCTGCGCCAGGGCGGCGAGCGCCATGTGCAGGTCAATGCGATCGGCAAGGAATCGATCAGCCACTTCCGGGTGCTTGAGCGCCGCAGCGGCCATTCCTACTGCGAGGTGCGCATCGAAACCGGCCGCACCCACCAGATCCGCGTGCATGCCCAGCATCTGGGGCACCCGGTGGCCGGTGACGACAAATACGGCGATCCTGCGGTCAACAAGCGGCTTCGTGAGCAGATCGGGCTGAAACGCCTGTTCCTGCACGCTGCGTCGCTGGAGTTCGCGCTGGACGCGGGCAAGACACCGTATGTGCTGAACGCGCCGCTGGCTGATGAGTTGGTCGAGGCGCTGGACCGGCTTCGCTGAAGGTAGCGCCGGGCCATGCTCGGCGTCTCCCCCTGTGGAATCGAGCCATGCTCGACTGCGCTTCGGTAGGGTCGCGCGGAAAGCCCATCGAGCAAGCTCGACTTTACGGAGTGGGCCGCAAACCCCTCACCACTTGAACAGCACCAGGCTGATCGCCAGCGTGCCCATGCCTGCCACCAGTCCATACACCGTCTCGTGGCCCTTGGCATAGCGCTTGGCCGCCGGCAGCAGCTCATCCAGCGCCAGGAACACCATCACACCGGCGATCAGCCCGAACACCCAGCCGAAGGTGGCGTGCGACAGTGATCCGGACAGCAGCCAGTAGCCAAGCGCCGCGCCCACCGGTTCGGCCAGGCCCGACAGCAGGCTGGCGCTGAATGCGTAGAACTTGTTCTGGGTGGCGAAGTACACCGGCACCGCAATGGCGATGCCCTCGGGAATGTTGTGGATGGCAATGGCGAAGGCAAGCGGCATGCCCACCGACGGGCTCTCCAGCGTCGCGAAGAACGTTGCCAGCCCTTCCGGGAAATTGTGCGCGGTGATCGCGATCGAGGTCAACAGGGCGACCCGCTTCAGGTACTCGCGGCTGTTCTCGCGGAACGCCGGGTCCTGCTTGTCCAGGCTGTCATGCGGGTTGGGGATGAAGTGATCGATCAGCACGATCACGATCACGCCGAGCAGGAAGGCCAGGGTGCCGTAGGTGAAGCCGGTGCGCTCGCCATAGGCCAGCGCGAACGAGGCAATGGACTTGTTGAGGATCTCCGACAGCGACACATAGACCATCGCACCACCGGCGAAGGCCAGGCCGAACGCCAGCAGGCGCGGATTGGGCCGGCGCGAGAACAGCACCAGCAGGCTGCCGATGGCGGTGGCGAGGCCGGCCGCGAGGGTGACCGCCAGCGCGATCCAGACATTTTCGGGGGGAATCTGCAGCATGTACCGACGCGATCCTGGTCAACAGACAACCGCCCCGGACAGGGCCGGGGCGGCAAGGGCGAGGCGGGCGTCGGCTGGCCTCGTCGGGTGCGGGCGATCAGCCGCCGCGGCGCAGGCGTTCTTCAATCGCGAAGCACTGGTCTGGCTTCGGCTGCGGCGGGTTGAAGCTGACCGGCACCTGGATGGTGGCGGGCACCGGCTGGCCATTGCGGGTGGCGGCGTTGAACTGCCAGCCCTGCACGGCGGTCTTGGCCAGCTCGTCCAGTTGCGGGTTGCCGGCGCCGGTCAGCAGGGCGACCTCGCTGGGCTTGCCGTCGGTACCGATGGTCACCTTGAAGGTGCTGGTACCCCCCACGCCCATGCAGGCCAGTTCCAGCGGGTACTGCGGCGGCGGCGTCTTAACCGCAGCCACTTCAGTCGGCGGCGGCGGGGGCGGGGCCGCCGGTTCGGACGCGCCACAACCGGCCAGGCCGGTCGCAGCGATCAGGGACAGGCTCAGCAGGCGTACGTTCATGGCAGTTGCTCCGTCAGGGCCGAAGTCTTGGCCGCGCAGATGAAGTCGTTTTCGCTCAGGCCGCCCACGTCGTGGGTGGAAAAGCGCACGACCGCGCGGTCGTAGTGCACGCCCAGGTCCGGGTGATGGTCCTCGTGGTGGGCAATCCAGGCCAGCGCGTTCACGAAGGCCATGGTGGCGTAGTAGTTCTTGAAGCGGAAGGTGCGCAGCAGCGCCTGGCCTCCCTCGCTCAGCTCCCAGCCGGGAACCTGCGGCAACAGTTCGGCCAGGCGGGCTTCGCCGAGCTTGTGGTCGCTGCCTTTGCGCGGCACGCAACGGGCCTGGGCCAGCGGAATCAGGTCGGCCATGGGAATCTCCACCTCGTGTTGACTGAACAATGCGCCGGACGGTGTATAAACCGAATGAGCGGCTGACGCTTACTTGGCTAGAATAGCCTGATGATCCAGATCTCCGACACTGCCCAGACCCATTTCCGCAAGCTGATCGAACGCGAGGGCGCGCCCGGCATGGGCGTGCGCCTGAGCGCGGTCGATCCCGGTACCCCGCGCGCCGATGCCCGGCTGGAGTTCGCCGAGCCGAGCGACCTGCTTGGTGACGAGTGGGCGGTGGACTGCGATGGCTTCACCCTCTACGTCGATGCAGCCAGCGTGGGTTGGCTTGACGGTGCCGAGATCGACATCGTCGCCGGTACCGCGGGCGCCCAGCAGCTGACCATCAAGGCACCGCGCATCAAGGGCGAAGCGCCCGGTGATGCCGCCTCGCTGGTGGAGCGCGTGCACTGGGTGGTGGAAAACGAAATCAACCCGCAGCTGGCGTCGCATGGCGGCAAGGTGGCGGTGCAGGAAGTCTCGGCTGAAGGCGTAGTGCTGCTGCGCTTCGGTGGTGGTTGCCAGGGCTGTGGCATGGCCGATGTGACCCTCAAGCAGGGTATCGAGAAGACCCTGATGGGCCGCGTGCCGGGCGTGACCGCTGTGCGTGACGCGACCGACCACGACAGTGGCCACGCGCCGTATATTCCTCGCGGCAACGCCGCCTGATCGCTGACGCGTGCCTCTGACCCGGGCCGAGCAACTCATCGACCTGCTGCTGGCCCGCCAGCAGCCAAGCGCCGTCCTCGAAAAAACCACGCGCCTGCCGTACGGCTGGGCGCTGTGGCTGCGCTCGCTGGGCCCGCTGTCGCGGCCGTTGCATGCCCGCGAAGTGATTGCGGTACTGCTGCCGCGCCCGCTGCCTGGCCCGCCCGGGCGGTTGCCTGCGTTGTCCCCCTGGCAGGCGCTGCGCCGCCTGTTCTGGCAGGACTGGGATGCGGCGCCGCGCGACCAGCGCTGGATGCGTTGGATCTCGGCACTGGCCAGTGCGCTGCTGCACCTGCTGTTCTTCGTACTGTTGCTGTGGGTCGCCGTGATCCGCACCACCGAGCCGGAGCAGGACGGTGCCGAAGGCGAGCGTGTGCAGGTGGAATTCGTCGGACGCGCCACACAGGAAGGCGGGGGCGATCAGCCGGGTGCCGAGGCGGCTGCGGCGGCACCGGCCGGCCAGGTTGCCGTCGGCCAGGAAGCAGGGGCAGCGACTGCACCTGAGCCGCGTCCTGCGGCCGCGTCGTCGCCCGCACCCGCACCGGCTCCAGCACCGACAGCCAGCGCGCCGTCGCCGCCGGCCGAAGCCGACCCCGCACCGGTTGCCGCGCCGCCGCCGTCGCCGGTGCAGGCTACCGAAGTAGCCCAGGCCAGCACCGATTTCGTGGTGCCTCCGGTCAGCGTGCCGCGCACCGAAGTCAGCATCGTGCCGCGCGATACCACGCCCTCGGTACGCGAGCGCAGCGTGCAGCCGGTGCAGGCAACGCCGACGCCCACTACGGTGCAGGCGCCTGAGGTTGCGGTGCGATCGCCGCAGTTGCGCGAGATCCAGGTGCAGGAGCGCGAAGTCAGTACGGTCGACGCGCCGGTTGTGCCGCAGCCGCTGCGCACGGCCGACGTGCAGGTGCGCGTGCCGCAGCGGGACGTGCAGGTGCGCGAGCGTGAAGTGCAGGCGGTGGTCGATCCGCAGGTGCGGATGGCAACCGTCGCCGGTCGTGAACCGGCGGTGCATGCGCCGGCGGGTCGTGACGTACAGGTGCGCGAGCGCGAAGTAGCCTCGGCACCGGCGGCAGCCCCATCGTCTTTCAGTGGGAATGCACCCGCGGCAACGCCCGCGCCGGCAGCCAATGGCAGCGCGACGCAGGCGAACAGCAGTACTGCGCGGCCTGCTGCATCCAGCACGACCCCGGCTCAGGCAGGGGCGCGCCCGGCGCCCAATCCGGGCAACTGGGCCACGCCCGCCAAGGGTGATGACTGGGGCGCATCGAACCGCAACCATGACGGCGCCGACAAGGGCGCCCGCCAGGCCAGCACCACCGGCAAGGGCAGTGGCCTGTTCAATGCAGATGGCAGCGTGCGCGTGCCGGGCCAGGAAGGCGAGGGTCGTGCCGAGCGCGGTGCGCCCGGTGGCGCCAACGATGGCTGGAGCAAGGAACGCATTGCGCAATCGGGCACCTGGTTGAAGCGACCACCGTACGACTACACACCCACCTCGTTCGACAAGTACTGGGTGCCGCAGGAATCGCTGTTGGCCGAATGGGTGCGCAAGGGCATCAAGGCGATGGAGATTCCATTGCCGGGTACGAACTCGAAGATTTCCTGCGTGATCTCGATCCTGCAGGCGGGCGGCGGCTGTGGGCTGACCAACCCGAACATGCAGGACCAGCCGGCCGTGGCGCGACCGCCGCCAGACATCCCGTTCAAAAAGGAACTGCAGGAAGATAACGGCAGCCGCTAGGCAGGGGGCCGCGCCCCGCACGCTGGCCGGCTCGCGCTTTGGTAGGTGCCAACCTTGGTTGGCACAGAAACGCCGACCAAGGTCGGCATCTGCCAAGGCATCAGCGCATGCCGACCAAGGTCGGCATCTACCAGGGCATCTACCTCACGCGCTCTGCGACAGGAATACCCAGAACGGTACGTCGCGGCCGACCCAGTCGCGGCTGGCTTCGTCCATCACGTCCAGCAGGGTATCGAAATCCTTCTGCGTGGCCGCACGGAATGCGTCGACATCGGCCAGGAACAGCGCATAGCCGTTGGCCGGCAGCCACTGCAGGTCGCGCAGATTGTCCGACAGCGCATCCCAGTTGCCGCCGAACCCCGCCGGGAAATCCAGCTGCGCAGCCAGACGGGCAAGCAGGGTGCGCTTGTCGGCCACGCCATCCAGGTCGATGCGTATCACCTTCAGGCCGGCATCGCGCATCGCTGCGGCCAGTGCGCTGATGTCGTCGCTGTCGATGGCATAGACGCCGGCATTGTTGATGTCGTGCAGGCCGAGGCCGAAATCGTCGTGGCTCATTGCTGCGCTCCCGGGGCCGGTACGGTGAAGCTGCGGAACGATGCGTAGTGGTCGTCGGTGTAGTACCACGCCTCCGGCGGATCGCCACCGGTGACGATGCGGCGCGTGCCGCGGGTACGCGCACCGGGGGTGTCAACGGTGTATTCGCGGTAGTAGCCGCGCGAGCGCTGCGGCAGTTGCTGTTCGCGGTTGCCGAAGATGCTGCCGTCCTGGCGATGCGGGAACGGACCGCCGCGCTGGATCAGGGCAATGGTCTGGCGTGCCTCGGCGGGCAGGAAGGCCGGCAGGCCGCTGTCATTGCTGCTGCGCGCAGGCGTTGTGCGTGCAGCGGGCGCGCTCTGCAGGTCCGGTGCGAACTGCGGCGCCGGAGGCCGCTGCATGAAATGGTTGACGACCAGGCCGAGCACGAGCAGGGCGATGGCGGTGATCAGCAGCCGGGGGTTGCGCATGGGGCAGGGGCGGGAGAGGGTGGTGCAGGCACTGTAGCGCCTGTGCGCTGCACGGTGCATGAGGACGGCGTCGCGTCACTGCTGCGTAACAATTGCCGTCGTGCTCACTGGCAGGACGCAATTTCCTTTACATCCCCCTTGGTAATCTGGCGGTCTGTCCCCATCATTCACCGCGCAACGCCCGACACCGTCGGGTGCCCTCGCAATCAGGAGATGCATCATGGCCTACACCCTGCCCAAGCTGTCCTACGCCTACGACGCGCTGGAACCGCATATCGATGCGGCGACGATGGAAATCCATCACACCAAGCATCACCAGACCTACATCAACAACGTCAACGCGGCGCTGGAAGGCACCGAGTACGCTGACCTGCCGGTCGAAGAACTGGTGAAGAAGCTCAAGTCGCTGCCGGAGAACCTGCAGGGTCCGGTGCGCAACAACGGTGGCGGCCATGCCAACCACTCGCTGTTCTGGACCGTGATGGCTCCGAATGCTGGCGGCAACCCGGTGGGCGACGTGGCCAAGGCCATCGACAAGGACCTGGGCGGCTTCGACAAGTTCAAGGACGCCTTCACCAAGGCTGCGCTGACCCGTTTCGGCAGCGGCTGGGCATGGCTGAGCGTGACCCCGGACAAGAAGGTCGTGGTCGAGAGCACCGGCAACCAGGACAGCCCGCTGATGGAAGGCAACACCCCCATCCTCGGCCTGGACGTGTGGGAACACGCGTACTACCTGAAGTACCAGAACCGTCGTCCGGAATACATCGGCGCGTTCTTCAACGTCATCGACTGGAACGAAGTCGAGCGCCGTTACCAGGAAGCGATCGCCTGATCGCAGTGACTGGATGAGCGGAAAAGGCCGGGGGAGACCCCGGCCTTTTTTTGTCTGTCAGTCCTGGAAATGGGGCTGATTCCGGTAGGTGCCGACCTTGGTCGGCACGGAAACATGTGCGCGCGCGGTGGGAATGTGCCGACCAAGGCCACCTACCGGGGTGAGGCGTGCCGCGGGGATGAGCGGGGCTATTCGGCCGTGGCCGTATCCCCCTGCAGGCGCAGGGTCGCCATCACGCCCAGGCGCAGGCCGGGCAGGTCGCCGTCGGCCGGCAACAGGATCGGCTGCTGGCGGATGCCGCCGAAGTGCTTGACCTGGAACAGCACGTCCAGGCCATGGCCACTTGCTCCGCCGCCACTGGCCGCCGGTGCGCCGGGATTGCGCCGGGCCGGCTGGAAGCCCGGCGTGCTGCGCACCAGTTCCACCGTGCTGGCCGAGAAGTCGCCAGCGATCAGGCTGGGCATGCCCTCGGCGGTGGCGCTGATCCAGGTCATCAGGTCGCTGGTCTGGTGCTGGCGGGCGATGGCCTCGTCCGGGTCCGGACGCAGGCGCGCCACGTAGACGTTGAGCAGCGACGCGCCCAGCTTCAGCCGCATCATGCCGGCCGCGCTGAACGTGCCGGGCGGGTGCAGCAGGGTCACGCCGTCCTCGCTGACCGGCAGCCGGGTCAGCATCGCGTTGCCATGCCGCAGCGGCTGGCTGGGCGGATCGGCGGTGACGAAGTCGCAGCTGTAGCGCAGCCGGCTGGCCAGCCAGCAGGCCGGGTTCCGGCCCTGCTGCTGCAGGACCTGCTGCACCGAAATCACGTCCGGCTGCAGTTCGGTCAACAGCTGGGCGACCTGCTCACGGCGCAGCTTCCACTGTGCATCGTCGCGGCTGGGCAGTTCCAGTGCGGCCACGGTCAACTGCCGTGGCTCGCTGTCGCCGGTGGCGGCAGCCGGCGCCTGTGGCCGCGCCTGGGCCTGCCACGCCAGCAGCAGCGCAAGGCAAGCGAGCAGGAGGCGGGCGAGGGCGGGGGGGCGCATAACGATAAGTTTACGCTTTTGTCGTGCAGGTTCCGTGACTTCCGGCAGGGCATGGCGTGTCTGCCACGGATTGGCACCGTTGTCATGCAGCCCTGCAGCGTGCTTCGCAAGCCCGGGTTCCGGTAATCTTGCGCCTTTCGCTTTGCAGGAATGCCTTACAGGATGAGCCACGACGCAGTTGCCCCCATCGCCGGCCAGGGAAAGATGCCGCGCCAGATCCCGTACATCATCGGCAATGAGGCCTGCGAGCGGTTCAGTTTCTACGGGATGCGCAACATCCTGGTGCAGTTCCTGATCACCTCGCTGCTGCTGCAGGAAATCACTGCGGAAGGCCGTGCCGGTGAAGCCAAGGACATCATGCACAGCTTCATGATCGGCGTGTATTTCTTCCCGCTGCTCGGTGGCTGGCTGGCTGACAAGTTCTTCGGCAAGTACCACACCATCCTCTGGTTCAGCCTGGTCTACTGCGCCGGTCACCTGTGCCTGGCGTTGTTCGAGAACAGCCGCGAAGGCTTCTTCCTCGGCCTGGGCCTGATCGCGCTCGGTGCCGGCGGCATCAAGCCGCTGGTGGCCTCGTTCATGGGCGACCAGTTCGACCAGAGCAACAAGCACCTGGCCAAGATCGTTTTCGACGCCTTCTACTGGATCATCAACTTCGGCTCGCTGTTTGCCTCGCTGCTGATCCCGCTGGTGCTGAAGAACTGGGGCCCGCAGTGGGCGTTCGGCATCCCGGGCATCCTGATGTTCATCGCCACCTTCGTGTTCTGGCTGGGCCGCAAGCGCTACGTGCTGGTGCCGCTGCCGCCGAAGGACCCGCATTCGTTCGCCAACGTGGTGCGCACCGCCTTGACCGCGCGCGTCGCCGGCCAGGGCCGCCCGGGCCTGGTGATCGCCGTGCTCGGCCTGGTACTGGCGGCAGCCTCGTTCGGCCTGGTCGGTTCGCTCGGCATCGTGATCTGCCTGTGCCTGGCGCTGGTCGCCATCCTCGCTGGCATCGGTGGCGGCACCTGGCTGCAGCTGGACCGCGCCCGCGGCCAGCATCCGGCCGAAGCCGTGGAAGGTGTGCGTTCGGTACTGCGCGTGCTGGTGATCTTCGCGCTGACCACGCCGTTCTTCTCGCTGTTCGACCAGAAGGCCTCGACCTGGGTCCTGCAGGGCCAGCAGATGCAGATGCCGAGCTGGTTCACCGCCTCGCAGATGCAGGCGCTGAACCCGCTGCTGGTGATGATCCTGATTCCGTTCAACAACCTGGTGCTGTACCCGGCCCTGCGTCGCTTCGGTTTCGAACCGACCGCGCTGCGCCGCATGACCGCCGGTATCGCCTTCAGCGGCCTGGCCTGGATCGTGGTGGGTGGTATCCAGGTGGTGATGGATGGCGGCAATGCGATGTCGATCTTCTGGCAGATGCTGCCGTATGCGCTGCTGACCTTCGGTGAAGTGCTGGTCTCGGCCACCGGCCTGGAATTTGCCTACAGCCAGGCGCCGCAGGCGATGAAGGGCGTGGTGATGAGCTTCTGGAACCTGACCACCACCATCGGCAACCTGTGGGTACTGCTGTCCAACGCCGCGGTGCGCAACGACACGGTGACCCACCAGATTGCAGGGACAGGGCTGAGCGAGGCGGCGTTCCTGATGTTCTTCTTCGCCGGTTTCGCTTTCATTGCGGCGTTGGCTTTCGGTTGGTATGCAAAACGCTATCGTATGGTCGACAACTACCGTAGCGCCTGAGCCTGACATGACCCCCGTCAATCTGCTGTTGATCGCCGTCACCGCCATCCTGTCGTGGATGGCCTTCAACAACCGCAAGCTGGCCGACCGCCTGATCCTGTGGCCGCCGGCAGTGGACCGCCACCGCCAGTACGACCGCCTGGTGACCTATGGCTTCATCCATGCCGACTGGTCGCACCTGATCTTCAACATGATCACCCTGTTCTTCTTCGGGGGGTTCATCGAGAGCGTGATGGTGCAGCTGACCGGCAGCTACCTGACCTACCCGGCGTTCTACATCGGTGCGCTGGTGGTCTCGATCCTGCCCAGCTACCTGAAGAACCAGAAGAACCCGAACTACCTGAGCCTGGGTGCGTCGGGTGCGGTGTCGGCGGTGCTGTTCGCCTTCATCCTGATCAAGCCGTGGTCGATCATCCTGGTGTTCTTCATCCCGGCACCGGCCATCGTGTATGCCGCGTTCTACGTCGGCTACAGCATCTGGATGGACAAGCGTGGCGGTGACCGCATCAACCACAGTGCGCACCTGGCCGGCGCGGCATTCGGCGTGATCTTCATGCTGGCCATGCAGCCGAGCATCTTCAACCACTTCCTGCGCGAACTCTCCAACCCGACCTTCCGCCTCGGCGGCGGTTGAAGTTGGCCGGGGTCGGATCCGCTGGATCCGACCCCGGGGTTGGCCCCCGCTCCTGGTCAGGCGCGGGTCTGTTGGCCGTAGGTGTCCTGCAGGCGGGCGAATACCTCCTCGCCGATGCGCTGGAAATCCTGGTCTTCGGTCTGCCCCTCCACCGCCAGTTGCAGCAGGCCCTCCAGCAGGGCACGGTCGGTATCGGAATGGGTATCGCTGGGGTGCATGGGAGCCTCCGCGGTGGTGCGCATGGTCAACGGTCGCAAGGGTCGTGCCAGCCTGGCCGTACCCCTCCACAGGCGATAGCGGCCGCCCACCCTCCAGCTTGAGGGTCGGGAACTGACGTGAATGGATCGGACTTGCCCCTGTTCAGGCTTCACGCGATCATGGCGCCCGGCTGCGCACCATCCACGCAGTCGTCGCAGGAGACAGCTCCATGGCTTCGGTCACGCCCCCCGGTCTGGCCTACGAGGTCGAACATGATCTGGCCAGCCACCGCTTCACCGCCCGCGTGCGAGGACAGCTGGCGGTGCTCGACTACCAGATCAAGCGCAGGCGCATGGTCATCACCCACACCGAAGTGCCCGAGCCGATCGCTGGCCGTGGCATTGCCGGTGAATTGACCCGCGTCGCGCTGCGTTTCGCCCGCGAACAGAAGTACAAGGTGGTGCCGGCGTGTTCGTACGCCGAGGCCTTCCTGCAGCGGCACGAGGAGTATCACGACCTGCTCGTTGGCTGAATGCCAGCGGGTCACGCTTCAGCCATGGCAGGCGATGATGTACAAACATGAACAGGGGATCCCGATGAAGATTGGAAACAACCGGCCACTGCACGGCAGCGTGCTGGCCGGCGTGGTGGGCGTGCTGTTGCTGGCCGGTTGCCAGCGTGAAAGCGAGCCGTCAGCGGCGACCGACGCGGCGCCTGCCGCCGAGGCCGCTGCGGCAGGTGAAACGCCGGCTGCGGAAGCGCCGCTGGACCTGCGCGATGTGATCGAGAACAACGAGCGCGAAGTGGTGGGCATCAGCTATCCGGCCGGCATCGACCGTTACCCGGGCCTGGCGCGCGCGCTGCAGGGCTACGCCACCAGTGCACGCAGTGATCTGCAGCAGGCGCTGGACGGGCTGGGCAATGACAAGCCGACCATGCCCTACGAGCTGTCGCTGAGCTTCGAGAAACTGCTGGAAACCCCGCAGCTGGTGGTGGTCAGCGCCGATGGCAGCCGCTATACCGGTGGCGCCCACGGCGAGCCGCTGGTGGCGCGCTTCGTGTGGCTGCCGCAGCATCAGCAGATGCTCAGCGCCGAAAAGCTGGTGGCCGATGCCAAGGGCTGGAAAGCGATCAGTGACTTCGTCGCCGACCAGTTGCGCGAACGCGTGGCGACCCGCCTCAGTGGTGAGGACATGGACCCGGCCCAGCTGCAGGAATCGCTGCGCAACGCATCGCGCATGATTGCCGACGGCACCGGCCCGCAGGCCGACAACTTCAGCCAGTTCCAGCCGCTCACCGACGACAAGGGGCAGATCACCGCGCTGCGCTTTGTTTTCCCGCCGTACCAGGTGGGTCCATACTCGGATGGCACCCAGACCGCCGATGTACCGGCGGCGGTGCTGTTGCCGCACGTGGCCAAGGACTACGTGGAGCTGTTCGCACGCGGTTGACCGCAGTCGAGGAGGTGGCGTGGATACAGGGTTGCAGGAGCGGGTTTCCGGCCTGCTGCAGGAAGCCGGGGTCCGCATCGGCGGTACCCAGCCACAGGACATCCAGGTGCATGACCCGCGCTTCTTCGCGCGGGTCATGGCACACGGCTCGCTTGGTCTCGGCGAGAGCTACATGGACGGTTGGTGGGATGCCAACGTCCTGGATGAATTCCTCGTCCACCTGATGCAGGCGCACCTGGATGAGCGGGTGCACGGCTGGCGCGAAGTGGCCGATGCGCTGAAGGCGCGCCTGTTCAATCTCCAGGTCGGGCAGGGCAGCTATGAAGTCGGGCGCCGCCACTACGATCTCGGCAACGATCTCTACCAGGCCATGCTTGGGCGGCGCCTGGTCTACAGCTGCGGCTACTGGCGCAACGCCGATGATCTCGACGCCGCGCAGGAAGCCAAGCTCGACCTGGTCTGCCGCAAACTGGGCCTGCGTCCGGGCCAGCGCGTGCTGGATATCGGTTGCGGCTGGGGTGAAGCGCTGAAGTTTGCCGCCGAGCGCTACGGCGTCAGCGGAGTGGGTGTGACCATCTCGCAGGAACAGGCCGAGTTCGCGCGCGAACTGTGCGCCGGCCTGCCGATCGAGATCCGCCTGCAGGATTACCGTGAACTGGACGAGCCGTTCGATGCGATTTTCTCGATCGGCATGTTCGAGCACGTTGGTGACAAGAACTACGGCAGTTTCTTCGAGGTGGCCAAGCGCTGCCTGTCGCCGCGCGGCCTGCTGTTGTTGCACAGCATCGGCACCAACATCTCGCGGCATCGCACAGATCCGTGGATCGCGCGCTACATCTTCCCCAATTCGATGCTGCCGTCGGCAGTGCAGGTCACCAAGGCGTTCGAGGGCCGCTTCGTGCTGGAGGACTGGCATAACTTCGGCACCGACTACGACCTGACCCTGCAGGCGTGGCGGCGCAACGTGGAAGCAGCATGGCCACGGCTGGATGAACGTTACGACGAGCATTTCCGTCGCATGTGGCGTTTCTACCTGGCCGGCTCGATGGCGACCTTCCGTTGCCGGCACGCGCAGTTGTGGCAGATGGTGCTGTCGCCGGAAGGCGTGCCGGGGGGATACGTCGCGCCGCGTTGAATCCAGGGTTCTGACCCCAACCCCAACAAAAAAACCGCCCGGTTTCCCGGGCGGTTCTCATTTCACACTACCGCACTGGCGATCAGTTGCCGGCGCCGGTCAGGCCACGCTTTTCCAGCAGCGGTTCGATCTGCGGCTCGTGGCCGGCGAAATCGCGGAACAGCTGCATCGCATCCACGCTGCCGCCCTTGGACAACAGGGTGGCGCGGAAGTGGTCGCCGTTCTTGCGGCTCAGGCCGCCGTTGTCCTTGAACCACTTCTGGGTGTTGGCGTCGAGTACTTCCGACCAGATGTAGGCGTAGTAGCCAGCCGAGTAGCCGCCCATGATGTGGCTGAAGTACGGGGTCTTGTAGCGCGGCGGGACCGGCGCATAGTAGATGCCGTCCTTCTCCAGCGCGGCGCGCTCGAAGGCCATCACGTCCTTGGCGGCCGGCACCTGGTCCGGACCGATCTGGTGCCAGCGCTGGTCGAGCATGGCCGCACCCAGGTACTCGGTGGTGGCAAAGCCCTGGTTGAACTTGGCAGCGGCCAGCACCTTGTCCAGCAGCGCCTGCGGCATCGCCGAACCGTTCTGGTAGTGCTTGGCGTAGTTCTTCAGGATGGCCGGGTTGTCCGACCACATTTCGTTGACCTGCGAGGGGAACTCGACGAAGTCACGCGGCACCGAGGTGCCCGAGAAGTACGGGTACTTCACGTTGGAGAACATGCCGTGCAGGGCATGGCCGAATTCGTGGAAGGTGGTGTTCACCTCATCCCAGGTCAGCAGCGTCGGCTGGCCGGCCGGCGGCTTGGGGATGTTGAGGTGGTTGGCCACCACCGGCTTGAAGCCGGTCAGCTTGGACTGCGAGACGTAGGAATTCATCCACGCACCGCCACGCTTGGACGCGCGGGCGTACGGGTCGAAGATGAAGATCGCCAGCTGGCTGCCGTCGGCATCGAACACGTCATAGACGGTGACGTCGTCGTGGTAGACCGGCAGGTCGGTGCGCTGCTTGAAGGTCAGGCCGAATTCCTGGCCCGCCGCGTAGAACACGCCGTTCTCCAGCACGTTCTTCATCTCGAAGTACGGCTTCAGCTGCGATTCGTCGAAGTTGTACTTGGCCTGGCGCACCTTCTCGCTGTAGAACGCCCAGTCCCACGGCTTAAGGGCGAAGGTCTTCTTGCCGGCGGCCTTCTGTTCCTTGTCGATCATCGCCTGCAGGTCGGCGGCTTCGCGCTTGGCATTGGCCACTGCGGCCGGAGCCAGCTTGCCCAGCATCGCGTTGACCGCTTCGGGGGTCTTGGCGGTCTGGTTGGTCAGGTTGTAGGCGGCGAAGTTCGGGAAGCCCATCAGCTTGGCCTTGTCGGCACGCAGCTGCATGATGCGCGAGACCAGCGCGGTGTTGTCGAACTCACCGCCGCGGCTGCCGCGGGTGGTCGAGGCTTCGTAGATCTTCTGGCGCAGGGCACGGTTGGCCAGGTTGGTCAGCGGCGGCTGGCCAGTGGTGTTGAGCAGGGTGATCACGTACTTGCCGTCCAGGCCACGGGCCTTGGCGGCTTCGGCAGCAGCCGCGATCTGCTCCTTGGACAGGCCGTCCAGCTCCTTGACGTCATCGACGGTGATCGCCGAGGCGTTCACTTCCGACTGCACGTTCTGGCTGAACTTGGTGCCCAGGTTGGCCAGCTCGGCATTCATGGCCTTCAGCGTGGCCTTGTCGGCCTCGGACAGCTTGGCGCCGGCGCGTACGTAGTTGTCGTAGTACTTCTCGACCAGGCGCACGCCTTCGGCGTCCAGACCCAGCTGGCTGCGGGTGTCGTACAGCGCCTGGATGCGGGCGAACAGCTTGCCGTTCAGCGCGATCGCATCGCTGTGCGCGGCGAACTTCGCCGAGTAATCGGCCTGCAGCTTCTTTCGGGTGTCGTTGGTGTCGGCGCCGACCAGGCTGAAGAACACGGTGGTCGCGCGATCCAGGGTGTCACCGCTCTTTTCCAGGGCGATGATGGTGTTTTCGAAGGTCGGCTTGGCCTTGGTGTTGGCAATGGCCTCCACTTCCTTCAGCTGCTGCGCCATGCCGGCGTCGAAAGCCGGAGCGAAATCGCTGTCCTTGATCTTGTCGAACTGAGGGAAGTGCAGTGGCAGCGGGCTGTCGGCGAAGAACGGGTTGGCTTGCTGGGCGCTGCTGGCGGCGGCCGCGGTGGCGGCGCTGGCAGCGTAGGCGGGCAGGGCAAGGCCGAGGGTCATGGCCACGGCAAGGGCAAGGCGAGTGGTCAAGGTAATAGCTCCGGTAAGGCAAACAAGGGCCCGAGGGTAACCCGGCCCGGCGCGCCGGCACTTGTGTCAAAAGGCATGTTGTCCGGGCCGGGCGCGGGTACCATGCGTTCACCGCCCACGGCCCGCTGCCATGACCACTGCCTACGATTTCAGCTTCCGTGACCTCGACGGCCAGCCGCAGCCGCTGGCCCGCTACAAGGGCCACCCATTGCTGCTGGTCAATGTCGCTAGTCGTTGTGGCTTCACCCCGCAGTACACCGGGCTGGAACAGCTGTGGCAGGAGTACCGCGAGCGCGGTCTGGTGGTGATCGGCTTCCCGTGCAACCAGTTCGGCGCGCAGGAGCCCGGCGACGCCGCGCAGATCCGCCAGTTCTGTTCACTGGACTATCCGGTCAGTTTTCCGCTGTCGGAGAAGATCGAGGTCAATGGCGAGGGGGCCGAGCCGCTGTGGGCGTGGCTGTCACGCGAGAAGCGCGGCCTGCTGGGCAGTGCCCGCATCAAGTGGAATTTCAGCAAGTTCCTGGTCGACCACCAGGGGCGGGTGGTATCGCGCCATGCGCCCACCACCAGGCCGGAGCAGTTGCGCAGCGCGATCGAAGCGCTGCTGTAACAGCTGCCGGTCGCCTTGGGCGCAGCGCTCAGTGTCCCAGCGCTGGTACGCCTGCCTGCCGGTTGCGGACCTCTTCGGGCAGGGCTTCGATCACCTGTTGCATGATCCGCGGCAGGCTGGCCTCGCTGTAGCCGCGATGGGCATGGACGATGGTGCCGTCGCGGCCGACGATGAACATGTGGGGTACGGCGACGATGCCGAACTGCTCCGCCAGCGCACCGCCAGGATCATGCAGGTACTCCAGCTTCGGCCAGTCACGCTGGCGGATCAGCCGGCTGACCTCCAGCCGCGGTTCGCCCCAGTTGACCGCGTAGACCTTCAAGGCGTCCTCGCCAATCACCTGCTGTAGATGGGCCAGGATCGGCAGTTCCTTGCGGCAGGGCCCGCACCAGGAGGCCCAGAAGGTCACGATGACCACCTTGCCGCGCTGATCGGCCAGATTGACCGGATTGCCCTTGCGGTCGTTGCCCAGCGCCTGCGGCGGCGTTTCGCCGCGTGCAGGCGGCGCAGCCCACGCCGGAACCGCTGCCAGCAGCAGGCCGGCAATTGCCCAAGCCCGCATCCAGTGCGGGATCGATGTGTTCATCATCCGTGTATTCCCCGGGAGGGCCATCGGCCCGTGCGGGGGGACGATGCCTGCAATGCGCAGGGTGCGCAACAGGTCGCGTACAAATGCGGGGCCAGGGCCCCGCGCTTTACTTCTCGACGAACGCGCGCTCGAACACGTAGTGGCCCGGCTGGCCAATACGCGGCGAGACCTGGAAGCCACGGGCATCGAGCACGCTGCGCAGGTCGGCCAGCATCTGCGGGCTGCCGCAGATCATCGCGCGGTCGTTCTCCGGGCTCAATTCCGGCAGGCCGAGCGTGCGCTGCATCTCGCCGCTTTCCATCAGCTGGGTCAGGCGGCCCTGGTTGGCGAACGGCTCGCGGGTGACGGCCGGGTAGTACAGCAGCTTGTCGCCGATCATCTCGCCCAGGAACTCGTGCTCACGCAGTTCCTTCTCGAAGTAATCGCGGTAGGCCAGATCCTTTTCGTAGCGGACGCCGTGGCAGAGGATCACCTTCTCGAAGCGTTCGTAGGTTTCCGGGTCCTTGATGACCGACAGCCACGGCGCCATGCCGGTGCCGGTGCCCAGCAGATACAGGTTCTTGCCGGGGTGCAGATCGCTGATCAGCAGGGTGCCGGTGGGCTTCTTGCCGACCAGCACCTTGTCACCCGGCTTGATGTGCTGCAGGCGCGAGGTCAGCGGGCCGTCCTGCACCTTGATGCTGAAGAACTCCAGATGCTCTTCCCAGTTGGCGCTGGCGATGGAATACGCACGCAGCAGCGGCCGCGCCTCGGTTTCCAGGCCGATCATCACGAACTGGCCGTTCTCGAAGCGGAAACCGCTGTCGCGGGTGAGGGTGAAGCTGAAGTAGGCATCGGTCCAGTGACGGACCTCAAGCACCGTTTCGGCGCCAAAAGCGGAGGACATGGGCGTATCTATCGGAAGTCGTCGGGGGTGATTCTATCTCAAATGAGACAGGTTCTCATTAGGCGGAACGAGAGGCGTTCTCAGCGGTAACCCGCCGCCTGCAGCTCGAACAGCTCGGCATAACGACCGCCCTCGGCCATCAGCTGCTCGTGGGTGCCGCTGGCCTCGATCCGGCCATCGGCCAGCACCAGGATGCGATCAGCCATGCGTACCGAGGAAAAACGGTGGGAAATCAGCACTGCGGTGCGATTATCCGCCAGTTCCCTGAACCGCTGGAACACCTCGAACTCACTTCGCGCATCCAGCGCCGCCGTTGGCTCATCCAGGATCATCACCTGCGCGTTGCGCATCCATGCACGGGCGATGGCGATCTTCTGCCATTGACCACCGGACAGGTCCACGCCCTGCTTGAAGCGGCGGCCGATCAGCTGGTCGTAGCCGGCGGGCAGGTCGTCGATCACTTCTTCGGCCATGCCGCGGCGCGCGGCGTCGGCGATGCGCGCCTGGTCGTCCATCGCCTCGACCTGGCCGACGCCGATGTTCTCGCCGGCGCTGAGGTTGTAGCGCACGAAGTCCTGGAAGATCACCCCGAGATTGGCGCGCAGGTCGTCCAGGTCGTAGTCGCGCAGGTCGCGGCCATCGAGCAGGATGCGGCCCTCGTCTGGTTCGTACAGTCGCGCCAGCAGCTTCACCAGCGTGGTCTTGCCGGCGCCGTTCTCGCCGACCAGGGCCAGCACTTCGCCGGCCCGCAGCTGGAAATCGAGGTGGCGCACGGCCCATTGCTCGGCATCCGGGTAGCGGAAGCCGACGTTCTCGAACACGAAGCCTTCGCGTATCGGCTGCGGCACGCGTACCGCACCTTCGCGCGAGTGGATTTCCGGCTGGATCTGGAAGAACGAGAACAGGTCATCCAGGTACAGCGCCTGGCTGGCCACCTGCGAGAACCCGATCAGGAGGCCTTCCAGCAGCTGGCGCAGGCGCAGGAAGCTGCCGGCGAGGAAGGTCAGGTCGCCGATCGAGAAGTCGCCACGCACCGTGCGCCATGCGATGTAGGCGTACGCTGTGTAGTAGCCCAGCGTGCCGAGCGCAGCCAGCAGCGTGCCCCAGAACGCACGCCGCCGTGCCAGTGCACGGTTGGCCTGGAAGAGTGCTGCAGACAACCTGCGATAGCGTTCCACCAGGAAGCGATGCAGGTTGTAGATCTTCACTTCCTTGGCCGTTTCCACGCTGGCACCCAGCTGGCGCAGGTAGTCGAGCTGGCGGCGCTCCGGCGTCCACTGGAAGTTGAGGCTGTAGCCGGCCGCGTTGAAGTGCGATTCGCCGATGAAGGCCGGCACCAGCGCCAGCACCAGCAGCAGGATCAACCATGGCGCATACACCAGCAGGCCGACGGCGAGGCTGGCCACGGTGATCGCGTCCTGCACCTGGCCGAACAGCTGGCTCATCAGGTTCATCCGGCCCATGGTCTGGCGCCTTGCACGGTCCAGCTTGTCCTGCAGGTCCGGGTCCTCGAAGTCCTCCAGGTCCAGCGTTGCCGCGTGTTCCATCAGCCGGATGCTGGTGACGTTGGCGAACAGTTCCGACAGCAGCGCATCGGCATAGCTGACCAGCCGGCCGAGCAGATCCGAGGCGATGGCCAGGCCGAGCTCCAGCGCCAGCAGGCCCAGCAACGGATTCAGCACGCCGCTGGACAGTGCTTCGCCCAGTGGCGGGAAGCCAGCGTCGTGCTGGCTCAGGTGCAGGGCGCTGTCGATGATCAGCTTGCCGACGAAGAGCATCGCCACCGGCAGCAGCGCACGGATCAGGCGCAGCCCCAGGCTGGCGAGGGTCAGGGCGGGGCTGGTCTGCCAGACCATGCGCAGGAACGGCGGCAGGTTGCGCATCGCCTTGAAGCGCTGGCGCAGGCTGGGTTTCTTCGCGGCGGCAGCGCCGGCAATGGGAGAGGCTGGCATGCCGCCATTGTGCGCGCCTGATACGTGCAGGTGGGGTCAGGGCAGCCGTGTGGCCGCCGGGGTCGGATCCTTTTGCTGCGCAAAGGGCTCTGACCCCACCAGCCAGATCGGGTCAGAGCCCTTCGCGTTGCGAAGGGATCCGACCCAACCACATCCACGCATGGCGTGGATCTACCGTGTCGACCAAGGTCGACATCTACCAACAGCTGCAGGAACCTGACCTACCGGGCTGGCCCCCTTTTACGGCAGCGGCGGCAGCAGGCCCGCCCCCAGCCGGTTCCAGGCATTGATCACCGCAATGCCCATGCTCAGGTCACTGATGCCCTTCTCATCGAAGTGCGGCGCCAGTGCATCGAACGCCGCCTGCGACGGCGCACCGTCGGTCAAGCGGGTCAGCGCCTCGGCCCAGCCCAGCGCCGCGCGTTCGCGCACATCGAAGAAGCGGCTTTCGTGCCACGCGGGCAGGGTGTCCAGCTTGCGCGGCTCGATGCCGCCCTTGCGTAGCGTGGTGGCATGCATGTCCATGCAGTAGCCGCAGCCGTTGAGCTGCGAGACGCGCAGGAACACCAGTTCCATCAACGTCGGATCGATCGAGCTGTCATGCACCGCCTTGCTGGTGGCCAGCAGGCCCTTGAAGGCTTCGGCGGCCAGGCGGGTGTAAGGGACGCGGGGAGAGGCGTGGTCGGACATTTTCGGCTCCACGGCGGCCACGATGGCCGCCTTTCATTACAAGGACGCCGCACCGTCACCGCGCGTGACAACGTCCGGCAACTTTTCCGGATTCAACACGCTGTACACGTTGGCGATGCGGCCATCGACCACTTCGATGGTGGTGATCGAGTGCAGGCGATCGCCCTGGAAACGCAGGATCGCCGGTTCGCCATTGACGTAGCCCAATTGCGCCGGATGCACCGCGCCGCGGCGGGCGATGGCCCAGAACAGGCGGCCGATGCGTTCGGCGCCCAGCAGCGGGCGCACCGCTGCGGTGACCACGCCGCCACCGTCGGAGACCAGCAGCGCGTTGGCGTGCAGCAGGGCCTGGATCGCCTCGCTGTCGCCGCGCTGGGAGGCGTCCATGAAGCGCGTGAGTAACTGCCGGTGCTGGCCTGCATCGGCGTTGAAACGCGGTCGTCCGGCCTGCAGGCGTTGCCGGGCACGGTGCACCAGTTGACGGCAGTTGGCCTCGCTGTGGCCGATCAGGTCGGCGATTTCGCGGTAGTCGTGGTCGAAGGCCTCCTTCAGCAGGAAGGCGGCGCGTTCCTCGGGGCCGAGCTGTTCGAGCAGGGTCAGGAAGGCGACCGAGACGTCGTCGGCCAGCGCATGCAGCTGGGCCGGACCGGGCGCCGGGTCAGGCTCGAGGGTGACCGCCAGCGGTTCGGCCAGCCACGGGCCGACGTAGTGCACGCGCTCGCGCTTGGCCGCGCGCAGCCGGTCCAGGCCGAGCCGGGTGGTGGTGGTGACCAGCCAGGCTTCGGGGTCGCGGACGGCCGCCGGGTCGGCGCCGGACCAGCGCAGCCAGGCATCCTGGACCACGTCTTCGGCGTCGGCGCGGCTGCCGAGCAGGCGGTAGGCCAGCGCCATCAGGCGCGGGCGGTGGGTCTGGAAAGCGGTTTCGGCGTTCATGTGGGCAAGGACGCCGTAGTGGCGCATGGCGTGACAGGGAGGCGGGGTCAGATCCCTTTCCCTGGGAAAGGGATCTGACCCCTGACTCTACCTGCGGCCGGGGGAGGGGGTAAAATGGGCGGATTACCTCCGCCAGCCTTCAGCAAGCGAGCAATCCGTGACATCGATCAAGCAGGAAGACCTCATCCAGTCCATCGCCGACGCGCTGCAGTACATCTCGTACTACCACCCGGTCGACTACATCAAGAACCTTGCCGCCGCCTATGAGCGCGAGGAGTCGCCGGCCGCGAAGGAAGCGATGGCGCAGATCCTGATCAATTCGCGCATGTGCGCCGAAGGCCATCGGCCGATCTGCCAGGACACCGGCATCGTCACCGTCTTCCTGGAAATCGGCATGGACGTGCGCTGGGATGACGCCACCATGGGCGTGGAGGACATGGCCAATGAAGGCGTGCGCCGCGCCTACATGCACCCGGACAACAAGCTGCGCGCCTCGGTGCTGGCCGACCCGGCCGGCAAGCGCATCAACACCAAGGACAACACCCCGGGCGTGGTCAACGTCAAGGTGGTGCCGGGCAACACGGTCGAAGTGATCGTCGCTGCCAAGGGCGGTGGTTCGGAAGCCAAGACCAAGTTCGCCATGCTCAACCCGTCCGACTCGATCGTCGACTGGGTGCTGAAGACCGTGCCGACCATGGGCGCCGGCTGGTGCCCGCCGGGCATGCTCGGCATCGGCATCGGCGGCACTGCCGAGAAGGCGATGCTGCTGGCCAAGGAAGCGCTGATGGAGCCGATCGACATCACCGAGCTGCAAGCCCGTGGTGCGTCCAACCGCATCGAGGAGCTGCGCCTGGAGCTGTACGAGAAGGTCAACGCGCTGGGCATCGGTGCGCAGGGCCTGGGCGGCCTGACCACCGTGCTCGACATCAAGATCAACGATTACCCGACCCATGCGGCCAACCTGCCGGTGGCGATGATTCCGAACTGCGCCGCCACCCGCCATGCGCACTTCACCCTGGATGGCAGCGGCCCGGTGATGCTGGACCCGCCGTCGCTGGAAGACTGGCCGAAGCTGACCTACGATTCGTCCAAGGGCACCCGCGTGGACCTGGACACGATCACCCCAGAGGACGTGGCCAGCTGGAAGCCGGGCCAGACCCTGCTGCTCAACGGCAAGCTGCTGACCGGTCGCGACGCGGCGCACAAGCGCATGGTCGACATGCTCAACAAGGGCGAGCAGCTGCCGGTCGATCTGAAGGGCCGCTTCATCTACTACGTCGGCCCGGTCGATCCGGTGCGTGACGAAGTAGTGGGCCCGGCCGGCCCGACAACGGCCACCCGCATGGACAAGTTCACCCGCCAGGTGCTGGAACAGACCGGCCTGCTGGGCATGGTCGGCAAGGCCGAGCGCGGTCCGGCGGCGATTGAAGCGATCCGTGACAACAAGTCGGCCTACCTGATGGCCGTCGGTGGTTCGGCTTACCTGGTGTCCAAGGCGATCAAGGCGGCCAAGGTCGTTGGCTTCGCCGACCTGGGCATGGAAGCGATCTACGAGTTCACCGTGCAGGATATGCCGGTGACCGTGGCGGTGGATTCAACCGGTGAATCGGTGCACAAGACCGGCCCGCGCGAATGGCAGGCCCGCATCGGCAAGATTCCGGTGGTGGTGGAGTAATCCTGCCGCGCATCCGGTTCAAGCAACGGCGCCCGTGTGGCGCCGTTGTTGTGTGGTGAGGGTTAACGAACCTGCAGCATCTGCTCTGCTAGGCTCGGCGCGACCTCACACAGGACGTGTTCATGGGCCTGCATCGATTCATCACCGTTGCGATCCTGCTGGCCCTGGCCGGCTGCAGCAGCACATCCTCGTACGAAGGTGCGGACTTCTCCGCCTCCTCGCAGTGCCGCATGCAGTGCCAGGCCGACTATCGCAGCTGCATGGCGCGGGGCAGTATCGGCAGCAACGACTTCAGCTGCGAACAACAGATGGTGCCGGCGCCGGACAAGCGCTGCAAGGACGTCACCAACCCCGAGTTGCGCCGCTCCTGTGAACTGAAGGCGCATGACTGCGCAGTACGCACACCGATCATGTCCTGTGGCGAAGGCCGCGATACCTGCATGAGCCGCTGCGGCTGAGCAACGACCGCTCGCGTGGGCGCATAATCGGCGGATCCATCCACACAGGAGCCGCGCATGAGCACCACGCTGTATGGTTCAACCAGTACTGCCGCGCTGGTGGTGCACTGGCTGCTGATCGAGCTGGGCATCGAACACGAACTGGTGCTGCTGGATTTCGACGCGCGCGAGCACAAATCAGCGGAGTATCTGGCGCTGAATCCGGCCGGTGTAGTGCCGACGCTGCTGATCGATGGCCTGGTACTGACCGAAGCGGCGGCGATCGCACTGTATCTGGCTGACCGCCATCCGGAGGCCCACCTGCTGCCCGCACTGGGCACGCCGCAGCGCGCCGATGCCTACCGCTGGATGTTCTGGTGTGCCAATACGCTGCAGCCGGCCTATCGTGCCTGGTTCTATCCGCACGAAGTGGCGGGCGAGGCAAACGTGGAGGCCAGCCGCGAGATGGCACGGCAGCGCCTGGAAGCGGCCTGGCAGCATGTGGCCACGCACCTGCAGGCACACGGACCGTACCTGCTGGGCGCGACGCCCTGCGTGGCCGATTACATGCTGGTGATGCTGATGCGCTGGTCGCGCAACATGCCGAAGCCCAGCGACACCTGGCCGCCGCTCAAGGCGCATGCCACGGCGATGAAGGCACGCCCGGCGTTCGCCGAGGTGTACCGCCGCGAAGGCATCACCGACTGGCTGTAGTCCGTTCTGTAGCAACTGTCTTGTCAGGCGGAGGCCATCTGGGCCTCCGCATCCCTTTTGCGGGCGTTGAGGATCACCAGCATCTTGCGCATCACCGCGACCAAAGCCACCTTGCCCGGCTTGCCCTGCTTGAC
>NZ_QFHO01000002.1 GCF_004920835.1 Stenotrophomonas maltophilia
GTCAAGCAGGGCAAGCCGGGCAAGGTGGCTTTGGTCGCGGTGATGCGCAAGATGCTGGTGATCCTCAACGCCCGCAAAAGGGATGCGGAGGCCCAGATGGCCTCCGCCTGACAAGACAGTTGCTACAGAAGGCCAAGGCAGTCGGGCATGGCTCGACTCTACATGGTCATGTGCAAGGGCCTTACGCGTCGCGGTTACCGCGACGCATCACGCGCTGCTTCTCGATCGCCCAGTCACGATCCTTGGCGGCATCGCGCTTGTCGTGGGTCTGCTTGCCCTTGGCCAGCGCCACTTCCAGCTTGATCTTGTTCTTGCTCCAGTACATCGCCGTTGGCACGATCGTGTAGCCATCACGCTCGACCTTGCCCACCAGCTTGTCGATCTCGCTCCGGTGCAGCAGCAGCTTGCGCTCGCGCCGGTCATTGGCCACCACATGGGTCGAGGCCTGGATCAACGGGGTGATCTGCGCGCCGATCAGGAAGATCTCACCATCCTTGACGTAGGCGTAGGCGTCGACGATGTTGCCGCGGCCAGCACGGATCGACTTCACTTCCCAGCCCTGCAGGGCCAGGCCGGCCTCGAAGCGATCTTCGATGTGGTACTCGTGACGGGCACGCTTGTTCAACGCGATGGTTTTGTTGGCCGTCGCGCTCTTTGCTTTATCCTTGCCGCTGTTCTTGCTCATTTCCGTATTGTCTCCGATTCGGGCCCGCCCGGTCGATTGCCGAAACGTCCTGTATTCATGCCAACTATCCGCCGCAGCGCCCTGGTCGAACATTCGGCCGCACGCATGTTCGACCTGGTCAACGATGTCCAGGCTTATCCGCGCCGCTTCCGCTGGTGCTCGGCTGCCCAGATCCTGGAGCAGGGCGAGGACCGCCTTGTCGCGCGCCTGGACCTGGGCCTGGGCTCGTTCAGTACCTGGTTCCAGACCGAAAACACCCTGCAGCGCCCGCACAGCATCGACATGCAGCTGCGTGACGGTCCGTTCAAGCAACTGCACGGCCGCTGGGAATTCCATGTGCTGGCCGAGGATGCCTGCAAGGTGACCCTGACCCTGGAGTTCGAGCCCAGCTCGCGGCTGCTTGGCCCGGCATTGGCGATCGGCTTCCAGGGGCTGGCCGACCGCATGGTCAACGACTTCGTCCGCGTCGCCGACGAGGCCTGAACGATGATCGAGGTCGAGGTGGTGCTGGCCTGGCCGCGACAGGTGCTCTCGCGCCGGCTGCAGCTGGAAGAGGGCGCCACCGTGGCTGAAGCCATTGTCGCTGCCGCGTTGGAAGGCAGTGCTGGATGCCCGGCCGTGGCCGTGCACGGCGTACTGGCGCGCCCGCAGCAGGTACTGCTGGATGGCGACCGCATCGAGCTGCTACGCCCGCTGCTGGCCGACCCCAAGGACAACCGCCGGCGTCGCGCGCTCGGCGGTTGATTCCCGCAACCCGTCCGCGTGGACGGGCAGGGGGCCTCAGCGGCCCTTCTTCTTCTTGTCCTTCGGCAGGTTGCGGCCGAACTGGCGGACGGTCTGCTGGGCCAGGGCCTTGTCGTTGCCCGGGAAATACTCGCCTTCCCAACGGGTCACGTTGTCGTTCTCGAAGAACACGGTGAAGTTCTTCACCTCGGTACGGCCGAGGCGGTTCACGCGCTGGCTGGCGGTGTAGTCCCAGCGCTGCGCATGGAACGGGTCGGGAATGGACGGGGTGCCCAGCAGCGCGGTGACCTGCTGCTTGCTTTGCCCGACCTGCAGCTTGGCCACGGCATCTTCCCGGATCAGGTTGCCCTGATAGATGGGTTGCTTGTAGATGATGCCGCACCCGGTGGTGGACAGGGCGACGGCGGCGACCAACAGGAGATTGCGCATCGGGACTGGCGGTTGGGGAAATCAAACCGATGATACACTCCCGGCGTGCCACCGCGACCCAATCCGAGGCAGCTGGCGCTAAATCGCCAATGAACGGAGACCTATGGAAACCCACGACCTGCGTAAAGTCGGCCTGAAGGTGACCCATCCGCGGATGCGGATCCTGGCGCTGCTCGAGCAGCGCAACGCCCAGCACCACATGACCGCCGAAGATATCTACCGCCAGCTCCTCGAGCACGGCGACGAGATCGGCCTTGCCACGGTGTACCGGGTGCTGACCCAGTTCGAGGCCGCCGGCCTCGTGCTCAAGCACAATTTCGAAGGCGGCCAGGCCGTCTACGAGCTGGACCGTGGTGGCCACCATGACCATATGGTCGACGTGGACAGCGGCAAGATCATCGAGTTCGAAAGCCACGAGATCGAGGAGCTGCAGCGCAAGATCGCAGCCGACCACGGCTACGAGCTGGAAGAGCACTCGCTGGTGCTGTACGTGCGCAAGAAGCGCAAGTAGGCCGTTCCGGCCAGCTGGATGCGACAAGACCCCGGGCCTGCCCGGGGTTTTTCGTTGATGGGGTCAGTGCCCTTTCCCTGCGGGAAGGGGATCCGACCCCGGCCTGCCCAGCACGGCGTCCAGATCCACCGCCTCGGCCATCGCCTGGTTGCCCGCATCGCCCGGGTGCAGGTGGTCGCCGGAGTCATAGGCGGCAGCCATCCGTGACGGATCCGCCGGGTCGCGCAGGGCGGCATCCAGATCGATCACCGCATCGAACGGGCTCCCGGTACGCAGCCAGGCATTGAGCTGCTGGCGCAGCGCTTCTTTTTCCGGCTGGTAGTAGTCGTCCAGCGGCGTGCCGGGCAGGGCGCCGGCGAACGGCGTCAGGGTGGCAACCAGAATGCGCAGGCCCCGGCCACGGGCCTGGTCGGCCAAGGCGCGATAGCCAGCCTGCAGTTCGGCCAGCGTTGGCCGCACCTGGTTCCGGGCGAAGGCGGTACCGGGCCAGCTGATGTCGTTGATGCCGATCAGCACGATCACGCTGGCCACGCCCGCTTGGTCCAGCGCGTCACGCTGGAAGCGACTGAGGGCGGCGTCCCCCATCCCGTCGCGCAGCAACCGGCCACCGGAGATGCCGGCGTTGACCACGGCCACGCCTTGCGGTGCCAGGCGCGCCGCCAGATGGTCGGTCCAGCGCTGGTCCTGGTCGAGGCTGGCGGTAGCGCCGTCGGTGATTGAATCGCCGATCACCACCACGCTGCGCGCGCTGGCCGCCGCCTCGACCTCGATGCCGGTCAGGAACAACCGGGCAGTGCTGGGGCTGGCCCGCTGCAGGTCGAGGGTTCGGCTCTGGTCGCCTTCGGCGATCCAGCTGGTCTGGCGGCCGTCCCA
Source organism: Stenotrophomonas maltophilia (assembly GCF_004920835.1). Taxonomy (GTDB): domain Bacteria; phylum Pseudomonadota; class Gammaproteobacteria; order Xanthomonadales; family Xanthomonadaceae; genus Stenotrophomonas; species Stenotrophomonas maltophilia_AQ. Next base: position 3,243 of record NZ_QFHO01000002.1, read on the forward strand.
ATGGAAGGTCTGCAACGGGATTGGTCCGGGCACGTAGACGCTGACCTGCAGGGCCTGGCGGTGTTTGGTGGCCAGTGGCAGAGGATCGCTCAGCCGTTCCTGGCCGGGGGCGATCAGCACGCCGGGCTGGCCGTCGAAACGGAGTGGCTGCGGCGTTGCGCCTGCCTGTGCCGCCACACTCGCCGCTCCGATCCGCAGCGGCTGGGTGCCGTAGGCATTGCTCAGTCGCACCCGCAGCCGAGGGCCGCCCAGGCTGATACGCGCGGTCTGGCGGAAGGTCTGGTCATGCAGCTCGGCCGGAATAAGGGTGGGAAACAGGAAATCCGCGCCCCACACCCGCTGCGGGCTGGCCTGCCAGCTGGCGACCCAGTGCGGGGCAGGGGCGGCGCTGGCAGCGCCGGACAGGGTGATCAACGCGGCGGCGGTGAGCTGGCTGAAGCGGTTCATCGGGCAATCCCGGGAGGAGGGAGCGCCATGGTGATTCCGCAGTGATCTGTGAACTAGACTGCGCATGGATAATCATCTGTGAACTGTATTCATAGCCATGGCACGACCCGACATCAACCGATCCGGCGAACTGGAAGTGTTCGTGCGGGTGATCGAGACCGGTGGCTTTTCCGCCGCCGCCCGTACGCTGGACATGACGCCGTCGGCAGTCAGCAAGCTGGTGGCACGGCTGGAGCAGCGGCTGGGCACGCGCCTGCTGCAGCGTTCCACCCGCCAGCTGCAGCTGACCCCGGAGGGCTGCGCGTTCTATGAGCGTGGCCTGCGCGTGCTCGCCGACCTGGAGGAGGCCGAGCGTTGCGCCAGCGCGCATGCCGAGCCGCGCGGACGGCTGCGGGTCAATTCCAACGTGCCGTTCGGCCAGCATTTCCTGTTGCCGCTGCTGCCGGCGTTCCTCGAGCGCAACCCGCAGGTCGGGGTGGACCTGACCTTGAATGACGAGGTGATCGACCTGCTCGAGCAGCGCACCGACGTGGCCGTGCGCGCCGGCCCACTGAAGAGTTCCAGCCTGGTCGCGCGACGGCTGGGCGCAACGCGGATGATGATCGTGGCCGCACCGGCCTATGCGCAGCGGCACGGCCTGCCGCGCAACGCTGAAGAGCTGCTGTCGCACAACCGTCTGGACATCGGCCATGCGCGTGCGATGCAGGGCTGGCCATTGCTGCAGGAAGGGCGCGAGCGGATGCTGCTGCCCAGCGGCAATGCCCGCGCCAGCAACGGCAATGCACTGCGTCAGCTGGTGCTGGGGGGCTTGGGCATGGCGCGACTGGCGACCTATCAGGTGCAGGAGGACATCGCTGCCGGACGCCTGTTGCCGGTGCTGGAAGCGGCCAATCCCGGTGACCTCGAAGAGGTGCACGCAGTGTTCCTGGGGCAGGGCGGTTACCTGCCGCTACGCGTACGCGCGTTCCTCGATTTCCTGGTGGAAACGGTGGATCTGGCGCGGCCGTTGGGGTGAGCCTGGTAGTGCCGGCCGTTGGCCGGCAACCTCACGATCTTCGCCCAACCGCGTCGGGGTGCCGGCCAGCGGCCGGCACTACCGTGCGGAAGTCGAGCATGGCCCGACGCTACAAAAGCGGGCCTCAGACCTGCAGCAGCTTGCGTGCGGCGGCGCGCGCTTCCTTGCTCACTTCCACGCCGCCGAGCATGCGTGCCAGTTCTTCTTCGCGCGCCTTGCTGTCCAGCTTTTCCACTGCGCTCTGGGTCATGCCTTCCACCGGCGCCTTGCTGACCCGGTAGTGCGCATGGCCCTTCGAGGCGACCTGCGGCAGGTGGGTCACGCACAGAACCTGGCGCTTCTCGCCAAGCGCACGCAGCTTCTGCCCGACGATGTCAGCCACCGCGCCGCCGATGCCGGAGTCGACCTCGTCGAACACCATGGTCGGCACCGCATCCAGGTCCAGCGCGGCCACTTCGATGGCCAGCGAGATGCGCGACAGTTCACCGCCGGAGGCCACCTTGCGCAGCGCGCGCGGCGGTTGGCCGGCGTTGGCCGCGACCAGGAATTCCACGCGTTCGGCACCCTGCGGATCGGGCTTGCCGGCGTCCTGCGGCTCCAGCTCGATCAGGAACTGGCCGCCGCCCATGCCCAGCTCGGCAATAATGCCGGAGGTGGTGGCCGACAGTTCGGCAGCAGCGCTGCGGCGGCTGGCGGACAGTACGTCGGCCTGTACGCGCCAGGCGGCGGCGGCCTTGTCGATCTCGCCGGCCAGGCGCTGCAGGCGCTCGTCGGCGCCACGCAGCTGTTCCACTTCGGCATGCATGCGCTCGCGCTGCGCGCCCAGCTCGTCCATCGGCACGCGGTGCTTGCGGGCCAGGTCGTGCAGTCGGCCGAGGCGACGCTCGTTCTCTTCGAACTGCTCGGGGTCGGCATCGAGGTCATCGTGCACCCGGTCCAGCAGCGAAAGGGCTTCGTGCAGCTGGATCGAGGCGTTCTCGATCAGGCCGTCCACCTCGCCCAGGCGCGGGTCGTGCTCGATCAGCCTCGACAGCTCATGGCGGACCTGTTGCAGCAGGTCCAGTGCGGAACTGCCGTCGTCGCCGTTGAGCTGGTTGCTGGCCGCCTGGCAGGCGCTCAACAGGGCGCTGGCATGGGCCTGGCGGCGGTGGCTGGCGCCGAGTGCGGTGATCGACTCCGGCTCCAGGTCCTCGCGGTCGAGCTCGCGCAGCTGGTGTTCGAGGAAGCCGATCCGGTCACTGACGTCGCCCTGTTGCGACAGGGCAAGCGATTCGTCGACCAGCGTCTGCCAGGCGGCGGCGGCACGGCGCACCTGGCGGCGCTCGTCCTCGTTGCGGGCATAGGCGTCGAGCAGGGCCAGCTGCGACGGACGCGTCAGCAGGGCCTGCTGCTCATGCTGGCCATGGATTTCGACCAGCAATCCGGCCAGGTCCGCCAGCTGTGCCAGCGTCACCGGGCGGCCGTTGATCCACGAACGTGAACCGCCATCGGCGCGGATCACCCGCCGCAGCTGGCACTGTTCCTCATCGTCCAGCTCGTTGTCGGCCAGCCACTGGCGTGCGGCCTGCAGCTGGTCCAGCGCGAATTCGGCGGAAAGCTCGGCGCGCGCGGCACCGTGGCGGACCACGCCACTGTCGGCGCGGAGGCCGGACAGGAAGCCCAGGGCGTCGACCATCAGCGACTTGCCGGCGCCGGTCTCGCCTGAAACGACCGTCATGCCGGGCCCGAACTCCAGTTCGGTGGCGCGGACAACGGCAAAATCCTTGATCGAAAGATGTCTGAGCATGGGTAAGGGGTATCAGCAGCCGCGCAACGCTAGCACGTGGGCGAGGGAGGTCCAATGACTTGCCAAGGTGATGCGCCGCCATTATCTAGTGTCCGTGTCTCACAGGTTGATTCCATGCACGGTTCTCCCGACCAGCTTGCCCCGCGTGCGCGCCATCTGCTGCGCACGCTGATCGCGCGTTACATCCAGGACGGCGAGCCGGTCGGCTCGCAGACGCTGGCGCGCGTGGCCGGCCTGGAGGTCAGCCCGGCCACCATCCGCAACATCCTTGGCGACCTCGAAGACCTGGGGCTGCTGGCGTCGCCGCATACCTCGGCCGGGCGCGTCCCGACCGCGCATGGCTACCGGGTGTTCGTCGACAGCCTGCTGCAGATGCAGCCGCCGGGCGAGGGCGAGCTGGCCCGCCTGCGTCAGGAACTGGCGGGCGGCGGCAGCACCCAGGCCCTGCTCGGCAGCGCCTCGGAACTGCTGTCGGCGATGAGCCACTTCGTCGGCGTGGTCAGCGCGCCACGACGCGAGCAGTTCGCCTTCCGCCAGATCGATTTCGTGGCGCTGGATGGACGCCGGGTGCTGGCGATCCTGGTGTTCGCCGACAACGAGGTGCAGAACCGCGTCATCGAGACCCGTCAGGACTTCGCGCCAGGCCAGCTGGAGCAGGTCGCCAACTACCTCAATGCCCATTTCGCCGGCCTGCCGATGGCCGAGATCCGTACCCGCCTGCTGCTGGAGCTGCGCGACGCCCGCTCGGAGCTGGAGCAGCTGCTGGCGCACAGCATCGAGCTGGCCGAGCAGGCCCTGCAGCCGCCGGCCGACGACATGCTGGTGGCCGGCCAGACCCGGCTGATGGGAGTACAGGACCTGTCCGACCTGGAGCGACTGCGTGAGCTGTTCGAGCTGTTTTCCAGCAAACGCGAGATCCTGCAGCTGCTGGAGCGCACCATCCAGGCCCCGGGCGTGCGCATCTTCATCGGTGAGGAGACAGGGATGATGCCGCTGCAGGGCGTCTCGCTGGTCACCGCCCCGTACACCGCCAATGGCCAGGTGCTGGGCGTGCTGGGCGTGATCGGGCCCAAGCGGATGGCCTACGACCGCATGATCCCGCTGGTCCAGGCCACCGCCGATGTGCTCGGCGCGGCCTTTTCACCGGCCGGGCGTACTCCCGGAACATCCGACGCTTGAAACGCAGCATCCCGCCCACACTAGGGTGGGTGGAGGCGGAGATTGACCGCCAGGGACCCAGACATGAACCACGAACATCCAGATATCGAATCCCAGCAGAGTGCCGCCGATGCGGCCGCCGCCGCCGGCGTGAGCGACGAAGTGGAGCGCCTGCGCGCCGAGCTTGAGCAGGTCAAGGCCGATGTACTGCGCGAACGCGCCGACCTCGAGAACCAGCGCAAGCGCGTTGCCCGCGACATCGAGCAGGCCCGCAAGTTCGCCAACGAGAAGCTGCTGGGCGAGCTGCTGCCGGTGTTCGACAGCCTGGATGCCGGCCTGAAGGCCGCCGGCGATGATGCCCATCCGCTGCGTGAAGGCCTGGAGCTGACCTACCGGCAGCTGCTGAAGGTCGCCGGCGACAACGGCCTGGTCCTGCTGGACCCGACCGGCCAGCCGTTCAATCCGGAGCATCACCAGGCCATCAGCCAGGTGCCGACTCCGGGTGCCGCCCCGGGCAGCGTGGTGACCGTGTTCCAGAAGGGCTACCTGCTCAACGAGCGCCTGCTGCGGCCGGCGCTCGTGGTGGTGGCGGCCGACTGACCCCCGCGGGGCCGGGAGGCGGGCACGGCCCGCGCCCGACCCGACGCTGAACGCGCCGGACAACCGGAAACACAGCGTTCGGAGGATGGCTTGAATGTTCCACGGGCCTCCCCCACTTCGTATTCATCCACCGGCCGAACGGCCGGACTGACCTAAACAGCATTCTTCAGGAGTCTCCCCCATGGGCAAGATCATTGGTATCGACCTCGGCACCACCAACTCGTGCGTGGCGATCATGGACGGCGGCAAGGCCCGCGTCATCGAGAATTCGGAAGGCGATCGCACCACTCCGTCGATCGTCGCCTACACCAAGGACGGCGAAGTCCTGGTGGGTGCCTCGGCCAAGCGCCAGGCCGTCACCAACCCCAAGAACACCTTCTACGCGGTAAAGCGCCTGATCGGCCGCAAGTTCACCGACGCCGAAGTGCAGAAGGACATCGCGCACGTCCCGTACAGCATCCTGGCCCATGACAATGGCGATGCCTGGGTGGCCACCAGCGATGCCAAGAAGATGGCACCGCAGGAAATCTCGGCCAAGGTGCTGGAGAAGATGAAGAAGACCGCCGAGGACTTCCTCGGTGAGAAGGTCACCGAAGCGGTCATCACCGTGCCGGCCTACTTCAACGACAGCCAGCGCCAGGCAACCAAGGACGCTGGCCGCATCGCCGGCCTGGACGTCAAGCGCATCATCAACGAGCCGACCGCGGCCGCGCTGGCCTATGGCCTGGACAAGGGCGACAACAAGGATCGCAAGATCGTTGTCTACGACCTGGGCGGCGGCACCTTCGACGTCTCGGTGATCGAGATCGCCAATGTCGACGGCGAGAAGCAGTTCGAAGTGCTGGCCACCAACGGCGACACCTTCCTGGGTGGCGAAGACTTCGACAACCGCGTCATCGAGTACCTGGTTGAAGAGTTCAACAAGGACCAGGGCATCGACCTGCGCAAGGATCCGCTGGCCCTGCAGCGCCTGAAGGATGCTGCCGAGCGCGCCAAGATCGAGCTGTCCAGCGCCCAGCAGACCGAAGTGAACCTGCCGTACGTCACCGCTGACGCGTCGGGTCCGAAGCACCTGAACATCAAGTTGACCCGCGCCAAGCTGGAGTCGCTGGTGGAAGAACTGATCAGGAAGTCGATCGAGCCGTGCCGCGTCGCCCTGAACGATGCCGGCCTGCGTTCGAGCGACATCAGCGAAGTGATCCTGGTCGGTGGCCAGACCCGCATGCCGAAGGTGCAGCAGGCGGTGACCGAGTTCTTCGGCAAGGAACCGCGCAAGGACGTCAACCCGGACGAAGCCGTGGCACTGGGTGCTGCGATCCAGGGCGGCGTGCTGGGCGGCGACGTCAAGGACGTGCTGCTGCTGGACGTGACCCCGCTGTCGCTGGGCATCGAAACCATGGGCGGTGTGTTCACCAAGATCATCGAAAAGAACACCACCATCCCGACCAAGGCCTCGCAGGTGTTCTCCACCGCCGAGGACAACCAGTCGGCCGTGACCGTGCACGTGCTGCAGGGTGAGCGCGAGCAGGCCCGCTTCAACAAGTCGCTGGCCAAGTTCGACCTGTCCGGCATCGAGCCGGCCCCGCGCGGCCTGCCGCAGGTGGAAGTGTCCTTCGACATCGACGCCAACGGCATCCTGCACGTGTCGGCCAAGGACAAGAAGACCAACAAGGAACAGAAGGTCGAGATCAAGGCCGGTTCGGGTCTGTCCGAGGAAGAGATCGCACGCATGGTCGCCGACGCGGAAGCCAACCGCGAAGAAGACAAGAAGTTCCAGGAGCTGGTGCAGGCCCGCAACCAGGCCGATGCCCTGATCCACGGCACCCGCAGCGCCATCACCGAGCACGGCAGCAAGGTTGGCGGCGATGTCATCGGCAAGGTGGAAGCGGCCCTGGCCGACCTGGAAACCGCGATGAAGGGTGACGACAAGGCGCAGATCGAAGCCAAGTCGAAGGTGCTGGAGGAAGCTGGCCAGTCGCTGTTCGCCGCTGCTTCGGCCGAGCAGGGCGGTGCCGCCCCGGGCGCCGACGCCGGCAATGCGGGCAAGGCGCAGGATGACGTGGTGGATGCCGAGTTCACCGAAGTCAAGGACGACAAGAAGTCCTGATCCGGACCGACGCGGGACGCTGCCTGCCAGCGTCCCGTTGTCGTACCAGGGTCCTGACCGCCCTCTGGCGTGTCGGGGCGCCCGACGCAAGAGCGGACCTGGTTCCGCTCTTCCGCTTTGACGAATCCCGACTTTCCGGAATGCGATCCACGATATGAGCAAGCGCGATTACTACGAAGTGCTGGGCGTTGCCCGCACTGCCAACGACGAAGAGCTGAAGAAGGCCTACCGCCGTTGTGCGATGAAGTTCCACCCGGACCGCAACCCGGGTGATGCGGCGGCCGAAGCCTCCTTCAAGGAGTGCAAGGAAGCCTACGAAGTGCTGTCCGACGGCAACAAGCGCCGCATGTACGACAGCCACGGCCACGCCGCGTTTGAGCACGGCATGGGCGGTGGCGGCGGTCCGGGCGGCCCGGACATGAACGATATTTTCGGCGACATCTTCGGCAACATCTTTGGTGGTGCAGGCGGCGGTGGCCCGCGCCAGGCCCGCCGTGGTGCCGATATCGGTTACGTGATGGAGCTGGACCTGGAAGAAGCGGTGCGTGGCGTCGAGCGCCGCATCGAAATTCCAACCCTGGCCGAATGTGGCGACTGCGATGGCAGCGGCTCCGAAGACGGCAAGGTCGAGACCTGCAACGTCTGCCATGGTCGCGGCCAGGTGCGCATCCAGCGCGGCATCTTCGCCATGCAGCAGGCCTGCCACAACTGCGGCGGCCGCGGCCAGATCATCGCCAAGCCCTGCAAGACCTGCCACGGCAACGGCCGTGTCGAGGAAGACAAGGTGCTGTCGGTGAAGGTGCCGGCGGGCGTGGATACCGGCGACCGCATCCGCCTGTCGGGCGAAGGCGAGGCCGGTCCGGCCGGTACGCCGCCAGGCGATCTGTACGTGGAAGTGCGGGTACGCGAGCACGCGATCTTCCAGCGCGATGGCGACGACCTGCATTGCGAAGTGCCGATCCGCATCTCGCAGGCCGCGCTGGGCGACACCGTGCGCGTGGCCACCCTCGGCGGTGAAGCGGAAATCCGCATCCCGGCCGAGACCCAGACCGGCAAGCTGTTCCGCCTGCGCGGCAAGGGCGTGCGTTCGGTGCGCAGCCGCAGCGAAGGCGACCTGTACTGCCGTGTGGTGGTGGAGACCCCGGTCAACCTCACCAACGATCAGCGCAAGCTGCTGGAGCAGTTTGAGGCGACCTTCAACGGTGAGGATGCGCGCAAGCACTCGCCGAAGTCGGCGACCTTCATCGATGGCGTGAAGGGCTTCTGGGACCGGATGACGTCCTGATTCTTCAACGGAAACGTTGAACGGTAGCGCCGGGCCGTGCCCGGCGTTTTCGTTTGTGGTGCGGTAGATCCACGCCAGGCATGGATGCCGTTCGCCGGGTCAACGGAAAAACGCCGCCGGCGTCTGCCCGAGCTGGCGCTTGAACATGCTGGTGAATGCACTCGGGCTGTCATAGCCCATCGCCAGTGCGACATCGATGACCTTTTCGCCGAGCGCCAGCCGTTCCATTGCTGCCAGCAGCCGCGCCTGCTGCCGCCACTGGCCAAAGGTCATGCCCAGTTCGCTGGCGAAATGACGCTGGATGGTTTTCACGTCCACCGCCAGTGCCTGCGCCCAGTCCTGCAACGTTGCGTCATCCGCAGGATGCTTCTGGATGTGCAGGCAGATCTTCAGCAGGCGGGGATCGGACGGTTCCGGCAGGTGCAGCGGCAGCGCATCCATCCGCCGCAGTTCGTCCAGCAGCAGGCGCACCACACGGCCATCGCGGCTGTCGTCCTCGTGCGCGCCCTCGATCAGGCTGGCAGCCAGCAGCAGTTCACGCAGCAGGGGGGCCACTTGTATCGCGAAAGCTTCGGCAGGCAGGTGTGGCGCGAACCCCGGCTCCACATACAGGCTGCGCATGTGTACCTCGGCAATGCAGTCCACCGCATGGGCAATGCCGGCAGGCACCCAGATCGCACGGGTGGAAGGCACTACCCAGCGGCCGACTTCCGAGCGCACCACCATCAACCCGGACTGCGCATAGACCAACTGGTGGCGGCGGTGCTTGTGCGGCGAGATATGCGTGCCGGCCTGGTAATGGCGGGCACGGCAGGTCACCGGTCGTTGTATCGGCACCTCCCGCCAGGGAGCGGTTTCGCGGACCGGGCAGGTGATGTCCTTTTTGCGATAGGCCATGACCAGAACGCGGCAGAAGGGAGGAAGGTGCAACCGTAGCATGCGTGGCTCGCCCCCAACCTGACTGTGTCCATGTCGACCCTGGCTTCCCCCAAAACGACCTCACGCCCGGTGGCTCCCGGCGTGTTGGCCGCCATTTCTACCTCGCATGTCGTCAACGACATGATGCAGTCGCTGATCCTGGCCATCTATCCGGTGATCAAGGGCGGCTTCAATCTCAGCTTCACCCAGATCGGCCTGATCACGCTGACCTACCAGCTCACCGCCTCGATCTTCCAGCCGCTGATCGGCATCGCCACCGATCGCCGTCCGGCGCCGTATTCGCTGCCGATCGGCATGGCCTCGACCCTGTGCGGCATGCTGCTGCTCGGCTTCGCGCCGAACTACACGATGGTGCTGCTGGCGGCGGCGATGGTCGGCATTGGTTCGGCCATCTTCCACCCGGAAGCCTCGCGCATCGCGCGGCTGGCCTCGGGCGGTCGTCATGGTTTCGCGCAGTCGGTGTTCCAGGTCGGCGGCAACTTCGGTACCGCGCTGGGCCCGTTGATTGCCGCCGCGGTAATCGTGCCGCATGGCCAGCATGCCGCATCGTGGTTTGCCGGCGCCGCCCTGATCGGCATTGCATTGCTGACCTATGTCGGTCGCTGGTACGCGCTGCACCTGGGTACACCGCGTCCGGCCAGCACCGCGTCGATGGCCCCGCGCCATCCGCCACGCACCGTGGCCAGGGTGCTGGTGATCCTGCTCGTGCTGATCTTCAGCAAGTACTTCTACATGGCCAGCATCGGCAGTTACTTCACCTTCTACCTGATCCACCACTTCGGCATTCCGGTGGCGCAGGCGCAGCTGCACCTGTTCGCCTTCCTGGTGGCCTCCGCCGCCGGCGGATTCCTCGGTGGCCCGCTGGGTGACCGCATCGGCCGCAAGCCGATCATCTGGACCTCGATCCTCGGCGTGGCGCCGTTCGCGTTGATGCTGCCGCATGCCGACCTGCTGTGGACCACGGTGCTGGCGGTGCTGATCGGCTTTGTGCTGTCCTCGGCGTTCTCGGCCATCGTGGTGTATGCGCAGGAGATGATGCCGCACCGTATCGGCATGGTGTCGGGGCTGTTCTTCGGCTTCGCGTTCGGCATGGGCGGGCTGGGGGCGGCCGTGCTGGGCCTGCTGGCGGACAAGACCAGCATTGAGTATGTCTACCAGCTGACTGCGTTCCTGCCGCTGCTCGGCATTGTCGCGGCGTGGCTGCCACCTTCGCGGCCTGTTGTTCACTGAGGGAGTGTAGGTTTGCAGGGCTTGCAGCCCTGCACCTGCCGAAGCAACGTCAACGTCAACAGCAGAAGCGGGCTATCCGTGGGTTGGCGGGGTGGGGCGGTGTGGGATGGCAGGACCGTTGGCGCCATGGATGGCGCCATCGAGCCCCCATGGATGGGTTTACGGCGTGTCCTGCCATCCCACACCGCCCCGCCAAATACGCAGATAGACCAGAGCCGGTTGTTGCCTTTGACGTTGATCTGGCCTGTAAGCAGGTGCAGGGCGCAGCCCTGCCGAACCCTCCACCGGGCGTAGAATGCGGGCATGAGCGAATCCCTTGATAACCACCTGGTCCACGGCCGCCGCCAGCGGCCGGACGGGCCCTCGCCGATCGATGTCATCTCGGTCCAGTCGCAACTTGTCTACGGCCACGCCGGCAACAGCGCCGCGCTGCCGCCGATGCGTGCACTTGGCGTGCGCGTGGCGGAGATCCCGACCGTGCTGCTCAGCAATGCGCCGTTCTACGACACCACCCGCGGCCGCGTGCTGCCCGCCGACTGGTTCGCCGATCTGCTGCTCGGCACCCGCGAACGCGGCCTGCCGCAGCGGGCGAAGATGCTGGTATCCGGCTACTTCGGCAGCACGGCCAATGGCGCCGCGTTCGCCGATTGGCTGGATGAAATCCTGCCGGCCTGCCCGCAACTGCGCTACTGCCTGGACCCGGTGATCGGCGATACCCATACCGGGCCCTACGTGGAACCGGGCCTGGAGGCGATCTTCGCCGAACGCTTGCTGCCGCATGCCTGGCTGGTGACGCCCAATGCCTTCGAACTGAATCGCCTGACCGGCATGCCTGCGCTGGCCGAGGTTGACGCCATCGCTGCCGCGCGCACGTTGCTGGACCGCGGTCCGCACTGGGTGATCGCGCACAGCGTGGGTGGCAACCCGGGTGAGTTGGTGACTTTGGCGGTCGGCCGCGAGGAAACCTGGCGCTGGACCTCGCCGCTGCTGCCGGTGGACGTGGCCGGTACCGGCGACGTGCTGATGTCGCTGGTGGTGTCGTTCCTGCTGCGCGGTGAGTCGATGCAGCAGGCGATCTCGCGCGCCATCGCCGGTACTCATGCGGCATTGGAAGCGACCCTGGACAACGGCTTCGAGGAATTCGACGTGATCGCCGCGGCGCCTGCCGCGCTGGCCGAAGGCACGCGCTTCCGCGCCGAACGCGTGGCATGAGCGGCCTGCAGGAATGCACGCCGCGCACGGTCGGCATCATCGGTAGCGCCGGCGCCTATGGGCGCTGGTTGACCCGCTTCTTCCAGCAGCACATGCAGTTGCAGGTGATCGGCCACGACCCGGCCGATGCAACCTCGCATACGCCGGAGCAGCTGTTGGCGCAGGCCGATGTGCTGGTGTTCTCGGCACCGATCCGGCACACGCCGGCGCTGATCGCCGAATACGTGCGGCAATCGGCCGGTCGCGAGCGGGACCGCCTGTGGCTGGATGTGACTTCGGTAAAGGAGGCGCCGGTACAGGCGATGCTGGTCTCGCAGGCCGAAGTGGTCGGGCTGCACCCGATGACCGCTCCGCCCAAGGCGCCGACCCTGAAGGGCCGGGTGATGGTGGTCTGCGAAGCACGGCTGCAGCACTGGCAGCCGTGGGTCGACGCGTTGTGCGCGGCGCTGCAGGCCGAGTGCGTGCGCGCTACGCCGCAGCATCACGACCAGATGATGGCGCTGGTGCAGGCGATGGTGCATGCCACCCATCTGGCCCAGGCCGGCGTGCTGCGCCAGTACCAGCCGCAGTTGGGAGATCTTGCCGCGATGATGCCGTACCGCTCCGCGTCGTTCGAGCTGGATACGGCGATCATCTCGCGCATCCTCTCGCTGAACCCGGCGATCTACGAGGACATCCAGTTCGGCAACCCCTACGTGGCGCCGATGCTGGAGCGCCTGGTGGGCCAGTTGCAGGCCCTGCAGGTACAGGTCGGGCAGGGCGACGACACTGCGCGTGCTGCGTTCCGCGAGCAGTCGCTGTCGGCCAACCACAATGCCTTCGGTGAGCAGGCGCTGGCCGCTGGCAACTACACCTTTGAACGGGTGGGGTACCTGCTGGCCGATCTGACCGAGCGCAACGCGTTGTCGGTACACCTGCCGGAAGATCGTCCAGGTTCGTTGCGTGAGCTGCTGAACGTGTTCGAGCAGCATCGCATCAGCCTGGCCTCGATCCATTCCTCGCGCACTCCAAGCGGCGAAGTGCACTTTCGTATCGGTTTCGTGGCGGGAAGTGATCCGGCCGCCATCGCACTGGCGGCGGCCGAGGTGGACGCCAGCGGCATCGGACGGGTGCTGGGCTGAGTATATTCATCCACAGGCGGTGTGGATGATTTCTGAGCAAAGGTGTGGATAACCGCCTGCAGCCCTTGCCAGGAAAGGCTGTCAAGATGGTTGGTCAAAAATTCACCACGCTTTTTATGGCGTCGGGCCATGCTCAACTACCCTTGGCAAAAAGCGTGTCGACCAAGGTCGACACCTACCAGGGCGTGGCGATACGAGCAAGGTCGACACCTATCAGGGCGGGGCGATACGAGATCCGGTAGCGCCGGGCCATGCCCGGCAAACCTCAGATCGTCAGCCGCACTTCACCGCCACTGGTGGTGAACTCACGGCCATTGCGGACCAGCTGGCGTCCATCATCCAGCTCGTAGCGCGGCGTGGACTCGGAGTTGTGCCCGCTGCCATTGGCCTCGGGCTTGAACTCGATGATGATGTGGCTGTCGCCATTGCTGTCGACGGCGGGGAACTGTCGGAACGACATCGTGCACCTCCTTCAGCAGGTGTTGCTGACGCGTGGCCAGCTTGGCGCGCCGGGTGTTAGCCGGCTGTCATCAATCGATGAACTGCAGCCTTGCCAGTTCAGCGTACAGACCGCCTTCGGCCAGCAACTGCGCGTGCGTACCCTCGGCCACGATGCGGCCCTGGTCCATCACCACGATGCGGTCTGCCTTGAGCACGGTGGCCAGGCGGTGGGCGATGACCAGCGTGGTACGGCCGGCCATCAATCGCTCCAGCGCCTGCTGCACGCCATGCTCGCTCTGCGCATCCAGCGCGCTGGTCGCTTCATCCAGCAGCAGGATCGGTGCGTCCTTCAGCAGCGCACGGGCGATCGCCACACGCTGCTGCTGGCCGCCGGACAGGCGCGCGCCACGCTCACCCAGTTCGCTGTCGTAGCCCTGCGGCAACGCACGCAGGAAGCCGTCGGCCTCGGCTGCGCGCGCAGCATCTTCGACCTCGGCGTCGCTGGCCTGCAGCCGGCCGTAGCGGATGTTGTCGCGTGCGCTGGCCGCGAACAGGGTGGGCTGCTGCGGCACCAGCGCAAGCTGGTCGCGCAGTTCGGCCGGATCGACCTCGCGTACATCGATGCCGTCCACGCAGATGTGGCCAGCAGCCGGATCGTGGAAGCGCAGCAGCATCGACAGCACCGTACTCTTGCCGGCGCCGGATGGCCCCACCAGCGCCACGGTCTCGCCCGGGCGCACATGCAGGTTGAAATGATCCAGCGCAGCCTGGTCAGGGCGCTGAGGGTAGTGGAACACCACGTCGTTGAACTGGATCTCGCCGCGCAATGGCTGTGGCAATGCGTGCGGCTGTGCCGGTGCGCGGATCTCGATGTCTTCCTGCAGCAGTTCGCCGATGCGGCCCATGCCGCCGGCCGCGCGCTGCAGCTCGTTCCATACTTCGGCCAGCGCGCCCACCGAGCCACCACCGATCAGTGCATACAGCACGAACTGGCCCAGCGTACCGGCGCTGAGGCGGCCGTCGATGACGTCGTGCGCGCCCAGCCACAACACGCCGACGATGGCGCCGAACACCAGCAGGATGGCGCTGGCGGTGACCAGCGACTGTGCGCCGATGCGGCGGCGCGCGGCACCGATGGCATCAACGAGTGCCTTGTCGAAGCGTCCGCGTTCGTACGGTTCGCGTGCATGTGCCTGCACCGTGCGCACCGCTCCCAGAGTTTCGCTGGCCAGGCTGTTGGCATCGGCGATGCGGTCCTGGCTGTTGCGTGCGACCGTGCGCAGCTTGCGCGCGCCGATGATGATCGGCAGCACCGCCAACGGGATACCCAGCAGCGACCACGCGGCCAGCCGCGGGCTGGTGACGAACAGCATCGCCAGGCTGCCGATCACGGTGACCGTGCTGCGCAGGGCCACCGACATGGTCGAGCCGACCACGCTGCGCAGCAGTTCGGTGTCTGCCGTCAGGCGCGATACCAGTTCACCGCTGCGGCTGCGGTCGTGGAAGCCCGCGCCCAGGTGGATCAGGTGGGCGTACAGCTGGCTGCGCAGGTCGGCTACCACCTTTTCGCCAAGCAGCGATACGAAGTAGAAGCGCGCCGCCGTGCCCAGTGCCATGACTACCGCCACCAGCATCAGCAGGGCGAACGCGCGGTTGATCTGGCCGCCACTGGTGAAGCCATGGTCAATCATCTGCTTCACTGCCGGTGGCAGGCTCAGCGTTGCCGCCGATGACACCGCCAAGGCCAGCAGCCAGGCCGTGAACAGGCCACTGTGGCGGCGCACGAACGGCCACAGCGTGCGCAGGCTGCCGAGGCGGCGCAGCGGCGGGGTCGAAGCGGGGGCGTCGTCCTTGTCAGTCATCCTGGTCGTCGTCTTGTATGCGGATACGGTCACGGGTGGCGTCGCGCAGGCGGATTTTCAATGCGTCGACCTGATCGGCAGGCAATTCGACCCGCAGGCACACGCCGTCGGCATCGAACTGTTCATCGCGCTTCTCTGCGGCGAAGACGGGCAGGGTGGCGTGCAGGGTGCCCAGATCCTCGAACCCGGCCAGCAGCCGCAGCCGGGACATGGCCACCAGCGGCAGCCTCGGCGCGGTACGCAGGCATTCGGCCGCGGCCCCGCCATAGGCACGCACCAGACCGCCGGCGCCCAGCTTGATGCCGCCGAACCAGCGCGTCACCACCACCATCACCCGGTCGAAGCCCTGGCCATCAATGGCGGCCAGGATCGGCCGGCCGGCGGTGCCGGCCGGCTCGCCATCATCGCTGGATCGATAGTCCTGGCCGTGCCGGTAGGCCCAGCAGTTGTGCGTGGCGTCAGTCACCGCAACCTGCTGCAGGAAGGCCATCGCCGCCACCGCACCGTCGATTGGCGCGGCGTGGGCGATGAAACGGCTGTGCTTGACTTCCAGCGTGTGGTTGACCGGCTGGGCGAGGGTATCGGGCATCCCCACCATTCTACGGGGTTGCTGCAGTACCCGGTCCGGCTCAGTCGTCCAGCAGCGGACGCAGGTCGCGCGGCAGGCGCGATTCCGGATACTGCTGGATGTAGCGCTCCAGGCTGGCGCGGGCGAGGTCGCGCTGGCCATCGTCGCGACGTTCTCGAATTTTCTGCAGCCACTGCCGCCGTGGCAGCCGGGCGTCAGCGGCCACTTCGGCCTGCACCGTGTCCGCACTCAGGCCAGCATCGCTGCCGCGGCGCATGACCCCCGGTGCGGAACGGCTGGGGGCTTCGCGCTTCATCGAGGTGATCTCTACCCGGTCCAATGCCGGGGCCTGTTCGGCCTGGACGCTGTTGGGCTCTGGCGTGCCTGCCGAGCGTGCCTTCAGCGAACCACTGGCGACAGCCGGCGCCATCAGCGGCGCGGGTGCCGAGTAGGCAGTGGGGGCAGGGGGCGCCGGTGGCGCCGCAGCCGGGGGCGGCGGCAGTGCAGCGAAGGCGCTGTCGGCAGCGGGTTCTGCCGCCATCGATCGCGCGGCCGGTGCCGGTGCATCGGTGGCTTCTACTGGTGCTGGCTTGCGCTCGCGTGCAATGGCTTCTGCCGGGGCGGCAACAGCTTCCGGTGTTGCCGGGGCAACAGCCGGTTCTGCAGCGGCAGCCGTGCTGTCTGCGGCGCTGCTTTCAATCGTCTGCTCAGTGGCGGCGACATCGGCAGCTGCAGGCGCTGCCGCCATCTGGGCTTCGCCGGCGGGAACCGGCGGCGGTTCCGGGCGCAGCTGCCAGGCGATACCGATCGCGAACACCATCGAGGCCGCGATGCCGAACACAGCCGGCCAGCGCGGGCGGGTGCGCCGCACGCGGGGCGCGTCCGGTGAGGTGGTGGCATCGGCGGACGGCGCATCCACGGCGGCACGTGCCGCGGCCAGGATGGCGGCGTCCAGCGCGGCCGGCGGTGCCTGCTCGGCGCGACGGCCGAGCAGCTGGGCCAGCTCGCGTTCTTCCGGCGTCAGGGGGTCGTTTCGGTTCATGCGTTCAATCCCGCACGCAGCTTGTCCATCGCATAGCGCAGCCGCGATTTCACGGTTTCCCGGCCCACGCCGGTGATCTGGCCAATCTCCTCCAGGCTCAGTTCCTGATCCAGCCGCAACTGCAGCACTTCACGCTGCTCGGGCGGCAGTTGCTCCATCGCCAGCTGGATGCGGCGACGCTGTTCGAATTCGGAAAGCTCGGCTTCCGGGGTCTGCCCGTCCTCGATCGCCGCCAGGCGCAGGTCGGCATCGGCCGGCGCGGCGGGGCGGTGGCGGGCAGCGCGCCAGTGGTCGTTCAAGCGGTTGTGGGCGATGCGGAACAGCCAGGTGCTGAACGCCGCTTCGGGCTGCCAGCCGGCGCGGGCGCTGATCACCCGCTGCCACACATCCTGGAAGATCTCCTCGGCCAGCGCGTTGTCCCGCAGTTGCCGCAGCAGGAAGCCGAACAGGCGCTTGCGGTGGCGTGCATACAGGCTTTCGAACGCGCGCAGGTCGCCACCGGCCCAGGCCAGCATCAAGGCTTCATCGGTTGGCAGTGCGCTGGCTTCCACGGCGTACAGGGTAAGGCCTGCAGACGGTGGCGCATAGCCGGTGGCGGCGGCGGGAAGGGCGAGGGTCATGGCTCGGAAGGGGCTACGGTCGGCAGGAAAAACGTACGGGCGCACGATTCGGGGTTTGCGGGCTTCCATTGCCCCCCGGGTGGCGCGCTATGCTCGGCGGCTCAGGGGAGGCGACGCACAGACGGCGCCAAGAGATTGTCATTTGTCCACGCATGCTGAACCGGCGGAAGAACCACTACACGAGGCCGTGCTGAGCACGGCGCTGGTGCGCGCGCTGCATGCGCTGCTGCCGGAAACGGCAGTGCTCCGGGTCGGCTGGGAAGACCCGCAGCTGGGGCGTGGCGAGGGCGGCTGGCCGCCCGTCAGCGGTGACCGGCCTGCAGTACCTGCTGGCATCGGCGATGGCCAGCATGGCTGGGACTACGACGGTGCGCGCCTGCTGCTGTCGGTGGAGGGCGCGATCCCCTCGCCGGCGTGGTGGGGGCTGGCCCGGCAGGCGATGGAGCTGGCCCTGCAGCGCGGCCGCCAGGCGGGACAGATCAAGGCGCTGGAGGAGGCCGAGCGTCTGCAGCAGGCGCTGTTCCAGATCGCCGACCTGGCCGGTGCCGACCTGGAGATGGGCGAGATGCTGCGCCACGTGCACGGTGTGCTGGGCACGCTGATGTACGCCGAGAACTGCTACATCGTCGAGTACGACGATGTGCGCGACCAGATCCGGTTCCTGTACTTCGCCGACCAGGTCGATGACTTCGTTGCCGACCCGGCGCAGAGCCATGACGCCAGCGAGATGCCGCGCAGTCTGACGGTGGCGCTGCTGCGCCATGGCAGGCCGCTCAGTGGCCCGTCACGCGAGCTGCTGGCGCGGGTGGTCGAGCAGGAGCACGATCCGCAGCGTGGCCCGGAAAGCCTGGACTGGCTGGGCGTACCGATGCTGCGCGATGGCCGCGTGTGCGGTGCCATCGTGGTGCAGAGCTACGAACACGCGGCCCGCTATGGTGAGTCCGAGCGTGCCCTGCTGGGTTTTGTCGCCCAGCATGTGCAGACCGCGATGGACCGACGCCAGGCCCAGGTGCGGCTGGAACAGCAGGTCGAGCGGCGCACCCAGCAGCTGCAGCGCGCCAACCACAGCCTGCAGGACGAGGTGGCCGAACGACGCCGTGCCGAGCAGCTGCAGACCGCGTTGTACAACATCGCCGAGATGGCGATGTCGGCCGACAGCCTGGCCCAGTTCTACGGGCGGGTACACGGCGTGGTGGGGCGCCTGCTCGACGCGCGCAATTTCTACATCGCGCTGGTCAACGCGGCGGGCAATGGCCTGGATTTCGTCTATTCGGTGGACGAGCACAATGCCAGCCGTGCGCCGCGACCGTTCAGCCGTGGCCTGACCGAATACGTGGTACGCAACCGGCGGCCGCTGCTGGCTTCGCGCGCGCAGATCGATGCGCTGCTGGCCAACGGCGAGGTGCGCGAATCCGGTGCGCGCTCGCATTGCTGGCTGGGCGTGCCGCTGCTGCGCGACGACGAAGTGGTCGGCGCGATCGTGGTGCAGAGTTACAGCCAGAACAGCACCTTCAGCGTGCACGACCAGCGCCTGCTGACCTTCGTCGCGCAGAACATCGGCACCGGCCTGGCCCGCCAGCGCGACCAGCAACGGCTGCGTTCGGCGCATGCCGAGTTGGAAAAACGGGTGGAAGAGCGCACCCGCGAGTTGGCCGAGGTCAACGAGAAACTGCTCGGCCAGATCGGCGAGCGGCTGCGCGCAGAACAACGGCTGACCCACCAGGCCATGCACGATGCGCTGACCGGCCTGCCCAACCGCCTGCATCTGCTCGACCGCCTGCAGGATGCGTTGTCGCTGGCCCGTCGCGAGGGTGGACCGGTGTTCGCCGTGTTGTTCCTTGACCTGGACCGCTTCAAGCTGGTCAACGACAGCATCGGCCATGCCGCAGGCGATCGCATGCTGGTGGAAGTGGCCAAGCGCATCGTGTCGATGGCCAGCACCGACGATGTGGTGGCGCGGCTGGGCGGTGACGAATTCGCAGTGCTGCTGCAGTGTCCGCAGGGCCTGGCGCAGGCACTGGATTTTGGCCAGCGACTGCTGCTGGCGCTGCAGGAATCGATGTGGATCGCCGGCCGCGAACTGTTCCCGTCTGGCAGCCTGGGCATCGCCCTGTGGAACCCGCGCTACCGTACCGGCGAAGAGCTGCTGCGAGATGCCGACGCCGCGATGTACCGGGCCAAGGCGCAGGGCCATGACCGCTGCGCGATCTTCGACGAGGACATGCGCGAGCAGGCCATGCGCAGCCTCGACCTGGAAGCCGATCTGCGCCGCGCGATCAACAACCACGATTTCGTGCCGTTCTACCAGCCGATCGTGCGCCTCTCCGATGGCGAGGTGGTCGGGCACGAGGCGCTGCTGCGCTGGCAGCACGAGCGCCGTGGCCTGCTGCTGCCGGGGGCGTTCCTGGAGCTGGGCGAGGAGAGTGGGCTGATCGAACAGGTCGACTGGCTGATCTACGAACAGGTCATCGCCGGCCTGGCCGAAGGCGGGCACACCTATGTGTCGGTGAACGTGTCACCGCGTCATTTCCGCTCTGCTGAGTTCAGCGGCCGGCTGTTCGGCCTGCTGGATGCGTACGGTGCCGATCCGCAGCGGCTGCGGCTGGAGATCACCGAGGTCGCACTGCTGGATGACGGCCCGCACACGCTGCGCATCCTGCAGGGCCTGCGCGAGCGCGGCATCCAGGTGCAGCTGGACGATTTCGGTACCGGCTTCTCGGCGCTGTCCTACCTGCACCGCTTCCCGATCAGCACGCTGAAGATCGACCAGAGCTTCATCGCTGGTCTGCATGGACCGGAAGTGCAGAGCACGCGCGCGCTGGTCGAGGGCGTGCTGTCGCTGGCGCGCACGTTGGGCATCGAGACCATCGGCGAGGGCATCGAAACCGAGGCGCAGCAGCAGACGCTGCGCGAACTCGGCTGCGACTACGGCCAGGGCTACCTGCTGGGGCGGCCGGCACCGTGGGGCTGCGCGGCGGTCTGAACCACCGCGCAGGGAAGCCTCAGCGCAGGGCGGCGCTACGCTTCTCGTCGATCCACTTCGAGGCCTGCGCCGGTTGGTAGTTCTTCATCCACGCCAGCATTTCTTCGATGTCCGAGCCGTACCACAGGTCCTGGCGCTGGTCCGGATGCAGGAAGCGCTCTTCCACCATGCGGTCGATCATGCCGATCAGCGGTGCGTAGAAGCCTTCCACGTCGAGGAACGCGCACGGCTTGTTGCCGATGCCCAGCTGGCGCCAGGTCAGCATCTCGAAGATCTCTTCCATGGTGCCGAAGCCGCCGGGCAGGGTGACGAAGCCATCGGCCAGGTCGAACATGCGCGATTTGCGCTCATGCATCGAGCCTACGATTTCCAGTTCGGTGAGGCCGCGATGTGCCACTTCCCAGTCGGCCAGCTGGCGCGGAATCACGCCGGTCACTTCGCCGCCGGCAGCGAGCACGGCATTGGCCACGGTTCCCATCAGGCCGACGTTGCCGCCGCCGTACACCAGGCGCATGCCATCGCGGGCGATGCGGTCGCCCAGGGCAAGGGCGCGTTCGGTATAGGCCGGCTTGCTGCCAGCGTTGGAACCACAGTACACACAGATCGATTTCATGGATCTTCCTGTCTCTTGGCCGGAAACGAAAACGCCCCATCGCCGACCGCAGAGCGGTCAGGGACGGGGTGTCTATGGATTATGGACCTTCGCGGTTGCCGTCTGTAGAGCCGAGCCGCGCTCGGCTGTTCTTCGTTCAGATCGCGGCAACGGTAGAGTCGAGCAAGCTCGACTCTACAAAGAACGGGGCTTACGCCGCGGCGGCCTGCTCGCGGCGCGGGCCTTCACGCAGGGCGCGGCCGACCAGGCCCACCAGCAGGTCCAGCTCCTCGCTGTCCATGCCGAAGTGCGGAGTGAAGCGCAGCGAGTTCTCGCCACCGTGGATCACGTTGATGCCGTGCTGGCGCAGCCATTCCTCGGTGGAATTGGCGCCGTAGCACTTGAACTGCGGGGCCAGCTCGCAGGAGAACAGCAGGCCGGTGCCCTGCACCTTGGTGATCAGGCCGCCCAGTTCGCCCTTGAGCTGCTCCAGCTTGCGCACCGCCTCGGCACCGCGCTCGGCGATGTTGGCGCGTACCTGCGGGGTCAGCTGGGCCAGGGTGGCGCAGGCCACGTCCAGCGCACGTGGGTTGCTGGTCATGGTGTTGCCGTAAATGCCCTTGCGGTACAGCTGCGCGGCATGCTCGGTCACGGCCAGCACCGACAGCGGGTACTGCGCGGCGTTGAGCGCCTTGGAATAGGTTTCCATGTCCGGCGGATCGAGGCCTTCGAAGCCCGGGTAATCGACCACCGACAGCACGCCATGCGCGCGCAGGCCGGCCTGGATCGAGTCCAGCAGCAACAGGCTGCCATGGGCACGGGTCAGTTCGCGGGCCACCGCATAGAACGACGGCGGCACCGAACGGCCCGGGTCGCCTTCGCCCATCACCGGCTCCAGGAACACCGCCTCGATGAACCACTGGTTGCGCGCGGCATCCTCGAACACCTTGCGCAGGCCGGCCTCATCGTACGGCGCCACGGTAATCACCGAGTCCTCGCCGCGGTAGCTGGCCAGGTGCTGCATGTAGCTCTTGCGGCTGGAATCGGAATACAGGGCAGGGCGGTCGGTACGGCCATGGAAGCTGCCCTTGACCACCACGCGCTTGATCGCGGCGCCGGCGTGGCGGGCACCCGGGTCGGTCTGCAGCTTGGCATTGACGTCGGCGATGCGCGCGGCCAGGCCGACCGCTTCAGAGCCGGAATTCAGGCACATGAAACGGGTGAACGGGCAGCCGCCACGACGGTGGCCGATCTCGGCGCGCAGCGCGGTGATGAAGCGCTGCTGGGACAGGCTGGGGGTCATGATGTTGGCCATCACCTGCGGGCGCGCCATCGCCTCCAGCACGGCATCCGGGGTGTGCCCGAAGCCGAGCATGCCGTAGCCGCCGGCGTCGTACAGCACCGCGCCCTTCAGGGTGACCACCCAGGGGCCGCGTGCGGCCAGTGCCACGTACGGAGTCACCGCATCATCGGCATAGAAATTGACGAAGCCGTCCTGCATCGCGTCGATCTGCGCCTGTTCGTCCTGCGCCAGCAGCGGCCCCAGGTCGGCCTGCACACGCGCGAATTCCTCGGCGGCGGCGTCCACCGCGGCGATCAGCTGCGGGTGGTTGGCGGACAGGGCCTTCAGGGTGGCATCGTCCAGGCCGGAGGTGAGGCGGGTGCCGGGCTGGTTGCGCAGGGGGGCGAGACGTTCGATGAAGCTCATTGCAGATCTCCTGAAACAATGGGTCGCACGGGTCTTCAAAAGCAAAACGCGCGTCATCACGCGCGCTTGGGGCAGGCTCGTGCAGCGGACTTCCAACTCGATGCTAGCACTTGTTTTTTTGCGCGATAACCCCGCAGAAACCTGCTGCATAGCAGCATTTTGCGCGACGTTCGCCGCGAAGCGCGCCGGCTCGCAGACGCTGGACGTACAATGCGCGCCATTGTCGACCTGTTGCCGCCCACTGCCTTGAAGAAGTCCGATTTCAACTACGACCTGCCGGCTGAACTGATCGCGCAGGCGCCCTTGGCCGAACGTTCCGCAAGCCGCCTGCTGCTGGTGCCGCAAGCCCCCGCCGCCTTCACCGATCTGCAGGTGCGAGACCTGCCGTCGCTGCTGCAGCCGGGCGATCTGCTGGTGTTCAACGACACCCGGGTGATACCGGCGCGCCTGTTCGGGCAGAAGGCCAGCGGTGGCCGCGTCGAGATCCTGATCGAGCGCCTGCTCGGCGGCCAGCAGGCACGTGCCCAGGTGGGCGCCAGCAAGTCGCCCAAGGCCGGCAGCCGCATTGCGCTGGATGCCGGTGGCGAAGCCGAGGTGCTGGGCCGCGATGGCGAGTTCTATGTGCTGCAGTTCCATGTGCCGGAATCGCTGGAGCAGTGGCTGCTGCATGCCGGTCGCCTGCCGCTGCCGCCCTACATCCAGCGCGAGCCGGGTGTGGACGACCGCGAGCGCTACCAGACTGTGTTCGCGCGTGAAGTGGGCGCGGTGGCGGCGCCGACAGCCGGCCTGCATTTCGACGAACCGCTGCTGGCCGCGCTGAAGGACAAGGGCGTGGACTTTGGCCACGTCACCCTGCACGTGGGTGCGGGCACCTTCCAGCCGGTGCGTGCCGATGACCTGAAGGACCACGTGATGCACCGCGAGTGGCTGAACGTGGGTGCCGAGCTGGTGCAGCAGGTACGGCGCACGCGCGCCGCCGGCGGCCGGGTGATCGGCGTCGGTACCACCGTGGTGCGCGCGCTGGAAAGCGCGATGCGCGATGGCGAACTGCTGCCGTTTGCTGGTGAAACGCAGATCTTCATCACCCCGGGCTACCGCATCCGCAGCGTCGACGCGATGGTGACCAACTTCCATCTGCCGGAAAGCACGCTGCTGATGATGATTTCCGCGTTCGCCGGCAAGGAGCGCGTGTTCGATGCCTACCAGCACGCGATCGCGCAGCGCTACCGCTTCTTCAGCTACGGCGACGCCATGCTGCTGTTCCCGCAGGCGGGGTAGGGTAGCGCCGGGCCATGCCCGGCGAGCACGCCGTGCGGCCCAAGAGCCGCCGGACGTGGCCCGGCGCTACCTGTAGGTGCCGCGTTTGGGGGACAATAGGCGACTATTTGCCCGAATGACCGCTCCATGTCCCGATTGCAGTTCCAGCTCCAGACCCGCGACGGCCGTGCCCGCCGTGGCCGCCTGACCTTCCCGCGTGGCACGGTGGAAACGCCGGCCTTCATGCCGGTGGGTACCTATGGCTCGGTCAAGGGCATCCTGCCGGACCAGGTGCGTGCGTTGGGTGCCGAGATCATCCTCGGCAATACCTTCCACCTGTACCTGCGGCCGGGCCTGGACATCATCGCCGACCACGGCGGCCTGCATGGCTTCTGCCGCTGGGCTGGCCCGATCCTGACCGACTCCGGCGGCTTCCAGGTGTTCTCGCTGGCCCACCGTCGCAAGATCACCGAGCAGGGCGTGACCTTCGCCTCGCCAACCGACGGTGCCCGGGTGTTCCTGGGCCCGGAAGAGAGCATGAAGATCCAGAAGGTGCTCGATTCGGATGTGGTGATGATCTTCGACGAGTGCACCCCGTACCCGGCCACCGAGGATGTGGCGCGCCGCTCGATGGAGCTGAGCCTGCGCTGGGCCCAGCGCAGCCGCAACGCGCATGACGAGCTCGGCAACGACGCGGCCCTGTTCGGCATCGTCCAGGGCGGCGTGCACACCGACCTGCGCAGCCGCTCGGCCGATGCCCTGCAGGCGATCGGCTTCGACGGCTATGCCATCGGCGGCCTGGCCGTGGGCGAGCCCGAAGACGAGCGCAACGCCATGCTCGACCACCTGGACCCGGAACTGCCCGCTGACCGCCCGCGCTACCTGATGGGCGTGGGCCGGCCGGAGGACCTGGTCGAGGGTGTCGCACGTGGCGTGGACATGTTCGACTGCGTGATGCCCACCCGCAACGCGCGCAACGGCCACTATTTCACCTCGTTCGGCACCGTTCGCATCCGTAATTCCCAGTACGCGCGCGACATGGACCCGATCGAGCCGGGCTGCGGCTGCGTGGCCTGCACCGGCGGCTACACCCGGTCCTACCTGCGCCACCTGGACCGCTGCAACGAGATGCTGGCGCCGATGCTGGGCACCCTGCATAACCTGTTCTATTACGAAAAGCTCATGGCCGACATCCGCGCGGCGATCGAGGCGGGAACCTTCCTGGCCTTCCGTGAGTCTTTCTACACGGCACGCGGGGCGGCCGCGCCGCCCCTGTAACCCGAACACCCCCTGCCAAACGGCCCAAGGACGAATGCCCGGGGCCGTGGCATACTTCAAGGCTGACCCAGATCCGCGGTCGACACCTCGTGCCCGTGAAAGGGCCGAAGCGCCGCCCAACCAAAGGACCAACGATGAACCTGCTTGCCTTCCTGATTCCCGCCGCCCACGCCCAGGCCGCCGGCGGCCAACCGCAGGGCATGGGCCTGACCACGCTGCTGTTCCCGGTCATCCTGATCGCCATCATGTACTTCCTGATGATCCGCCCGCAGATGAAGCGGCAGAAGGAGCACAAGTCCATGCTGGAGAAGATCAAGCGTGGCGACGAAGTGCTGACCAACGGCGGCATCGCCGGCAAGGTCACCGACATCGGCGACAACTTCGTCACCATCGAAGTGGCCGAGAACGTGCGCATCCGCGTGCAGAAGGGCGCTGTTGGCAGCGTGCTGCCGACCGGCACCCTGGATTCGGCCAAGTAAGCCACTCCCTTTCCGAAGCACAACCGCGGCGCCGGGGATGGCGCCGCGCGGGACCCAAGCAATGCTCGAATTTCCACGCTGGAAGTACGTCGTCATCCTGATCGTACTGGCGCTCAGCGCGCTGTACGCGCTGCCCAACATCTACCAGAAGGACCCGGCCATCCAGATCACCGCCAACCGTGGCGGGCAGATCGACGATGCGCTGCGTGACCGTGTGCTGGCCGACCTGAAGAAGGCCGGCGTGGACGCCGTTGGTGCCGAGAAGGAAGGGGAGAGCCTGATCGTCCGCCTGCCGGACCTGAAGGCGCAGTCCGCTGCCAGCGACGCCCTGCGTGACACCGTCGGTGAGAACTACACCGTGGCCCTGAACCTGGCCTCGACCGTGCCGGACTGGCTGGCCAACCTCGGTGGTCGCCCGATGGTGCTGGGCCTGGACCTTCAGGGTGGCGTGCACTTCGTGCTGCAGGTCGACCAGAAGGCCGCCCTGGACAAGCGCCTGGATGCCTACACCGAAGACGTGCGCAGCACCCTGCGTGATGCGCGCATCCCGTACCAGTCGGTGGAACGCCGCGCTGACAACAGCATCGTGGCCAACCTGAGCCCGTCCGCCGGTGACGATGCCGCGCAGCGCGCCCGTGCCGCCCTGGTCAAGGCGCAGCCGACCCTCGGCTACGACATCAGTGGCAACCGCATTACGGTGACCGTGCCGGAAACCGAGATCACCCAGATCGCCAACGGCGCCATCGAGCAGAACATCAACACCCTGCGCAACCGTGTGAACCAGCTCGGCGTGGCCGAGCCGATCATCCAGCGCCAGGGTGCCGACCGCGTGGTCGTTCAGCTGCCGGGCGTGCAGGACACCGCCGAAGCCAAGCGCATGATCGGCGCCACCGCCACCCTGGAATACCGTGCGGTGGTCGAGGGCAACGCGCAGGACGCCATCACCGCCGGCCGCATCCCGCCGGAGGCGAAGGTCTACCAGCAGCGTGATGGCCGCGGCCCGATCCTGCTGAACAAGCGCGTGATCGTCACCGGTGACCAGATGGTCGGCGCGCAGGCGGTGACTGATTCGAACAGTGGCTCCCCGGCAGTCAGCGTGACGCTGAACAACGTCGGCGGCCAGCGCATGTTCGACTTCACCAGTGCCAACGTGAACAAGCCGATGGCGGTGGTCTATACCGAGCGCGTGCCGACCGTGACCGTCGTTGACGGCCAAGAAGTGCGTGGCTTCAAGGTCAACGAGGAAGTGATCTCGGTGGCCAACATCAACGGCGTGTTCGGCAAGAACTTCCAGACCACCGGCCTGCAGAAGAAGGAAGCCGAGGACCTGGCCAAGCTGCTGAAGTCCGGCTCCCTGGCGGCGCCGATGGACTTCGTCGAAGAGCGCGTGGTCGGCCCGAGCCTGGGCGCCGAGAACGTCAAGAACGGTATGCGCGCGGTCGTGTTCGCATTCCTGTTCACCCTGGTGTTCTTCAGCGTCTACTACCGCATGTTCGGTGTGATCACCTCGATCGCGATGCTGTTCAACCTGCTGATCGTGGTCGCGGTGATGTCGCTCTTCGGTGCGACCATGACCCTGCCGGGCTTCGCCGGCCTGGCGTTGTCGGTCGGCCTGTCGGTCGACGCCAACGTGCTGATCAACGAACGTATCCGTGAAGAACTGCGTGCCGGCGTGCCGGGCAAGACCGCGATCGTGACCGGTTACGAACGTGCTTCGGGCACCATCCTCGACGCCAACCTGACCGGCCTGATCGTCGGTGTGGCGCTGTTCGCATTCGGTACCGGTCCGCTGAAGGGCTTCGCGCTGACCATGATCATCGGTATTTTCGCCTCCATGTTCACCGCGATCACCGTGTCGCGTGCACTGGCGACGCTGATCTACGGCCGCCGCAAGAAGCTCCAGAACGTGGCCATCTGACGGGACGACACGCACATGAAACTGTTTCCGCTGCACATCCTCCCGAACGACACCAAGATCGACTTCATGCGCTGGCGCCATGTCGCGATGGTCGTCACGATCATCGTGTTCCTGGCCTCGATCGCCATCATCGGCTTCAAGGGCTTCAACTACGCCCTGGACTTCACCGGCGGCACCCTGATCGAAGCCCGCTTCGACAAGGCGGTGGACGTCGAGCAGGTCCGTACCAAGCTCGAAGAGAGTGGCTTCGACGGCGCCCAGGTACAGAGTGTTGGTGGCAACACCGATCTGCTGATCCGCCTGGCCCCGCACGGTGAGCACGCCCCGGGCACCGGCGATGCCGCGCACGAGGACAAGGCCACCGCCGCGGCCGTAGTGAAGGCGCTGTCCACCGCTGACAACCAGGCTACGGTGCTGCGCAATGAGTTCGTGGGTCCGCAGATCGGCAAGGACCTGGCGATGAATGGCCTGTACGCCACCATCTTCATGCTGGCCGGCTTCCTGATCTACATCGCGGTGCGCTTCGAATGGAAGTTCGCGGTCACCGCCAGCATCGTGGCGATGTTCGACCTGATCGTGACGGTGGCTTATGTGTCCCTGCTGGGCCGTGAGTTCGACCTGACCGTGCTGGCCGGCCTGCTGTCGGTGATGGGCTTTGCGATCAACGACATCATCGTGGTCTTCGACCGCGTCCGCGAGAACTTCCGCAGCCTGCGCGTGGACTCGATGGAAGTGCTGAACCGTTCGATCAACCAGACGCTGTCGCGTACGGTGATCACGGCTGTGATGTTCTTCCTGTCAGCGCTTGCCCTGTACATGTACGGCGGCAGCTCGATGGAAGGCCTGGCTGAGACGCACATGATCGGCGCGGTGATCGTCGTGCTGTCCTCGATCCTGGTGGCGGTGCCGATGCTGACGATCGGTTTCCTGCGCGTGAGCAAGCAGGACCTGCTGCCGAAGGCGAAGGACGTCGAGGCATTGGCCCGTCGCCCGTAGGCACCTACTGCATGCAGCACACAGAGAACCCCGCGCAAGCGGGGTTTTTTGTTGGCAGGGCGGCGCCCTGCACCTGCCGAAGCAACAGCAACAGCCAAATCCAAAGCGAAGCGGCATTCCGTGGGATGGCGGGGCACTGTGAGTTTGCGGGGACGCCGTAAACCCATCCATGGGGGCTTGGTCGCCGCATCCATGCGGCTCACACCCCGCAAACCCACAGTGCCCCGCCTTCGACAGGTTCACGCGGCTGTTGGTGGGTGCCGACCGTTGGTCGGCACATCTGTCAGATATCGATACAAACAAATGGGGGCAGATCCGTTTTCCTTCGGAAAACGGATCTGCCCCCAAGAGCTGTTCCGACAGATCGCGGAAGACTGTCGAAGGCGGGGTGGGTCCGGTGGAGGGGGTGTGAGCGGCATGGATGCCGCGACCAAGCCCCCATGGACGGGTTCACGGCGTCCCCCTCCACCGGACCCACCCCGCCATCTCACAGGAACCCAGCTTTTGACGTTGCTCCGGTCTCTGCAGGTGCAGGGTGCAACCCTGCAAAACACCACCACCCTACGCCAGCGTCGGTTGTGCAATCTTCCCCCGCGCACTACGATCCTGCGGTTCGCGCGCGCAGGCGCGCGCCCGTATTCCTGCTGAGCGCCCCGCGCGCCGCATCTGCCAACCCGAGGTATCCATGGTCATCAAACCGCGCGTCCGCGGCTTCATCTGCGTCACCACCCACCCGACCGGCTGCGAGGCCGCCGTCAAGCAGCAGGTCGACTACATCCGTGCGCGCCCGCCGATCCAGAACGGCCCCAAGCGCGTGCTGGTGATCGGTGCCTCTACCGGCTACGGCTTGGCTGCGCGCATCACCGCGGCGTTCGGCAGCGGCGCGGCGACCCTGGGCATCTTCTTCGAGCGCCCTGGCACCGAGAGCAAGCCGGGCACTGCGGGCTGGTACAACTCCGCCGCGTTCCACAAGTACGCCGACGAAGCCGGCCTGTACGCCAAGAGCATCAACGGCGATGCCTTCTCCGATGAAGTGAAGGCCAGGACCATCGAGATGATCAAGGCCGATCTCGGCCAAGTGGATCAGGTGGTCTACAGCCTGGCCGCGCCGCGTCGCAAGCACCCGAAGACCGGTGAAATCATCAGCTCGACGCTGAAGCCGATCGGCGAGCCGATCACCCTGCGCGGGCTGGACACCGACAAGGAAGTGCTGACCGAGACCCACCTGCAGCCGGCCACGGCCGAGGAAATCGCCGGCACGGTCGCGGTGATGGGCGGTGAGGACTGGCAGATGTGGATCGACGCGCTGGCCGATGCCGGCGTGCTGGCCAACGGCTGCACCACCACTGCCTTCACCTACGTGGGTGAAGAGATCACCCAGGCCATTTACTGGAACGGTTCGATCGGCGCGGCCAAGAAAGACCTGGACACCAAGGTGCTGAGCCTGCGCGAGAAGTTGGCCAAGATCGGTGGCGACGCGCGCGTGTCAGTGCTCAAGGCGGTAGTCACCCAGGCCAGCTCGGCCATTCCGACCATGCCGCTGTACCTGTCGCTGCTGTTCAAGGTGATGAAGGAAAAGGGTACCCACGAAGGCTGCATCGAACAGCTCGATGTGCTCTACGACATCCTCTACGGTGCCAGCGCCGATGGCGTGGCGGTCGATCGCCTGCGCCACGACCTGGTTGATGGTGACGGCAACAAGGTCGCGCTCATCGACGAAGAAGGCCGCCTGCGTGCGGACTACAAGGAAATGGCGGCGGACGTGCAGGGCAAGGTTGTCGCGCTGTGGCCGCAGGTGACCAACGAGAACCTGTACGAGATCAGCGACCTGGCCGGCTACAAGGCCGACTTCCTGCGCCTGTTCGGCTTTGGCGTGGAGGGAGTCGATTACGAGGCCGACGTCAACCCCGACGTGAAGATCGACAACCTGGTCGATCTGACCTGATCAAGCAAAAGGCCGGCGAAAGCCGGCCTTCACTTTTGGTAGTGCCGGCCGCTGGCCGGCAACCCCGGGTACCTGAGGCTGCCGGCCAGCGGCCGGCACTACCATCGGTCAACCAAACTCGAAGCCCATCTCCGCCAGCGCTGGGCCGACAAAGTCGCCCTGCACATAGTCCACGCCGGCACTGAACAGCAGGGTCATCGAGTTGGCATCGCTGACGAACTCGGCGATGGTGCGGATGCCGGCTTCCTGCGCACGCGCGGTGATCTGGCTGATGCGGTCGATGTTCTCACGGGTGGCCGCCAGGTCGCTGGTGAAACCACGGTCCAGCTTGAGGAACTGGGGCTGGAAGTGGGCCAGCAGCTGGAACGAATCCAGCCCCGAGCCGAACTGCTCCAGGCCGATCCGGCAACCCAGCGGTGCCACTTCGGCAAGGAACTGCTGGGCGCTGCGCAGGTGGGTGAACACCTTCGCTTCCGGCGCATGCAGCCACAGCCGCTCGCCAGGCACACCCTGTGCCTGCAGCTCACGGCGAAGGGTGGCGATCATCTGCGGGTCGTCGAACGATTCCGGGGTCACCTTCACCAGCATCTGGGTGGCATGCCCTTCGCGGGCGCGCTGGCCAAGCACGGCGATCGCCTGCGAGACCACCCAGCGGTTGATGTCGGCCAGCAGGCCGTGCTCCTCGGCGATGCCCAGGAACGCAGTCGGGCTCAGCAGTTCGCCGTTGTGCTCCAGGCGCAGATACGCCTCGTACAGCTCCAGTGACTCGCCCTGCAGGTTCAGTACCGGCTGGTAGTGCAGCTGGAAGCCGTCGCCAGCCAGTGCTTCACGGATGCGCGCGACCCAGCGCAGCACGCGTTCTTCCTCCACGCGGTCAGCGGCGGCCGGGTCGAAGATGCGGCAGGTGTTGCCCAGCTCGGCGGCGGCATGCGTGCATTCGCTGGCGCGCGCCAGTACCTGGCCGATGCTGGCGATCTTCTCGCCCACCTGCACGCCGCCGATGCTCACCGTCACCGTGGCCGAGCGGGCGCCGATGCTGAACACATGCGCGGCGTAGGCCTCGCGGATGCGCTCGGCCAGCGCCACGGTCTGCGCATACGGGCCGGCCTGCAGCACGGCGAAATTGTGCTCGCCGAAACGGGCCAGTTGCGCATCCTCGCCCACCACTTCGGCCAGCAGGCCGGCGAGGGCGCCGATCAGGGTGTCGGCCGACGCCAGGCCGATGTCCGGCAGCAGGCGCGCATAGTGGTCCGGCTCGATCAGCAGCAGGCCGAACTGGCCTTCGCTGCGCCCGGCCTGGGCTACCGCGCTTTCCAGCTGCAGCATGAAGGTCGGGCGGTTGAGCAGGCCGGTGACCTGGTCGCGCTGGCGCAGGTCCTCGACCTCGCGCGCCAGTTCCGGGTCGAACTCCATGCGGCGGCGGAGCACCACCTGCAGGCAGGACTCGCCTTCATAGGTGGCGGCAGTGAATTCCATCGTCGCCGGAAACGCGCTGCCGTCCTCGTGACGGGCATCGAGCTGGTACTGCGGCGGCGGCGCCTCGCCACGGCTCAGGCCCTTCAGCAGCTGCTTGAAGCCCTCCACGTGCTGGGCGGCGACCATGTCCAGCAGGGAGATGCCTTCGATGTCGTCGAAATGCTCGTAGCCGAACATTTCCAGGTAGGCATCGTTGGCGCGGATATGCATGCCTTCGTGCACGTAGGCGATGGGATCGCGCGAGGAGGCAATCAACGCATCGCAGCGGCGCTCGGTCTCGCGCATCTGTGCCTCGATGCGGCGCAGGCCGCGACGCGCCTGCAGGTCCACCCACTGGTCACGGATCACCGCAAGCAGATGCTCGGGGCGCTGGCGCAGGGCGAGGGCGCGGATACCATGGCTGCTGGCCTGCACCAGCTCGTCCTCGTCGATGCGCTCGGCCAGCAGCACCAGCGGAATGTCCTTGCCGCTGGCAGCGATATGTTGTGCGGCCAACGGCAGTGGAATGCCCTGCGACGGTGACGCCAGCACCAGGTCGATGGCCTGGCTGGCCAGCACCTGGGCCAGTTCGGCCGCGTCCTGCGGGCGCCATGGGCGCACCGCGATGCCGCTGTTGCGCAGGGTGCTGACGATGGCTTCGGCATTCTCGCCGCTGTCGTCGACGATCAGCAGGCGGATGGTGATGTCGTTCGCGTTCTGCATGCACTGCTCCCCAATCTGCGAACCTAGATACACGATGCGCGGCGAACCGTCCATGCGCGCACCCCTTGCGCGCATCGAACGGCGATGTGGTTCACACCACGCCGCCGGCCGCGTGGCCGCTGGCCCAGGCCCACTGGAAGTTGTAGCCGCCCAGCCAGCCGGTCACATCCAGCACCTCACCGACGAAATGCAGGCCGGGCACGCGCTTGGATTCCAGCGTCGAAGACGAGACTTCGGCCGTATCCACGCCGCCCAGGGTGACTTCGGCGGTGCGGTAGCCCTCGGTGCCACTGGCCACCAGCGGGAACGCGCCCAGCAACTGTGCAGCCTGGCGCAGCACCGGCTCGTCCAGCTGGCGCACCGGACGGTCGGGCAGCCAGTGCTCGCACAGGCGCTGCGCCAGCCGCTTCGGCAGCACCTCGCCCAGCACCGTGCGCAGTTCGGCGGCGGGCCGCTCCTGCTTCATCTGGCGCAGCCAGTCACCGGCATCCTGGCCAGGCAACAGGTCCAGCTCCAGCGCGTCACCGGGTTGCCAGAACGAAGAGATCTGCAGGATCGCCGGGCCACTTACGCCGCGGTGGGTCAGCAGCATGAAGTTCTGGAAGCTCTTTCCATTGCAGCGCGCCTCGATCGGCAGCGCCACGCCGCTGAGATCGGCCAACCGTTCCTGGTGCTTGCCGCTGAGAGTGAGCGGCACCAGTCCGGCGCGGGTCGGCAGCACCTGGTGGCCGAACTGGCGGGCGATCTCATAGCCGAAACCGGTGGCGCCAAGGCTGGGAATCGACAGGCCACCGGTGGCCACCACCAGCGAGGCGCAATGGAACAGGCCCTGCGTGGTGTGTACGCGGAAACCATCGGTGCCATGCTCGATGCGCTCGACGCTGCACTGGGTACGGATCTGCACGCCCGCCGCCTGGCATTCGTCCACCAGCATCTTCACGATCTGCTTGGACGAAATGTCGCAGAACAGCTGGCCCAGCTCTTTTTCGTGATACGCGATGCCGTGCTTGTTGACCAGCTCGATGAAATGCCAAGGTGTGTAGCGCGCCAGCGCCGACTTGCAGAAGTGCGGGTTGGCCGACAGGAAGTTGGCCGGGGTGGTGCCGGTGTTGGTGAAATTGCAGCGGCCACCACCGGACATCAGGATCTTCTTGCCGATCTTGTTGGCATGGTCGATCACCTGCACCTGGCGGCCGCGCTGGCCGGCCGTGATCGCGGTCATCAGCCCGGCTGCACCGGCACCGATCACCACCACATCGCAACGGAGCGCGCTCATGCCTTGGCGCGCTTGCGCCAGTTCGGGATCACGTCGAGCTGGATCTGATCGTCCAGCAGCTGCACCTCGCCGTCCTGGATCAGCACGCTCCAGCGCATCGCACGCTTGATCTGCTGGCCCCAGCGCTCGACGAAGTCGCCGTCCAGATCAACCACGGACAGGTTGTCGAAGCGCGCCAGGCCCTTGCCCTGCTTGCCCCACCAGATCTCCGAAGCGTTGCCGCCATAGTTGATCACCTGCACCTGGCGGCTGCGGTTGCTGGCCTTGCGGATGCGCGATTCGTCGGGATGGCCCAGGTCGATCCACTGCAGGATGTCGCCGGTGTAGTCGTGTTCCCACAGGTCCGGTTCGTCATCGGTGCTCAGGCCGCGGCCGAACTCCAGGCGGTCGCCAGCGTTCAGCGCGAAGGCGAGCAGGCGCACCATCAAGCGGTCGTCGGTCTCGGACGGGTGCTGGGCCAGGGTCAGGTTGTGGGTCGCGTAATAGCCGCGATCCATGTCGCTGATCTGCAGTTCGGCCTTGCGGATGGTGGCGGTGAGAGCCATTGGGGTACCGTGGACTAAAGAGGACCATGATAGAGGTTTGCTCCGGGGGTGTCCGTGGCGGGGCTGTCTGTGCAGCGTCAACGTGGCACGCTTGGGCTCTTTTCCGTTGCCTGAGTGGACCTGATGATCCTGCCCAGCCGCCTGCAGCTTCCGCCCGGCCACTGGGCCACCCTGCTCGACGGCCTGTGCGCGCGTTTTCCGCGCATCGATCGTGAGCAATGGCAGGATCGCTTCACGCGCGGCCGGGTGCAGGACGCGCAGGGCAGGGCGCTGGCAGCGGACATGCCCTGGCAGGTGGGGCTGGAGATCCAGTATTTCCGGGAGGTGGTGGACGAGCCGGTGATCCCCTTCGCCGAGACCATCGTCCATCTCGATGCGCATCTGCTGGTGGCCGACAAGCCGCACTTCCTGCCGGTCACGCCAGCCGGAGGTTATGTGCGCGAGACGTTGCTGGCACGCCTGATCGCGCGCACCGGCAATACCGATCTGGTGCCGCTGCATCGGCTGGACCGGCTGACTGCAGGCCTGGTGCTGTTCTCCACGCAGGCTGCATCGCGCGACGCCTACCAGCGGCTGTTCCGCGAACGCCGCATCAACAAGACCTACGAGGCGCTGGCACCGGCGCTGCCCGCGGCGACGTTTCCGCTGCATCGGCACAGCCGCTTGGCCCCGGCCGAACCGTTCTTCCGCATGGCCGAAGTGCCCGGGGAGCCCAATGCGCGCAGCCGGATCGAGCTGATCGAGGGTGAGGGACCGATCTGGCGTTATCGGCTGCTGCCGGAAACCGGCCGCAAGCACCAGCTGCGCGTGCACATGGCGATGCTGGGCGCGCCGATCGAGGGCGATGACCTGTATCCGCAGCTGCGGCAGCGGCCGGCAGGCACGGCCGAGGTGCCGCTGCAGCTGCTGGCGCAGGGGCTGGCCTTCGACGACCCGTTGAGCGGCGAGCGTCGGGTGTTCAGCAGCCAGCGCTGCCTGCGCCTGCCTGATCAGGAAGGCTAGACGCGTTCAGCGGGCCGGATGGCGTGCCAGCCAGCGGTCCAGCTCGGCCGCAAACAGCTGCCGGTCGCGTGGACCCAATGGCGGAGGCCCCCCGGTCTGTACCCCGGCGCCGCGAAGTTCCTCCATGAAATTGCGCATCGACAGCCGTTCGGCAATGTTGTCCGGGGTGTACAGCTGGCCGCGCGGGTTCAGGGCCACCGCCTTCTTTTCCAGCACCAGTGCGGCCAGCGGGATGTCCTGGGTGACCACCAGGTCGCCGGCGGCCACCCGCTCGACGATGGCGCTGTCGGCCACGTCCAGGCCCTGCGGCACCTGGATCGAGCGCAGCCAGCGTGAGGGCGGGGTACGGATCCACTGGTTGGCGACCAGGGTCAGTTCGATCCCGACCCGTTCAGCCGCCCGGAACAGGATGTCGCGAATGACGGTGGGGCAGGCATCTGCATCCACCCAGATACGGGGGCGGGCGTGTTCAGCTTGGGTTTCAGCTTCAGTCATTTACCCAGTGTAGGGTAGGAAAAACCTGAATGGGGACTCGGGGTTAGCCGCGGAAAGGCGCCAACCCTTGCCACGCCTAGCGGGCGGCGTTTGCCGATGAACGTCCGGGCTATCGCTTTTTGCAGAAAACACGCGTATCGTTCGTCCCACTGTGTTTGCTAGGGTCACCGTGAATCGTGGCCTGGTGCAGTTGATCTCACGATCCGCTCATCGATCCGCTTTACCAACGCCTGCAACTCAGTCTCGGCCCCGATACCCGGTGGCTGCGATTTTTTCAACATGTGTTTCAGGAGTTAGTCAAATGTCTGATCGTCAGACCGGCACCGTCAAGTGGTTCAACGACGCCAAGGGCTTCGGCTTCATCACCCCGGAAAGCGGCCCGGACCTGTTTGTGCACTTCCGTGCCATCCAGGGCACCGGCTTCAAGACCCTGCAGGAAGGCCAGAAGGTTACCTTCATCGCCGTCCAGGGTCAGAAGGGTATGCAGGCTGACCAGGTGCAGGCGGTCTAATCCGTCTGCTACCGTTTGGTAGCCAGAACGCCGGAAGCGAAAGCTTCCGGCGTTTTTTATTGCCCGCTGCTTTTTGTAGAGTCGGGCCATGCCCGACTGCTTTCAAACGCAGTGGGGCATGGCCCGACTCTACAAAGGGCATGCACCGTGCGCGGTACGATGCAGGTCTTCCCAAGGATCGTCCCCATGCGCATCGTCCACCATCTGGAAAACTCCCGTTCACTACGCGTGCTGTGGATGCTGGAGGAGCTGGGGCTGGACTACGAGCTGCGCCGCTATCCGCGCGATCCGAAGACGCTGCTGGCACCGCCGGAACTGCGTCAGGTGCATCCGCTGGGCAAGTCGCCGGTACTGCAGGATGGTGAGCTGGTGCTGGCCGAATCCGGTGCCATCCTCGATTACCTTGCCGACCGCTACGACACCCAGCGCCAGCTGTCGCCGTCGCCGACGCCTGCCGATGGTGCC
Source organism: Stenotrophomonas maltophilia (assembly GCF_004920835.1). GTDB lineage: Bacteria > Pseudomonadota > Gammaproteobacteria > Xanthomonadales > Xanthomonadaceae > Stenotrophomonas > Stenotrophomonas maltophilia_AQ. The sequence continues at coordinate 40,304 of NZ_QFHO01000002.1, forward strand.
GAACGCATCGCCTACCGCTACTGGCTGCACTACGCCGAAGGCTCGGCGATGCCGCCGCTGCTGCTGACCCTGGTGATCGGTCGCATCCGCAGCGCACCGATGCCGTTCTTCGCGCGCCCGATCGCACGCAGCATCGCCGACAAGGCCGAGCGTGGCTTCATCGGCCCGCAGCGGCGTCTGCACCTGGACTGGATGGAGCGCCGCCTGACCGAAAGCCCGTGGTTCGCCGGCGAGCGCTTCAGTGCCGCCGACATCCAGATGAGCTTCCCGATCCAGGCTGCGGCTGCGCGCGGTGGTGGCATCGACGACAAGCCGGCACTGCGTGGCTTCCTCAAGCGCATCGGTGAACGCCCGGCCTATCAGCGTGCCGAGGCCCACGGCGGTCACCTGCAGGCACTCAGCGGCAATTGAGGAGGGTGGCCGTCGCCCCCATCTTCAGCACCATGGATACCGACAGCTCCCGTTTCGACAACCGCCTGCTGCATACCCTGCCAGGCGACCCCGAATCCGGCCCACGCCGCCGCGAAGTGCTGGGCGCCGCCTGGTCGCCAGTGATGCCGACCCCGGTGACGGCGCCCACGCTGCTGGCCTGGGCGCCGGACGTCGCCGCGATGCTTGGCTTCGATACCGCTGAGGTCGAGAGCGAAGGCTTCGCGCAGGTGTTTGGCGGCAATGCACTGTACGCCGGCATGCAGCCATGGGCAGCCAACTACGGTGGCCATCAGTTTGGTCACTGGGCCGGTCAGCTCGGCGATGGGCGTGCGATCTCGCTGGGTGAACTGGTCGCGCCGGATGGCCGCCACTGGGAGCTGCAGCTGAAGGGGGCCGGCCCGACGCCGTACTCACGCGGTGCCGATGGGCGCGCAGTGCTGCGCTCATCCATCCGCGAATTCCTGTGCAGCGAGGCGATGCATCATCTGGGTGTGCCGACCACGCGCGCGCTGTCGCTGGTTGGTACCGGCGACGACGTGGTGCGCGACATGTTCTATGACGGCCATCCACGTGCCGAGCCGGGTGCCATCGTATGCCGGGTGTCGCCGTCGTTCCTGCGCTTTGGTTCCTTCGAGCTTCCGGCGTCGCGCGGGGAAACCGCGTTGCTGCAGCAGCTGGTCGATGCCTGCATCGCCCGCGATTTCCCTGAACTCCAAGGGCAGGGTGAGGCACTGTACGGCGACTGGTTCGCGCAGATCGCGGTGCGCACCGCCGAGATGATCGCGCACTGGATGCGCGTCGGCTTCGTGCATGGCGTGATGAACACTGACAACCTGTCCGTGCTCGGCCTCACACTCGATTACGGCCCCTACGGATGGGTCGAGGACTTCGACCCGGACTGGACGCCGAACACCACCGACGCGCAGGGCCGCCGCTACCGTTTCGGCACCCAGCCGCAGGTGGCGTACTGGAACCTGAGCCGATTGGCGCAGGCGCTGTCTCCGCTGTTCGGCGATGTCGCACCGCTACAAGCGGGCTTGGCGGCGTATCAGACCACCTTCGTGGCCTGCACGCGTCGCGATGCTGCCGCCAAGCTCGGACTGGCCGCGGCCGATGATGACGACCTGCAGCTCTTCCTGCGCTGGCAGCAGCTGATGCAGGACGGTGCCATGGACATGACACTGGCTTGGCGTGCGCTGATGCGTATCGATCCGACGGCACCGGATGCGGCGCTGCTGGACGAGGTGTACTACGACGAGGCGCGCCAGCAGGCGGTGCAGGTACCGTTGCAGCAGTGGCTGCAGGACTACACGGCGCGGTTGCAGGCCGATCCGCTGTCGGCCAGCGAGCGCACGGCGAAGATGACCGCGGCCAATCCGCTGTACGTGCTGCGCAACTGGCTGGCCCAGGAGGCCATCGACCGCGCAGAGCAGGGCGACCTCGGCGGCGTTCATGCGTTGCAGGACGTACTGCGCGATCCATACACCGAGCGTGCCGGCCTGGAACACTTCGCCGGCAAGCGCCCGGCCTGGGCCGACAACCGCGCAGGCTGCTCGATGCTGTCCTGCAGTTCCTGAGGGTGGGTTTCGGCAGGGCTGCGCCCTGCACCCGCAGAGGCCAGGTCAACAGCCAGAGCAAAAGCGGATTCCGTGGTTTGGCGGGGCGGTGTCGGATTGCGGGGACGCCGCAAGTACGTCCGTGTAGGCTTGGCAGCCGCATCCATGCGGCTGACACCCCGCAATCCGACACCGCCCCACCTCCGACAGATTTCGCGCTGCTGCGGGTAGGTGTCGACCTTGGTCGACACGGTAGATCCACGCCATGCGTGGATGCTCTTCGTTCAATTTTCGAAATATTCGATTTCGATTGAGATTCATCCACGCATGGCGTGGATCCGCGACAGATCGCAGAAATCTGTCGAAGGCGGGGTGGGTCCGGTGGCGGGAGTGTCCGCGGCATGGATGCCGCGGCCAAGCCCCCAAGGGTGAGGGTGCTTTGCTTGCGAAGCACTGCTTCGCAAGCGCCCGAACGCACAGCCGCCAGCGGCTGGGCCGGACCGCGGAGCGGGGTTTACGGCGTCTCCCGCCACCGGGCCCACCCCGCCATCCCACAGGAATCCCGCTGTTGCCGTTGCTCTTGCCGTTGCCTTGGCTTGAAGCCTCTGCAGGTGCCGGGCGCAGCCCGGCCGATATCCCTCAACAGGCAGGCGGCGCCCGGAACGGGTACCCTATGCCGCCATCAGATAGCCAATGTGACATGACCGACGCCATCGTCGCTCCGCAGTGGGCCTCCCGCCTGCGCGACATCGCCGACTTCCCCAAGCCCGGCATCCTGTTCAAGGACATCATGCCGCTGCTCGCCCATGGCGAGGACTTCCGCGGTGCTGTCACTGCCATGGCTGATCGCTGGCGCGACCAGAAGCTGGACGCGGTGGTCGGCATCGAATCGCGTGGTTTCATCCTCGGCGCCGCGATGGCGCTGGAACTGGGCGTCGGCTTCGTGCCGGTGCGCAAGCCGGGCAAGCTGCCGGGCCAGGTGCTGCGCGAGGAATACACGCTGGAATATCGCAGCGACTGCATCGAAGTGCACGCCGATGCGCTGCCGGCCGGTGCCCGCGTGGCGATCATCGACGACGTGCTGGCCACCGGTGGCACGCTGGTCGCGGCGCTGTCGCTGGTGCGCCGCCTGGACGTTGACGTGGTCGGTGCCGGCGTACTGGTCGAGCTCGACGGCCTCGGCGGCCGCGCGCGCTGGGAAACGGACCTGCCGCTGTACACCGAACTGGTGTTCTGATTAGAGGGTAGGTGCCAACCAAGGTTGGCATCTACCAGAGCGAATGGCCGGGAGCCGGTAGTTGCCAACCTTGGTTGGCAGCGCTTTTCGCGACTGGCGCCATGGACGGGCCAACCAAGGTTGGCCGCTACCAGGTCAGATCGTTGCCAACGTGGTTGGCAACGCTGCTTCAATCACATCATCCGAACGCGGAAACGACGGCCCTTGATCTTGCCGGCTTCCAGCTTCGCCACGGCCTTGTTGGCCTGCTCACGCGCGATCGCCACATAGGAGCGGGTCGGGAAGATCGCAATCTTGCCGATGAACTTGCTCGACAGGCCGGCGTCGCCGGTCAGTGCACCGAGGATGTCGCCCGGGCGCAGCTTGTCGGTCTTGCCGCCGTCGATACGCAGCGTACGCATCGCTGCCTGCGGCAGCTCGGCCGGGCGTGAAGTCGCCAGCGGCGTCTTCTGCCAGTCCAACGGCTGACCCATCTGCGCTTCAATGGCTTCGGCGCGGGTCTTCTCGCGGCCGGCCACCAGGCTGATCGCCAGGCCACTGGCACCGGCACGGCCGGTACGGCCCACGCGGTGCTGGTAGCTCTCAACGTCGGTCGGCAGCTCGTAGTTGATCACCGCCGCCAGCTCTTCCACGTCCAGGCCGCGTGCGGCCACGTCGCTGGCCACCAGCACGTTGCAGCTGCGGTTGGCCAGCAACAACAAGACTTCCTCGCGGTCGCGCTGCTCCATGTCGCCGTGCAGGGCCAGTGCGGAGAACCCGAACTGCTGCAGCGAGTTGGCCACTTCGTCCACGTCCTTGCGGGTATTGCAGAACACCACCGCCGATTCCGGCGTGTACTTCAGCAGCAGGCCGGCAAGCGCCTTCTGGCGATGTGCCGGTTCCACCTCGCAGAACATGTGGCGGATGGCCGGTGCCTGGTCGGCGCCTTCCACGGTCACTTCCACTGCCTCGCGCAGCAGGTCACGCGCCATGGTGCGGATGCTGTCCGGGAAGGTGGCCGAGAACAGCAGGCTCTGGCGGTCCTTGTGGGTCCGGCCGGCGATCTCGCGGATCGGCTCCTCGAAGCCCATGTCGAGCATGCGGTCGGCTTCATCCAGCACCAGCGTGCGCACCGCGCCCAGATTCAGCGCGCGCTTGCGTGCCAGCTCCTGCACACGGCCAGGCGTGCCGACCACCACGTGCGGGTCGTGGCCTTCCAGCGAAGCCAGCTGCGGACCCAGCGGCACACCGCCGACCAGCAGCAACAGCTTCAGGTTGGGGATGCCGGTGGCCAGCTTACGGATCTGCTTGCCGACCTGGTCGGCCAGTTCGCGGGTCGGGCACAGCACCAGCGCCTGTACGCGGATCAGGCTGGGGTCGATCGCCTGCAGCAGGCCCAGGCCGAAGGCGGCGGTCTTGCCGCTGCCGGTCGGCGCCTGTGCGATCACATCGCGGCCATCGAGGATGGCCGGCAGGCTCTGCGCCTGCACGGGGGTGAGGGTGGTGTAGCCGAGGGCATCCAGGCCGGGCTGCAGGGCCGGGCTCAGCGGCAGGGTCGAGAAGTCAGTCATGGCGCATTGTACCCGTCTGCGCGGCCGCTCCCTGCCCCAGGGCCTCCATCCATGTGGGTGCCGACCTTGGTCGGCACTCTCCTGCTCAGCCCAGCACGGCCAGTACGCCCTGGTGGATCGCCAGACCACCGAACAGCAGCCAGGCGAACAGGATCAGCGCCAGCAGCAGCGGCTTCAGGCCTGCCTGGCGCAGCGCCGAGACGTGGGTGGTCAGGCCCAGCGCGGCCATCGCCATCGCCAGCAGGACCGTGTCCAACTGCACCAGCCCGGCCTGCAGGCCAGCCGGCAGCAGATGCAGCGAATTGAAGCCAGCCACCGCCACGAAACCGAAGGCGAACCACGGCACCACGATGCGCGCCTTGCTGCCGTCGGCGCTGGCCTTGCCGCCACGCGCCAGCCACAGCGACAGCGCCACCAGGAACGGTGCCAGCAGCATCACCCGCACCATCTTGGTGATCACCGCGGTATCGGCCGCCGCTTCGTTGACCGCGCGGCCAGCCGCCACTACCTGTGCCACTTCATGCACCGTCGCACCGGTGAACAGGCCGTACTGCTGCGCGTCCATCGCCAGCCAGCCGTGCGACTGCACCAGCGCATACAGGGCGGGATACAGGAACATCGCCAGCGTGCCGAACACCACCACTGTCGACACCGCCACCGTGACCTGCGCAGCACGGCCGCGCACCACCGGTTCGGCGGCCATCACCGCCGCGGCGCCGCAGATCGCGCTGCCGGCACCGATCAGCATCGCCGCCTCGCGTTCCATCTTGAACACGCGCATGCCCAGCCAGCAGGCCAGTCCGAAGGTGCTGGCGACCACCAGCACGTCCATCAGCACGCCAGTGACGCCAACATGGCCGATGTCCTGGAAGGTCAGGCGCAGGCCGTACAGCACGATGCCGGCGCGCAGCAGCCAGTGCTTGGAGAAGCCGACACCGGCCGCACTGCTCGGTGCCAACCGCGGGTACAAGGTGTTGCCGACCACGATTCCGGCGACGATGGCCACGGTCAGCGCACTCAGCCCGTGCGCCTGCAGCCAGGGCAGCTCGGCCAGATACAGTGACGCCGCCGCGATCAGGCCCACTAGCAGCAGGCCGGGCAGACGCGGTTGCCAGCGTTGGCGCAGGGCGGGCAGGGACCAGGGGGAGAGAGCGGGGGCGTTCATGGCAAGGGTAGGGCTGGAGTGATGGGGCAAGCGTGCGCCCCAGACGATGACCTGTAAAACGAATAATATGGGTGAAACCTACCCATCAAGGAGGTAAGCGCCATGCGCCTGACCTTGCGCCAGTTGCAGGTCTTCGTCGCCATCGCCGACCACGGCAGCACCACTGCTGCCGGTCAGGCCATTGCGCTTTCGCAATCGGCCAGCAGCGCCGCCCTGCAGGAGCTGGAGGCGCACTTCGGCACGCCGTTGTTCGACCGCATCGGCCGCCGCTTGGCCCTGAACGGCCACGGCCGCGCACTGCTGGAGCCGGCGCGCACGCTACTGGTCAACGCCGCCGATCTGGAGCGGCAGCTGGCTGCCGGCGGCGACCCGTCGCAGGGTGCACCGCTGCGGCTGGTGCTGGCCGCCAGTACCACCATCGGCAACTACCTGCTGCCGCCGCGCATCGCCGAACTGCTGCGCCAGGCGCCGCAGGCCGAAGTCGACCTGCGTATCGACAACAGTGCCGGCGTGGTCGCTGCCGTGCAGCGCCTGGATGTGGATGCCGGCCTGATCGAAGGCCCGTGCCATGAGCGCGGCCTGCAGGTCACCGCTTGGCAGCAGGACCCGCTGGTGATCGTGGCCGCCGCCGACGTTGCCGCGCGCTGGTCGCTGGATGAACTGCGCCGCGCCCGCTGGTTGCTGCGCGAACCGGGCTCCGGCACCCGCGAAGCGGTGGAGCAGGCCTTGCTGCCGCACCTGCGCGGCTTCGCCCAGACCCTGCAGCTGGGCAATACCGAAGCGATCAAGCAGGCCGCCATCGCCGGGCTGGGTCTGGCCTGTCTTTCGCGTCATGCGCTGGAAGAGCCGCTGGCCCTCGGCCGCCTGCGCGTGCTCGAGACTCCGCTGCCTGCCCTGCAGCGCACCCTGTGGCTGGTACGTCACCCCGGCAAGCAATGGCTGCCGGGGTTGCAGGCGTTGCTGGGGGAGGTGGGGTAAGCCATCAGATTCCCAGTCGATTCCATCCATCGACACTTCTTGTAGTGCTCATCCACGCATGGCGTAGATCTACCGTGTCGACCAAGGTCGACACCCACCAGAGCAGAATACCGTCCCGCCTCCCACAGGAAACCAGCTTCTGCCGTTGCCGTTGAGGTTGCCGGCCAGCGGCCGGCACTACCGCGGGTGCCGGGTGCAACCCGACCGACGCCCCCAACCGGTACAATGGCCGGATGCCTCTGATTACCCTACAGAACGTCGACTTCAGCGTCGGCGGCCCGTTGTTGCTGGAAAAGGCCGAGCTGTCGATCGAGCCGGGCGAACGCATCGCCCTGATCGGCCGCAACGGCGCCGGCAAATCCACCCTGCTCAAGCTGCTGTCCGGCGACCACAAGCCCGATGACGGCGAAGTCCGTGTGCAGCAGGGCGTGCGCGTCACCCGCCTGGAGCAGGAAGTGCCGCACGGCGCCACCGGCTCGGTATTCGACGTCGTCGCCGACGGTCTCGGCGAACTGGGCCAGTGGCTGGCCGAATTCCACCACCTCAGCCATGCCGAGGTGTTCGATGGCGAAGCGCTCGGCAACGTGCAGGCCAAGATCGACGCCGCCAACGGCTGGGGCCTGGACCAGCGCGTCAGCGAAACCCTGACCAAGCTCGATCTGGATGGCGAGGCCGAGTTCGGCCGCCTGTCCGGCGGCATGAAGCGCCGCGTGCTGCTGGCTCGTGCGCTGGTGTCCAGCCCGGATGTGTTGCTGCTGGACGAACCGACCAACCACCTCGACATCGAAGCCATCGACTGGCTCGAAGCGTTCCTGAAGGGCTGGAGCGGCAGCGTGGTGTTCGTCACCCATGACCGCCGCTTCCTGCGTGCGCTGGCCACCCGCATCGTCGAGATCGACCGCGGCCAGGTCACCAGCTGGCCCGGCGACTGGGCCAACTACGAGCGCCGCCGCGAGGAACGCCTCAACGCGCAGGCGCAGGAAAACGCCCGCTTCGACAAGCTGCTGGCACAGGAAGAAGTCTGGATCCGCCAGGGCATCAAGGCCCGCCGCACCCGCGACGAAGGCCGCGTGCGCCGCCTGAAGGCGATGCGCAACGAGCGCTCCGCGCGCCGCGACCTCAGTGGCAACGTCAAGATGGAAGCGGCCCAGGGCGTCAGCTCGGGCAAGAAGGTCATCGACGTCAAGGACATTTCGTTCGCCTTCGGCGAGCGCACCATGGTCCGTGACTTCAGCACCACCATCCTGCGTGGTGACCGCATCGGCCTGATCGGCCCCAACGGCAGCGGCAAGACCACACTGCTGAAGCTGCTGCTGGGCGAACTGCAGCCGCAGAAGGGTGAAGTCAATCCCGGCACCAACCTGCAGATCGCCTATTTCGACCAGTACCGTGCGGTGCTGCGCGAAGACTGGAGCGCCATCGAGAACGTGGCCGAGGGCCGTGATTTCCTCGAGTTCAACGGCAAGCGCAAGCATGTGCATGCCTACCTGCAGGACTTCATGTTCACGCCGGAGCGCGCGCGTGCGCCGATCACCCGCCTGTCTGGCGGTGAGCGCAACCGCCTGCTGCTGGCCAAGCTGTTCGCGCAGCCCTCCAACCTGCTGGTGATGGACGAACCGACCAACGACCTCGACGTGGAAACCCTGGAGTTGCTGGAAGAGCTGCTGGGCGAGTACACCGGCACGCTGCTGCTGGTCAGCCATGACCGTGACTTCATTGACAACGTGGTGACCTCCACGCTGGTGATGGAAGGCGACGGCGTGATCGGTGAGTACGTGGGTGGCTACAGCGACTGGCAGCGGTACGCCAGCAGCATTGCCGCCGCGCCGACGGCGGTGGCTGCCGCCAAGCCGGCCGCCGCCGCACCTGCTGCAGCGGCCGCTACGCCGGCAGCGCCCAAGCGCAAGCTGGCCTACAAGGAAGCGCGCGAGCTGGAGCAGCTGCCGAAGACCATCGAGAAGCTGGAGGGCGACGTCGAAGGGCTGACCTCGGCGATGAACGACCCGTCGTTCTACACCCGCAGCAGCGCTGAAGTGACCGCGCACACCCAGCAGCTGGCCAAGGTGCAGGCCGAGCTGGATGCGGCCTACGCGCGCTGGGAAGAGCTGGAAGGCTGAGTATCGGTCGGCGCCAGCGGTTGCGCCGATTGATGTAGAGCCGAGCCCACGCTCGGCTCAGTAGATCCACGCCATGCGTGGATATCCGGACCCGTGCGGACCAACGGTCCGCACCCACCAATCAACGGTCCGTGCGGACCAAGGTCCGCACCCACCGGGGCGCCGGCGGTCATTTGACCCCGTGCAGATCCCGCAGCTGGCTCGGCCGGCTGCCGAAGTACGCCGCCAGATCGGCAATGTCCTGATCGCTCAGGTCCTTCGCTTGTGGCGTCATCAGCGCATGCTGGCGGTCACCGGCGCGGTAGGCCTGCAGCGCATGCGCCAGGTAGTCACCGTACTGCCCACCCAGCTTCGGATAGGTCGCATCGATCGGCGCGTTGCCGTCGGCGCCGTGGCAGTCGATGCAGCTCTGGTTGGTGGCCTTGCCCTTCACCTTGGCGCGGGCCTCGCCGGCGGCCTCGCGGCCCGGCGGCAGGCCGGCGGAGGATGAAGAACCGTGTTCGCCGCTGGCATGGCCCGGGTCGGCGGCGGATTTCTCGCTGTTTTCCACCTGCGACTGTGAACAGGCGGCCAGCAGCAGGGCAACGGACAGGGCGATGGCGTGACGCATCGGATGCGCGGCTTTCGACATGGGCGGGCCTTACTTGACGGTGGACAGGTAAACAGAGAGATCGGCGATCTCCTGTTCGCTGAAACTCATCGACTGCGCCTGCATCGTCGGATGCCTGCGCTTGCCCTGCCGGTACTCGGTCAGGGCCTGGGCCAGGTACTGCTGGGTCTGGCCGCCGATCTTCGGCACCCGGTAGCTGGGGTAGGCGTTCTTGTAGCCGGTGATGCCGTGGCACCCCTGGCAGGTATAGGCCAGTACCCGGCCATTGTCGAAATTGCCGGTGGGAGCGGTGGCCTGCGGCGCGGCGGCGGGCGCCGGAGCCGGAGCGGGTGTGGCAGGAGCAGGAGCAGGAGCGGGCTGTGCGGCGGCCCCGAGGGGCAGGAGGACGGCCAGAGCGAGACAAGCGGCGAGCGGCTGCGGGCGCATGGTGTCGTTTCCGGGGATTCGGGTCTGGTCGTTCCGGCGTGGGGTACGGAACGATCCGAGTATAGCCTCAGGTTTCATCTAGCTGAAATGGGGGGCGGGCCGACCAGTGGCACGAAGGCACCATGACCTTTGGGATATGGTGTTGCCGTGAAGTGGTGCATTACTTTGCTACCACACCTGTCCACGCATCCTCCAGGGATCTGACGATGTCGCACCCAACCCTCCTGTCCGGCCGTCGCAGCGGAATCTGCGCTGCCGCACTGCTGATCTCCTCCTCCCTGCTGCTGGGCGGTTGCGCCGCAGGGCCCAATTCCGAAGCCAAGGCCGCCGAGACCAAGGAGGAGAAGAAGGTCGACGCGGTTCCGGTCGAGGTGGCCGTGGCCAGCCATCGCGCCGTTGCCGCCAGCTACACCGGCACTGCTGCGCTGGAGCCGCGCGCCGAATCGCAGGTGGTCGCCAAGACCTCTGGCGTGGCGCTGGCGGTGCTGGTCGAAGAAGGCCAGCGGGTCAGCGCCGGCCAGCCACTGGTGCGGCTGGACCCGGACCGTGCGCGCCTGGCCGTGGCGCAGAGCGAAGCGCAGATGCGCAAGCTGGAAAACAACTACCAGCGCGCGCAGAAACTGGTTGGCCAGCAGATGGTCAGCGCCGCCGACGTCGACCAGCTGCGCTACGACCTGGAAAACGTCCGCGCGCAGTACCGCCTGGCCACGCTGGAGCTGTCCTACACCACGGTTGTAGCGCCGATCTCCGGCGTGATCGCGTCGCGCTCGATCAAGACCGGCAACTTCGTGCAGATCAATACGCCGATCTTCCGCATCGTCGACAACTCGCGGCTGGAAGCCACCCTCAACGTGCCCGAGCGCGAGCTGGCCACCCTGCGCGCTGGCCAGCCGGTGACGCTGGCCGCCGACGCGCTGCCGGGCCAGAGCTTCACCGGTACGGTCGATCGCATCGCGCCGGTGGTGGATTCAGGCAGTGGTACGTTTCGCGTGGTCAGCGCCTTCGACGGCGCCGCGCACGCGCTGCAGCCCGGCATGTTCGGGCGCATCCGCATCGATTACGACCAGCGTGCCGATGCGCTCGTGGTGCCGCGCCTGGCGCTGCTCGACGACGGTGAACCGGCGGTGTTCCGGGTGCGCGAAGGCAAGGTCGCACGCGTTCCGGTCAAGCTGGGTTACGCCGAGGGCCCGTGGGTGGAGATCCGTGATGGCCTGGCGGCCGGTGATCAGGTGGTCACCGCCGGCAAGGTCGCCCTGCGCGACGGCACCGCGGTGCAGGTGATCGCCGATCCGAAGGCAAAGGCGAAGACGGTCGCAACGGCTGCCAAGCCGGCGGACAAGGCCGGGAGCAAGCAATGACCGCCCCGGGCCACGACCACGGTGCCTCGCCGGCGAGCGACGGCGCCGCCGCCGGCATGCGCGGCGGCCTGGTGGAATTCGCCACCCGCCGCCGCGTGACCATCGCCATGTGCACGGTCACCCTGCTGCTGTTCGGCGTGATCGCGCTGGGCAACCTCAAGGTCAACCTGCTGCCGGACCTGAGCTATCCGACGCTGACCGTGCGCACCGAATACACCGGCGCGGCACCGACCGAAATCGAAACCCTGATCACCCAGCCGGTTGAGGAAGCGGTCGGCGTGGTCAAGAACCTGCGCAAGCTGAAATCGGTCTCGCGCACCGGCCAGAGCGATGTGGTGCTGGAGTTCGCCTGGGGCACCAACATGGACCAGGCCAGCCTGGAAGTGCGCGACAAGATGGAAGCGCTGAATCTGCCACTGGAGGCCAAGGCGCCGGTGCTGCTGCGGTTCAATCCGTCCACCGAGCCGATCATGCGCCTGGTGCTGTCCAGCAAGACCGCACCGGCCAGCGATGCCGATGCGGTCCGCGAGCTGACCGGCCTGCGCCGCTATGCCGATGAAGACCTGAAAAAGAAGCTGGAGCCGGTCACCGGCGTGGCGGCGGTCAAGGTCGGCGGCGGCCTGGAAGACGAGATCCAGGTCGACATCGACCAGCAGAAGCTTGCCCAGCTGAACCTGCCCATCGACACCGTCATCAAGCGCCTGAAGGACGAGAACATCAACATCTCCGGCGGCCGCCTGGAGGAGGGTTCGCAGCGCTTCCTGGTGCGTACCGTCAACCAGTTCGCTGATCTGGAAGAGATCCGCAACCTGCTGGTCACCACCCAGGCGTCGAACGGCAGCGCGGCTGACTCGGCGTTGCAGCAGATGTTCAACATCGCGGCGTCGACCGGTTCGGCGGCGGCCATCGCGGCGGCCTCGGCGGCGCAGAGCGCATCGTCCGGTGGTGGCTCCAGCGTGGTTGCCAACGGTGTGCCGGTTCGCCTGAAGGACGTGGCCACCGTGCGCCAGGGCTACAAGGAACGCGAAGCGGTGATCCGCCTGGGCGGCAAGGAATCGGTGGAACTGGCGATCTACAAGGAAGGCGACGCCAATACCGTGTCCACCGCCGAAGCGCTGCGCAAGCGCCTGGAGCAGATCAAGGGCACGTTCCCGTCCGATGTCGAGATGACCACCATCGAGGACCAGTCGCGCTTCATCGAGCACGCCATCGCCGACGTCAAGAAGGATGCCGTTATCGGTGGCCTGCTGGCGATCCTGATCATCTTCCTGTTCCTGCGCGATGGCTGGAGCACGTTCGTGATCAGCCTGTCGCTGCCGGTCTCGATCATCGCCACGTTCTTCTTCATGGGCCAGCTCGGCCTCAGCTTGAACGTGATGTCGCTGGGCGGCCTGGCGCTGGCCACCGGCCTGGTGGTGGATGACTCGATCGTGGTGCTGGAGAGCATCGCCAAGGCCCGCGAGCGTGGCCTGGGCATCCTGCAGGCGGCCATCGTCGGTACCCGCGAAGTGAGCATGGCGGTGGTCGCCTCCACCCTGACCACCATCGCGGTGTTCCTGCCGCTGGTGTTCGTCGAGGGCATCGCCGGCCAGCTGTTCCGCGACCAAGCATTGACCGTGGCGATCGCCATCGCGATCTCGCTGCTGGTGTCGATGACCCTGATCCCGATGCTGAGCTCGCTGAAGGGACGGCCGCCGCTGGCGTTCCCGGAAGAGGCGCCGAACGCACCGTGGCAGCCGCAGAACCGCTGGCAGAAGCCGGTCGCGCTGGGCCGCCGTGGCGTGGTCGCGACGGCGCGCTGGAGCTTCTACGCACTGGCCTGGCTGGTGGTGCGGGTATGGCGTGGCGTGGTGGCCGTGGTGGGTCCGGTGATGCGCAAGGCCAGCGATCTGGCGATGAAGCCCTATGCCGGTGCCGAGCGTGGCTACCTGCGCCTGCTGCCGAGCGCGCTGGCGCATCCGGGCAAGGTATTGGGCGTAGCCTCGATCATCTTCGTGGCGACCATGGCGCTGGTGCCGATGCTCGGTGCCGACCTGATCCCGCAGCTGGCGCAGGACCGTTTCGAAATGACGGTGAAGCTGCCGGCCGGCACGCCGCTGAAGCAGACTGATGCACTGGTACGCGAGCTGCAGCTGGCACACGGCAAGGGCGAGGGCGTGGCTTCGCTGTACGGTGTCAGCGGCAGCGGCACCCGCCTGGATGCCAGCCCCACCGAGAGCGGCGAGAACATCGGCAAGCTGACCGTGGTGATGGAAGGCGGCGGCAACGCGCGTACCGAAGCGGAGATCACCGAGCGCCTGCGTGACACCATGGGCCGGCATCCGGGTGCACAGGTCGACTTCGCACGGCCGGCGTTGTTCAGCTTCTCCACGCCGCTGGAAATCGAGCTGCGCGGGCAGGACATGGCAACCCTGGAAGTGGCCGGCCAGCGCCTGGCGGCGATGCTGCGCGGCAACGCGCACTACGCCGACGTGAAGTCGACCGTGGAAGAGGGCTTCCCGGAAATCCAGATCCGCTTCGACCAGGAACGCGCCGGTGCGCTCGGCCTGACCACGCGCCAGATCGCCGATGTGGTGGTGAAGAAGGTGCGCGGCGACGTCGCCACCCGCTACAGCTTCCGTGACCGCAAGATCGACGTGCTGGTGCGTGCACAGGAAGGTGATCGTGCCAGCGTGGACAGCATCCGTCGGCTGATCGTCAACCCGGGCAGCACCCGTCCGGTCACCCTGGACGCGGTGGCCGATGTGGTCGCCACCACTGGCCCCAGCGAGATCCATCGCGCCGACCAGACGCGGGTGGCGGTGGTGTCGGCCAACCTGCGCGACATCGATCTTGGCGCGGCCATGCGCGAAGTGCAGCAGATGGTGTCGGAACAGCCGCTGGGCGCAGGCGTCGGCCTGCACATCGGTGGCCAGGGTGAGGAGCTGGCGCAGGCGGCGAAGTCGCTGATCTTCGCCTTCGGCCTGGCGATCTTCCTGGTCTACCTGGTGATGGCCTCGCAGTTCGAATCGCTGCTGCACCCGTTCGTGATCCTGTTCACCATCCCGCTGGCGCTGGTCGGCGCCATTCTGGCGCTGATGCTGACCGGGAAGCCCATTTCGGTGGTGGTGTTCATCGGCCTGATCCTGCTGGTCGGCCTGGTCACCAAGAACGCGATCATCCTGATCGACAAGGTCAACCAGCTGCGCGAGGCCGGCGTGGCCAAGCACGAGGCGCTGGTGGAAGGTGCCCGCTCACGCCTGCGGCCGATCATCATGACCACGCTGTGCACGCTGTTCGGCTTCCTGCCGCTGGCGGTGGCGATGGGCGAGGGTGCGGAAGTGCGTGCACCGATGGCGATCACCGTGATCGGCGGCCTGCTGGTGTCGACCCTGCTGACCCTGCTGGTCATTCCGGTGGTGTATGACCTGATGGACCGTCGCGGCGATGCGTATTACCGCGAACGTGGCCGCAAGCATGCCGGCGGGATCGAGCCGGCTGCAGCGGGCAGCGCGGCGGGTGCGGAGGAACCGGCATGAGTGTTGCCGAGTTCTCCATCCGCCGTCCGGTCACCACCATCATGTGTTTCGTGTCGCTGGTGGTGATCGGCCTGATCGCCTCGTTCCGGCTGCCGCTGGAAGCATTGCCGGACATCTCGGCACCGTTCCTGTTCGTGCAGATCCCGTACACCGGCTCGACACCGGAGGAAGTGGAGCGGACCATCATCCGCCCGGTGGAGGAATCGCTGGCGACGATGACCGGCATCAAGCGCATGCGCTCGTCGGCCACCTCCGAGGCGGCGCTGATCTACATCGAATTCAGCGACTGGGACCGCGACATTGCGATTGCCGCTTCCGATGCGCGCGAGCGCATCGATGCGATCCGCAGCGACCTGCCCGACGACCTGCAGCGCTACAACGTGTTCAAGTGGTCCAGCAGTGACCAGCCGGTGCTGAAGGTGCGCCTGGCCAGTACCACCGATCTGACCACTGCCTATGACATGCTCGACCGCGAGTTCAAGCGGCGCATCGAGCGCATTCCCGGCGTGGCCCGCGTCGACATCACCGGCGCGCCGCCGAACGAGGTGGAGATCGCCATCGATCCGAACCGGCTCAACGCGCACGGGCTGAGCATCAACGAGCTGAGCGAGCGCCTGCGCACGCTGAATTTCTCGATCTCGGCCGGACAGATCGACGACAACGGCCAGCGCGTGCGCGTGCAGCCGGTGGGCGAAATCACCGACCTGCAGGAAATGCGCGACCTGGTGATCAACGCCAAGGGCCTGCGCCTGGGTGATATCGCCGAGATACGGCTGAAGCCGGCGCGCATGAGCTATGGACGCCGCCTGGACGGCAACCCGGCGGTCGGCCTGGACATCTTCAAGGAGCGCAGCGCCAATCTGGTGGAGGTTTCGCGCGCGGCGCTGGCCGAGGTCGAGGCAATCCGCGGGGAGGCGTCGATGCGCGACGTGCAGATCAAGGTGATCGACAACCAGGGCAAGGCGGTGACCTCCTCGTTGCTGGAACTGGCAGAGGCCGGCGGCGTCGGCCTGATCCTGTCGGTGACCGTGCTGTTCTTCTTCCTGCGCCACTGGCCATCCACGCTGATGGTGACCCTGGCCATTCCGATCTGCTTCACCATCACCCTGGGGTTCATGTACTTCGTCGGGGTGACGTTGAACATCCTGACCATGATGGGCCTGCTGCTGGCGGTCGGCATGCTGGTCGACAACGCCGTGGTGGTGGTGGAGAGCATCTACCAGGAACGCGAGCGCATGCCCGGGCAGCCACGGATGGCCTCGATCATCGGCACCCGCAACGTGGCCATCGCGCTCAGCGCCGGTACCCTGTGCCATTGCATCGTATTCGTACCGAACCTGTTCGGCGAGACCAACAACATCAGCATCTTCATGGCGCAGATCGCGATCACCATCTCGGTCTCGCTGCTGGCCTCGTGGCTGGTGGCAGTCAGCCTGATCCCGATGCTGTCCGCGCGCATGACCACGCCAAAGCTGGTGCATTCGAAGACCGGCCTGATCGCGCGCCTGCAGCGCCGTTACGCACAGCTGCTGGACTGGTCACTGCGCCACCGCGGCTGGAGCCTGCTCGGCATCCTGCTGGTGGTGCTGGTCAGCCTGGTGCCGATGAAGCTGACCAAGATCGATATGTTCGGCGGCGAAGGCGGCAAGGACATCTTCATCGGCTACATGTGGAAGGGCGCCTATACCTACCGGCAGATGTCCGAGGAAGTGGCACGGGTGGAGAGCTGGATCGACCAGAACCGCGAACGCCTGCACGTGAAGCAGGTGTACTCCTGGTACAGCGAGCAGGAAGGCAGCTCGACCGTGGTCACCCTCGACGAGAAGTACGCCAAGGACATCAAAGCGCTGCAGGAAGAGCTGCGCAAGGGGCTGCCGAAGTCGGCCCGCACCGATTATTTCGTCGGCAACCAAGGGGGCGACGGCGGCGGTGGTGGCAATCAGGGCGTACAGGTGCAGCTGGTCGGCGACTCCAGTTCGATGCTGCAGGAAATTGGTCAGGAAGTGGTGCCGCTGCTGGCCCAGCGTGCCGAGCTGCGCGACGTGCGCATCGACAACGGCGAGAAGGGCGGTGAACTGAAGGTGCGCGTTGATCGCGAGCGCGCTGCGGCGTTCGGCTTCAATGCCGAGCAGGTGGCCAGCTTCGTCGGCCTTGCACTGCGTGGTGCGCCGATGCGCGAGTTCCGTCGTGGTGACAACGAAGTACCGGTATGGGTCCGCTTCGCCGGTGCCGAACAGAGCAGCCCCGAGGATCTGGCCGGCTTCAGCGTACGTACCGGCGATGGCCGCAGCGTGCCGCTGCTGAGCCTGGTCAGTGTCGACGTCGGTTCGTCGGCCACCCAGATCGGCCGTACCAACCGCCAGACCACGTTGACCATCAAGGCCAACCTGGCCGAGAAGGTCACCGCGCCGGACGGCCGCAAGGCCATGGAATCGGTGCTCAAGCCGATGAACTTCCCGGCCGGCTATGGCTTCACCTTCGATGGCGGTGACTACGGCAACGACGACGAAGCGATGCAGCAGATGGTGTTCAACCTGCTGATCGCACTGGTGATGATCTACGTGGTGATGGCCGCGGTATTCGAGTCGCTGTTGTTCCCTGCGGCGATCATGAGTGGCGTGCTGTTCTCGATCTTCGGCGTGTTCTGGCTGTTCTGGATCACTGGCACTTCGTTCGGGATCATGTCCTTCATCGGCATCCTGGTGCTGATGGGCGTGGTGGTGAACAACGGCATCGTGATGATCGAGCACATCAACAACCTGCGGCGCGGCGGCATGGGCCGAACGCAGGCACTGGTTGAAGGCTCGCGCGAGCGGTTGCGCCCGATCATGATGACCATGGGCACGGCGATCCTGGCGATGGTGCCGATCTCGCTGACCAATACGCAGATGTTCGGTAATGGCCCGGAGTACGCGCCGATGGCGCGCGCGATCGCCGGTGGCCTGGCGTTCTCGACGGTGGTCAGCCTGCTGTTCCTGCCGACCATCTATGCGGTGCTGGATGACCTGCGCAGTGCGGTCACGCGACTGATCCGGCGCGCCCGCGGTCTGGAGATGGTAGAGCCGGGCGCTGCCCGGCTGTAATGCACGACAACGTGTTGTGGTGTGGGGGGAGACCGGTCGTAGTGGGGCGGTCTCCCCCCATTTTTTTTTCAGGCCTTGCGCAGGAACAGCGTGCGCCGGGTGTATTCATGCCCGAAATCGACATGGCCGAACCGCGCGATCTCACGCCGGCCGCGTCGGTAGTAGCGCCATGGCGCCTTCTCCGGCGGGTGGGTCTGTCCGTAGAAGACATCCATGTGACCGACCGGCATCGACTTCGGGGTCACATGCATCACCACGCTGCGGCGCGTGCCGGACGAAGGATGCGGGGCGCCGCCATGGAACAACTGTGGGTGCCAGACGATGACGTCACCCGCCTGCACGTGCACCGCTTGCGGTTGCAGGCCAGCATCTTCGCATTGGCGGGCCACCGCATCCTGGTAGGCAGTCCAGCCCTCCGGCGAC
This sequence comes from Stenotrophomonas maltophilia, assembly GCF_004920835.1. GTDB lineage: Bacteria > Pseudomonadota > Gammaproteobacteria > Xanthomonadales > Xanthomonadaceae > Stenotrophomonas > Stenotrophomonas maltophilia_AQ. The sequence goes on from NZ_QFHO01000002.1 coordinate 58,757, forward strand.
ATGGCGCCGACCGGGCTGTCGCCGAAGACCGTGCGTCGCAGCGCCTGCACATCAATGGGCGGCAGCAGGTGGCTGCCCGGGACCACCCGTAGTGGGCCGTTACTGTCATCAACTGCCTCCAGTGCCGTCCACACCCCCATGTAGCGCTCGCCCGGGGAGGTGCAGAACAGCGGCGTATCGCGGTGCAATGACTGTTCGGATCCGCGCTCGTAGTAGAGGCTGGTGTAGAGCGTAGTGGGTTCACCGAGGAAGCGGTCGCAGACGTCGATGGCCGGGTTGTCGGTGAGCAGGCGGGTCATCGCATCCACTGCCAGGTGCAGGTTGACGACCCGGTACATGCGATTGTGATCGTCCAGGTTGCGCGTTACCGCTTTGGGGTTGCGCTGCTTGAAGCGCGCGATGCGCTCATTGATGTCCTGGACCAGCGCCGGCGCGATGGCCTGGCGAACGACTACGTAACCATCGCGCATCAGCGCGTCATATGCATCCATCGCTGTGTTCCTCCTTAAACGCTGAGTATAGCCACGTGGGGCGGGACCATCAGCCCGCCACCTTGCCCCAGACCTTGAACGTGGTCAGCCACAGGCCCAGCATGCTGCCCAGGTTGGTCAGCATGAAGGTCAGCACCACGCGGGTGACGCGGTTGCGGTACCAGCCCTTCAGGCTCTGCGCATCGTCGCGCAGCTTCAGGAAGTCCTCGTACGCCGGCTTGCGCAGGCGTGCTTCCACCAGCGCCGAGAACGCGCCGGTTGGAATGCTCAAGCGGAACGGCTTGAACGGTGCCACCGCGATCGCGGTCAGGATGCTCAGCGGATGGCCACCGGCCAGCAGGCAGCCCAGGCCGGCCAGACCGCCGGTGTACATCGCCCAGGTCGCCAGCAGCTCGGTGCCAACGCCCAGCCCGCCGCGGTAGAAGCCCACGCCGATGCCGGTCGCTACGATGGCCAGGATGCCCAGCGTGAACCACGGGATGTTGCGCTTCTTCGGCACCGATTCCAGCTCGGCGCGCAGCGGTGCCGGCGCCTCGGTGTCGGTTTCCAGATAGCGTGCCAGCCCGGCCAGGTGGCCGGCACCGACCACCGCCAGCACTTCGCGCTGCTGCGGGTCGTGCGCTTCGCGCAGGCGCGTGGCCATGTAGCGGTCGCGCTCGCCGATGATGGTCTCGTACAGCGCCGGGCTCTCGCTGGCGAACTCGCCGAAGCTCGACTCCAGCATGTCGCCCTGCTTAAGTTTTTCGATCTCGTTCTCGCCCACTTCCTCCGACGAGAACAGGCCGGCGCCAAGCCCGGCAACCAGCTTCAGCTTGCCGAAGAAGCCCAGCCGCTGCGATGCACGGCGGAAGGTCAGGCCGACTTCACGGTCGATCAGGTGCACAGGCAGATCGCGCTCGCGGGCCAGTTCCACCGCGCGCTTGAGTTCGGCACCCGGCTCGATGTCGAGCTGCTCGGCCAGGCGCCGCTGGTAGGCGGACAACGCCAGGTTGGCGGCGAACAGGGCGACGCGGCCCTTGCGGATCACCTCGACCAGGTCGAGCTTGGCCAGGGTGTCCGGGTCGCTCAGGGCCTGCAGGCGCTGCGGATCGAGCTCGACGGCCACCGCGTCGAAGCGACCACTGTCGATCGCTTTTTCCACTGCTTCGACGCTGGCGCGAGAGACGTGCGCGGTGCCGAGCAGGGTGTAGCGCACGCCGTCGCGTTCAACGACGCGTACCGGCTGGCCGGCGAACAGGTCATCGCCGGTGTCAGGAAGGGTTTCAGTCATGGATTCATTCATTGGAAGGTGCGGTGTCGGCGCCATCGCCGAGCGCGCGCTGCATCTGCACGGTATCCAGCCAGCGGCCATGCTTGCGGCCAAGGCCACGGAACACGCCCACCAGCTCGAAGCCGAAGCGTTCGTGCAGCTTGATGGAGGCGGCATTGGTCGGTTCACCGATCACCGCCACCATCTGCCGGTAGCCGCGCGCCACGCAGGCGTCGATGAGGGCCTGGAGCAGGCCGGCGCCCACGCCCTGGCCCTGGAAGCGGGCATCGACGTAGACCGAGTTTTCCACGGTCCACTGGTAGGCGATGCGGGTGCGGTAGGTGTTGGCGTAGGCATAGCCGGCCACCTGGCCGTCGATCTCGGCGACCAGGTAGGGGAAGCCACGGTCGATGATGTCGCGCATGCGGCGCAGCATCTCCGGCGCGTCGGGGATGTCGTACTCGTAGGTGTTGACGAAGTCGGTCACTTCCACCGCATAGATCGCGGTGATCGCGTCGATGTCGGCCGGGCCGGCATCACGGATGAGGACGGCCATGCGCGGGCTCCGGCTCAGTCGATGTAGCGCTTGAGCAGGTCGCCGTACGCATCGATGCGGCGATCACGCAGGAACGGCCAGATGCGGCGCACGTGCTCGCTGCGCTGCAGGTCGACGTCGCACACCAGCACGGTGGCATCGGTGCCGGCCTCGGCCAGGAACTCGCCCTGCGGGCCGAGCACGTGGCTGTTGCCCCAGAACTGGATGCCCGACGCGCCCAGCGGCGAAGCCTCGTGGCCGACGCGGTTGCAGCTCAGCACCGGCAGGCCGTTGGCCACGGCGTGGCCGCGGTGGCTCAGCACCCAGGCGTCGCGCTGGCGGGTCTTCTCGTCCTGCACATCGTCCGGGTCCCAGCCGATCGCGGTCGGGTACAGCAGCAGCTCGGCACCGGCCAGCGCCATCAGGCGCGCCGCTTCCGGGTACCACTGGTCCCAGCACACCAGCACGCCGAGGCGGCCCACCGAGGTATCGATCGGCTTGAAGCCGATGTCGCCCGGGGTGAAGTAGAACTTCTCGTAGAAGCCCGGGTCGTCCGGGATATGCATCTTGCGGTACTTGCCCAGCAGCGTGCCGTCCTTTTCGAACACTACCGCGGTGTTGTGGTACAGGCCGGCAGCTCGGCGCTCGAACAGCGAGCCGACCAGTACCACGCCATGCTTCTTCGCCAGCGCGCCCAGGCGCTCAGTGCTCGGGCCCGGAATCGGCTCGGCCAGGTCGAACTCGTCCACCGACTCGTGCTGGCAGAAGTACGGACCGTTATGCAGTTCCTGCAGCAGCACCAGCTTGGCACCCTGCGCAGCCGCCTCGGCCACGCGTGCTTCGATCACCGCCAGGTTGGCGGCGGCATCACCGTGGTTGCGCTCCTGGATCAGGGCGACGGTAAGGGGGCTGCGCGAGTTCATGCGGGGCGTTCCTGCGGGGGAAAACCTGCATGTTAGCGCGGATGGACGGCGACGGCGTGTCGCGCGCTGAATGGGTGCTGGTAGTGCCGGCCGCTGGCCGGCAATCCCGTGGATCCATCAGACATTGCATGGTTGCCGGCCAGCGGCCGGCACTACCGTCATGCCTTCAACAGGCCTTCCGGCAGCTGCATGGTGATGCAGTGCAGGCTGCCGTTCTGCCAGATCAGCGAGCGGCACGGCACCTGCACGATCTCGCGGCCCGGGTGCGCCTGCGCCAGCACGTCGCGGGCGAGATCGTCAGCCGGATCGCCGTAGGCCGGCATCAGTACCGCACCGTTGACGATCAGGTAATTGGCGTACGAGGCAGCCAGGCGACGGCCTTCGTCGATCACCGGCTGTGCCCACGGCAGCGGGAACAGGCGGTACGGCTGCCCATCCTTGGTGCGCAGTGCGGCCAGCTCGTCGCCCATCGCCTGCAGCTCGGCGTAATGCGAGTCGCTTTGGTCGTCGCAGGCCTGGTAGACGATGCTGTCGGCCGAGGCGAAGCGGGCGAGGGTGTCGATGTGGGCGTCGGTGTCGTCGCCTTCCAGGTAGCCGTGGTCCAGCCACAGCACGCGATCCTGCTGCAGCCAGTCGGCCAGGTCGGCAGTCAGGCTTGCCCGGTCGCGGTCCGGGTGGCGCTCGTGCAGGCACTTCCAGGTGGTCAGCAGGGTGCCTTCACCGTCGGTCTCGATGCCGCCGCCTTCCAGCGCGAACGGGATGCTGCGCACCGGTGCGTCGTTGAACACGCCGGCCTGGTCGAGCACGCCCACCAGCTGGTCATCCAGGGTCGCGTCGAACTTGCCGCCCCAGCCGGTGAAGCGGAAGTCCAGCAGCTGGAAGCCGCCATCGGCGCGGCGCAGGGTGATCGGGCCGGAGTCGCGCAGCCAGGTATCGTCGTAGGCCGCCGTGGTGAAGTGGACCTTGTCCATGTCGATGCGGTTGGAGCGCAGCCGCATCTCGGCATAGGTCTCCACATCGTCGTCGGCCACGCAGATCAGCACCGGTTGGAAGCGGGTGATCGCCGCGACCAGCGCGATGTAGGTCTCTTCCACCTGGCCCAGGCGGTCGGCCCAGTCGGTGTCGGCGGTGGGCCAGGCAATCAGGATGCCGCTCTGGGCTTCCCATTCGGCAGGAAAACGAAGGGTCTGGTTCATGGTCTCGCTACACAGGCCCGCGCACGGCGGGTAGAGGGATCATCGGATCGGCGGTTTCGGGCCGATTTCGTTCGGGTCCGCCTGGTTGGCCACCACGTTGATCACCTTCTGCTTCTCGAAGTAGACGGTGAACTGCGGGTACACCCAGCGGTTGATGGTCGGCCATTGCCGCTTCTGCCCGCCACGCGGCTGCAGCTGCTCGCTCGGCGCGCCGAACTGCGCCTGCACCTGCTGCATGCTCTGGCCGCGCACGGGCAGGGCACCAGCTGGTTTTTCGCGGGCGCGGTCGACAAGCAGGGTATCGGCCAGCACCGGTGTGGCGGCGGCCAGGGTGGCCAGCATGGCCAGGGCGGACAGGTAACGCTTCATCTCGAACTACTCCCCAGTGGTCAAGAACGGCGATTACAGCAAAAACGGCAGGAAAAAGCCGCATAAACAAAAAACCGCCCGAAGGCGGCTTTTTGCATCGGGTCGGCCCCGCGTAGGGCCAGCCGCAGCCGCGAGGGCTGTGAGGCTTAGCGCTGACGCGCCTTGAAACGCGGGTTCGACTTGCAGATGACGAAGATCTTGCCACGGCGACGCACGACCTTGCAGTCACGGTGACGGGCCTTCGCCGACTTCAGGGAGGACAGGACTTTCATGGCATACCTCGGCGTAAACAGTAGTTGTTCGGGTGGAGCGTGGCCGCGATATGCGAAAGACAATCGGCAGTTGACGCTCGTTCAAGCCCGCCATTCTACCGGGCTTTTCCTCGTGGTTTCAAGTGGTTGCACAAAAGATCCTGCTGGGGGCGTCTGGCAGGGGCTAGAATGGCCTCTTCACACGCTCTGGGACCCCCATGAATCCACTCGCTCCCGTCCTGACCATCGACGGCCCATCCGGGGCCGGCAAGGGTACCATCAGCCGCATCGTGGCGCGCCGGATGGGCTGGCATTACCTGGATTCGGGCGCGCTGTACCGGGCGGTGGGCGTGGCTGCCAGCTGGGCCGACATCGATACCTCGGATGCCTCGGCGCTGGTCCGCTGCACCTTCGACACCCACGTCCAGTTTGTCGAGCAGGGCGAGGCCATGCGGGTCCTGGTCAACGGCACCGATGCCACCGACGAGCTGCGCCTGGAGACCACGGGGGCGCTGGCCTCGGCCATTGCCGCCATTCCTGAGGTCCGTGCCGCCCTGAAGGAGCGCCAGCGCGCATTCAGGGAACTGCCGGGCCTGGTCGCCGATGGCCGTGACATGGGCACGGTGATCTTCCCGGACGCGTCCTACAAGGTCTTTCTGACCGCCAGTGCCGAGGAGCGCGCCGAGCGCCGGCATAAGCAGTTGAAAGACAAGGGGGTTTCTGTTAGCTTTGATGACCTCCTGCGCGAGATCATGGCCCGCGACGCCCGTGATGCTCAGCGTACCGTGGCGCCCCTGAAGCCGGCAGACGATGCTGTCCTCATCGACACCACAGGCATCGGCATCGATGATGTCGTTGCCCGAGTGATGGATCTGCTTCCGGTTCCGGCTGCCTGATCCGTTCGCGCGGGAGTACTGCCAGCAACACCGGTGGTGGTCGCGCAAAGCAGTGCTGTACCAGCTCCGTCGCGCAATGATGCGTGGCGGTTTTCCTACTACACACGACCTGCGTTTCCGGGGTCGACCAACAGGCGGGCGGTCGCCATTCCCCTGAAGGGGACGCCACCGACCCATGTGTCCAACAGAGTAAATCTAATGACCGAATCATTTGCCGAACTGTTTGAAGCCAGCCAGGCCAACCTGGCCAAGCTGAAGCCGGGCGCCATCGTCAGCGGTACCGTTGTTGAAGTCCGCGGCGACGTCGTGGTGATCAACGCTGGCCTGAAGTCCGAAGGCATCGTGCCGATCGAACAGTTCCGTAACGACGCTGGCGAAATCGACGTCGCCGAAGGCGACATCGTCAAGGTCGCCCTCGACTCGATCGAGAACGGCTTCGGCGAAACCGTCCTGTCGCGCGAGAAGGCCAAGCGCGCGATGGTGTGGGACGAGCTGGAAGAAGCGTTGGAAAAGAACGAAACCATCACCGGCCGCATCAGCGGCAAGGTCAAGGGTGGTTTCACCGTGGACATCAAGGATGTCCGCGCCTTCCTGCCGGGTTCCCTGGTCGATGTGCGCCCGGTGCGCGATCCGGCCTACCTGGAAGGCAAGGAGCTCGAGTTCAAGCTCATCAAGCTGGACCGCAAGCGTAACAACGTCGTGGTTTCGCGCCGCGCTGTCGTCGAAAGCGAGCACTCGGAAGAGCGCGAGCAGCTGATGGACAAGCTGCAGGAAGGCGCGATCCTGAAGGGTGTCGTCAAGAACCTGACCGACTACGGCGCGTTCGTGGACCTGGGCGGTATCGACGGCCTGCTGCACATCACCGACATGGCATGGAAGCGCGTGCGCCATCCGTCCGAAGTCGTGAACGTCGGCGACGAGCTGGACGTGCGCGTGCTGAAGTTCGACCGCGAGCGCAACCGCGTTTCGCTGGGCCTGAAGCAGCTGGGCGAAGATCCGTGGGATAACATCGCCCGTCGTTACCCGGCCAACAGCCGCGTGTTCGGCAAGGTCTCCAACGTCACCGATTACGGCGCGTTCGTCGAGATCGAGCCGGGCGTCGAAGGCCTGGTGCACGTTTCCGAAATGGATTGGACCAACAAGAACGTCAACCCGTCCAAGGTCGTGCAGGTCGGTGACGAAGTTGAAGTCATGGTCCTGGACGTGGACGAGGAGCGTCGCCGCATCTCGCTGGGCATGAAGCAGGTTGCCGCCAATCCGTGGGAAACCTTCGCTGCCACCCACAAGAAGGGTGACAAGGTGTCGGGCCAGATCAAGTCGATCACCGACTTCGGCATCTTCATCGGCCTGGACGGCGGCATCGACGGCCTGGTTCACCTGTCCGACATCAGCTGGGCGACCACTGGCGAAGACATCGTTCGCAACTTCAAGAAGGGCGACACCCTGGACGCGGTTGTCCTGGCTGTCGATCCGGAGCGTGAGCGCATCTCGCTGGGCGTCAAGCAGCTGGAGCAGGATCCGTTCGGCCAGTACATGGCTGCCAATCCGAAGGGCTCCAAGGTTGAGGGCGTGGTGAAGGAAGTCGACGCCAAGGGCGCGATCATCGAGCTGGCTGACGGCATCGAAGGTTACGTCTCGGCCCGCGACATCGCCAACGAGCGCGTTGACGACGCCACCCAGCACCTGAAGGTCGGCGACAAGGTCGAAGCCAAGTTCGTGGGCATGGACCGCAAGGGCCGCACCCTGCAGCTGTCGATCAAGGCCAAGGACGACGCGGAAATGCGCGAAGTGCTGGAGGAATACCAGTCCTCTTCGGCTGCCAGCGGCACCACCCAGCTGGGCGCGCTGCTGCGTGCGCAGCTGAGCGGCAACAAGTCCGAGTAATCGGCCTTACGCTGTTCGTTGTTTCCTGGACGGCCCGGGCACTGCCCGGGCCGTTTCAGGCTGAGATGCCCCTGATGTGAGCCGGTAATGACCAAATCCGAACTGATCGAAATCCTTGCGCGCCGGCAGGCGCACCTGAAGGCCGATGATGTCGATCTGGCGGTCAAGTCATTGCTGGAAATGATGGGCGGTTCCCTCTCTGCCGGGGATCGCATCGAAATCCGTGGCTTTGGCAGCTTCTCGCTGCACTACCGTCCGCCGCGCCTGGGCCGCAACCCGAAGACCGGTGAATCGGTGGCCCTTCCGGGCAAGCACGTCCCCCATTTCAAGCCGGGCAAGGAACTGCGCGAGCGGGTCAGCAGTGTGCTGCCGCTGGACGCCGATCCGGCCTGAGCCCGCCCCGCCGTCGCGCCACCGCGTGCGAATCGAGCCGCGAGTCGGATAAGCTACGGTCTCCTGCCACTGGAGCTGTCGCATGAAGGTTTTTCGTCTGCTGGTCCTGCTGGCGGTGCTGATCCTTGGGCTGATCATTGGTGCGGTCAACATGACCGCGATGTCGATCAACCTGTTGTTCACCCAATTGAATACGTCCGTCGGCGTGGCGCTGATTGCCGCGCTGCTGATCGGCGTGATCGTCGGCGCCGGCCTGGTGCTGGTGAGCGTGGTCATTCCGCTCTACAGCCAGCTGCGCCGCGCCAACAAGTCCGTTGCCGCCACGTCGGCGCCGGTGGTTCCCCCGCAATCTTTTGATGGACGCTGACCGAAGATGGATTTCGTCACCGAGTGGCTGTGGTTTTTCCTGTTCGTTCCGCTGGCCGCATTGGCCGGATGGGTGATCGGCCGGCGTGGCGGGCAACGCCACGGTGACAACCAGGTCAGCCGCCTGTCCAGCACCTATTTCCGCGGCCTGAACTACCTGCTCAACGAACAGCCGGACAAGGCCATCGAGCTGTTCCTGCACATCGCCGAGCTGGACAAGGAAACCTTCGAGACCCAGGTCGCGCTGGGCCATCTTTTCCGCCGCCGTGGTGAAGTCGATCGCGCCATCCGCCTGCACCAGGGCCTGGTCAACCGCCACGACCTGAGCGACGCGCAGCGCGTGCAGGCGCTGCTGGCACTGGGCGAGGACTACATGAAGTCCGGCCTGCTGGACCGCGCAGAGACCGTGTTCACCGAACTGGCGCAGCTGGACCAGCGTGCTCCGCAGGCGCTCAAGCACCTGATCGGCATTTACCAGGCTGAGCGTGACTGGGAAAAGGCGATCGACAATGCCACCCGCTTCGAGGACGTGACCGGCGAGCCGATGGGCAAGCTGATCGGCCAGTTCGAGTGCGAGCTGGCCGAGCGCTTCCGCGGCGCCGGCAAGCTGGAAGAGGCGAGGGCAGCGATTGCCCGCGCCTACCAGGCCGACGCGATGTCGGTGCGTGCCGGCATCATCGAGGGCCGCCTGGAAACGGATGCCGGCAACGCCGAAGCCGCCGTGCGCGCGTTCGAGCGCGCGGCCCGCAACGATCCCGAGTACCTGCCCGAGCTGCTGCCTGCGCTGATGGCCAACTACCGGAAGGTCGGCGACCTCGGCGGTGCGCGTGCGTTCCTCTCGGAAATGACCGAGCACTATCGTGGTATCGCCCCGGTGCTGGCGCTGACCCGCCTGATGGAAGAGCAGGAGGGCGTGGCCCCGGCCCGTGCCTACCTCGGCCGCCAGCTCAAGGATCGTCCTTCGGTACGTGGCGAGTCCGCGCTGATCGACCTGACCCTGGCCGAAGGCGCCGATTCCACGGCGACCCTGCACGACCTCAAGCACATCACCGACCAGTTGCTGGTCCGCAACCCCGCTTACCGCTGCACCCGCTGCGGCTTCGGCGCGCGTACCCACCACTGGCAGTGCCCGAGCTGCAAGGAGTGGGGCACGGTCAAGCCACTGCTGAACTACGCGGTGCTCTGATCCATGCCGTGGTTTGTGATGGGGGCGCTGCTGGGATTGGCCCTGCTGAGTGCGGCGCTGACCTGGGCGGCACGCGGTTACGCGCTGCGCAGGCAGCTGATGGACCAGCCCGGCGAACGCCGCAGCCATAGCGTGGCAACCCCCCGCGGTGGCGGCATCGCCATCGTCATCAGCCTGCTCGTTACGGCGGGCGTGGCGATGTGGGCCTGGCCCGAAGCAACGCCCAGCCTGCTGGTTGCCAGTCTCGGCCTGGTCCTGGTCGCGGGCATCGGCTGGTGGGACGATCACAAGCCGCTTCCGGCCATGCGCCGGCTGCTGGTGCACTTCATCGCCGCCGCGCTGCTGGCTGCGTTGGTCAAGATGCATGGTGGCAGCTGGCTGCTGGCCGTGCTGGTGCTGCTGTTCACTGCCTCGCTGATCAACATCTGGAACTTCATGGATGGGATCAACGGCATTGCCGCCAGCCAGGCCATCGTGGTCGCGCTGGGCCTGGCGCCGGTGCTGCCCTGGCCCTATTCGCTTGCCGCCGTGGCGCTGGGCCTGGCCTGCCTGGGATTCCTGCCGTTCAACTTTCCGCGCGCACGGATCTTCATGGGTGATGTCGGAAGTGGCGCGCTGGGGTATGCCGTGGCGGTGGTTCTGGCGATCGCCAGCGTGCGTACCGACATCAATTGGATCCTGCTGCTGGTCCCGGCCTCGGCGTTCCTTGTGGACGCAGGCTTCACACTGCTGGCGCGCATCATTTCCGGGCAACGCTGGACGGAACCCCATACCCAGCACGTCTACCAGAGGGCGGTCCAGGCAGGAGCCAGCCACGCTCAGGTGACAGGGATGTACTTTGCTTTGGGCCTGTTCAGTATTACAGTGCTTAATGTCTGCTCGAATTTGCAGCCGAGGTGGGAGGCTGTCGTGGCGATCGCGTGGTTCATTGCGCTGAGCGTCCTTTGGCTCCTCCTGCGCAATGGATTGCGTCACCGACAAGGAACTATCTGACTCATGGCTTCACCCTGGCGGGACAGAATCCTCGGCCTGATGCCGCGTTCGGCCATCGTCTGCCACGACCTTTTCATGGTCTGGGCATGCTGGCAGCTGCTCCATGCGGGGCGCTACTCGATCCTTCCCAACGCGCCCGCGCTTCCCCTGTGGAATGTCGACACCACCCTGGTACTGCTGCTGCAGGGCCTGGTGTTCTGGCGCGTTGGCCTGTATCGCGGGCTGTGGCGTTTCGCCAGCGTCAGCGACCTGCTGAACATCTTCAAGGCCAGCTTCATCGGCATGGTCGCCATCGTGCTGGTGCTGATGTGGAAGCGCTTCGATGGCGTACCGATGTCGGTGCTGGTGATCTATCCGTTCGCACTGTCGGCGCTGCTGGGTGCGCCCCGGCTGCTGTACCGGGCCTGGAAGGATTACCAGTCGCTGCAGTCGGATTCGTCCGCGCGGCGCGTGTTGATCCTCGGTGCCGGCCAGGCGGCCGAGACCCTGGTCCGCGACCTGCGCCGGTCGGGCAACTTCGAACCGGTGGGCCTGCTGGATGATGCGCCCCACCTGCGTGGGGCCAAGCTGCAGGGCCTGCCCATCTTGGGCGGCCTGGACGACGCGCCGGCAGTGGTTCGCGAAACCGCGGCCAAGCTGCTGGTCATTGCTATTCCGTCGCTGGATGCCGCGGGCATGCAGCGGATCGTCGCCATCTGCGAAAGCACCGGCGTGCCGTTCCGTACCGTACCCAAGCTCAGCGACATCCTGCAGGGCCAGTCGCTGCCAGGGCAGTTGAAGGAAGTGGCGATCGAGGATCTGCTCGGCCGCAAGCCGATCATGCCGGACTGGAACCTGATTCGCGGCTGGTTGGGCGGCCGTACCGTGATGGTCACCGGTGCCGGTGGCTCGATCGGCTCGGAGCTGTGCCGCCAGTGCGCGCGCCATGGCGCCGGCCGCATCATCCTGCTGGAGATCAGCGAGCTGCTGTTGCTGACCATTGAAGGCGAGCTGCGCCGCAGCTTCCCCGATGTCGAGGTCGAAGCGGTACTGGGCGACTGTGGCGACCCGGCGGTGATCCGCCACGCGTTGTCGCTGCATCCGGTCGATACCGCGTTCCATGCCGCTGCCTACAAGCATGTGCCGGTGCTGGAGCGTCAGCTGCGCGAAGCGGTGCGAAACAATATCCTGGCCACCGAGAACGTGGCTCGTGCCTGCCTTGAGGCGCACGTCGAGCATTTCGTGTTCATCTCTACCGACAAGGCGGTTGATCCGGTCAATGCGCTGGGTGCCAGCAAGCGCTACGCCGAGATGATCTGCCAGAGCCTGGACCAGAGGTCCACGCATACCCGGTTCGTCACCGTGCGCTTCGGCAACGTGCTGGCCTCGGCCGGCAGCGTGGTGCCGCTGTTCCGCGAGCAGATCCTGCGCGGCGGACCGGTTACTGTCACCGACCCGGAAGTCAGCCGCTACTTCATGACCATCCCGGAGGCCTGCCAGTTGATTCTGCAGGCCGCCGCGTCAGCCTCGCATGGTGCGATCTATACGCTTGACATGGGTGAGCCGGTGCCAATCCGCGTCCTGGCCGAACAGATGATCCGCCTGGCCGGCAAGCAGCCGTACAAGGACATTCCGATCATCTACACCGGCCTGCGCCCGGGCGAGAAGCTGCACGAGACGCTGTTCTATTCGGACGAGGACTATCGTTCGACCGCGCACCCGAAGATTCTCGAGGCCGGTGTGCGCACGTTCGCGCGCGATGTGGTGCTGGGCAATGTCCCGCGCCTGCGCGAGGCGGTGTGCAGCTACGACACCACCAGCATCCAGGAGATCCTGTTCGCGACGATGCCGGAGTTCTCTCCCATCGAACAGGATGCTTACATTTCATCCGCTAAAGTCGTGCCCTTTCCGGCACGTGAGGCCAACAGGCACCAATGAGCAAGCGAATTCGCAAGGCAGTTTTTCCAGTGGCAGGGCTCGGGACGCGCTTTTTGCCGGCAACCAAGACGGTGCCGAAGGAAATGTTGCCGATCATTGATCGTCCGCTGATCCAGTACGCGGTTGATGAAGCGATCGAAGCGGGCTGCGACACGCTGGTGTTCATCACCAACCGCTACAAGCATGCGGTGGCCGATTATTTCGACAAGGCCTACGAACTGGAGCAGAAGCTCGAGCGTGCCGGCAAGCTGGAACAGCTGGAGATGATCCGCCATGTGCTGCCCAACGGCGTGCGTGCGATCTTCGTGACCCAGGCTGAAGCGCTGGGCCTGGGCCATGCGGTGCTGTGTGCCAAGGCGGTGATCGGCGACGAGCCGTTCGCGGTGCTGCTGCCGGACGACCTGATCTGGAACCGTGGCGATGGCGCGCTGAAGCAGATGGCCGACCTCAACGAAGCCAGTGGCGCCAGCGTGATCGCGGTGGAAGACGTGCCGCATGACAAGACCGCCAGCTACGGCATTGTCGCCACCGATGCGTTCGATGGCCGCAAGGGTCGTATCTCGCAGATCGTAGAGAAGCCGAAGCCGGAGGACGCACCGAGCGACCTGGCCGTGGTCGGCCGCTACGTGCTGAGCCCGAAGATCTTCGAACTGCTGGAGCAGACCGGCAGCGGTGCCGGTGGCGAGATCCAGCTGACTGATGCGATCGCGCAGCTGCTGAAGACCGAAGAGGTGGATGCCTATCGTTTCGAGGGCACCCGTTTCGATTGCGGCACGCACCTGGGGCTGGTGGAGGCGACGATTCGCTTCGCGCTGGACAACCCGAAGCTGGCCGGCCCGGCACGCGAGAAGCTGGCGGCGATGCTGGCGGAGTAGGTTTATCAAGCGCTCCGTCAGCGCCTTCCTGCCAAAGTGGGGGAGGCGTGGGCAGTCCGCTGCAGGACACGCCGTAAACCCATCCCTGGGGGCTCGATGGCGCCAACCATGGCGCCAACGGTCCTGCAGCGGCCTGCCCACGCCTCTCGACAGTTTCCTGCGGGCGCGGACGGGAAGGGCGGAATCAAGGGCAAGAGCAAAAGCAAAAAAGGCAGCCGATGGCTGCCTTTTTCGTTTCCGCGAGCGTCGAGTCGGGGTCGGATCCCTTTGCGTAGCAAAGGGCTCTGACCCCAGCTCTTGATCCTGCCTTTGCTCCCCCCTCCGCCGCGCGGAATGATGGATGGCGCGGGTGGGTGAGGCTGCCCGGGACCGTTGGCGCCATGGATGGCGCCATCGAGCCCCCAAGGGTGAGGGCGCTTTGGTTGCGAAGCACTGCTTCGCAAGCGCCCGAACGCACAGCCGCTAGCGGCTGGGCCGGACCCCGGAGGGGGGTTCACGGCGTGTCCCGGGTAGCCCTGCCAACCCGGCCCACGCCTTGAAGCCCAACGAGGCAACGCCTTGAACCTTACAGCGCCTCGAAAATACCCGCCGCACCCATGCCGGTGCCGATGCACATCGTCACCATGCCGTACTTCTGCTGGCGACGACGCAGGCCGTGCAGCAGGGTCGCGGTACGGATCGCGCCGGTTGCGCCCAGCGGATGGCCCAGGGCGATCGCGCCGCCCAACGGGTTGACCTTGCTCGGGTCCAGGCCGCAATCGCGGATCACCGCCAGCGACTGCGCGGCGAAGGCTTCGTTGAGCTCAATCCAGTCCAGCTGGTCCTGGGTCAGGCCGGCCTGCTTCAGTGCCTTCGGGATCGCGGCGATCGGGCCGATGCCCATCACTTCCGGACGCACGCCGGCCACCGAGAAGCTGACGAAGCGGGCCAGCGGGGTCAGGCCGTAATCCTTGATTGCCTGTTCCGACGCCAGCAGTACCGCGCCGGCGCCATCGCTCATCTGCGAGGAGTTGCCGGCAGTGACGGTGCCGCCGAACTGGCCGTTGCGGAACACCGGGCGCAGCTTGGCCAGGCTTTCGGCCGAGGAATCCGGGCGCGGGCCTTCGTCAGTGTCGGCTACCTTGTTGCGGGTGATGATGCGCTGGCCATCGGCCAGGTCCGGCAGGTGCGAGACGATTTCGTACGGGCTGATCTCATCCTTGAACTCGCCGTTCTGGATGGCGGCCATGGCCTTCTGGTGCGAGGCCAGGGCGAACGCGTCCTGTTCTTCGCGCGAGACCTTCCACTCTTCAGCGACCTTCTCGGCGGTGATGCCCATGCCGTAGGCGATGGCGACGTGGTCGTTGTCGAACACGCTCGGGGCCATCGCGATCTTGTTGCCCATCATCGGCACCATCGACATCGACTCGGTGCCACCGGCCAGCATCAGGTCGGCGTTGCCGAGGCGGATCGCGTCGGCGGCCTGCGCCACGGCCTGCAGGCCGGACGAGCAGAAGCGGTTCACGGTCTGTGCGGCGATGGTGTTGGGCAGGCCGGCCAGCAGCACGCCGATGCGGGCCACGTTCATGCCCTGCTCGGCTTCGGGCATGGCGCAGCCGATGATCGCGTCATCGATGCGGTTGACGTCCACGCCCGGGGCCTGTGCGACGACGCTGCGCAGCACGTGGGCGAGCATGTCGTCGGGGCGGGTGTTGCGGAACATGCCCTTGGGCGCCTTGCCAACCGGGGTGCGGGTGGCGGCGACGATGTAGGCGTCCTGGATTTGCTTGGTCATTGCAGTGATCTCTTGAATAGGGGTTGGAAGAGGTTGCCGGCCAGCGGCCGGCACTACCGATGTCTTCCGTCAGTTCCGCAGCGGCTTGCCGGTCTTGAGCATGTGCGCGATGCGGGCCTGGGTCTTTTCCTGCTGGGCCAGTTCGACGAAGTGCTTGCGCTCCAGGGTCAGCAGCCACTCTTCGTCGACCAGGGTGCCGCGGTCGACCTTGCCGCCGCACAGCACGGTGGCGATGCGCTCGGCGATCTCGTAGTCGTACGGGCTGATGAAGCGGCCTTCCAGCATGTTGACCAGCATCATCTTGAAGGTGGCGATGCCGACGTCACCGGCCACCTGGATGCGGCGTGCCGGCAGCGGCGGACGGTAGCCCGCTTCGGCCAGGGCGCGTGCTTCGGCCTTGGCGATGTACAGCGCCTCGTAGCTGTTGAACACCACCTTGTCGGTGCTGCGCAGCAGGCCCAGTTCCTGGGCGTTGACCGCCGAGTTGGACACCTTGGCCATCGCCACGGTCTCGAAGGTCTTCTTCAGTTCGGCGAACACGTCACCGCCCGGGCCAGCGGCCTGCGAGGCACGCACGGCCAGTTCCTTCAGGCCACCACCGGCCGGAAGCAGGCCGACGCCGGCTTCGACCAGACCGATGTAGCTTTCCAGGAAGGCCACGGTCTTGGCGCTGTGCATCTGGAACTCGCAGCCGCCACCCAGGGCCAGGCCACGCACCGCAGCCACCACAGGCACCAGCGAGTACTTGATGCGCTGGCTGGTGCGCTGGAAGTTGTGCACCATCGCTTCGAACTGGTCGACCTTGCCGGCCTGCAGCAGGCCGAGCGCACCGGCCAGGTCGGCACCGGCGGAGAAGGGTTCCTTCTGCTGCCAGATCACCAGGCCCTGGAAGTCCTTCTCGGCACGCGACACGCATTCCTGCAAGCCGTCGAGCACGTGGTCGGAGACGGTGTTCATCTTGGTCTTGAAGCTGACCACGGCAATGCCATCACCGTCGTGCCACATGCGCAGGCCGTCGTTCTCGAACACGGTCTCGCCCGGCGCGAACTTCTCACCCAGCAGCGGATCGGGGAAGCGCTGGCGCTGGTACACCGGCAGCGACGAGCGCGGCAGCTTGGCATTGCGCGACGGGCTGTAGCTGCCCTCGGCGGCGTGCACGCCATCGCGGCCATCGAACACCCAATCCGGCAGCGGGGCGTTGCTCATGCTCTTGCCGGCCACGATGTCATCGGCAATCCACTGTGCGACCTGCTTCCAGCCGGCAGCCTGCCAGGTTTCGAACGGGCCCAGCGACCAGCCGTAGCCCCAGCGGATGGCCAGGTCCACGTCGCGCGCGGTCTCGGCGATGTCGGCCAGGTGGTAGGCGCTGTAGTGGAACAGGTCGCGGAAGGTCGCCCACAGGAACTGCGCCTGCGGGTGCTGGCTCTCGCGCAGCTTGGCGAACTTCTCGGCCGGGTTCTTGATCTTCAGGATCTCGACCACTTCCGGTGCGGCGGCGCGGTCAGCCGGACGGTAGTCCTGCTTTTCCAGGTCCAGCACCACGATGTCCTTGCCGACCTTGCGGAAGATGCCGGCGCCGGTCTTCTGGCCCAGTGCGCCCTTGGCAATCAGCGCGTCCAGCCACTTCGGCGACTTGAAGAATTCATGCCACGGGTCGTTGGGCAGGGTGTCGCCCATGGTCTTGATGACGTGGGCCATGGTGTCCAGGCCGACCACGTCGGAGGTGCGGTAGGTGGCCGACTTCGGGCGACCGACCAGCGGGCCGGTCAGGCCGTCCACTTCATCGAAGCCCAGGCCGAACTGCTGGGTGTGGTGGATGGTCGACAGGATCGAGAACACACCGATGCGGTTGCCGATGAAGTTCGGGGTGTCCTTGGCGTACACCACGCCCTTGCCCAGGGTGGTGACCAGGAATTCTTCCAGGCCTTCCAGCACGGCGGCGTCGGTGGTGGTGGCCGGGATCAGCTCGGCCAGGTGCATGTAGCGCGGCGGGTTGAAGAAGTGCACGCCGCAGAAGCGGTGGCGCAGCTGTTCGGGCAGCACGTCGGCCAGCTTGTTGATGCCCAGGCCCGAGGTGTTGGAGGCCAGCACCGCGTGATCAGCCACGAACGGGGCGATCTTCTTGTACAGGTCCTGCTTCCAGTCCATGCGCTCGGCGATGGCCTCGATGATCAGGTCGCAGTCCTTCAGCTGTTCCAGGCCGCCTTCGTAGTTGGCCGGGGTGATGGCTTCAGCCAGCGACTTGCTGGCCAGCGGCGCCGGGCTCAGCTTGCCCAGGTTGGCGATCGCCTTCAGCACGATGCCGTCGGCCGGACCTTCCTTGGCGGGCAGGTCGAACAGCACGGTGTCGACGCCAGCGTTGGTGAGGTGGGCGGCGATCTGGGCACCCATGACGCCGGCACCCAGCACGGCGGCGCGGCGGACTAGCAGGGAATTGGACATGGTGTAGGGCCTTTGTTGGTCAGCAGTTACTGGGTGGAATCAATGGAGGCGGGCAGGGCGCTGCCGCTGCGTGCGGCGGCGCGGAACCCGGCCTCGGCGAAATGGATCAGTTCATGGGCGGCATGGGCACGATGCGCCGCTTCGGTGACACCGGCGGGACGTTTGATCAGCCCGAAGTCGGCCATGGCATAGGTGAGCGAACCGGCCAGGAAATCCAGCCGCCAGTACAGCTCTTCCTTGCTCAGGCCGGGCACGCATTCGGCGATGGCCTTGCCGAACGCGCGCAGCACATGGCCGTAATGGTCGGACAGGAACTTGCGCAGGTTGTCGTTCTTCTCGGCATAGGCGCGCGCGATCACACGCACGAAGGCGCCACCGCTCTGCCGGTCCTGGGCCATGGCCAGGGCCGGCTCGACGAAGGCGGCCAGCACCGGGCGCAGCTGGCCGGGGTGCTCGGCGCGGGCGCGCTCGAGCTGCGACAGGCGGGCGCCGGTCATTTCGTCCATGCGGCGGCGGAAGACCTCGTTGACCAGGTTTTCCTTGGAGCCGAAGTGGTAGTTCACCGCTGCGATGTTGACGTCGGCCTGGCTGGTGACCTGGCGCAGCGAGGTGCCGGCAAAACCGTGCTGGGCGAACAGCTCCTCGGCGGCGCCGAGGATCCGGTCCTTGGTCGAGAAGTGGGCGGGCTTGGCCATCGGGCGGGCGGACCTTAATCAAACGATTGTTTGATACTAGAACCAGACGGTAGCGTATGGCATTTTGCAGTGCAGCAAAAATCGACCGGATGGTCAGAATCCGCTCAGGTGGGTGAATGGGGTGGTGGCTGGGGCCGGATCCCCCCCGGGGCTCCGACCCCGGTGCTGGCCCCGGAATGGAGTCAGAGCCCCTGCGGGGATCCTACCCCTGCGGCCGGCACTACCACCCTGCCGCGATATCTCTTACAATCCGCGCACGTTTATCAGGCTAAGCCCGCGTTTCGACGCGGCTTTTTTTTTGTTACCCTTCGGGCCATCAGCGGCCCGATTCCATTGGAGACATCCCATGGCGCTGGAGCGCACCCTTTCGATCATCAAGCCGGACGCCGTTGCCAAGAACGTCATCGGCGAAATCTACGCCCGCTTCGAAAAGGCTGGCCTGAAGGTCGTGGCCGCCAAGTACAAGCAGCTGTCGCGCCGTGAAGCCGAAGGCTTCTACGCCGTGCACCGCGAGCGTCCGTTCTTCAACGCGCTGGTCGAGTTCATGATCTCCGGCCCGGTGATGATCCAGGCCCTGGAGGGCGAGAACGCCGTCCTGGCCCACCGCGACCTGCTGGGCGCCACCAACCCGAAGGAAGCCGCCGCAGGCACCATCCGCGCCGACTTCGCCGAATCCATCGATGCCAACGCCGCCCACGGCTCGGACTCGGTCGAGAATGCAGCGATTGAAATCGCCTACTTCTTCGCCGCCACCGAAGTCGTTTCGCGCTGAGAGTAATGCCGTGAACGAGGTCGTACAGACACCCGCCATCCAGCCGCTGCCGAAGTCGGCACCCACGGCTGGCAAGCAGAACCTGCTCGACCTCGATCGCGCGGGCCTGGAGAAGTTTTTCGTCGAGGTTCTTGGCGAGAAGAAGTTCCGTGCCCATCAGGTGATGAAGTGGATCCACCATCGCTACGTCACCGAGTTCGATGAGATGACCGACCTCGGCAAGGTCCTGCGCGCCAAGCTGCAGGAGCATGCCGAGGTCCTCGTCCCGAACATCGTGTTCGACAAGCCCTCCGCCGACGGCACCCACAAGTGGCTGCTGGCGATGGGCGTGGATGGCAAGAACGCCATCGAGACCGTGTACATCCCCGACAAGACCCGTGGCACGCTGTGCGTGTCCTCGCAGGTCGGTTGCGGCCTGAACTGCACGTTCTGCTCCACCGCCACCCAGGGCTTCAACCGCAACCTGACCACCGCCGAGATCATCGGCCAGGTGTGGGTTGCCGCGCGCCACCTGGGCAACGTGCCGCACCAGATGCGCCGCCTCACCAACGTGGTGATGATGGGCATGGGCGAGCCGTTGATGAATTTCGACAACGTCGTGCGCGCCATGAGCGTGATGCGCGACGACCTGGGCTACGGCCTGGCCAACAAGCGCGTGACCCTGTCGACCTCCGGCCTGGTGCCGCAGATCGACCGCCTGTCCACCGAAAGCGACGTGTCGCTGGCGGTGTCGCTGCATGCGCCCAACGATGCGCTGCGCGAGACCCTGGTGCCGCTCAACAAGAAGTATCCGATCGCCGAGCTGATGGCTTCGTGCGCACGTTACCTGCGCGCCAACAAGCGCCGCGAATCGGTCACCTTCGAATACACCCTGATGAAGGGCATCAACGACAAGCCCGAGCATGCCCGCGAGCTGGCCCGCCTGATGCGCCAGTTCGACAACGCGGTGCAGGCCAAGGATTCGGGCAAGGTCAACCTGATCCCGTTCAACCCGTTCCCGGGCACCCGCTACGAGCGTTCGGAAGAAGCGCATATCCGCGCCTTCCAGAAGATCCTGCTCGACAGCAACGTGCTGACCATGGTCCGCCGCACCCGTGGCGACGACATCGACGCCGCCTGTGGCCAGCTCAAGGGCCAGGTGATGGACCGTACCCGTCGCCAGGCCGAGTTCAACAAGACGCTGCAGGCGGGGAAGGGGAGCGATGCCGCGGCCTGACCGCCTCTGGCTGGTCCTGATCGCAGGCGTGCTGGCCGTCACGGTCACCGGCTGCAAGTCCCGTCCGAAGGCCAAGCTGGGCCCCAGTGAGGCGCCGGTCTACTCGGTTCGTGATCCGGATGGCGTTCGCCAGCAGGTGCGCTGGCAGGAGCTGCTGACCCTGGCCGGCCGCGACATCCAGTCCGGCAATCTGGACGCCGCTGAGCGCAAGGCACGTGAGGCGCAGAAGCTGGTGCCCACGGCCCCCGATGGTCTGGTCCTGCTTGCGGGCATCGACGAACGCCGCGGTCGCAGCCAGCAGGCTGGCGAGAACTTCCGCAAGGCTGCCGAGCTGGCGCCGCAGCGTGGTGACGTGCTCAACAATTACGGTGCCTGGCTGTGCCAGCAGGGCAGTGCCGCCGAATCGCTGATCTGGTTCGATCGTGCGCGGCAGGCGCCGGGCAACTCTGCGGCCGCCGAAGCACAGGCCAATGCCGGAAGCTGCGCACTGGATGCCGGCCAGCTCGATCGTGCCGAGCGCGACCTGCGCGCGGCACTCGCAGTGCTGCCCGGCAACCCGGTCGCGCTGGAGGCGATGGCCCAGCTGAGCTTCCGCCAGGGCCGCTACATGGAGGCCCGGGCCTTCGCCGAACGTAGGATTGCAGCTGCACCCGCAACGCGTTCCGTGTTACAACTTGCGTCTCAAATCGAAGCGCGGCTGGGTGATCGGGCGGCATCTGATCGCTATATTCAGCGGATTCGACAGGAATTTCCGCAGGAAGCGGGCTCCTAACTCCAGGGTTGATGCATTGTGATTGATGACCAGACTGTGAGCGCTCTCGAGACTGCGGCCGGCTGCGGCACCCGCCTGCGCCAGGCCCGTGAGGCGGCCGGACTGACCCTCGAAGATGTCGGCTCGCGCCTGCGCATGCCGATCCAGGTGGTCAGGTCGCTGGAAGAAGAACAATGGCAGAAGCTCGGCGCGCCCGTGTTCGTGCGCGGCCAGTTGCGCAGCTATGCGCGCCTGCTGGATGTGGACGTGGGCCAGCTGCTGGAGCAGGCCCAGGTCGGGCCGGTGGTCCCGCCCACCCTGGTCAGCCATACCCATACCCCGCGTGCGCGCCGTATCGCCGAGAACCTCGGGCGACGCGTGCTTTATGTCGGTATCACCGCGGTGCTGGCCGTGCCGGTGTGGTTCGCCACCCGTGGCCACTTCGATGGCAGTGCCACCCCGGCGCCGAATACCGCGTCGCTGGATGCGCTGCCGGCCGCCGTGCCGGTGACCCCGTCCGCAGCAGGCATCGAGCCGTCCACGCCGGTCGAAGTGGCGGCTGCGCCGGCCAGCAAGCCGGCGGCAACCCCGTACGTGGCCTCGCTGGCTCCTGTGCCGCGTTCGGCCCCGGCTGCTGCCGCGGCCAATACGCTGGACATGCAGTTCAATGGCGACAGCTGGGTCGATATCGGCGGCCCGGACGGTACCAGTGTCGAGAAGGCGCTGATCAAGTCCGGCGAGAGCCGCAGCTTCACCCCGGGCCAGGTTGCCCGCGTTACCTTGGGCAATGCCTCGGCGGTCCAGGTTCAGCAGAATGGCGCTATCGTCGATCTGACCCCCTACCAGCGAGCCAACGTGGCACGCTTTCAGGTATCCTCTGAAGGCTCCGTAGTCCCGGTTTCGCACTGAGGCGCGGTTTCACCACCTTCGATTAATCCCAATGGTCCCTCCCGATGGGCGGGGCGAGAGTACGCATGGCGATCGACGATCTGCTCGACGAGCACGAACAAAGTGAACGCGTCCGCAGCTGGCTGCGGAAGAATGGCGCCAGCATCCTCGGTGGCGTAGTCATCGCCATCGGTGCCATTGCCGGTTGGCAGTGGTACCAGAAGGATCAGGGCGGCAAGCTGGCCTCGGCCAATGTCGAGTATCAGAAGGCCCTGGTCGGCCTTCAGCAGAACAAGCTTGACGACGCCTCCAAGGCGGTCAAGGCGCTCGAAGCCGGCCCGTCCAGCATCTACGGCGACCTCGCGGCGCTGCAGCTGGCCAAGGCCCAGGTCGACGCCGGCAAGAACGAAGAAGCGCTGGCCACCCTGCGCGCCGTGAAGGTCGAAGGCGACCTGCAGCGCGTGGTCGACCAGCGCGTGGCCCGCCTGCTGGTGGCTACCGGCAAGAGCGACGAGGCCATCAAGCTGCTCGGCAGCGCCACTGACAGCAGCAGCCTGGAGATCCATGGCGACGCGCTGATGGCGCAGGGCAAGCGCGATGACGCCCGTGCACAGTACGAGAAAGCGCTGAAGACGCTGGACGTGGCAGCGCCGCAGCGGCGCCTGCTGGAAACCAAGGTTATGGATGCTGGCGGCACGGTCGCCGCCCCTGCGGAGTCGGTTTGATGAGTCAGAAGGTCATGATCACCCGCGTCGCCACCGTGCTCCTGATGGGCATGGCGTTGACTGGCTGCAGCACCGTGAAGGGCTGGTTCGCCGGCAAGGACGCGGCAGCGAAGAAGGCCCAGGAGCCGGCTGAACTGGTCAAGTTCGAGCCCTCCGTGAAGGTCAACAAGGCCTGGTCGGTCAACCTCGGCAAGGGCGAGCGCCGCATCGGCGTGCGCCAGGGCCCGGCAGTGGCCAACGGCCACGTGTTCGCCGCGGCGATCACCGGTGGCGTCCACGCCATCGACCTGCAGACCGGCAAGAAGGTCTGGACCTGGGAGCCGAAGAAGGAAAAGAAGAAGGCCAAGCTGCGCTTGTCCGGCGGCCCGGGTGTCGGTGAGAACCTGGTCGTGATCGGCACGCTCGATGGCCAGGTCATCGCCCTGGACATCAACGACGGCAGCGAGAAGTGGCGCGCCCGTGTTCCGGGTGAAGTCATTGCCGCGCCGGCCGTTGCCCAGGGCATGGTCTTCGTGCGCAGCAATGATGGCCGTGTGACCGCTTTCGATGTCGGCAACGGCACCCAGAAGTGGTTCAACCCGAGCGAATTGCCGGCGCTGACCGTGCGTGGCAACGCGCCGGTGGTGACCGGTCCGGGCGTGCTGTTCATCGGCAAGGATGAAGGCGCGGTTGCCGCGCTTGCCATGCAGGATGGCCGCACCCTGTGGGAACAGAACCTCGGCAACGGCGAAGGCCGTACCGAGCTGGAGCGCATGGCCGACGTCGATGGCGCCCCGGTGCTGGAGGGCAACACCCTCTATGTGAGCAGCTTCAAGAACCAGACCATGGCCATCGAAGGCCCGACCGGTCGCCCGCTGTGGGCGCGCGACCATGGCGGCGCGGGTGGCGTGGCGGTTTCGTCGGGCAATGTTTTCGTCACCGACAACAAGGGCGGCGTGTTCGGCCTGGACAAGGCGACCGGCGCAGCAATGTGGTCGCAGACCGAGCTGGCGCGTCGTTCGCTGACCGGCCCGGCGCTGCACGGCGACTACGTGGTGGTCGGTGACTACAAGGGATACGTGCACTGGTTGAAGACCGCCGATGGGGCGATGGCTGCACGGGCAAAGAGCGGCGGTGACGCCCTGCTTGCCCAGCCAATCGTCGTAGACGGGGTGCTGCTGGTGCAGAACGTGGATGGCAAGCTGACCGCCTTCCGGTTGGCAAATTAAAAATGGAGTAATCGCGATGCTGCCTTTGGTCGCCCTGGTTGGACGGCCGAATGTCGGCAAGTCGACTATTTTCAATGCGCTTACGCGCACCCGTGACGCCCTGGTCCACGACCAGCCCGGCGTCACCCGCGACCGCAACTACGGCGTCTGCCGTCTCGACGAGGACAATCATTTCCTCGTCGTCGACACCGGCGGCATCGCGGAAGAGGAAGAAGGCCTGGCCGGCGCTACCACGCGCCAGGCCCGTGCCGCCGCTGCGGAAGCCGATCTGATCCTGTTCGTGGTCGATGCCCGTGACGGCAGCTCGGCCATGGACGATGAGATCCTGGCCTGGCTGCGCAAGCTGTCGCGTCCGACGCTGCTGTTGATCAACAAGATCGACGGCACCGACGAGGACAGCGTGCGTTCGGAATTCGCCCGTTACGGCTTCAGCGAAATGCTGACCGTCTCGGCCGCGCATCGCCAGGGCCTGGATGACCTGCTCGAAGAAGTGGTGCAGCGCCTGCCGGAAGAAGGCAGCGGCGAAGAGCTGGACAACGATCCGAACCGCATCCGCATCGCCTTTGTCGGCCGCCCGAACGTGGGCAAGTCGACCCTGGTCAATCGCATCCTCGGCGAGGAGCGCATGATTGCCTCCGACGTGCCGGGTACCACCCGCGACTCGATCGCCGTGGACCTGGAGCGTGATGGCCGCGAGTACCGCCTGATCGACACCGCCGGCCTGCGCCGCCGCTCGCGCGTGGACGAGGTCGTCGAGAAGTTCTCGGTGGTCAAGACCATGCAGTCGATCGAGCAGTGCCAAGTGGCCGTGCTGATGCTCGATGCCACCGAAGGCGTGACCGACCAGGACGCCACCGTGCTCGGTGCCGTGCTCGATGCCGGCCGCGCGCTGGTGATCGCCATCAACAAGTGGGATGGCCTGACCGAGTACCAGCGCGAGCAGGCGGAAACCATGCTGTCGCTTCGCCTGGGCTTCGTGCCGTGGGCTGAGTCGGTGCGCATCTCGGCCAAGCATGGTTCGGGCCTGCGTGAGCTGTTCCGTGCGGTGCACCGCGCGCACGAATCGGCGAACAAGACCTTCACCACCAGCGAAGTGAACAAGGCGCTGGAAGTGGCCTACGAGACCAATCCGCCGCCGACCATCCGCGGCCACGTCTCCAAGCTGCGTTACGTGCACCCGGCCGGTTCCAATCCGCCGACCTTCATCGTGCACGGCACCCGCCTGAAGGAACTGCAGGAGTCTTACAAGCGCTACCTGGAGAACTTCTTCCGCAAGCGCTTCAAGCTGATCGGCACGCCGGTGAGCTTCATCTTCCGCGAGGGTACCAACCCGTACGAGGGCAAGAAGAACGTCCTCACCGAGCGGCAGGTCAAGGCCAAGCGGCGCTTGATGAAGCACGTCAAGGGCAAGTGATGCAGAAGAAGGCGGCCGCAGGGCCGCCTTTTTCGTTCTGGGGAATGGGGTCAGATGCCTTTTCCTTCGGAAAAGGGATCTGACCCCGGATGCAGGACCGCTGCTGCCGTCCGTTTGCGGCGGTCCTTTAGAGCCGAGCCCATGCTCCGCTGCATTTCGCGGATTGACGAGGCGCGCTGCGCGCGTGAGCCGAGCGTAGGCTCGGTTCTACAGGTCCAGGTCACGGCGGGCTGCGCGACGCGCGCGGCAATGCGGCCATGCGCACGGGATCCTGCGGGTGTGCTGTGCTGTTGAGGGCGGTTGGACCTGGCGTGCTGCCGGGAGCGATTCCGGCAAACCCGCCTGCCCGGTGAGGCTTGCCCAGATCATGGCGGTACCGAGCGCGCCGGCGAGGAACGCGATCGATATGGTGCCCAGTACCAAGCCGGCCGCATGTTCCAGCCATGGAAGCAAGTGGGAACAGCCTTGCCGCCATCGTGGATGGCTGCCGATCCATGCCGCCAACAGTCCGCACGACAGCACGGCTCCGGTCATCCACCCGGCATAGGCGGCCTTGGTTCCGGCGTCACCAATGAAGCCGGCGAGAAGCGCGGCGCTCGCAGAGTGGAACATCCAGCTGCCCGGGCTGGAGAGCGCCAGCAGGCATCCCGCTTCGATGCCCGGCCAGCGGGTACGGGTTTCCAGGCCCCAGGGCATCTGCAGGGAAACCGGCGAAAACGTGGTCATGCCTGCATCGCGCAGGCACATGCCGGCCAGGCGCAGCAGCATCAGGCAGCCGATGCACTGCATCACCAGCATCCACATGCCACCGTTTGCCATCGCACCCACGGCCATGAAGGTGATGGCACAGATCACCGCAGTGCCGAGTGCGGCGCCGAATGAAGCGGCCGCAGCTGCGTGCCACCCGGCACCCATCGCGATGCGCAGGATCATCACGTGATTCGAGGCTGGCAGGACCATGGAGAAGCCATGCAGCGTCGCGACGATGAAGAACTGCTCCACGCAAACCCACCGCTGTCATGTAGAAGCTGTCGAGTGTGAAGTGCGATGGAATCATCGTATTGAACGCGATTGCGGCAGGCCCGCCCACGCGGTCGATGCCGGCCGTGTCACTGGTGAACGATCCATGTGGATCAGGCTGTGGGTGCAGCACCCACGAACAGCGACAGCACGATCCATGCTGCCAGCGTGATCATCAGGATCCCCGCTGCCCGCTCCAGCCAGGGCAGGGCGCGTGCGAATCGGCCCAGCACCCATGGGTGACCGACCAGTGCCGCCACCAGCAGATCCCACAGCAGCACCACACTGAACATCCAGGCGCCGTAGAACAGCTTTGTTACCGCACTTGCCTGCGGGCCGTTGAGCATCGCGGCCAGCGTTGCGTAGAACAGCGCATTCTTCGGGTTCAATAGCGCAGACAGTGCCCCCAGCCAGGCGGCCTTCCACCAACCGTGCGTTCCGCCTGCGCGTGATCCGGCGGCAGCTTCAGGTGCCTGCAGCGTCGCCGAACCCGCATGGCGGAGGAACAGCGTACCGAGGTACAACAGGAACCCGCAGCCCGCCAACTGCACAGCAATGAACCATACGCTGCCCGCGCGCAGCATGGCTATTCCGGTGAAAGCCGCCACGATGAAGATGCCATTGCCCAAGGCAATGCCGGCACAGGCGCCGCTGGCAGTACGCCAGCCGGACGTGATCGCGGTGCGTGCAACGAGGAAGAAGTCGGGACCGGGTGAGAGCAGGGCGAGAAAATGTACGGTGGCGATGATCAGGAACTGTTCCATCGGGTCCGGCGGCGGCTGGCTGGGGCGCCAGTCTGGGGATGTGCCGCGCGGTGGTATTGAACGTTATTGCAGGCTCAACGCCGGTACTGGCCCGGGGTCGCACCGGCGTGGGCCTTGAAGACCCGCTGGAAATGACTCTGGTCGGCAAAGCCCAGCGCATGCGCGACCACGGCCAGTGCCTGGCCTTCGCACAACCGTCGGCGGGCCTCCTGGATGCGCTGGTCGATCTGCCAGGCGTGTGGGGTCAGGCCCGTGGCACGTCGGAAGGCGCGGATCAGCTGGTAGCGGCTCATGCCTGCCAGCGATGCGAGCTCCTGCAGGGCCGGGGTGTGTCCGAGCCGCTCGCGCAGGACGTCCATCACCGGCTGCACCCGCTGCTGTAGTGCGGCGTCTTCAGGCGGGCCGGCGACGGCTACACCATCGTGTTCATCCAGATCGCCGACGAACGCGATCAGGGCCGCTTCCTTGACGCTGACCGGATCGTCGGAGAACAGCGTCTCGTTGAGCTGGCAGTACTGCTGGTAGCGCGGGCGATGGTGGGAAATCCGGATGGGTTCCTGCTGCCAATCGGGTCCGGGCAGGCCGTCATACTCGGCGCGGACCTCGGCCATCCAGCGCGCATCCAGGTGCAGCATCTGGTAGCTCCAGACCTGGCCGGGCAGGGGGTTGCAGGCATGCACGCGGCCTGCGGGTACGCCGACCAGATTTCCGGGTTGCAGCAGGCGCGGTCCTTCCGCCGAGCCGGTGAACACGCTGTTGCCAGCGTCCACGGCGCCGATCGAGAAAGTGTCATGGCTGTGCGGGCGATGGCAGGCGCGGCTGTCGCACGCCCGTCGGCTTTCGACGAAGGGCATGCGCGGGTCACGCCAGAATTCGGTGGCAGAGCGCATGCAGCGGTTCCGGGATGCAGGGGACAACGCCCGCATGGTGCCATGTTCGGGGCAAGGCGCGTCGAGGGTGTCTGCGCGATAATGCAGCCATGAGCATCCAAGAGCTTTCCCCCGCGCAGGCACGCGAGCGCCTGGCCCATGGCGCGGTGCTGATCGATGTGCGCGAGGCGCATGAACGCGCCGGGGGCATGGCCGAGGGCGCGCGCGGCGTGGCCAAGGGCGAGCTGCAGGCCGACCCGGTCGCGCATCTGCCGCGGCACGACCAGGAGATCCTGCTGATCTGCCAGAGCGGCAAGCGCTCGGCCGATGCCGCGCAGTTCCTGCTGGACGCCGGCTATACCCAGGTGGCTTCCGTGACGGGCGGCACCGTGGCCTGGCGCGAGCAATCGCTGCCCTTGGTGCAGCCGCTGACCAGTGCCGCCGATCGCGACTTCTACGACCGCTACTCGCGCCACCTGCTGCTGCCGCAGGTGGGCGAGGCCGGCCAGCGCCGGCTGCAGCAGTCGCGGGTGCTGGTGCTGGGTGCCGGCGGCCTGGGTGCGCCGGCCGGCTTCTATCTGGCTGCGGCCGGGGTAGGGCATCTGCGCTTCGCCGACCATGACCGCGTGGAGCGCAGCAATCTGCACCGGCAGATCGTGCATACCGAAGCCAGCGTCGGCCAGCTCAAGGTCGATTCCGCGCGCGAGCGGCTGCTGGCGTTGAACCCGTCGATCGAGGTCGAGGCGGTGCCCGAGCGGGTGACCTCCGGGAATGTCGATCGCCTGCTGGACGGCGTGGACGTGGTGCTGGATGGTTCGGACAACTTCCCGCTGCGCTACCTGCTCAACGACGCCTGCATCAAGCACGCCAAGCCGATGGTCTATGCGGCCATCGAGCGCTTCGACGGCCAGGTAAGCGTGTTCGATGCTGGCCGCCAGCGCGGTGCGGCACCGTGCTACCGCTGCCTGTTCCCCGAGCCACCGCCGCCGGAGTTCGCGCCGAACTGTTCCGAGGCCGGTGTGCTGGGGGTGCTGCCCGGCCTGGCCGGTGTGCTGCAGGCCACCGAGGTGCTGAAGCTGCTGCTCGGCATCGGCGAACCGCTGGTCGGCCGGCTGCTGCGCTTCGATGCGCTGGGCATGCGCTTCCGCGAGACCGGCATCCGGCCGGACCCGCATTGCCCGGTGTGCGCACCGGGCGTGCCGTTCCCGGGGTATATCGATTACGCCGCGTTCTGTCGGGGTGGGTGAACCCGTCCGGGGAGTGCGTTGGTAGATGCCGACCTTGGTCGGCGCTTTCGTGCCAACCAAGGTTGGCACCTACCGAAGCGGGTGCATGGTTGGCGCCCGCCGATGCGCATGCATGGTTGGCCCCCACCGACGCGCATGCAAGGTTTCGGGATGATGTTGGGGTCTGTCCCCGGCATCGTTCCACCTCCAAGACAATCCGACGCAACATGCGTGCTATTGCCGTCATCGGCATTGCTCTATTGTTGAACCCGATTCTGGATCTTGGGGAACACACCGCATGGCGGTAGAAGCAGCGACCAGCGAGCTGGTCAAGGTCGTGGCCCTGTTGGGCGCGGCGGTGGTGATGGTGCCCCTGTTCCGCCGGGCCGGCCTGGGCTCGGTGCTGGGCTACTTCGCTGCCGGCCTGGCGATCGGACCGTTCGGGCTGGGCTGGTTCTCCGACCCGCAGGCCATCCTGCATACCGCCGAGCTCGGCGTGGTGATGTTCCTGTTCGTGATCGGCCTGGAAATGCGGCCCTCGCACCTGTGGAGTCTGCGCAAGGAAATCTTCGGGCTGGGCACGCTGCAGATCGTCACCTGTGCGCTGGTGCTGACCAGCATCGCCAAGCTGTTCGGCCTGCCATGGCAGGTCGCCTTCATCGGTGCCACCGGTTTCGTGCTCACCTCCACCGCGGTGGTGATGCAGCTGCTGGCCGAGCGCGGCGACATCGCGCTGCCGTCGGGGCAGAAGATTGTCTCCATCCTGCTGTTTGAGGACCTGCTGATCGTGCCGTTGCTGGCGCTGGTGGCCTGGATGGGCCCGAGCGCGGGCAGTGCCGATGGCGAAGGTTCGCGCTGGCTGTCGGTGGCGATCGGCGTCGGTGCCATCGTCGGCCTGGTGCTGGTCGGCCGCTTCCTGCTCAACCCGCTGTTCCGCGTGCTGGCCGAATCGAAGGCGCGCGAGGTGATGACCGCCGCCGCGTTGCTGGTGGTGCTGGGCGCGGCGCTGCTGATGCAGCTGTCCGGTCTGTCGATGGCGATGGGCGCGTTCCTCGCCGGCGTGCTGCTGAGCGAGTCGACCTTCCGTCACCAGATTGAAGCGGACATCGAGCCGTTCCGCGGCATCCTGCTCGGCCTGTTCTTCCTCAGCGTGGGCATGGCGCTGGACCTGAGCGTAGTGGCCGCGCACTGGCAGCTGATCCTCGGCCTGGTGCTGGCGTTGATGGCAGCCAAGGCGCTGTGCATCTACGTGGTGGCGCGCATCATGGGCAGCGATCACGCGCAGGCGCTGGATCGCGGCGTGCTGATGGCGCAGGGCGGCGAGTTCGCGTTCGTGCTGTTCTCCGCCGCCGCATCGGCCGGCGTGATCGATCTGGAGATCAATGCCAACTTCACCGCCGTGGTGGTGCTGTCGATGGCGCTGACCCCGCTGGTGGTGCTGGTGTACAAGCGCATCGCACCGAAGCCGACGGTGAACATGGATGGCGTGGACGAGGCCGACGGCCTGTCCGGCAGCGTGCTGCTGATCGGCTTCGGCCGCTTCGGCCAGGTCGCCAGCCAGTCGCTGCTGGCGCGCGACGTGGATGTGACCATCATCGACAACGATGTGGAGATGATCCAGAGCGCGGCGCGATTCGGTTTCAAGATCTACTACGGCGACGGCACGCGTCTGGACGTGCTGCATGCCTCGGGCGCGGCCACCGCACGTGCGATTGCGGTGTGCGTGGACAAGGCTGAGGCCGCCGATCGTATCGTTGAACTGGTGGCGCACGAGTTCCCGCAGGCCAAGCTGATGGTGCGTTCGTTCGACCGCGAGCACTCGCTGCGGCTGATCCATGCCGGTGTCGATTTCCAGATCCGCGAGACCTTTGAATCGGCAGTGCTGTTCGGCCAGTCTGCACTGGTCGAGCTGGGCGCTGACGAAGACGATGCGATCGAGATCGCGACCGAGATTCGCCGCCGCGATGCCGAACGATTCGAGCTGGAGATTGCCGGTGCCGGGCTGACTGACGGAGCGCGGATGATGTACGGCAACACGCCACAGGGCGTGCCGACACCGACCCCGTTCACCGCGCCGAAGCGGGAGAGCAAGACGCTGAACCCGCAGGATGTGCCGGAAGAGGAAGAATAAGGTCTGCGGGTCGGATCCCTTTCCAAAGGAAAGGGCTCTGACCCGTTTTGCCATGTTGGGGTCAGAGCCCTTTGCCTGTGGCAAAGGGATCCGACCCCATCAGGACCCCATTCCGCGGTGGGCGAGGGGGCCTGAATCGGGGACAATAGCGTCCCCGCCGCCCCACGCCCGCTCCCGATGACCGATTCCGCCCCCCAGCTTCCTGCCCGCATCCTTGATGGCCGCCGCATCGCCGAGGACCTGCTCGACAGCCTGAAGGTGCGGGTCGACGCCCGTGTCGCCGCAGGTGGCAGCCGCCCGGGCCTGGCCGTGGTGCTGGTCGGTGGCGACCCGGCCTCGACCGTGTACGTGCGCAACAAGCGCCGTGCCGCCGAGAAGGTCGGCATCGAAGCGCATGACTACGATCTTCCGGCCGGTACCACCGAAGCCGAGCTGCTCGACCTGATCGACCAGCTCAACGCCGATCCGAAGATCAACGGCATCCTGATCCAGCTGCCGCTGCCGGGCATCCCCGACGCGCGCCGCCTGATCCAGCGCATCGACCCGCGCAAGGACGTGGACGGCTTCCATCCGGAAAACGTCGGCCACCTGGCCCTGCGCGAGTTCGGCCTGCGCCCGTGCACCCCGCGTGGTATCACCACGCTGCTGGGCCACACCGACCAGCCGGTGCGCGGCCGCAACGCCACCATCGTCGGCGTCAGTAACCACGTCGGCCGGCCGATGGGCCTGGAGCTGCTGATTGCCGGCTGCACCGTGACCAGCTGCCACAAGTTCACTCCCAAGGACGTGCTTGAACAGGCCGTGCGCAACGCCGACATCCTGGTGGTGGCGGTGGGCCGCCCGGGCATCGTGCCGGGCGAGTGGGTGAAGCCGGGCGCGGTGGTGATCGATGTTGGTATCAATCGGTTGGACGACGGCCGGCTGGTGGGTGATGTCGGGTTTGAAGCGGCTGCCCAGCGGGCCAGCTGGATCACCCCGGTGCCGGGCGGCGTGGGCCCGATGACCGTGGCCACGTTGATGCAGAACACGTTGGAAGCGGCGGAAGCTGGGGTTTGACGGTAGTGCCCTGAACAGATCCCCGCCCGCGCGACACTGTGTCGCAGGATTACCTATTTCCGGTTACCAAAATTACTGTTCTTGGTCGCCAAAACAGGGTAAAATGTCGCGCTTCCCCACATCTCGGGTATGCCGATGCTGCGCATCCAGGCTGAAGCACTCACTTACGACGACGTCTCGCTCGTCCCCGCTCATTCGACCATCCTGCCCAAGGACGTCAACCTCGAAACGCGGTTGACTCGCGACCTGAAGCTGAAGCTTCCGATCCTGTCCGCAGCCATGGATACCGTCACCGAAGCCCGCCTGGCCATCGCCATGGCACAGCTCGGCGGCATGGGCATCATCCACAAGAATCTCAGCCTGGAACAGCAGGCCGCGGAAGTGGCCAAGGTCAAGAAGTTCGAGGCCGGCGTCATCCGCGACCCGATCACCGTCGGCCCGGAAACCACCATCCGCGACGTGCTGGCCCTGACCCAGGCGCACAACATCTCCGGCGTGCCGGTGGTGGGCAGCGACGGCCTGCTGGCCGGCATCGTGACTCACCGCGATATGCGCTTCGAGACCGAGCTGGACGATCCGGTCCGCCACATCATGACCAAGAAGGATCGCCTGATCACGGTCAAGGAAGGCGCCGCCTCTGACGAAGTGCTGCAGCTGCTGCACCGCAACCGCATCGAAAAGGTGCTGGTGGTCAACGATGATTTCGCCCTGCGTGGCCTGATCACCGTCAAGGACATCCAGAAGAACACCGACTTCCCGAACGCTGCCAAGGATCTGTCGACCCGCCTGCTGGTCGGTGCAGCCGTCGGCG
Source organism: Stenotrophomonas maltophilia (assembly GCF_004920835.1). Classification (GTDB taxonomy): domain Bacteria; phylum Pseudomonadota; class Gammaproteobacteria; order Xanthomonadales; family Xanthomonadaceae; genus Stenotrophomonas; species Stenotrophomonas maltophilia_AQ. The sequence continues at coordinate 92,043 of NZ_QFHO01000002.1, forward strand.
TGGGTGGCGATACCGATCGCCGCGTGGAAGCGCTGGTCGCCGCCGGCGTGGACGTGATCGTGGTCGATACCGCGCACGGCCACTCGCAGGGCGTGCTGGACCGCGTCAGCTGGGTCAAGAAGAACTTCCCGAACGTGCAGGTCATCGGTGGCAACATCTGCACCGGCGAAGCCGCATTGGCGCTGCTGGACAGCGGCGCGGACGCAGTCAAGGTCGGCATCGGCCCGGGCTCGATCTGCACCACCCGCGTCGTCGCCGGCGTCGGCGTGCCGCAGGTCACCGCCATTGACCTGGTGGCCGAAGCGCTGCAGGACCGCATCCCGTTGATCGCCGACGGTGGCGTCCGCTACTCGGGCGACATCGGCAAGGCGCTGGCCGCCGGTGCCTCGACCATCATGGTCGGTGGCCTGCTGGCCGGTACCGAGGAATCGCCGGGCGAGACCGAGCTGTACCAGGGCCGTTCGTACAAGAGCTACCGCGGCATGGGTTCGCTGGCCGCCATGGAGAAGGGGTCGAAGGACCGCTACTTCCAGGACGCCGCCACCGCCGACAAGCTGGTGCCGGAAGGCATCGAAGGCCGCGTGCCGTACCGCGGCCCGGTGGGCGGCATCATCCACCAGCTGATGGGCGGCCTACGTGCCACCATGGGCTACGTGGGCTGCGCCACCATCGAAGACATGCGCAGCAAGCCCAAGTTCGTGAAGATCAGCGGCGCCGGCCAGCGTGAGAGCCACGTCCACGACGTGACGATCACCAAAGAGCCGCCGAACTACCGCGCCTGATGCGCTTGCGAACTGCTCTTGCGATTACGGGCAGCCTGCTGATGGCAGGCTGTTCGTTGTCCGAACCGCCGCCGCGCTCCGGGTCTCCGGGCGCGGCGGTTTCGCAATTGCAGGACGTACAGGCGTGCCAGAACGCGTTCTCGCTGCCGAAGGGCTGGCAGGTGCAGGCCGCTGGCGAGCAGCGCTGGCTGCTGAAAGGCACCGGCGAGCGCCCGCTGCAGGTCACGCTGCAATGCATTACCGAGCTGCTGCACGGGCCGGATGATCCGGTGCTGACGCCGGTGTTGGGCTCGCTGGAGCCCGCACGGATGAGTGTGCGCTGGGCGTCCTGGGGCGCTGCGGATTCGGGCGTCTCGATGGCGGCGCTGCAACGGCGCATCGTGCCCGGCACCGAAGTGCAGGAAATCGCTGAGCTGCCGCGCGCTGACCGCTCCAATCCCAACGCACCGCACGGCCTGCTGATGCTGCGCTGGGACGAGGAAGACACCTCACATATTCAACAACGCGAGGCGTTCATCGCCACGCTGACGCAGAGCCTTGAAGCGCCGGGCGCTGCGAAAAACACCACTGGAACGGCACCATGACCAACATCCATAACGACAAGATCCTGATCCTCGATTTCGGCGCGCAGTACACGCAGCTGATCGCCCGCCGCATCCGCGAGCTGGGCGTCTACTGCGAAATCTGGGCGTGGGACCACAACCCGGCCGAGATCGCCGCGTTTGGCGCCAAGGGCATCATCCTGTCCGGTGGCCCGGAATCGACCACGCTGCCGGGTGCCCCGGCCGCGCCGCAGGAAGTGTTCGACAGCGGCCTTCCGATCTTCGGCATCTGCTACGGCATGCAGACCCTGGCTGCCCAGCTGGGCGGTGCCACCGAAGCGGCGGACCAGCGCGAATTCGGCCACGCCGAAGTGAACGTGATCAACCCGGATGCACTGTTCAAGGGCCTGAGCGACCACGGCGGCGAGCCGAAGTTGAATGTCTGGATGAGCCACGGCGACCACGTCTCCGTTGCACCGCCGGGCTTCACCATCACCGCCACCACCGACCGCATTCCGGTGGCCGCCATGGCCAACGAAGAAAAGCGCTGGTACGGCGTGCAGTTCCACCCGGAAGTGACCCACACCCTGCAGGGCCAGGCGCTGCTGCGCCGCTTCGTGGTGGACGTGTGCGGCTGCCAGACCCTGTGGACCGCTGCCAACATCATCGACGACCAGATCGCCCGCGTGCGCGAACAGGTGGGCGATGACGAAGTGATCCTGGGCCTGTCCGGCGGCGTCGATTCGTCCGTCGTGGCTGCACTGCTGCACAAGGCCATCGGCGACAAGCTGACCTGCGTGTTCGTGGATACCGGCCTGCTGCGTTGGCAGGAAGGCGACCAAGTGATGGCGATGTTCGCCGAGCACATGGGCGTGAAGGTGGTGCGCGTGAATGCCGCCGACCGTTACTTCGCTGCGCTGGAAGGCGTGAGCGACCCGGAAGCCAAGCGCAAGATCATCGGCAACCTGTTCGTTGAGATCTTCGATGAAGAGTCGAACAAGCTGAAGAACGCCAAGTGGCTGGCGCAGGGCACCATCTACCCGGACGTGATCGAGTCGGCCGGCAGCAAGACCGGCAAGGCGCATGTGATCAAGAGCCACCACAACGTGGGCGGCCTGCCGGAGCACATGAAGCTGGGCCTGGTGGAGCCGCTGCGCGAGCTGTTCAAGGACGAAGTGCGCCGCCTGGGCGTTGAGCTGGGCCTGCCGCGCACCATGGTCTACCGCCATCCGTTCCCGGGCCCGGGCCTGGGCGTGCGTATCCTGGGCGAAGTGAAGCGCGAATACGCTGAGCTGCTGGCCAAGGCCGATGCCATCTTCATCGATGAGCTGCGCAAGGCGGATCTGTACGACAAGACCAGCCAGGCCTTTGCCGTGTTCCTGCCGGTGAAGTCGGTGGGCGTGGTGGGCGACGCGCGCGCTTATGAGTGGGTGATTGCGCTGCGGGCCGTGGAGACGATCGACTTCATGACCGCGCACTGGGCGCATCTGCCGTATGAGTTCCTGGGTACGGTGAGCAACCGGATCATCAATGAGTTGCGGGGGGTGTCGCGGGTTGTTTATGACATCTCGGGGAAGCCGCCGGCTACTATTGAGTGGGAGTGAGTTTAAGAACGAGGGCGCCGAGAGGCGCCCTTGTTCTTTGTAGGCGTCCAGTGCTGAACGCCAACGTCAGTAAATTTGGCTAGCCTACTTGCGAGTAGCTATATGAATTTTTGACGTTCTTTGCAAAATAGCTCCCAACGGAAGGTGCCGAAATTAGCTCTTGATGGACGTAAGGAGGGACGCCGAAGTACTGGTAGATGCCGCCCTTTAGAAATTCAACCTCAAGTGTCTGTGATTCTTCGTGGTACCCAACTGACGCGAGGTTCGATGAGCTCACTGGATTGCGTTCCATTGCTAGTCCTTTTGACTGCTGTCTTGGTTTCTCCAGGCGCTTACGAGCTTGGAGTAATCTTCGGCGCCTCGGTCTGCGCGCCACCTACTGCCGATCTCTGGATCTCCGCTTGTTGGATATTTCCCTTCAGGTAGGACATTGAATCTGCAACGAGTTGGTAGTTGCGCAGCCTCGCCGACTATTACTGCTTCCCCCGTCCGCAGTACTGGTAGTGAATCAATTACTCCGGCGAGCCCATCGGACATGGCTGCCTTCACAATTCCTCTATCGGTTGAATTGTTAATTCGAAGGGAAATTATCGTTCCACACTGTGAAAGTATAGTTTCGTCTATCTCCGAAGGACGTTGGCTAACAATCATGGCGCCAACACCAAACTTCCTGCCTTCCTTGGCAATTCGCTGGACCATCTCCTTTGATTCGCCTCCCTGAGACTTTCCGAGGTAGCGGTGCGCTTCCTCTAGAACGATCAGCAAAGGTCGTTCGCGCATGCCTTCTTTTGCATTCCTGCCCCAGATAGCTGCTTCAAAAAGTATGTCTAGAAGCGCTCCAAGAAGCAGGCTAAGCCTGGCTGAAGGCATTCCGGAGAGGTCGAAAATAGTAACCGGCTTGTCATGCCCCAGCCACTCATCGAGAAGCCCGTCCAGATCTCTTTTGACTGTCCCATCCTTTTCTGGGTTCCAATCACCAGGCTGAAGTAGGAAGGAGAACTGTGTATCGAGCAGCCTCGATTTCATAAGGTCGAGCTGCCTCTTGAGTGCTCCAGGTCCACCCTTCTTGGGGAGTGAACTTCCTGCCCCAGGAGGAAGAAACTTGGGAGCTATCAATGTTTCGAAATCCCCCTCGCCGCCTTCTGCATAGGCTGGCTTCGTCATTTCGGCGTCGGAGTAGTTCACTCCGTCGTCGTGGCAAAGGTCATACCAGATCTTTTTGATTCGATATGGAAGAGGCGTGCTGCTGGTAACATTGCTCGGGTCGATGTTGGCGATTCCATTTGTCCCGATTCCTAGTCTCTTCTCCTCAACTACCTTGTCCATAAAAGACGATCTTTGAGATTCATTAGGACTATTAAAAACAAGATCAAACAGCTTGTCTGGGGATATGCACCAATAAGGAATGTAGAGCTGATTTCCTTCCTTGGGCAATATAGAGAAAGACTTTGCGATATCGCTCAGCGCGGGACCGTATTCGCCGTGGATATCAATTAGCATTACGCGGGCTGATGGCGCAGGCCTCTCATCAGAGCCGATAAGCATTGATCTCAAAATGCTCGCTGTGCTTGTGGACTTTCCAGATCCAGTAGAGCCAAGGACTGCGGAGTGTCGTGCGACGAGCTTATTTAGGTCAAGGCTTACCTCAATTCCCTCTGAGCTTGAAAGGCGTCCCACTTGGAAGTGGCTTTTCAGATCATTTCTAAATATTCTCTTTAAGTCGCTATCTACAACAAAGTGGACTTGGTCGCCGATGCTTGGGTACTCGCTGATTCCCCTGTCGAATACTCCGCCAATAGATTCGCCAACCAGCTCTACCTTAATCCACTTTCTATCGGAGGAAATCGTTTCCTCGAGGTTGAGTGTTGATGTTTCACTCGATTCGGATATTATTCCGTAGAGGTGGTTGTATCCGATTGGTATTTTTACAAAGCTTCCGACTTGGCCAATTCTGTAGTTCCGTCCTTCAAGCACAACAATTCCAGAGTCGACCGTGGATGCTATCTCAACCGAAATCGATGAACTGGATACTGAACTAACGAGGCCTAGGTAGGTGGGCTGAGTTGCCACTAATTATCCCCCGTTGCAGCGTCTTGAGGAGTTGGTTGCAACGGTGCCTCTTGCGACACGTCACTACCTGCGATCGCTAGGAAACGCGCAAGCTTCTTGAAGTCACCGAGGAGGAACTTGCCGTCCTTGTAGTACTCGGACCTAATTTCGTGCCAAGTGCGCGTTGGCTGTGCGCCAATCTTCCACTTTGCTTCAACGCCATTAATTACTGCACCATCACTGCAGAATGCACTGATGCCGGGGCATTTGAGTGCTAGCGATTTGGCTGAGATCTCTTCGGCGAGACTATTAAACTGAAACGCGAACAATGCAGATGATGGGTTCGCCAGCAAACACTCAAGTAGTCGAGATGAGATGTGCGCATCGGCAAATGAGAAGCCTGTGCTTATGATCAGCGTGTCAGGCTCCAGAATAAAATTCTTCAGACGCTCAAAAAGCGAGGAGAACGGTGCTGCTTGTGTTTGATCGTACTTAATGTGGGATGGGTAGACCAAATTTGCGTTAGTTGAGTTCGGGATCCGAACTACCTCGCCCTTTCTGTTGGTTTCCCATCCGATCGATCCGTGAAGCTTCCAGAGCCGCACCCACCTCGCAGGTAGATCGTTTTTTGCGATACTTGAAGGATCAAAGAATGCTGACTTCGACCCGCTAAAACCATCGAAGTACGGTGTTCGCGCGCGCTCCAACGCATTCTCCAGGAGTAAGTCATAATTGGTTGTAAAGATTTCGACTGCATGCTTTCGATCTATTCCATTAATCCATGAGACTAGCTCTGAATATGGATTGGCGCCTTCTGGAAGATCCTGGGATACCACCCGTCTGATGGAATTGCAGATTGATTCAGAGAGATCGTTGAAGTCGGCAGCAGACGACTCGAAAATATTCCCGTCGCCGACAACCTCAGATAGCATTCTAATTCTGGATAGGACCTTTTCCAAGTTAGAGTCCGCTATGGAGTCCCTTATCTTGGAGTATGCTGTTGCTTGAGCTGGGTTAAGGCTTTCGAGGACTATTAATTCCAGTCCCGCAATGTTTGGTATTAATGGCTTCCAGGTTTCGTCATTGCTCGTATTGATGCTGACAGGCGCTCCAGCTCCGAGGAGTATTGCTATTCTCTTTCTTCCATTTGTCGCGAGCTGGCGCAGCGCGAACATATACTGATCTGGGTTGTGTGATGTGTTGTCCATAATTTCCCCCTGTATAGAATAACAATTATCTCCTTTCGTGATTACTTGGAGTTTTGCTGTCCATCTCCTTTGAGATCATTGAACTTGGATGCCATTGTTGGGTTTCCCTTGGTGAGCTTTTTTATCGTAACGTCTTGGGCTTTATCGTTGGCCAGCCGGAGATTTCGATCCGTCCCCAATAGTGCGTCTTTCGTCTTCTGTAGGTGGTCAATTGACTTATCAATTTCAATGATGGCAGTCTGAAATCTCTTGGCCGCCAGGTCGTAATTCTTTGAGAAGGCCGACTTGAATGAGTCCAGTTGATCCTCGAAGTTTGTTATGTCAATGTTTTGGGCTTTCATCAGCGCAAGCTCAGACCTATATTTTAGTGAATTGAGTGATGCGTTTCTGATCAATGCAATCAATTGTATGAAGAACTGTGGCCTGATAACGTACATCTTTGCGTACCGGTGCGAGACGTCGACGATCCCTGTGTTGTATAGGTCACTGTCTGGCTCAAGGAGTGAAACCAGGACTGCGTACTCACACCCCTTCTGGGAACGATCCTTGTCGAGCTCTTTGAAGAAGTCTTCGTTCTTACTTTTAGTTGAAGTTCGATCTGCTTCATTCTTCATCTCAAACATGATCGAGGTGATCTCGACGCCGGATATATCGGTGTCGCGAAAAATATAATCACCTTTGCTGCCAGATCGCGCATCATTATCTTTTTCAAAGTACGCCGTCGGAAAGGCGGTCGCGCGGATCCTGTTGAACTCATTCTCGCAATGTTGCTCGAGTGTTTCTCCCAGCATCTTGGTGGAAAGTCGTACCTTCATGTCACGTAGTCTCTCTATGGACTCATCGCGATCCTTAAGTAAAGTCTCATACTTGTCCTTTAGAGATTTCTCTGCAAGAAGGCGTTCAAGCTCGGATTTTTCAAGTTGACTTCGAAGTTCCTGGGCCTGTTTCTCTTCCTTGCCAACTGCTTGGGAGATTTCCAGTTTGTTGCTTGCTTTAGAGTTGTCGAGCTGGTTCTTTAATTCTTGGATCTCGCGGTCCTTGGATGACGTTGCAATGGCGAGGTCTCGTGATAGTTTGACTTCCATCAAGCTCAGCGCGCTCGCGTTATCTGATCGCGTTTGTTCAAGCTGTCTCGCTAAGTCATCGCGCTGCTTCTCTATGCCGTCAAGTGCTTCGCGAACAGCTAGCTGTCGAGCAGTTTCCTCTCCATCGATTTTTGATTGTAGTCTTTGTATCTCGCGATCCTTGTCGAATTCCTTTTTTTGAAGGTCTCTTGTGCTCGCTGCTACGGCAAGTTCAACGGCGCTTCTCTTCTCTTGCTCGGCTAGGTCAAGCCGCTCTCGAAGTTGCCTTTCAAATTCGGCATCTCGGACTTGCTTTAGGATTGCCGCATAGCCAGAGCCGTCAATCTTGAAGGCTTTGGCGCAGTGCGGGCAGATGATCTCGGGCATTCTATGATCTCCGATCGATTTCAACTAACTCTGACCGACCCCAAGCCGGTTTGCCACTGGCGGCGCGGAGACAACTAGTTGGGGGGATCTGTCGGATAGTAGATGAACATCGCGTGCTTGTCTCATAGTCGTGTCATAGCTTGCCTCGGGCATATGATCGCGCTGCGTTACTACGGCCCCCATGCGTGTCGAAGAATTCGGTGTCACCCCCGCGCTTAAAACTTTCAATGCGGTGATGAGACTTTAGTTGGGCGGGCGTGTCGAGTACAAAGCTATAGAACGAAAGTAGTATTCCGCGAGCTCGAATCCTCTCTGTATCGGTCCAGTTATTTTTCCCCCTACGGTGGCCTAGCTTCCCTATAGACCAGCTCGACCAGCTCTCGTCCAGCAAAGTGAAAGCCCTCAACTAGGCCCTCTTCCAGATGTCAGTCGGGCGTGGACATCGCCTCATGGCGCCTTGCTGCGTGCGGGATCTCCACCGCGGCCAGAATGGCCACTGCCGCACGGCCAACGCCTGTCAGAGCCCGTCGGTGGCGCCTTCAGAGAGCTTCTCCTCCGGCCCGGTTCGCGATCGCGCTTGAAGCAGCCCTGGAACATGAGGAGTTCCGGGAAATGGGCAGGCGCCTTCGTTGATGGAGCCATTTGCAGAGAAGGGTGGATTCTCGCAAGTGGGCATGTCGCGGACCTACGCGTTAGTAGGGCCTAGCGCCAGCCGCTGCAAACGGTTGGCAGACAGTGCGAGTTACAAACTAGGGCGGCTAGCTGGCGCGCGCACGCTCTCACTCCGGCCTAACCTCCCGACAAGCCCACTCAACCAGCCCTCGGCAAGCCAAAAACAACCCATCCACAACCCCCTCATCCAAATGCCGCTCTGGGTCCGCAGCCACCCGGCAGCGGTCCGCCGCGTGCAGCAGCTCCAGCACCGTAAGCGCGCCAACCATCGCGCGCTCACTCCTCGCCAGGCTTACGCGGCGGCCCGGTGACACGTCGTTCTCCGGCCAGGGATGCCCATCAGCCCCCTCGCAGCCGCGCATGCGCTTGAGGATGCCGAGCAGGGAGTTCAGGTCGGGTAGGGGAGTGTCGTCGTTGATGGGTTCAACAACGGTGTACGAAGAGAAGGTGTCGGATTCGTTCATGGCGTCGGCTTCCGTGGCTGTGCTTAACAGCGCCACCGCGAAGAGGTGGCGGACGATGCGTGGCTGCAAACCGGTTGATGCAGCGCTATTGGCCGGTGAGTCCGAAGACTCCCACGCACCGCCCGCCAGAAAGGCCGACGGATTGCCCGCCGGCACCGGTTAAGGACGGTGCCGACGGGCAAGCGTAAACAACTTGCGCGTGCATCAAACGGGTTTGCAGACCCGGAGCCACCCGTTGTCGGTGGCACGTCATGGTGTTTACGCCGTCGCTTCGAATGCCAATAGAAATTCGCGAACGAATCGTTGAATCCGAGAGCGAAGAACTATTGTTGCACGCACCATTCGTGCAAGACGCGACGTCACCAGACGCATTCGCGCAGCTGCTCTGTTAGTTGCGAACCAAACTGCCGCAATCGCCCACGCCACAAGCGAATAGCGCGACGGCTTCCTTTGCAACAGTTCTTAGTCCGCCTCGGCAGGCAGCGGCGCCGGATCAGCCGCACTCCCCGAAAATCGGTTCAATCCCGACAACGCCAGCGAACCTCGCAGCCTCAACCAACGCCATCCTCAGCCGCATTCCCCACCAGCAAATCAATCATCGCCTCAATCATCGCCCGCGCCGCCGCCGACTGCCGCCGATGCGGCGCATAGATCACCGAGAACGGCCGAGATCTCCCCCGCAGCTGCGGCAGCACTTCCACCAGCTCCCCACGCAACAGCCGCTCGCGCACGATGAAATCATAGCTCTGGCAGATGCCGATGCCCTGTTCGGCCAGCGACACCACGCCCAGCACATCGTCGGAGGTCTCGATGGACGAGCGCGGCAGCCAGTCCACGTCGCGCCCGCCGTCGCGGAAGACCCAGGGCGCCAGCCGCCCGGTGCGCGGCATCACGAACGGCAGGCACAGGTGCTGCTGCAGGTCGTCCAGCGTCTGCGGCGTACCCCGGCGCTGCAGGTAGTCCGGCGAAGCCACCAGCATCAACGGCGCGTCTTCCAGCTTTCGCGCTACCAGCCCGCTGTCCGGCAGCTGGCCCAGGCGGATGGCCAGGTCGAAGCCTTCGGCCACCAGGTCCACGTTACGGTTGGTGATGTTCAGTTCCACCTGCACCTACGGGTACTGCTGCGCAAACCGTGCCAGCACGGGCGGCAGCCGGTAGTGGCCATAGGTGGTGGGCACGCTCAGGCGCACGCGGCCGGCCAGCGCACCGTCCTGGGCCAGTACGTCGCGCTCGGCCTCGTCCAGCAGGCCAAAGGCGGTGCGCACCTGTTCCAGATAGAGCCGCCCGGCGTCGGTCAGTCCCACGCGGCGGGTGGTCCGCTGCAGCAGCTGCCGGCCCAGCCGCGCTTCCAGGCGGGTGACCGCGCGGCTCAGCACCGAGGGCGTGGTGGACAGCGCCACCGCGCCGGCGGTGAACGAGCCGTGCTCGACCACCGCCAGGAACACCTCCACATCGCCCAGGTAGTCGAACTTGCGGCTCATTTGGCTCTCCGGGGAACAGATGTTTTGCGACAGGGCCAATTTATCGCTGCTGGGGCGATGAATAAAGTGGCCGCCATTCCCCGATAGGAGCTCCCCCATGAACCTGATGACCCGGCTGGCCGCAGCGCTGGCCCTGACCTTGGCCGCGACCGGCGCGCAGGCCGCCAACGTGCTGGTGGTGCTGTCCGACGAAAACCACCTGGACCTGAAGGACGGCAAGGTGCTGTCCACCGGCTTCTATCTCAACGAGCTGATGCAGCCGGTCAAGCTGCTGCTGGACGCGGGCCACGAGGTGACCTTCGCCACGCCGCAGGGGCGGGCGCCGACGGTGGACGCGTCCTCGGTGACGCCGGCGTACTTCGGCAACGATGCCGCGCAGCTGACGCTGCACAAGGGCCTGCTGGAGAAACTGGCGCTGACCTCGCCGACGGCCTCGCCGGTGGTCAGCCTGGCGCGCATCGAGCAGCAGGGCTACGCGCGTTTCGATGCGGTCTACATTCCCGGTGGCCACGCGCCGATGCAGGACCTGCTGAAGAGCCCGGCGCTGGGCCGGCTGCTGGCCAACTTCCACCAGCGCAACAAGACCACCGCGCTGGTCTGCCACGGGCCGATCGCGCTGCTGTCCACGCTGCCGGATGCTGCGGGTTTCGTGGCGACGCTGGAGGCGGGTGCGATGCCGGGCACGCCGAAGTGGATCTACAGCGGCTACCAGATGACGGTGATCAGCAACCAGGAAGAAGAGCAGGCCAAGCCGCTGCTGGGCGGCGGTGAGATGAAGTTCTACCCGCAGACCGCGTTGCAGCGGGCGGGTGCGCGGTTCAGTAGCAACAGCACGCCGTGGACGGCGCATGTGGTGGTGGATCGGGAGCTGATTACCGGGCAGAACCCGGCTTCGGCGCTGGCGGTGGGGCAGCGATTGGTTGAGCGGTTGAAGTAGGGCGGGTTCTGCATCGCATGCGGTGCCGTGGCACCATGGTGGATCGGCTTCGTTCTTATGGGCGAGGCCGGTTACCCAGGGAAGCCATTCACTCCGACATGCGAACGTCCGTCCTCTTCATTCTCTCCGCGCTGTGCCTGGTTCTGCTGTCTGGCTGCGCCAGTGGGCCGGAGTATCACCATTACAGTCGCGAGATCACCAGCGCGTTCGTGGCCGACGACGGCAAGCTGTATCTGCTGCCTGTCTATGACGAGCCCATGCGCTTCGACGCCGCGCCGTTCCGTGACTACCGTGCGCTGATGGACAGCCCGTTGCGCCAGGCCGTGGTCTGCGCGCAGTTGTACATCCGTGAGGACTGGCGCGTGCCGGCCGACAGGAGCAAGGTGCATGGCAGCTACGCGCTGCTGCTGCGGCCAGAGCAGGTGACGCCGGAGCAGGCGGCGCAGTTCAAGCTGGAGCGGTTGGAGATCAGCCCGCGGGTGGCCAAGGCCATCGACGAGTTGACGCGCCGACCGTACATCCTTGAAGCCCGGAGCCGCTACGAACTGGCGGCCAACCCGGACTGCAATCTTTCCAGGAAGGGCGGCAGCTATTACAGCGCGCTGTTCGAGGGGGATGGCGAGCGGGTGCAATTGCCGGACGCTGCGGCGCTGGCCGCGAAGGCGAAGCTACCGCAGTCGATTACCGCGCGGGCTGAGCGGATCCGGCCGGACGATACGGACAAGCCGGGGGTTGGGACGGCGGCCGGGAAGGTGCTGGGCGCGGCGCTGATTCCTGTGGCGGTTCCGGTGTTTGTGTTGAGCCTTCCGTTTTTGGGGCCGGATCATTGGAAGTGATGGGGCGTTGAAGCCGAAGCATCCACGCGTGGCGTGGATCTACTGATCTTCAGGCCTTGCTCCTCGGCCTCCCACCCGCACGCAGCGTACTCGCCAGCGCTGGAAGGTATGCAACGGTGTCGGTTCGAGCGACGACAACGAATGCATCAGCACGTCGTTGGCTCATTCCCTCTGGCGGAAAGCCCTGAAGGCTGATGCCCGAAGCCTCGAGCAGGGTGGATGCACCGGTATCGAGCAGGATCAATGCCTCCTTGCCATTGATGACGGCGGGCAGGCGCGGCATCACCATCGTTACTGTGGAAGGTGCGGTCAAGGCACAGCGTGTCGGCATCGGTGCCACCACCTACATCAGGACCGGTGGTGACGTCCGACTACTTCGTCGCCAAACTCATCCCATGGGGAGTGGCAGCGGTTCCGGCTCCAAGCTTGAGAAGTCAGGCCAGTCGCGGCGCACGAGCCCGGCGCAGGCGCTGTGTCCAAAGGGGTTTCCGTTTCCGATAAGCCGATATGAACGGACGGGCCGGCGCAGGGCCGGCCCGTAGGCGGATCAGGAGGACTTGGCCAGCTTGCTGTTGCGGATGCCGTAGCCCAGGTAGATCAGCAGGCCGAGCAGGGTCCAGCCAACGAACAGGTGCCAATGCACCACGAAGGCCTGCCAGAACAGGAACAGGCAAGTGGCCGCGCCGAGCGGGCAGATGATCCACACCGCCGGCACGCGGAACGGGCGGTGCAGGTCCGGCTTGGAATAGCGCAGCACCAGCACCCCGATGCAGACCGTGGCGAAGGCCAGCAGGGTACCCATCGACACCAGTTCGCCCAGCACGTTCAGCGGCACCAGGCCGGCCAGTGCGGCGGCGATCACGCCGACCACGATGGTGGCGACGTACGGGGTGCGGAAGCGGGCATGGACCTTGCCGAAGAACTTCGGCAGCAGGCCGTCGCGGGAGATGGTGTAGGCGATGCGGGTCTGGCCCATCATCATCACCAGCACCACCGAGGACAGGCCGGCGATGGCACCGATCTCGACCAGCGTCTTCAGCCAGGCCAGGGTCGGGTAGGGCTCCAGCGCGGTGGCTACCGGCTTGTCGGTGCCCAGCAGGTGGTACGGCATCATGCCGGTCAGAACCGCGCAGACGATGATGTAGACAATGGTGCATACCGCCAGCGAGCCGAGCAGGCCGATCGGCATGTTGCGCTGCGGGTCCTTGGTTTCGCCGGCGGCGGTGGAGACCGCATCGAAGCCGATGTAGGCGAAGAACACGATCGTTGCCGCACGGAACACGCCGCTCCAACCGAACTCACCCGCCACGCCGGTGTTTTCCGGGATGAACGGTTGCCAGTTGGCCGGATCGATGTGGGCCGCGCCGATGCCGATGAACAGGCAGATGACGGTGACCTTGATCGCCACGATGATCGCGTTGACGAAGGCCGACTGGGTCACACCCACGTACAGCAGGCCGGACACCGCCGCGACGATCAGCACCGCCGGCAGGTTGAACAGCTTGCCCGAGGCGATGAACTCGCTGCCGGTCCAGGCAATGGGAGCTGCGCTGAGCGCATCCGGGAACGGCATGTGCAACGTGGTGGTGATGAAGCTGATCAGGTACGCCGACCAGCCCACCGCGACCGAGGCCGAGGCGAACAGGTACTCCAGCACCAGGCACCAGCCGATGAACCAGGCCATGCCTTCGCCGAGGGTGGCATAGGAATAGGAGTAGGCACTGCCGGAGACCGGCATCATCGCTGCGAACTCGGCGTAGCACAGGCCCGCCAGGGCGCACGCGAAACCGGCGATGACGAACGACAGCATCACTGCCGGGCCGGCGTGGTTGGCCGCAGCCTGGCCGGTCAGCACGAAGATGCCTGCGCCGATCACCGCACCCACGCCAAGCAGGATGAGGTGTTTAGCCGTGAGGGTCCGTTTCAACGTGGCTTCGCCGTCCAGGCTGCCTTCGATGGGTTCGCCAGCATCGACGTGCCCCACCGGCTCGAGTGGCTTGATTCTCAATAGGGCTTTCAACATGTGTATCTCCTGGAGATCGAATCAGGCGGTTTGTCGATCGTTGCCGACGGCCTGGAAGGCTAGGAAGGAGCTGTCAGAAGGACATGCCTAAAGCGATCTGCGGGCGAATGAAGTCAGCGGAGTTGCGGCCATCCAGCGTAAATTCGACGCCGGCGATCAGCCCCACTGACGCATTGAAGTGGTACTGCAGGGCCGGAGCCATGCTCAGGCTTCTGCTGGCAGGTCGCTGTTCGTAGATGGGTTGAATGCCATTTCCAGTTGCAGGAACATAACCGCGCAGGTTCTGACGGCCCTCACGAGTCCCTGCGATTTCCATCACCGCTACCCAGCGCGGATTGAAGCTGTACTCGGCGCCAATCGATGCCCTCAGTACGGAGCCGCGGGCCATGCTGCCCTGGAAGCCGGGTGGGGTGCCGTAGATGCTGGCACCAGAGATGGCGATGCGTTCGGGTGTGGGGCTTACGCTGAAGTGAGCTCGCCAGCGCAGTGGTCTTTCATTCTTCATCCAGATGATCTGTTGAATACCCAGGCCTAGTGTTGTGCGTTGAACGCCATCGCCTTGTGCATTCAGTGCGTTATCGGTGATGCGATCATGGTTGCCTGTGGCGAAGCGTTGCGTTAGTGACACGGATATCGCTGGCCGCGTGCCATCGGTACTGGGTTGTTGCAACAAGTAAAGCAGGCCGGCGCTGCTGCCGGTCATTCGGAATCCATCACTGCGATCGCTACCTGACTCCGCGCGAACTGCCGCGAGACTGATCTGGCCGGTAAGCCGTTCGCTCACTCCATAGGACATCGGCAGCAACAGCGACCAATCGCCGCTGTCCACTTCGAGACGCTGCCTCTTGCCAGCATCATCAAAGATCCTCTTGCTGTCGGTGCGAACTAGATAGGGTTGGATATACCAATTGCCTTTCCGTACTCCGGCAGGATTCGGAGTGATCAACGGTCCTGTGAAATTGACGGTCTTCAGATCGCGCTCCGAAGGAGCGGCCATCGCCTGAGGTGCATTGAACAATGCAACGATCAAGGTTGCGAGAGATGAAGATCTGCGCATACAGGCTTTTCCTTGTGGGTAAGGGCTCAGTGTCAAATCTGCTTTAAGCCCGACTACCTTCGGATGCGCGTGTGGTGAATACAATTCACAAACCTGCTGGAGAAATCTGGTGCGCTCTTGACTGATGTTGGTGACGCAACATGTGCAAGGTGGGCCCGTCAAGAACGCAACACGGGTCACGGCGACAAGCGATCACGCCGTCACTCAGTCACACCGATTCCTTCTATGTACCGAGTACGGCCTTTGGGTGTGAGAGGCTGGCGGTGATCTCCGTGCCGGGGTGTCGTCACCTGTCACGATGTGGCCAGCAGGCGACCAATGTGCGCGGCTGCACGTCAGGTTCGTACACGCCAATAGCCTATTGGTACTAGCCCGCCTATTCAGCTGGTTGATGTTGCCTCAGGGACTCAATGGGTCATCAATATGATCACGTTCGTTGCATGGTGAAGCGACGGTGCCCATTCGGTCCGGAGCTCCGGGCTAAACCATTCGCGGCCACACCGTTCTTGTCGGGGTCTCTCTTTCGTCCGTGCTCAGCATAAGCGTGGCCGCATGCTGTAGTTCAGTCGATGCCCCTGGTAGTAAGCCAGCAGCCGACTCCCATGTTCCTGCTGCTCGGATGGAGTTGTGGTCAACATGTAGCCAGCATCGACGCCTGGTGCCATCACCGCATGCAGGTGATGGCAGTGCGCAAGTTCAATCCGGTCAGGCGGCGCACCTGTGCCTGCTTACCAGCAGGGGTCACTAGGGCCTTCCGCAACAGATCCAACTGATTCCGCTCTGCCTGAGGCTGTAGCGGCAGTGCGCGGGCATCACGATGGGCAGGCACAGGTGCTGCTGCAGGTCATCCAGTGTCTACGGCGTCGCAGGCAATCCGGCGCAGCCACTCCGGCAGCTGGCTCAGGCGGATGGCCAGGTCGAAGCCTTCGGCCACCAGGTTCACGTTGCGATTGGTGATATTCAGTTCCACCTGCTGCGGGTACTGCTGCGCAAAGTGCGCCAGTACTGGCGGCAGCCGGTAGTGGCCATAGGCGGTGCGCACGCTCAGGCGCACGCGGCCGGCCAGCGCGCCGTCTTGGCCCTGCACGTCGCGCTCGGCATCGTCCAGCGGGCCGAAGGCCGTGCGCACGAGTTCCAGATAGAGCCGCCCGGCGTCGGTCAGGCCCTTGTCGACCACACTAAGTTTCACCGACTCAACTTGGAGCCTGATGGACCACATGGCACCATGGCGCCCGGCTCTGATCATCAGGTAAGACGAGGCCTTGTTTCCACGAAAGCCATTCACGACGACATGCGAACGTCCGTCCTCTTCACCTTCTCCGCCCTGTGCCCGGCTCTGCTCTCTGGCTGTGCCAGTGGCCAGGAGGAGCACACCTCAAGCCGCGAGATCACGGGTGCGTTCGTGGCCGACGACGGCCAGCTGTACCTGTTGCCGCGCTTTGAGGAACCGATGCGTTTCAATGCCGCGCCGTTCCGCGAGTACCGCGCGCTGATGGACAGTCCGCTGCGCGAGGCGGTGGCCTGCGCGCAGATGTACTTCCATGAGGATTGGCGCGACCCGGCCAACAAGGCCAAGGTGCACGGCAGCTATGCGCTGCTGCTCCGGCCGGAGCAGGTGACTCCGGAACAGGCCGCGCAGTTCAAGCTAGAGCGGATTGAGGTGATCCCACGCGAGGCGAAGTATGTGGATGAGCGCGCGCGCTACTACCTACCGCAGGATCGGAGCCGTTATGCGCTGGCGTTTGATCGTGCCTGCAATCTTTCAAGAAGGGTGGCAGCTATTACAGCGCGCAGTTCGGGGGCGACGGCGAGCGGGTGAAGTTGCCGGATGCTGCTGCGCTGGCGGCGAAGGCGAAGCTGACGCAGTCAATCATTGCGCGGGCAGAGCGGATCCAGCCGGAGGATACAGACAAGCCGGGGGTTGGGACGGCGGCCGGGAAGGTGCTGGGCGCGGCGTTGGTGCCTGTGGCGGTTCCGGTGTTTGTGTTGAGCCTGCAGTTCCTGGGGCCGGATCATTGGAAGTGATGGGTTGAGGAGAAGCATCCACGCGTGGCGTGGATCTACTGAAGCAATCGGGCGCGGGGTAGGGCAAAGCATCCACGCAACGCTGTAAGTTCGGTCAGCCCATACTGGCGGCGCGGATCTGGATATCGTGCTGGACGCGCTGGTCTTCAAGCTGCTGCTCAAGCTGGTTGGCGATGGCACGTTGCTGCGCTTCGCGGCTAACCGCATCGAACTGCTGCATTGACTCCTCAACCGAGGTCTGCGCGGCCAGCTCGGTCGGCATTGCAGCGCGCTGGTGTGCGGGATCGCTGGGCTCGCCCTGGACCACGAACAGGGTGTGGCCGGCGGGTTTGTCTGCGGTGGCATTACTCAGCAGCACGTGGTCGACGCGGTCCAGGTCGTTGTCCTTGGCCAGCACCAGCAGGCTGGCGGTCATACGCTCGCTGGCTTCGTCGAAGGTGCGGCCGTGCTTTGCATCCAACGTCGCCACGCCTTCGCGTACCTGTTGGTAGAGGGCGTGATCGGGATGCTCCGGCTGGGTGGGTAGCAGGGGAGAGGGAGGTACTTCTGGTTCTTGCTGGGTCGTTGTGCTTGGTGGCGGTGCTACCGGTGCTTCCGCTGGAGGTGGCGTGTAAGGAGGCTCGTGCTCAGAGACCTTGGACGCGGCGTCTGTTGCCAGCGCGGGTGCAGCGGGCTCGGCTGCTGCGAGGTTGGCTGGAATGTCTGGCTCAAGCTGGATTGGCGCAGGCGTTGCTTCGGCCTCTTGGAGGCGAGCAGTAACCGGCGCGGCGTCAGCCACGTCGGTATGGATCGACGGGGCCGGGGAGTGGCTGTCAGTCGCAATGGGCTCCTGCGCAGGAGCGGGGTGCCCGACACCCGGCGTAGGTAGCGCGCTCGCTTTGGGCTCGGCCTGAAATTGCTCAGCCGAGGGAATGCCGGGTGACGGCACCGGGGCAGCCGGCATCGAATGCGCGGGAGGGTTTACCTCGGTATGCGCTTGCCGTTCGTTTGACTCTTTCGATGCCGGGGGCGTTGCGACTGTGGTCGGCTCCGGTCGTGGCGCTTCGCGGCGAGCCGTTTCCTGTACGGGTTCCGTACGATCCGATGGCATTGGCGCTGCAGGCGTAGAGGTACGATGTTCCTGCGCCAGAGGCGGCGCGCTGGGCGGCAGTGCAGCCTGCTCATCGGTGCGCGCATCGATCACCGCTTGCGGGGTCAGGCGTTCTTTGGCGTGCTCGCCGCGAACCTCAGCCACGGCAGCGGCGGCCACCTGCTGCGCCTGCGGTGCAGCGACACCCAGTCGATTGGCTTCCTGCATGGCTTGGTCGTGGGCATCGCGCTCGTTGACGGTCAGTGCCTCGATACGACGCTCGTGGGCACTGGGTACCGGCGCCTCCATCTGTTGAATGGCGCGGATCTGTCGGTAGGTGCTGTTCAACTCGTCGCGGACGTTGCCCTCGGCCAGCGAATCGTAGATCCAGCCGTCATGCAGCCACTCGCCATCGCCCTGGTGCTGATAGGTGCGTCCATCGGATGCCAGTACGTGATCGGGATGGTCCCGGGTCCAGATCACTTCATCAGGAATCGCTCCATACTGGGACCAGCCCTGTGCGGTGTAGGCCTGTTCGTACTGCTTGGCGAATGCAGCTGAACTACGGGCGGCGTTGAAGGCCATGATGCCCTGTGCGGCTTCATCAAGCCGGGCGGCCTTGGTGGCATCGGCCACTTCTACTGTGGTGTTCTTGATGCCGTGCTCGAGGACCTGATGGACGACCTCGCGCCGCCATTCGCCATTCTCCGGGTTGCGCTCCCAGGAACGTGGAAGAACGCTGGGTGTATCGCTGGCGTCGCCGGCAATGCTGAAGGGATTGATCGGTTGATCAGGCTCGGACAGCCGCAGCCCGACGGCCCGGCTTGAGGCCTGGTAGTTCAGTTGCTGGGTCAATTCGGCATCGGAAGTAAGCAACGTGGTTGCGCCGTAGATCGGGCGATCCGCAAGGGTGCCGACGGTGCCTATGATTTCCCGTTCGCTGTGCGTCCAGCCCTTTTCAGGGTTCGCCGGATCAAACGTCCAGATCCTGCCGGTGCTGTCGGCCTGGTTATTGATCTGGTATTTCTCGATCCAATCGACGATCTCACTGCCACCCCATGCGCCTAACCCGCCACCAATGATGCCGGTGACAATGGCGCCAGGGCCGGACTCGATGCCCAGCAGCGTACCGACCTTGACGCCCACTGCCGCGCCGGTCCAACCGCCGACGCTGCGTGCTCCGAAGTCCAGCAGCGCGGCTTCCGCGCCCGTCCGGTTGTCGCGCGCGTACAGGTCGGCAATCTTTGTTCCTTCCGTGGCGGCTTCAACGACCGTCGCTGCGGCACCACCGATGACGGCACCCCGCACCATGTTTGGACGCACGCGGATGGTGTGGTCGATGCCGCGTGCTTCCTGGATGTTGGGCGTTATGCCTTCAACAACCTTGAGCGTTGCGCGCTCATCGAAAACGGCTGCCGCTGTTGGCGGACTGACCTTGTCGTTGAGTGGCAGGGTGTCCGTAAGTTCGGCGTGCCAGCGGCCCTGCGCGCGCCAGCCATCGCGCAGTGCTTGGGTGATTCGAGGGTCTTTCAGCCGAGCTTCGCGTTCGGCTTCCAGCGCTGCGCCCGGTGGGCGGGTATCGCTATGGCTGTCGTAGACCTGAGCGCCTTCGCGTCCGTAGAGCCGAATCTGGATGCCGGTCTCGGCCTGGACCTTGTCCAGATTTCCGGGCAGGGCATCGTAAACGTGTTTGCGCACGTCTTCGGGGACATAGCGGCCGAAGCCTCTGTTATCCAGAGAGTTGGAAAAGCGGGCATCCACGCCAAGTTCACTTTCCAGCCGATGCGCCACGACGCCTCGAATCTCTACGTCGTAGCCATTCGCCTGAAGGTCCTTGATCAATGAGACCGCGCTGTCACCATTGCCAAGCGTGGTGTCGAGGATAAGATTCCTATGCCCCTCTACTGCTGCCGAACGAAGCTCCTTGGCCCATTGGCTGGCGTCTTCATGTGTGTGGCCGGCCCACGTGTACGGGTGCTGCTGGCGCAGGAGTCGAGCATCAGGATGAGCGCCGCGAAGCTCGTCAGGATCGACCTTTACAACGTCATCGGAAAGCTCAAACTCAACAGCGGTGACCAGTCCACCCTTACCCGCGCCAGGTTGCCCGGCCAGAACGATGGCTCGAGGCATCAGCTGGCTTGTGACTTGGTCCAAACGAGATTCCGGAAGGATGACATCCCTGAGGCGAGCAGAATGTTCCTCTGGACTCAATCGCGGATGGGGAGTATCCACTTAGGGCTGTTCTCCCGATCCCTTGAAATACTCGTATAGTTCATGGAGGCCTTTCATTCCGCCGTTGCCGGAGCGCGCTCGGAACATTAGTTTGAATTTCTCGTCAGCCGCTGCAATGGATTGCGTATTACCGGATGCCCGAGCTGCAGTCAGCTCACCTTGAGCGTCATTGATGAATCCGTCGAGACAGTCCTCCAACTTCCACACTGCATCCTCAAATGGCGGCAGGGACTTTATGCGTCGGTTGCTCACCGAATTGAGCGCTTCCTGCAGGCTCTTGATGTGCTCTGGGTAGTCTCTGAGCATCTCTCGAAGCTTCGCCGGAACGGGAGGGTAGGATTGCGGCATGGTAGGTACCTATTCAGCGGCCTGACGCGCTTCCATGAGTATCTGCACTTGTAATGGCAAGTTCAATGCCCCCATGGCCATTCGACTATCAGAAGGTTCCGCTAGTCGCCTCTTGAATGAAGCTCGATGTACTTCCTGAGATCGCTGAGTCTGACCATGCCAATGTTGCTGGATATCGCAAAGGAATGAGATTTTCCTTTTATTGGGACTGTGCAATTGCCTTCGGGTCGCCTGAAGCTTCGGCAGTTGCTAGTTCACCTCGTGCTTCGGCGAAATAGCCTGTGAAACAGTCCTCCAATAACCATACTGCGGCCATCAAAGGATGGGGCGTAACTCTGTCGCCCATGGCTCACTGAAATGAGAGCTTGCTGTAGCTGTTCGATGTGCTCTGGATAGTCCTTGAGCATTTCCCGGAGCTTCGCCGGAACAGGAGGGGAGGCGAAAGCCATGACTGCCACCTCTTTTGAATATCCATGCGGATTCGAGAATATCCGTGCATGCCTCGGCGAGTCCAATGTCATTTGCGACATCGATAGGGTGCGTTGGCACCGTGCACTTGGACACGGATCTGAATGATTCAGATGTGCGGACGTTAAGGGGGGGGAATGCACGCGTGGCGTGGGTCAACAGCTTGACTTGCCACCTGCCACACAGCTTGCCCGCCAATGCTCCCAGACCTTGGCATCGATGCCGGCCTTCATCGCAATGCCTTGCAGCTCCGCCCAGTTCCTCGGCGAAGGCGAGGCCAGCAGCCCACGCATGAAGGCCTGCATCTTCGCTTCGCCCACCTGCTTCTCCAACGAGAGCAACAGCAAGGGGGCATAGACGTAGCGATACATCTCGCCCAGATCCGAGTTGCCGTCGATGGCATCGAACGCCGGCAGCGGCTTCTCCTGCATTTCGATGGCCGATTGCAGTCGCGCGATGTAGCGATCCGCCGCGGTATCGCCACTGATCTCGCGCAGCGCCTTGATCGAGAGGAACTCGGCGCTAGACTCCAGCAGCACCCAGAAGTACGGTCCCTGCGGACGATTGAGCGTGCCGAAGTAGTAATGGCCCATTTCGTGTGCGATGTACTGCACGCGTCGCTCGGCCTTCTCGCCACCGGCCAGCAGTGAATCGGCCACGTTGCCGATGCTGCCGCTCATGGCGATGGTCGGCCAGGTGGCAAAGCCCCATTCGCTGCCCTCGCGGTCTCGCTCGATCTGGTTGAGCGTGACCATGCGCAGGAAGGTGGGGCGGTCGGCCAGCGGCACGCCCATGTAGCGGCTGTGCACGCCGGCTATCTTCTGCACCGTGCTGGACAGTGCATCGACCTTCGCCGGGGGCAGGGTCTCGTTGAGGATCGTGACCTGCGCGGTGCGGGTGATGGGGCCGCTACCGCCGAAGAGGAGGATGGGCCGCGCGTTGTCGCTGCGGAATCGCCCCTGCGCGCCTTCGATGGCCGGGCTGCCGTTGATATACAGGAAGCGGCAACCGCTGCAGTCCACCTGCAGGTCGTAGCGGCTTTCGCTGCTGCGCAGGCGTGCCTTGGGGTCGAACGCCTGCGGCAGCCATGCGGACTGTTCGGTGAAGCGGGCGCTGTCGCCGTTGAAGGCCATCAGGCCCTTGAAGTCGGTCGGGGCATCGTGCCGGGCATAGACCGGGAAGGCGCCCACATACTGCACGCAGAGCGTGGCGGGTGGCTTGGTCACGGTGTACACGCGCGCCTCGCCATCCACGCCGGGGTCGTACCAGCCTTCGAAGTCCAGCGGCGCGCCATCGGCATCGGTCACCCGCGCGACGTTCAGGCCGGCGTTGAGCACGAAGGTGCCGAGGGAATCGGCAGGTCGATTGGACACGCAGACATCGCCTTCCACGCGGCCGGTCGCTATATCCACTCGCACGCTGCCGGTGGTGAGTGGCGTCGCGTCCTGAGCAGGCGGCGCAGCCAGGCTGGTGGCAGGGGCGAGCAGTGCGGCAACAACGGCGGGCAGCAGGGCTTTGCAGGGGTTCATCGGGCCATCCGTGGTGGAGTGCGTTGACTATAGCGCCAACGCAAACCCGCCCGAATGCCGGCTAGCCACCCGGACATGTGGCTCTGGCGGAATGCCGTGGCCTGGGGCAGGGCTCGAACGGCATGTGCTCCCTATGGAACACGTGCGATGCGGTTACGAATGGAACAGCAGTAGGCCGAACAGGCAGAACACGGAGATGTGCAGGAAGCCTTGGATGGGAGACGCGCGCTGGCCGTTGAGTGTCTGTGCAGTCAGGAACAAGGTGATCGCCAGCAGCGCAACTTCCATGTCCGATATGCCCATGATGACCCGCTTTCCGGTGAGCAGCCCAATGACCAGGATGGCGGGCACGGTAAGCCCCACGGTCGATACGAAGGCGCCCAGGCAGAGATTGATGGCCCTTTGCATTTCATTGTTCATCGCTGCCTTGATGGCGGTGATCGACTCCGGGGTGAAGACAATGATGGCGATCAGCACGCCACCCGCTGCGGCCGGTGCGTCGAGCGCGGCGATGCCGTAGTCGGTGACCACTGCCAGGTGGTGCGCCAGCAACACGATGGGCAGGATCAGGCTGACCAGAAGGATGGAACGCGCCAGCAGGGTACGCCGGGTAGCCGCGCTCACCGGAGCCTTCGGCGTGGCCGGTCCGCGGAGCTCTCCACGCATTGCCGGCATGACCATCATCTGCCCAATGGGCGGTTGGATGAAGTAGTGCCTTCGGCTCCTCATCTGCATCCAGAGGAAGACGACGTAGACAAATACGGTAATGGCCGTGATGCCTATCGCCTGAGCATTGGTGAAGGTGTTCCCGGTGCCGGTGTACTTCGGCAGAATCAGCGTCATGCCGGTCAGTACCATGATCATCGACAGGTAGGTAATGGCACCCTGTGCGTTGTACTCCTGATCACCATTGCGGGCGCCACCGATGAGGCAGGCGCCCAGTACCAGGTTCATGATGATCATCATGACCGCGAAGATGGAATCGCGGCCAATAGTCGGGTTGTCGCCGGGACCCAGCAGCACCGAGACGATGAGTACAACTTCAATGAGCACGATGGCAAGTGTGAGGATCAACGTTCCGTAGGGCTCACCAAGTGCCTCGGCAAGATGATCGGCCTCGCCGACCACGCCGAACGATGCGGCCAGGATCGTGGCGAACAGTGCGAGGAAGATTCCGCCCGCGATGGCCGGTGTGAGTCCTGCTCCCATCCAGCCCGGCCCCCAGAGCGTGAACACGACCACGACACTCCATGCGCCAAGCAGCAGGGCGATGCTGCGTGGTGGGAGAAGCGAAGATATGGGGGGATGTGCCTTGGCACTGTTCTTTCTTGTCATGTGATGGTCGTGATGCCCGGTGACAGAGGTGTGGCGCGCTTCATCGTCGGCACAGACGCCTGACGGAGTGGTTGTCCTGCTCGCAGGAGATCGGGCGTGGACAGCTGCCTAGCATCGTGTCTGCCTGATTTCCCGCCGGTGTTGATTGTTCTGACGGCGCAGGCAGGCTAGCGTGAATGTGCGCTGCATTCAAAAAAATCACATTTGTAATCTTTGGCACGATGTTGCTTGCAGAGACGGCCAGGAATCTCCCCGGCCGTCTGTTACACCTTCACGTCGGCCAGGAACACCACTAGCGCCCGTGGTTGCGTTGCCGCTGGCTGTGGCCCCGGCCATGGTGGCGGTTGCCGTAGTGGCGATCGCGCTGCCAACGGCGATCATGGCCACGGTCATGCTGGCTACTGCGGTAGTCGCGGCGATCGTAGCGGTCATGGCGACGATCATTGCCATGCGACGTGGACAGGTTGCCGATGGCACCGCCCGCTACGGCGCCGCCGACGGTGGCTGCAGGGTCGCCGTTAGAGAGCATGTGGCCCGCAATGCCGCCTACCACCGCACCGGCGATGGTGTGCTTGTCCTTCTTTGACAGTGCGCTGGCATTGCCGGCTGCCGCGATGCCAGCAAGCAGTGCCAACGTTATCGCCAGACCACGGAAGCGGGGCGCGGAAGTACTGGTCATGTTCGGATCTCCTGGGAGGTGTGTGCCACGTTGGATGGGGAGTACGCAGGCACCCGGTTCCTGCAGGTATGACGCTGGTGACTCAACATTGTCGGAACATTGCCCTGGCCCGAGGCCCG
Source organism: Stenotrophomonas maltophilia (assembly GCF_004920835.1). Taxonomy (GTDB): domain Bacteria; phylum Pseudomonadota; class Gammaproteobacteria; order Xanthomonadales; family Xanthomonadaceae; genus Stenotrophomonas; species Stenotrophomonas maltophilia_AQ. The sequence continues at coordinate 116,953 of NZ_QFHO01000002.1, forward strand.
CTGCGGGTATTCATCTGGCTGCCGGAAGAATGGGCTCGCTAGCCCAACGCTTTTAGGAAGAACTCCGGTGAGCCGAAATTGCCGGATTTGAGCGCGATGCTGATCGACGTTCCCGCGATTGCCGAATGGCCGGTGCACCAGGGAACACCGGGGTCGATCTGCTCGCCGACCTGGAGCTGTTCAAGCCGAAGCGCCTGTACGACGGCGCCGGACGTCTCGCCGCCAGCCACCACCAGCCGACGCACGCCGCGCTTGACCAGGCCGCAGGCGATCCGGGCGATCTCGGCTTCGATCAGGGCGCCAAGCTGTCCTGTGCCGTCCTGCGCCTGTACGCGGCGTACATCCTCGGGAGATGCGGTTGAATAGATCAGAGCAGGCGTGTGGCCGGCATGCTGCATGGCCCAGCGCAGGGCTTCACTCGCGACGTCTTCGCCTGCGGCAATGCGCAGTGGATCCAGCGCGAGCGCAGGATGCCCGGCGGCGATGAACGTGGCGATCTGCCCACGTGTGGCTTTGGAGCAGCTTCCGGCTAGCAGGGCGCACGGTCCCGTTGCGCGCGCGGGCAGTGCGGTACCTTCGGGCTGCAGGTTCCAGTTCGCGGGCAGGTGAAGGGCAATCCCGGACGCCGCGGTGATGAGTGGAAGATCCTTCAGTGCCGGTGCCAGCCGTTCCATATCCTGGTTGTCCAGGGTATCGACGATGGCGATCTCCACGCCCTCTGCCTGCAGTCTGGACAGCGCCTCGCGTATGGCTGCGCCGCCACCGGCGACGACCGAATGCGGTAGCAGCCCAACCCGCCGCCGGGTCTGCGCACCGAGCACGCGCACGAGATTGGCATCGGTCATCGGCGTAAGCGGGTGATGCTGCATGCCGGACTCGCTCAGCAGCGCGTTACCCACGAATAGATGCCCTTTGAACACCGTGCGCTGGTTGTCCGGAAACGCGGGTGCAGCGATGGTGAACTCCGCACCCAGGTACTGCATCAATGCATCGATGACGGGCCCGATGTTGCCCTGCGGTGTACTGTCGAACGTGGAGCAGTACTTGAAGTAGAGCTGATCTGCACCCTGGGTGCGCAGCCACTGTGCAGCGTCAAGCGACTGCTGGACGGCGTCGCTGGCGGGTACACTGCGCGTCTTGAGCGCGATGATGACTGCGTCGGTAGCTTCCCGGAGGGGACTGTCGGGCACGCCGAGTGCAAGCACCACCCGCATGCCGGCACGTACGAGGTTGTTGGCCAGGTCGGTGGCACCGGTGAAATCGTCGGCGATTCCGCCGAGTTTGATGCGTGGCATGGCCGCACCGCCGGAGATTCCGTCGGTGCGATGGGAAGGGGCGTGGCGCATGTTGAATGGGACTCGGCAGAGGAGGGACCTTCTGGGCAGCAGACAGGCAGTCAGCGCATGAAGTCGTCATCCATGTAGGCGCGGATGATGGACTCGAAGTCTGGGTCGGCGCGCAATCCCAGTGCTTGGGCGCGCGTGGTGTCCCAGCGTCCGGGCCAGCTGCCGACGATCCGTTCGATGCGCTCGTCCGGTTGCCAACGGATACGGTCGGCGGTGGCGTCGCCCGCTACGATGCGGAGCGCCTGCGCCATTTCGCACGCGGTGACACTGACGCCCGGAAGATTGATGGGCGATCCGTTGTCGAGCCGCGCCGCATCCAGTTCGCTGCCTGCAATCAATGCGGCGATGGCACTGCGGGGGGACAGCAGCCAGAGGCGGGTTTGGGGATGGACCGGGCAGGCGGCGGGCTCTCCGTTGAGCGGTTCGCGGATCATGCCGCTGGCGAACGAGGACGCCGCTGCATTGGCCCTGCCGGGACGGACGCTGATGGTGGGTAGGCGCAGTACGCGGCCATCGACGAAGCCGCGCCGGGTGTAGTCGGCCAGTAGCAGTTCGGCGATGGCCTTCTGCGTGCCGTAGGACGACTGTGGGCGCAGTGCGGTGTCGTCACGCACGGTGTCGGGCAAGGCGCCACCATAGACGGCCACCGAGCTGGTGAAGATCACCCGGGGTCGATGGCCCGCGTCGCGGCAGGCGTCCAACAGGTGGCGCGATGCATCCAGATTGATGCGCATGCCCAGATCGAAGTCTGCTTCGGCCTGGCCGCTGACCACGGCGGCCAGGTGGAAGATGATCCGTGTATTGCCATCGATGGCGTCGCGCAGTGTTGATTGATCGGCGATGTCGCCGACGCGAGCCCGGACGCGGAGCTCGCCGAGAGTATCGGCCGGGACGACATCGAGCAGGTCGATGCGGGTAATGGGCACTTGCGTGCCGTCGATCCGGAGGTGCCCTTTCGCGAGCAACCTGCGAGCCAGGCGCTGGCCGAGGAAGCCGGCCCCGCCGGTGATGAGTACTTTCATGTGATGGAACCTCGATGGGATGGCAATGGGGTATCCACCGCCGGGCTTGTACCCGTGGGCCGCAGATACGGGCGCGCCCACCCCAGGCCTTGGCGCGTTCCGGCTCTGGGGTGGTACTCGCACCCGACCCAGCCCGGGTAACCGAGCGTGTCCAGCTGCTCGAACAGGTAGGCGTAGTTCACTTCACCCAGGTCGGGTTCGTGGCGATCCGGGACGCCGGCGATCTGGATGTGGCCGATGCCGGCAATATCCCGGCGCAGGGACATGGTCAGGTCGCCTTCGACGATCTGGCAGTGGTAGTTGTCGAATTGCACCTTCAGGTTGTCGACGTTGAGTTCGCGGCGGATGGCGTGGGCCTCGGCCTGCCGGGAGAGGAAGTAGCCGGGCATGTCGCGCGGGTTAATCGGCTCGATCAGTACGGTGATGCCGGCGCTTGCAGCTTCCGACGCGGCATGTGCGAGATTCTCCAGATAGATGGCCCGGTGCGCGTCCGGGTCTTGGTCGCTGCGCAGCAGGCCCGCCATGACGTGCAGATTGCGATTACCGAGCCTGACGGCATACTCGAGCGCTTGCTGCACGCCCCGGCGGAAATCGTCTCCGCGGCCTGGCAGGGACGCCAGTCCGCGCTCACCGGCGTGCCAGTCGCCGGGAGGTGTGTTGAACAGCACCAGGTGCAGTCCATGCTCCTGCAATCGTGATTGGATCTCGGCCACCGCGTGCTCGTAGGGAAACAGGAACTCCACGCCCTGGAACCCTTCGCTTGCCGCAGCGGAGAAGCGCTGCAGGAATGGGTGCTCGGTGAACAGGGTGCTGAGGTTCGCGGCCAGGCGTGGCATACGTGTTCCTTGTCCAGCGGGAGAGGTCAACGATTAACCAGACGTGCCGGTGTCAGCCAGACGGCGATCGCGCCGAGCACCAGCAGCCCGGCCAGCACGTGCATGCCGGTCTGCGTGGAGTGGGTCACGTCCTTCAGGTAGCCGATCATGTAAGGGCTGACGAAGCCCGCCAGATTGCCCACCGAATTGACCAGGGCAATGCCTGCGGCGGCTGCGGTCCCAGAGAGGAAGGCCGTGGGCAGCGACCAGAACAGTGGGGCGCAGCTGAGCACGCCGGCCGCTGCCAGCGACAGGAAGACCAGCGACAGGGCCGTGTTGTCGGCGAAGGAAGCGGCGGCGGTGAATCCAACCGCACCGGCCAGTGCAGGCACGATAAGGTGCCAGCGACGTTCACGATGACGGTCGGCGCTGTGGCCCAGCAAGTTCATCACCACAATGGCGCAGAGGAAAGGAATGGCACTGAGCAGGCCGATGTGCAGCGCGCTGCTCACACCAGTGGACCTGATCAGGGTGGGCATCCAGAACGTCAGGCCATACTGCCCGGCAACAAAGGTGAAGTAGATGAGGCACATCCACCAGACACGCTTGTCGGTGAAGATCCCGCGCAATGAATGCTGCTGGGTACCCGAAAGCGATTGATCGACTTTGATTGCGTGGGCCAGTACGCGCTTCTCGTCTTCTTTCAGCCACTTTGCACTGCCAATGCCGTTGTCCAGATAGGCCACGGTCACGAAGCCGATGGCAATGGCGGGTATTGCTTCGATCACGAACATCCATTGCCAGCCCTGCAGGCCGTGGACGCCCTGGAAGGCTTCCATTATCCAACCGGACAGCGGATTGCCGAAGATGCCGGCCACCGGAATGGCTGACATGAAAAGTGCGATGATGCGCGCTCGACGCTGCGCCGGGTACCAGTACGTCAGGTACAGGATCACGCCGGGGTAGAAGCCCGCTTCTGCGACACCCAGCAGGAAACGCAGGATATAGAAGCCCGTTGGCGTTTCAACGAACATGAACATCGCCGACAGGATGCCCCAGGTCACCATGATGCGGGCGATCCACAGGCGTGCTCCGACACGTTGCAGCAGCAGGTTGCTGGGTACCTCGAACAGGAAGTAGCCGAGGAAGAAGACGCCTGCGCCGAGGCCGAACACCGCCTCACTGAACCCCAGGTCCTGCGACATCTGCAGCTTGGCAAAGCCCACGTTGACCCGGTCCAGATAGGCGATCACGTAGCAGAGCATCAGGAACGGAACCAACCGCCAGAAGACCTTCGCGTAGGCGCGTGTGGCGATGTGGATGTCCGCATCCGAGGATGGAGTGGCGGTGACCGGATGGCTCATCGAGTGTCTCCGAAGGGCAGCATGGCTCTGGGCTGTATTGGATGGCGTGGGCCGAGCGAGGCGGAGATCACCATCGCACCCCGAACGTGGCGTGTAGATCGGCCAGCGCGATGGCATCCAGTGGCTCTGGCCTTGGACGAGTCATCAGCCACAGCCGCGCGGTTTCCTCGAACTCTTCCAGCGCATACGCGGCATGACTCACGCTGGGGCCCCACAGCACGGGTCCCAGGCGCTCGAGCAGTACGCCACGAACCAGTCTGGCCAGTGCAGCAACCTCCTGGGCAACGGCAGTGTGTCCGGGGCGTTGGTAGCGGATCAGCGGTATGCGGCCGACCTTCATGACCTGGTAGGGCGTGACGGGCGGCAGCACTTCGTGCTCGCGCCATACCCCAGCGAGGGTGAGGGCGACCAGATGTGTGGAGTGGGTATGCACGACGCCGCCGGCGTTGGGATTGCCGTGATAGATGCCCTGGTGCAGGACCAGGGTCTTGGAAGGCCTTTCCCCGGAGAGCCAGTTGCCTGAGCGGTCAACCTTGGAAAGTGCCGCCGGATCAAGTTGGCCAAGGCAGGCGTCGGTGGGGGTGATCAACCAACCGTCGTCCAACCGCGCGCTGATGTTGCCGGCCACGCCTACGGTATAGCCTCGATCAAAAAGTTGAGTGCCGACCCGGCAGATCTCCTCCCGGATGCGTGCTTCGTTGCGATCGTGCGTGCTCATTCAGCACTGCCTCGGAGCAGACGGGAATCGCCGAGCGCCGGTGACGGCGTCCCTGCGCTGAACCGACAGCAACAACTCGCTTGCCCACTGCTTCACGTGCATGCATCCGATATCTGCGGAAGTGCCTGTGTATGTCAGTTCGAATCTGCCGCCAACCGAAAGATCGTGAAAAAGTGTGTCGTTGCACCGGTACGCAGCGCATTGGCCTGTGCCAAGCGTTCGAGGATGGTGGCGGCTCGCAGTGACGGCGCGCGATGCGGCATTGGGCTGTACGGGAGCGCACTGAAATGAATCGCAACATCTGCACAATTGCGCAGCGCCTGGGGCCCGGCTAGCGTTCTTCCACCACCGCGGGGTTGCCATGCGGTTCGTTGCGGAGGACAGCAGGATGATCCTTGAAGTGCACGTTGGCGCGCGTCCAACACACGTGATCTCCCGGTCGCTTGGGATTGCACTTCTGGTGGGAATTGCCTGCTGGAGTGATCGATCGGCGGCGTCGGACCTGGCAAGGGCGTGCGACGATCTGGGCGCATCAGCACGCGCGGGATCGATCCAGATTCATCGTCACCTCAACGATGATCCCAACAAGGTGGTGTTCAATGCCAAGGACATCCGGGGAGGGGCCGGGGTGGCGGTAGGTGGTCAATCCGCATTTCTGACCGAGGCGATGATTGCCCGGATGGATACCTCTCCATCGCGGGAACTCAGGACCGGTGGTGCCTATGTCACCTCTGCCAGAAAGGCGGATGTGGGCTCGATTGCAGCGTGTGACATCGTCGGCGTCATTCTGCCGGAGAGTGTTCGGGATCCAGCGGTTGCCAGTCCCCGGCACGAAGTGCCCAGCATCAGCTTCAGGCTGCTTGTGCCCCTCGACTGGAATGGGCTGTTGAAAGGAAAGCTCATCCAGTTCGGTGGCGGACTGTTCAATGGTGAGGTTGGAGATCCGGGATCGGTTCTGCAGAACTTCAATTTCTGGTCTGGAGGTGTTGCGCCGCTCGGCAAAGGCTATGCGCTGGTGACCAGCGATTCGGGACATCGAGGCAAGAGCAGTTCCCTGGCCTTTGCGAAGCTCCCCGCACCTGGCTACACAGTGGCTCAGCAAGTAGCAGTGAAGAACTACGCCGGTGAGCACATCAAGCGCGTCCGCGATACCACCACGGCCATTCTCCAGCAGCTGTCGCTTGCCCGGCCGGCACGAACCTACTTTGTGGGCATCTCGACAGGCGGCAGGGAGGCGCTCAAAGCGGTTTCCCGGTTTGGCGCTGACTACAACGGTGCGATTTCCGTGGCGCCAGCCTGGGACGTGACCGCAGGTACCGCAACGGGCGAGCGCTGCAATGGCCTGACTGTCCGGTCAAAGGGTTTCCGCGATCTGGTCAAGCCAACCGCACCCGGCGCGACGTTGGATGAGAAGCTGGACAACTTCTGCCAAATGGTGGATCTGGCCTGGCAGCCCGCGGACGATCTGATGGCGTTCGGCGCAGCCGGCGGCAAGCTGCTGATCGTGCAGGGTACGAGTGACAAGATCGTGCCTGCGAGCAAGACGGATCTGTACTGGAACCGTTTCGCGGCGCTGACGCCGGAATGGGATGAGTTTGCTCGCTATTACCAGATCCCGGGCTTCGATCACGGTTATGGCTACGTCCCTGATTTCGATCTGATTGGTGTGCTGGATCGCTGGGTGGATGACCACGCACAGGCGCCGGAGGTGCAGCAGCTTGGCTACCGGTACGCGCTTGCGACGGTTCCCGGGGTGCTCTGGGAGGGGCTCTTCCATGGCATCCGCCTGCCATGGAACGTGCATGCGCAGGAGAGGAAGACGGTCTGCCAGTACCCATCGACTTCCACGCTCGCGGTCAACGCCTTCAACTGGCGTGATGCCGGGGAGTGCACGAAGCGCTAGCCACGCCTTCGGTACGGACGACAGCGGCTTGCCGATACCGGCGGCCCTACCGCGACTCATCCACCAGAAACGATGGACCATCCGATGAAGATCAGATCCAGGGCGTCTGCAATCGTCATGGCCTCGCTCGGCTCGCTGGCAGCGCCTGCGATGGCCGCGGAGTTCGACGCACGCAGATACCTCAGCGGCGACTGGAACGGGGCCCGGAAATCGCTGGCGGAGACTGGCGTACAGCTCCGGCTGCAGTACATCAATCAAACCGCGCATAACGTGAGCGGTGGTGATCGTCGCACAACGGCCTATGCCGATCAGATATTCGCTGCCGGCATCTTCGACCTGGAAGCCTTGTGGGGCTGGAAGGGGGCGGAGTTCCAGATTGAAGTGGCCAACCGCAACGGCGCTTCGGTGAGCAGCGAGGCCGGCATTGGCGCGTTGATGGGACCGCAGTTCATCTACGGTCGCGGCACCGTGACACGCCTGCGCCAGTTTTCGATCACCCAGCGCTGGCTGGATGATCGGTTGAGCCTGAAGGTGGGCCGGATCCACCCGGGAGCGGATTTCTTCGGTGCCAGCTGCACCTTCCAGAATCTGACGTTCTGCAATGCCGGTGTGTCGAATCGCATCAGCGACCGTTGGTTTGGCGCGCCGCTGAGTGCGCTGGGTGCGCAGGTGACATTCAGTCCTGACGCCCGATGGTTCTTCAGGGTTGGAGGGTACGACGCCAATCCGCAGAACCTGTCGAAGGAGCAGGGCTTGAGGCTCGGCACCTCCGGCGATGACAACGGGACGCTGCTGGTGGCCGAAGTCGAGTTCAGGCCCGCATCCGGAAGCGGAAAAGAAGGCTCGTACCGCCTTGGCGTTGCCCGCAACAGCAGCGACCTGCCACGGCTCGTCAACCGGGCGGGGTATCCCCCCGGCACTACTGCAGATGCGGTCGGAACACACGATACCGATCGCGCGCTCTACGCCAGCTTCGAGCAGCAGCTCACGCGCAATGATGCGGGAGGAGGACTGCGCCTGTTTGGTAGCGTGATCCGCGGCGATCAGCAGGTAACCCGGATCGGTGAGGTGATCAGTCTCGGTGCGACCTACCGAGCGCCGTTCGCATCAAGGCCGAACGATCGTATCGGCGTGGCGATCGGGCGCGCGTCGATCAGTTCCGAGCTGACATCGGCCCAGCGGCGGCTCGCCCTTGATCTGCCGGACCGAATGGGCGCCGTTGGCGTGCAGCGGCATGAGATTCCCATTGAAGTGAACTACGGGATTGCCGTGGCCCGCGGTATCGAGCTCATGCCGAACATCCAGCACGTGAGGCACCCGGGCGGCCGCGACGTGAGCAGCGCCACGATCCTGGGCCTGCAGTTGAACGTTGAACTATGACGGGGACCGGGCCAGCTGCCCGGCAACCGGATCCAATCGTGGGTAGCGGACAGTGGAGATGACATGAAGGATCCGTCGATCGCGTTGCAGCAGGGAGCTCATGCTGCGCCCCGAAAAGGGGCATGGTGGGTTCTGGGTATCCTGTGTTTCGTGTACATGCTGAACTTCCTGGATCGTCAGCTTCTTTCGATCCTGGCCAAGCCCATCCAGGACGAGCTGGGAGTCAGTGATGGCCAGCTCGGTCTGATCGGTGGCCTCTACTTTGCGCTGTTCTACTGCATCCTTGCCATTCCGGTCGGATGGTTGGCGGACCGGACCAATCGGGTCAAGGTGCTCGCGTTCTCCTGCGGCCTCTGGAGCGCTGCCACTGCGACATGCGGCATGGCATCGAGCTATCCGCAACTGGTGATGGCACGGATGATGGTCGGTGTGGGCGAGGCCGGTGGCGTGCCGCCTTCTTACGCGATCATCACCGACTATTTCCCACCACACCTGCGCGGTCGGGCACTTGGGTTGTTCAACCTGGGGCCCGCGATCGGCCAGTCGCTGGGTGTAGCACTCGGTGCATGGATCGCTGCCGCATACGACTGGCGGCTGGCGTTCATCGTGCTGGGCGTGGTGGGGGTGGTCGCGGCCGTGTTCGTGTACGTGGTCGTCAAGGAACCCGAGCGGGGCGGGCTTGATGCCAGGCCTGCAGTGGCTGCGAATGCACCTGTGCAACGCGCCGAGCCCGCCCGCTTCTGGTCCACGTGCAGGATGTTCCTGACCACGCCCAACCTGATGATTGCCGCACTGGGCGCGGCCGCAAACCAGTTCGTAACCTACGCCATCATGGGGTTTGCGACCTTGTTCCTGATGCGCGAGAAGGGCATGACGCTTCAGCAGGTGGCGTTCTTCTACGCACTGGTGGTGGGCGTGACGGTCTGTGGCGGCATGTATGCCTCCGGCCGCCTGCTGGATGCCTTCAAGAAGCGATCCAGAGCGGTCTATGGCGTGCTGCCGGGTGTGGCCATGATCCTGGCATTGCCCTTCTTCATCGGCTTCGTCTGGGCCCCTACCTGGCAGCTTTCGCTGCTGATGCTGGCCCCGCCGATGTTTCTCGGCTTCTTCTATCTCACGCCATGTGTGGCTCTGGTCCAGGAGGAGGTGCAGCCCAACCAGCGCGTACTCTCCGGAGCGATCCTGCTGCTGATCATGAACCTGATAGGCCTGGGGCTGGGACCGACCTACCTGGGACATGCCAGCGATGCATTTTCGGGGACCAGCCCTGGGAACTCGTTGCAGATGGCGTTCTATACGCTGGCGCCCTTCTTTGTCCTGGCATCAGTGCTGTTCCTGGTGCTGGCCCACCGCCTGCGCCGTGAGCGTTCCCCGGAGGTTCCGTGACGACGCCCTGGACGTGTGACGGAGACATGCAGCCCTTTGCGCTGACCCTGGACAAGTTCCTGCTGCATGCAGCCAGGTGGCGCGGTACGGTCGAGGTATCGACGGCGCATGAGGATGGGACGGTCAGCCGTACCAGTTATGCGGACCTGTGCACTCGCAGCCGGCGGGTATCGAGGCTGCTGCAACTGCATGGGGTAAATCGTGGTGAACGGGTGGCTACGCTTGCATGGAATACCCAGGGACACCTTGAAGCCTGGTTCGCGATCATGGGCATCGGCGCGGTGTGCCACACACTGAATCCCCGCCTGACGGCAGAGCAGCTGGCGGCGATGGTGATCCAGTCGGGGGCACGTATCCTGCTGGCGAGTGCGGATCTGCTCGCGCAGGCGCAGCAGATTGCGGCGCTGGCTCCCGACATCCGTTGTATCTGGATGCTGGATCAGGCCAGTCATCCGGCTGCTGCGGCCGGACCGGTGGACCTGCAGGCGCTCGAGCGTCTGTTGGGTGATGTCACTGAGCCGGCGGAGTGGGGGGACTTTCCCGAGACTTCACCGAGCGGGCTGTGTTTCACCTCCGGGACGACGGGAGCGCCCAAGGGCGTGACGTACACCCATCGTTCCAGCTACCTGCACACGTTGCGCGTGCTGCAGGCCGAGATGATGGCGATCACGGGTGAGGACAGCGTGCTGCTGGCCGTGCCGATGTTCCATGCCAATGCCTGGGGGCTGCCGTTCGCCGCTGCGGCGGTTGGCGCACGCCTGGTCTTGCCTGGTCGTCATCTTGAGGGTGCGCGTCTTGCGCGCCTGCTCCAGTCGGAGGCGGTAACAGTGGGGGTAGGGGTGCCGACTGTCTGGTTGGCGCTGCTTGAGCATGTGGAAGCAGAAGATCTCGCCCTTCACTCTCTGCAGCGCATCATCGTAGGTGGTGCGCCGCTGGCGCCCGCGCTGATGGAGCGGCTGGAGCGGCGCCTGGATGTGGTGGTACAGACAAGCTGGGGCATGACCGAACTTTCTCCCTGTGGCACGTTGGCGCCGCCGGAGGGGGCGCGTTCGGCGGCACAGTCCGGGCGACCGGCGCTCGGTCTGGATCTTCGGATGGTTGATGAGTTTGGGCAGCCTTTGCCAACGCAGCGTGGCGTGGAGGGACACCTGCAGGTACGCGGTGCGGCTGTGCTCCAGCGCTACTTTGGTGAAAAGGAGGATGCGGTGGATGCGGAGGGCTGGTTTGCCACCGGTGACCTTGCACGCCTCGACGCCAAGGGCAATCTTTCCATTACCGGCCGCGCCAAGGACCTGATCAAATCGGGCGGCGAGTGGATCAATCCGGCCGAGATCGAAGCACTGGTGGGCGCAGTTCCGGGCGTGGCCCTGGCCGCCGTCATTGGACGTCCGGACCCCAGGTGGGGCGAGCGGCCGATACTGATTGTAGAAGTTTCCGGAGAAGCGTCGCTGGACGACAACGCATTGCTGGCCGCGCTGCGCGACCACGTCGCGTCATGGTGGATTCCCGACGCGGTGTACCGGCTTGAGCGCATGCCATTGGCTGTCACTGGAAAGATCGACAAGAACCGGCTGCGGGCAGAGTACGCATCGGCCCGGGAACGGAACAGGGCGGGAGGAGACCAGCACAATGAGATTGGATGAACGCGTTGCCATCGTGACGGGAGCAGGACAGGGCCTGGGCCGTAGTCACGCTCTTTACCTTGCCGGGAAAGGGGCGCGTCTGGTGATCAACGATCTGGACGTACACGCTGCCGAAGCGGTGCAGGAGGCGGTGGTAGCGGCCGGGGGGGAAGCCATTGCCTGCAGCGGCTCAGTCACGGACGAAGCATCCGTGCAGTCGATGGTGGCCGATGCGCTCGCGCGCTGGGGCAGGATCGACATCCTCGTCAACAATGCCGGAATCCTGCGCGACAGGAGCTTTGCGAAGATGAGCCTGGATGATTTCCGTCAGGTGATGGACGTGCATCTGATGGGTGCGGTGATCTGCAGCAAGGCGGTCTGGGACATCATGCGGGCGCAGAACTATGGGCGGATCGTGATGACGACATCATCGTCGGGATTGTTCGGGAACTTTGGCCAGGCGAACTATGGCGCGGCCAAGATGGCACTGGTGGGTCTGATGCAGACGCTTGCCATCGAAGGCGCGAGATATGGCATCCGGGTCAACGCGCTGGCGCCCACGGCGGCTACCTCGATGACGTCCGGCGTGCTTTCCGATGATCAGTTGATAGCACTGGATCCGGCGTTGGTGAGCCCTGCGCTGTTGGCGCTGGTAACGGAATCTGCTCCGACCCGTGCGATTCTCTGTGCGGGTGCCGGACACTTCGCGCGAGCAAACGTGACACTGACTCCCGGTATACGCATTGGCGGAGGAGCCTGGGCAGGAGAAGCAGTGGTGGCGCACTGGGTTGCGGTGTCCGACCGGGATGGCGAGATCGTGCCGGAGTGCGGGTGGGAGCAGGTTGAGCAGGAAACGGGTCGTTCGCCGGGGTGATTCGATGAAATGGCACGGGCCGTGAAGATCAGTCGTCGATCAGCAGGTGCGCCAGTGCGCGTCCCGCCTCCACGGCAGAGTCCAATGTCGGGAAGCGGCGTCCTGTTCCAGCGAAAGGTGGGTGGCCCTCGATCACCACTTCGAGTATCTCGAATATGCCGGGATAGGATTGGGTGATGGTGCATTCATATCTGCATCTGGCGTGGTAGCCGTGGATTCGTGCGCGCAGTAGTACAGACGGCATGGATGCTTCCATAGATTCAGCGGCGCGCATGCTAAACGCGTTGGCAGGTGGACAAAAGTCACATTCCGTTGCTGATTCAGCAAAGACCGTGTTAACCGCTACACTGGCGGCCTACGCTCGATGGAGTCACGCCCATGTTCAGTGGAAAGGTCGCGGTGGTTACCGGATCCACCAGCGGTATCGGCCTTGGCATTGCCACCGCGCTGGCGCGGCGAGGCGCCGATATCGTGTTGAACGGATTCGGCGATGCGTCGGAGATCGAACGCATCCGTTCCAACCTGGAAGCTGAGTTCGGCATACGGGTGGCGCATGATGGCGCCGATCTTTCCCGTGGCGAGGCGGTGCGCGGAATGATTGACCACGCCGTTGCGAAGATGGGGCGCATCGACATCCTGGTGAACAATGCAGGTATCCAGCACACCGCGTCGATCGAGGAATTTCCCATCGAGAAGTGGGATGCGATCCTCGCGCTGAATCTCTCGGCGGTGTTCCATGCAACGGCGGCCGCCTTGCCCCATATGAAGCAGCAGGGCGCCGGCCGCATCATCAACATTGCGTCGGTACATGGGCTGGTGGGCTCGGTGAACAAGTCGGCCTATGTGGCGGCCAAGCATGGTGTGGTGGGGTTCACCAAGGTGACCGCGCTGGAGAACGCGGGCACCGGCATCACCGCCAATGCGATCTGCCCGGGCTGGGTGCGGACGGCGCTGGTCGAGCGGCAGATCACCGCGTTGGCCGAGCGCGAAGGCACGGATCAGGAATCCGCCGCGCGCGCGCTGCTGGCTGAGAAGCAGCCTTCGTTGCAGTTCGTGACGCCCGAGCAGCTGGGCGAGATGGTGGTGTTCCTGGCCTCGGACGCTGCGGCGCAGATTACCGGCACGGCGCTGCCGGTGGACGGGGGCTGGACGGCGCGCTAGCTGGCGGGCTGTGCCCGTCGTTGCAGCATCGGCAGCGCCACCAGCGTGGCGAGAATGGTGAACAGCACCAACGACGAACCCACCGTGCCGAAGCCCAAGCCGCCCTTTTCCAGTGGCTTGGTGAGCAGGTCGCCGAAGGTGGCACCGAACGGGCGGGTGAGCACGAAGGCGATCCAGAACAGGATGACCCGGTTGATGCCCTTGATGCGGGTGGCCAGTGCGGTGAGCGCGATGAGGCTGCCGATCAATAGCGCGCCGCCGGTGAAGCCGAGCCCGGAATCGTCGGCGAGGAAATCGCCCAGGGCGGTGCCGAGCGTGTTGGAGAACAGCACGGCGGTCCAGTAGAAACCTTCGGCGCGGCGCGATGCGATGTTGCTGACCGAGATCGACTTTTCCGACAGGCGCCACGCCAACAGCACCAGCGCCAGGCAGCCGGCCAGCAGGCTGGCGCCGGTGGCGTAGCCCAGGCCGAGCGTGCGGTCGAGCAGGTCGGACATGGTGGTGCCGGCGGTGCTTGTGGCCAGCACCACCGACCAGAACAGCAGCGGATGGAAGCGTCGCGCGGACAGCTGCACGGCCAGCAGGCCGGCGAAGACCGTGAGCAGGATGGCCGAGCTGGCCACGTAGCCCAGGTTGAGCGTCATCGACAGCAGATCGCCCGCGGTCTCGCCGAGGGTGGTGGCGGCGATCTTCATCACCCAGAAGCCGAGGGTGACCGCCGCCACTTTGCTGTGCAGGGACTCTGCGTCTGAAGCACTCATCGAAGGTCGCCAAGGATGCCTGCGGGCGATCGTGTCGGTGCGCGCGTCGGAACGCGGTCGAAGCGGCCTTCGTATTGCGTCAACCTATTGCCGCGATTCAGCTAGCCGGCAGCACTCGGCTTCGCAAACACATCCAACCCCTTGCCCGTCTCCAACAACGACTTCAGGCTCGACAACACGATCGGCCAGCCCTGGCGGATGCCGGTATCCATGCCGCTACCGGGCTCCAGTTCGTCGTGGGTAACGGTCAGCCGCACCATGTCCTGGTAGGGCACGATGTCGAAGGTGACGCGGCTGTAGGCATCGGGGTTTTCCGCCTGCGAAGCGGCGGCCCAGGTGATGACCAGCCGCGAGGGCGGGGTGCTTTCCACCACTTCGCCGACCAGCTCGACCGAGCGCGTTTCGTTGGCGCGCACATGCTGCCAGCGCGAGCCGGGTTTCCAGTCCGAGACGTTCTCGTGGCCCCAGTAGCGGCTGGCGATCTCGGGCCGGGTGATGGCCTCGAACACCTTCTGCGGTGTGGAGGCGATGTAGATCACGTGGATGAAACGGGTGGATTCTGCGGTCATCGTCATTCTCCTTCCAGTTCCTGTTTGAGGTCATGCAGCAGGCTCAGGCGCTGCTGTTCGAACTTGCGTACCCAGCGCTCGTAGACTTCATGTAGTGGCACCGGGTTGATGAAGTGCAGCTTCTCGCGGCCACGGCGCACGGTGCTGATCAGGTTGGCGTCTTCCAGCAGGCCGAGGTGCTGGGTGACCGATTGCCGGGCCATCTGCAGGTGCTCGCAGAGCTGCCCCAGCGTCTGCCCGTTGCGCTCGCACAGCAGGTCCAACAACGTGCGGCGCGTGGGGTCGGCCAGGGCCTTGAACACCTTGTCTGCATCCATGGGGGCCTTCAGTTCCAGTTGTCGATCTTGACGTCGTGCGGGCTGGGCTGGCCGCGCCCGGTTTCCAGCAGGGATTTCAGACTCATCAGGAAGATGGCCCATTTGGTGCTGCAGTGGTGCATGAATTCCACGCGTTCTTTCCAACCTTCATGGCTGAACAGCACGATGCAGCAGTCGCCGTCCTGGTGCAGGGCGAAGCGCGCGGTGGTGCCGATCCATTCCGGTGGGCCGTCGATGAATTCCCACAGCACCAGCTCGTTCGGCTGCAGCTGCAGAAGCTTCATCTGCATGGCGCCGATTTCCTGGCCGTTGGCGGTGAAGCGGGCGGTGATTGTGCCGCCGATGTGGCGGTCGCCGGTGGTGTCTTCGGCCCACCAGGCGGCGATGCCTTCGGGGGTGGCCAGGGCCTGGTAGACCTGGGCAGATGGGGCGTTGATGCCGACTCTGTGTGCGATATCCACCATGACTGCGGCTCCACGGTGGGCGGCGGGGTGCCGTCCGTGGGATCACAATAGGCAGGTAAATGCCTGCATGTCAACTCCGCCGCCGTGAATGCCCGGCCGTGGTAGTGCCAGCCGCTGGCCGGCACCCTGGTGGAGTTGGAGGATTGCAGCTGCCGGCCAGCGGCCGGCACTACCGGTTGGCGGCGCGCAATGGACTTTTGGCCGTGGTGATGCCTGGTGCGCGGCGGCATTCTGGGCGGAGCCGGGTGATTGCAGCCGTTCGGGTTCGTTGAATGAAAGGAGTACTACGCGTGAGTGATGCTGGAAAAGAGGCGCTGACGATCCGTCGCGCCAGCGCGGCCGATGCGCCTGCGGTGCTGGAGTTGTTCGATGAAGTGATTGCGTGGTTCGTGGCCATCGGCAATCCGCAGCAGTGGGGTACCGAGGCGTGGTCGTCCATTCCGCGCCGCATTACCCAGGTGACCGATGCCTGCGCACTGCCCGGTGCGTGGGTGGCGGAAACCGCGCAGGGTGAGGTGCGTGCGTTCCTGGCGTTGGGCGAGGCCATGCCCTATGTGCCCGCGGCGACCGAGCCGGAGCTGTATGTACGCGTGTTGATTGCTTCGCGCGATGCGCGGGTGCGTGGCATCGGCCGGCGTTTGATGGCGTTCGCGGACGAGCAGGCACGCGCAGCGGGATTGGATTACCTGCGCGTGGATTGCTATGGCGGTGGCAGTGGCGAGCTGGTGCGCTTCTACGAATCGTGCGGTTACGAACGGCTGTCGACCTTCAACGTGGATGGCTGGCCGGGGCAGGTGTTGGGCCGCCGTCTGTGACCTGGCGGCGTCTCAGTTCTCTGCGTCCTGTAGTGCTGCATGCAGTTTGTCGGTGATCTGCTGCAGCGCGGCCAGGTCATCGGCTGAGAGGTGGTCGAGGAAATTCCGGCGCACGCTGGCGACGTGTACCGGCCGCGCTGCGCTCAGCTGGGTGCGGCCTTCTGCAGTCATGCGGATCACCACCACGTTGTCACTGTCGGTGTCGCGCTCGATCAGGCCACGGCCGGCCATGCGGGTGAGCTGGTGCGAGAGGCGCGTCTTGTCCCATTCCAGGTAGTCCAGCAGTTCCCGCTGGCGGCGGCAGCGGTCCTTGGCCTTGCTCAGTTCCATCAGCACGACGAAGTCGGCACTGGAAAGCCCGGTGCTGCGGGTGATGTCGTGGACGATGCGGCCGGAGGTGATCTCGGCCATGCGCCGGAAGCCGCGCCAGGCGGCCCACTCGTCAGGGGTGATGGTGGGTGGGGTCATGCGCTCACGTTGCCCGGGACGGGTTGACGTGTCAACCCGAACGTTCTACGGTTGATATATCAACCAAGATGCAGGCCGCTCCATGCCACACCCTCCACGTATTGCCATCATCGGCGCGGGGCCCGCCGGCCTGACCGCTGCGCTCATCCTGCATCGCGGCGGCCATCGCGCGAGCGTGTACGAGGGCGAGTCGTCCGGGCAGCAGCGCACCCAGGGCGGCACGCTGGACCTGCACGAGGACTCCGGCCAGGTGGCGCTGCAGCGCGCTGGTCTGCTGGAGGCGTTCCGGGCGGTGGCGCGCCATGAAGGCCAGGAGGAGCGGACGGGCGACCCGTGGACTGGAGCGATTGTCGCCGGTGGATTCGGGCCGGAGGGCAGCATGGACAAGCCGGAGATCGACCGCGGCGACCTGCGCCAGCTGCTGCTGGACGCGTTGCCGGCCGACACGGTGCAGTGGGGCCACTGCTTGACCGAGCTGGCGCTTGCGCAGGCAGGATCCCACAGTCTGCGCTTCGCCAATGGTGTGCAGGCCGAGGCCGACATCGTGATCGGTGCCGATGGCGCATGGTCGAAGGTGCGCACAGCCCTGAGTGCCTGCCAGCCGTTGCCGACCGGCATTACCTTCTTTGAAGGATGGATCGCGCAGCCGGCGGCGGATATCGCGGCCATGGTGGGTCAGGGCAGCCTGTTCTGCTTTGGCGGCGAGGAAGCGCTGTTCGTGCAGCGCAACAGCGGCGATCGATTCTGCGTGTACGCGGCGCTGAAGCGGCCCTCTGATTGGCTTGATGCGCAGATCGCGCAGCAAGGCATGCGTGCGCTGGTGACCGGCAGCTACATCGGCTGGGCACCGAACCTTCGGCGGCTGCTGGAGGCGTGCACCGACTTCGTGCGGCGGCCGATCTACAGCCTGCCGGCGGATTTCCGTTGGACACCGCGCAACGGCGTGACGCTGATCGGCGATGCTGCCCATCTGATGCCGCCAGTGGGTGTGGGCGTGAACCTAGCGATGCTGGACGCGTCGGATGTGGCGATGGCGGTGTGCGCGCATCCGGATGCAGTGAGTGCTATCCGCCAGGCCGAATCCGTGGTCTGCGAGCGCGCCTGCGCGCTGATGCCGGACGCCATACAGGGGTTCCAGCGCTGGTTCACTACGGAGTCGACGGCTGACGGCGGTTGAGGCCGCTGGAAATGCGGGGACAGCAAGCACCTGCGTCACTGCGTCGCAGCCTATCTGCAGGATGCGGTACATCGGATCAGCGCTAGAGTGGGGGCTACCCCCTCCAGGAAGGAGCAACGCATGTACTACAGCAGTGGCAACTACGAAGCCTTCGCGCGTCCGCGCAAGCCCGCCGGTGTCGATGGCAAGCGCGCGTGGTTCGTCGGTTCGGGCCTGGCCTCACTTGCCGGCGCCGCGTTCCTGGTGCGCGATGGCCGCATGGCCGGTGAGCGCATCACCATTCTCGAGCAGCAGCAGATTGCCGGTGGCGCGCTGGATGGCCTGAAGGTGCCGGAGAAGGGTTTCGTGATCCGCGGTGGCCGCGAGATGGAAGACCACTTCGAGTGCCTGTGGGATCTGTTCCGCTCGATTCCGTCGCTGGAGATCGAGGATGCCAGTGTGCTGGACGAGTTCTACTGGCTGAACAAGGACGACCCGAACTATTCGCTGCAGCGTGCCACGATCAATCGCGGCGAGGATGCGCATACCGACGGCCTGTTCACCCTGAGCGAGCAGGCGCAGAAGGACATCATCGCGCTGTTCCTGGCCACTCGTAAGGAGATGGAGAACAAGCGCATCAACGAGGTGCTGGGCCGGGACTTCCTGGACAGCAACTTCTGGTTGTACTGGCGCACGATGTTCGCGTTCGAGGAATGGCACTCGGCGCTGGAGATGAAGCTGTACCTGCACCGCTTCATCCACCATATCGGCGGCCTGCCGGATTTCTCGGCGCTGAAGTTCACCAAGTACAACCAGTACGAATCGCTGGTGCTGCCGCTGGTGAAGTGGCTGCAGGAGCGCGGCGTGCGGTTCCAGTACGGCACTGAAGTGACCGATGTTGACTTCGACCTGCAGGAGGGCCGCAAGCAGGCCACGCGCATCCACTGGACGCGGGACGGCCAGGCCGGTGGCGTGGACCTGGGCGCGGACGATCTGGTGTTCATGACGATCGGCTCGCTGACCGAGAATTCCGACAGCGGCGATCACCACACCGCTGCGCACTTGAATGAAGGCCCGGCACCGGCGTGGGACCTGTGGCGGCGCATCGCGGCCAAGGATGCGGCGTTCGGGCGCCCGGATGTATTCGGCGCGCATATACCGGAAACCAAGTGGGAATCGGCGACGGTGACCACGCTGGATGCACGCATTCCGGCGTACATCGAGAAGATTGCCAAGCGCGATCCGTTCAGCGGCAAGGTGGTGACCGGCGGCATCGTGAGCGTGCGCGATTCGCGCTGGTTGATGAGCTGGACGGTGAACCGCCAGCCGCACTTCAAGAACCAGCCGAAGGACCAGATCGTGGTGTGGGTGTATTCGCTGTTCGTGGATACGCCGGGCGATTACGTGAACAAGCCGATGCAGGACTGCACGGGCGAGGAGATCACCCGCGAGTGGCTGTACCACCTGGGCGTGCCGCTGGAAGAGATCGATGAACTGGCTGCTACCGGCGCGAAGACGGTGCCGGTGATGATGCCGTACATCACCGCATTCTTCATGCCGCGCCAGGCCGGTGACCGCCCGGATGTGGTGCCGGAGGGAGCGGTGAACTTCGCCTTCATCGGACAGTTCGCCGAATCGAAGCAGCGCGATTGCATCTTCACCACCGAGTATTCGGTGCGTACACCGATGGAAGCGGTGTACACGCTGCTGGGTATCGAACGTGGCGTGCCGGAGGTGTTCAATTCCACCTATGACGTGCGCTCGCTGCTGGCCGCCACCGGTCGCCTGCGCGATGGCAAGGAACTGGACATTCCAGGCCCGGCGTTCCTGCGCAACCTGCTGATGAACAAGCTGGACAAGACCCAGATCGGTGGCCTGCTGCGCGAGTTCAAGCTGGTGCAGGAAGACTGAGCAGGTAGGAGGGAGGTCGCCGGTGACGGCATCGGCGGCCTCAAGGTCTCACGCT
Organism: Stenotrophomonas maltophilia; assembly: GCF_004920835.1. Taxonomy (GTDB): domain Bacteria; phylum Pseudomonadota; class Gammaproteobacteria; order Xanthomonadales; family Xanthomonadaceae; genus Stenotrophomonas; species Stenotrophomonas maltophilia_AQ. Next base: position 137,060 of record NZ_QFHO01000002.1, read on the forward strand.
ACGCCGTCGGTCGAACGGCTCAGCTGTTCCCACGCGTCGATGCTTTTGGCCATCGTATCCAGCTTCGCTCGTACCAGCTGCAGTGCGTCGCTGCCCAGCAGCAGGTGGCTGGGCGGGGCATCGCTGTCGATGATCTGCAGCATGGCCTGTGCAGCCTTCACCGGATCACCCAGCTGGTGACCACTCTTTGCCTCACGCGCGCTGCGGATGGGGTCGAACAGGGCATCGTAGTCTTCAATGCTGCGCGGTGCCCGCGACATCGAGCGGCCCGCCCAGTCGGTGCGGAATGAGCCCGGCGCGACGGCAGTGACGTGGATGCCGAACGGCGCAACCTCCTTGCCGAGCACTTCGCTGATGCCTTCCAGGGCGAACTTGCTGCCGCAGTACCAGGCGATGCCGGGCAGGGTGATGAAGCCGCCCATGGAGGTGATGTTGAGGATGTGGCCACGGCGGCGCGTGCGCATGTGCGGCAGCACGGCCTTGATCAACGCCGCAGGGCCGAACACGTTCACTTCGAACTGCTGCCGCAGCTCGGCGAGCGTGGATTCCTCGAGGATGCCTTCGTGGCCGTAGCCGGCGTTGTTGACCAGTACGTCGATGGCCCCGATGTCTGCTTCGATATCGGCGACGAGCGCGTCGATGGCGGCGGTATCGGTCACGTCCAGCAGGCGGCCGAGCGCGCGGCCGGGCGCCAGCGTTTCGAACGCGCACGCCGGTGTTGTACGATCCCGGCATCGTAATCGTCTGCCAGGGCGTGAAGCGCGGCTACCTGGGCGGGCAGATCTACCAGTACGACGCGCAGCACTATCTGGCGGTGTCGGTGCCGGTGCCGTTCACGATGGAAACCGATGCCTCTGCGGAGGCGCCGCTGCTGGCGATCTACCTGCATCTGGATCTGCAGTTGGCGGCAGATCTGCTGATCGAACTGGGTGAACAGGTAGGCACATCGCAGGCACCGGCACAGAGCATGATGTCCAGCCCGATGCAGGCGCCGATGCAGGCCACGGTGCTGCGCCTGCTGGAAGCGCTGGCCGACCCGCTCGAAGCGGCCGTGCTGGCCCCGGCGCTGGTACGCGAACTGTACTTCCGCGTGCTGACCGGCGCGCAGGGCGGTGCGATGCGGGAGGCGCTGGCCATGCGCGGCCGCTTCGGCAGCATCGGCAGGGTTCTGCGTACGATCCACGCCTCGTATGCCACTGCGTTGGACGTGGGCCAGCTGGCGGCCGAGGCGGGCATGAGTGTGGCCACCTTCCATGACCACTTCCGCGCGATTACCGGCACATCGCCGATGCAGTACGTGAAGTCCACCCGCCTGCATCAGGCGCGGCTGCTGATGCTGCGGGAGGCGATGACCGCCGAGGCCGCATCGCTGGCGGTGGGGTATGCCAGCCCGTCCCAGTTCAACCGTGAGTTCAAGCGGCTGTTCGCGCTGCCGCCGGCGGCCGAGGTGGCGCGGATGCGGCGCAGCTTTGCGCTGCCACCAGCGCCAGCGGATGCGGTGTACGTGTCTTCGCATTGAGGCGCAATCGAAGGTCACGTTGCCAGCAAGCCGGCCAGCGGTGGGCTCTACCGGGGACGATGCCTCGCGAGTGCGGCAGTGGATGGTTGACAGGGAATCTACCTACTAGTAGGTTAAGTGCCATGAAAGAGTCGCTCTCCCCCAAGGCCCAGGAAATCCTGGCCCACGCTCGCTCGTTGCTGGAGGCCGGTGGCTACAACGGTTTCAGCTACGCGGATGTGTCGGCGCGGGTGAACATCAGCAAGGCCAGCATCCATCACCATTTCCCCAGCAAGGCGGATCTGGTGCGCACGGTGGTTGAACTGTATCGGGCCGAGGCACGCGAGGGCCTGGCGCTGCTGGACCGGCAGCTGGATGACCCGCTGCAGGAGCTCAACGCCTACGTGGACTACTGGTCCAGCTGCATCGCGGGTGGCACGTCGTCGTTCTGCATCTGCGCGATGCTGGCGGCGGAGACGCCGATGATCCCTGCGGAGATTGCCGATGAAGTACGGGGGCATTTCGAGGATCTGAGCGGGTGGCTGACCGTCACACTGGAAAAGGGTGCCGCGCAGGGCCAGTTGCGACTGCAGGGTTCGGCTGTGGACGAGGCCAAGGCGTTCATGTCATCGGTGCATGGCGCGATGCTGGCAGCCCGTGGTTTTGGTGATGCGGCGACGTTCGCGACGCTCGCGCGGTTGGCAATCGCGCGGGTGAGTGCGGCCACCTGAGGTGATGTGTAGTGGCCTGCGGCAGCGCGGGCCTTCTTTTTGCATCCAATGCCTACCTACTAGTAGGTTTATTTAACTGATGGAGATTCCCATGGCACATCCGCTTTCCCTTCCCGGTGCGATCCATACCGCCATCAGCCTGGTGCCGATCCTGGCTGGCCTGTATGGCTTCATCCGCTACCGGGCGATCGATCCCGGCACGCGCTCGGGCAGGGTTTATCTGATCGGCCTGGTGCTGTCGGTGGCGACCTCGTTCACCGTCTCCAGCACGGGCGGGCTCAATCCGGGCCATGCATTCGGTGTGATCGTGCTGCTGGTGGCCTTTGGCGGTGTGCTGGCGGCACGCCTGAGCTGGCTGGGACGCTCGGCGCGTTACCTGTCGACGTTCGCGTTGTCCTTCAGTTTCCTGCTGTCATTGGTGCCGGGCGTAAACGAAACGCTGACGCGCTTGCCGCTTGCGCATCCGCTGGCAGCAGCGCCGATGGCACCGGTGGTGCTGCAGACACTGCTCGGCTGCCTGGGCGTATTCGTGATCGGTTTTGCGGGGCAGTGCTGGCGAATCCATCGACGCGCCATCCGGTCGTGAACCCTGCCGGTCAGCGGCCGGCACTATCTGGAATCAGCAGCCCACCAAGCGGTCCGCACCGATGCCACTGCGATGATGGCTGCGGTATTCGGTGGGGCTGGCATCCACCTGCAAACGGAAGTGGCGGCGGAACGATTCCTGCGAACCAAAACCGGCCTGCTCTGCGATCCATTGCAATGGCCGGTCGGTGGTTTCCAGCAGGTCGCGGGCGAAGGCCACGCGCTCACGGATCAGCCAGTCGATGGGCGACAGGCCGGTGGCTTCCAGGAACTGACGTTGCAGGGTGCGCTGGCTGAGTGAGGCCTGCTCGGCAAGGCTGCCGAGTGAGTGTGGCTCGCGAAGGTTGCGGCGCATCCATTCCATCAGCTTTGCCAGCCGCGTTGGCTCGCCATTGGGAATGGCCCGGCTGACGCGCTGGCTGCGCCCGGCGTCACGCCATGGCGCCAGCACCAATCGCTCGGCAACCAGGTTGGCCACGCGGGCACCGTAATCCTTGCGCACCATGTGCAGCATCATGTCCATGCCGGTGGCCGAACCGGCCGAAGTGATGATGCTGCCGGTGTCCACGTACAGCACATCCTCGCGCACATCGATGCGCGGAAACTCGCGTGCCAGCGCTTCGGTGAGGCGCCAATGGGTGGTGGCCTGGCGGCCATCGAGCAGCCCGGCCCAGGCCAGCACGAACGCACCGGAGCAGATCGAAGCGATGCGCGCGCCGCGTGCGTGGGCGCGGATCAGTGCATCGAGCAGTGCCTGCGGCGGACGTTCGCTGGGCTCGCGCCAACCAGGGATGACGATGATGTCGGCATCATCGACGCTGCTGAGATCGTAGGGCAGCTGCACCTGGGTGCTGCCGAGCATGCGCAGCGCACCGGGCTCGCCTGCGCACAGCTGGGTGCGGTACCAGGCTACGCCCAGCTCTGGCCGCACGGGTGCGAACAGGCCGACCGCACAGCCAAACTCGAACAGCCCCTGGCCGTGGCAGGCGACGATGGCAACGAGCGGCGCGGTGGGATCGGCGGGTGGGCTGGGCATGTCCTGATGCTACGGGGGCGGTGCGTGGCGCTGCGTGGTGCGAGGGCATGAGGTGATACCGGGTGGGTATATGGAGGCTGGGGTCAGAGCCCTTTCCTTTGGAAAGGGATCCGACCCCGTGCGTGTGGGCTGCCTAACGTCATTACCAGCGGTCATGTGGATGGCCGGATATGACGGTTGGGTGACGTGATCCCGCCTGTCGCGGCAGGTGAACAGGCCCTTGAATGGAAGCGTGTTTCCGGCCCACCCCGACGAGCCCACATGCCTGCCGCCCACGCCCCTGTCCTGCGCACTCTCGCTGTTCTGATCACAGCTATTCTCGCCGCCACACCGAGCCATGCGGCTGAAGCCGATGCAGATCCTGCTACCACCGGCGCGACGGCCAACGTGGCGGCCTCCACGCTGGATGCGGTGGTGGTGACCGGCTCACGCACCAGCACGCGCACGGTGAAGAACAGTTCCACACCGATCGATGTGATCTCCGCCGAGGACCTCGCTGCTACCGGACAGGGCAATCTGCTCGAAGCGTTGCAGCGCAGCCTGCCGTCACTGAGCCAGATCGGTGGCTACCAGAGCGACCAGGAAAGCCTGATCCGCGGTTACCAGCTGCGCAATCTGTCACCGGGCTACACGCTGGTGCTGGTCAACGGCAAGCGCCGCAACGCCAGCGCCTATGTGAGCGGGGCCAATGGTGGCGGCTTCCCCGGGCATGCCTGGGCTGACCTGGCGCTGATTCCGGTGTCGGCCATCGACCACGTGGAAGTGCTGCGCGATGGTGCCTCGGCCATCTACGGTTCGGACGCGATCACCGGCGTGGTCAACGTGATCCTGAAATCGCAGGCACACGGTGGCGATGTGTCGGTAGAGAGCGGGCAGGGCACCGATGGCGATGGTTCGCGTACCAGCGTGCGTGCCAACGTGGGCCTGCCGTGGGGCGAGGATGGCTTCGTCAACCTGTCCGGCGAGACCACTCGCCAGCATCATGCAATCCGCACGCGCCGCTACATCGACGGCTATCTGAGCTATCCGGCGGTGGATGGCAATGGCAATCTGGTGGCATTGCGGCCGAACAATCGATTGCCAGCAGGTGCTACGCCGAACCCGGCGGAAGCCAACCGCGATGCTGAGGCCAACACCATCCTCAGCTCGCCGTCGTATGCGTTGAAGGCCTTCGCGGTGAACGTGGGCCATGGCCTGGGCGAGAGCGCGCAGTTCTACGCCAATGCTACGGCCAGCGATCGCACCGCGCAGGCGATCCAGAACTTCCGCCTGCCGGCGACCATCTTCACTACCTACAAGGCACCTGGCGTGCTGAGCGTGTTTCCGGATGGCTTCCTGCCGGTGCTGGAAACCAAGGAAAAGCAGTACACCGGTACGGCCGGGGTAAAAGGCCAGATCGCTGGCTGGGACTACGACGCCAGCCTGACCGGTAACCGCAGCACGGTGCGCACCTACACACGCAACTCGGTGAACTACTCACTGCCGTACCCCGGTTCGCCCACCGACTTCTACGACGGCAAGCTCGATTACCAGCAGGGCATCGCCAACCTGGACCTGCGCCGTGGCTTCGAGGTGGCGGCATTTGCTTCGCCGCTGGAAGTCAGCGCCGGCGCCGAGTACCAGCATGAACAGTACGAGCGCGGGGCAGGGCAGTGGGAGTCGTACACCGGCTTCGGTGCCGCGGCCTTCGTCGGCTATTCCACTGCGGATGCGGTGAAGGCGACCCGCAACAGCAAGGCGGTGTACGCGGGTGCGGCCACCAACATCACCTCGCGCTGGTACCTGGATGCGGCCGCGCGCTGGGAAGACCATTCCGACTTCGGCAGCGTCTCCACCGGCCGCCTGACCACGCGCTTCGACTTCACCGATGCGCTGGGCGTGCGCGCCACGGTCAGCAACGGCTTCCATGCGCCCAGCCTGGGGGCGCAGTACTACCAGGCCACCGGCAGCTGCCCGTGCGGTACCACGCTGGTGGCGCAGGTGTCTTCGCCGGCGGCGATTGCGTTGGGCGCCACACCGCTGAAGCCGGAAAAGGCCACCAACTACAGCCTGGGCGTGACCTGGGACCCGAGCCCGGCCTTCCACCTGGCAGTGGATGCCTATCAGATCGACATCCGCGGCCAGCTCGGTCAGTCCAGCCAGATCGGCTACAACGCGCAGGATCCGGCGCGCGTCACCGACAACAGCGGCACGGTGCTGAGTGCGGTGCAGAAGAACACGATCGATGCACTGCTGGGTTCGGCCGGCATCAGCATCCTGCCGGGTGATGCGTTCTACGCCAGCTACTTCACCAACGTGGGCAACACCCGCACACGCGGTGTGGAGCTGACCCTGGAAGCGAACCAGGAAACGGCGTGGGGCAAGCTGCGCTGGAGTTACGCGGCCAACGTCGGCCGCACCACCATCCAGAAGGTCAGCGACATTCCGGCGGCGCTGCAGGGGCTGCCGAACATCAACCTGCTGACCAAATCCAGCGAGTACGCGCTGCGCTTCCGCACGCCCAGCTATACGCAGGTGGCGGGACTTGGCTGGCAGAACGGACGCTGGCGCTCGAACCTGGACTTCACCTACTACGGCCCCATCAAGCGCCTGAACAACGGCGTGGAGTACAAGCAGCCGCCGGTGCTGGTGACCAATCTTTCCGGTGCTGTGGAACTGGGCGCGGGCTGGAGTGCGGCGCTGGGCATCAACAACGTGTTCGACAAGCGCACCCGCAAGGTGCCGGAGTATGCGCGCAGTGCCACCGATGTGGCCAGCATCCAGACCACGTGGGACAGCGGCGATGTGCTGGGCAACGTTGGTACGTACTGGTATGGGCGGATCAATTACCGGTTCTGAGGTTCAGGCGAAGCGTCGCCGGGCATGGCCCGGCGCTACGAGGAGGGGGTCATGTCTTCTGCATTGAGGGTGGTTGCATTGGTGGGGTCGCCGACCAGCTCGGCGACATCGCGCACGTTGCTGCTGGTGCGTCATCTGCTGGACTCGCTGCAGCAGCGGGTGCATGTCAGCGTGGAGCTGGTGGAGCTGGCACCTATCGCGCGCGCGCTGGGCCAGTCGCTGTCGCGCGGCGAGGCAGAGCCGGCAGTGGAGCAGGCATTGCAGACCATCGAGGCGGCAGAGCTGCTGGTGGTGGCCGCGCCGGTGTATCGCGGCTCCTATCCTGGGTTGTTCAAGCACCTGGTCGACTTCATCGAGCTGGAGGCGCTGGTGGATGTGCCGGTACTGCTGGCAGCCACCGGCGGCAGCGAGCGACATGCGCTGGTGATCGACCACCAGCTGCGGCCGTTGTTCAGTTTCCTGCAGGCGCACACGCTGCCGATCGGGGTGTATGCCACAGCGGCCGACTTCGAGGGCGAGCACATCAACAGTGCCGCCCTGCAGGCGCGCATCGAACTGGCGACCGAGCGCGCAGCCGGGCATCTGGCCGCGCAGGCGCTGACTGTTCCGGCGCCGCTGCGACGTATTGCCTGACGCCATAACCGGCGGCGCTTTGCTTATGGCTACACCGCATCTGCATGGCCGGATCTGACCGCCGATTGTCGCCAGGCATCGCTGCTGCGGCCGTCGGCATCTCTAGCATCGATATCGAAGCGGCATCGCATTGCCGGCCCCGATGAGGACGACCCCAGTGACCTTCGACGCAGCAAGCAAACCCATCCTGTTCCTGCTCGACCGTGAGTTCGAGGACGGCCAGATTCCCGGCCAGCGCTTTTTCTGCCGGCACAGCCTGTTGCTGGAGGGCGCGCTGTCGAGCATCGACGGCCTGGACGCGCAGCTGGACGTGCGCCGCATCGGCTTCGCGCGGCCGCGCCGTGAGGTGATTGCCGAGATCGGCGAGCAGGACCAGTCGCTGCCGAAGCTGGTGCTGCCGCAGGGCGTGCGCAGCGAGCTCGCCAGTGGCGCGCACCAGGACCGCCAGTACATCTCCGGTGCCGAGCCGATCCTGGCTGCGCTGAACGGGTTGCTCGGCATTCCCGTGGCCCACCCCTGAGCGAGGACGTAACCATGAGCTATCAGATCAGCGTGTTGGACAAGAGCCCGGTGGCCGAGGGCGCTTCGCCGGAGCAGGCACTGCGCAACAGCCTGCAGCTGGCGCAGCGCGCCGAGCAGCTGGGCTACCACCGCTACTGGTTTGCCGAACACCACGCCGCACCGACGCTGGCCAGCCCCGCACCGGAAGTGCTGGCGGCCTGGGTGCTGGCGCAGACCCGGCGCATCCGCATCGGCAGTGGTGGGGTGATGCTGCGCCACTACGCGCCCTACAAAGTGGCGGAGAACTTCAATCTGCTGGCGGCGTTGGCGCCGGGGCGCGTCGATCTGGGCGTGGGCAAGGCCCCCGGTGGCCTGCCGGCCTCGACTGCCGCGCTGGCGGCCGGGCGCCCGGCGTTCGCCGACTTCGATCAGCAACTGCGCGACCTGGAAGGCTATCTGTCGGGGGCAGACACCGAGGCGCTGGCCCGACCGGTGCCGCAGCAGGCGCCGGAGCGCTTCCTGCTCGGGGCCAGCCCGCAGAGCGCGCAGCAGGCGGCCCAACTGGGCTGGCGCTTTGTCTATGCCGCTCATTTCGATGGTGAGCCGAAGCACATCGAAGCTGCGTTCGACGCCTACCGCAGCGTCTCCTCGCAGCCACCGTTGCTGGCCACGGTGGCCTTCGCCGCGCCGACGGCCGAAGCCGCAGCCCGCCATATCGGTGCACTGCGCGTCTACAAGCTGCACCTCGGTCCCGGGCAGACGGTGAACCTGCCCAGCCCCGAAGCAGCTGCCGAGTACGCGCGCCAGGTGGGCGTGGCCGACTTCCGCATCGAGGAGACACGCCCGAGCGTGTTGTCCGGTGATGCGCAGCACGTGCGTGACGAACTGGACGCGCTGCACCGCCGCTTCGGCGTGGGTGAATTCATTCTCGATGCGCCGGTAGCCGACCTCGACGCACGCCTCACATCCCTTGAACTGCTGTCGCCCGCGCCGCGCGCGGCGGTGGCCTGACCTGCAGGAGCGATTCCCATGAGCACGACCCCGCGCCACATTCCGTTCGGCATCATGTTGCAGGGCCCCGGCAGTCACATGCATGCCTGGAAGCATCCGTCCAATCCGGCCGATGCCAGCGTCAACCTGCAGTTCTACATCGACATCGCGCGTACCGCCGAGGACAACGGCATCGCCTTTGGTTTCGTGGCCGATGGCCTGTACATCAACGAGAAGTCGATCCCGCACTTCCTCAACCGCTTCGAGCCGATCTCACTGCTGTCGGCGCTGGCCACGGCAACGAAGAAGATCGGCCTGGCCGGCACGCTGTCGACCTCCTACAGCGATCCGTTCACCGTGGCCCGGCAGTTCGCTTCGCTGGACCTGCTCAGCGGCGGCCGCGCCGGCTGGAACGTAGTGACCTCGCCACTGGAGGGCTCGGGCCGCAACTACGGTCGGCCGCATCCGGAGCACGCGCTGCGCTACCAGATCGCCGACGAGTACCTGGACGTGGTGCAAGGGCTGTGGGATTCCTGGGATGACGATGCCTTCGTGCGTGAGCGCGACAGTGGCACGTTCTTCGCGCCGGAAAAGTTCCGCCGCCTCGACCACAAGGGACGCTTCTTCCAGGTGGAAGGGCCGCTCAACATCCAGCGCTCGCCGCAGGGCCAGCCGGTGATCTTCCAGGCGGGGTCGTCCGACGATGGCATCGCGCTGGCCGGCAAGTACGCCGATGCGGTGTTCACCCATTCGCCATCGCTGGAGGAGACCCGCGCGTTCACCCAGAAGGTGAAGAACTCTGCGATCGCCCATGGCCGCAGCGGCAATGACGTGAAGATCTTCCCGGGCATCGGCCCCATCGTCGGCCGCACCGCCGAGGAGGCCGAGGCCAAGTACCAGGCGATTGCTGCGTTGGCGACGCTGGAGGATGCGCTGGCCTATCTCGGCCGCTTCTTCGATCACCACGATTTCAGCCAGTACGACCCGGATGCGCCGTTCCCGGAACTGGGTGACATCGGCAGCAACTCGTTCCGCTCCACCACCGACCGCATCAAGCAGGACGCGCGCGAGAAGGGCCTGAGCCTGCGCCGGGTAGCGCTGGAAGCGGTCAGCCCGCGGCCGAACTTCATCGGCACACCGGAGCATGTAGCCGATGAGCTGATCCGCTGGTTCGATGCCGGTGCCAGCGACGGCTTCATCCTCGGCTTCGCGGCGCAGCGCGAAGGCCTGGACGATTTCGTGACCCAGGTGCTGCCGATCCTGCAGGCGCGTGGCTACCATCAGCGTGAACTGGAAGGGCAGACCCTGCGTGAGCATCTGGGCCTGCCGTACAAGGCCAGCCGCCATTCGACCGACGCCGAACCGGCGCGGAAGGTGGGGTAAGGCGATGAGCGGAGAAAACGCCGTAGCGCCGGGCCATGCCCGACTGAATTCCCCAACGACTGGCGTGCTGCCGGAAATTGCGGCACGCGCCGAGGTGGCCATCGCGATCCGCCATGACCTGCACCGCCACCCGGAGCTGGCCTTCGAGGAACACCGCACCAGCGCTCGCGTGGCCGAGCTGCTGCAGCAGTGGGGCTATGAGGTGACCACCGGCCTCGGCGGTACCGGCGTGGTCGGTACGTTGCAGCGCGGGCAGGGCAGCCGTCGCCTCGGCCTGCGCGCCGACATCGATGCACTGCCGATCCACGAGGACTCCGGCCTGGCCTACGCCAGCCAGAACGAGGGACTGATGCATGCCTGCGGCCACGACGGGCATACCGCCATCCTGCTTTCCGCGGCGCATTACCTGGCCCATCACGGCGATATCGACGGCACCCTGCAGCTGGTGTTCCAGCCGGCCGAAGAAACCGGCTCGGGGGCTTCGAAGATGATTGCCGATGGCCTGTTCGAACGCTTCCCGGTCGATGCCATCTATGGCCTGCACAACTGGCCGGGCGTGCCGGTGGGGCACTTCGGCTTCGTCGACGGACCGGCGATGGCATCGGTGGACTGGGCGCGTCTGCGGGTGATCGGCAAGGGCGGCCACGGCGCCGAGCCGCAGGGCAGCGTCGATCCGATCCTGGCTGCCGCGCACATCATCACCGCGCTGCAGAGCGTGGTGTCGCGCAATGTCGATCCGCGGCAGATGGGCGTGGTCACCGTCGGCTCGATCCACGGTGGGCAGGCAGCCAATGTCATCCCCGATGTGGTGGAGCTGAAGCTGACCGTGCGCGCGTACCTGCCGGAGGTGCGCGATACGCTGCGCCGGCGGGTGACCGAGATTGCCGAGCAGACCGCCGCTGCCTTCGGTGCGCGTGCCGAGATCGAATTCCCGCGCGGCTTCCCCAGTGTGATCAACCACCCTGAGCAGACCGCCTACATCCGTGAGGTGGCTGTGCAGGGCTTCGGCAGCGAACGCGTGGTGCCCGAATTCGCGCCGCGCACTGCCAGTGAGGATTTCGCGTTCCTGCTGCAGGCGCGGCCGGGCAGTTTCGTGTTCGTCGGCAACGGCGACAGCGCGCCGCTGCACAGCCCGCGCTATGTGTTCAATGACGCCGCCATCGCACCGGCCGCCAGCCTGTGGGCGCGGCTGGCCGAAGACTACCTGGTGAAGGACGTGGCATGAGCAGCAACGAACGCTTCCTCTACACCTCGGTGGACGATCCACTGGCCCGTCCACTGTTCGATGGGCTGGAACAGGAGTACGACAGTCGCTACGCCGATGTGCGCCGCCGTATCGGTGGCAGCGCCCGCGAGGAGCTGCAGCGCTACCCGGCGCAGGCCTTTGCGGCGCCGGTAGGGGCGTTCGTGCTACTGCTGCGCGACGGTGTGGCGATTTCCGGCGGCGCCTTCATGCCACACCGCGATCCGGACACCGCCGAGTTCAAGCGCATCTGGACGCTGCCCGGGCTGCGCCGCCAGGGCATCGCGCGGCGTGTGCTGCAGGAGCTGGAAGAGCAGGCGGCGCGGCAGGGTTACCGACGGGTGTTCCTGACCACCGGCTTCCGCCAGCCCGAAGCGGTTGGCCTGTATCTCAGCCACGGTTACACCGCGCTGTTCGATATGGATGCCGATCCGGAATCCATCGCCCACTTGCCGTTCGAGAAGCGCCTGGGCGTATCGGCGCCAGCCGTTGTGCCATCACAGACCGTGCTGCATGGAGCCCACGCATGAGCACGCCTTCGACTGCGCTGGATGGAATTGCCACACGCCCGGCGCCAACCCCGGCGTTGAAGATCGTGCCGGCCCGGCATCCACTACAGCTGGTCGGAACCCTTCTGGCGTTGGCGCTGATCCTCATCGGGCTGCAATCAGTGCTGGGCAATCCGCGCTGGGGCTGGGTCACCTTCGCCGAATGGTTCTTCGCGCGCCCGGTGCTGGAAGGCCTGGGCCGCACGCTGCTGCTGACCGCACTGGGCACCGGCCTCGGTTTCGCGCTGGGCACGCTGCTGGCGCTGGCCCGCGTCTCCGGTTCGCCGCTGCTGTCGGCTGTGTCGTGGGGCTATGTGTGGCTGTTCCGCTCGATCCCGCTGCTGGTGTTGTTGCTGCTGCTGAACAACCTGGGCTATCTGTACAGCACCATCGAGCTGGGGGTGCCGTTCACCGGCATCAGCCTGTTCTCGTACCCGACCACGCAGCTGATCGGCGTGTTCACCGCCGCGGTGTTGGGTTTGACTCTGAACCAGGCGGCGTTCTCGGCCGAAGTGATCCGCGGTGGCATTCTTTCGGTCGACCACGGCCAGTACGAGGCCGCAGCCGCGCTCGGCCTGCCGCGTGGCCGCCAGGTGCGCCGCATCATCCTGCCGCAGGCGATGCGTTCGATCCTGCCGGCCGCCTTCAACGATGTGATCGGCCTGGCCAAGAGCACCTCGGTGGTCTACGTGCTGGCACTGCCCGAACTGTTCTACACCGTGCAGGTGATCTACCGCCGCAACCTGGAGGTGGTGCCGCTGCTGATGGTGGCCACGGTCTGGTACCTGGTGATCCTGACCGTGCTGTCGCTGCTGCAGCGGCGGGTGGAGCAGCGCTTCGCGCGTGGCCAGTTGCAGCGTGAGCGCTCTGTGTCGCGGGTGTCGTCGCCGGTGCGGACATCCAGTGATGCTGCACCGCGGGTGGTCAATCGCCCGCGCATCGCCACTCAGGTTGAAGCGGGCGAGGGTGCGGCGGTGTCGCTGCATGGTGTGGGCAAGGTGTTCGGCGATCAGCCGGTGCTGGAAGAGGTGAACCTGGATCTGCGCGCTGGAAGCGTGACGGTGCTGATCGGTCCCTCCGGCGCCGGCAAGTCCACGCTGCTGCGGCTGATCAATCATCTGGAACGCGCCGACAGTGGTTATGTGACTGTGGGCGGGCAGCTGATCGGTTACCGCCGCGACGGTGACACCCTGTACGAGCTTCCCGAGCGTGAGATCCGCCGCCGTCGTGCGGAGGTGGGCATGGTGTTCCAGGGGTTCAACCTGTTCCCCCACCTGACCGCGCTGGAGAACATCATCGAAGCGCCAATCGCGGTGCGTGGTGTGCCGCGTGCGCAGGCCGAGCAGCAGGCGCGGACACTGCTGGAGCGGGTCGGCCTGGCCGACAAGGCCGACGCCTTCCCGCGCCAGTTGTCCGGTGGCCAGCAGCAGCGCATTGCGATTGCCCGCGCACTGGCGCTGCAGCCGAAGGTGCTGCTGTTCGACGAACCCACTTCGGCGCTGGACCCGGAACTGGTGGCCGAGGTGCTCAGCGTGATCGAGGAACTGGCCCGCTCCGGTACCACCCTGGTGATTGTCACCCACGAACTGAGCTTCGCCCGCCGCGTGGCCGACCACGTGGTGATGATGGACCAGGGCCGGGTGATCGAGCAGGGCACGCCCGAGGCTCTGTTCGAGCGCCCGCGCCAGCAACGCACCGCCGATTTCCTCGCCAAAACACTGTAACCCCGAAAGGAACGCCATGAGCCCTGCCGCACCGCGTCGCCCCTCGCGCAGCACCCTGTTGATCATGGGCGTGCTGGTCATTGGCATTGCCGGCATCGTCTACTCACGCGTGCGCCAGGCACCGGACGCGAGCGTCGTGGCCGCGACCAGCCTTGCCGGTGCGAATACGGCGGTGCTGAAAGGAACGCTCGATCCCAAGGCGCAGGCATTGATCCCGGCCGGCTACCGCTTCGTCACGCCGGGTGCGTTCACCATCGCCACCCATCCTGGCCAGCTGCCCTTGGCCGACTACGGCGCCGACAGCAAGGACGTGGTGGGCGTCGAGCCGGATATCGCTCGCCTGATCGCCGATGGGCTGGGGTTGAAACTGGTGGTGGTGCCGGTGGCCTGGGCCGACTGGCCGCTGGGGCTGGAGTCGGGCAAGTACGATGCGGTGCTGTCCAATGTGACCGTCACTGAAGAGCGAAAGAAGAAGTTCGACTTCTCCAGCTACCGCTACGATCTGCTCGGCATCTACACGCGCAGTGATGGGCCGATCCAGAAGATCGAAAAGCCGGCCGACGTGGCCGGTCTGAAGGTGGTGGTCGGCGCCAGCACCAACCAGGACCAGATCCTGCGCCAGTGGGACCAGCAGAACATCGCCGCAGGCCTGAAACCGGTGGAGTACCAGTACTTCGATGATGCGGTGATCGGGCGGTTGGCAGTGATCACCGGCCGCGCCGACGTGTCGTTCGAGCCGAATGCTACCGGCGCCTACTCGGCGCGCGATGGCAAGGTGCGGCGTGTGGGCTTGTTCCCCGGTGGCTGGCCGAACGCCGCGGCGATTTCGGTGACCACGCGCAAGGGCAGCGGCCTGGCCGATGCGGTGACGCAGGCGTTGAACACCCAGATCAGCAGCGGCACCTATGCCCAGGCGCTGGCGCGCTGGAACGTAGCCGAGGAAGCGGTGCCGCAGTCGCAGACCAATCCGCCGGGGTTGCCAGGGTTCTAGCGATGCCGCTTGGTAGGCGTCGAGCTTGCTCGACGGAAGGCGTGCCGACCAAGGTCGGCATCTACCGGAGGGCAGCCACCGGAATGCGAGGCGGGGCATGCCGACCAAGGTCGGCCTCTACCGGGGTCAGGGCTGCCAATCGATGTGTTCCAGGCGGGCGCCTCCAGTGCCGTGAAAGAAACTGATCGCGGTGAAGCACGCCTCGATGCCGATGCACCACGCCAGGGGATAGCCATCCACCTGGCCATTGTCGAGGCGGAAGTAGGCGTTGCCGGCGCGGTGTTCGTTTCCACAGGAATGGAAGCCGTCGTCGCCGGGCTCGCGC
Organism: Stenotrophomonas maltophilia; assembly: GCF_004920835.1. GTDB lineage: Bacteria > Pseudomonadota > Gammaproteobacteria > Xanthomonadales > Xanthomonadaceae > Stenotrophomonas > Stenotrophomonas maltophilia_AQ. The sequence continues at coordinate 152,086 of NZ_QFHO01000002.1, forward strand.
AGGTACATCAGCCATGCATGCTCCGCGTTGCGCAGCATACACAGCGATGGACCGTCGGGCACCGATGCCCACAGCTCGAACTGGGGCATGGATGCGGCCAGCGCCAGTGCGCTGGCCAGCTGATCGTCGGTAGCGGCGGCGACAGGGCTGCCATCGAGTAGAAGTTCGATCACTTCGGTTCCTGCATCGGCATTACTGCCAACGTGCCTCCAGGGTGCGGAACGGGCCATCGAGCAGCACGCCGTCCTTGTCGAAGTTCCGTACCGATCGCCCATCCACGCGTACGTCCTTGGGCAAGGTACGGCTGGGCCACCATACGCGTACCGGCGTGCCCTTGCGCAGCCCCTTGCCGAGCGACACGGTCAGGTTGCCGTCGCGCTGGCGTGCCTGCATCTGCAGGGTGCCATAGGCGGTGGGCAGGCGGTCGACGGCCAGGCCCTCGCCAGCGACCCACGAAGGAGGCGTACCCGGCAGCAGCGACAACGCGTCGTCGTCCTCGCGCATCAGCATGCCGAACAGGGTGCGGCCGTATTCGGCGCCGATCCAGGTGTGCGGCATGTCGCCCAGGTAGCGCGGGAAGCGCAACCGCGAGTGCACGACCTCGGCCAGCACCTGCCATTCCAGCGGCCTGCGATCGTGCAGCAGGCCCTGCAGCAGCTCGTCGGCCGCTTCGGGCTGGCCCAGGTGCACGTAGCTCAGCACGTTGCGGATTTCATACGGCGTGTAGGCATACAGCGCACCGGGCTGGTTGCGCTTGCGCACATCGTCCAGGTAGCGGGCGAAGGTGGTGCGCAGGGCTTCGGCCGGCAGCACGCTCTGCGCACCGGTGGGATCCAGCGCGATCGATACACCGGTCGGGTCGCCATCGCCGAGGTCGGCCGATGACGGAATGAAGTCGATGCCCTTCCATGCCATCGTTGCGCGGATCGAGGCATGCAGTGCGTCATACAGCGCCTTGTACTGTTCGCGCGCCCACGTGGCGGTTTCGTGGTCGCCCAGCGATTCGGCCAGCCACGCGCCGTCATGCCAGCCCTTCAGGCCCCAGTAGTCGTCCCAGTAGCTGTGGGTGGGTGAGGGATAGCCCTCGTGGCTGATCGACGGCGCAAGAATGCCGGCGAAGCGCTCCGGCGATGGCTGGTCGGCCATGTAGCCCGGCACCAGCGTGCGTTCGCGCAGTTCCTGCAGGAAGCGCAGCGCGGCCTTCACCTTGGGCAGGTAGGCACGCACGCTTTCCGGCCCGCCATCGAGCCGGGCGACGTCGGCAACGAGGGTGACGTACTGGCCCTGGCTGTCGTACTCGATGTCCGAGCCGAAGCCGGTATTGACGCTGCCATCGTCGTTGAGGATGGGCGACACCAGGCCATTGCCGTGCACGCCGTGTTCGCTGTACCAGGCCAGGTAGTCGCGTGCCACTTTGGCTTCGCCCATGCGCAGCAGCACGGCCGAGGTGGCCATGCCGTCGCGGATGAAGGAGCGGTTGTAGTTGCGCGGGCCGGGCTGCATGGCCGGGCCGGTCTGGTTGATCAGCATGTAGGCGGCCTGCGCGCGCAGCATGTCCACCAGTGAAGGGTCGGGCAGGCGCAGACCGACCTGGCCCAGCCGCGCCTGCCAATCGGCGGAGGCGCGGCTGGCCAGCGTGTCGAAGGCCTTGTCGCCGTCGCGCGGCAGCGACGCAAGGCTGAGGGCCGGTGCTTCCGGCAGCACGCCATTGGCATCGGCGGTGCCGGTACCGAGCGGGAAGGCCACCACCACCGCGTCGCTGGCACCGGGGGCGAGGCGGATCCGGTAGCTCAATGCGGCTGCGGCCAATCCTTGCTCATCGCGTGCCTGCTGTGCGGCAGGCAGCTGCCCGCTGGCGATGGCCGTGGTGATCTCGGTGTCGCCTTCGTTGCCGAAGGGGGCGGTGCCAGCGGCATCTACCGCGCTGAGTGACTGCAGCAGCGTGCGGCCATTGACGCGCACGCGGTTGCCTTCGACGGCCACCTGGCGGATCGGCGACAGGCCGCCGTTCTGCCACGGCGGATTCATCTGCATCGGTCGCACTGCGAGGGTCAGCGTGCCTTCGATGGCCGCGCTGCCGGTGTTGCGCAGGCGATGGCGCACGAAGGTGACCGGTTGCCCGTCGCGCTCGATGGCAAAGGCTTCGCTGCGCAGTTCCAGCCCGGGCTGCGGTGACCACGTGGCAGACGGCATCGGCTTCCAGCCATCGCGCAGTGCGTGCTGCACCGGTTGTTCGGCGGCACCGGTCGCGCGGCCATCGGCACTGCGCCAGATCGGCTGCACCAGCGGTGCGCCCTTGTAGGCTTCGATGTTGCCGTATTCGTCGAAGATCGATTTCTGCCGGCCCGCATGCACGCCGACTGCGGTCCAGTAGGTCTGCTGCATGTGCAACGAGGCAGGGAACAACGCGCGCTGCGCGCCGCTGGCGGCGATCTGGTAGCGCTTCATCGGCGTCATCACCGCCTTCGGGCCGAGCAGGCGGATGCGTTTGACCTGGGGGGCATCACCTTCCACGGTCAGCCGCAGTGCCTTGATGTCCAGTGGCGCGTCGGCCGCCAGCCAGCTCTGCTGCCGGGTCGCCGCCTGCGCGTCGCGCGCCAGTTCGTGCCAGCGGCCCTGTGCGTCCTGTGCCTGCAGGCGTGCAGCGCCGTGCACGTTGGCCCAGTCCACTGCCAGCCCGGTGCTGGGCTGGGCGCGGGGCAGGGTGATGTCGAGCGTGTGGATGCCGCCTTTGCCTGCGGGGATGGCAACCGTGCCGCCGCCCTGCCACAGCGCAGCGGACTGGGTGGCGCCCAGCCCGGTCACCCGTGCGCTGAGTGCGGTGTCGAGCGGTTCCATTTCGAAGATGGATACGCCCCAGTCGGAGGTGCGCTGCGGGCTGGCCAGGCGCAGGTAGCGGGCCTGTCGCGGCGCGAAGTACAGGGTTTCGATGCCACCCAGCGAATCGCCCATGACGTAGGCGCTTTGCCACTGCTTGCCGTCGAGCGAGGTCTGCAGCGAATAGCCTTCGGGGTTGGAAACATCCCAGGTGAGGCGTGCACCGGCCAGCATCGCAGGCTTGCCGAGATCGATCTGGAACCAGTGGCCGGGGCTGAACGCGCCACCGGTCACCGTCTTCGGATCGTTGTCGATCAGGTGGCTGATCGCCATCGCCGGAACCTGCTGCGACGACGCGCTGGCCTGCCACTGGGTACGGGGAGGCAGGTTCTGCGCGTGTGCGGCCGAGGCGAGGGTGGCAAGCAGCAGCGTGAAGGCTGGCCGGACGAAGGGGGGCAGGGGGGAGAGCCTGGAACGTTCAACGCGCAACGTCATTGCGGACAGCCTCGCAGGTGCGGCCGGAATCGGGCAGGCGCTACGCTAGCAGGGCGTGTAATCGGTTACATGACGCACTGCAACGCTGCTGGGCGTGGCCGGTGCCACCGCGGTCTGCTTTCCGGTGTAGAGCCGTGGGATGCATTGCGTCGAGTTACCCCGTTACAGCTCCACCATCTCCCACCAGCGCGTGCCCGCTTCGGGCGCCTGCATGTCCAGTGCTTCGCCCATCATCGGCGTGGCCACCGGCACGTTCTTTGCGGCGGCCAAGGCGGTGATGCGCTCGAACGGCTGCTGCCAGGCGTGCAGGGCCAGGTCGAAGGTGCCGTTGTGGATCGGCAGCAGCCACTTGCCCCGCAGGTCCAGGTGCGCCTGCAGAGTCTGTTCGGGCTGCATGTGCACGAACGCCCAGCGCGGGTCGTAGGCGCCGGTTTCGATCATGGTCAGGTCGAACGGGCCGTACTTCTCGCCGATGGTCTTGAAGCCATCGAAATAGCCGGTGTCGCCGCTGAAGAAGATGCGGAAGTCGCCGTCCTGGATCACCCACGAAGCCCACAGGCTGCGGTCGCTGTCGCCCAGCCCACGGCCGGAGAAGTGCTGGCCCGGGGTGGCGGTCAGGCGCAGGCCGCTGGCTTCGGTCGACTGCCACCAGTCCAGCTGTTCCACCTTGCTGGCGTCCACGCCCCACGCAATCAACTGGTCGCCCACGCCAAGCGGGGCGATGAAGCGCGTGGTCTTGCCGGCCAGCTGCATCACCGCGGCGTGGTCCAGGTGGTCGTAGTGATTGTGCGAGAGGATCACGCCGGCGATCGGCGGCAGTTCGTCGATGCTGATCGGCGGCGCGTGGAAGCGGGCCGGGCCCATCCATTGCACCGGCGAGGCGCGCTCGGAGAACACCGGGTCGGTCAGCCAGTACTGCCCGCGCAGCTTCAGCAAGATCGTGGAATGCCCAAGCCGGAACAGGCTGCGATCAGGTGCGGCGTCCAGGGTTGCGCGGTCCAGCGGCTGCACCGGAATGGGGTGCGCCGGCACGGTGCCCTTGGGCTTGTTGAACAGGAAGGTCCACCAGATCTCCGCGCCATCGCGCAGGCCCATTGCCGGACGCGGCAGGGCATTGCGGAACCTGCCATCGCGGTACTGCGGCGAATCGGGGAAGTCGGGGAGGGACCAGGACTTGCAGAAGGTGTAGGCGGTCACGGCGAGGATTCCAAGCAAAAGGACAAGGAGCAGGCGCTTCATGGGTGACGTCCGCTGGGTACACTGCACAGTGTAGTTTCGTGTTTTTCAAAAGTACACTCCCGGGTGTAAAATGTGCGCATCCGTTCAGTTATCTGGTTTCCGCCATGCCCCGTGCCCCGCAACGCCTGACCGACCGCAAACGCGAAGCCATCGTGCGGGCGGCGGTGGAGGAGTTCCGCGCGGCCGGCTACGAGGCGACCAGCATGGATCGCATCGCCGAGGTGGCCGGGGTCTCCAAGCGCACCGTCTACAACCACTTCCCGAGCAAGGAAGCGTTGTTCTCGATGATCCTGGAGGAGCTGTGGGAGCGCAGCGTGGCCAGCGACGCTTTGCCGTATCGCACCGATCAGCCACTGCAGGCACAGTTGCTGCAGCTGCTGGGCCAGAAGCTGGAACTGCTCAGCGATGCCAACTTCATCGACCTGGCGCGGGTGGCGATGGCCGAGATCATCCATTCACCGGAACGGGCGCAGGCGATCGTTTGCCGCATGGGCGAGAAGGAGAGTGGCGAGAGTGCCTGGATCCGTGCGGCCATCGCCGATGGGCGGCTGCGCAAGGTCGATCCGGAGTTTGCTGGCCACCAGCTGCACGGCCTGGTGAAAAGCTTTGCGTTCTGGCCGCAGGTGACTATGGGGCAGGCGCCGTTGAACGAACAGGAGCGCGCACGCGTGGCCGAATCGGCGGTGGCGATGTTCCTGGGTTTCTACGCGATCTAGCTGGCAGCGAAACGGCGGAACTCATCCGCCGGTAGCGCTGCCGAGTACAGATAACCCTGCCCGACATCCACGCCCAGGGCGCGCAGCTGCTGCTCCTGGGCAAGGGTCTCAGTGCCCTCGGCCACCACGATGGCGCCGCAGCGATGCGCGACTTCGACGATGAAGCGGACAATGGACTGTGACTTTGCATCGGGCAGCGTGGCGATCAGCGCCTGCTCGATCTTGACCTCGGCAATGGCCAGCTGTGAGAGCAGGATCAGGGTCGAGTAGCCCGCGCCGAAATCGTCCAGTGACAGTGTCACCTCGGCGGCCAGCAGCTGCGCGATGTTGGCGTCGACCACATCGCGCTCGACGATCTCGGTCCACTCGACGATTTCCAGGCGCAGCATCAACCCCGGCACGTCGTGCAACTGCAGCAGCTCCTGCAGGCGCAGGCCGAAGTCGGGCAGGCGCAGGGACTCGGCGGAAACATTGACCGCGATCGTCAGCTTGCTGCCTTCCTGATGGCAGCGCTGCAGGAAATGGATGGCTGACTGCAGCGTCGCCCATTCCAGATCGGCCAGCCGGCCGTGCCGACGCAGCAACGAGATCACCCGCATCGGTGCGATCAGCCGGTCCTCGCCGTCACGCATGCGTAGCAGTGCCTCGGCGCCGACCAGCTGCCGGTCCCGCAGGCGATGCTTGGGCTGGTAGCACAGCGGCGCGTCGCCATGCTGCAGCCAGTGCTCGAGCGCGCGCTCGATCAACGCGTCGATCTCGCTGTCGCGCTGGACCGGATCATCGAAAAACACCACGCCCGACTCGATCGCACTCAGCGCCAGGGTGATCGCGCGGAATGGTAGATGGCCATCGTCGGCAGTGGCCGGTGGCTTCAGCTCGACCACCGCACAGCGGAACAGTGGGCGGAAACCCGGCCAGTCGCGGCCGACCAGATCAGCCAGGTTGCGTGCCAGGTCGGTGATCTGTGCCTGCGTGCGCAGCTCGGGCAGCGAGGTGTCAGGCACCAGGATCGCCAACGCCGCGTCGCCGAACTGGTAGATCTCCAGTTGGTGCGCCGGTAGCGAGGGCAGCAGCTGATGCACTTCGTCGGTGCTGTCGTGCCGCCACAGGCCGCTGTCCTGCAGCGGCCCATAGCGCAGGCGAAGGTCGCGCAGGTTGCCCATCTCGGCCACCACCAGGCAGGCCTTGCCGACGCCATCATTGTCACGCCAGTAGTGCTTCAGCCGCTCGCCGAGCGCGCGCATGTTGGGCAGGCCACTGATCGGGTCGATGCGCAGCCAGGCCTGCTCACGCTGCCGCTGTGCATCGATCTGTGCATCGTTGTAGACCAGCGCGAACACTGCGCCGAGCACCAGCAGCGACACGGGCAGCGCCAGTACGCGCTGGATCGCCAGCTCGGCAACCGGCAGCTGCGCGGCCCCGATGATGGCCACGCCCAGCGCCAGCCCCAGCGCCGTCACTGCGATGCGCACGCCCCACGCCTGCAGGATCATGCGCGCTGACAGCTCGCCGAGCATGCGTGGGTGCAGGCGCGTGCGCAGCCAGATGCCGGCCATCATCTGCAGGGTGGCTTCGATGCTTGCGGGAAGGAAGAACTGGGTGCCCGAGAACTGGTAACGGGCCAGCAGGCTGGCGGCCAGGCAGGCAAGGCCGCCGCGCCAGCCACCGAGCAGTCCACTGATCAGCAGGATGTCGAAGCCGAGATTGAGCTTGACTACACCCTGGGTGTAACCAGCGACGAACCAGGCGTTGAACAGGTAGATCAGGCCGAGTGCCACGCCTACATACAGGCGGCGGCCTTCGATGGCATGGCCGGAGCGGCGGGTGGCGATCAGCAGTACGCCGATCATGCCGATCACCGCCGTGGCCTGCAGCAGGTACAACGGCAGGCTGGGCAGGGCGCTGTCCAGGACCTGGGCCGAGACCCGTGATAGCGCATCCATAGCAGGTTCCCGCCTGTGACCGACGGCCAGTGCGAGCAGGTTAAACCACAGGCGCGTACGCGGCCACCATGGGTCCCGACCAAGGTCTCTACGGTCAGTAGCGCGGGTCGGCGATGGCCGGCAGCACCAGTTCGCGCACGAAGCCGGACGGTGACAACTGCAGCAACGCGCGCACCATCGCGACGACGTCATGCACCGGCACCAGTGCGCCGTCGCCGCGGGCTGCGGCCTCTGCAACCGGCACCGACAGTGCATCGTCGGTGTTTAGGTAGCCCAGTTGCAGGCTGGTCACCGCCAGGCAGCGATCGCGGAAGCCTTCGCGCAGCGCATCGGCGATGCCATTGAGTGCGAACTTGGACGCACCGAACGCCACTTCCGGGCGGCCGCTGCGCGGCAGTGCCGAGGTCGAGCCGGTCAGCACCAGCTGCGGGCGCGGCGAGGTCAGCACGCGTGGCAACAGCCGCTGCAGCAGCACCAGGGTCGCACTGATGTTGACGTCGACCAGCTGCGTGAGCGCGGCATCGCTTTCATCGAGGAAGTCGTACGCGTCGCTGAAGGCTTTGTCCTCCCAGATGCCCAGGTTGTGTATCAGCACATCGATATCGGCCGGTGCCTGCGCCGCGATGTGGTCGGCAGCCACGGTCGGCTGGGACAGATCGGCTTCAATCCACTGCAGGGTGACGCCTTCGGGGCATTCAAGGTCGCGCGGACGGCTGCGCGAAACGCCGATGACGGTGTCGCCGGCACTGCACAGGCCTTCCACGAACGCCCGACCGAGGCCCCTGCTGGCGCCGATGACCATCAATTTCATGTTGCTTCCTTGTTGTACTGCGGCGGCCTCAGTCGGCCGCCAGAAGGGTGTCCCAATCGGCGAACGCACGCAGGCCGCTACGCTCGGCGGTAATGATCGAGGCGGTGTTGTCGAGCTGGCAACGGTACTGAGGCTGCAGCCCGGCCGCCTGCGCGGACACGGCCATGGCGTGTACCAGCTGGCGCGCGTGCCCGCGGCCGCGGGCCTCGGGCAGGGTCAGCACGCCCATGTCGGCCAGGGCTGGATCCAGGCTCCAGGGGTACATGCTTCCCGCAGCAACCAGCCGCTCGCCAGCGAAGGCGCCGAATACCTGCCAGTGATCGAGTTCGACCCAGGCCGCATCGAGATCCTCCTCGCTGGCGCTGGCCTGGAACACGTCAAACGCAGCAGCGTCGGCCGGGCCGAGACGGCGGATGTGGGGTGGAGCAGGGTGTTCGGCCAATGCCGCCAGGGATGCGGCAGGGAAATAGAAAATGCGGTCTGCGCCATGCGTGCGCTGGCCGATGTCGATCAGGCGCTGTTGCAGATGTTGCAGGGTCCAGTGTGCGCGTGCCTGCAGTTGCAGGCGTTCAGCCAGCGCAGGGCGCAGCAGTGCGCGCGCAGGGCCGGAAACCGGCTGCAGCAGCATGCCGTCCTCGCCCTCATCGAGCTCGTCGCTGCAGGCAATGTGCAGCGCTGGGCCATCCTGCAGGACGCCTTCGCCCGCGAACAGGCGCCGCCAGCAGCTGTCGATCAACGGGGAGAACACATCATCCATGACACGCAACTCACTCAGTGCTGGGGCAGATCGACCTGCAGGCCCGCGGCTTTCCATTCGGGGTAACCGGCGGCGAGCCGCTGCGCGGTCAGTCCGGCCTCGCGCAGCATCGCCACCGCATCGTTGGAAAGCACGCAGTAGGGCCCGCGGCAATAGGCCACAATGTGGACGGCACGCGGTAGTTCATCCATCCGTGCACGCAATTCCGTAACGGGAATGTTCAGCGCGCCGGGCAGGTGCCCCAGCGAGAATTCTTCCTGTGGCCGCACATCCAGCAGCACCACACTGTCTCGTTGCTGCAGCAGCTGTTCCACCGTCAGCCCATCCAATGCATCGCGGCGCAGCACGCTGTCGGCAATCACATCGTGCATTTCGCTGCGCTGGTGGTCGGCGTAGTCGCGCAGCGCGGCCATCAGGTTGCCCAGCGGGCCATCACCACTGCGGTAGAGGATGCGCTTGCCGTCGCGACGGGTCTGTACCAGGCCAGCGCGGCGCAGCTGCTGCAGATGCTGGGAGGTATTGGCTACCGACAGCCCCGTCAGCTCGGCCAGCCGTTCCACCGCGCGTTCACCCTGGGCGATGTGTTCCAGCAGGGCCAGGCGGTGAGCATGGCCGAGGGTGCGGGCGATCTCGGCCAGTGCTTCCAGCGGCGACGGTGGCGGATCGGTTGCGGCGTTCATGCGGTTCACGCTAGCATCGCTCTATCATTCAAGCAAATAATTGAAGGTATGCGATATGAGCGGGCTGGCGACATGGGCAGTGGATGCGGTATTGATCGGTGTGGGAGCGACCGCAGTGATGGATCTGTGGGCGCTGCTGCAACGGCGCCTGCTTGGCATTCCCTCGTTGGATTTCGCGATGGTGGGGCGCTGGCTGGGCCACCTGCCGCGCGGGCGCTTCCGTCACGATGGCATCGGCCGCTCGGCGGTGGTCGACGGTGAACGCGCGCTGGGCTGGACCGCGCATTACCTGATCGGGGTGATCTTCGCTGGGCTGCTGCTGGCGGTGGTCGGCACAGATTGGCTGCGTGCCCCTACCGTGCTGCCCGCACTGCTGTTCGGCATTCTCAGTGTGGCCGCGCCCTTCTTCATCCTGCAGCCGTGCATGGGCGCGGGCATCGCGGCATCGAAGACGCCGGCGCCGGGCAAGGCCCGCCTGCGCAGCCTGGTCGCACACAGTGTGTTCGGTCTGGGCCTGTATCTTGCAGCTGCGCTGCTGGCTGCAGTTGCCACGGAATGAGCGAGAATCCATGGGGTCACCGGCAACTGGAGCACCCCGGCATGCAGGCAACACCCGCAAGCAGCGACGGCATGCCGTTGCCATCGGCGTGGCGCGAAGCGCTGGCCGGCGCGCGCATCGAGCGGCAGTCGATCGGGGTTTCGCGTGCGGACGTCGCTCGCGTGCATCGACCGGGGCAGGCCGATGCCTTCCTGAAATCGGAAGTGATCGATGCCTTCAGTGAGCTGGGTCATGAGATTGCCCGCCTGCGTTGGCTGCAGGCGCAGGGCCAGCCGGCGCCGACGGTGATCGCCACCGCCGAGGACGCGGGCCGGCGCTGGTTGCTGATGAGCGCGTTGCCGGGCCGTGATCTGGCGTCCTCGCCGGAACTCGCCCCGCAGCAGCTGGTGGAGGTGCTGGCCGACGCGCTGCGCGGGCTGCATGCCTTGCCGGTGGCGGCCTGCCCGTTCGACCAGCGGCTGGCGTCGCGTGTGCAGGCCGCGGTGGCGCGCGTCGAAGCGGGCCTGGTCGATGCCGATGATTTCGATGATGAGCGCCTGGGGCAGAGTGCGCAGCAGGTCGTTGCCGAGCTGCTCGCCAGCCAGCCCGCGCATGAAGATCTGGTGGTCAGCCACGGTGATGCCTGCCTGCCCAACCTGATGGTGGCCGAGGGCCGCTTCAGTGGTTTCATCGATTGTGGCCGGCTGGGCGTGGCCGACCGCTATCAGGACCTTGCGCTGGCCGCGCGCAGCATCGTCCACAACTTCGGTGACACGCGCTGGGTAGCCCCGCTGTTCCAGCGCTATGGCGCGGTGGCTGATGAGCGTCGGTTGGCGTTCTATCGGCTGCTCGACGAGTTTTTCTGAAGCTGCGCAGGGTCGGGTAGGGCGGCGCTGAACGGTGCCCTGCCGATGGATTTCGCCCCCTTTAAAAATGTACGAACGTTCGTTCACAATTGATGCCATGAACCGAACAGACCGCAACGAGCAACGTGTCACGCAAATCCTGCAGGCCGCCCTGCAGTGCTTCCTCGCCAAGGGATTCCACCAGACCAGCATGCGCGACATCGCGCAGGCTGCCGGGGTCAGCCTGGGCAATCTCTACAACCATTTCCCGGGCAAGGAGGCGATCATCCTTGCGGTAGCGGTGGCCGAGAGCGAAGAGCTGGCTCCGATGCTGCAGCGCCTGGCGGCCGCCGACGGTGAGCGGACACAGGTGATGGCCTTCCTGCAGGATTTCCATGCACTGTGCCGGCAGCCGGAATGGGCAACGCTTGCGGTCGAGGTGCTGGCCGAGAGTGCGCGCAACCCTGCCGTGGCCAAGGCCTTTGCGGCCAACCGCAGGCAGCTGCAGCAGGTGCTGGGCGATGCCCTGCTGCGTGTTGCGCAGCGCGAGCGGCGGCGACCCGCGCTGGCCCCGGCGCTGCAGGCGCAGGTGCTGTTGGATGCGATCGAAAGCGATGCGCTGCGTCGGGGGCTGGGCGAAGCCGATGGCACCGAGGATGCATCGCTGGATCTTGGCCTGCTCGTGCTGCTGCTGGGGGCGCGTGCATGAGCGCTGCTGACCGGCGACTGCACGGGCTGGACCTGGCGCGTTACCTCGCACTGGCCGGCATGGTGCTGGTCAACTTCCGCCTGGCGATGGCCGTGCCTGCAGAGGGTACGAGCTGGTTGGCCGGCGTCTTCCATCTGCTGGAAGGCAAGGCCTCGGCGACGTTCGTCACCCTGGCCGGTCTTGGCCTGGTGCTGGCAACGCAGCGGCAGCCCTGGTGGCAGGCCAGCATGCAGACCTGGCGGCGTGCTGCGTTCCTGCTGGCGCTGGGCCTGCTCAACCTGACCCTGTTCCCGGCCGATATCCTGCACTACTACGCGGTGTATTTCGCGTTGGCCGTGGTGTGGCTGCGCGCCTCGCCGCGGGTGTTGCTGGGCAGCATCGTGGGTCTGGCGGCCTGTTCGTTCTGGGCGTTGCTGCACTGGGATTACAGTCAGGGATGGAACTGGCAGACGCTGGAATACGCCGGTCTGTGGCAATGGCCGGGCGCGGTCCGCAACCTGCTGTTCAATGGCTTCCATCCGCTGCTGCCGTGGCTGTGCTTCTTCTTGCTGGGGATGCTGCTGGCACGCCTGCAACTGTCGCAGCCGAGGGTCCAGCACGCGCTGCTGGTGCTGGGCCTGCTGCTGATCGGCGCCGGCCATGGTGTGCAGCATCTGGCCCAGGGAACGCCGTGGCAGGCTTGGTTGGGAACGCAGCCGATGCCGCCGGGTCCTGCCTATGTGCTGACCGGGGCGGGCGCGGCCTGCAGTGTGATTGCCGCCTGCCTGTGGCTCATGCGGGTACACCCGGGTGACTGGCTGGAGCCCTTCACGGCGGCGGGACGCATGACCTTGACCCTGTATGTCGGCCACATCCTGCTGGGCATGGGCACGCTGGAAAGCCTGGGCCTCCTGGACGGCAGCGCGTCATTGGCCTCGGTACTGCTGTGGGCACTGCTGTTCCTGATGCTCGCGACCGCTGCGGCGTGGCTGTGGTCATGGCAGTTCGCGCGCGGTCCGCTGGAGGCGGTGATGCGCCGTATTGCGGGCTAGTTCTTTGGTTGCGCCGCACGATGTTGTGACGGACATGTCTGTGTCGCAGCGAAGTCATCTGCGATAGTGGCGGCAGGTAATACTTTCCGCTTGCATCCATGTCATTCGCTTCGGCGCAGCATCTCGGCGAAGTCCTTCAACAATCCTATGGCATCACGGCCACTGCGGTGGTGCCGCGCCCGGTGGGTGCCGACGCCAATGCCAGCGTGTATCGCATCGATGCGCGGCACGGGCAATGGTGGCTGAAATGCCGGAACTACCAGGTTGATCCCTCGGTCTGGGACAGCCTGCATTGGCTGCGCGGCACCCTCGGCATAGACGAAATCGTCGCGCCATGGCCGGCGCTGACCGGTGGCGCGTCGGTGCAGCGCTGGGGCCTGCAGTTCACCCTGTTCCCCTATATCGAAGGCCAGTCCGGCTTCGAGGCGGCGCTGAGCCGCACGCAGTGGCGGCGGCTGGGGGAGGTGTTGCGACGCCTGCACGGTGCGCGGCTGCCTCCGGAGTTGCAGCAGGCATTGCCGATCGTACGGCTGGAAACCGCGGCGCTGGAGACGGTGGGGCAATGGTTGGCCGGTGAAGGGCTGGCGGTGGCGAAGGATGGGCTGGGGCGCGCATTCGCTTCGGTCTGGGATCAACAGCATGCGCGCATCGCGGCACTGCATGCGCATGCGCTGGAGCTGCGCGCTGCATTGAAGGAGGCGCCGGTCGACCTGCATCTGTGCCACACCGACCTGCATGCCGGCAATCTGCTGATGGGCAACGATGGCGGTCTGCATCTGATCGACTGGGATGGCCTGTCACTGGCGCCGCGCGAGCGCGACCTGATGTTCATCGGTGGCGCCGTGGGCGGTCGCTGGGGTCGCGAGAATCCGCTCGATTTCGCGGAGGGTTATGGCGGCGACCTTGGGGATCCGCGCTGGATCGCGTGGTACCGGCACTGGCGCATCCTGCAGGACCTGATCGAGTTCCAGCAGGTGCTGCTGGGCAGCGACGGTGAGGAGCGCTCGCCGCAGCTGCGCCGGCAGTCGCTGCACTACCTGGGTGAGCAGTTCGCGCCGGGCAATGTGTTCGATGCGGCGGAGCGGGTGTATCGCGCGTTGGATTAGGTTCTGGGCCGTTGCCAGGATCGCCCCGGGTAGAGTCGACTGTTAGTCGACTGCTCTTCGATTGGAACAGGCAAAGCCCGCGCTGCGCGCGATAGTCGACTAACAGTCGACTCTACCAAGGGCTTGTCCATTGAGGCGGTTTTCATTCGGCGGGCTTGGCTGCTGACGAGGCCGCTGCGCTCGCTGCGCGGCGCGACAGCACCGCTTCGCGGTGGGCGATGTAGGCGTTGGCGGCGAGGATGATGCCGGCGCCGATGATCGTCCAGCGATCCACGGTTTCATTGAACAGCAGCCAGCCGCACAGCGTCACCAGTGGCAGCTGCAGAAAGCTGATCGGGGTCAGCGCCGAGACTTCGCCCAGGCGCAGCGCACGTGTCCACAGCAGCTGGCCGATGGTGCCGAGCACGCCGGTGGCCAGCAACCACAGCCACGCCATGCCGGTGGGCCAGACCCAGACGAACAGTGCCGGGACCAGCGAAAGCGGCACCCAGAACACGTAGGTATAGAGCACCACGGTGTCGGCGCTGTCGATGCGGGTCAGCTGCTTGATCTGGATCGCCACTAGCGAACTGAGCACGGCCGCACCCACCGCTACCAGGCTGCCCGCAGTGAAGCCTGCGGTACCTGGGCGGACGATCACCAGCACGCCGATGAAACCGACCACCACCGCGGCCCAGCGGCGCACGCGCACGGTCTCGCCCAGCCACAGCACGGCGGCGATGGTGACGAACAGCGGCGTGGAGTAGGAGAGCGAGACCGCCTGTGCCAATGGCAGATGGCCCAGCGCCCAGAATGCGCACAGCATCGAGCCGAGGCCAATCGCACTGCGTACGAAGTAGCGCGGCAGCTGCTGGGTCTTCAGCGGCGCGTGGCCCGGACGCAGCAGCATCGGCAGCAGCGCCAGCAGGCCGAAGGCATTGCGGAAGAACGCCACTTCCTGGGTTGGCACGTAACGGGTGGCATAGCGGATTGCCACCGCCATCAGGCCGAATGCCATCGTGCTGCCGAGCATCAGCAGCGCCGCCCGCATCGGGGTGGCGCTGGGGGAGAGGGCGGGGCTGTTCACCACTGTGCGCCGAGCAGGCGGGGCTCCGGTTCGATCGGCACGCCGAACTTCTCCAGCACCGAGGCCGAGATGCGACGCGCCAGCGCCAGCAGCTCAGCGCCGGTGGCGTTGCCGTGGTTGACCAGCACCAGTGCGTGGCTCGGCGCAACGCCGGCATCGCCTTCGCGGAAGCCCTTCCAGCCGCAGGACTCGATCATCCATGCCGCCGAGACCTTGCGCTTGTCTTCGCGGTCTGCCGGGAACACCGGCAGCTCAGGGAAGTGCTGCAGCAGCACGTCGACCTGTTCCAGCGGCAGCACCGGGTTCTTGAAGAAGCTGCCGGCATTGCCAAGCACATCCGGGTCGGGCAGCTTGCGGCGGCGGATCGCGATCACCGCGTTGGCCACGTCCACCGCGCTCGGCAATTCCACGCCCTGCGCCTGCAGTTCCTCGCGGATGCCGGCGTAGTCCATGCGCAGATCATGCAGCAGCGGCAGCTTCAACTCGACGGCGGTGATCAGGTAGCGATCCGGTTGCTGCTTGAACACGCTGTCGCGGTAGGCGAAAGCGCATTGTTCATTGTCCAGCCGCACCCAGGCCTGCTCCTCGCAATCCCAGGCTTCGACCGCCTGGATGAACTCGCCAACCTGCGCGCCGTAGGCGCCGATGTTCTGGATCGGCGCGGCACCAGCCGTACCGGGAATCAGGGCCAGGTTTTCCAGGCCGGACAGGCCTTCCTGCAGCGACCACATCACCAGATCATGCCAGGGCACACCGGCGCCGGCGCGGATCACCGCATGGTCGGCGCGGTGCTCAAGGAAACTGATGTCACGGTTGCCGAACACCAGCACGGTGCCGGGCAGGTCTTCGGCGATCAGCACGTTGCTGCCGGCACCCAGCACCAGCAGCGGGCCGTTGGCCACGTCGGGCAAGCCGAGTACCTCCGGCAGCAGCGCGGCATCGTGCAGTTCCAGCAGTTGGGCTGCGCTGGCCTGCACGTGGAAGGTGTTCAGTGCCTGCAGCGGCGCGTTGCGGGTGAGCGTCCAGCGCAGCGGGGCATTGCCATCGACGGTATCCATGGGCGCGCTCACAGCGGGGCCACCGCGCCGCGGCTCGGCGCTTCGCGGCGGCGACGGATCGCCTCCACGCACTCCGATACCAGCGGGGGGCCACGGAAGATCAAGCCGCTGTAACACTGCACCAGCGCCGCACCAGCAGCCATCTTGGCCACCGCATCGGCACCGGACAGGATGCCGCCGACGCCGATCAGCGGCACCGATTCGGGCAGGCGCGCGCGCAGGCGGCGCAGCACCAGCGTGGACTGCTCCAGCACCGGCGCACCGGACAGGCCACCGGCTTCGTTGGCCAGCGGGTCGCCGGCCACCTTGCTGTGGTCGACGGTGGTGTTGGTAGCGATCACGCCGTCCACCTGCAGTTCGCCCAGCACGCGTGCGGCGGCGTCGATGTCGCGCTCGCTGAGGTCCGGTGCAACCTTCACCAGCATCGGCACGCGGCGGCCATGCCGGGCGGCCAGGCTTTCCTGGTGCTCACGCAGCTGGCTGACCAGCTGGCGCAGCGAGGTTTCTTCCTGCAGTTCGCGCAGGCCGGCGGTGTTCGGCGAGGAAATGTTGACGGTGATGTAGTCGGCCAGCGGGTACACCTTGTCCAGGCAGGCGATGTAGTCATCTGCGGCCTGTTCGTTGGGGGTGTCCTTGTTCTTGCCGATGTTGATGCCAAGCATGCCGCGACGGTTGCGCGCGCGCTCGACGTTGCGCACCAGCGCATCCACGCCCGCATTGTTGAAGCCCATGCGGTTGATGATCGCGTTGTGCGCCGGCAGGCGGAACAGCCGCGGCTGCGGGTTGCCGGCCTGCGGGCGCGGGGTGATGGTGCCGATCTCGACGAAGCCGAAGCCCAATGCGAACAGTGCGTCGATGTGCTCGCCGTTCTTGTCCAGCCCGGCGGCCAGGCCGACCGGATTGGGGAAGGTCAGCCCGAACACCGTGCTGGGCATCGGCGCGATGCGTGCGGCCAGCAGCGGCGTGGTGCCGGTGCGATAGGCCAGGTCCAATGCGGACAGGCCGAGGCCGTGGGCGCGCTCGGCGTCGAGCGAGAACAGGAAGGGGCGGGCAAGCGAATACATGCGTCGGTTCAGTCCAGCGTGCCGAGGAAGGCTCGGGTTCGATATTCAAAAGCAACCTGGCCGTCGACCGCATGGGCGGCGAACAGGTCCTGCAAAGCATCGATCATCGGCGCGTGGCGCGGATGACCGGATTGGGGGGCATAGGAGGAGGACAGCAGGCGCCCGCGCAGGGCGTCGAAGTCCAGGTGCTGCACGTTGGGCAACTCCACCATGCCGCGCAGGCCTGCGCCGAACCAGGCCAGCATGGTGGCGTCATCCTGGTAGCGCTCGGCCACAGCGGAGTAGTCGGTGCCGTAGTCCAGCAGCAGCTGTTCGTAGCCGACCAGGAACGGGCTGGCATCGAGCAGGCGCGAGTTCCAGTAGATCAGTGCCAGGCCACCGGGGCGCAGGATTCGCTGCCATTCGGCGCGCACCGCCACGGTATCGAACCAATGGAAGGCCTGTGCGACGCTGACCAGATCAATGCTGGCGTCGGCCAGTCCGGTGGCCTCGGCGCGGCCGTCGACTGCGGAAAAGTCCGGATACTGCGGCGCCAGCCACTGTTCGGCGGCGCCTCGCATGGCCGCATTTGGCTCAACCGCAACAACGGGATGACCGCTGGCCAGAAACTGACGGCTGGAGATGCCGGTGCCGGCGCCGATATCGGCGATCAGAGCCTCGTGGCTGACGCCCATCGGACCGTGCAGCCAGTCCAGCAGGGCCGGCGGGTAATCGGGTCGATAGCGGACGTAATCTGCGACGCGGCTGCTGAAGCGTTCAGTGCTGTCGGAGGCGGTCATGGCAGTCAGTTCGACATTGCAGCGAGCCAGGCCAGGCCGCCGAAGAACAGGATGAAGACCAGGATGGCGGCGATCACGGCGCCGACCATCACCCAGCCCAGCACCAGCCCGGTGACGGCCAAGCCATCGCCTTCCAGCTCATGCGGGCGGCGGCGGATTTCGGCGCGGGCCATGTGGCCGGTGATGATGGCCACGACGCTGGCCACGAAGGGCAGGACGGTCCAGCTGGCGATGCCCATGACCAGGCTGACCACGGCCAGGGCGCTTGTCTGTCGGGGTGCCACGCTCATCGGGGTCCTCCTTGGCAGTACGCACATGATAGTGCCTCTGCCCTGGCAATCCCATGCCCGGCGGATGCGATGGCAGGCGTCGACCTTGGTCGACGAAAGGCATTTCAGCCAGGTTGGCAGCTACCGGAGTGCCGGTGTCAGCCCATCAACACCTGGCCGCCATCCACGTTGAGCACGCTGCCGGTGACCCAGCGCGCCAGCGGTGAGCACAGGAACAGGGCGGCATCGGCGATCTCGCGCGGGTGGCCGAAGCGACCGAACGGAATCTTCGCCAGCGTACCGTGGTACAGGGCGGGATCTTCGGTGCGGCGGCGGTCCCAGAGGCCGTCATCGAACTCGATCGAGCCCGGTGCGATGGCATTGACCCGGATCCGTTCCTTGGCCAGCGCCAGTGCCTGCGAGGTGGTGTAGTGCGAAAGCGCGGCCTTGGCGGCGGCGTAGGGTGCGCCACCGGGGCGCGGCTGCTGCGCGGCGATCGAAGAGAGATTGAGGATGCAGGCGTCGCTGGATTTGCGCAGCCAGGGCAGGGCCAGGCGAGAGGCCCGAACCGCCGCCATCAGGTCGATCTGCAGGCTGGCGGCCCAGCCGTCCTCGTCATCGGCCATGCCGTAGCCAGTGGCGTTGTTGACCAGCACATCGATGCCACCAAGTGCATCGGCGGCGGCCTGCAGCCAGGCCTGGATCTGGCCGGGATCGGCCAGATCGGCGGAGAATGTGTGCAGTTCGAAGCCCTGCACCCGTGCATCGGCACGCAGGGCATCCAGACCGGCCTGGCCGCGAGCGCAGACCGCGACCTGCGCTCCGGCGCCGGCAAACGCCAGCGCCATCTCACGACCGATGCCCTTGCTGCCGCCGGCAATCAACACGCGGCGGCCGGTGAAATCGAGGGTCGGGGCCCCTGCGGGGGTCCGACCCTTCGCTGGGGTCAGATCCCCGGAGGGGCTCTGACCCACAGACGTGTCCGCGTCGTTTGCCATCACAGATCGAACTTGATGCCCTGGGCCAGCGGCAGCGAATCCGAATAGTTGATGGTGTTGGTCTGGCGGCGCATGTAGACCTTCCACGCATCCGAGCCGGACTCGCGGCCACCGCCGGTGTCCTTCTCGCCACCGAAGGCGCCGCCGATCTCCGCACCGGACGTGCCGATGTTGATGTTGGCGATGCCGCAGTCGCTGCCGGCGGCCGACAGGAACTTCTCGGCGGTCTTCAGGTTCTGGGTGAAGATCGAGGACGACAGGCCCTGCGGCACGCCGTTCTGCATATCGATGGCTTCGTCGATGCTGTCGTATGGCATCACATACAGGATCGGCGCGAAGGTCTCATGCTGGACCACGGCGTCGCTGTTCTTCAGGCCCGAGACAATCGCCGGAAGTACGAAGTTGCCTGCGCGGTCGATGCGGGTGCCACCGGTTTCGATGGTGCCGCCGGCGGCCTTGGCCTGGGCGATGGCATCGAGGAACTGCTGCACGGCGCCATCGCTGTTCAGCGGGCCCATCAGGTTGGCGGCATCGGTCGGATCGCCGATCTTGCCTTCCACCTGCTTGTAGGCCTTGACCAGGGTGGCCAGCACGTCGGCGTAGATCGAGCGGTGCACGATCAGGCGGCGGGTGGTGGTGCAGCGCTGGCCGGCGGTACCGACCGCGCCGAACACGATGCCCGGCACGGCCAGCTTCAGGTCGGCGGTTTCGTCCAGGATGATTGCGTTGTTGCCACCCAGCTCCAGCAGGCAGCGGCCAAGGCGGCGCGCGACCTTCTCGTTGACGGTGCGGCCGACCTGGGTCGAGCCGGTGAAGCTGATCAGCGGCACGCGACGGTCATCGACCATCTTTTCCGACAGCGCCGTGCCTGCATCGTTGATCAGGAAGAAGATGTCCGGGAAGCCGGCTTCGCGCAGGGCATCGTTGCAGATCTTCAGCGAGGCGATGGCGGTCAGCGGCGTCTTGTTGGACGGCTTCCAGATGCACACGTCGCCGCAGATGGCGGCCAGGAACGCATTCCAGCTCCACACCGCGACCGGGAAGTTGAAGGCCGAGATGATGCCGACCAGGCCCAGCGGGTGGTACTGCTCGTACATGCGGTGGCCGGGGCGCTCGGAATGCATGGTGTAGCCGTACAGCATGCGGCTCTGGCCCACGGCGAAATCGGCGATGTCGATCATCTCCTGCACTTCGCCATCGCCTTCCGGCTTGCTCTTGCCCATTTCCAGGGCGACCAGCGAACCCAGGGCGTCCTTGTGCTTGCGCAGTGCTTCGCCGCACAGGCGCACGGCTTCACCGCGGCGCGGGGCCGGCGTGGTACGCCAGATCTTGAAGGCTTCCTGGGCGCGGGTGACGACGGTCTCGTACTCAGCCTCGGTGGTCGCGCGGACCTGCGCGATCGGCTCGCCGGTGGTCGGGTTGACCGGGGTGATCAGCTCACCACTGGTCGCGCTCGACCACTCCCCGTTGCCCAGGTACGTGCCAGCGTTGATCGCGTCCAGGCCAAGGGACTTGAGCAGCTCGGAAGACATGCAGACTCCTGTGTTTCGTTACGTTGTTTGGCGCCATCGCGGGCAGGTGGGGGACGCGATGAACAGAACCGGCGATGGTAGCAGAGGGAGGTTGCTGGGCTTTGGTGCGGTGCGGGGTGGAATGGGGTGGGTTGAGCGCCAGCAAACCGACATGAAGTGCGCAATGGCGTTCATTTTTTGACGTGAAATGACTCATGTCGATGCAAATTGAAAAATAAAGATTTATTAATGATTTCAGTGAGGTATGACTATTCTGGGGTGCTCACTTGGGCCCGCAGTCTGTCGAAATTCCTATCTTTTGGCTCAATCTTCATTCACAATTCCTCCACATTTGATTGACACAACCTCGATGATTCCGTGCCGGCTGGGGAGTCCATGCACGTGGATGCAGGCAATTCCGCGTCCCGTCGAGCCGAGAATGGAGAAGTGCGTTGCTACATGGATCAGTAGAAGATCTTTCCGCAGAGCGGGCCCGGGTGGGTCGCCGCCGCGTCGAAGCCCGGGCTGCCCTGGAGTTGGGGCTGCGCTTGGGCGACATGCTGCTGCTGCCGGGCATGGCAGTTCTTTCCCACATTCTGCTGTACGGAACAGGTGCGCCTGATTCATCCCAGCGCATCGTGTTCGGCGCGGTGATCCTCAGTGCCATCGTCTGCTTCTCTGTGGCGCCGGTGTACCGCAACTGGCGGATCCGTGGCCTTCTGGCGGATCTCTGGCTGTTGTTGCTGGCCTGGTCTGCCACCTTTGCGCTGTTCTCGCTCTATGTCGTGCTGGTCGGGCTTGCCGATGTGGTGCCTTCGACATGGCTGGTTGGCTGGTACGCCTTTGGCCTGGGATCGATGGCGGCGCTGCGAGTGCTACTGAGGGTGCAGTTGCATCGCCTGCGCTCGCGCGGGATGGACCATGAGCGGATCCTGCTGGTCGGGCTAAGGGCCCCCGCGTTGAGGCTGCATCGTCTGCTGCGTGGGAAGCCGGAGCTTGGCAAGGACGTCATCGGCTACTTTGCCGGTGCGGGCGATATCGCCACCCGTCGCGGCGGGGACGCGCCGTGCAGGCTGGGGCGGCTGGAAGACGTTCCGCAGTACATGGATCAGCACCGCGGCGAGTTCGACCAGGTCTGGGTTTCGATGCCAATGGGGGACGCATCCGCGATCAAGGACATGCTCAAGCAGATCGAGCGATTCCCGGTACCTGTACGTCTGATCCCTGATACGACTGGCCTTGGGGCGCTCAACCCTGGTGTGCACCAGGTGGGTGATGTACCGATGATCGGTGTACGCCAAGGATTGGTGGATCATCGGTTCCGCTTGTTCAAGCGCGTCGAGGACATCCTGGTTGCCGGTGCGGCGGTGATCCTGCTGGCGCCGTTGTTTGCCGTGCTGGCCATTGGCGTGAAACTGAGTTCGCCGGGGCCGGTTTTCTTCCGCCAGAAGCGTCATGGGCTTGGCGGCAAGGAATTCTGGATGCTCAAGTTCCGCTCCATGCGCGTGCATGCCGAGGGGACGGGTCAGATCACCCAGGCGACGCGCGGTGACCCGCGAGTGACCCGGTTCGGCGCCTTCCTGCGCCGCAGCAGCCTGGATGAGCTGCCGCAATTCTTCAATGTGCTGGGTGGGAACATGTCGGTTGTGGGGCCGCGGCCGCACGCTATCCAGCACAACAACCACTATGAGCGTGTGATCGAGCGCTATATGCATCGTCACTATGTGAAGCCGGGTATTACCGGTTGGGCGCAGGTGAATGGATTGCGTGGTGAGACTCCGGAGCTGCGCTCGATGAAGAAGCGGGTCCAGTACGACATCGATTACATCCGGCGCTGGAGTCCGACGCTGGATGTGCGCATCATTGTGATGACGGCTTTCAAGGTGCTGGGCCAGAAGTCGGCATACTAGGCGCCGAGACTGTCGCTGGCGATATGCCGGCCGCGCCCGCGTGGAAGCGCCCGATCTGCAGAAGCGGCCGGGCGCTGCGTTTCATGTACCGAAGAACTGATGGAAGCCGTTGTCCGTGTTCAAGAATATTCTGGTTGTATGTGTCGGCAACATCTGCCGTAGTCCGTCGGCTGAAGTGATGCTGCGTGAGGCAGTGCGGGGCAAGGGCATCACGGTGTCCTCGGCCGGCCTGGGGGCGCTGGTCAACCATGGCGTGGACGCGACCGCGCAGGCGCTGTTGACCGAGCATGGCCTGGATGGCAGCAGCCATCGTGCACGGCAGATCGACCGCAGCATCCTGGGTGCCTCGGATCTGGTGCTGGTGATGGAGCGCAAGCACGTCCATCGCATCATCGAGATCGCGCCAGAGGCGTCGGGCAAGACTTTCCTGCTGGGCAAGTGGCAGTCCGACCGCGAGATTCCCGATCCGTATCGCCAGCAACGGGCGGCATTCGAACACGTCTACACGCTGATGGATGAAGGCGTGAAGAGCTGGGTCCGCTACCTTTGAGTGCCCGGCGCCTACTGAAGGTGCGCTGGAGGCAGAAAGCCGGGAGCCGTCAGGCCCCCGGCTTTTTTCATTCGCCGACGTTGCGCAGGTTGTCGTAGAAGAAGCGCTCGTCGCGGTCACCGGTCATACCGTACAGGCCGTACTTGCGGCCGAGCATGGCGCCGCCGTCGCGGATCAGCGGGTTCCAGTTGAAGGCTGCACGGCCGCGCGTGGAGCGCGGCAAGAAGCCGTCGAGCGGAATGCTGAAGTAGATTCCCTTGTCGAAGCTGCCTTCACCGAAGTCGCGCGCCGAGACATTCGTCTTGGTCGCATAGGCGCCCATGGTCACGCCATTGTTGAACACGCGGGCCAGGTCCAGAGTGGCGCCCTTGTCGCCAGCCAGGTACTGACCGACCGATAGCGAGCCGATGATGCGTTCACGGGCGTCGAAGGCATAGTAGAACGTGGCGTGGCCGGTGGTGACGCGGTAGTCGCGCAGACCCCAGTGCTGGTCGTAGTCGCGCTGCTGCACCCGGTTGAGATTCGCACCAACCGCCCAGCGCTCGCCGCTTGGGCGATACAGCAGCTCGCCGCCAACGCCGGCATACATCCACTCCAGGTAACCGGCATAGGCAATGCCATACAGGTCCGGTGCCAGCCGTCCGGCGATATTGGCCTGCAGGTTGGGCAGCATCACGTCGGAGGTGGTCAGGTACTGGCGGATGTCGGTGCGCACGCGCGGCAGGCGGCTGGGCGCGTTGTACTTGAACTTGTGGTAGTTGTTGGTGACATCGGCGCTGACGGTGCCGGTCAGCCAGATGTTGTCGCGCAGGAACAGGCTGCCGGTGTAGTTGGCTGCGATCTGGTAAAGGATGAAGCCATCGGGGCCGCCCAGGTTCTGCCGGTAGCCGACGTTGAAGCCGCCGCCGAAGGGGGTGCGCTTGGGCTTGTACAGCGTCTCCCGCGCGCGCGTGTCGGGTGCCTGCAGTTCCGTGCTCCGGCGCAGGACGTCTTCGCTGACCGTGCCATCCAGGTAGCCGGCGAATGCTTCACGGTTGATCGACAGATCGGCGATCGGCATGCCCACGCGGGTGGTGCGCAGGGTGAACCAGTCGTAGTCATCGCCGGTCGCGTTGGCAAGGATGCGCGTGGCGCGGCCCAGGCCCTTGGCGGCATGCAGGTAGCGGGTCTGGTAACCGTCGATATACAGCTCGTCGCCGCGGCGCGAAATGCGTTCGACGCGGAAGCCGGCATTGCGCTGCAGTTCGGCGGTGACTGCGGCCCAGTCGGTGCTGGTGACGGGTGCGACACCGGAGGCGTCGCCGCTGGTGACGGCTGCGCGCTGCTCGGCGACAGCGGTCGCGGGCAGCATCCGTTGCGGTGGCGGGTCGAACGGTTTCGGTGCAGCAGGCGTATTGCCCGGGTTGCCACGCAGGGTGAGCGAGAACATCGCCGCGTCCCCGCGCTCCCAGGCAGCAGTCAGCTCGACATTACGGCTGGGGACATAGACAAGGCCCACGTTGATGGGTGTGCGCTGGCGCAGGTTGTTGTTGCGGGGTTCACGGCGGTAGTCGTTGCCGTCGTATTCGACTTTGAGCAGCAGTTCATCCATCGGTGTCTGGTAGGTGATGCCGCCAAAGATACCGACCGGCCCCTTGAACATGTTGCTCAGGCCGAACTTGCCGGCCTGGGTGATGTCACTGTTGGCGATGGAGCGGCGGTCCTTGAAACGATCATCGATGGCGCCGAGTGGATTGGAGAAGTCACCTCGGTTGCCAATGTAGCCGGTGGCGAGTCCGATCGAAGCATCGAACGGACCGAAATTCTTGTTGGCGACCAGATACTCGCTGGAAAAGAATCCGGTACCACCCAGGTCACGCACACCAAAGGCAAGTTCCGGCAGCAGGCGTGATTCCTGCCACAGGCGCAGTTTGAAGTCGATCGACTTGTCTTTGTAATGCTGATCGCCGGCAACGCTGGGCCCATACAATAAGTTATTGACATTAATGTAGCGGAATGATGCCTCCAGCCATGGGAATGGCTGCATGGTCAGGTTGTAGCGTGCATACGGAGCGTTGTACGACGCAGTGAAGCTCAGGTCTCCGTCGCTTGCCATGCGCGCGGTAGGCGTCTGCAGAAGGCCGATCCCGCCCCATTCGTTGGCAGTGGGTGGCGGCGCCTCCTGGGCATGCAGTGCGCAGGATAGCGACAAGGCGAGCGCGCTCAGTGCGAAACGGGCGGGGCGCACCGGGCGCGCGCGCAGGCAGGACTGGGTCATCACGGATTGATGGGCTGGGTGGCGATGAACGTGGCGAAATCGCTGTTGAACAGCGGGTCGATACGCTTGATGAGGGAGGCACGTACGGGCACGAAGACCGTACCTCCTGGCGCGACAGCCTGCGGATCTGCGCGGTTCCACAGGCCGATACCCAACTGCTGGACTCGCCCGTCGGGTTGGATCACGTAGATGTCGTTGCGGTCGGCAAGAGGGCTGGGATGACAGTCACGCAGATAGTCGCGTGCGTCGCGCTGCGGGACGTGCGGCAGTTGGCATTCCTGCTCCACTGCGCCCATGACAGTAATCGTGCGTGGCTGCAGTGGGAACCGCAGCCTGTCGCCTGTCGCTAGTACAGGGTTGCTTGCGGGCTGCACCTGGATCAGGCGTGCGGAGCCGATGATGGGCGTCCGGCCGGTGGCGGGATGTGTCTCCAGCCAGGTCTGCAGAGCCTGTGCGAGCGCCACGACCTGTGCGTCGGCAGACTCTGCCAACTGCCCGGCGCCATACTGCAGCCCCGCGCGCAGCCGCACCTGGGCCTGCAGGGCCTGCGGGCGTTCGAGGCTTGTCCCCAGCAGGTAGGCGTCGGCGCTTGGGCGGGCCAGCAGCAGGCCCTCGGCCAAGCGGGCGCCGGCGCTCAGCTCGTACACCCCGGTCGCTTCAGCGGCGCCCTCAATATGGATCTGCGCGGCCTGGGCAGCACTGGTGGCCAGCAGCGCGGCGAGGATAGCCGCGCTGAAAAATCTGAACGTCATGGCTCAATCCTTGGCCGTGCGATAGGGTTTGAGCTGGGTCAGTTCTGCGACGCGACCGGGCGCCAGATGCTGTCGGCTCTTCCAGATGAAGCCGGTGGCTGGGTCTGCCCAGTAGACATTGCGGCCACTCATGCCACCGCCCC
This sequence comes from Stenotrophomonas maltophilia, assembly GCF_004920835.1. GTDB lineage: Bacteria > Pseudomonadota > Gammaproteobacteria > Xanthomonadales > Xanthomonadaceae > Stenotrophomonas > Stenotrophomonas maltophilia_AQ. The sequence continues at coordinate 178,130 of NZ_QFHO01000002.1, forward strand.
GCAGCTGTTCGTCGAACCGCTGCAGGGTTCGGCGCGAACCAAGGATGTCCACCTGCTCCAGTGCACCCCTGCTCAGGGTGCCAGTCACGGCGACGTCGACCTGGTAGGCGGGCACCCAGTCGTAGCGGCGCTGCACGCTCACGGGCGTGGTCACGCCCCTCAGGTCATCAAAAGGTGACGGGCCGATGATGCGGGCACGCCATTGCTGTCCCAGACCGCTGCCGCCCAGAAGCAGGCCATGGTGGTCCATCTCGAACACCGCGTGTGTACCTGCGAACCACTGCTGCCGGCCCGCATCGATGTAGCCCAGTACTGCCACGGCGACGATGTCAGGTGTGTCCACCTGCATCTGCGGGAAGCGGTTGCTGGCCACGCCTTCCGCGGTCGCCTGTGCCGGGCGATGGGTGATCAGCCGGAAGGTATCCACTGTGGAGCGGCTGCCGGTGGTGCAGCCGGTGAACAGCAGGGCGGCGACGATGACCAGCAACACCGCGCCACGGGCGCGATGTGCCGGGCATTGGCAGGCCGCATCCATGCGAGCCATGTCAGTTGTCCTTGATTTCGGTTCCGGTACGTGCCGCGTTGTACAGGATATTGGTGAAGGGCAGCAGCTGATTCACGAAGCGATTCCAACGGCTGACGCCGGCTGCGCCGACAAATACCACGTCCCCTGGCTGCAGATGGAACTGACTACCAGCGGCAAACGCGGTCGGCGAGCGCGCCTCCAGCTGATAGACCATCGAGGGCTCCTGTTGCAGGTCCGTGCTGCCGCGGATGACATACACGGCGTTACCGCTTGCGGTCTGTTGAAGCAGGCCGCGAGCACGGCCGAGTGCCTGGTTCAGCGAGACATCGCCGGTGCGGAAGCTGTAGGCGCCGGGCTGATTGACTTCGCCCACCACGAAGATCTCTTTGCGATCAAGGTAGGGCACGAAGATGGAGTCGCCATCCTTGAGGAGCAATTGGCGGCCGCCAAACTCGCGGGCCAGGGTTTCCAGGTTGATCGTGTAGGTGACGCCCTCCCGGCTGAGCTGGATACCCGACAAGTCGGCCTGCTGGTTGTCCAGTCCGGATTGGCTGATCGCATCCGCCAGCGTCAGCGGCGAAGTGCCCAGAGCAATCGGCGAGGATCGCTGGGCAGCGCCTGTCACCCAGACCCGCTGGCTGCCATAGGTGAGGACGGATACGTCCACTTGGGGCGATTCCACGTACTTGGCCAAGCGGGTGCTGATCTCCTCGCGGAGCTGCATCGGCGTCTTGCCCGAGGCTGCGACTTTGCCGATGTATGGGTAGAACATCGTGCCGTCACTCTGCACAAGGCGCCCTGCCAGAGCGCCCTGCTGCTGGGGGCCGGCTGGCACCGTCAGTTCCGGGTGATCCCATACGGTGACATAGAGAATGTCGCCGGCGCCGACGGTGTATGGTGCCGGCTGGTAATCGAACAATGCAGCTGGCAGTGAATTCTGCGTCCGCGCGGCGTTTTCCTGCGCGATCAGCTTCGGTGTGATGGTGACGATTTCCAGCTGACCATCGCCGCTCTTGCGGTCAACGGCGACGTCGCTGCGACGCAGGTGCTGTCCCGGCGCAAGCGCACAGCTGGACAGCGCCAGTGCGGTCAACGCAGCGGCGAGAAGGCGAGGGGTGAGGTTATTCATGGGAATGAGAGTCTGGCAGGCATAAAAAACCCCCGCCGGGCCGCGCCCGGCGAGGGCCTGAATGGTACGCGGTGCGCTGATCAGCCGCCGGTGCCGCCCGTACCACCGGTGCCGCCCGTACCGCCGGTGCCACCCGTGCCAGGGCCGCCCGGACCCGGGCCGCCCGGATCAGTGCCGCTGCCGCCGTCATTGCTGCCACTGGTGCTGTCGCCGCCGATGCTGTATGCAACGGCAGCGGCGGCCACGCCGATTACGGTGGTGCCCACGACTGCAGCGGTCGAGACGCCAGCAGCTTCTGCGCCGGCAACTTCCGCCGCAGTAGCCTCCGTGCCGGCCGTAGCCTGCGCTTCCTGCGCGAAACTCATCATCGGGGAGGCGGACAGGGCCGCCAGTGCCACAACTGCGATCGTCTTCTTGAACATGGGAGGCCTGCTCCGTCAGGGAAAATTCCCTTCACATATTCTGCGGATGAACACTTGCTGTCAAGATTTGTGAAAACTTCGTGTCTGATGATGGCTTCTGTCTGGCGATGAGTGGCCGCGTAGATCCTGACGCTCGAATGCCTGCGCGCGGCCGGACAGTGTCTTGGCAGCGGCCTTCACGAGGTCATGAGTGTGTAAGTCTGCGAGCAATATCGGCGTGGTCATGGCGGCGGCAATGGCCAGCAGTGCCGCGCGGCCATGCACCGCCAGGATGTTGCCCAGCGTCTGTCCGTGACGCAGCACCCAAGCCGACGCGGCCAGGCCGAGGCTGAGTCCTATGATGATCTCGGAGGGAGAATGGGCCCGCAAAGGCAGTCGAGAGCAGCCGATCGCCACTGCAAGCCCCGCGCCGGCGACGGCCCAGGCCCGCAAGTGTCGGCTGCGGCCGCTGGCCAGCAGCCATAAGGCCACGGGATAGAGCGCGCTGGACATGGCGGCATGCCCGGAGATGCCGGTGAAATCCAGATGCTCCATCCCAAAACCCCAGCCCATGAAGGCGATCTTGCTGGCCAGCGTTGTCGCGGCGACTACAGTGACGGCCACGGCCCAGCGCCACAGCAGGTGGCGGTGAGAGGTTGGCAGGAACAAGGCGAGTACAATGGCAAGCGGAAACAAGGCGCGGCTGTCGCCGAGTGCAGACAGGCTCTCCCAGAAGGTCATCATGCGGCGACGGTATTAAGTGCAGCGGGTAGATGCGCACAGAATACTGATGCTGGGCGTCCTGCAGAACGCCTCGCGCTTGGTCCATTCAGCCAGACGCGGTATCCTTCCCCGCTGCCAATGGCCCCGTAGCTCAGCTGGATAGAGCGTCCCCCTCCTAAGGGGAAGGTCGCCCGTTCGAATCGGGCCGGGGTCACCATATATCAATGGCTTGTGGCATTTGACCGGCTTGCTGAATGTCTTGACGCGCCATTTGCTCGGCCGAGGCGGCAAGCCTCCATCGCGCGGCCCCGGTGGTAGGTGCGGCCGAATGGTGCCGGAGTTCTACTCCGTCGGCGTCATCCTCTCTGGGGAGGCTTGAGCTGCGGTCATTTGTCCCGCCTGTTCTCACGAAGGGCGAGGAATGCGGCAATTGCGCTTGCAGCGACGCCCAGCAAGAAGCCGAGGACCATTCCGTCGAACCAACCCAAGCTCGCCACGTTGCCCCCATGCAAAGATTGATGCGCGAATAGCGCTCTGCTGCTTGTGTTGTACTGCGAAGGGAAAGGTATGGCCCCGGGCTTTCGCGGGCCTTACAGAGCGCAATTCGCGTCTTGGTGTCGCCAACCCCAGGCGATCTGCACCAGCAGATTCAAGCTGTTGTTCCGCGGCGCGTTCACCGCGCGGCTGAGGTGGCAGACCTCCATTACGTAGCCAAAAGGCACCGCGGACAGATTGCTGCCATGTACTACTCCTTCCAGATCACTGCCGCCCATTCGGAGCGGGGCCGGATGGCCGACCCAAAAGCAAAGCGGCGCATATGCTGGTGAGTGAGCCTTGACCCAATCCAAGACCGAAGTGGTTTCGACGGGCCCTCCGGGTGCGGGCGAGCAGCGTCGTGTCGGCGTCCGGTCCGAGCTATTCAGGCAGATCGTTGCTGCGTTCGCAGGATCTTCGACCGCCGGTCGTATCCTTCCGGCTGACGTCAGGGCCAGCATCCCGGCAAAGGCTGTGACCTTCGCGAGGCTCAAGACTTGGAGTTACGGTGAGCGGACACCGCATTGGGTGACGGCTTCGATGTAGCGAGCCTGTCGACGCTTCAGGAACTTACTATAGAACTTGATATCGCTTCCCCCTCCAGCTCGAGGGGTGACCTCAACAAACTCTGCCGGGACGCCGCCGCTGGAGGTCGACACGGAGTAGCCATCGGAACGGGGCTCAAGTACATACTGCCATCGTGATCCTCCGATGCTCACCTCTCCCCATGCGTCGCGGACACACGTGGCGGCGGCTAAGGGGGCCTGATTGGACGAGAAAGTGGCTACAGGTCCGGAACTTCGCGTGTCGCCGACAGAGGTGCAGGCAGCCAACAGCATAAGTGTGCTTCCAGCTGTTGCCATCCTGATGTGTTGGATCATTCCATGCATTCTGCACCTCCATCGGAAGTGGGGAACTGTGACGCAACCATGAGGAAGCTTCAACGGTGCAGTCTTGAGGTCGGCCAGTATCTGGAAGTGATCTGAACCAAGGCAAAGAACCCGGTGAGGCTGTGGGCGAGGGCCGGGCTCACCACCCGCCACACCGCACGGCACCCGCTCGCCGGGCTTCTACAACAGCCCCACCACGCCCAGCACCGCCGCCACCTCCTCGCGCTCACCGCCCCGCAGCCCCTGTAACGGCAGTGGCAGGCAGTCTTCGCCGCACAGCCCCAGCAGGGCCGCCGCGCAGGCCATGACGCGAATCCCGCCAAGCCGGTCATACAAAGACCACACCGGCGCCAGTCGTGCTGAGAGGGCCATGGCGCCCTCCTCGTGCAGCATGTCTGCCCAGTGCAAATGGCGCACCATGAACGTCATGAAACCAAACCTTTGCGCCGTCCAGCCTTCCCACTACGCCACCATTGCCGGCTGGCTTGATTCCGCCGCGGCCACCCAGCGCTGGGCGGGCCCCGGCGTGCCGTTTCCCTTGCCGCCGGAACGGTTCGCGCAGGTGCTCGAGCTCGGGGCGCGGCCGGGCTGGGCGCTGCTGGACGAGCAGGGCCGGTGCCTGGGCTTTGGCCAGTACTGGATAACCGACGTCGGCACTGCGCACCTGGGCCGCATCATTGTTTCCCCACTGGCACGCGGGCGCGGCCTTGGCCGGCTGCTCATGCAGGCCTTGAGTGCACAGGCCATGCACGAAGACGGCATCGAGCGGCTCACCCTGCGCGTCTATCGTGACAACACGGCCGCCGTGGCCCTGTACCGCGATCTCGGTTTCCAGCAGGTTGAAGCGTCCTCAACACCAGAACTTCTTTTCATGCAGCGCACGTCGGCCTGAACTCCGCTCATGCCGGCAAGGTGGCCTGCAAGGCAAACCAATGCTCGCGGGTGATGCGGCTGATGTGCTCGGTGCGGTAGTCGCCGAGGAAGCTGTTGAACTTGTCCACCTCGGTATGATGATGCTGGAAACCGCATTTGCTCTGTGCGGCCAGCGACTGCAGGTTGTCGGCGAAGTAGCCGCACCACAGCGCGTCCAGCTCCAGATCCATGAAGGCGTGCCGCATCACTTCACGCACTGCTTCGGGCACCAGCCCGCGCCCCCAGTACGGCACGCCGATCCAGTAGGCGATCTCGCCTTCGCGGTCGCTGATCTCGAAATTGCTGTCAGCGCCGATCAGGATGCCGACACAGCCGATCGCTTGGCCGTCCTCGCGGTTCTGCAGTGCGTAGACCTCTGGCCGGTTGAAGACGGTGCGGATGATTTCGGTACTTTCCTCGACGCTGGTGTGCACCGGCCAGCCGGCGATGGGGCCCACGCGCGGGTCGCGGGCGTACTCGTACAGATCGGCGGCATCGGTGTCGCGCCAGGGGCGCAGGATCAGGCGTTCGGTGTGTAGCTGCATGGCAGTTCCAGATACGGAAAGAGAGTGCACAGGCTAGGTTCCGGCGCATCGCGGGCACAGGGCCGGACCTTGATGATTTCGGTACTTTTCACAACTGGCGGTCGAGCCCGGGTATGCTGGGGCCCGGATTACAGCCGGATCGGCCCATGGACCGCGTACCCCAGCTTCTGGACCAGGACGAATCCATGCGCCTGGAGGTCAGCACGCTGGCCGAAGGGCAGGGCGTCCCGCTGTCGTTCGGACACGCCTATCTGGCGGTGCTGGTATGCGTCTCGGGACGCGCACGCTTTGCACTGAACTTCCGCGAGGTAGCGGTGCAGCGTCATGATGCGCTGGTGCTGGCAGAGGACACACTGGCACTGCTGCGGCAACGCTCGCGCGGCTTCCTTGCGATGGTCTGTCTGATGCCCAAGTCGCTGGCATCGGAGGTGGCCTATGTGTTGCCCAATGCGCTGTTCCAGTTCCTGCACGAACAGCCGCACTGCCGGCCGTCACCGCTGGATGTGCCGTTGCTGCAGGGGTGGCTGCAGCTGATGATGGACGCGCAGCACAACGGTGGACGGCACCGCCATGTGATGCTGCGCAATCTGCTTCAGAGCTTCTTCCTGAAGATGGCCACGTTGCTGCCGAAGCAGAAGAAGGTACCCGCGCAAGTCAGCCGGCGAGAACGCCTGGCTTGGAACTTCTGGGAGCTGGTGGGCCAGCGCAGCACGCGCCAGCGTGACGTGCAGTCCTATGCGGAGGCGCTGTGCATCACCCCGTTCTATCTCTCGCAGCTCACCCGCGAATGCTTCGATGAAACGCCGAAGGCGTTGATCGACCGCCAGGTGGTGCTGGAGATCAAGGCGCTGCTCACGTACAGCGAGTTGCCGATCGGACGCATTGCCGATCGCCTGTGTTTCGAGGATGCGTCGTACCTGTGCCGGTATTTCCGGCGGCATACCGGTCAATCGCTGACCGGCTACCGCCGAGCGGGGCAGGGTGGGACTAGTGCGATACGAACAGCGGCGCCGGCACTTCGGCAAGCAGGTCCTCGGTGACCCCGCCAAGCACGCGCTCCACCACCCGGCTGCGGCTGTAGGGGCCCAGAACCAGCAGATCGGCTTCGGCGTCCAGCACGTGTTGGCGGATGGTCGCGGCGATGCCGCCCTGGCTCGAGTTGATCGCCTGTATTTCCACTTCAACGCCGTGCCGTGCCAGATGCTGGGCCATCTCGGTACCGGGTGCGCCTTCGGTCTTGGGCGTGTCGACCATCAGCAGGTGCACGGCCTGCGCACGGGCGAGCAGCGGCAGCGCATCGGCCACTGCGCGACGCGCCTGTTTGCTGGCATTCCAGGCCACCACGATGCGGCGGCCGACCTGATCGCCTTGCCAGTGCGGCGGCACCAGCAGCATCGGCACGCCGGTCTGGCGCAGTGTGCCCAGGGGCCGCCAGCCGCTGGGGGCCCCGGGTGTATGCGGATAGCCGGCGATGATCAGGTCGCAGTACAGCGATTGCAGGGCCAGGTCGGCTCCGCCCAGATAATCCGAAACGATGCGTAGCTCGGTGCTGATCTGCAGTGGTTCGGACAGTGCGCGCAGGTTCTGCATCAACTGTGCGGTACAGGCCGCGTCGGCGCGCGCTTCATGATCGAGCGCGGCGGCGATGCCGGCGCCACGCGCGAAGCCGTTGGCGATGTCGGTGGGATGCTGGGCAGTGGACACTGCGACCAGATGTGCCTGCTGTGTCTGTGCCAGGTGGGAGGCGATGTTCAGTACGCGTTGTCCGGTGTCGCTGGCATCGAACAGCACAGCGATATCGCGCAGTGGATGCAGCATGGCCTTTCTCCTTCGATGCCTGTGACGCGTTCCCTGCCATGCACCGACCCGGGTGCACCGGACGCAGCTCCGTTGTAGCGCATCTGTGATTCGAGTGAATCAATTTTGATTCAGTTTATTAATTGATGATTCATGCTAGCGTGTTCGTACCCCCTGTTTCCGACCCTTTCATGCGACCCGCCACCGCCCGCCCACGCCGCGACCTGCACCACGCCCTGGCGGCCACCCTGGTCAGTCATCCGCGCTGCACGCTCAGTGAGCTGGCGCGGGGTGCCGGCATCAGTCGCGCCACCCTGTACCGATTCGCGCCGACCCGCGAGGCGATCGACGAGGCGTTGTTCGCCGCAGGCTTCGAGCGCTTGGAGGCAGCGGCCAGTTGGTTCGACGATGGCGCGGATGCACAGCATGTGCTGGAGCAGGTCACCACCACGCTGCTCGCCGATTGGGAGCTGGTGACCCTGGTGTTCGCGCGGATGATGGAAGAGCAGCAGCGGCAGGGTGACCTGCATCTGCTGCCAGAACGCTGGGCAACGATAGGCGATCGATTCGAAGCCTTTTTCCTGGGTGGTCAGAAGACAGGCGAGTTCAACGTCGAATTCAGCGCGGTGTGGCTGGCGGACTTCTACTGGACCTGCTTCTACGGCATTACCTGGTCGCTTGCGCGTGGCCGCATGGCACCGGCATCTGCAGCTTCCACGCTGCTCGCATCGTTCCGTCATGGTGCTAGGACGGCCTGATAGGGGTGTCCGCGGCGCGCAATGCGCCGCGATGTGCTGCGGCGTGCAACTCGCGCCGAATTCGCGTGACGTCTTGCCGGAAAGGGCGTTCGCACTGCCGGAATCGTGCACGGTGTCGCACTTCCGGGTTGCTACAACTGTGGTCGTCGAATAACGCCGGAAGCGGTAAATTTAAATGAGACGTTCATCACACTTTTGTTGCGGTGCGGTATCGTAGTTGCAGAACTTCATACCTGACCAACGGGGTCCAGGGACGGTTGTAGTGGCCATGGAGCCGGCAGAACGTGCGTCCGCGCGTGTGGCCAGGCCCATGAGCTCGTCCCACGCGACCCACTGAACAGCGGCTCCACGCGAGCCGACCGGGGAAATCACCATGTGGCAGTCGACGACGTCGCGCATTCGCGCGGGCGGTGGATGCGTTCATCCCAAGAAAACCCAGCAGTGCTCAAAACCCGGGCGCTGGATCACCCGCGGCCTGCTGTTGCTGCTGTCGATGGCAGTGCCGTCGTTGGGGTGGGCGGCCGCGTATGCGACCGGCGGCAGCAGCCCGTATCGCAACACGGTGTTGTGGTTGACCTGGGGCGGCGGTGCCAACGGAGTGAACAACGTCGTACTCAACGATGGTGCGACGTCATCGATCGACCTGCCCATCGCATCGGGCATCAACCTGCGCGTCGACTGCCGGTTGAACACGGCCGAGACCAACGTGCTGCGCAGCTATCGTCCCGGCAACTTTGGCGGTGACAGCCTCGACGATCTGTACAACATCGGCGGTACCGGCAGCAGCAACCAGCTGATTGCCGGCATTGCGCGTGCCGGTGGTACATCCAGCTTCAGCATCACCTGCACCTCGACCGTGGGGGGGGCGCCTTATCGCCTGCGTGGCGTGGTGATGGCCGACGCCGAGTCGATCAACAACAGTGGCGAGTTCGTTGAAGCCAGCGCGCAGGGCACCTGGAACGTGGTCGAGGTCCGCAAGAACCTGGCCAACAGCACGCCGTATCTGGTCAACAAGTCGACCAGCGGCGCCAACCAGGTGATCCGCTTCGGCCCCGGCAACGACGACAACACGGCGGCGGTCACCTTCCTCAGCTTCGACAACGCTGCGCATGCGCCTGGCAACCTGGCCGTGAACATGGGTTTCTCGATGCGTGGCAGCGGGACCACCGCCATCGCCATCGGCCTGCTGGTGCCCTACGCCGACTTCGGCGATGCGCCGCAGAGCTACGGCGATGCGATGCACGTGGTGGATGACCTGCAGTTCCGCTCCGATGGCATTCCGCAGGGCAGCAGCAACTTCAATATCAACACCGCGGCGTACACACCGGGCGGCCTGGCGCCGCCGTTGACCGACTTTCTCGGCAGCCTCGGCCCGGATACCGAACAGCAGAGCAGCTACAGCCTGGATGCGCTGGGTGACGATAACTCGCCCGTTGCTGGCAGCCGCGAAGAAGATGCATGGCCGAGCAGCTACCGCTTGACCGTGATGCAGGCCGGCACGCAGATCAACCAACCGGTGGCTTGCGTGGGCAGTGGCAGTGTGGCTGGCTGGATCGACTTCAACCGCAATGGCAGCTTCGATGCCAATGAGCGCAGCGCTATCGCGGCGTGCAGCGGCGGGCAGGCCAACCTCAGCTGGAGTGTCCCGAACACAGTGAGTGCCGGCACCAGCTATGTGCGCCTGCGCTATGCCACCAACGCGGCGCAGATCCAGAACCCGACCGGCGTGGCCGATGACGGCGAGGTGGAAGATCACCGGATCACCATCACCGCGCCATCGCTGAAGGTGGTGAAGAGCAACAACGCTACCGGTGGCATCTGGAACTACGGCCAGGCCGGAACCCAGTACACGCTGACGGTGAGCAATACCAGCGACGTGCCGACCGGCAACCCGCCGAACGTGCCTGCGGGTGTGATCACCGTGCGCGACCAGCTGCCTGCCGGCATCGTCGCGAACTGGGCGGGCGTGCATGTGAGCGGCAACTGGAGCTGCACCGCCAGCGGCCAGGATGTCACCTGCACCAGCAACCAGGTTCTCTCCGCAGCGGGCAGCGCTGGATCAACGTCAGCGTTCACCCTGCCGGTGACGGTCACCGCCGCAGCGACTGGTGTGCTGACCAACCACGCCAGCGTGGGCGGTGGCCACGATCCGTTCAACAACGGTACGCCGCCAACGCCGGGCAGCAGCTGCACCGACGCCGACCACTGCACGCGCAGCGATGTGACCGTGCCGGTGACGCGCGTCAGCTATGCCAAGCGTTCCAACACGGCCGGCCCGGTCGCGGTGGGTGCGACGGTGAGCTACACCGTCGACGTCACCGTGGCCGATGGCAATACCCGCGATGTGTTGACCCTGACCGACACGCTGGGCACCGGCCTGGATTTCGGCAGTGTCAGCAATGCCGGCTCGTTCACCTGCAATGCGGCCAATCCGTTGGTGTGCACGCTGCCGGCCGGCACGGTACCAGGCACCTACAGCCTGAGCTACACCGCCACCGTCAACGCGCAGGCCAGCGGCCAGGTGGTCAACACCGTGGTCGGCACCGGCACAGATACGCCGACCTGCAGCAGCAACTGCACCACCACCACCCCGGTGGCGGCACCGAAGATCTCGGTCTCCAAGGCCAGTAGTACGACCGGTCCGGTCGCGGTGGGCGACAGCGTCGCCTACACCGTCACCGTGGTGGTGGCTGATGCGCGTACCACGGCGGTGGCCACGCTGACCGATACGCTGGGTACCGGCCTGGACTTCGGCAGTCTGACCAATGCCGGCGGTTTCAGCTGCGTGCCGGGCAACCCACTGGTGTGCACGCTGCCGGCTGGCACCGTGCCGGGCAGCTACGCGTTCTCCTATACCGGCATCGTCAACGCGCAGGCCAGCGGCCAGGTGCGCAATGCGGTGGTGCCGAGCGGCACCGACAACCCGTCCTGCGTGGGCAGCTGCGATACCACCACGCCGATGGCCAGTCCGCAGGTGGTGTACGCCAAGCAGGCATCCACCGGCGGCCCGGTGCGCGTCGGTGACCGCATCGACTACACGCTGAGCGTGACCGTGACTCGTGCACGCACGACGGGTGTGCTCACCCTCACCGATACCCTCGGCAACGGCCTCGACTTCGCAGGCGTGAGCAGTGCGGGAGCCTTCACCTGCAATGCCGCCAATCCGCTGGTCTGCACACTGCCGGCGGGCATCGTGCCTGGCACCTACAGCCTTACGTACGGCGCGACCGTCAACGCACAGGCCAGCGGCAGCGTGCGCAATGCCGTGCTCGGCAGCGGCACCGACACGCCGTCGTGCAGCGTGAACTGCGACACCACCACGCCGGTGGCAACGCCGGGCGTGAGCTACGCCAAGTCGGTGAACAGCACCGGTCCGGTGTCGGTGGGCGATCGCCTGACCTACACACTGACCACGGTGGTGACCAACTCTCGTACCACCGCTGTGGTGACCCTGACCGACACCCTGGGCACCGGTCTGGACTTCGGTTCCGTGACCAGCACAGGCGCCTACGGCTGCAATGCCGCCAATCCGCTGGTGTGCACGCTGCCGGCCGGTACCGTGCCGGGCAGCTACAGCCTGTCCTACACCGCCGTAGTGAATGCGCAGGCCAGCGGCCAGGTCACCAACGCGGTGCTGGGTAGTGGTGGCGACAATCCGTCGTGCACGGCCAACTGCGATACCACCACGCCCGTGGCAGGCAGCGAGATCGATTACCGCAAGACCTCGGCCGCTGCAGGTGCGGTGAAAGTGGGCGACAGCATCGCCTACACGCTCACCGCCGTGGTCAGCCGTTCGCGTACCACGTCCTTGTTCACCCTGACCGACACCATGGGCCCGGGTCTCGATTTCGGCGCGGTCACCGCCAGCCAGGGCTTCAGCTGCAACGCCAGCAATCCGCTGGTGTGCACGCTGCCGGCCGGTACCGCGCCGGGCACCTATGCGGTGGATTACACCGCAAAGGTGAACGCGCAGGCCAAGGGCAGCGTCAGCAATGCGGTGCTGGGCAGTGGCACCGGCACCAATACCTGTACCAGCAACTGCGGCACCACCACGCCGGTGCTGTCGGCGGTGGTGACCTACCGCAAGCAATCGAGCACGGTGGCGCCGATCGATATCGGTGATGCGGTGGACTACAGCGTCGAGGTGACGGTCGCCAATTCGCAGACGCTGGATGTGGTGACCCTGACCGATACGCTGGGCCGCGGCCTGGACCTGCAGTCGGTCACCCAGCCCGGTCCGTTCACCTGCAACAGCAGCAACCCACTGGTGTGCACGCTGCCGGCCGGGACCGCGCCGGGCACCTACACACTGGGCTATCGCGCGCGGGTCAATGCGCAGGCCACCGGCAGTGTACGCAATGCGGTGCTCGGCGGTGGCGGTGATACGCCCACCTGCAGCGGCGACTGCAGTACCGAACATGCGTTGGCCGACCCGCGTGTGGTACTGGAGAAGCAGTCCGGCCCGGCCAGCGGCACCGATGTTCGCCCAGGTGACCGCCTGAGCTACACCCTGGTTGCCACCGTTGAGCGCGCTGCCCTGCGCCAGCCGCTGCAGCTGGTCGATACACCTGATGCAGGGTTGAGCATCGAAAGCCTGCCCGCTGGATGTGCGCAGCAGGGCGCGGACATCGTCTGCACGGTGCCGAGCGGTACACCGGTTGGTCGCCACGAATACGTCTACCAGGCGATCGTCAACCAGGAAGCGCGGACCCAGGTGCTGAATCGTCTGCGCGGGCAGTACCCGGATGGCTCGCCGCCCCCGGAGTGCACGACCTGCGAGACGCATCACAAGGTGATCTCTGATTTCTCGCTGCGCATCACCAAGACCGCCAACCCGCGTCGGGTGAAAGTGGGCGACCTGGTGCGCTACCAGCTGGTGGTGGAGAACGTGGGAGGCAGCCACTGGCGCGATGGCGTGGTGGTCGATACACCACCGCCGGGCTTCAGCTACGTGGATGGCTCGATGCGCGTGGCCGACGATGACGGTGCATTCGCGCTGGCCAGCAGCCAGTCGCCGCTGCGCATCGGTGCGGTGGACATCGCGGTGGGTCGCAGTGCCACCATCACCTATCTGCTGCGGGTGGGCGCCGGTGTGCGCAGCGGTACCCACGTGAATCAGGCGGTAGCGACTGCCGATGACGGCAGTCCGTTGTCGAACGTGGCCACTGCTGAAGTGGCGATGGATGCGGACCCGCTGCTGGAAGACAGCCTGGTGTTCGGCACCGTGTTCGACGATCGCGACGGCGACGGTTGGCAGGACAGTGCCGAGCTGACCGGTGTGCGTGTACAGGGCGGCTTTGCGGCCTCGGCCTATGTGGCCGGCTCGACCACGCTGGATCGGGGCGACGGCCCGCAACCGCTGGCCGATGCCAGTGCGCCCCTGCTGCACGGCGTGCAGATCGGCGTGGTGCATGGACGTGCGTCGACCTCCGATACCGTCGAGGTGCATCAGGTGGTGCTGCGCCAGCGCCTGCACGAGTTGGCCTTCAGCGATGACTTCGTGCTGGAGAGCGAACAGGGGCATCGCTTGCGGATGGATGCGCAGGGGGGCACGAGCGTGCAGCTCAGTGGCGATGCCGGCAAGGGCCTGACCGCCGCCGCGCCGAGCGTCCGCCGTGAGATCGCACGCGTGGCCGATGGCTACGAAGTGGCCTATGTGATCGGCAACGAGGGCATCCAGGAGCAGGGCATTCCTGGCGTGCGCCTGGCCACGGTGGAAGGCCTGCTGGTTGAGACCGATCCGTTCGGGCGCTACCACCTGGCCGATGTCCACGGCGGTGATGCACGCCTGGGGCGCAACTTCATCATCAAGCTGGACCCGGCCACGATACCGGCCGGAGCCGAGCTGACCACCGAGAATCCGCTGCTGCGACGGGTCACCCAAGGCGTGCCGACGCGCTTCAGCTTCGGCGTGCGCCTGCCACCGTCGCCGCAGGCTGCGACCGAACGCATGGAGCTCGCCCTCGGCGAAGTTCTGTTCGCTCCGGGTAGCAGCGAACTGCGTGCCAGCTATCACCCCGTGCTGGCGAAGATGGCCGAGGTGGTGGACCGCTACCAGGGCGGGGACGTGGTGATCGCGGCCAATGGCGAAAGCCAGGCGCTGGCATTCGCCCGTGCGGCGGTGGTGCGCGATGCGCTGCATGCCGAAGTGGCAGAGAGTGCGCGCGCAGGCCTGACCGTGCAGCTGCGTACCGACGTGCAGGATCCGCACTCGCTGCTGGCCGGTGTCGATGCCGCTGGCGCGCTGCTGGGCAACGTATTGTTCGACACCGACAAGGCGGTCGTTCGCGAGGAGTTCAAGCCGCTGCTGGCGGCCATCGCCGCGCGCCTGGAGAAGATGGGGGGTGGTCAGGTCAGCCTGGTCGGGCACACCGATGTGCGCGGCAGCCATGCCTATAACCAGGCGCTGGGCCTGCGTCGTGCCAATGCCGTGTTCGAGGCGCTGCGCAGCCAGCTCAGCCCAGCCGTGCAGCAGCGCCTGCGCGTGCGCAACGAGGAGAGCGCCGCCACCCGCGCGGCCGCCCGCCAACAGGAGGCACGCCGATGAGCGCGCATCACTCTACCGCGCGTCGCGCGGCCCACCTGCAGCGCGCCGTTCTGTACCAGGCGATGCTGCTCGGGCTGGCCGGTGCCGTCCAGGCGGCGCCGCCCGCCGCCGAGCCAACACCGATCCGTTGCGACGGCAACCAGTGCAATGCCGAGGGTGAACTGCTGTTCAGCCTGCGCTCGCGCAGCTATGACGAGCCGGTGACCGAAGGCACCTCGACGCGTTCCAGCTCGCAGGCGCTGCAGCCGGATCGCCGGGTCAGCGTGGCGATCGATGAACCAGGCAAAGCGACGGTCCGGGGCGAGTTCATGATCCGCCTTCCGGAAGGGGGCGCGATCTGGGCCACCGAAGACCCGGCCATGGGCCAGCCAGAACTGTCGGTGTCGGCACCGGGCATGGTCGCTTTCGACGAAGGTCGCATCGTGCGACCGGTCGAGTTCTATGTGCGTGGCAACTACACCGCCTTCATCCAGCGGTTGGAAGTGAGCCTCTATCGCGGCAGCGACACCGACCGCGTTGCACCGCTGGCGCAGTTCGAACTGCCGGTGGCCGCCGTCGCACAGGGCAGCTGGGATGGCACGCTGCCGGCCTCGACACCGCTGCGTCGTGGCGACCACCTGGTCTATGTGCTGCGTGCCTTCGATGCCGAGGGCAATGTGGATGAGACCACCGCGCAGTCCATGCAGTTGGTGACCCCGGCGGAGTTCGAGCGTGGCAACCAGCAGTTGCGTGACGCGCTGGAGGACCGCCGCGGGACTGCGGTGGATTCCAACCAGGCAGCGTCGTTGTCGCTGCTGCAGCAGGTGTTCGACAGCAACGGCCTGCGCCAGCAGAACATCCCGGTGTACGGCTCGCGGGTCCGCCTGCGTGGCCGTGACCTGCCGCTCGGCGCCGCGCTGAAGATCAACGGCGACAGCTATCCGCTGCACCAGGACCGCAAGTTCGCTGCCGAGTACCTGATGCCGATCGGCCACCACGCCTTCGACGTGCGCGTCGAACGGCCGGATGGGCCGGCCATCGCACGCACGCTGGAGGTCGATGTCAGTGGCCGGTACCTGTTCGGTGTCGGCCTGGCCGACATCACCGTGTACCAGAACAAGGCCAGCGGGGCAGGGCAGGACCTTGCCCGCGGCGAGCGTAACGATGACGTGCTCAGCGATGGTCGTCTGGCCTTCTACCTGAAGGCCAAGACCCGTGGCCGCTACCTTCTGACTGCGCAGGCCGACACCCAGAACCGTCCGCTGGACGAGCTGTTCACCGGCTTCACCACCGCCGATCCGCGCGACCTGTTCCGCAGCCTCGACCCCGACCTGTACTACCCGACCTACGGCGATGATTCGCTGACCCAGCGCGATGTGGACAGCATGGGGCGCTTCTACCTGCGCCTGGACTGGGACAAGAACCAGGCGTTGTGGGGCAACTACAACACCGGGCTGACCGGCACCGAGTACGCGCAGTATGTGCGCTCTCTGTACGGTGCGGCGTTGTCGTGGCGATCCCGTGGTGCCAATGCCTGGGGCGATGCGCGCAGCGAACTGCGCCTGTTCGGGTCGCAGGCCGAAACCGCGCCCGGCCACAGCGAGTTCATCGGTACCGGCGGCAGCCTGTACTACCTGCGCCATGCCAGCATCCTCAGTGGCTCGGACCAGGTGGTGCTGGAGATCCGCGACCGTACCACCGGCCGTGTCGAGCAACGCGTGCCGATGGTGCGCGGCGCCGACTACGAGATCGATGCCCTGCAGGGCCGCATCCTGCTGACCCGGCCGCTGGCCCAGGTCAGCCGCGAGAACCTGCGCCGGATCAGTCGCGACGTACCGCTGGACGGCTACGAACAGCGCCTGATTGTCGACTACGAATGGGTGCCGACCGGCTTTGACAGTGATGACATCACTGCCGGCGTTCGTGGCAAGCACTGGTTCGGCGATCACGTGGCGGTGGGCGCCACCTATGTGGACGAACAGCGCGCCGGTCAGGACTACTCGCTGAAGGGTGCGGACCTGACTCTGCAGGCAGGCCGCGGTACCTACCTGAAGGTGGAGCACAGCCGCAGCGAGGCGACCAGTGCGCCGGTGTTCTTCTCCGACAACGGCGGACTCAGCTTCAGCCGGCTCAATCCAGAGGGGCCGCGCGAAGGTGAGGCGACGGCGGTCGAGGCCCGCATCAACCTGCGCGAGCTGGGTTGGACCCAGCGCGACTGGAGCGCCGGTGCCTGGTGGCGGCAGGTGGACGGAGGTTACTCGGTTGGGCGCTTCGACACCGGCCAGCGCGTGCGCGAGCAGGGCGCTGAGCTGCTCGGCTATGTGACCGACGACTTCAGCCTGTACGCGCGCTACAGCGAGGCACGTCGTGGCGCGCAGTCGCTGATCCAGGCGCAGGCAACCGCCGAATGGCGGATCGGCGACAACGATCGACTGTCGGCCGAGCTGCGCCGGGTGCAGGAGGATCGCGGCAGTGGCGGCAACGTGGCCGGCGTGCTGGCGGCCGCACGCTACACCCATCGCATCGGCACCTCGCTGGATGTGTATGGCGGTGGCCAGTTGACCGTGGACGACGACCACGGCCGTTATGCCGACAACGATGCGGTGGTGGCTGGCGGCACCTGGACCTTTGCCAACCTGTCCACCGTCGGCGCTGAAGTCAGCGATGGCGATCGCGGAACCGCAGCGCAGATCAACGCCGAGTACCGGCTGACCCCGCAGCACAGCTTCTACGGTGCGTTTACCCAGTCGACCGACCGTAGCGAGTATGACCCGCTGTTCAGCCCCAATGCGCAGGATGGATGGACCCTGGGCCAGCGCTGGCGGCTGTCCGACCAGGTCAACGTGTTCAACGAAAGCCAGTTCTTGAAATCCAGGCAGGAGTCCGGGCTGGCGCACACCTTCGGCATGGATTTCTATCCAGCGGTGGGCTGGAATGCGGGCTTCACGCTGAGCAACGGCAAGCTCGACGCCAGCACCGGCCAGGTCGACCGCAAGGCGGTGAGCCTGTCCGGCGGGCGTACCTCGCCGGGCACCGAGTGGCAGAGCAAGCTGGAGTGGCGCCGCGATACCGGCGCGGAGCGGCGCACGCAGTGGGTTAGCACCAACCGGCTGAGCCATCGCCTCAACGACAGCTGGCGCATTGCGGCGCGCTTCAACTACGCCGATACCGATGATGCGATCAATCCGGTCGCGGGCGCGCGCTTCATCGAAGGAAACCTCGGCTTCGCCTACCGTCCGTGGGACAACGACCGTTGGGCGTTGTTCGGTCGCTACAGCTACCTGTATGACCTGTCGACGATGGGCCAGGTCAACGGCGTGGACTACGACCAGCGCACCCAGGTGCTGTCGCTGGAAGGGGTCTACCGCATCGATCAGCGCTGGGAAGTGGCGGCGAAGGCCGCCCGCCGCGAAGGCGAGGTGCGCTACGGGCGTGGTACCGGCCCGTGGTTCGATTCAGCCACCAGCTTTGCCTCGGGACAGCTGCGCTACGACCTGTACTACCAATGGCATGGCCTGCTGGAATACCGCCTGCTGGATGTGCGTGACGGCGGCCGCCGTCAGGGGTGGTTGGCCGGTGTCGACCGCGATATCGGCCGCAACTTCCGCGTCGGCGTCGGCTACAACTTCACCGACTTCAGCGATGACCTGACGAAGTTCGACTACACCCACCGCGGCTGGTATCTGAACCTGGTAGGGCGCTATTGAGGAAGGCAGCCGAGGGTGGGCTCGGCTCTACGGCACGGACGTGCCGGGCATTGCCCGGGCAAGCCTCACGCCTGCTTCAACAGCTCCACCAGCTGGCGCAGGCGATAGGGCTTGGGCAGGAACTCGACCTGCTCGGGCAGCGGCGGCAGCTGCGAGCGGGCGTAGCCGGATGACAGGATCATCCGCGCCTGCGGCTGATCGCGCGCCACATGTTCGCTGAGTTCGATGCCGGACATGCCGTTGGGCATGCTGATGTCGCTGAACACCACGTCGAAGCGTGCTTCACCCTTCAACAGGGCGGCCGCTTCGTGTGCATCGGCGGTCGTCGCCACGTCGATGCCGAAATCGCGCAGGGCCAGGCCGATCATCTCGCGAAGATCGGTCTGGTCCTCCACCATCAATACACGGATCGGGTCATCGGTCATGGGCAGGTTCCTCCATTGCGGGAAGCAGCAGGCTGACCGTGGTGCCGACACCGGGCGTGGTGGACACGTCGACGAAGCCGCCGCTCTGGGTAGTGAATCCGAACACCTGGCTCAGGCCCAGGCCGCTGCCTTTGCCGATGTCCTTGGTGGTGAAGAACGGTTCGGTTGCCCGTTCGGCGATTTCAGCGGCCATGCCATGGCCCTCGTCGCAGACACTGAGGGTGACGTAGCCACGTTGCAACGTGGTGTCCGCATCCGGGTCGAGGCGATGTTCCAGCGCGGTACCGACCAGGATGCGACCACCGTCGAGGGTCGCCTCCACGGCATTGGCCACCAGGTTGGCCAGCGCGGTCTGCAGCTGCATCGCATCGGTGCTGACCGGTGGCAGATCCGGCGTGAAGCGGGCATCGAGCACGACCGAAGGAGGGCAGGCACGCTGCAGGTCGGGCAGCCACTGCTGCACCAGTGCATTGATGTCCACTGCTTCCCGGATCAGCGTCTGGCCGGTGCTGAAGGCCAGCAGCTGGCGGGTCAGCAGGGCGCCGCGGTCGGTGGCGGTCTGCGCAGCATCCAGTAGTTCGGCGGCGCGTACGTCGTCACCGCTGACGCGCAGGGACAGCAGGTCCAGCGCGTTGCCGATGGTGGTCAGCAGATTGTTGAACTCATGCGACAGCCCGCGGCTGAGTCGGCCGACGGTTTCGAACTGCTGGGTATGGCGCAGTGCCCGCTGGGCATCGCGCAGCAGCCGCTGTGCCTGCCATTGCTCGGTGATATCACGGGTGATCTTGACGAAGCCGAGCAGTTCGCCGGCTTCGGAGACCGGTTCGATCACGATGCTGGCGCGGAATGAAGAGCCGTCACGGCGGACCCGCCAGCCCTCGCTTGCATGATGGCCGTGCTGCGCTGCAAGGCGAAGCAGGCGCTGCGGTTCACCCGCCTCGCGATCGGCAGGCAGATAGAAACGACCGAAATGGGTACCGATGACCTCGTCGGCTGAATAGCCCTTGATGCGCTCGGCACCCGGGTTCCAGCTGCATACCCTGCCATCGGGATCAAGCAGATACAGCGCATGGTCGCGCACGCTGTCGATCAGCAATCGCAGTTGTCGGGAAGGGTCCGTCAGCACGGACGCCGTAGAAGCTGCTGCGTCCACGTTGAAATGAGCATTACCCCTGTGAGGGACGAAAAGCTAGGCATTGAAGTGTGAAGGATGCGTGCAGGCGGGGCGCGTGCCAATGGTCCTGTGCGGCTGAATGCGACACGGAGTACCATCATCCACCTTTTTGTCTACTGGAGCCGACCCGCATGCGTCCTGGTGCGACCACGCGTGACCGCTGGATCTGGATGACCTCCGCTGTGCTGCTGGCCGCAACCATCGCGCTGGAGCTGGTGGTGCCGCTGGGCTATGCGGTATGGCTGGCCTACTTCCTTGCCGTGGGCGTGACGGTGTTCCAGCGCAGCGCACGGGCACCGTTCGTTGTGGCAGTGCTTGCCTGCATCCTGCTGATTGTCGGCTACAACATCGCACCGGCCAGCTCGAACTCGGCATTCTCGTTCGTCAATCGCAGCATCGGCGGCGGCGCATTCCTGATGATCGCGCTGATTGTTTCCCGTGCGATCCAGGCCCGGCGCCAGGCGATGCGCGCGTTGTGGCTGCAGGAGGCGGAGAACGCAGTGGCGATGAGCCTGCGCGGCGACCTGGGGCCGGAGCAGATCGCCGATGCGGCAGTGACCCGTCTGGCGGAGCAGCTTCGCGCCGACGTGGGGGCGGTCTATCGGCTGGAGGGCGGACGGCTGCAGTTGACCGGTGGCATGGCGCTGCCCTCAGGCACACCCGCCTCGTTGTCGTTGCAGGAAGGACTGGCCGGGCAGGTCGCGCGTGATGAACGCATCCGTCACCTGCACGGCGACGAGGCAGCCGTGCTCGAACTGCAGACCAGCCTGGGCCGGTTGCCGGTGCGCGAACGCATCCTTGCGCCGATCAACAGCGATGGCAGCGTGGTGGGTGTCATTGAGCTGGGCCGGGCGCGCCTCGGTGACCAGCAGGGCCTGGACGACGAACTGCTGGAGCGCTGCGCCGAGACCATCGGCATGGCCCTTCGTGCGTCATTGCTGAGGGCGCAGCTGGTGGTCCTGCTGGAAGAATCGCAGCGTCAGGGCGAAGAACTGCAGGCCCAGCAGGAAGAGCTGCGTGTGGCCAACGAGGAGCTGGAAGAGCAGAGCCGCAGCCTGTTGCAGTCACAGAGCCATCTGGAAGAGCAGCAGGCCGAGCTGGAGCAGAGCAATGTCCAGCTGGAAGAGCGCACCCATGAACTGGAGGCGCAGAAGCAGGCGCTGCTGGTTGCGCAGGGGCAGTTGGTCCGCAACAGCAATGAGCTGGCTGCCACCTCGCGTTACAAGTCCGAGTTCCTCGCCAACATGTCGCACGAACTGCGCACGCCACTGAACAGCTCGCTGATCCTGGCCAAGCTGCTGGCCGACAACAAGGACGGCACGCTGACCGAGGAGCAGGTGAAGTATGCCCGTGCGATCCTGTCGTCCAACAATGACCTGCTGGCGTTGATCAACGACATCCTCGATCTGTCCCGCATCGAGGCCGGCCACGTTGAGCTGGCCGATGAAGTGGTGGTGGTCGACAGTGTGCTGCAACGCCTGCGCGAGACCTTCGAGCCGATGGCGCGGCAAAAGGGGCTGGCGCTGGAGATCGAGGCCGATGCACTGGCACCGACCCAGCTGATGGCCGACAACCAGCGCCTGCAGCAGATCCTGAAGAACCTGTTGGCCAATGCCCTGAAGTTCACCGAGCACGGCAAGGTCAGCCTGCACGTGCGCGCTGGCGGCAGTGGACGCGTGCGTTTCGATGTCTGCGATACCGGCATCGGCATCGCCCGCGAGCAGCTGCCGGTCATCTTCGAGGCGTTCCGCCAGGCCGATGGCAGCACGCGTCGCCGCTACGGCGGCACCGGTCTGGGCCTGTCGATCTCGCGCGACCTGGCCGAGCGCATGGGCGGCAGCATCCAGGTCGACAGCGAGCCGGGACGCGGCAGTTGCTTCATCCTTGAGCTGCCGCTGCAGGGTGCGCCGGCGTCCGAAGCTCTCCCGGCGACGGGGACGGGGACGGCGACGGCGACGGAAACTGTCCTGTTGCCAGCGGCGGCACCGGCACCGGCAGCCGCTCGTGTTGTGGCTGCGCCTGCGGCTGTGCCCCCGGCCGCTGTGTCGATGGCAACTGCGAGCGTGGCGGATGACCGGGGCCGGCGCCAGCGCGCCGGTCGGCTGATCCTGGCGGTGGAGGATGACACCACCTTCGCCGAGGCGCTTGTGGCATTGGCCCATGAGCTGGACTTCGACTGCGTGGTAGCCAGCACGGCCGAAGAAGCGCTGGCGCTGGCTGCCGAGTTGCGCCCGAACGGCATCCTGCTCGATATCGGCCTGCCCGACGTTTCCGGTCTGAGCGTGCTGGAGCGGCTGAAGCGCAATCCGGATACGCGCCACATCCCGGTGCATGTGGTTTCGGCGATGGACCGCAGCCAGGTGGCGCGCGAGCTGGGCGCGATCGGCTTCGCGATCAAACCGACCACACGTGAGCGTCTGGCAGCGGCCATCGAGCAGCTGGAACAGACCAGCCGGCGCGATGTACGGCGCCTGCTGATCGTCGAGGACGACAGCGAGCTGCGCCGCAACCTGGAGCTGCTGCTGGGCCGCGAGCAACTGCAGATTGTCGCCGTCGGTACACTTGCCGGCGCGCTGGAACAGCTCAGCACGGTTACCTTCGATTGCATGGTGATGGACCTGTCGTTGCCGGATGGCAGCGGTTACGACCTGCTCGAGCACATGGCCAACAACGATGACGTCGGCTTCCCGCCGGTGATCGTCTACACCGGCCGGGCACTCAGCCGCGAAGAAGAGCAGCGCCTGCGCCGTTACTCGAAGAGCATCATCATCAAGGGCGCGCGTTCGCCGGAACGCCTGCTGGACGAAGTGACCCTGTTCCTGCACAGCGTCGAGGCCAGTCTGCCCAGCGACCAGCAGCGTCTGCTGCGGGAGGCGCGCCGCCGTGACACCGTGCTCGACGGCCGCACCGTATTGCTGGCCGAGGACGACGTGCGCAACATCTTCGCGCTGTCCAGCGTGCTCGAACCGCTTGGCGTGACCCTGGAGATCGCGCGCAACGGCCAGGAGGCGGTTGACCGCCTGGCCGAGCGTGAGGTCGACCTGGTGCTGATGGACATCATGATGCCGGAGAAGGATGGCCTGGCCGCGATGCGCGAGATCCGCGCGCAGCGCCACCTGCAGGACCTGCCGATCATCGCGTTGACCGCCAAGGCCATGCCGGACGACCGCGAACGTTGCCTGCAGGCCGGTGCCAATGACTACATCGCCAAGCCGATCGATGTCGACAAGCTGGTCTCGCTGTGCCGGGTCTGGTGCTCGCGGCAATGAACGAGCAGGCGCTGTTCGATCTGGAACTGAAGGTGTTGCTGGAGGCTTTGTACCAGCGCTACCACTATGACTTCCGCAGCTATGCGGTGTCGTCGCTGCGCCGGCGTATCCGCCAGGCCATGCAGCGTTATGAGTGCGAGCGCCTGGCGGACCTGCAGCATCGCCTGCTGCACGAGCCGGAGCTGTTCGCCCAGGCCATGCAGTTCTTCACCGTGCAGGTCTCGGAGATGTTCCGGGACCCCGCCTATTTCCGTGAGCTGCGCGAACAGGTGGTGCCGGTGCTGCGCACCTATCCGTCGGTGAAGCTGTGGGTGGCCGGTTGCAGCACAGGGGAGGAAGTGTGGTCGCTGGCGATCCTGCTGCATGAAGAAGGGCTGCTCGAGCGCAGCATCGTCTATGCCACCGATATCAATCCGGCCGCGCTGGCCACGGCCGAGGCGGGCGCCTATGGCATCGACCGGATGGCCCAGTTCAGCCGTAACTACCTGGCCGCCGGTGGCACCGCGTCGCTGTCCAACTATTACGCCACGGCCTACGATGGCGCCGTGTTCGACCGCCAGCTGCGTCGCAACGTGGTGTTCGCCGACCACAGCCTGGCCACCGATACCGTGTTCTCCGAAGTACATCTGGTGTCGTGCCGCAACGTATTGATCTATTTCAACCGTGATCTCCAGGACCGGGCCGTGGGACTGTTCCGCGAGGCGCTGGTGCACCGGGGATTCCTCGGCCTGGGCAGCAAGGAGTCGCTGCAGTTCGGGCGCCACCACGATGCCTTCGAGGTCTGTTCGCGCGAGCATCGCCTGTACCGGAAGGTGGCCTGATGGCGGTGCAGGTTCGCCCAGCGGTGCTGGTGGTCGGTGCCTCCGCAGGAGGCGTCGCGGCGCTGCAGGCTGTGCTGGGTGCGCTTCCGGCCAGGCTGCCGGCGCCGGTGCTGGCCGTGTTGCACCTGCCGCGCGACCGCTCCAGCCGCATTGCCGAAGTGCTGGCGCCGTACTGCGCGCTGCAGGTGCGCGAGGCGGAGGACAAGCAGCCGCTGCAGCCCGGAACGGTGACGTTCGCCCCGCCGGACTACCACCTGCTGGTGGAGGATGCCGGCGCGGTCGCTTTGTCGGTGGACGCGCCAGTGCTGTTCTCGCGCCCGGCCATCGACCCGCTGTTTGAATCGGCCGCTGCGGTGTTTGGTCCGCAGGTGCTGGCGCTGCTGCTGACCGGCGCCAGCAGCGATGGCAGCGAAGGCGTAGCCGCTGTACGCGCCGCCGGAGGCCGCGCCTGGCTGCAATGCCCCGAGGAGGCCGAGGCATCGATGATGCCGGCTTCCGCCCTGCAGCATGCCGGCGCCGATGCCGTGCTGCCCCTTGAACTGATGTGTCGTCGCCTGAAGGAGTTGTTTGCATGAACCTGCTGCCACCGGACCCTGCGCAGTCGCAGTCCCCGGTCAACCTGCTGATCGTCGATGACGTGCCGCAGAACCTGGTGGCCATGCAGGCGCTGCTGCAGCGCGAGGGCGTCAATCTGTTGCTGGCCAGCTCCGGTGCGCAGGCGCTGGAGCTGCTGCTGGAGCATGAGGTCGCGCTGGCCCTGCTGGACGTGCACATGCCGGAGATCGATGGCTTCACCCTGGCTGAGCTGATGCGCGGTTCGCATCGCAGCCGCACGGTACCGATCATTTTCCTGACCGCCTCGCCGGATGATCCGGTGCGCGCGTTCAAGGGCTACGAAACCGGCGCGGTGGATTTCCTGCACAAGCCGGTGGCGCCGCAGGTGATCCTGAGCAAGGTCAACGTCTTCATCGAGCTGTACCAGCAACGGCAGTTGCTGAAGGCGCGCAACGAAGCGCTGGAGCGTGCGCTCAAGCTCAACGAGACGATGGCTGCGGTACTGACCCACGACCTGCGTACGCCGCTGTCGGCAATCCTGCTGTGTGCCGACAAGCTGGCGCTGGACATTCCGCAAGGCAACGCGGGTGCGCAGCAGACGCTGCAGTACCTGGAGGCCAGCACCCTGCGCATGGCGCGGATGGTGGAGCAGCTGCTGGACTTCTCGCGGATCCGCAGCGGCGGCCTGCGCCTGCAGGCCAGTACCTGCGATCTGGCCGAGGTCACCCGGGCGGTGGTGGCGGAGGTGGGGAGTGCGCATGGTGCAGGCCGGATCCGACTGGATACACACGGCGACACGCAGCTTCAGGGCGACCTGGATCGACTGGGACAGGTTGCAGCAAACCTGATCGGCAATGCGCTGACGCATGGCAACGAGGCACAGGTCGAGGTGGATGGCCGTGACCCGCGCAACGTGTTGTTGCGGGTGCGCAATGCCGGGGAGATCGATGCGGCGCTGCTGCCGCGCCTGTTCGAACCGTTCAAGGCCAGCTTCCACCAGAGCAACGGACTTGGCCTCGGCCTGTACATCGTCGATCAGTTCGTGCGGGCGCATGGCGGTCGTATCGGTGCCCGCAACGAAGCAGGGCAGGTGGTGTTCGAGGCGTTGTTGCCGAGGCGCAGTGACGGAGCGCTGGCGGCCGCAAGCTGAATTCTTCAGCAAACGTTTCCCGATACTGAGACGGGCTCGTCCGCAACTGCTACCGTGGCGACTCACGTTGCCAAGGAAGCTCCATGCCATTGCGTGCCATCGCCTACGTCAGCAAGGTGCTGCCGGATCTTTCCGCCGAACGCCTGCATGTATTGGTCGAGGACGCGGCACGCTTCAACAAGCTGGCCGGGGTGACCGGCGTGCTGCTGCATGACGGCGACCGTTTCCTGCAGTACATCGAGGGCCCACCGGACGGCATCGATTCGGTGTATGAGCGCATCCTGCAGGCTGGCAGCCATATCGACATCGTCGAGCTGGCACGCGGCCGGCTGGGCCAGCGCCAGTTCCCGTACTGGTCGATGCGCGCGCTGCCGGTGGATGCTGCGCTGCTGCGCCAGCTGTCTTCCAGTGACTGGTCGGGCTTCACCCGCGCACTGCAGGGCGACCGTTCCGCGCCGACGCCGGTGGATCTGCTCGACAGGGTGGTGCAGCCGGTCCTGCACGTCGGCTGAGCCCGCATCCCCGCTCAGTGCGGGTCGCCACCACAGTAGGCGGCATGCAACGCTTTCAGCACACCCAGCGCCGGGCCATCGACCACGCGGTAGTGGATGGCCTGCGCCTGGCGCCGGGTCGCAACGATATCCAGTTCGCGCAGCACCGCCAGGTGCTGTGACAGCGCCGATGCACTGAGCCCGGTCAGCGCCTGCAGCTCCGGCACCGGCGCTTCGCCTTCCACCAGCCGGCACAACACGCGCAACCGCGCAGGATGGGCCAGGCGCTTGAGCAGAGCGGCGGCCTGCGTGGCGTGCTCGGCCATTGCTGCGCTGTCGAGCTCGATGTGGGCCATGGTTGACCTTTTTGTTTAGAAGAAGCTAATTTAGAAAAATCTAAATAAAAAGGCAAGCCGATGAACGGAATCGACAGGGGCAGGGCGTGAACCTGCCATGGAGTGCAGTGGCTGGCGGGGCGCTGATCGGCGCCGCCGCGGTGCTGTTGCTCGCCACCCTCGGGCGTGTGGCCGGCATCAGCGGAATCGCTGCGGGCAGCCTGCGCGCAGCAAAAGGGGAGCGCGGCTGGCGTTGGGCGTTCTTGCTCGGACTGCTCACTGCGGCGGGGTTGGTGTTGCTGTGGCAATCGGTGCCGGAGGCATCGCCGCAGGTACTGCTGCGTGATGCGTTGCCGGCCTGGCAGCTGGTCGGCGCCGGCCTGCTGGTGGGCTTTGGTACCCGGTTGGGTAGCGGCTGCACCAGTGGCCACGGCGTCTGTGGCATGGCCCGCGGCTCGAAGCGTTCGCTGCTGGCAGTGCTGGTGTTCATGGCCTGCGCAATGCTGACCACCTTCCTGATCCGGCACGGCGGAGGTCTGGCATGAGTCGCGCATTATGGGCCGCCGCTGTGGCCGGTGCGCTGTTTGGCGCTGGGCTGGCGCTTTCCGGGATGACCGACGCGCGTCGTGTGCTCGGCTTCCTCGATGTGGCCGGTGATTTTGATCCCACGTTGATGTGGGTGCTGGCCTCGGCGATGCTGGTCAGTGCGGTCGGGCAGCGCTGGGTGCTGCGACGCACGCGCCCTTGGTGTGCGGCCCGCTTCCAGCTGCCCACCGTACGTGATATCGATGCGCGTCTGCTGCTGGGCGCCGCACTGTTCGGCATAGGCTGGGGCTGGGCAGGCTATTGCCCCGGTCCGGCCATTGCCGGCCTGGCGGTGGCATCTCGCGAAGCGCTGTGGTTCGTACCCGCGATGCTGCTGGGCTTCTGGCTGCACGACCGCTTCTTACGCTGAGGTTTCACCGCTGTGTCACGATGGATCGGGTCAGATCCACGGACCACGGGGAAAGGAGCGTACTGATATGGCACGGATGAAGTGGAAGGGTAGGGCGATGCTGGCCGTGGCGATGGCCGCCGCGATCACACCGGCACTGGCTTGTACGCGCGCGGTGTACCTGGGTGACAACGGTGATGTGATCACCGCACGTTCGATGGACTGGAAGGTCGACGTAGCGACCAATCTCTACGTCCTGCCGCGCGGCATTGCGCGCACCGGCCAGGCGGGTCCGAAGTCGCTGGCGTGGACCGCGCGCTACGGCAGCGTGGTGGCCACCGGCTACGACGTGTCGACCACCGATGGCATGAACGAGAAGGGCCTGGTCGCCAACCTGCTGTGGCTGGTGGAGTCGGAGTACCCGCAGCAGCGCGGCAACAAGCCGGGACTGGCCATCTCGCTGTGGGCGCAGTACGTGCTCGACAATTTCGCAACGGTGGAAGAGGCGGTGGCGGCGCTGAAGCGCGAGCCGTACTCGATCGTCACCGACAAGGTTCCCGGCGAAGACCGCCAGGCGACGCTGCACCTGTCACTGTCCGATGCCACCGGCGACAGCGCCATTGTCGAATACATCGGCGGCCGCCAGGTGATCCATCACGACCGCCGCTACCAGGTGATGACCAACTCGCCGATCTTCGAGCAGCAGCTGGCACTCAACAGCTACTGGCAGCAGATCGGTGGCACGGTGATGCTGCCGGGTACCAACCGCTCATCCGACCGCTTCGCGCGGGCTTCGTTCTACATCAATGCCATTCCCAAGGCCGAGGATCCGGTGGAGGCCCTGGCCAGTGTGTTCAGCGTGATCCGCAACGCGTCGGTGCCGTACGGCATCACCACGCCGGGCGAGCCGAACATCTCGTCCACACGCTGGCGCACCGTGGCCGACCACAAGCGGCGGTTGTACTTCTTCGAATCGGCGTTGACCCCGAATACCTTCTGGGTCGATCTGAACAAGGTCGATTTCGGTGGCCAGGTGCTCAAGCTCGAGCTCGGCAAGGACCAGCGCAACACGTTCGCCGGCGACGCACTGGGCCACTTCGTGCCCAGCGCGCCGTTCACCTTCCTCGGCGTCGAAAGTTAGTTCGACGCCTGGCTGGATGCCGGGTAGACGGCCTGGATCGTACAGCTGCCGCGGGTGTACTGCGGCAGCGGCGCCAGCGCATCGTTGCGCAGGTCGCCATTCTCGAAATCGGCGGTGAGGATGCGATCGCCGGCATTGCCACAGATCAGCCCGTTCTGCATGCCGGAGCGGAAGCTGAGCTGCGGCGCGCGGTCGAGCTGACGGCAGTGGCCGCCGAGTTCGACGCGGTAGTAGCGGTGACCACCATTGCGACGCGGGTTGGTCTCCACCAGCATGCCCTGCGGGTCGGATGACCAGGCACGGACGTTGCGGGTGGCGAAGCAGTAGGACGGTGAGCCGCCGAAGCTGCGGCGGATTTCCTTGCGCTCGCGGATGGTCACGGCGGGCAGGGTGGCCGTGCGCAGGCGATCGCTGTCACGGGCGACGCTGGCGTAGTCGCGATCCTGTACCGGGGTAACCGCGCTGACGGCGCAGCTGCGGCCGTCGACCACGACGCGTTCGCTGGGACGACCACAGGCCCAGCCGGCCGGTGCTTCCAGTTTCAGCGTGGTGGCACCGCGGACACCGGGGCAGTCTTCGTTGAAATCGATGCGATAGGCCTGGCCGGAGGCGGCGCGCAATGCAATCGAGCGCGGTGATGCCTGCTCCACTTCCTGCACGCCGACCGCATCCATGCAGTGCGGAGCGGGCGGGGTGCGTTCCTGTGCCGATGCCGAGCTGGCGACTGCCAGGCCGAGACTTGCGGCCAGCACCACAAACACGTGTTGATGGGTCATGACCTGCACTCCCTGCGTTTGATGACGGCCCGACTATTAGCAGCGGTTTGCACGGCCGTTGTTACACGCGCACACTGTCAGGATGGGCGCCATCTTCCATCTGCGGCACTACGGACAGGCCACCGGCCTGGACCGTCATGACTATGCGCAATGGGTGCTGCCACTGCAGGGTGAACTGCAGTTCGAGATGGAAGGCCGCGGCGGTCGCCTGGACCTGCTGCAGGGCGCTTTCGTGGCTGCTGGTGAAGCACATGACCAGATGGCCGATGGCCCCAATGGTTTCGTGATTGTCGATTGCCCCCCGGGCGTGCTCGATGACGGTACGCAGGAGCACCTGTGCCGGCAGCGCTGGCTGCACCTGCCGCTGGCGCTGCGACACCGCCTGGCGGGTGTGCAGGGCGGCCAGCCGATGCCGGCCCTGCTTCCGCAGCTGCTGCAGGTGTTCGCACCCGCTGGTAGCGGTGCGCGGATGCAGGGGCTGTGCGCGGCGGTGCAGGCCGACCCGGGACTATCGTGGCCGGTGGCACGCATGTCGGCATTCGTGGGCGTCAGCGAGAGCCGTCTGCATGCCTTGTTCCAGCGAGAATTCGGGCTCAGCCCGCAGGCCTGGCTCAGTGCGTGCCGGCTGCGCTGGGCCAAGCACCAGCTGCGTACGAGCGCCGCGCCGATCAGCGATATCGCGCTGGCCGCAGGCTATTCCGAGCAGAGCGCACTGACCCGCGCGCTGCGGCGTGAGTGTGGGCAGACCCCGGCCGCCTGGCGCAGGGCCGCCGGATTGTAGAGTCGAGCCGTGCTCGACTGCCGTTCGCGAGGGGTCGTGCAAAAGTAGTCGAGCACGGCTCGGCTCTACAACGGCGGCAGGGCAGTAGCCTCGGTCAAGAGCTCCCCGCTGGCCTCCGCTTACACTGCGCAGCCTGTTCTCCCCCCAAGAACCCGAAATGCGCAACAACCCGATGGCCCTGGGCATCGCCAATGGCGTTGCCGCAGGCGCGCTGTGGGGCGTGGTCTTCCTCGCGCCCGCCGTGCTGCAGTCGTTCAATGCCTTGCAACTCTCTGCTGGCCGCTACCTGGTCTACGGCCTGATCGCCGTGGCGCTGCTTCTGCCGCGTTGGAAGCGATTGGCCCCGCGGCTTGGTCGTGCCGAGTGGATCGGTCTGCTGTGGCTGAGCCTGGCTGGCAACCTGGTGTACTTCCTGCTGCTGGCCACGGCCGTGCAGTGGGCCGGAGGTGCGGCGGCGTCGTTGATCGTCGGCCTGATTCCGGTGGTTGTGACGCTGGTTGGTGTGCGCGAGCAGGGCGCGGTGCCGTTGAAGCAGCTGTTGCCGGCACTGGGCCTGTGCGTGCTCGGCGTGGCGCTGGTTGGCTGGGAAGCACTGATGTCCGAGCATCTGGCAACGCCCTGGCGGCAGCGCCTGATCGGCCTGCTGTGCGCGTTTGGTGCGCTGTTCTCGTGGGCGCTGTACTCGATCGGCAACAGCCGCTGGCTGGCACGCCGTTCCGATCTGTCCAGCCACGACTGGTCACTGCTGACCGGCGTCACCACCGGCGGGCTGGCCCTGCTGCTGGTGCCGATGGCGTTCATCGGCCACGCCGGCAGCCACACGTCAGCGCAATGGAGTGGTTTCTGGGCGATCAGTGCCGGCGTGGCGGTGGTGGCCTCGATCCTCGGCAATGCGTTCTGGAACCGCGCCAGCCGCCTGCTGCCGTTGACCCTGACCGGGCAGATGATCGTGTTCGAAACCCTGTTCGCGCTGCTCTACGCATTCGCCTGGCAGCAGCGCTGGCCCTCGCTGCTCGAAGCCCTGGCGATCGTGTTCCTGGTGGCGGGCGTGATGCTGTGCGCACACGCCCACCGCACGCCACGGGCGATCGCCGAACATGCCGGCTGAATGCCGTCGTCAAGCGCGCTGATGCCGGTTTTGTCACAGATGCAACCAAATGGCGACACGATGACCGATGATCGCCGCAGCGATTTTTTGCATCGCAGCACTTGACAGCACCCCGGCGGCCGGTGTTTTCTGTGCGTCATGGTCCTTGACGCCGCCCACGCCAGCCTGATCGCCCCCGCCACCGCGGGCCGTTCGACTGCGCCGGTCGCCACCACCACCATTACCACCACCACCGTCACCACTGCCCTGGTGCGGCCCGTCGTCTTCGTGTAACTCCCGAAAACCACGGCCCCGCACCATACAGGTGGCGGGGAAACTCGACACCTGCATGCGACGGGGCCTCCTACCGAGGTCTGCATGTCTTCCCACGCCCCCGCCCAACCCGTTGCACCGGCCGATCTGGCTGCGCCGTCCACCGTCGTGCACAAGTTCGGTGGCACCTCGGTGGCCGACGCCGAGCGCTACCGCCATGTCGCCGGCCTGCTGCTGGCCCGCCCCGAATCGCTGCAGGTCACCGTTGTCTCGGCAATGAAGGGCGTCACCGACGCGCTGATCGAACTGGCCCAGATGGCAGCAAAGGGTGACGAAGGCTGGCGCGAGGCCTGGCATGCACTGCGCGCCCGCCACCGCGGCGCGGCGGTGGCCCTGCTCGGCGAGCAGGTGGGCGAGACCGTGGAATGGATTGACGTGCGTTTCGATCAGCTGGCCGAAGTGCTGGCGGCACTGGCGGTGATCGGCGAACTGCCGCGCGAGGTGCTCGATCGCGTGCAGGGTCTGGGCGAAGTGTTCTCCGCGCAGCTGCTCGGTACCCACCTGCGCGCGCTGGGTGAGGACTGCGCCGTGCTCGATGCACGCGACGTGCTGGTGGTCGCGCACGGCGAGTTGGGTGTGGACGTGGACTGGGAAGCCAGCGCCGACCGCCTGGCCAGGTGGCGCCTGCAGCATCCGCAGTCGCGCCTGGTCGCCACCGGTTTCGTTGCCCGCGACCGCCACGATCGCATCACCACGCTCGGTCGCAATGGCAGCGACTACTCCGGCGCGATCTTCGCGGCACTGTTCAACGCCGACCAACTGCACATCTGGACCGACGTCGACGGCGTGCTGTCGGCGGACCCGAGGCTGGTCCCGGAAGCGGTGCAGCTGGAATCACTGAGCTACGACGAAGCCTGCGAGCTTGCCTATTTCGGCGCCAAGGTGGTGCATCCGCAGACGATGTCGCCGGCGATCCGCCTTGGCCTGCCGATCTTCATCCGCAACACCTTCCACCCGGCGCATCCGGGTACGCGCATCAGTGCCGAGCGCTCGCCGCGCGGGCCGGTGAAAGGCCTGACCCTGAGTCCCGGACTGGCCCTGCTCAACCTGGAGGGTACTGGACTGATCGGCGTACCCGGCACCGCTGAACGCGTGTTCGCGGCATTGCGCCAGGCGCAGGTTTCGGTGGTGATGATCTCGCAGGGGTCGTCGGAGCATTCGATCTGCTGCGTGGTGCGTGCGGCCGAGGCCGCGCGTGGCCGCGAGGCGCTGCTGCAGGCATTTGCGCATGAACTGTCGGTAGGCCACGTGCAGCGCGTGCAGGTCGGCGACGGTGTCAGCGTGCTGGCGGCGGTCGGCGACGGCATGGCGGGCCAGCCCGGCGTCGCCGCGCGCCTGTTCGAGGCCCTCGGCCGGGCGCAGGTGAACATCCTGGCGATCGCGCAGGGCTCGTCGGAACGCAACATCTCGGTGGCGGTGGACAGTGCCGATGCCACCCGTGCGCTGCGCGCTGCACATGCCGGCTTCTGGCTGTCGCCGCAGACGTTTGCGGTAGGTGTGATCGGGCCGGGCAATGTCGGCGCCGCACTGCTGGACCAGTTGCTGGCGGCGCGCCCACAGCTGCTGGCCAAGGCCAATGTCGACCTGCGCCTGCGCGCGCTGGCCTCGCGTACGCGCATGCGGCTGGAGGCTGATGGCCTGCATGCCGATTGGCGGCAGGCGCTGCAGCAGGCGGGTGAGGCCAGTGACCTGGACCGTTTCACCGAGCACCTGCTGGCCGCGCACCTGCCCCACGCGGTGGTGATCGATTGCAGTGGCAGTGCCGAGGTGGCCGAGCGCTACGAGGGGTGGCTGGCCGCCGGCATCCACGTGGTCACTCCGAACAAACAGGCCGGTGCCGGTCCGTTGGCGCGCTATCAGCGCATCCGCGCTGCTGCCGCTGCCAGCGGCGCGCGTTTCCGCTATGAAGCCACGGTGGGTGCTGGGCTGCCGGTGATCACCACGCTGCGCGACCTGGTCGATACCGGCGACGAGGTGCTGGCCATCGAAGGCATCTTCTCCGGCACGCTGGCCTGGCTGTTCAACCGTTACGACGGCAGCCAGCCATTCTCGGCACTGGTCGCGCAGGCGCGCTCGATGGGTTACACCGAGCCGGATCCGCGTGACGATCTGTCCGGCATCGATGTCGCGCGCAAGCTGGTGATCCTGGCCCGCGAAGCCGGTCATCCGCTCAGCCTGGAACAGGTCCAGGTGGAAAGCCTGGTGCCAGCGTTGCTGCGCGAGGGTGGCGTGGACGATTTCATGGCGCGCCTGGGCGAGAGCGATGCCAGCCTGTTGCAGCGCCTGCAGGACGCACGGCAGCGCGGTGCGGTGTTGCGCTACGTGGCGCGGCTGGGTGCCGACGGTGCCTCGGTCGGACTGCAGGAACTACCCATCGAGCATGCGTTCGCCAATCTGCGGCTGACCGACAACGTGGTCCAGTTCCGTACCCGCCGTTACTGCGACAACCCGCTGGTGGTGCAGGGACCAGGCGCCGGCCCGGAAGTCACGGCCGCAGGCGTGTTCGCCGACCTGCTGCGGGTGGCCGCCGGCGAAGGAGCGCGGCTGTGATCGCACGTGCGTTCGCACCGGCCTCGGTGGCCAACGTGGCGGTGGGCTTCGATATTCTCGGCCATGCCATTGCCGGTGTCGGCGATACCGTGAGCGTGCGTCGCATCGATGAACCGGTGGTGCGGATCGAGGCAATCCGTGGCAGTGCGGTCGAGCTGCCGCTGGACGCTGCCGGCAATACCGCAGGGGCCGCACTCATGTCGTTGCGTGAAGGGCTGGGTCTGGACTTCGGCTTCGCGGTCGAGATCGACAAGGGCATTCCGTTCGGCTCCGGCATGGGCGGTTCGGCGGCGTCGAGCGTTGCAGCCCTGGTCGCCGCCAATGCACTGCTGGGCGCACCGCTGCCGCGCGAGGCGTTGTACCCGTTTGCGCTGGATGGCGAGGCGGTGGCCAGTGGCGGCCGCCACGGTGACAACGTCGGCCCGCTGCTGCTGGGCGGCTTGGCGTTGTGCACCGCTGATCGCCTGCTGCCGATTCCGGTTCCGGCCAGCTGGCACAGCCTGTTGGTGCATCCGCATGCGGTGCTGGAAACGCGCCGTGCACGCCAGGCGCTGCAGGGCAGCTATGCGCTGGGTGAATTCGTCGCACAGAGTGCCAATCTTGCGCTGGTCCTGAGTGGCTGCCATCGCAGCGATGCCTCGCTGGTGCGCGCTGGCCTGCGCGACGTGCTGGTGGAGCCGCGTCGCGCCGGACTGATTGTCGGTTTCGAAGCAGCACGCGACGCAGCGCTGTCGGCCCATGCGATGGGCGCGGGCATCTCAGGCGCAGGACCCAGCGTGTTCGCCTGGTTCGAGGATGCCGACCAGGCCCATGCCGCAGCGGCACCGGTGCGCGCAGCATTTGCAGCGGCCGGCTTTGACAGCGATGCCTGGGTGTCGCCGCTGGACGCGCCGGGAGCGCGGCTGTGCTGAATCCTTCCCCTCTACTGGATACCTTGCCCATGCATTTCGTTTCGACCCGTGGCCAGTCACCTGCTGTCGGCCTCAGTGCGGCAATCGCCGCAGGATTGGCGCCCGATGGCGGACTGTATGTTCCCGAGGTTCTGCCTGCACCTCGTGAATTGCAGGCCGGTGCAACCCTGGCCGATACCGCCGCTGATCTGCTGGCACCGTTCTTTGCCGGCGATGCGCTGGAAGGCGCGCTGCCGTCGATCTGCCATGAGGCATTCGACTTCCCGGTCCCGCTGCGCTCTCTCGGCGATGGTGACCACGTGCTGGAACTGTTCCATGGGCCGACCGCGGCGTTCAAGGACATCGGCGCGCGATTCCTGGCCGGTACGCTGTCGCAGTTGCAGGCCGGCAAGGACCGCGATCTGACGATTGTCGTCGCCACCTCCGGCGATACCGGCGCAGCAGTGGCCGCAGCCTTCCATCGCCAGCCCGGCGTGCGTGTGGTGGTGCTGTATCCCGACGGCCGCGTGTCGCCGCGACAGGCGCATCAGCTCGGTTGCTTCGGTGACAACATCCGGGCGCTGCGCGTGGCCGGTTCGTTCGATGACTGCCAGACCATGGTCAAGCAGGCGCTGGCCGACCGCGAGCTGCAGGCACAGGTGCCGTTGAGTTCGGCCAACAGCATCAGCCTGGGCCGCCTGCTGCCGCAGATGAGCTACTACGCGCATGCGGCGTTGAGCCATCATGCCGCACATCGACGCCGGCTCAACCTGGTGGTGCCCACCGGCAACCTCGGCAACGCAATGGCGGCAGTGCTGGCGCGCGCGCTGGGTGTGCCGATCGGGCAGATTGTGCTGGCCACCAATGCCAATGCCGTACTGCCGGCCTACTTCAATGGCGACGACTATCAGCCGCAGGCCAGTGTTGCCACCGTTGCCAACGCGATGGACGTGGGGGCGCCCAGCAACTTCGAGCGCCTGCGCTGGCTCTACCACGGCGATGACGCGGAACTGCGTGCAGCGTTCCGTGCGTTCGCGGTGGATGACGTGACCATCCGCGCCACGATTGCGGCTGAGCATGCCAGCCGTGGCGAGCTGTTCTGCCCACATACGGCCACCGCAGTGAAGGTGCTGCAGGATCTGCGCAGTGGCGGTGCCAAGGGGGACTGGGCGGTGGTGGCCACCGCGCATCCGGCCAAGTTCGAAGCCGTGGTCGAGCCGCTCATCGGCGAAGCAGTAGCGGTGCCGCCGGCGCTGGAGGCATTGCTGCAGCGACCGGCGCATGCCGACCCGTTGGCCGCCGACTATGCGGCGTTGCGCGAGGTGTTGCTGCGCTGATCGGAGATGGACGCGGTTGCCGGCCAGCGGCCGGCACTACCGGGTGGATGCAACACGCTGGCCGGCAACCCCATGAACCGCGATGCGGTCAGATCAACCCTTCACCGGCCAGCGTGCGCAGCCCATCCTCGTCGAGGATCTCCACCACGTTCAGGTGGGGCAGGGCGATCATCTCCTGCTGGCGCAGCTTGGTGAAGGTGCGGCTGACTGTTTCCATGGTCAGGCCCAGATGGTCGGCGATGTCGCCGCGGCCCATCGGCAGCGACACGCGCAGGCCATCGCCACCCAGCTTGGCCTCGCGTGCGGCCAGGCGCAGCAGGAAATCGGCCAGCTTCTCGGCCGGCTGCAGCCGCGCCAGTGCCAACGCGGCGTCCTGCGCGGCGTCCAGCTCCTGGCAGGCGCGTTGCAGCAGCTTGCGTTCCAGGTGCGGGAAGCGGCTGCGCAGCGCCTTCATCTGCGGCAGCGCGACGCGGCACACGCGGCTGTCGGCGATGGCTTCGATATCGTAGCGGTGGTGGTCGCTGCCGCTCAGGCCCAGGTAATCGCCGGGCAGCACGAAACCGTTGATCTGGCGGCGGCCATCGGCCAGGGTGCGTACCAGGCGCAGCGCGCCGCCGGTCAATGTATAGACATGGTCGCGCTCTTCGCCGGTGCGGGCCAGGGTACTGCCCATGCTGACCTGCTGGGAAACGGTGACCTGTTCCAGTGCCTGCACTTCATCGGGCGACAGCGCCGAGCACACCGCAAGGTGGCGAACCGAGCAGTGCAGGCAGTCCTGCGTGACGCAGGACGGCGAGGCGGAGTCATTGGTGGCGGGCGGAGCGCCGGAAGGCCGTGACATGTTGCGGGGGCGTATCGCGGGCGGGGAGGGCCTTATGATACTTCAAGCGGCCGTTCGACCCTGCCCGAGGCGGGGGCGCTAGAATGTCGCCCCCTCCCACGTCCCGTTCCAGCAGGAGTTCCGCCCGTGATCAAGCCCCGTACCCCGCCCGGCACCCTTGAACTGCTGCCGCGCGAGCAGATCGCATTCCAGCGCATGCTGGACGTGATCCGCCGCAATTACGAGCGCTTCGGGTTCCTGCCGGTGGAGACGCCGGTGTTCGAGCTGTCCGATGTGCTGCTGACCAAGTCCGGCGGCGAGACCGAGCGCCAGGTGTATTTCGTGCAGTCCACCGGCGCGCTGGCCAATGCCGCCGAATCGGGCGACCGTTCACTGCCGGAAATGGCGCTGCGCTTCGACCTGACCGTGCCGCTGGCGCGCTACGTGGCCGAGCACGAGCATGAACTGACCTTCCCGTTCCGCCGCTACCAGATGCAGCGCGTCTACCGCGGCGAGCGTGCGCAGCGCGGCCGTTTCCGCGAGTTCTACCAGTGCGACATCGACGTGATCGGCAAGGACAGCCTGAGCGTTCGCTATGACGCCGAAGTGCTGGCGGTCATCCACGCAGTGTTCTCGGAACTGCGCATCGGCGACTTCAGCATCCAGTTGAACAACCGCAAGCTGCTGCGCGGCTTCTTCGAAAGCCTGGGCGTGGCCGAGGGTGAACGCCAGCTGGCAGTGCTGCGCGAAGTGGACAAGCTGGACAAGCGTGGCCCCGACTACGTGCGCGAGACGCTGGTGGGCGAGGGCTTTGCCATTCCGGCCGAACAGGTCGAGAAGATCCTGGCCTTCGTCGCCGTGCGTTCGCAGGGTCATGCCGATGCGCTGGCACAGCTGGCAGCGCTGGAAGACGGCGCGGGTTCCTCGGAGATCCTGCGTGCCGGCGTGGCCGAGCTGCGCGAAGTACTGCAGCTGGTGCAGGCACTGGGCGTGCCGGAAAGCGCCTACTGCCTGAACTTCTCCATTGCACGTGGCCTGGATTACTACACCGGCACGGTGTACGAGACCACGCTGACCGACCACCCGCAGATCGGGTCGATCTGTTCCGGTGGCCGTTATGAAGACCTGGCCAGCCACTACAGCAAGTCCAAGCTGCCGGGCGTGGGCATTTCCATCGGCCTGTCGCGCCTGTTCTGGCAGCTGCGCGAGGCTGGCCTGATCGAGGGCATCGAGGCCAGCAGCGTGCAGGCGCTGGTGGCGCTGATGGACGAGCAGGGCATGCCGCAGTCGCTGGACATCGCCCGCCGCCTGCGCGCCGGTGGCATCAACACTGAAGTACAGATGGAGCCGAAGAAGATCGGCAAGCAGTTCCAGTACGCGGCCAAGGCCGGTATCCGCTTCGTGGTGCTGGCGGGTGAGGATGAGCTGGCGCGCGGCGTGGTGGCGGTGAAGGACCTGCTGCGCGAGCAGCAGTTCGAAGTGTCGCGCGACGAACTGGCCAGCACCCTTCTGGTGGAGCTGGAGCAGTCCAGGGCGATGGTGTGATGCGTGCCGCCGCAGGAGTGCTGAGCGTGCTCCTGCTGGCGGGCTGCCAGAGCGATCGGTCGCTGCACAGCACGCGGATCGGGCCGGCGCAGTACCGGCTGCAGGTCGATCGCTGCCACGTGATCGACCGCGCGCAGCTGGAGGGCGACCTGCAGGCCCTGGCCTCACGGACGTGCCGGGCGGGAGCGGGGGCGTTGGAGAACATCCAGTCCCTGCCGAGCCGACAGGGCAGCCTGTTCGGCGAATGCCTGCGGCGCGGCGCGCTGCAGGCGGAGGTGCGTTGCCTGCCCTGAGTCGGGTCAGGTTGTTGATTTGAAAGCATAACGCCCGCCCTTTGGTGGGCGTTTTGCGTTTCTGGACAACAGCAGTCGAGCATGGCTCGACTCTACAAAAGCCGGTTCCGATCAGTTTCCTGACGAGATCCAGCAGGCCGCAGCCAACTGTCGAAGGTGGGGAGGGTCCGGTGGCAAGGGTGTGAGCCGCATGGGCCCGAGGCATGCCTCGGGCGGGTTGGGCAGGACGCCCAACCCGGGTCTTGCCGTGTGCGCAGGACTGCGCACACGAGCAAGCCGCGACCAAGCCCCCATGGACGGGTTTACGGCGTCCCCTGCCACCGGACCCTCCCCGCCAACGCTCAGGAAACCAGCTTTTGCTTTTGCTCTGGCTCTTAGCGGGTGCAGGGCAGCAGCCCTGCCGTACCCCAGCCCAATCCACGATTTGACGCACTGCGCAAGAATGCGTTAATGTACTAACACGCTATTACATTGATGCAAGAGCCCTGCCCGTGAAAGCCCGCCCCGACATCGCCGCCAAAGACCCGCAAGCCGATCTGGACGCCCTGGCCCAGGCCTTTGCCGCGCTGCGCGAGCCGGAGCAGGTGGTCGCCTTCCTGCGTGACCTGTGCACCCCGGCCGAGCTGGAAGCCATGGCCGACCGCTGGAAGGTGGTGCCGCTGCTGCAGCAGGGCGTGCCGTATCGCGAGATCCACGAGCGCACCGGCGTCAGCGTGACCACCACCGGACGGGTGGCACGCACGCTCGAGCATGGCCATCGAGGCTATGCCGCCGCTGTCGACCGCCTTGCTTCGCGCTGAACCGCGCCCCGTTCCAGACTTCGAGACCTCCCCCATGAGTGCAACCCAGGCAGCGCCGGCGCGAGACCGGCTGCGTATCGCCATCCAGAAGAGTGGCCGGCTGGCCGAGCCCGCCCGCAACCTGCTCAGTGCCTGTGGCCTGAGTTGGCGCGAGAGCCGCGACAAGCTGTTCTGCTACGGCGAATCGCTGCCGGTGGACCTGCTGCTGGTGCGCGACGACGACATTCCCGGCCTGATCGCCGATGGCGTCTGCGACCTCGGCATCGTCGGCCGCAACGAACTGGACGAACAGGCCGCCGCGCGTCGCCAGATCGGCCTGGCCGATACCTATCAGGCATTGCGCGGGCTGGGCTTCGGCCAGTGCCGGCTGATGCTGGCGGTGCCAGAAGAATGGCAGTGGCAGGGCCCGGCCCAGCTGGCCGGCACCCGCATCGCCACCAGCTACCCGGCCATCCTCAAGCAGTGGCTGATGGAGCAGGGCGTGGACGCGCAGGTAGTCGAACTGTCTGGCTCGGTCGAGATCGCACCGCGTCTGGGCACCGCCGACCTGATCTGCGACCTGGTCTCCAGCGGTGCCACGCTGCGCGCCAACCAGCTTACCCCGGTGCACAACCTGCTCGACAGCGAAGCCGTGCTGGCCGGTGCGGTACGCGTTCCCGATGATGCGCGCGGCGCCCTGCGCAGCATGCTGCTGCGCCGCCTGGACGGTGTGGTGCAGCGGCAGGACCGCAAGCTGCTGATGTTCCGCGCCAGCGAGGACCGCGTCGATGCGTTGTCGCAGCTGCTGGCCGATGCCGAACCGCTGGTGCGGTTGCCGGCTGATGGCGGTGCACTGCGCCTGCAGACCATGTGCCCCGGTCCGTTGAGCTGGCAGCGCATGGAGGAACTCGAGCGCGCCGGTGCGCAGGGCCTGATGGTACTGAGCGTGGAGCGATCGCTGGCATGAACCGTCTGATCTGGTCCCGACTTGATGAGGCCGCGCGCAGCGCGGCACTGACCCGCCCGGTGCAGACCGTGGCGCAGCAGACCCGTGATGCGGTGGCCGCGCTGATCGCGCAGGTACGCACGCAGGGTGA
The DNA here is from genome assembly GCF_004920835.1 of Stenotrophomonas maltophilia. Lineage (GTDB taxonomy): Bacteria > Pseudomonadota > Gammaproteobacteria > Xanthomonadales > Xanthomonadaceae > Stenotrophomonas > Stenotrophomonas maltophilia_AQ. The sequence continues at coordinate 219,161 of NZ_QFHO01000002.1, forward strand.
CGACGCGCTGCGCGCGATCACCGCGCGCTTCGATGGCGTGGATCTGCAGGATTTCGAAGTTTCCGCAGCCGAGTTCGCAGCTGCCGATGCCGCAGTGCCGGCCGAGCTGCGCCAGGCCATGGTGGAAGCGGCCGAACGCATCACCCGCTTCCATGCGGCCGGCATGGGCCAGGGCTATACGGTGGAAACCGCGCCGGGCGTGGTCTGCGAACGCATGCTGCGCCCGATCGGCCGGGTGGGCCTGTATGTGCCGGCTGGCAGCGCGCCGCTGCCGTCCACCGCGTTGATGCTGGGCGTTCCGGCGCAGCTGGCCGGTTGCCCGCAGGTGGTGCTGTGCACGCCGCCGCGCGCCGACGGTAGCGCCGATCCGGCGGTGCTGGTGGCCGCGCGGCTGACCGGCGTGCAACGCGTGTTCAAGCTGGGTGGTGCGCAGGCGATCGCGGCGATGGCCTATGGCACCGAAAGCATCCCGGCCAGCGACAAGCTGTTCGGGCCGGGCAACAGTTTCGTCACCGAGGCCAAGCAGCAGGTGGCACAGGACGGTGCCGCCGCCATCGACATGCCGGCCGGTCCCTCGGAAGTGCTGGTGATCGCCGATGCCGGTGCCAACCCTGCATTCGTTGCCGCCGACCTGCTGTCGCAGGCCGAGCACGGCCCGGATTCACAGGTGCTGCTGCTGACCGATGACGCGGCGATGCTGGCCGCCGTCGAGGCCGAAGTTGAACGCCAGGTGGCCTTGCTGCCGCGGCAGCACATCGCCCGCCAGGCGCTGTCGGCATCGCAGTTGATCCAGGTGGAATCGCTGGCCGATGCGTTTGCGATCAGCAACCGCTACGCCCCCGAACACCTGATCCTGGCCCTGCGCGAACCGCGCGCGTGGCTGGACCAGGTGCAGGCGGCCGGTTCGGTGTTCCTCGGCGACTACACGCCGGAAGCACTGGGTGACTACTGCAGCGGCACCAACCACGTGCTGCCCACCGCTGGTGCCGCGCGCGCCTACAGTGGCGTCAGCGTGGCCAGCTTCCAGAACCTGATCAGCGTACAGAGCGCGACCGCCGCTGGCCTGGCCGCGATCGGTGGCTGCGCGCGCATCATCGCCAGCGCCGAAGGACTGGATGCACACGAACGTGCGGTGGCACTGCGCATGGAGGTGGCCGCATGAGCGCGGACATCGACGGCGTGCTGGCCCTGGTACGGCCGGACCTGCAGGCCTTTGCCGGCTACAGTTCGGCGCGCAGCAGCGCTGTGCAGGGCGAGGTGTGGCTGAACGCGAACGAATCAGCGTGGGCCAATCCGGCAGACGCCACCGGGGGCAGCCGCCGCTACCCGGAGCCGCAGCCGGCTGCGCTGCGTGATGCGCTGGCGTCGCTGTACGGCGTGCAGGCGCAACAGCTGCTGGTAGGCCGTGGCAGCGACGAGGCGATCGATCTGCTGGTCCGCGCCCTGTGCGTGCCCGGCCGCGATGGCGTGCTGGTGACGCCACCGGTATTCGGCATGTACGCAGTCTGTGCACGCTTGCATGGTGCGCCGTTGATCGAGGTGCCGCTGATTGACGATGGTGAGGGCCTGCGCACGGACCTGGATGCGGTGATTGCCGCTGCGAAGGGGCAGGGCGCCAAGCTCGTTTTCCTGTGCGCGCCGTCCAATCCTGCCGGCAGTGATATCCCGCTGCCCGAGATCGAACGGGTGGCTCGTGCCCTGCGTGGGCAGGCGCTGGTGGTGGTGGACGAGGCCTATGTCGAGTACGCACAGCGCGCTTCGGCGACCACGTTGCTTGCCACGCACGCCAACCTGGCGGTGCTGCGCACGTTGTCCAAGGCGCACGCACTGGCCGCCGCGCGTATCGGTACCTTGATCGCCGCGCCGGAACTGATTGCCGTGCTGCGCCGCTGCCAGGCGCCGTACCCGGTGCCGACGCCGTGCTCCGAGCTGGCCGTGCAGGCGCTGCAGCCGGCCGCGCTCGCGCGCACCGCTGAGCGGGTAGCCACGGTCATCACCGAGCGCGAGCGCCTGTACCGCGCCCTGCAGGGCCTGCCCGGCATTGGCCGGGTATACGCTTCGGCCGGCAATTACCTGCTGGTCCGCTTCGCCGATGCACAGGCCGCGTTCGATACGCTGTTGGAAGCCGGCGTGGTGGTGCGCGACCAGCGCGCTGCACCGCAGCTGGACGATGCACTGCGCATCAGTATCGGCAGCCCCGAAGAGAATGACCGCGTGCTTGCGGCCCTGTCGGCGCGGAGGGCCGCAGCATGACCCCGATCCTGTTCATCGACCGCGACGGCACCCTCATCGAGGAGCCGTCCGATTTCCAGATCGACGCCTACGAGAAGCTGCGCTTCGTGCCACAGGTCATTCCAGCGCTGCTGAAGCTGCGCGATGCCGGCTACCAGTTCGTGATCGTCACCAATCAGGACGGGCTGGGCAGCGACAGCTACCCGCGCGCCAGTTTCGATGGCCCGAATGACCTGATGCTGCAGATCTTCGAAAGCCAGGGCATCACCTTCCGTGACGTGCTGATCGACTGCAGCTGGCCGCAGGACAATGCGCCCACCCGCAAGCCGGGCATCGGCCTGATGACGGCCTACCTGCAGGACCGCAGCATCGACTGGGCGCGTTCGGGCATGGTCGGCGACCGCATCACCGACCTGCAGTTCGCCGAGAATCTCAACATCCGCGGTTTCCAGCTGCGCACCGAGCAGTTCGGTGGCGAGTGGGACTGGCCGGGCATCGCCCACGTGCTGGCCGACGCGCCGCGCACCGCCGTGGTCCAGCGCAACACGAAAGAGACGAAGATCCGCGTCGAACTGGACCTGGACCGTGCCGGCGATGCGCGCATCGACACCGGGCTGCCGTTCTTCGACCACATGCTGGAACAGATCGGCAAGCACGGTGGCTTCGCGCTGGACATCCAGGCCGAGGGTGACCTGCACATCGACGAGCACCACACCATCGAAGACACCGGTCTCGCATTGGGCCAGGCGCTGCGCGAGGCGCTGGGCGACAAGCGCGGCATCGGCCGCTACGGCTTCACCCTGCCGATGGACGAGACCCTGGCCAGCGCCGCGCTGGACTTCAGTGGCCGCCCCTATTTCGTGTTCGAGGGCGAGTTCAAGCGCGAGCGGGTGGGCGACATGCCGACCGAGCTGGTTCCGCACTTCTTCCGTTCGCTGTGCGACGCCAGCGGCTTGAACCTCAACCTGCAGGTGCGCGGCGACAACGACCACCACAAGGTCGAGGCCTGCTTCAAGGCGCTGGCGCGCGCGCTGCGTCCGGCGCTGGCCAGGCAGGGCAGAGCCTTGCCCACCACCAAGGGGGCGCTGTGAGCGACGTTGCGCTGATCGATGCCGGCGGGGCCAACCTGGGTTCGGTGCGCTACGCATTGGAGCGGCTCGGTGCGACGGTGAAGCTGGTTCGCGATGCCGAAGGCCTGGCCGGCGCGCAACGGGTGATCCTGCCCGGCGTCGGCGCCGCTGGTCCCGGCATGCAGCGCCTGCATGCGCAGGGTCTGGTGGAACCATTGCAGCGGCTGGAAGTGCCGTTGATGGGCATCTGCCTGGGCATGCAGCTTCTGTTCGAGCGCTCCGAAGAGGCCGGCGTAGAAGCGCTGGGACTGATTCCCGGCGTGGTGCGCAAGCTGGTGCCGGCCTGTGGCATTCGCGTACCGCACATGGGCTGGAACCGCCTGCTGCCGCTGCGCGAATCGCTGTTGCTGCAGGGCTTGCCGGAGCGCGCCAGCGCCTATTTCGTGCACAGCTATGCAGCACCGCTCAACGCCCACACGGTAGCCGCCTGCGATCACGGCGGCCTGTTCACCGCGGTGGTGGAGCAGGGGCGCTACTTCGGCGCACAGTTCCATCCCGAGCGCTCCGGCGATACCGGTTCGTTGATGCTGCGCAATTTCCTCGAGGGCACTGCTGCATGAGTTTCATCGTCTACCCCGCGCTGGATATCCGAGATGGCCGCGTGGTGCGGCTGCGCCAGGGCGACTACATGCAGGAAACCTCCTATGGTGACGATCCGCTGCCGCGCGCACAGGCCTTTGCCGCGCAGGGCGCGCAGTGGATGCACCTGGTCGACCTGGACGCCGCACGCGCCGGTGGCTACACGCTGGCACCGCTGCTGTCGTCGATCCGCGCGCAGACCACGCTGCAGGTGCAGACCGGTGGTGGCGTGCGTGGCCGTGACGATGTGGCGCGCATCCTCGATGCCGGCGCTGGCCGCGTGGTGGTCGGCTCACTGGCGGTGCGTCGCCCCGATGAAGTGGTTGGCTGGCTGGAGGAGTTCGGCGCCGAGCGCATCACCATCGCGCTGGATGCCCGTCAGGACGCACAGGGCCAATGGCAATTGCCGGTGCATGGCTGGACCGAGAACGCCGGAGTGACCCTGGATGCCCTGGCCCAGCGTTTTGCGCGCGCCGGCATGCGCCACCTGCTGTGTACCGACATCGCCCGCGACGGCATGCTGGCCGGCCCCAACATCAGCCTCTACCAGCACCTGTCGGCGCTGCTGCCGGGCGTGGCGGTGCAGGCCTCCGGTGGTATCCGTGACGTGGCCGATGTGGCCGAAGCCCGCGCCGCCGGTTGCGGCGGTGCGATTCTCGGCAAGGCGCTGCTGGAGCAGCGTATGGACCTGGCGGAGGCGCTGGCATGTTGAGCCGCCGCATCATTCCCTGCCTGGACGTGCGCGATGGCCGCGTGGTCAAGGGCGTACGCTTCCGCGACCACGTCGATATGGGCGACATCGCCGAACTGGCACAGCGCTACCGCGACCAGGGCGCCGACGAGCTGGTGTTCTATGACATCGGCGCCAGTCCCGAGGCACGTTCGGTGGATGTGGCCTGGATCGAGCGCATCGCGCGCCTGATCGACATTCCGTTCTGCGTGGCCGGTGGCATCGACAGCGTGGAAACTGCACGTCGCGTGCTGTTCGCCGGTGCCGACAAGGTGTCGATCAACTCGCCGGCGCTGGGCCGCCCGGAGCTGATCACCGAGCTGGCAGACGAGTTCGGCGTGCAGTGCGTGGTGGTGGGGGTCGATTCGGTACGCGAGGCCGATGGCCAGTGGCGGGTGCGTCGATTCAGCGGTGACCCTGACAAGACCCAGGCGGTGCCACTGCGCACACTGGACTGGATCGTCGAAGCACAACGGCGTGGCGCAGGCGAGATCGTGCTGAACTGCATGGACAGCGATGGTGTGCGCCGTGGCTACGATGTCGCGCAGCTGCAGCAGGCGCGGGCACTGTGCCAGGTGCCGCTGATCGCCTCCGGCGGTGCCGGTGCGATGGAGCACTTCGCCGAAGCCTTCGACCAGGCCGACGTCGACGGCGCGCTGGCGGCCAGTGTGTTCCACAGTGGCGCCATCGCCATTCCAGAATTGAAGCGCTACCTGCGCGGACAGCAGATCGAGGTGCGGGATGTCTATTGAAGTGAAACCATCACTGGATGCGCTGCAGGCGCTGGACTGGGACAAGGGCGACGGCCTGCTGCCGGCGGTGGTGCAGGATGCCGACACCCTGCAGGCGCTGATGCTGGGCTATGTCAGCGCCGAATCGCTGGCGGCCACGCTGGCCATCGGCCACATGACCTTCTTCAGCCGCAGCAAGCAGCGGTTGTGGACCAAGGGCGAGCAGTCCGGCAACGTGCTGGTGGTGCAGTCGATCAGTGTCGACTGTGATGCCGACACGCTGCTGGTGATGGCGCGCCCGGCCGGGCCGACCTGCCACACCGGCGCCGAGAGTTGTTTCGACGGGGCACCGAAGGACTTCCTGGGTGGGCTGGGCCAGCTGGTGGCGATGCGCGAGGCGCAGCGGCCGCCAGGCAGCTACACCACCAGCCTGTTCGAGGGCGGCATCCGCCGCATCGCACAGAAGGTGGGCGAGGAGGGCGTGGAGACGGCTCTGGCGGCGGTGGCACAGGACGACGAGGCGCTGCTGGGCGAGGCCTCGGACCTGCTGTATCACCTGCTTGTGCTGCTGCGCGCGCGCGGCTTGTCGCTGGATGATGCGCGGGCAGTACTGGAAAAACGCCATCGTTGAGCTGCGGTAGTGCCGGCCGCTGGCCGGCAACCACCAGATGCCCGACGATCATGAGGTTGCCGGCCAGCGGCCGGCACTACCGGCAATGCGCCACCGCGTGCGCGATGTCATCAACGGAATCTACAATAGGCGGTCTTCTTTTTCCCCGGACCGCCCATGAAACTGCCTGCCACCTGGCTGTGCTGCCTGTTGCTGACCTCGCCGGCCTGGGCCGCGGACACCGTGGTCAGCGGCAAGGTCTATCTGGAGCGCGATGGCCGGCCGGGTCGCGGTGCGACCGATCCGGGCCTGGCCGGGGTGCAGGTCTCCAACGGCGAAGCCATCGTCAAGACTGCCGCCGATGGCAGCTACAGCCTGCCGGTGCGCGACGGCCAGACCGTGTTCGTGATCAAGCCCGATGCCTACGCTTTCCCGAAGGCCACCGACGGCCTGCCGTCGTTCTGGCGCCACTACCGCCCGAACGGTTCACCGGCACTGAAGTACGGTGGTATCGCCGCCACCAGCGATGTCACCCGCAACTGGGATTTCGCGCTGCAGTCGGACCGCCACGACAGCCGCCGTGGTTTCCAGATGCTGGTGTTCACCGATTCGCAGACCGCCAGCCTGAAGGACATCGGCTACTACCAGCAGTCGATCGTGGCACCGCTGGTCGGCCAGACCAGGGCGCGCATGGGCACCACCCTGGGTGACATCGTCAACGATGACCTGACTCTGTATCCGGCGATCAACAAGGTCACCACCGAACTTGGCGTGCCGTGGTTCCATGTGCCGGGCAACCACGACCTCGACTTCGATGCGGGCAGCGACGAACATTCGCTGGACAGCTGGCGCAACATCTATGGCCCGGACACCTACGCGGTGGAAGAGGGCGGCGCCAGCTTCGTGTTCCTGGACGACGTGGTCTACGACCCCAAGGCCAAGCCGAAGTACGTCGGCGGCCTGCGCGAAGACCAGTTCGCCTTCCTTGCCAGTTACCTGAAGGGCCTGCACAAGGACCGCCTGCTGGTGCTGGGCATGCACATCCCGTTGTTCGACGCCGCGCCGGGGCGCGAGACCTTCCGCCACGCCGACCGCCAGCGCCTGTTCGACCTGCTGAAGGATTTCCGCAACGTGCTGGTGCTCAGCGGCCACAGCCACACCCAGCAGCACGTCTACCACGGCAAGGCCGAGGGCTGGAACGGCGACAAGCCGCTGCACGAGTACAACGTCGGTGCCAACTGCGGTGCGTTCTGGTCGGGGGTGAAGGACGTCGCCGGCGTGCCGGACAGCACCATGAGCGATGGCACGCCGAAGGGTTATGCGCTGCTCGACGTGGCTGGCAATGGCAGCTACAAGCTGCAGTATCGCGTGGCCGGCCAACCGGCCAGCGAGCAGATCGGCCTGCATGCCCCCAAGGTGCTGCGCCAGGGCGCCTACCCGGCGTGGGGTGTCTACGCCAATGTCTACATGGGTGAGGATGCCAGCGTGGTCGAGTACCGCGTGGATGGCGGCGCCTGGCAGCCGATGAAGCAGGTCAGCCAGCCCGATCCGCGCCTGATGGTGGAGAACGTGGCCGACGATCTTGCAAACAACCTGCGTGGCTACGATCGCTCGCCGGAGGCCACCGCATCGCCGCACCTGTGGCGCGGCGCGTTGCCGACCGATCTGGCGGTGGGCAGCCACAAGGTTGAAGTGCGTTCGACCCAGCCCGATGGCGCGGTTTTCACCGCCACCACCAGCTACAGCCTGCAGACTGCCCAGCCCTGATCCAGGGCGCCGCTGCCCAACGCGAAAGGACCCCGCATGGATATCCGCTTCATGGCCGGCACCACGCCGGTGACGCTGAGCCGCCACTGGTTCACCGGTGCGATGCTGCTGCAGAGCGCTACCGAAAAGGTCTGGGTGCAGCATCCGCTGCACCCGGGCACCCACTTCTCGTTCTCGCTGGTACAGTCGTGGTTGCGCCACATCGCCGGCCACGAAGTGCTGGTCGAGCGCACCCGGCCATTGTTGTTTGCCGGCTTCCGCCCGCAGCGCCTGCGCGTGCTGGTGGACGGCGTGCAGGTGGCCGAACAGGAAGGCATGTAGGCCAACCTGAACCATCGGCGTGCTAGGCAAAGCCGCCCCGATGCCTGAGAATCGGGGCGATTCAATCGATCCAAGCAGGCCAGCGTGACCATCGCAGCAGCGTCTCCGGTTTCTACCGACTCCGCCCGCGGCGGCCTTCCGCGCAGTCTCGTTGTCGCCGATGTCGGCGGCACTTTCGCCCGTCTGGCCTTGGCTGCGACCCAACCCGGCCAGGCGCCGCTACTGGGCAGCCATCGCACCTATGCCTGCGCCGAGCACCCCAGCCTGGCTGCGATCCTGGCCGATTTCACCGCTGGTCTCGGCCAGCCGGTGCAGACCGCAGTGGTGGCCATCGCCGGTCTGCTCGATGGCGATGTGCTGATCAATGCCAACCTGCCGTGGACGGTCTCGCTGTCGACCACGCGCGAACAGTCTGGCCTGCGCGAACTGCAGCTCATCAATGATTTCGAAGCGGTGGCGCTGGCGATCCCGTACCTGCAGCCGGAAACCCTGGTGCCTCTGAACGGCGACGCCGATCCGGCGCAGGCCTTCCCGGCGCTGGTGCTGGGCGCGGGTACCGGCCTGGGCGCGGCACTGCGTTTTGCCGATGGCGAGCGCCCGGTGCTGGCCAGCGAGATCGGCCATGCCGCGCTCGGTGCCGGCAACACACTGGAGCTGCAGGTGCTGGGCAAGCTGCTGCAGCGCTGGCCGCACGTGGACAACGAACGCGTGCTGTCCGGCAGCGGCCTGATGAACCTGTATCCGTGCCTGTGCGAACTGCGCGGCGTCACCCCTGTGTGGACCAGTACCGAGGCGCTGATCGGTGCCGCGCGCAGCGGCGAGGATGCACTGGCGGTGGAAACGCTGCAGGTGTTCTGTGCCTGGCTGGGCAGCCTGGCGGGCGACGCGGCGATCGCCGTCGGCGCGCGCTCGGTGTACCTGGCCGGGGGCATTTCCGCGCATGTGCAGGATTTCCTGGCCGATGGCCGCTTCCGTCAGCGCTTCCTCAACAAGGGCGTGCTGACCGAGGTGCTGCGCCAGGTACCGGTTTGGCGGGTGGAGCACGGCCAGCTGGGTGTGCTCGGTGCAGCGGTCTGGCACGCCGCGCGGCAGCCCATGCACGACTGATCAGCAGGGCCGGCATCGGGCCGGCCGTGCATTGCAGACTGGGAGGGGAAGATGGTGGATCGCAGGCAGTTCCTGCAGGCCGGTGCACTGGCCGCAGGCATGGCGGCATTGCCGGGCGTGCAGGCGCGCACGCAGGGTGGGGCCCGGGTGGTCTCCACCTGGGACTTCGGCGTACCGGCCAACCAGGCCGCATGGAAGGTGCTGGCGCAGGGTGGCAGCGCGCTGGATGCGGTGGAAGCAGGCGCACGCTGGGCCGAGAGCGAGCTGTGCAACCCCACTGTTGGCCATTGCGGCAATCCGGATCGCGACGGCGTGCTGAGCCTGGACGCGAGCATCATGGACGGCGATGGTCGCTGTGGTGCGGTGGCAGCGCTGGTCGACATCCTGCATCCGGTGTCGGTCGCCCGCAAAGTGATGGAAAACAGCCCGCATGTGTTGCTGGTGGGCGAGGGCGCGCAGCAGTTCGCGATGCAGCAGGGCTTCGAACGCAAGCGCCTGCTGACGCCGCAGGCCGAAGCCGCCTGGCGCGAGTGGTTGAAAACCGAGAAGTACCAGCCGCAGATCAACGCCGAGCGCCGCGGCATTCCCGGCAGCAGCGACAACCACGACACCATCGGCATGCTGGCACTGGATGCCAAGGGCCACCTGGCCGGTGCGTGCACCACCAGCGGCATGGCCTGGAAACTGCACGGCCGCGTCGGCGACAGCCCGATCATCGGTGCCGGCCTGTACGTCGACAACGACGTGGGTGCGGCCACCGCCTCGGGCGTGGGTGAGGAGATGATCCGCAATGCCGCTTCGTTCCTGGTGGTCGAGCTGATGCGCCAGGGACGTTCTCCCGCGCAGGCCTGCCGCGAAGCGATCGACCGCGTGGTGCGCAAGCGCCCGGAAGCGAGCAAGACACTGCAGGTGTGCTTCCTGGCCATGAACAAGCAGGGTGAGGTGGGCGCTTACGCGCTGCATCGTGGTTTCGTCTATGCAGTGTGCGATGCGCAGCGCCAGGACGATCTGCGTGATTCGCCGTCGATCTACACGAGCACCCAGGCGTGAGCACGCGGCTGACCCTGGAGATCGCCAGCAATTCGCTGGCATCGGCGCTGGCCGCGCAGGCCGGCGGCGCCGACCGCATCGAGCTGTTCGACAACCTGGCCGAGGGCGGTACCACGCCGTCGTTCGCCAGTATCGCGATCGCCCGCGAACGCCTGTCGATTCCGTTCTTCGTGCTGGTGCGGCCACGCCCGGGCGACTTCCACTACGACGGGTTGGAAACCGAGCTGATGCTGCGTGACATCGCGCAGTGCCGCGCGCTGGGCTGCGATGGCGTGGTGATCGGTGCGCTGGATGCGCAGGGCGGCATCGACGTGCCGTTGTGCCGTGAACTGGTGCAGGCTGCCGGGCCGCTGCAGGTGACCTTCCACCGCGCCTTTGATGCTGCCCGGGACCTGCCCGCCGCGCTGGAGCAGGTGATCGGGTTGGGTTGCCAGCGCGTGCTGACCTCGGGCGGTCAGGTCAGTGCCGAGGCCGGTGCCGATGTGCTGGCAGGCCTCGTTACCCAGGCAGCGGGCCGCATCACGGTGATGGCCGGCGCCGGACTGGCCCCGGGCAACATCGCAGCCGTTGCACGGCAGACCGGTTGTACCGAACTGCACGCCTCGGCCAAGGGCCTGCGGCGCTCGGCCATGCAGTTCCAGAACCCGGCTTTGCGAGGGTTGGATCCGGACTGGAGCCAGACCGCCACTGCCACTGTGGCCGCGCTGCGGCAGGCGCTGGACGGCGCGCAGTAACCCGCTTCTTGTGTAGAGCCGAGCCTACGCTCGGCTGCTCTTCGCGACGAACAACAGCAGCCGAGCGCAGGCTCGGCTCTACAACGACCCGCTGCCGTACGCGGACAAATCCGTTCCGCGCACGATTGTCGCGATCGTGTCATTGACGTGTGCGCCGTTTTCTCAGCGATGTTTCGCAACCCTTTGATTGTCTTGGATACGTGCAGCCGATAACGGCATTGCGCCGCGTCTTGCTGCGTCGCCGCATGCCCGGCGTGGTTCAGCTGTGCTTTAGTTTGGATCGATCCACAGGGGAGGGCGCCGTATCGGTCTTGAACCGATCCAGGTGCCCGGATCAGCCGTAGAGCCGCGCCACCAACCGTCCGTGCGTCCACACTTTCGAAGAGCAACCACCCATGGCTCAGTCCGTTCGCAAGCGTCGTCACCTGCTGTCCCAGGCGTTGATCCTGGCCCTGTTGCCCCTGGCGGCCAGCGCGCAGGAGGCCGCCAGTTCGTCCACCAAGGATCTCGACGCGGTCACCGTCACCGGTTCGCGCATCAAGCGCGCCAGCGTTGAGGGCCCGGCACCGGTCAACGTGATCACCGCCGCACAGATCCAGAAGGAAGGCTTCGTCAGCGTGTACGACGCGCTGAAGACGCTCACTGAAGCCACCGGCACCGTTGAAGCCGCCTCGCAGTGGGGATCGCATACGCCCAATGCCAGCGGCCTGAACCTGCGCGGGATGGGCCCGAACCGCTCGCTGCTGCTGGTCAACGGTCGCCGCGTGGCCGACTACCCGTTGCCCTACGGTGGCGAAACCAACTTCTCCAACTACGGCAACATTCCCGCTGCTGCGGTGGAGCGCATTGAAGTGCTGACCGGTGGTGCCTCGGCCATCTACGGTTCGGATGCGATCGCCGGTGTGGTCAACGTCATCCTGAAGACCAACTACGACGGCGACGAAGTGCGCGTGCGCGGTGGTACCTCCACCGAAGGCGGCCGCGATACCTGGGACCTGTCCTGGGCCGGTGGCAGGACCGGCGACAACTGGAGCGTGACCTACGCACTGCAGTACACCAAGCGCGATCCGCTGTTCGGGCGTGACCGCCCGCAGATGGACGATGCCGACGATGCGCCGTATCCGTCCTGGAACATGGAACAGCGCAAGGTCGGCTTCCGTCCCACCGCAGGGCTGGCGCTGATCGATCCCACGACCGGCCAGCGCCTGGCGCCGCCCACCGGCACCTGCGAGAAATTCGACGGCGAGTACTACACCGCCGATCGATTGGTCTACAACTACGCCGCCAACACCATCACCAACACCGGCCGCCTGTGCGGCATGAGCGCCGACTACGCCAACTGGCTGCTCACCGGTGGTGCCGAGAACGTGTCCGGCAACCTGTATGCCACCTTCGATTTCAGCAACGACCTGCAGGCCTGGACCAACCTGGCGGTATACCGCTCCGAAGCGATATGGGGCACCAATCCGCCCAGCGTGTCGCTGATCGACGATGACAACGGCTACTACTGGGATGCCAACCGCAACCGCCCGATCCTCGGCGTGCGCCAGTTCACTCCGAACGAGGTGGGCGGCCTGGACACGCTGCGTAACACCAACCGCGAACTGTCCTGGGACTGGAGTGCGGGCCTGCGTGGTCGCCTGGCCGATCGCTTCGACTGGAGCGCCACGGTGGGCCGTTCCTACTACCGCGTTGAAGAGCGGCAGAACGTGGTCGACAAGCAGAAGTCGTACGACTATTTCCTCGGCCCGAAGCTGGGCACCACCGCCGACGGCGAGGCGATCTACGCACTGAACGAATCGCGCTGGTGGAACCCGCTGACGCCGGAGCAGTACTGGCAGATGGGCACGGTCGCGAAGAACCGTGCGTCCTCATGGGTCAACCAGGCTTCGGCGGATATCACCGGCGAACTGTTCCAGGGCTGGGCCGGCCCGATCTCGTTCGCGGCGGTGGCCGAAGTCGCGCAGCAGGGCTACCACCTCAGTCCGGACCCGCGCGCCGGCATCGACTTCGACCTGCAGAACGTCGATCGCGGTGGCGGCGAGCGCACCCGCTATTCGGCCGGCGTCGAGTTCAAGATTCCGCTGCTGGAAAGCGTGACCGCCACTGCGGCCGCGCGCTATGACCGCTATGGCAGCTACAAGGCTGACAACAGCGGTGAAGCGCTGGACATCGGCAGCCAGAAGGAGACCACCTGGAATGTCGGCCTGGAATGGCGCCCGGTGGAGTCGTTGCTGGTGCGTGGCTCCTATGCCACCAGCTTCCATGCGCCGGACATGCACTACCTGCTCGGCCAGCCGAGCAGCTCCGAGGTGCAGACCTATGACCGCCTGCGCTGCATCCAGAGTGGCGCGTACCTGGTCAACAACTGTGGCGTGGGCAATACCGATGTCTGGTACACGTTCGACGTGAACCGGCGTGGCACGCCGCTGCTGCGTTCGGAGACCGGTGATTCGTGGACGGTCGGTTTCGTCTGGGATGTGCTGCCGAATCTGTCGGTCAGTGCCGATTACTGGGCAATCAAGCTGGAAGACATGATCGTCGACGTGGGCGCCGACGAGGTGCTGGCCAGCGAGGCGGGCTGCCTGACCGGCAAGAACATGGACGGTACGCCGTGGGCCAATCCGGCCGGTGGTGAATACTGCGCCGGCATCCTGGCCCGGGTGAACCGTGACAGCAATGGTCGCCTGGTATCGATTGAACGTGGCCCGTTCAACCTGGCCAGCCGCGAAGTGCGGGGCATCGACCTGACCGCGCGCTATCGCCTGGAAACCGCGCAGTGGGGCAGCTTCCAGCTCGGCCTGAACTACACCAACCAGATCTCAACCAAGGAACAGCGTTACGCCAACGATCCGAACCCGGAGCGTCGTGACCGTGACCTGCGCAGCAAGCTGCGCGCGAGCCTGGCCTGGCAGCGTGGCAACTGGAATGCCAACGTCTATGCCGATCGCATCGGTTCGGTGCCGGGCGTTCGCTATCACTGGGGCACCGATCGCCTGAACAATCCTGGTGGTTGCCTGCCGTTCGCCGACGGTTACGTGCCCAGCGACAGCCCGTCGTTGAACTGCCTGGAGCCGGCGACGCGTCCGGATGGCTCGCCCAATCCGAACCCGAACGCCGGCCAGCAGACCACGCGCTACTACGGGCGGGTCGGCCCGTTCATCACCTGGAACTTCAACATGGGCTACCAGGTGACCGAACGCGCCAAGGTCAATGTCTACGTCAACAACGTGTTCAATTCGGCCAGCTGGAACCATAAGGATCCGTACAAGCTGGACTATGACTTCGCCCCGACCCGCCTGCTCGGCGCGGTTGGCCGCGAGTTCGCGCTGGAGTACGTGTTCACCTTCTGAGGTGGACAGCGGGGGCGTCGGGCCTTGATCCGCAAGGCGTCCCCGTCCGCTCGGTAGATCCACGCCATGCGTGGATGGACCCCTTCATGAACCCCGGGGTGGCTGGATTTGACCTTCCCACGATGGCAAGGTTTAGCCTGTCCGCATCCAGAAGGAACCCCGGGAATCCGATCATGACCACGCCCCGCGCCACTGCAGTCCCCGCCAGCTCGGCCACCATCAGCCTGCCCATCGAGGGCATGACCTGCGCCAGCTGCGTCGGCCGTGTCGAAGCGGCACTGTCCAAGGTTGAAGGCGTGGGCAGTGTCTCGGTGAACCTGGCCACCGAGCGGGCGGATATCCGCGCGTCCGGACCGGTCGATCGTGCCGCGCTGATCCAGGCGGTGGAGCGGGTGGGCTACGACGTGCCGGCCGCCACCGTCGAGCTGGCGGTGGAGGGCATGACATGTGCCTCCTGCGTCGGCCGCGTCGAGCGCGCGCTGCTGGCGGTACCGGGCGTCAACCAGGCCAGCGTCAACCTGGCCACTGAACGCGCCACGGTGCGCGGCGTGGCAGCCGCGGACGCGCTGGTGGCGGCCATCGACAAGGTCGGCTACGTCGCACGCCTGATCGAGGCCGGCGTGCAGTCCGATGATGAGGCCGCCGAAAAGAAGGATGCCGAGCGCGCCGAACTGAAGCGCGACCTGATCGTGGCGAGCGCGCTTGCGTTGCCGGTGTTCGTGCTGGAAATGGGCTCGCACCTGATTCCCGGCATGCACGAATGGGTGATGGCCACCATCGGCATGCAGACCAGCTGGTACCTGCAGTTCGTACTGACCCTGCTGGTGCTGGCCATTCCCGGCCGCCGCTTCTACCAGAAGGGTTTCCCGGCACTGCTGCGGCTGGCACCGGACATGAACTCGCTGGTGGCGGTGGGTACCGCCGCAGCGTTCGGTTACTCGGTGGTGGCGACCTTTGCACCGCGGTTGTTGCCGCCGGGCACGGTGAACGTCTACTACGAAGCAGCGGCGGTGATCGTCGCGCTGATCCTGCTCGGCCGCTTCCTTGAGGCGCGCGCGAAGGGCCGTACCTCCGAGGCGATCAAGCGCCTGGTCAACCTGCAGGCCAAGGTCGCACATGTGATCCGTGACGGCCGCACGATCGAGATTCCGGTCAACGAGGTTCTGAGCGGCGATGTGGTGGAAGTGCGCCCGGGCGAGCGCGTGCCGGTCGATGGCGAGGTGATCGAGGGCCGTAGCTACATCGACGAGTCGATGATCAGTGGCGAACCGATTCCGGTCGAGAAGCAGCCGGGCAGCAGCGTGGTGGGCGGCACGGTCAACCAGAAAGGTGCACTGACCGTGCGTGCCACGGCGGTGGGCGCGCAGACCATGCTGGCGCAGATCATCCGCATGGTCGAACAGGCACAGGGCTCGAAGCTGCCGATCCAGGCGGTGGTCGACAAGGTCACCCTGTGGTTCGTGCCGGCGGTGATGCTGGCCGCACTGGCGACCTTCGCGGTCTGGTTGATCTTCGGCCCATCGCCGGCGCTGAGCTTCGCGCTGGTCAATGCGGTGGCGGTATTGATCATTGCCTGCCCGTGTGCAATGGGCCTGGCCACGCCGACGTCGATCATGGTCGGTACCGGCCGCGGCGCCGAGATGGGCGTGCTGTTCCGCAAGGGTGAAGCACTGCAGTTGCTGAAGGACGCGCAGGTAGTGGCGGTGGACAAGACCGGTACGCTGACCGAAGGCCGGCCGCGCCTGACCGACCTGGAGATCGCCGACGGCTTTGATCGCGCCACAGTGCTGGCCGCGGTCGCCACCGTGGAATCACGTTCGGAGCATCCGATCGCCCGCGCCATTGTCGATGCAGCCACCGAGCAGGGCCTCGCGCTGCCATCGATGGTCGATTTCGATTCGGTCACCGGCATGGGCGTGCGCGCCAGCGTAGAGGGCGCACGGGTAGAGGTCGGCGCCGATCGCTTCATGCGCGATCTTGGCGTGGATATCACCGCGTTTGCGGCGCTGGCGGCCGAACTCGGCGCGCAGGGCAAGTCGCCGTTGTACGCGGCCATCGATGGACGCCTGGCAGCGATCATCGCAGTATCCGATCCGATCAAGCCGAGCACGCCGGCCGCGATCGCGGCGCTGCATCAGCTTGGCCTGAAGGTGGCGATGATCACCGGTGACAACACCGGTACCGCGCAGGCGATCGCGCGCCAGCTGGGTATCGATGAAGTGGTGGCCGAAGTGCTGCCGGAAGGCAAGGTCGAGGCGGTGCGCCGCTTGAAGGCCACTCATGGCCATGTTGCCTTTGTTGGTGACGGCATCAACGATGCGCCGGCGCTGGCCGAGGCCGATGTCGGCCTGGCCATCGGGACCGGCACCGATATCGCGGTGGAGTCGGCCGATGTGGTGCTGATGTCGGGCAACCTGCAGGGCGTGCCGAATGCCATCGCGCTTTCGAAGGCAACGCTGGGCAACATCCGACAGAACCTGTTCTGGGCCTTTGCCTACAACACCGCATTGATTCCGGTGGCGGCCGGCGTGCTGTACCCGGTCTGGGGTGTGCTGCTGTCGCCGGTGTTCGCCGCCGGTGCGATGGCCTTGTCCAGCGTGTTCGTGCTGGGCAATGCGCTGCGCCTGCGCCGCTTCCAGCCGCCGATGGCGGATGCCCCCGCTGCGAGCCACTGAAGGAGAACCGCATGAACATCGGTGAAGCCGCCAAGGCCTCCAGCGTATCGGCGAAGATGATCCGCTACTACGAACAGATCGGCCTGATTCCCGCGGCAGATCGCACCGAGTCCGGCTACCGGGCGTATTCGCAGGCGGACATCCACCGCCTGCGTTTCATTCGCCGCGCGCGCGATCTCGGCTTCCAGGTCGCCGAGATCACCGACCTTCTGGGCCTGTGGAACGACACCTCGCGGCACAGTGCCGACGTCAAGCATCTTGCCGAACAGCACATCGCCGACCTGGAACAGCGTATCGAAAGCATGCGGCAGATGGCCGACACGCTGAAGTCGTTGATCAGCTGCTGTGCGGGCGATGAGCGCCCGGAATGCCCGATCCTGCAGCGGCTGGGCGAGGACGAAGAGACCCTGACACCGCCGGAGGCCGCGAAGACCGGTGCAGTACGGCGCCGCACGCACAAGCACTGACCTGGCGTTGCATGCATGAAAAAACCCGCCCGGTGCAGCTGCACCGGGCGGGGTTTTCGTTGCAGCCGCAGGGTAGGGAATCAGGCCGTGCGCGGCGGGAAGCCTGCATCGGTCAGTGCCGCCACGATCTGTGATTCGCTGGCCGAGGTCTGCACCTGCACGCGACGGCTGGCCGGATCTGCCTGCACGCTGGCCTGCGGATCGACCAGCTCGATCGCCTTGGTCACGCTGCGTGCGCAGCCGCCGCAGGTCATGCCTTCAACGTGGAATTCCATCTGTAGCTCCTTCGGTGCTCTTGGGGTGGAGCCAGTGTGCACCTTCCAACATTGGCAGGGTCAAGCGCAGGGCTGAACCGAAGAAAAGCGCCAACAAAAACAGCAGCCACCTGTACCAGCGCGGCTGCCGTGGAGGACCGTCCCCGCCAGGGCGGGACGTGGGTTGCACCGGGGCGGGCCCGGGCAACCCGGTGTTGCCTTAGAACTTCCAGGTGGCGCCGAAGTACAGCTGGCGGCCTGCGTAGGTATTGGAGATCAGGCGTGCCTTGGTGTCGCTTCCCAGGTGCACGCGCTGTTCGGACTTGGTGGCATTGATCACCGAGGCGGTCAGGGTCCAGTCCGGGGTCAGGTTGTAGGCCACGTTCAGATCCAGCTGGTCATACGGCTCGGTGTAAACGGTGAGGCCGTTGTTGAGCCCGCCGACCACCTGGCCGCGACGGTTGAACGAGGCGCGCGCGAGGAACTTCTCGTTCTCGTAGAAGACCGTCACGTTGGCCTGGTTCTTGGCGCTGCCGACCAGCGGCGAGGAGCCGATTTCCTGCCCGTCCAACACAATGGAAGCCAGGTTGGTGTCGTTGTAGGTGTAGTTGGCCTGCACGCCGAAGCCGAAATCGAAGGTGTACTGGCCATACAGCTCGACGCCCTGCGAGACACCATCGCGGCCATTGGCCTGGGTTTCATAGCGCTGCACGTTCACCGCTTCACCGCCGATGACCATCGGCGTGTCGCGCACCACCGGCAGGGTGAAGTTGTCCACGTTCTTGCGGAACAGGCCGACGCCGGCGACCGCGCCCGGCTGGAAGTACCACTCCAGGCCCAGGTCGAACTGGGTGGCCTTGAACGGTTCCAGCTGCTTGTTGCTGCCCTTGCCGACCCAGCCTGCGGTCGATGCGCCACCGGCAACGCGGCGATCATTGACATACTCTTCGCTGTAATAGCTCAGTGCGCCCGGAGCTGCGATGTCGGTGTAGCCGGGGCGGGCGATCACCTTCGACGCGGCACCACGCAGCACCAGCGTGTCGGTGATGTCCCAGGCGATATTGAAGCTCGGCAGTACGTCGGTGTAGGTACGGTCCACGCCGATCAGGTCGTACGTCTTGCTCTGCGCGAGGTCGTGCGGCAGGCGCACGAAGCCGCTCTCGCAGCTGTAGGTCGGGTAGGCCGCAGCGGCCGGATCGGTGCACGCCATCGGTGCGCCGGATGCGTTGTCCAGGAAGTAGTCGTTGAACTTCTCGATCGAGTCGGAGGACTGCGCGAACTGCTTGGTGCGCACCACGCGCACGCCGACATTGCCGCGCAGGCGTTCGGTACGGAAGTTGGCCTGGAAGTAGCCCGAGTAGATCTTCTCGTTGACGTTGTAGACGAAGTCTTCCTCGGTACGGTTGTGCGAACCGCCGTAGGTCTTGTTCAAGTAGTCGATGTAGGCCGGGTAGTTGATGCCCGGGAACACGTTGGCATTGAAGCCGCCGGCAATGTTGCTGATCGGATTGGACAGGAAGAAGCCGGGCTGCGCGTCGCCGGCAGTCGGATCGCAGCCACTCTGGTAGCGGCTGTTGTCATAGTCGGCCGGGTCGCGGCCGGGGCACACCCAGTAGGTGTTGCCGGTATTGCGATGGACCTTGCCGTCACGGTATTTGGCACCGAACTGGATCGAGTCCAGCCAGCCCGACTCGAACAGCTTGGTCACGTCAGCCTGGAAGTAGTTCTGCTTGACCTCGGTGCGCTTCCACGACGAATCGGTCGAGCCGGTGTCGACTTCGGCGATGCCGTTCATCAGCTGCTGCTGCAGGTCGGGCGAGAAGGTGGCCGACGGCGTGCCGGTCAGGTCCCATGCGCTGTACAGGTTGCCCGACAGGTAATCGTTGCCGACCTTGCGCCGCGGCTTGGCCGACATGCGGAAGTTCATCGACGGACCACCTTCGGACCAGGTACGGCCGCCGGTGAACGAGGCCTTCCACAGCGGGCTGATATCCCAGTCGATGGTCAGGTCAGCGGTCTGCGACAGCGCCTTTTCCTTGCTGTAGCCACCGGTCAGCTGCGGCGTCGGAACCGTGCAGTCGTCCGGGCCCCAGCCGCCGGGCTTCAGGCCAGCGGCCTTGGCCTGGTCTTCGCTGCAGTAGTAGGTCTTTCCAGCCAGCTTTTCGAACTGGGCGCCGGTGACGGTGTTTCCGCTGGGATCGAAATCCAGGCCGTTGAGCAGGCGGCCGCCGGCCCAGTTTCCATCACCGTTGAAGCGGGCCATGCTCCATTCCGGGATCTTCAGCATGTTCTGGGTGTAATCACCCTGCAGCTCGAAGCGGAAGTAGTTGGCCGTCATCGTGACGTTGTCCACCGGCTTGAACTGGAAGGTCAGCTGGCCGCCCTTGCGCTCGCGCTTTTCTTCCTTCACGGCGAAGTTGACCGAGGTCGGCATGAAGAAGTCGCTGTAGTTGCCGCCGGTCTGGTTGTTGAAACCGGACTTGCCCCACCAGTAGTGGATGCCATCCTGCGCCTGCACGTTGCCATAGGCATCGCGCGCCTTGCCGGCGCCATACCACTGGTAGTCCTCGGTGCTGGCTTCCATGGTGCGGGTGGTGCGCTTCTGCTGCGTCACGCCGATCAGCACGCCGAAACGCTCGTCCTTGCTGTGCCACGAATACAGGGCTGAGGCCTGCGGGTCGATATCGTGGTGGGTATCGGAGGAGGTGCCCTCGAGCGTGACGAAGCCCGAGTTGGATTCCATGTCCAGCGGACGCCGCGTGTGCAGGATGACTGTGCCGCCGATGCCGCCTTCGTCGATGCGGGCTTCCGGCGACTTGAACAGTTCTGCACTGGACAGCATGTTCGACGGCAGCAGGGTGTAGTTGAACGAACGGGTGGCTTCGTCGTTGGTTTCCGACGTGGCCACGTAGTTGCCGTTCAACTGGGTCAGGGTCAGGTCCGGCGCAAGGCCGCGCACGCTGACGCTCTTGCCTTCGCCACCGCTGCGGGTGATGACTACGCCGGGCACGCGCTGCAACGCGTCGGCGACGTTCTTGTCGGGGAACTTGCCGACATCTTCTGCGGTGATCACTTCGACCACGGCGTTGGCGTCGCGCTTCTGTGACAGGCTCTTCTCGATGGCGTAGCGGTAGCCGGTGACCTGGACGCTGTCCAGGTTGGTGGCCTCCTGCGAGCCGGTGGAGGTGGCCTGCTGCGCGGCGGCGCCAGCCGGAATGACGGCGGCGGCCAAGGCCAGCGCGATGGCCAACGCCAGTGCGTCCTGACCATGCGTACGTGTTGAATGCTTCATTCCCATCTCTCCCTCTCTCCTGGATTGATCCGGTGACGTGGCACGGACAACTTGAATCGATCTAATTTGAAGTGACATTGTCGCTATTGCCATGCAGTGGCAGTAGCACCGTGCGCGTGGCCTGGTACGTCCTGTTGCTGCTCCCCCAACTCCCGGCCATCGCAGTGTCGTTCTTGGATCGATCTAAGCGATGGGCGGGCGATTTTTAGCATGGGTCGCCCGCGGGCGCATGCTGCTCCGCAATATGGTACTGGCGTGGCGAAGGGATGACGGTTTGCTGAAAACAGTGAAATCGTTTTCGTGCGCAGGGGAGGGTGGGTCGGCAGGGCTGCGCCTTGCACCTGCTGTGAGCCAGGGCAACAGCCAAAGCCAAAGCCAAAGCGGCTCTGGGTTGTCTGTGTGTTGGGCGGGGCGGTGTCGGATTGCGGGGACGCCGTAAACCCGTCCATGGGGGCTTGGCCGCGGCATCCATGCCGCGGACACCCCGCAATCCGACACGGCCCCGCCTTCGACCGTTTCACGGTGGCGGTTGGATTGATCCTGGAACGACATGGGGTCGTGGGGTCAGATCCGTTTTCCTTTGGAAAACGGATCTGACCCCGATTGATTTCGTTATCTGTCAGAGATTGATCGACGCATGGCGTGGATCTACCGCAGATCGCGGAGATCTGTCGAAGGCGGGGTGGGTCCGGTTGCGGGGGCGTCAGCCGCATGGATGCGGCGACCGAGCCTACATGGACGTACTTACGGCGCCCCCTGCAACCGGACCCACCCCGCCATCCCACGGACAGCCGGCTTTTGCTGTTGCTTCGGCTTCGGCAGGTGCAGGGCGCAGCCCTGCCGAACACCCTCTCTCATGCTGCGCCGCAGAATGCATTCGGCTGAACCTGCATGCTCTACTTGAATCGATCTAAATTCACGGTCTGGTGGGTCGGGCGTCATTCCAGGGGGAGCTCTCTGCAGGTCAGGGCAGGGCTCAGCGGAACGGTGTCGGACGGCCCCGGCCGTCTGCCTCCGCGTCATCGACTACAGGAACCCGACATGCGTCCAGTGCCGTCCGCTCCCGCCGTCCCATTGTCCACGCGCCCGCTGGTGCGCCTGGCCT
Organism: Stenotrophomonas maltophilia; assembly: GCF_004920835.1. Taxonomy (GTDB): domain Bacteria; phylum Pseudomonadota; class Gammaproteobacteria; order Xanthomonadales; family Xanthomonadaceae; genus Stenotrophomonas; species Stenotrophomonas maltophilia_AQ. Next base: position 241,298 of record NZ_QFHO01000002.1, read on the forward strand.
GCCTGCTCGCACTGTCGGCGGCGCCGATGCTGCTGCAGGCGGCGCCGGCTGCGCTGGAGCGCGAGGTCAACACCTTCATCGGCAGCAAGGACGATGGCAACACGTTCCCGGGCGCATCGGCGCCGTTCGGCCTGATCCAGGTCAGCCCGATCGGCAGCCACTATTCGGGCTGGCGCTACGACGACGAGAAGATCCGCGGTTTCGGCCACTCCTTCATCTCCGGCGCCGGCTGCTGGGAGCAGGGCGGCCAGGTGTCGGTTCTGCCGGTCACGGGCTCGATCGGTCCGGGCGGCGATTTCGATACTGGCAATGCGAAGAAGTTTGACCATAAAGCCTACGCCGCGTCGTACACCCATGACGGCGAGATCGGCCAAGCGGGCTATTACAAGGTGCGGCTGACCAGCTACGGCGGCATTGATGCGGAGGCGACTGCACGTACGCGTGCTGCGGCCGAGCGCTACACCTTCAGCCAGCGCAGTGGCGATGGCCACGTGCTGGTCAACGTCGGCCAGGCCAACGAGCGCCATTCGGTGATCGGCAGCGTGGTCGACGTGGTCGGCGACCGCGTGGTCGAAGGCAAGCTGGTCACCAAGAGCTTCTGTGGCGGCCACCAGTACACCACCTGGTTCCGCATCGAGTTCGACCGTCCGTTCAAGGCGCATGGCACCTGGGGCGAGGGCGGTGGCCTGCCCGGCGCGCGCCACAGCATGGAAGGCGAGCAGAAGCCGAACGGTGCCTGGCTCAGCTTCGATCTCGGCAAGGGCCAGTCGGTGACGGCGGTCAGCGCGATCTCGCACGTGGATGCCGAAGGCGCGCGCACCAACCTGCGCGCGGAGGGCATGCAGGGTGGGGCGCTGCTCGGCTTCGACCGCATGCGCGCGCTGTCCCAGCAGTCCTGGCGCGAGCAGCTGGGCCGCGTGCGCGTGCAGGGCGGCACCGCCGACGATCGCACCGTGTTCTACAGCGCGGTCTACCACGCGCTGCTGCAGCCGATGACCGGCAACGATGCCGACGGCCGCTACCGCGGCTATGACGATGGCATCCATCGCGCCGATGGCTGGACGTACTACGAGTATTTCTCGCTGTGGGATACCTACCGCGCGCAGAACCAGTGGCTGGCGCTGACCCGCCCGGACGTGGCGCGGGACATCGGCCGCACCCTGCTGGCGATCGACGAGCAGGGTGGCTGGCTGCCGCGCTGGGGCTATGCCAACTTCGAGACCAACATCATGACCGGCGATCCGGTCACGCCGTTCATGGTCGATCTTTGGCGCTTCGGTGCGCTCAAGGGCCGTGAATCGCAGGCGTGGGATGCGCTGCGTCGCAATGCGTTCGGTACGCCGCCGCTGAACTCGCGCATGGCCGGTCGCTCCGGCAACCCGACCTACCTGGACAAGGGCTACGTGGTCTACGACCGCGCGTTCCCGTCCAAGGGCATGGACGTTGATCCGCACCACGGCGGCTCGGCCACGTTGGAATATGCGCTGGCCGACTGCGCGCTTTCGCAGATGGCCGATGGGCTTGGCCATGCGCAGGACGCGGCGACGTTGCGTGAGCGCGGCCGCAACTGGCGCAAGGTGTGGGATCCGCAGGTGCGTGACGCCGAGACCGGCTTCACCGGTTTCCCGCGCCCGCGTACCGAAGATGGCCAGTGGTATACGCCGGCCGATGGCCACTACAGCCCGCGCTCGCACCACGGTTTCCATGAAGGCACGGCATGGCAGTACCAGTGGCTGGCGCAGCAGGACGTGCCGGGCCTGGTCGAAGCGATGGACGGCCGCGAACAGGCCGGCCGCCGCCTCGATGCATTCTTCGCGATGGACGCGCTGCAGGCCGATCCGCTCAATGCCGCGCGCAAGGAGTGGGTGGTCGGGCCGTACAGCTATTACAACCAGTTCCGCTACAACCCGAACAACGAGCCCGACCTCCACTCGCCTTGGCTGTACACGCTGATCGGCCAGCCGTGGAAGACCGCCGCCGTGGTGCGCGCTGCCCAGCAGCTGTTCACCAATGCACCGAATGGCGTGACCGGCAACGATGACCTCGGCACGATGTCGGCCTGGTACCTGTTCAGTGCCATCGGCGTGTACCCGGCGGTGCCGGGCAGTGGCCAGTTCCTGCTGCACACGCCGCGCTTCAGCAAGGTGGAGGTGGACATGGGCAATGGCCGCACCCTGCGCATCGATGCGCCGGGCGCCGATGGCCGCCGCCTGCAGTACGTGCAGGGCGTGCAGGTCGATGGCCAGGCGCATGCACCGGTGTGGCTGGACTGGAACCGCCTGCAGCAGGGCCCGCGCCTGCAGTTCGCGCTCGATGCGAAGGCGCCGGAGCAGGGCTGGGGCACGGCGGTGAAGGACCTGCCGGTATCCTGGTGCGCGGCACCGGGCAGCCAGCTGCGCTGAGACGGACTGTGCCGTTCGCGGTCACCCAGCGAACGGCACGGCACGACAGGGCCCTGATCCATTAGGCTTGAGCATCCAGCGGAGTCCGGGAAGACGATGAACGACAACGGCAGCAGTCCCAGCAAGCGCGCCGGCAAGGCGGTGACGGTGACCGACATCGCGCGTGCCATCGGCGTGTCACGGGCAACCGTGTCGCTGGTGCTGCGCGGCAGCCCGCTGGTCAACGTTGATACCCGCGCCAAGGTCGAGGCCGAACTGCGCCGCCAGCGCTATGTCTACAACCGCGCCGCTGCCAACCTGCGCCGGCGGACCTCGTCGAGCATCGCGCTGGTGATCAACGATCTGTCCAACCCGTTCTTCGCCGAATTCGCTTCGGGCGTGGACGAGGCGCTGGGCGGGCGCGGCTACGTGACCCTGCTGGGCAGCACGGGTGAATCGCCGGAGCGCCAGCAGGCGGTGCTTTCGACACTGATGGAACACACCCCGGCCGGCCTGATCCTGTCGCCGGCCGAAGGCAGTGACACCGCGCTGCTGCGCCAGGCGCTGGGTGCCAATGCCAACGTGCTGCTGTTCAACCGCGAACTGGAGGGGGCCGACTGGGACTTCCTGACCCTGGACAACCAGCACGGCGCCTACCTGGCCACGCGCCACTTGATCGAGCGCGGCCATCGCCAGATCGCCTTCTTCGGTGGCCACGCGGCATCCAGTTCGTGCCATCAGCGCCGCGCCGGTTTCCAGCAGGCGCTGGCCGAGGCTGGGCTGTCGTTGCCGCCGGGTTGGATGATCGAGTCGGCGCCGAACCGCCTGGAAGCTGCGGCGCGCACCGATGAGCTGTTTGCCGACGGCCATCGGCCGAGTGCAGCGGTCTGCTACAACGACACCGTCGCGCTGGGCTTGATGCTGGGCTTGAATTCGCGTGGCATCCGTCCGGGCGGTGACTTTGCCGTTACCGGTTTCGATGATATTTCCGAAGCGTCGGTGGCGGTGCCGCCGTTGACCACGCTCACCGCTGACCCGCGCGAGCGGGGCCGGCAGGCTGCCGCGCTGCTGCTGCAACGACTGGACGAACCGGACGCGCCGCCACGGCGCACGGTCGCGCCGGTGCAGCTGCGCATCCGCGAAAGCAGTGCCGCACGACCGAACTGATTCCTTCCATACACCCCTTCCACGCAACAACGACCTTCCGCGCATCGAGGCGCGTACCGCATGCCGATCTCCGCAACGCCCCGTCCATCGGGTTCTTCGGGCAACGCACCCGCCGTCACCAACGGCAAGGCGCTGGCCGTGGTCACCACGATCTTCTTCATGTGGGGCTTCCTGACCTGCCTCAATGACATCCTGATCCCGCACCTGAAGGCGGTGTTCGAGCTGAACTATGCCAAGGCGATGCTGGTGCAGTTCACCTTCTTCGGCACCTATTTCCTGATGTCGCTGCCGGCAGGTCGCCTGGTGGCGGCGCTGGGCTACAAGAAGGGCATCGTGGCCGGCCTGGTGATTGCTGGTATCGGCGCGCTGGGCTTCTGGCCAGCGGCCGAGCTGCGCGTGTACGGCGCCTTCCTGGGCGCGCTGTTCGTGCTGGCCACCGGCATTACCGTGCTGCAGGTCGCTGCCAATCCCTACGTCGCACTGTTGGGCCCGGAGCAGACCAGCTCCAGCCGCCTGACCCTGGCGCAGGCGCTGAACTCGCTGGGCACGGCCATTGCGCCGATCTTCGGCGGCATGCTGATCCTGTCCAACACAGTCAAGAGCGCCGATGAACTGAGCGCGCTGCCGGCCGCCGAGCAGCTGGCCTACCGCGCCGCCGAGGCGCAGGCTGTGCAGGGCCCGTACGTGGGTCTGGCAGTGGCGCTGGTGCTGCTGGCGTTGTTCGTGTTCCTGTTCCGCCTGCCGGCGCTGAGCGACGCCACCGAGCAGGCCGACCAGGGCCACCACCACAGCTATCTGGATGCGCTGCGCAAGCGCCACCTGTTGCTGGGTGTGCTGGGCATCTTCTTCTACGTCGGCGCCGAAGTGTCGATCGGCAGCTTCCTGGTCAACTACTTGTCGATGCCGAGCATCGGCGGCTTCAGCGAGCAGGAAGCCACCCACTACGTGTCGGCCTACTGGACGATGGCGATGATCGGCCGCTTTGCGGGCTCGGCGCTGCTGGCGCGCTTCTCGCCGAGCCGCCTGCTGGCGATCTTCGCGCTGGTCAACGTGGCGCTGCTGGCCACGACCATGCTGACCTCCGGCAGCGTTGCGCTGTACTCGGTGGTGGCGATCGGCCTGTTCAACTCGATCATGTTCCCGACCATCTTCGCGCTGAGCATCGAGCGCCTGGGCCCGCTGACCAACAAGGGTTCCAGCCTGCTGATCATGGCCATCGTCGGCGGCGCCGTGGTGCCGTACCTGCAGGGCGTGCTGGCCGACCACATCGGCGTGCAGGCCAGCTTCATCCTGCCGCTGCTGTGCTACGGCTACATCATTTTCTACGGACTGGTCGGCGCGCGTACGCCGGCTTCCGCAACGCAGGGAGGCTGAGTCCGGAATGGGTGCCATTGTCTGCTTCGGCGAAATTTTGATCGATCTACTAGCGCAGCCGCCGGCCTCGGCCGACACGCCGCGCGCGTTCCTGCAGTACGCCGGCGGTGCGCCGGCCAACGTCGCGGTAGCGGCTGCGCGGCTGGGCGCGAAGACCCAGTTCGTCGGCATGCTGGGCCGTGACATGTTCGGCGACTTCCTCGCCGACAGCCTGGTCGAGCACGGCGTGGGCACGGATTACATCGTGCGCACCGACGCGGCCAAGACCGCGCTGGCCTTCGTCGCGCTGGATGCCAGCGGCGAGCGCAGCTTCAGCTTCTACCGCCCGCCGGCGGCCGACCTGCTGTTCCGTGACAGCGACTTCCAGGCCGCGTGCTTCGACGGCACACAGTGCTTCCACGTGTGCTCCAACAGCCTGACCGAGCCGGCCATCGCCGAAGCGACCTTCGCCGGGATGGACCGCGCCCGCGCCGCCGGTGCGGTGGTCAGCCTGGACCTCAACCTGCGTCCGGCCCTGTGGCCGGCGAACGAGGATCCGACGCCACGCCTGTGGCAGGCGCTGGAACGTGCCGACCTGGTCAAGCTGTCGCGCGAGGAACTGGACTACCTGGCAGCACCGCTCGGCGATGACGGCGAGGCGCTGGTGCTGCGTCGCCTGCTGGCCGCGCAGGCGCGCTGGGTGATCGTCACCGATGGTGCGGCCACTCTGCACTGGTACACCCGTGACAACCACGGCATGGTCACCAGCTTCCGCGTAGCTACGGTCGACACCACGGCGGCCGGTGATGCCTTCGTCGGCGGCTTGCTGGTCGGCCTGCTGCAGCGCGGTGGGGCGGGCGCGGGTTTCGCCGCGTTCTGCCAGGACCCGGACGCGATCGCCGCCACGCTGCGCTTCGGCGCCGCCGTGGGTGCGCTGGCGGTTACCCGCAAGGGCGCGTTCGCCGCGATGCCCTCGCTCGATGAAGTGCAGCAGCTGCTGCAGGCACAGGACATTACTGCATGAACATCCCGCCCGATTTCCGTTCGCCCGCGTTCCTGCGCGCGCATATCGCCGACACGATGGCGTTCTACCATCCGCGCTGCATCGATCCGAACGGTGGCTTCTTCCACTACTTCCGCGATGACGGCAGCATCTACGATGCCAGCCACCGCCACCTGGTGAGCAGTACCCGTTTCGTCTTCAACTACGCGATGGCCTACCGTGAGTTCGGCAATGCCGAGTACAGGGAGGCCGTCGAGCATGGCGTGCGCTACCTGCGCGAGGTGCACCGCAACCCGGCCACCGGCGGCTATGCCTGGACCCTGCGCGACGGCAAGGTCGAGGACTACATGAACCACTGCTACGGCGTGGCCTTCGTGCTGCTGGCCTACAGCTGCGCACTGAAGGCCGGTGTCGAGCAGGCCCGCGAGTGGATGGACGAGACCTGGCAGCTGCTGGAAGCGCGCTTCTGGGAGCCGCAGCACGGCCTGTACAAGGACGAGGCTGACGGCCAGTGGAACTTCACCGGCTACCGCGGCCAGAATGCCAACATGCACATGTGCGAGGCGATGCTGGCGGCGTTCGAGGCCAGTGGCGAGCAGCGCTATGTCGAGCGCGCGCTGCAGCTGGCCGACAACATGACCCGCCGCCAGGCCGCCAAGGCCGGTGGCCTGGTCTGGGAACATTACGATGTGAACTGGGAAATCGACTGGGACTACAACCTGGACGACCCCAAGCACCTGTTCCGCCCGTGGGGCTTCCAGCCCGGCCATCAGACCGAGTGGGCCAAGCTGCTGCTGATCCTCGATCGTCACGTGCAGGCCGACTGGCTGGTGCCGACCGCGCAGCACCTGTTCGACGTCGCCGTCGCACGCAGCTGGGACGACGCCCGGGGCGGCCTGTACTACGGCTTCGCTCCCGAATCGCGCCGCCAGCCCGGCATGGATGGCGCGCCGATCGGCGGCGACAGCTTCGTCTGCGACGACGACAAGTACTTCTGGGTGCAGGCCGAGACGCTGGCGACCGCCGCGCTGATGGCCAAGCGTACCGGTGATGATCGCTACTGGCAGTGGTACGAGCGCATCTGGGCGTACTCCTGGGAGCACTTCGTCGATCACCAGTACGGCGCCTGGTTCCGCATCCTCGATGCCGACAACCGCAAGTACAGCGACGAGAAGAGTCCGGCCGGCAAGGTGGATTACCACACCATGGGTGCGTGCTACGAAGTGTTGAACGTCGTGCGTTGAGGCGCGTAGCGCCGTACGCATGATGAATCGGAATCGGTAGCGCCGGGCCGCGCCCGGCGGAAAACAGGAGCATCACGTGCATCGCATTTCCCTCGTTGTCCGTCTGCTCCTGCTGCTGATTGCAGCCATTTCCTTCCCGTTGGCTGCAGCCCCGCTGCAGGCGCAGTGGGAATTCCGCATGCTGCCCGGCGACGCCCAGGGTGCAGCCCACCCGGGCCTGCAGCAATGGCGGGCCGCGAAGGTGCCGGGCAGCGTGCACACCGACCTGCTGGCGCATGGGCTGATCCGCGATCCGTACGTCGGTGCACCCGAGGCCGAGCTGCAATGGATCGGCCTGGCCGATTGGGAATACCGCGCCCGCTTCGACGTGGACGCGGCGACGCTGGCCAAGCCCAATGCCGAGCTGCGCTTCGATGGGCTGGACACCTATGCCGAAGTCAGGCTCAACGGCAAGCCGCTGCTGCGCGCGGACAATGCGCACCGTACCTGGCGAGCGCGCGTGGAGGGACGCCTGCGCGCCAAGGACAATGAACTGCAGATCGTGTTCCGTTCACCGATCCGCACCCTGCTGCCGGGTGTGCAGGCGCTGCCGCACAAGATTGCTGGTAACTATCCTTCACCCTATGGTGATGAGCCCAAAGACGCGATGGTCGGCAACTTCGCGCGCAAGCCGGCCTATCACTTCGGCTGGGACTGGGGCCCGCGCTATGTCACCGCCGGCGTCTGGCGCGGGGTCGAACTGCAGGCCTGGGACGCGCACCGCCTGACCGATCTTGCCGTGCGTACCGATGCATTGAGCGCGGAGCAGGCGAAGCTGGCGGTGCTGCTGCAGGTGGAGCAGGGCAGCGCTGCCGGTTCTGCGGTGGTCAATGTCGATGTGCGCGATCCGCACGGACGCAGCGTGGCCCAGGTGCAACGCACGGTGCTGCTGAAGCCCGGCCAGAACACGGTTGAGCTGCCGGTTGAGCTGGCCACGCCGCGCCGCTGGTGGCCGGTGGGCCATGGTGCGCAGGACCGCTATACCGTGCAGGCTCGCCTGGACGGTGGCGCCGATGCAACACTGCCGCGCGAGCAGCGCATCGGCCTGCGCACGGTTGAACTGCGCCGCGAGGAAGACGGCAAGGGCGGGCAGGGCTTCGCTTTCGTCATCAATGGCGTGCCCATCTTCGCCAAGGGCGCCAACGTGATTCCGTTCGATGCCTTCCCCGCACGTGTCGATGCCGCACGACTGCGCCAGGTGCTGACCGCCGCGCGCGACGCCAACATGAACATGCTGCGCAACTGGGGCGGCGGCTACTACGAGGAAGATGCATTCTTCGACATCGCCGATGAGCTGGGCCTGCTGGTCTGGCAGGACTTCATGTTCGGCGGCGGCATGCAGCCGGGCTACGATCCGGCCTTCCGTGCCAGCGTGGTGGCCGAGGCGCGCGACAACGTGCGCCGGCTGCGCCATCACCCCAGCATCGTGCTGTGGTGTGGCAACAACGAGGAAGAAACCGCCTGGAAGGACTGGGGCCACGGCCGCGACCTGAAGGCGGCCGACCCGGCATTTGCGGCGAAGGTCTGGCAGGGCTATCTCGACCTGTTCGGCAATGATCTGCGCCAGGTAGTGGGTGAGGAAGGGCTGGGCGTGCCGTATTGGTCCAGCTCGCCCAGTAACGACCTGGATGAAAAGGCGAACGATTCCACCCGAGGCGACAAGCACTACTGGCAGGTCTGGGGCAATCCGGCACTGCCGGTGCAGGCCTACCTGCGTGAGACCCCGCGCTTCATGTCCGAATATGGACTGCAGGCATGGCCGTCGGTGGCGACGGTGGACCAGATCGCCACCCGCGCCGAGCAGCGCATCGACAGCCCGGTGATCCGCGCGCACCAGAAGTTCATGGCGGGCGAGGGCAACAGCCGCTTGCTGCACTACATTGAATTGGGCTATGGCACGCCGAAAGACTTCGAGGACTTCGTCTACCTGAGCCAGGTGATGCAGGCCGATGGCATCGCGCTGGCGGCGCTGCACCATCGCGCCTCGCGGCCGTACACGATGGGCTCGCTGTACTGGCAGCTCAACGACGTCTGGCCAGGTGCTTCATGGTCCAGCGTGGACTACTTCGGTCGCTGGAAGGCGCTGCACTTCGCCGCGCGGCGCTTCTTCGCGCCGGTCACGCTGGCGGCATTGCGTGATGAGGGCAGTACGCGGGTGCGCCTGCTCAATGACGAGGCCGCGCTGGATGCGCGCTGGCGGTTGCGGGTGATGGATGTTGACGGTCAGGTGCTGCGTCGTCGCGGGGAAGCGGTGACGCTGGCCGCTGCCGGTGTCACCTCGATCGGTGATTTCCGCGATGCCGAATTGTTGGCCGGTGCCGACCCCAAGCGCACCGTGGCGGTGTTCGAGCTGCTGCAGAACGGGGCGGTGAGTGCCCGCCAGGTGGTCGGATTCGTCGAAGCCAAGGACCAGATCCTGCCGCGGCAGAAGCTCAAGGCCAGCCTGTCCATTGAAGGCGACCACTATCGTCTGCGATTGGAAAGCTCGGCCTACGTGCGTTCGGCGTGGATCGACTTTGGTGCATTGGACGTGCAGGTGGAAGACAACCTGCTCGACCTGCTGCCCGGCGAAACCCGCGACATTGCGGTTCGCGGCCCGGTGGACCTGGCTGCCCTGCGCGAAGCGCTGAAGGTGAAGACCCTCAACGACCGTTGAGGGGTATTCCGCTTTGGTAGGTGCCAACCTTGGTTGGCACACCAGGAGCATGCCAACGAAGGTTGGCATCTACCAGAAGCGGAGTCGGGTAGGTGCGGACCGTTGGTCCGCACACCTTCCTGCTTACAGCTGTATCTGCTGGAAATTCTCGACGCGCTCGTGGCCGTTGGCGGCCTGGCCGGTGCGCGGCAGCGGGTAGTCATCCAGGCGATCGATCAGGCGGGTCTGCAGGCCGGCGTCTCGGGCGGCGTCCAGTTCCTCGACCACATCTGACAGGAACAGGATCTCGCCGGCCGGCACGCCAATGGCCTGCACGATGCGGCGGTAGCTGTCGGCCTCACGCTTGCCGCCGATTTCGGTGTCGAACCAGCCCGACACCAGCGGGCTGAGGTCACCGGCGTCGCTGAAGCCGAAGAACAGCTTCTGCGCCGGCACCGAGCCGGAGGAATACACGTACAGCGGCAGGCCGGAGGCGTGCCAGCCCTTCAGCACCGGCGCCACTTCCGGGTAGAAGTGCGCGGTGTATTCGCCGCGGCGGTAGCCTTCGTTCCAGATCAGGCCCTGCAGCGCCTTCAGTGCGGTGTGCTTGCGGTCCTGGTCGATCCAGCCCTGCAGCGTCTCGGCTACCAGACTGTCCTGGCAGGCACCGCCGATCTCGGTAGCCACCGCATCCAGCCAGCGGCGCACCTCCGGCTGCTGGCCGTGTTCGGCGACGAACGCGGGCAAGGCCTTGCGGGCATAGGGGAACAGCACGTTCTTGACGAACGAGATGCTGCTGGTGGTGCCTTCGATATCGGTCAGGATGACGCGGGGCTGCATGGATCAGGACGCCTGGGTCGGAATGTAACGGGGGAATTTCTGCGCGATGTCGGTTCCGGTGAAGTGACCGACCCAGCCATCCGGCTCGGTGAAGAAGCGGATCGCCACGAAGCTCGGCTCATCGCCCATGTCGAACCAGTGGGTGGTGCCATCGGGTACGGCGATCAGGTCGTCCTTCACGCACTCGATCTCGTAGACCTTGTCGCCCACGTGCAGGGTGAACAGGCCGGAGCCTGCGACGAAGAAGCGCACCTCGTCTTCCTTGTGGAAGTGTTCGTCGAGGAACTTCTTGCGCAGCTCGGCGCGGTTCGGGTTGTCCGGGGCGATCGAGGCCACGTCCACGCTCTTGAAGCCACGCTCGGCGACCAGTCGATCGATGTCGGCGCGGTAAGCGGCGAACACCTCATCCTGGCTGGCGCCCGGCGCGACCGGCGCGGTGGCCTGCCAGCGTTCGAAGGTGACGCCGATCTTCTGCAGTTCGGCAGCGATGACCGCGCCGTCCTGGGTGTCCAGCAGCGGCGATTCGGGGCGGGTGTCGTCGTAGATGCGCAGTCGGCTCATGGCGGCAGCTTGAACGTCTCGGGGGGAAGACAGGGTAGCAGGGTGGGCACGAGGTGCAGATTCCGGATCGGCATCTGCACCTGCGCGCGGGTTCAGCCGCGCAGCTTGCGCAGCTCCAGCTCGCAATGCAGCAGGAACTCGAAGGCTTCCATGTGCCGGCGCGCTTCGGCCATGTCGCGGCCCCAGGCATACAGGCCGTGGCCGTCGATCAGGTACCCCCACAGGTTCTGCCGGTCGAGCAGGTCATCGACCTGCTTCGAAAGCACGTTCATGTCCTGGGTGTTGGCGAACACCGGAATATCGATGGCCATCTCATGGGTGCTGTTGCCGGCGAAGGCCTTCAGCAGCTCGTAGCCTTCGACCCGGATGTGGCCCTGCGGCGCGTACAGGCGCGAGGCGATGGTCTGCACCGGCGAGTGGGTGTGCAGTACGCAGCCGATCTCGGGAAAGCGACGATACAGCTGGGTGTGCAGCAGCGTTTCGGCAGACGGGCGCAGCGGACGGCCGACGGCCTGGCCGTCGAAGTCCACTACCATGATGTCGTCCTCGATCAGGCGACCCTTGTCCTTGCCGGAGACGGTGATCGCGGCGTGGCGGTCGTCCAGGCGGTGGGAGAAGTTGCTGCTGGTGGCCGGGGTCCAGCCGGCGTGGGCCAGTTCGCGGACGTTGTCGATCAGCAGCTGGGCCAGTTCGCTCAGGCGCGCGGTGTCGTACGGGAAGGTGGGGGCGTTCATGCCGGCGATTTTACTGGATTCGGCCAACGGCTGAGCCCCTCGTGGCTGGGTGCCAGAAGCAGATTCCATGGATTGGCCGGTCGGGTGGGCTGTGCAGGGGACGCCGTGAACCCATCCCTGGGGGCTTGGCCGCGGCATCCATGCCGCGGACACCCCTGCACAGCCCACCCGACCGGCCACGGACAGATTCCGTGCGGCCAGCCACGGATTGAAGAAAGAAAGGCAGAAGCGGGTCGCTTCGCCCCGCTTGCTCGGAGCGGAGCTTGGCTCCGCTCTACAGCAGATTCGTCCCCGAACATTCATTTCCCGGAACGCTTCATCCACGCATGGCGTGGATCTACTGGACGCGCCAGGACGCTGTCGTGGGCGGGGAGGGGTGAGATTGCGGGGGCGTGAGCCGCATGGATGCGGCGATCGAGCTTACAGGGACGTACTTGCAGCGTCCCCCGCAATCTCACCCCTCCCCGCCAAACCTTCAGACCCGCTGTTGCTGTTGCTGTTGCCCCAGCGGGTGCAGGGCCGCAGGCCCTGCAATGCAGAAAACCTTACTTCCCGCGCAGGCGGCTGTGCCTGAAGCCGTAGCAGAAGTAGATCACGAAGCCGACGAACGTCCACACGCCCATCAGCATCCAGTTGTGCATCGTCATCGCCGACAGCAGGGCAAGACAACTCAGCACGCCCAGGCTGCAGATCAGCCACGCCATCGGCATGCGGAATGGACGCGGCAGGTCCGGCTGGGTGCGGCGCAGGATCAGCACGCCCGCGCAGACCGCCGCGAACGCGATCAGCGTGCCCATCGAGGTCAGTTCACCGAGGATGTCCAGCGGGAACAGCGCCGCCAGCAGGGCGATGCCGATGCCGGTGATCACGGTGTTGATGTGCGGGGTGCGGTACTTCGGGTGGATCTTGGTGAACACCGGCGGCAGCAGGCCGTCGCGGCCCATGATCATGAAGATGCGCGGCTGGCCGATGATCATCACCAGCACCACCGAGGACAGGCCGACCAGTGCGCCTACCTCGACCACCCAGCGCAACCAGCCCAGCTGCGGATGCGCGGCCACCGCGGTCACCACCGGCTCGTCGGTGCCCAGCAGCTGGAACGGCACCAGGCCGGTCATCACTGCGGCCATCGCGATGTACAGCACGGTGCAGATCACCAGCGACAGCATCATGCCGAACGGCATGTCGCGCTGCGGGTTCTTCGACTCCTGCGCCGCCACCGATACCGCCTCGAAACCGATGTAGGCGAAGAACACCATCGCCGCACCACGCAGCACGCCTTCCATGCCGTACTTGCCGGGGCCTTCGTTGGCGGGGATGAACGGGGTCCAGTTGCTGGTGTCCACGTACTTCCAGCCCACCACGATGACCAGCACGATCAGGCCGGTCTTGAGCACGACCATCGCCATGTTCATCGCCGAGGACTTGCTGATGCCGACGTAGCACAGCCAGGTCAGCAGCAGCACCAGTGCGGCGGCGGGCAGGTTGGCGATCGCGCCGGTCGGGCGCAGCTGCGCGTCGAGTGGCGCGCTGACCAGCGCCGCCGGTAGATGGATGTCGAACTGGCTGAGCAGGCTGAGGAAATAGCCCGTCCAGCTGACCGCCACCGCCGAGGCGGAGACGCCGTACTCGAGCACCAGCATCCAGCCGATGAACCAGGCAGAGAGCTCGCCGAAGGTGGCGTAGGTATAGGTGTAGGCGCTGCCGGAGACGGGCACCATCGAGGCGAATTCGGCATAGGCCAGCGCGCAGAAGGCGCAGCAGATCGCCGCCAGTACGAAGGACAGCATGATGGCCGGGCCGGCGTGATTGGCGGCGGCCTGGCCGGTGATGACGAAAATGCCGCCGCCGATCACCGCGCCGATGCCGAGGGCGGTCAGGCCCCACGGGCCGAGGTGGCGGCGCAGGCTCAGGCCGTTGGCGTCTTCATGGGCGGCATGCGGGTGCTTGGTGGCCCACAGTTGCTTGAACATGTGTGGTGGTCTTGTCGAAGCGCGCCGCAACGGGCGCGCGGGGAAAACGGACGGGCCGGCGCAGGGCCGGCCCGTAGGCGGATCAGGAGGACTTGGCCAGCTTGCTGTTGCGGATGCCGTAGCCCAGGTAGATCAGCAGGCCGAGCAGGGTCCAGCCAACGAACAGGTGCCAATGCACCACGAACGCCTGCCAGAACAGGAACAGGCAGGTGGCCGCGCCGAGCGGGCAGATGATCCACACCGCCGGCACGCGGAACGGGCGGTGCAGGTCCGGCTTGGAATAGCGCAGTACCAGCACGCCGATGCAGACCGTGGCGAAGGCCAGCAGGGTACCCATCGACACCAGTTCGCCCAGCACGTTCAGCGGCACCAGGCCGGCCAGTGCGGCGGCGATCACGCCGACCACGATGGTGGCGACGTACGGGGTGCGGAAGCGGGCATGTACCTTGCCGAAGAACTTCGGCAGCAGGCCGTCGCGGGAGATGGTGTAGGCGATGCGGGTCTGGCCCATCATCATCACCAGCACCACCGAGGACAGGCCGGCGATGGCACCGATCTCGACCAGCGTCTTCAGCCAGGCCAGGGTCGGGTAGGGCTCCAGCGCGGTGGCTACCGGCTTGTCGGTGCCCAGCAGGTGGTACGGCATCATGCCGGTCAGTACCGCGCAGACGATGATGTAGACAATGGTGCATACCGCCAGCGAGCCGAGCAGGCCGATCGGCATGTTGCGCTGCGGGTCCTTGGTTTCGCCGGCGGCGGTGGAGACCGCATCGAAGCCGATGTAGGCGAAGAACACGATCGTTGCCGCACGGAACACGCCGCTCCAGCCGAACTCACCCGCCACGCCGGTGTTTTCCGGGATGAACGGTTGCCAGTTGGCCGGATCGATGTGGGCCGCGCCGATGCCGATGAACAGGCAGATGACGGTGACCTTGATCGCCACGATGATCGCGTTGACGAAGGCCGACTGGGTCACGCCCACGTACAGCAGGCCGGACACCGCCGCGACGATCAGCACCGCCGGCAGGTTGAACAGCTTGCCCGAGGCGATGAACTCGCTGCCGGTCCAGGCAATGGGAGCTGCGCTGAGCGCATCCGGGAACGGCATGTGCAACGTGGTGGTGATGAAGCTGATCAGGTACGCCGACCAGCCCACCGCGACCGAGGCCGAGGCGAACAGGTACTCCAGCACAAGGCACCAGCCGATGAACCAGGCCATGCCTTCGCCGAGGGTGGCATAGGAATAGGAGTAGGCACTGCCGGAGACCGGCATCATCGCTGCGAACTCGGCGTAGCACAGGCCCGCCAGGGCGCACGCGAAACCGGCGATGACGAACGACAGCATCACTGCCGGGCCGGCGTGGTTGGCCGCAGCCTGGCCGGTCAGCACGAAGATGCCTGCGCCGATCACCGCACCCACGCCAAGCAGGATGAGGTGTTTAGCCGTGAGGGTCCGTTTCAACGTGGCTTCGCCGTCCAGGCTGCCTTCGATGGGTTCGCCAGCATCGACGTGCCCGGCCGGTTCAACCGGCTTGACCCTCAACAGAGCTTTCAGCATGCAGTACTTCCTAGTGATCGGATTGGGTGGGCCGCCGATACGTTGCCGGCAACCCTGGAATGGTGAAGGCCGCGCGAACGGCCCGCTGTACCTTAGCCAAAGCTGAAGCCAACGCACAAGCGCAATCGCAACAATGAACGGCGATAATGAGCAGTATTTTTCCAAACGCCGCCCATTCATGAGCCAGACCGCCGAAACCCTTGCCGTGCTTGACGATCGCCTGCGTGGCCTGCTGCGGGACTATGCCCGCCGCGAGCCCGCCCACGACGCACTGGCTGCCGAATTCGGCACATTGTTGGACGATCCGGAAGATCCGTTCCGTCGTGAACGGCTGGCTGGCCACTTCACCGCCAGCTGCTGGCTGGTCAGTGCCGATGGCCAGCGCCTGCTGCTGACCCACCACCGCAAGCTGCAGCGCTGGCTGCAGTTGGGCGGCCACGCCGACGGCGACCGCGACCTGGCTCAGGTGGCGCTGAAGGAAGCCGAGGAGGAGTCGGGCCTGAGCGGCCTGGTGCTGGAAGACCCGGCCATCTTCGATATCGACAAGCATTGGATTCCGGAGCGCAAGGACGTGCCGGGGCACTGGCACTACGACGTGCGTTTCGTGATCCGGGCGCTGGGTGGCGAGGTCTTCGTGCTCAGCGAGGAGTCACTCGACCTGGCCTGGCGGTCGGTCGATGAGGTCGCGGTCGATCCGCAATCGGATGAATCCATGCAGCGCATGGCGCGCCGCTGGTTGGCGCGCTAGCAACCTGTAGAGCCGAGCCGATGCTCGGCTCAATGCGGGCCGGAACCGCAGCCGAGCATGGGCTCGGCTCTACAAGTGCACGGCGGGATCCGCGTCAATACAGGATGCGCGTGCGCAGCGTACCCGGAATCGCGGCCAGCTCGTCGCGCACCGCAGCAGCCTGTTCCTCGCTGGCGGTGATATCGATCACCACGTAGCCCACCTTCGGGTCGGTGCGCAGGAACTGGCCGTCGATGTTGACGTTGTGGCGCGAGAAGATCTCGTTGACCTTGGACAGCACGCCCGGCACGTTCTGGTGGATGTGCAGCAGGCGCAGGCTATCGGCGTGCTCGGGCAGGGTCACTTCCGGGAAGTTGACCGCCGACAGGGTGCTGCCGTTGTCGCTGTAGCGCACCAGCTTGGCCGCTACTTCAATGCCGATGTTGTCCTGTGCTTCCAGCGTGCTGCCACCCACGTGCGGAGTCAGGATCACGTTGTCGTGGCGGGTCAGTGGCGATTCGAAGATATCGCCATTGCCCTTCGGCTCGACCGGGAACACGTCCAGCGCTGCGCCGCCGAGGTGGCCGCTGGCCAGGGCTGCATCCAGCGCATCGATGTCGACCACGGTACCGCGCGCGGCGTTGATCAGGTGTGCGCCCTTGCGCATCTTCGCCAGCTCGGTGCTGCCGATCATCCACTGCGTGGACGGGGTCTCCGGCACGTGCAGGGTGACGATGTCGGCGCGCGCCAGCAGGTCGTCGAGGCTGGCCGCGGCCCGGGCATTGCCCAGTGACAGCTTGGTTTCCACATCGTGGAAGATCACCTGCATGCCCAGCGATTCGGCCAGCACACCCACCTGGGTGCCGATGTGGCCATAGCCGATGATGCCCAGGGTCTTGCCGCGCACTTCGTGGCTGCCGCTGGCCGACTTCGACCAGCCGCCGCGGTGGCATTCGGCGTTCTTCTGCGGGATGCCGCGGGTCAGCATGATCGCCTCGGCGATCACCAGTTCGGCCACGCTGCGGGTATTGGAGTAGGGCGCGTTGAACACCGGGATGCCGGCCAGTTCGGCCGCGTCCAGGTCGACCTGGTTGGTGCCGATGCAGAAGCAGCCCACCGCGATCAGACGCTTGGCCTCGGCCAGCACTTCGGCGCTGAGCTGGGTGCGCGAGCGGATGCCGACGATGTGTGCCTCGGCGATGCGCGCCTTCAGTTCGTCTTCGGGCAGCGCCTTGGTGTGCGCTTCGATCTGGCTGTAGCCGGCGGCGCTGAACACCTCCACGGCGGTCTGGCTGACCCCCTCCAGCAACAGCACGCGGATATCCTGCTTCGGGAACGAGGTCTTCTTCGGCGACATGGGGCGACACGGCCAGTGGGACAGGGGCTGACCACTATGCCAGATCGTGTCGCCCATGGTGCAGTGCGCAATTGGTTGCATCCGTAGCTATCTGGGCCGCTGCAGGGCTGGACGCTGGCGCGCGCCGCTGGCACGCTTGCCCGTTCTTCACGCACCGCGCTGGACCGTCATGACCGATTCCCGCATTGCCTCGCTGCAGCAGGCCTGTCCCGGCCTGAAGCTGAAGACCGACCCGGCCGACCTGGAACATTACGGGCGCGACTGGACACGGCGCTGGACGCCGGCGCCGCTGGCTATCGCGCTGCCGGCCACGGTCGAGGAAGTGCGGGCGGTGATGCGTTGGAGTGCAGCCGAAGACGTGGCGGTGGTGCCGTCGGGTGGCCGCACCGGCCTGTCGGGCGGCGCGGTGGCTGCCAACGGCGAGCTGGTGCTCAGCCTGGAACGTATGAACAAGGCGCTGGCCTACCACGCGGTCGATCGCACCCTGGTGGTGCAGGCCGGCATGCCGCTGGAAGCCGTGCACAACGCTGCGCTGGACCACGGACTGATCTACCCGGTGGATTTTGCCGCGCGCGGGTCCTGCACGATCGGCGGCAACATCGCCACCAATGCCGGCGGCATCCGCGTGATCCGCTACGGCAACACCCGCGAATGGATCGCCGGGCTGAAGGTGGTCACGGCTGATGGCGAGTTGCTGGAGCTCAACAAGGGCCTGATCAAGAACTCCAGCGGCTATGACTTCCGCCAGCTGCTGATCGGCTCGGAAGGCACGCTGGGCGTGATCGTCGAGGCGACGGTGAAGCTGACCGACCCTCCGCCGGCCAGCAACGTGATGCTGTTGGCACTGCCCAGCTTCGACGTGCTGATGCAGGTATTTGCCGCGTTCCGCGCGCGCCTGCAGCTGCAGGCCTTCGAGTTCTTCACCGACCGGGCACTGGAGCACGTGCTGGCACATGGCGCACAGGCGCCGTTCGACGAAGTGCACCCGTATTACGTGGTGACCGAGTTCGCGGCCGGCGACGAGGCTCAGGAAGCGGCGGCGATGGCGGCCTTCGAGGACTGCATGGGCAATGGCTGGGTCAGCGACGGCGTGATCAGTGCCAGCGACGCCCAGGCCGCGCAGCTGTGGCGCCTGCGCGAGGGCATCACCGAATCGCTGGCGCGCTACAAACCCTACAAGAACGACGTTTCAGTGCGGATCTCGGCGATGCCGGCGTTCCTGGCCGAGACCCAGGCGCTGATCGGGCAGGCCTATCCGCATTTCGACGTGGTCTGGTTCGGCCATATCGGTGACGGCAATCTGCACATCAATGTGCTCAAACCCGACGACACCAGTGACGCTGATTTCGTGGCGCAATGCGAGCACGTAACCAAGCTGCTGGCACAGGTGCTGGCCCGCTTCGATGGCAGCATCTCGGCCGAGCACGGTATCGGTCTGGTCAAGAAGGGCTACCTGGACAGCACCCGCGGGCCGGCTGAGATCGCGCTGATGAAGGCGGTCAAACGCGCGTTCGATCCCCAAGCGCGGCTGAATCCCGGCAAGCTGTTCGACCTCTGAGTCGGGCAAATCCTTCACGTACCCGTTACGCTCCACGCATTCTCACAACCGGCTTCGAACCGATGACCCGTCCGCTTCTGCTGCTTGCCCTGCTGTCCCTGCCGCTGGCCGGCTTCGCTTCCAGCTTCGCTGGCACTTCGGCCGGCTCGGCCACCGGTGCGTCCTCCGGTTCGTCGGGCAGCAGCTCGGGCGATGACAAGGTGGTACTGGCTGCGCGCGACGATGCGGCTGCGTTCGTCGCCAGCGACGGCCAGATCCGTGGCGCCCGCCTGCAGGCGGCGCTGGTCCACCTGCGCGAGCAGAGCACCGCCGCACAGCAGCAGAGCGACCTGGAACTGGCCCGCACCCTGCTGGCGCGTTGATCCGGGCCGCATGACACCCGTGTTGAATGCCGCCGGGCATCGCCCGGCGCCACCGAAACGCGGGTGGCTTGTCGCATTGGCGTGGCTGGGCATTCCCGCGGCATATGCCGCTGACCGCCTGCAGCTGGACCCTGCCGGTCTCGACCCGGCGCAGCAGCAGCTCGCCCGCCAGACCCTGGCCGACGTGCAGTCGCTGTTGCCGCAAGGCCTGCTGCACGCCTTGCCTGCGCAGGTACGGGTGGCCTGGCGCGATGACCTGCCGGATAACGTGCACGGCCGAACCTTCGCCGGTCAGATCGCGCTGCGCCGCGAGTTGCTGGATGACGGCATGCCCGGCGCCCGCCGTGCGCGCCGCAGTGCGCTGGTACACGAGCTGACCCATGTTGCCGACCGCAGTGGCGCGAACTGGTCGCGCAGTGCGCGTTGGCGGGACCTGGCGGGGTGGCAGCGCAAGCCGTGGCACCTCGGCCGTGGCGACAACGACTTCCGTGACCGTAGTCCGGATGCCTATGAACTGAAAAGTCCGGCCGAGTATCTGGCGGTGAACGCCGAGCATTTCGTGCTCGACAGTGAGTTCGCCTGCCGGCGACCGGCGCTGGCGCAGTGGTACCAGGCGCATTTTGGAGCGCCGCCTTCGCTGCCTCAGCCGCACTGCTCTACGACAATGCCGTTGCTGCAGGCCGAACCGGAAGAGGGCGCTGCATCGCTGCTGCAACTTGACCCGGCGCGCGTCTACGCGGTGGATTACCTGTTTGCCGAAGGCAGTGCCCAGCCGATGAGCCGCTGGGGCCACAGCATGCTTCGGTTGGTGATCTGCCGGCCTGACCGTGCGCCGGGGCCGGACTGTCGCCTGGACCTGGAGTACCACCGGGTACTGTCGTTCCGTGCGTTC
Source organism: Stenotrophomonas maltophilia (assembly GCF_004920835.1). Taxonomy (GTDB): domain Bacteria; phylum Pseudomonadota; class Gammaproteobacteria; order Xanthomonadales; family Xanthomonadaceae; genus Stenotrophomonas; species Stenotrophomonas maltophilia_AQ. The sequence goes on from NZ_QFHO01000002.1 coordinate 261,682, forward strand.
GTCGGTGACGTGCAGATTTCCAACTGGCGTGGGCTGACCGGCGGTTATCCCTCGCGGCTGTTCGTGCTTCCGCTGCAGCAGGTTGTGGACGAGTACACCAAGGTAGAGCTGCGCGGGTTGCAATCGCTGCCGTTGCAGTTGGAGCGCAGCGAGATCGCCAGCCTGCTTGAGCGCACAGCACAGGTGCACTGGAGCTACGACGGGCGCTACTACTTCGTCAGCAACAACTGCGCGGTGGAAACCGCAAAGCTGTTGCAGGCCGGCGTGCCGAGGTTGGGCGAGGCAGGCCTGGCCCAGCTCAGCCCGCGTGGGTTGAAGCGGCGGCTGTCGCGGCTGCAGGTACTGGATGAGCAGGTGCTGGCTGATCGCGATTCAGCACAGGCGCAGGGTTACTACTTCGCCTCGGCACGCGACCACTACCAGCAGTTGTTCGGCGTGGCGGCAGCCCGGCTGGCATTGCCCGCACGTGATGTACGCGGCTGGTTGAAGCTGCCTGCACAGCAACGGGCACCGTGGTTGCTGAGGGGCGACCTGCGCGCCAGCGCCGGCCTGCTGCTGCTGGAACAGGCCGCACAGCGGCGTGCCGAGCTGCGCGCACGTGACGTGCTCAAGCGCCGGTTGCTGGCCGCGCCCGACAGCGCAGAAACCCGCAGCCTGCGTGGGCTGCTTGAGCAGAGCGGGCAATGGCTGCGGCCGGGCACCCTGCTGCGGGACGCTGGCTACGGGCTGCCGTTGGCTGACGAACAGGCGGTGCTGACCGAGGCCGTGTCCACCGCCAGCGCACAGGCAGTACCGGCGTGGCAGGCGCTGCGCGTGCAGCTGCGTCAGCAGCTGCCGGTGAAGCAACGCGATGAGATGGATGCGATCGATGCCAACCTGGCCAGGCTCGGCGCGCATCTGCGCGAACAGGCCGCTGCACCGGCTACTGGCGCGGCAGTTCGATGACGAAACGGCTGCCGCCGGCACTGCCCGGCGAGCAGTAGACGCGGCCGCCGTGCGCGTCTGCGATGGCCTTGACCACCGCCAGACCCAGCCCGCTGCCGCCGCCCTGGCGTGAGCGCGAGCCATCGGCGCGCATGAACGGGGTGAAGATATCGGCATGCAAGGCCGGGTCGATGCCCGGGCCCTCGTCCTCGATCGCCACCTGCACATGGCCGGGCGTGTCGTGCACGGCAATCCGCACCTTGCCCGGGCTGGCGTAGCGGCGCGCGTTCTCCAGCAGTGCCAGCAATGCCTGGCGCAGCCGGGTCGGATCGCAATGGGCGGTGTGCTCCTCGCGGCTGGTTTCCAGTTCCAGCACGAAGCCGGCGGCGCGGAACTGGGGGTCGACCAGGGTCATCACCGAATGCACCTCGGCCACTACGTCGGTGCGCGCGCGGCGTACATCCAGCCGTGCATTGTCGGACAGGCTCAGCACGCGCAGATCTTCGATCAGGCGCGAAAGGCCTTCGACCTGGGCAAGCAGGCTGCGGAACTGGGATTCGTCTGGCTGGAAGACTCCTTCGGCCAACCCTTGCAGGCGGCCGCGCAGGATCGTCACCGGTGTCCGCAGCTCATGGGCGATGGCCGCATGCCACATCGAACGTTCGCTCTCCATGTGCTGCAGGCGGCGCGCCATCGCATTGAAATCCTCGACCAGGGTGGCCACTTCGCCCGGCGAGTTTTCCTCGACGCTGGCGCGCGCGCCGAGGTCGCCGCCCGCGAGCGCGCGCACGCTGTCGACCAGTGAATTCAACGGTGACAGGATGCGGTGGGCAAGACGGAACGAGGCGGCGATGGCCAGTGCAAGGCCAGTCAGGATCACGCCGACCATCCATGCCAGTTCGGGGCCGGTCGGCAGCCAGCTTTCCGGCTCATCGGTAGTGCCGGGGAAGAATTCGACCAGCACTGCATACAGCAGCCAAGACGACAGGATCATCATCACGATGACGCCGATCACCATCAGCGACATCGAAACGATGATGTGGCGGCTGAGCCCGGAGCGGCGCAGTCGGGCCATCAGCGGTCGGCCATCAACCGGTAGCCGACACCGCGCACGCTGGCAGGAACGTTGACCATGCCAACTTCATCCAGCTTGCGGCGCAGCTTGCTGACATGGCTGTCGACCGTGCGCTCCAGCGCCTCGCTTTCCGGCAGGCATTCGTGCATCAATTCGCTGCGGCTGAAGATGCGGGTCGGCGCCAGCGCCATGCAGTGCAGCAGCTTGAACTCGGTGAGCGTGAGCAGCACCTCGTGGCTGTAGCCTTCGCCCTCGACGTGCACGGCATGGGTGGCCGAATCGATCAGCAGCGGGCCCACGCGCAGTGCGGTGGGCGCGTCCACGCGCGAGGTGCGCAGCGTACGCCGCAGCACGGCACGCACGCGCGCCGCCACTTCGGCGGGATTGAACGGCTTGACCACATAGTCGTCGGCGCCCATGCGCAGCGCGGTCAGCTTGTCCAGGTCCTGGTCCAGTGCAGTCAGCATTATCACTGGCGTCTCGCCGCGCTGGCGCAGCTGGGTCAACACGCTCCATCCATCCAGGCGCGGCAGCTGCACATCGAGCAGGACCAGGTCGGGGCGGGCGCTGCGATGCAGGTCCAGCGCACTGTGGCCATCGGCGGCACGGAGCGTGCGCAGTCCTTCGCGTTCGAGGTAGGCGGTGAGAATGTCGGCGATCTCGCCCTCATCCTCAACGATCAGGACGAGGGCGGCGAGGGCAGGGGAGGCTTGCATGCGGGGGGCGGGGCCTTAAGGTGCTTGCCTCCATCGTATCTCCACAGTTCCTCCATCGAAACCCCATCATCGCCACGCAGACTGCACGCTTCAGAACCTATCAGCCGCCTGCGCGGCATTGTGCACAACAATGAGAACCTTCAGGACTCCGGTCGCGTTGATCGCGGCCCTCGCCCTGGCCATGACGGCCTGTTCCTCTCCCGACGCCACGCCCGAAGCCGCACCGCGCGTCAGCGTGGTCACTGTCGGCCCGCAGGTGGTGCAGCGTGACGACGAGCTGCCCGGCCGCGTGGCCGCGGTACGTACCGCGCAGATCCGCGCCCAGGTGGGCGGCATCGTGCAACGCCGGCTGTTCGACCAGGGCGCGGAAGTCAGCGCCGGCGAGGCGCTGTTCCAGATCGATCCGGCCGCGTTCAAGGCCGACGTCGATTCGGCATTGGCCGCGCTGCAGCGCAGCGAGGCGGCACTGGGCCGCAGCCGCGTGCAGTCGCAGCGCCTGCAGGCACTGGCCGCCGCACAGGCCGTCAGCCAGCAGCACCGCGACGATGCCAGTGCCGAGTACGAACAGGCCCGTGCCGCCGTCAACGAAGCGCGCGCGATCCTCTCCCGCCGGCAGCTGGACCTGCGCTATGCGACGGTCAGCGCGCCGATTGCCGGCCGCATCGACCAGGCGCTGGTGACCGAAGGTGCGCTGGTCGGCGTGGCCGATACCGAGCCGATGGCGGTGGTGCAGCAGATCGACCAGGTCTACGTCGACGTGCGCCAGCCCGCCGCGCAGCTGGAGTCGCTGCAGCGCAGCGCCGCCGGTGGCGGCGAGTTGCCGGTAACCATCATCGGCGCCGCCGGCAAGCCGATGCCTGAGCGCGGACAGCTGCTGTTCTCCGGCATAAACGTCGACGCGCGCACCGGTGACGTGATCCTCCGCATCCTGGTCGACAACCCGGATCGTCAGTTGCTGCCCGGGATGTATGTGCGTGCCCGGGTGCCGCGTGGCGCGCCGGCCAGTGCATTGACCGTGCCGCAGCAGGCGGTGCTGCGCAGTGCTGGCGGCCAGGCGTACGCCTGGGTGATCGGTGGCGATGGCAAGGCAGTGATCCGCACGCTGGAGGTCGACGGCAGCGTTGATCGCCAGTGGCTGGTGCGCACGGGCCTGAAAGCGGGCGAGAAGGTGGTGGTCGAGGGCCAGGAGCGCCTGCAGGAAGGCGTGGTGGTCGATGCGCGCGACTGGCGGATGCCGGTCGCTGGCGCCGGTGCGGTGCAGGCCGGCAGCAAGGGCTGAGCCCGCTCCGGGCCAGCCTTCCAGGAAAAATCCAACATGGCACGTTTCTTCATCGATCGCCCGGTGTTCGCCTGGGTGCTGGCGATCTTCATCATCCTGGCCGGCGTGCTGGCGATTCCGCGCCTTGCGGTGGAGCGCTATCCGGCGGTTGCGCCGCCCAGCGTCAGCATCTACGCCAGCTACCCGGGCGCCAGCCCACAGACATTGAACGATGCGGTGGTCGGCCTGATCGAGCGCGAGCTGTCCAGCGTCAAGCACCTGCTGTACTTCGAATCGTCGGTGGATACCTCCGGTGAGGCCTCGATCACCGCCACGTTCAAGCCTGGCACCAATCCGGAGCTGGCGCAGGTGGACGTGCAGAACCGGATCAAGGCGATCGAGCCGCGCCTGCCGCGCAGCGTGCGCCAGAACGGCCTGTTCGTGGAGGCTGCCGATTCCGGCTTCCTGATGCTGGTCGGCCTGCGTTCGCCGGATGCCAGCGTGAGTGAGGCAGCGCTGGGTGACTTCATGGCGCGCAACATCATCGAAGAGCTGCGGCGCATCGATGGCGTCGGCCGTGTGCAGCTGTTCGGTGCCGAGCAGGCGATGCGGGTGTGGCTGGACCCGACCCGGTTGACCGGCTACGGGCTGACCATGGGTGATGTGGCCAGCGCCATCGAGCAGCAGAACCTGGAGATCTCGCCAGGGCGCATCGGTGATTCGCCGGGCGTGCCAGGCCAGCGCATCACCGTGCCGCTCAGCGCCGACGGCCAGCTGTCCACGCCGGAACAGTTCGCGGCGATCGTGCTGCGTGCCGGCGCCGATGGTTCGCGCGTGCTGCTGGGTGACGTCGCCCGCATCGAGCTGGGTGCGCAGAGCTACGCCTGGGGCACCCGCGAGGACGGCCATCCGGCGACGGCGGCCGGCGTGCAGCTGCGCCCCGGAGCCAACGCAGTACGGACCGCCTCGGCGGTGCGCGAGCGCATGGCCGAGCTGGCGCCGCTGCTGCCGCGTGGCGTGCAGTCGAGCATTCCGTTCGACACCGCGCCGTTCGTCAAGATCTCGATCCAGAAGGTGGTGCAGACGCTGCTGGAAGCGATGCTGCTGGTGTTCGCGGTGATGTACCTGTTCCTGCAGAACTGGCGCTACACGCTGATCCCGGCGCTGGTCGCGCCGATCGCGCTGCTCGGCACCTTCGCGGTGATGCTGGCGCTGGGCTTCTCGATCAACGTGCTGACCATGTTCGGCATGGTGCTGGCGATCGGCATCATCGTCGACGACGCGATCGTGGTGGTCGAGGGCGTGGAGCGGATCATGGCCGAGGAAGGCCTGCCGCCGCGCGAGGCGACCATCAAGGCGATGCGCGAGCTGACCGGTGCGGTGATCGGCATCACCCTGGTGCTGACCGCCGTGTTCATCCCGATGGCCTTGGCCAGTGGCTCGGTGGGCGCGATCTACCGTCAGTTCACCGTGGCGATGGCGGTGTCGATCCTGTTCTCGGCGCTGCTCGCGTTGAGCCTGACGCCGGCGTTGTGCGCGACGCTGCTGCGCCCGAACACCCATGGCCACCATGGTCGTGGCGGGCTGTTTGGTGCCTTCAATCGTGGCTTCGAGAGAATGACCGGGCGCTACCAGCGTGGCGTGGCTTCGGTGCTGCAGCGCAGTGGGCGGGTGATGGGCGTGTTCGCCGCACTGGTGGTGGCACTGCTGCTGGGCCTGCACTGGTTGCCGGGTGCGTTCCTGCCAGAAGAAGACCAGGGCTATTTCATGACCTCGATCCAGTTGCCGGCCGAAGCCACCGCCGAGCGCACGCTGGCCGTGGTCGAAGCCTACGAACAGCATGTGGCGTCACGCCCGGGCATCGGCTCCAACCAGTCGATCCTCGGCTACAGCTTCTCCGGTTCCGGCCCGAGCGCGGCACTGACCTATACCATGCTGAAGGACTGGGGCGAGCGTGCAGGGGCCACTGCAGCCGGCGAAGTGGAGGCCGCGCAGAAGGCGATGGCGACGATTGCCGAGGGCGAGGTGATGAGCGTGATGCCGCCGGCCATCGACAGCCTGGGGCGTTCGTCCGGCTTCTCGCTGGCGCTGCAGGCGCGCACCGGGCAGGGCCAGGCAGAGCTGCGCGCGGCCCTGCAGCGGCTGCTGAAACTGGCCGAGGCCAGCCCGCTGCTGTCGGAGGTGCATGCCGATGGCCTGCCGGCCGGCACCAGCGTGCGGCTGGACATCGATCGGGCCAAGGCCGAGGCGATGGGCGTGGGTTTCGCCGATATCAGCAGCACGCTGTCGGCAGCGATTGGCTCGCAGTACGTCAACGACTTCCCCAACAAGGGACGGCTGCAGCAGGTGATCCTGCAGGCCGACGCCTCGCACCGGATGGAACTGGAGGACGTGCTGAAGCTCTATGTGCGCAACAGCGAAGGCGGCATGGTGGCGTTGTCCGAGCTGGTGACCCCGCACTGGACCGAGGCGCCGCTGCAGCTGCAGCGCTATCTCGGTTTCCCGGCGCTGAACCTGTCCGGTGCACCGGCATCCGGTGTTTCCACCGGCCAGGCGATGGCGGAAATGGAGCGCCTGGCCACGCAGCTGCCGTCCGGCTTCGCCCTGCAATGGACCAGCCAGTCGCTGCAGGAACGCGAATCCGGCGCACAGGCGCCGTGGCTGTTGCTGCTGTCGATGCTGGTGGTGTTCCTGGTGCTGGCGGCGCTGTACGAGAGCTGGTCGATTCCGCTGGCGGTGATGCTGGTGGTACCGCTGGGCCTGCTCGGTGCGGTCGTGGCGGTGTTGCTGCGCGGCATGCCCAACGACGTGTTCTTCAAGGTCGGCATGATCACCGTGATCGGGCTGTCGGCGAAGAACGCGATCCTCATCGTCGAGTTCGCACGCCAGCTGCAGCAGCAGGGCCGGGGCCTGGTGGAAGCGGCGCTGGAGGCGGCACGGCTGCGCCTGCGGCCGATCGTGATGACCTCGCTGGCGTTCGCGCTGGGCGTGGTGCCGCTGATGCTGGCGCAGGGCGCATCGAAGGAAACCCAGCAGGCGATCGGGACCGGCGTGTTCGGCGGCATGGTCAGCGCGACCGTGCTGGCGGTGTTCTTCGTGCCGGTCTTCTATGTAGTGGTGCAGGGCGCGCGGCAGTGGATCGCGCAGCGCCTGCACAGACGCCGGCCGACGCCGGAAGGATCCGTGGATGGAACGGAACATCGTTGACGATCTGCATGAACTGCAATTGAGGGCGCTGGAGCAGCGCCTGTGCGAAGCGCTGTTGGGCGATGATCACGATGCGCTGACCGCGCTGGTATCGCCGGCCTTGTTCATGATGGACGGGCAGGGTGGGCGCATGCTCGACCTGCCGTGGTTGCGCGAGTGGCTGGGCGGCCGCCTGCAGGTGCATGGCCTGCAGTCCTGCGCGACGGAAACGCTGCTGTGTGGCCGCTTGGCGCTGCTGTCCAGCGACGTGCGCTTGTCGGTGCGCGAGCAGGGCCAGGAGCGCGAGCTGAAACTGCGCCTGCTGCGGGTCTGGACCTGCAGTTCCGGCGGCAGCGGCGCACAGTTGCTGTCGATGGCGGTGCTGGCCGCATGAACGCGGTCAGGCCGCTTTCAGACCCCGCTCACCGCCAGATGGTAGGGTCGAGCATCTCTGTAGTGTCGACAAGGAGTCGAGCCATGCGTGTAGTTCCCAGTCTGTTGGCAGCCTCCCTCGGGTTGGTGCTGGCCGCGTGCCAGCCGGCCCAGCCGCCCGTCGCGGGCAGCAGCAACCCCGAACCGGCTGCCCCTCAGTCAGGCGCCAGTACCGGCGCCAGTGTCGGTAGCGAGACCACCTATCGCTGTGGCGATCTGGACGTGCGCGCGACCTTCAATGGCGAGGATGCGGCCACGGTGGTGATCGGCGACCGTACCTTCGCCATGACCTCCGAGCGTGCGGCGTCGGGCGCCAAGTACGGTGATGGCCAGGGCAACACCTTCTGGACCAAGGGCAGCGATGACGGCCTGCTGAGCCTGAAGGGTGAGGCCGACCGCGAGTGCCATGCGGTGGAAGCCACCGAGGGCGATGGCAGCGCCGGCAATGCCGCGTTCCGTGCCACCGGCAACGAGCCGGGCTGGCTGGCCATCGTTGACGGCGACACGCCCGGCCTGCAGGTGGAAGTCGACTACGGCGAGCGTCGCTTCGACGTCGCCAAGCCCACCGAAGGTGCTGACGGCTGGAGCGGCAAGGCGTCCGATGGCACCGACGTCAAGCTCAGCTTCCAGCGTACTACCTGCCAGGACGACATGAGTGGCGAGGCGTTCGATGCCAAGGTGAACCTGACCATCGGCACCCGCCAGTATCACGGCTGCGGCAATTTCGGCGCGAAGCAGCTGTAAGGCATCTGTAGAGCCGAGCCCACGCTCGGCTCTACATCACGAGGGGTCAGCCCCGCAGGGCTTCAGGTCGAGATCGAAGTCCAGGTCATAGCGGCTGTTGATCCCGATCAGCGCTTTGCGGATCGCACAGTCACCGCGATGACGCGCGACCAGGCCGGTGAAGATCTTCTCGCGGCCCTCGCAGTACTTGGCGCTGGCCTCTTCCAGTTCGCGGCGGCGCTCGTCGTCGTAGGGTTCCTCACCCGCAAAGTGCTGGCAGGTGTTTTCGCGCGCGAGGAAGGCCTGCACGTCGGTCGGCATCGCGCAGTAGATGCGCACGTCGTCGACGTCATACACATCCTCCGGAACCGGGCAGCCAGCGGCTGCGCGTGCCTTGTCCAGTTCCTCATCGCCCGAGGTCAGGTCGGTAGAGGGCTCCGCTTCGGCGGTGGCCTCCGCTTCGGCGGTGGCCTCCACGGCGGCCGGTGCCTCCACCGCCGGTGCTGCCGTCACGGCCGGTTCGACAGGCGCTGCGTTCGGCGCAGCATCGGCCGTGCTGTCCGTTGCCTGCGGCGAACACGCCGCAAGCAGGGACAGGCAACCGATCAGCGCAAGGCGCTTAGTCGGCACGGCCAGCGAATTCGCCGGTGGCGGTGTTCACCAGCACGCGCTCGCCGTTGACGATGTACTCCGGCACCATGATTTCGATGCCGGTGTTGAGCTTGGCCGGCTTCGGGCGCTTGGTGGCGGTGCCACCCTTCAGTTCCGGCGGCGTCTCGATCACTTCCAGCACCACCGAGGCCGGCAGCTGGATCGCCACCGGCTGCTCGTCGATCACCTGCACGTAGATGCCGGTCAGGCCGTCGGTGATGTAGCCGGCGTCGTCGCCGATCACGTCCGCGTCCAGGGTGTAGGGGGTGTAGTCCTCGTCATCGAGGAACACGAACGCATCGCCGTCCTTGTACGAATAGGTGGACTGGCGGCGCAGCAGTTCGACCTCGACCAGGTTGTCGTCGGCATCGAAGCTGGCGTCGAGCTTGTTGCCGCCCGGCACGCTGTACATGATGAAGCGGAAGCGGACGTTGCCGCCGCGACCCTGCGGCGAGCTGCGCTCGATGTCGCGGATCTGGTACACGCCGTTGTTGTACTCGACGACGTTGCCCTTCTTGATGTCGTTGGCTTTCATGATGATGTTGGTCGTTGGGGGAGGGCGCCGTCCCGGCGCCCGGGGGGAATCACTTCGGAGCGAGGCGGGTAGCGCCGTCCAGGCGGATGGTCTCGCCGTTGAGGTAGGTGTTGCCGAGGATGAAGCCGACCAGGCCGGCGAAGTCTTCCGGCTTGCCCAGGCGCGACGGGAACGGGATCGAGGCGGCCAGCGATTGCTGCACGGCTTCGGGCATGCCGTCGACCATCGGTGTCCAGAACACGCCCGGGGCGATAGTATTGACGCGGATGCCGAAGCGCGACAGTTCGCGCGCCATCGGCAGCGTCATCGACACCACGCCGCCCTTGCTGGCGGCATACGCGGCCTGGCCGATCTGGCCTTCGTAGGCAGCGATGCTGGCGGTGTTGATGATCACGCCGCGCTCGCCGTCCACGCCGGCTTCGTTGTGCTGCATGCGGTTGGCCGCAGCCTTGGCGATGTTGAAGCTGCCGACCAGGTTCACCATCACTGTGCCCTGGAAGCCGGCAAGCGGCATCGGGCCCTCCTTGCCGAGTACGCGGCCGGCACCGAGGATGCCGGCGCAGTTCATCGCGACGTTCAGGCCACCCAGGAAGTCGTGGGCCTGGTCGATGGCCGCAGCCACGGCTGCCTCATCGCTGACGTTGACGTTGAAATAGCGGGCCTTGTCGGCACCCAGCCCGGCAACGGCGGCAGCACCCTTGTCGTCGTTGAGGTCGAACAGGGCCACCTTGCCGCCCTGGGCGACGAGGTGCTGGGCCACGGCCAGGCCGAGGCCGGAGACGCCGCCAGTGATCACGGCACGTACGGAAGACAGCTGCATTGAACGGTCCTGCAGGTTCGAGAACCGCCGATTCTAACGGAAGCCGCGACCGCCGCTGTTGTGCACTGCGCCGCCTTTGCGGGGCGGCGCAGTGCGGTGGTCAACCGGCCGTTGCCAGCGCCTGCCCGGTGCGGCTGGCAGTGGCGCGGCCGAGCAGGCCGGCCAGCCAGCGGCCGGTCTCGGCCAGTGCCGGCAGGTCCACGCCGCTGTCCAGGCCCAGGCCCTGCAGCAGGTAGACCACGTCTTCGCTGGCGACATTGCCGCTGGCGCCCTTCGCATACGGGCAGCCACCGGCGCCGGACACGGCGCTGTCGACCACGCGCACGCCTTCTTCCAGGCAGGTGGCGATGTTGGCGATGGCCTGGCCGTAGGTGTCGTGGAAATGCACGGCCAGCGCCTCCATCGGGATCTCGGCAGCGACCGCCTGCAGCATCGCCCGTGCCTTGCGCGGGGTGCCGACGCCGATGGTGTCGCCCAGCGAGATTTCGTAACAGCCCATCTGGTGCAGGGCGCGTGCCACGCGCACCACGTCGGCCAGCGGTACCTCGCCCTGATAAGGGCAGCCGAGCACGGTGGAGACGTAGCCACGTACGCGCACGCCATCGGCGGCGGCGCGGCGCAGGATCGGCTCGAAGCGGGCCAGCGACTCGTCGATGCCGGCATTGGTGTTGGTGCGGTTGAAGGCTTCGGACGCGGCGGTGAACACCGCCACTTCCTCCACGCCCACCGCGCGGGCGCGGTCGTAACCCTGTTCGTTCGGGACCAGCACCGGGTAGTGGATGCCCGGCCGGCGCTGGATGCCGGCATAGACCTCGGCGGCGTCGGCCAGCTGCGGGACCCACTTTGGGCTGACGAAGCTGGTCGCCTCGATGCTGCGCAGGCCAGTGGCCGACAGGCGGTTGATCAGTTCGATCTTGTCGGCGGTGGAGACCGACTGCTTTTCGTTCTGCAGGCCGTCACGCGGGCCGACCTCGACGATGCGGACGTAGTCGCTCATGCGGCCACCTCGCTGACGGGGCGATGGCAGACCGCTTCGATGTTGTTGCCATCAGGGTCGAGCACGAAGGCGCCGTAGTAATCCGGGTGGTACCACGGGCGCAGGCCCGGGGCACCGTTATCGCGGCCACCGGCGGCGAGCGCGGCGGCATGGAAGGCGTCCACCTGCGCGCGGCTGGCGCAGGCGAAGGCCACGTGCACGCCGTGGCTGGCGGTGCCGCCATTGCCAAGCCAGAAGAACGGCTTGCCGTCGCTGCCGAAGCCGATGTGGTCGTGGGCGCCGGTCTGTTCGGCGGTGACTTCCATCACCACGCCGATCTGCAGCGGTGCCAGTGCCTGCAGGAAGAAGGTCTTGCTGCGCGCCAGGTCGGCGCTGGTCAAACCAAGATGATCGAGCATGTTCAGGCTTCCGTGACCCAATGGGGGGCGCGCTTGTCGAGGAAGGCGCCCAGGCCCTCCTGGCCCTCGGCGGACACCCGCAGGCGCGCGATCAGGGCGGCATTATCGCGATCCAGGGCATCGCGGTCATGGCTGTCGCGGACCTGCCGCACCAGCTGTTTCGCTGACGACGAGGCGATCGGGCCGGCCTTGTCGAGCAGGGCCAGCTGGCGCTGCACAGCCTCGTCCAGGCGTTCCGGCTCGACCAGCTGGTGGACCAGGCCGATGCGCAGCGCGGTCTCGGCGTCGAAATGCTCGCCGGTGGCGAACCAGCGACGGGCCTGGCGCGGGCCGATGGCCTCGATCACATAGGGCGAGATCACCGCCGGCAGCAGGCCGAGACGGCTTTCAGTCAGGCCGAAGCGGGCCGAGCTGCTGGCGATGGCGATGTCGCAGCAGGCGACCAGGCCGACGCCACCGCCAAAGGCCGCGCCGTGGACCCGGGCCAGGGTCGGCTTGGGCAGTTCGTCCAGGGTACGCATCAGCCGTGCCAGCGCCAGCGAGTCCTCGCGGTTGTCGGCCTCGCTGGCGGCAGCCATACCGCGCATCCACTGCATGTCGGCACCGGCCGAGAATGAAGCACCGTGCCCGGCCACCACCACCGCGCGTACCGTGCTGTCGCGTCCGGCGGCTTCGAGTGCGGCGGTCAGCCGCGCTATCAGGCCGGCGTCAAAGGCGTTGTGCAGCTCCGGCCGGTTCAGCCAGAGGGTGAGGACGGCGCCACTGCGCTCGATCTGCAAAGCATCGTTCATGGGATTCCAGGGTCACTCCATACCTGTATGGATCATAGCGGGCCATTGGTCATGGGCCATGACGCGACGCGGGAATGTTAGAATCGAGAACCATTTACATCCAGCAGAGAATACGCTAGATGACGCTGTCCGAACTGCCGCTGCACACCTCGGCCGTGGTCGAGTCCGTGCAGGACCTCCATGCCAACGATGCCATCGCCCGTCGCCTGCGCGAGCTGGGTTTCGTGAAGGGCGAGGAAGTGCGCCTGGTGGCCAAGGGCCCGGTCGGTGGCGAGCCGCTGCTGGTGCAGGTCGGGTTCACTCGCTTCGCGCTGCGGATCAGTGAAGCCAAGCGCGTCGTGGTCGACGCCAACCGCCAGGAGCGTCGCGCATGACCGCTGCAGCCTCTACCGCACCGCTGCGCATTGCGCTGGTCGGTAACCCCAACAGCGGCAAGACCGCGCTGTTCAACCAGCTGACCGGCAGCCGCCAGAAGGTCGCCAACTACACCGGTGTCACCGTCGAGCGCAAGGAAGGCCGCCTGCGCGCGCCGTCTGGCCGTGAATTCGCAGTACTTGATCTGCCGGGCGCCTACAGCCTGCATCCGGCCAGCCTGGACGAGGCGATCACCCGTGATCTGTGCCGGGGCTTCTACCCGGGCGAAGCCGCACCGGACGTGCTGCTGTGCGTGATCGATGCCACCAACCTTCGCCTGCACCTGCGTTTCGCGCTGGAACTGCGCGAGCTGGGCAAGCCGATGGTGGTGGCGCTGAACATGGTCGATGCGGCCCAGCGCCGCGGCATCCAGGTGGATGTGGCCGCGCTGGAGCGCGAGTTGGGCGTGCCGGTGGTGGAGACCGTGGCGGTACGCAGGCAGGGTGCCAAGGCCCTGGTCGAGCGCCTCGACGCGATGGTGCCGCACCTGGACGCACCGGTGCCCGGCCCGGAGGGCGGCATCGACTACCACGCCAAGGTGCGCGAGATCCTGTCGGTGGCCGTGCGCATGCCGGCGCGCACTGCGAAGATCGACGACGCGCTGGACCGCTGGCTGCTGCACCCGGTGTTCGGCCTGATCAGCCTGGCGGTGGTGATGTTCCTGATCTTCCAGGCGGTGTACGCCTGGGCAACACCGTTGATGGACGGTATCGAGGCCGGTTTCGCCTGGCTTGGTGCCTTTGTCGGCAGCGTGCTGCCCGAAGGTCCGCTGGCCAGCCTGCTGACCGATGGCATCATCGCCGGCGTCGGTGGCGTGGTGGTGTTCCTTCCGCAGATCCTGATCCTGTTCTTCTTCATCCTGGTGCTGGAGGAATCCGGCTACCTGCCGCGTGCGGCGTTCCTGCTCGACCGCATGATGGCGGCCGCAGGCCTGTCCGGTCGCTCGTTCATCCCGCTGCTGTCCAGTTTCGCCTGCGCGGTGCCGGGCATCATGTCCACGCGCAGCATCCAGGACCCGCGTGACCGCCTGGCCACGATCCTGGTCGCGCCGCTGATGACCTGCTCGGCGCGCCTGCCGGTGTATGCGCTGCTGATTGGCGCGTTCATTCCGCAGAAGACGGTGTGGGGCGTGTTCAACCAGCAGGGCCTGGTGCTGTTCGGCCTGTATGCGGCCGGCATCCTCAGTGCGCTGGCGATGTCGTGGATCATGAAGAAGTGGCGCCGCGACAAGAGCGAGCACCCGCTGATGCTGGAGCTGCCGTCGTACCGCCTGCCGCATGTGCGCGATCTGGCGGTGGGCCTGTACGAGCGCGGCATGATCTTCCTCAAGCGCGTCGGCGGCATCATCCTGGCGCTGACCATCCTGCTGTGGGTGCTGCTGTCGTTCCCGGCGGCCCCGGTCGGCGCCACCATGCCGGCCATCGATTACAGCTACGCCGGCCAGATAGGCCATGCGATGGCGGTGTTCTTTGCGCCGCTGGGCTTCAACTGGCAGATCTGCATCGCGCTGATTCCGGGCCTGGCCGCGCGCGAAGTGGCGGTGTCCTCGCTGGCCACCGTGTACGCGCTGTCGGCGGCCGATGACGATGCCGCCAGCCAGGCACTGACCCCGCTGATCAGCGACGGCTGGTCGCTGGCCACCGCGCTGTCGCTGCTGGTCTGGTACATCTACGCCCCGATGTGCATCTCGACGCTGGCCACCATCAAGCGCGAGACCAATTCGTGGAAGACGATGGCCTTCTCGGCGTTCTACCTGTTTGCTGCGGCCTACGTGGCGGCGCTGATCACCTACCAGGTGACCAAGGCGCTGGGGGGCGGCTGATGGACGGCGGACTGCTGCTGCAGTACCTGATCATTGCGGTGGCCGTGCTGGTCAGTGGCTGGGTGGTGTTGAAGAAGCAGTTCCCCGGCACCGTGCGCAAGCTGCGTGGTGCGCTGGCGCTGGCCCTGCTGAAGCCGGGCCGCGCCGCCTGGATGCAGGCGCTGGGACGGAGAATCGCGCCGCCGGCCACCGGCGGCGGTGGTGCCTGTGGCGGTTGCGACAGCTGCGGACCGCCGCCGCCCAAACAGCACTGACTCTGCCTTGGTAGGTGCGAGCCTTCGGCCGGTAGGTGCGGGCCTTCGCCCTGTGGGTGCTGACTTCGCCCGGTGGGTGCGGACTTCGCCCGGTGGGTGCGAACCTTGGTTCGCACGCTTTCCGGGGTTCAGACCTCCCTGCGGATGATTGCCCGGAAGCTTCCATCCTGATTCAATCGCCGCACCGACTCCCGGTCTCCATGGGTTGTCGCGAAGCTCGCCACGTCGGCAAGGGCGCCGAGCAGC
Source organism: Stenotrophomonas maltophilia (assembly GCF_004920835.1). Classification (GTDB taxonomy): domain Bacteria; phylum Pseudomonadota; class Gammaproteobacteria; order Xanthomonadales; family Xanthomonadaceae; genus Stenotrophomonas; species Stenotrophomonas maltophilia_AQ. The sequence continues at coordinate 276,924 of NZ_QFHO01000002.1, forward strand.
AGGCCTTTCATCGCATCGCGATTGCCGGCCTCCAGCAGATCATCAAGATCCTGCTGGATGAAGGCCCGGCGCAGGCCTGGCGTCGCTTCGATCCGCCAGTCGACATGGGGCGTAGGAATGCTGGAGCGGTACCTGAAAGCCGTTTCAAGATCGTCAGGCGCGAGGGGATACGCGAGCAGCTCTGGAAAGTAGAGCCCGGCATTCACATAGAAGCCCCGGCTTTCACTGGCGCGTTGGTGATTCACGACAAGCAGGGCGTCATCCAGCAAGCGGTAGCGGGTCGTCGACGTGCCGGCAAAGCCGGTCTTCCTGGCGCACTTGCTGAAGACAGTCGAGGATTTCATGGGCTTTGCCTGGGCCGGAAGAGGGGCTCTCAGCCTTTAGGTGCAGCGCCTTGGGGTCAATTGGCAAACGCGACACGCGCAACGAGCGCCGCAGGTAGGTGCAAACCTTCCAGGTGGGTGCAAATCCTCGCCCCAGGTGGGTGCGAACCTTGGTTCGCACGCTTTACCCATGGCTGCGGATCTACCCGGCCCGCGCTCCCAGCTCCGCTGCCAGTGCCAGCCATTTGTTGCGTTGCGCCGGGCTGCTGCTGCGCACCGCCCCCAGCCGGCTGGCCCGCACCGGGCGGATGCCGCAGAACTCCAGGATGGTGGCGCGGATCTGGGTGATGCCCGGGTCGCGGTAGATCCAGCGGTAGTACCAGGGCGGCGTGTCCAGCGTGGTGATCACGCGCGCGCTGCGCCCGGCCAGCAATCGGTCCCACCACACCGAATCGCGCCGGTAGCGGAAGGCGTACCCCGGCAACAGCACACGATCGAAAAAGCCCTTCAGCAGCGCCGGCATCGCACCCCACCAGGTGGGATAGACCAGCACCAGGTGATCGCAGGCCTCGATCGCATCGGCGGCGTCCTGCAGATCGGCTTCCAGTGGCTGGATCTGGCGATAGCCATGGCGCAGCACGGGATCGAACTCAAGGTCACCCAGTGCGATCAGTCGCACCCGATGGCCGGCGTTCTCGGCGGCGGTGGCGTAGCGCTGGGCGAGGGCGCCGCACAGGCTGTCGCGGTCGGGATGGCCCAGCAGGATCAGGATGGAGCGGGACACGGCAACCTCGGGCAATGGAAAGTGCGCGAGGGTGCGGTCTGCCCCAGGGGCAGAGTCAAACGCCGGTGGGGCAGCCGCTGGGTTGCAGGACGCAATCAGTGCCGCCGGAGTGCAGCCATCGCTGCAGTTCATCGCGGACCTGCCGCAGGGCAAGGTCGACCTGTTCCAGCCGCGCCCGCTCACTGGCAATGCGGGTGCGCTGCTGTTCCAGCAAGGCCAGTACCGCAGGCCAGTCGAGCCGTCCATCGCGACCCTGCAGGCCGGATATCGCGGCCAGGGTGATGCCCAGCCCCAACGCCTGGCGGATCAGTTGCACCCAGGCCACGTCCTGTTCGCTGTAGTCGCGATAGCGGTTCAGTCGTGGCACCGGCGGCAGCAGTCCGCGTGCCTCGTACAGGCGGATGGCCTTGGCGCTGGCCCCGGTCAGGCGGCTTACCTCGGAGATGCGCATCGGCTCAGTCCCGCACCAGCCCGCCGTCCACCACCAGGTTCTGGCCGGTCACCGCGCGCGACCAGGGGCTGGCGAAGAACAGCGCCGCATCGGCGAACTCGGCCGGGGTCGTGACGCTGCGCAGTGGTGTATTGGCGGCGATGTAGTCGAATACCGCTTCGGGCGTGGCGGCGCTGGCATCGGTGGTGCGCAGCAGGCCGCCGGACATCATGTTGACGGTGATGCCGTGCGGGCCCAGGTCGCCTGCCAGGGTGCGGGTCAGCGACAGCAGCGCGGCTTTGGCGGCAGTGTAGTCGTGATAGGGCACCACCGGATTCTGGAACAGGTTGGTGCCGATGTTGATGACGCGACCGAAACGGCGCGCCTGCATCCCGGGCAGGGCGGCCTGCACGGTGTTCAGCGCACCGCGCACACTGCCTTCGAACTGTGCCTGGAAGGCCGGCCAGCCGATGTCGGCAGCGCTGTCGCGGGCGTCGCCATTGAACGAGAAGGCGGCCAGCGCGTTGTTGACCACGGTGGTGACGCCCTGGCCGAAATGTGCCAGCGCGTGCTGCAGCATTGCATCGACCTGGGTGCGGTCGGTGACATCGGCCGGCAGCGCGATCGCCTGGCCACCCAGCTCGCTGGCCAGCGCACGTGCGACGGCCTCGCTGCGGTGATAGTTGATGATGACGCGGGCGCCCTGTGCGGCGAAGGCGCGGGCGATGTGCTGGCCAAGGCCGCGGCCGGCGCCGGTGACCAGCACCAGCTGTTCGCTGATCTGCATGGTGGAACTGCCATCCATTGCATGAAAGGGCATGCAGCGTAGCAGCGATGGCGCTTGCCGGAGCAGGCGTGCTGCCGCTAGCCTGCAGGCATGAACCAGACTCCCCTGCGATTGCTCATTCACGGCGCCTCCGGGCGCATGGGCCAGGCCCTGCTGCGACTGGCCGCCGAACATCCCGAAACCCTGCAGATCGTGGCCGCGGTGACCGGCCGTGCACCGGCCCAGCGCGTGGTCGACGGCGTCCCGTTCTTTGCTGCCAGCGAGCTGCCCGGTGCGCCGGCGTTCGACGTAGCGATCGACTTCAGCCTGCCGGAGGGCTTCGACCAGCTGCTGGCGCTGTGCGTGGAGCGGGGTGCGGGCCTGGTTTCAGGCACCACCGGCATCTCCAGCAGCCAGCGCCAGGCGCTGGAAGCCGCGGCAACGACCATCCCGCTGGTCTGGGCCTCCAACTTCAGCCTGGGCGTGGCGGTGCTGGACGAGCTGGTCGAGCGCGCCGCGCAGGCGCTGGCTGGCTGGGACTGCGATGTGGTCGAATCGCACCACACCCAGAAGAAGGACGCGCCGTCGGGCACCGCGCTGACCCTGGGGGCGGCCGCGCAGCGGGGTGGGGCGGAGCCGCATTACGCCAGCCTGCGTGCCGGCGACATCGTGGGCGAGCATCTGGTGCAGTTCACCGGGCTGGGCGAGCGCATCGAGCTGGTGCACCGGGCCACCAACCGCGACATCTTTGCCCGCGGCGCGCTGTTCGCCGCCCGCCAGCTGCAGGGACGGGCCCCGGGCAGCTATCGGGTGCGGGACCTGCTGCAGTAAGGCGGGCTGATTCCGGGGGTCGGATCCCTTTCCAGTGGAAAGGGCTCTGCCCCCACCCGAGGGCGCCTGGGGTCAGAGCCTTTCCCATCCGGGAAAGGATCCGACCCCGCCTCCGGCCCGCATACGCCGCCGGATTGAAATGAATACGCAATCGCCTGTTCATGAAGCGCGATAACCGCTGGCGCGCGGGCCCCGGCACCGCTACAATTCGCACTCGCCGAATCACGAAAGCCGGACCGGTCCCAGACCGTACGTCCGCGCTTTTTTGCAACCGGATTTCCGTGAAGCGCAGGCGTGACTTCGGCAGCCCCCTCGGTAGCCAAAGTGAGATTCCCGTGACCCAAGCCGCAATCCTCGTCCTCGAAGACGGCACCGTATTCGAGGGCGAATCCGTAGGCGCGCCCGGCCTGTCCGTCGGTGAGGTGGTGTTCAACACCGCCATGACCGGCTACCAGGAAGTGTTGACCGACCCGTCCTACGCCCGGCAGATGGTCACGCTGACCTATCCGCACATCGGTAACACCGGCATGACCGACCAGGACGATGAAGCGTCCAAGGTGTGGTCGGCCGGCCTGATCGTGCGCGATGTACCGCGCCGCCCCAGCAACTGGCGCAGCCAGGTGTCGCTGCAGGACTGGCTGATCCAGCGTGGCGTGGTCGCCATCGCCGGCATCGACACCCGCAAGCTGACCCGCATCCTGCGCGAGAAGGGCGCGCAGAACGGTGCGCTGATGGCCGGTGACATCGACGTGGAAAAGGCACTGGAAGCCGCCCGCAAGTTCCCGGGGCTGAAGGGTATGGATCTGGCCAAGGTCGTCACTACCGAGAAGACCTACGTCTGGACCGAGGGCCAGCTGGACCTGGATGCCAACGCCTTTGTCAGCGTGCCGGCCAAGCACAAGGTGGTGGCCTACGACTTCGGCGTGAAGACCAATATCCTGCGCATGCTGGCCGAGCGCGGCTGCGAGGTCACCGTGGTGCCGGCGCAGACCCCGGCCGCCGAAGTGCTGGCGCTGAAGCCGGACGGCGTGTTCCTGTCCAACGGCCCGGGTGACCCGGAACCGTGCGACTACGCCATCGAAGCGATCAAGACCTTCATCGAGCAGAAGATCCCGACCTTCGGCATCTGCCTGGGCCATCAGCTGCTGGGCCTGGCCTCGGGCGCGAAGACCATCAAGATGGGCCACGGCCACCATGGCGCCAACCACCCGGTGCAGGACCTGGACAGCGGCCGCGTGATGATCACCTCGCAGAACCACGGCTTTGCGGTCGACGAAGCGACCCTGCCGGCGACCCTGCGCGTGACCCACCGTTCGCTGTTCGATGGCACCAACCAGGGCATCGCCCGCACCGACGTGCCGGCGTTCTCGTTCCAGGGCCACCCGGAAGCGTCGCCGGGCCCGCACGATGTCGGCCCGTTGTTCGACCGTTTCGTGGTGCTGATGGAGCAGGCCAAGGCGTGATCAGTACGCCGCCGGCCCCCCGGTGGCGTCGCGATGGACCGTAAGCCCCCGCATCGCTGCTGCCCCTGGCGCGGCGCTGCGGATCAAGATTCCTGATCGACAGCGTGCGATCACCCCCCTTGTCACGCTGTACTGACTTAGAGAAGAAAATGCCCAAGCGCACTGACCTCAAGACCATCCTCATCATCGGTGCTGGCCCGATCGTCATCGGCCAGGCCTGCGAGTTCGACTACTCCGGCGCGCAGGCCTGCAAGGCCCTGCGTGACGAGGGTTACCGCGTGGTGCTGGTCAACAGCAACCCGGCCACGATCATGACCGACCCGGAGATGGCCGACGCCGTCTACATCGAGCCGATCAACTGGCAGACGGTCGAGAAGATCATCGCCAAGGAAAAGCCCGATGCGCTGCTGCCGACCATGGGTGGGCAGACCGCGCTGAACTGCGCGCTGGACCTGGCCGACAACGGCGTACTGGAGAAGTACAACGTTGAACTGATCGGCGCCAAGCGCGAAGCGATCCGCATGGCCGAAGACCGCGAGCTGTTCCGCGTGGCCATGGGTGAGATCGGCCTGGAATGCCCGACCGCCGCTGTCGCCCACACCCTGGACGAAGCGCTGGAGATCCAGACCCGCGTCGGCTACCCGACCATCATCCGCCCCAGCTTCACCCTGGGCGGCAGCGGTGGCGGCATCGCCTACAACCGCGAAGAACTGGTCGACATCGTCAGCCGTGGCCTGGAGCTGTCGCCGACCACCGAAGTGCTGGTGGAAGAGTCGGTGCTGGGCTGGAAGGAATTCGAGATGGAAGTGGTCCGCGATACGGCGGACAACTGCATCATCGTCTGCTCGATCGAGAACCTGGACCCGATGGGCGTGCACACCGGTGACTCGATCACCGTGGCCCCGGCGCAGACCTTGACCGACAAGGAATACCAGCGCCTGCGCGATGCCTCCATTGCCGTGCTGCGCAAGATCGGCGTGGATACCGGTGGCTCGAACGTGCAGTTCGGCATCAACCCGGACACCGGCCGCGTCGTGGTGATCGAGATGAACCCGCGCGTGTCGCGTTCCTCGGCGCTGGCTTCGAAGGCCACCGGCTTCCCGATTGCCAAGGTCGCCGCCAAGCTGGCCGTCGGCTACACCCTGGACGAACTGAAGAACGAGATCACCGGCGGCCTGACCCCGGCCTCCTTCGAACCGTCCATCGACTACGTCGTCACCAAGATCCCGCGCTTCGCCTTCGAGAAGTTCCCCGCCGCCGATGCGCGCCTGACCACCCAGATGAAGTCGGTGGGTGAGGTGATGGCGATGGGCCGCACCTTCCAGGAATCGATGCAGAAGGCACTGCGCGGCCTGGAAACCGGCAAGGTCGGCTTCGACCCGACCGGCCTGGACCTGACCAATGAGGACGATCTGCAGACCCTGCGCCGCGAGCTGAAGGCACCGGGCCCGGAGCGCCTGTTCTTCGTCGCCGACGCATTCCGTGCCGGCATGAGCGTGGAGGACATCTTCAAGCTGTCCTACATCGATCCGTGGTTCCTGGACCAGATCGAAGAAATCATCGCCGCCGAGACCCAGGTCGCAGCCGATGGCATCGACGCACTGGATGCGGCGCGCCTGCGCAAGCTCAAGCGCGCCGGCTTCTCCGATGCGCGCCTGGCCCAGCTGACCGGCACCAACGAAGCGGCCATCCGCGCGCTGCGCCGTGCGCACAAGGTGCGCCCGGTCTACAAGCGCGTTGACTCCTGCGCCGGTGAGTTCTCCACCGGTACCGCCTACCTGTACTCGACCTACGAGGACGAGTGCGAGGCTGCGCCGAGCAACCGCGACAAGATCATGATCCTGGGCGGTGGCCCGAACCGCATCGGCCAGGGCATCGAGTTCGACTACTGCTGCGTGCACGCGGCACTGGCGCTGCGCGAGGATGGTTATGAAACCATCATGGTCAACTGCAACCCGGAAACCGTGTCGACCGACTACGACACCTCCGACCGCCTGTACTTCGAACCGCTGACCCTGGAAGACGTGCTGGAAATCGTCGAACTGGAACAGCCCAAGGGCGTGATCGTGCAGTACGGCGGCCAGACCCCGCTGAAGCTGGCGCGCGCGCTGGAAGCCAATGGCGTGCCAGTGATCGGCACCAGCCCGGACTCCATCGACCTGGCCGAAGACCGCGAGCGCTTCCAGCAGCTGGTCGACACCCTGGGCCTGAAGCAGCCGCCGAACCGCATCGCACGCAACGACCAGGAAGCCCTGCTGCTGGCCCGCGAGATCGGCTACCCGCTGGTGGTGCGTCCGAGCTACGTGCTGGGCGGCCGCGCCATGGAAATCGTCTACGGCGAATCCGACCTGGCCCGCTACGTGCGCGACGCGGTGAAGGTGTCCAACGATTCGCCGGTGCTGCTGGACCGCTTCCTCGACAACGCCGTCGAGTGCGACGTGGACATCATTGCTGACAAGGATGGCAACGTCCTGATCGGTGGCGTGATGGAGCACATCGAAGAGGCTGGCGTGCATTCGGGCGATTCCTCGTGCTCGCTGCCGCCGTACTCGCTGTCGGCTGGTACCCAGGCTGAACTGCGCCGCCAGGTGGTGGAGCTGGCCAAGGCCCTGAACGTGGTCGGCCTGATGAACACCCAGTTTGCGATCCAGACCAGCGATGAGGGTGATGACACCATCTACCTGCTGGAAGTGAATCCGCGTGCCTCGCGCACCGTGCCGTTCGTGTCCAAGGCCACCGGCATGCCGCTGGCCAAGATCGCCGCCCGCTGCATGGCCGGCAAGACCCTGGAAGAGCAGGGCGCAACCAAGGAAATCGTGCCGGACTACTACTCGGTGAAGGAAGCGATCTTCCCGTTCGCCAAGTTCCAGGGCGTCGACCCGATCCTCGGGCCGGAGATGCGTTCCACCGGTGAGGTGATGGGCGTGGGCCGCACCTTCAACGCCGCCTTCGCGCGTGCCCAGGAGGCGGGCGGCATCAAGGCCCCGCCGATCGGCAAGGCCTTCGTTTCGGTTCGCGACCCGGACAAGAAGCGCGTGCTGCCGGTGGCCAAGGCACTGCTGGCGCGTGGCTACAGCCTGGTCGCTACCCGTGGCACCGCCGCGTGGCTGCAGCAGCATGGCATGGACTGCGAGATCATCAACAAGGTGGTCGAAGGCCGTCCGCACATCGTCGACTCGATCAAGAACGGCGAGATCGTCTACATCGTCAACACGACCGAAGGTCGCTCGGCGATCAACGATTCGTTCTCGATCCGTCGCGAGGCGCTGCAGCATCGCGTCACCTACTCGACCACCATTGCCGGCGCCAAGGCGCTGGTGGATTCACTGGAATTCCGCGGCACCGGCCCTGTCTGGTCGCTGCAGGAGCTGCACAAGGAGTTGAATGCATGAGAGCCCCCATCACCATGAAGGGCGCGCAGAAGCTGCGCGACGAACTGGATCACCTGAAGTCGGTCAAGCGCCCGAAGGTGATCGCCGCGATCGCCGAAGCCCGTGAGCATGGCGACCTGAAGGAGAACGCCGAGTACCACGCCGCGCGCGAGGAACAGGGCTTCATCGAAGGCCGCATCAAGCAGCTGGAAGGCGAGCTGTCGCATGCCGAGATCATCGACGTGAGCAAGCTCAATGCCGGCTCCAAGGTGGTGTTCGGCGCCAGCGTGACGCTGGCTGACGTGGAAACCGACGAAGAACGGAAGTACCAGATCGTTGGCGACCTCGAGGCGGACATCAAGCAGGGCCTGATCGCGATTTCCTCGCCGGTGGCGCGCGCGATGATCGGCAAGCTGGAAGGCGATTCGATCGTGATCGACGCCCCGGCAGGCCAGCGCGAGTACGAGATCGTCAGCGTCAGCTACCTGGACTGACCAGGTGGCGACGGCGACCCTGCTGTTGCCCGCGCGCAGCCGCTTTGCGGCGGCTGCGCTGCCCGATGACGTGGCCCGTGCCCTGGGTCGCGCCAACGCCTCGCAGCATGAGGCGGGCGAGCGCGCGCAGCTGACGCGCCATTTCATGGTCGCCGCGTCGCATTGGCCGGTGGCCGCATTGACCCGCCAGCGTGACGTCGGTGATGCCGCTGGCGCCAGCTGGCTGCGTGCCGATCCGGCCTGCATGGTGCCGGACATGCACGGTGCGCGGATGATGGCATATGGCGAAACGCTGCGGCCGACGCTGGCAGACTGCCTGGCACTGCTGCCGGTACTGCAGCCGTTGTTCGCCGACGCCGGGTTCGCGCTGGATGCACCGGACCCTTCGCGCTGGTACCTGCGGCTTCCGATCGACAGCGAGCTGCCGGACTTCGACAGTCCGGACGAGGTGCTCGGCGATGACCTGTTCGCGCACCTGCCCGAAGGCGAGGTCGGCCGCCGCTGGCGTGCATTGATGACCGAGGCGCAGGTGCTGCTGCACAACCATTCCTGGAACCAGCAACGTGCGGCCCAGGGGCAACAGCCGATCAATTCACTGTGGTTCTGGGGCGGCGGCGTGATGCCGGTGTCGGTCAACACACCGCACGCGCAGGTGCGCAGCCGCGATGCATTGCTGCAGGGTCTTGCGCTGGCAGCGGGTGTGGCGGTGGATGGCGATCAGTCCGTGGATGCGCTGGTCGATCTGCGCCAGCTGCGATCACTGCAGCAACTGGGCAACGACGCGATCCGGCCACTGCTGGCCGCGTTGAAGCGCGGCGAGCTGCAGCGGCTGGTACTGGATTTCGAGGATGGCATGCAGTTCCAGCTGGACCGCGGGCAACGCTGGCAGTTCTGGAAGAAGCCGCGCCAGCTTCACGACGCCTGAGGCAATCTGCGCACGCAGGCCATGCCTGGCGGAATCCGGTGATTGTGGTAGCGCCGGGCCATAGCCGGGGTGAGCTTTGCATGCTCCGTGGCTGACTCAAGTGCCCCGATGCTGCCCACGCGTTTTCCGTCCAGATGCGCCAACCGGAACCGTGGCCCAGGCAGGCGAAGACATCGCCAGCAATCCCAGCAGGAACATCGGCAATTGCGGCAGAGCTGGGCAGCGCATTCAACGAACCTCGCTGACCAGGGTCGGCAGCATCCAGTGTCCGCCCGGCATGCCACGGCACAGCCCGGTGCTGAAAGCACTGCTTGGCTGGAATCGGCGGCCATCCCATGTCCAGTCCGAGCCGGAGACGCAGTCGCCGATGCCTCTGCCTTTGGAGCGTGCGTACAGCGTGCGCTCGAAGTGCGAAAAGCCCTCCGCTTCGAGCGTGACCGTCTGCGGGGCGAACGGAGGGCGATCACGCGCGATCCAGAAACCATTGCTGTAGTTGTATGCACCCATCTGGCACAGCGCCTGCACCAGTACATGGCTGTCGTCCAGCCGCTCGATCACCATTTCCGGGGTGCCCTTGTACTCGATCAGACGCGGACAGTCGTCACCGTCGTCGAGCGTGGCAATCAGCGCGTCGCGCAGCGCTTCGCTGCTACCCAGTTTGCTGTCTCCGGGGCGAGTGGCCACCAGCGTGGCGCGCATGATCACGGGCCTGGTCTGCGCAGCCGGCACACTCGCTTCAGCACGCGTGCCACGCCGTATCAGGGCGCCGGGCGTACCAAGGCGCCCTTGTACTTCGTCCATCTTCAACAGCACGGCGGCGGCACCACGATCGGAAATCGGCCAGCGCGTGGCCCTGCTGTCGATCACCTCGATGCGCGCCTTGCCGGGCAGAGCGGCGAGCAGCGCATCAACCTGCGCCGGCCGCAGCGTCACGGATTCGTCGGCACCGGTGTCCTGCACGGACCCCAGATCACGGCCGTTCACCTGCAGGCGCATCACGCCTTCGGGCATGGCACTTTCGCCATCCTCGCCCACGCGCAGCCGCGCCTTCACGGTTGTGCCGGGGCCGCCGGCTCGTTCCAGCATCAGGCCCAGCGAGCTGTCTGCGCTCTCCGGGCCATAACCGGCGGCGCGGCAGGTGCCGGTGTTGTCGCAGGCCAGGAACCAGTCGTGATGCACGAACTCGATGCCGGGTTCCAGTGGCGTATTTCCGGCATGGCCGGCGAGCGGAAGCAACAGGCCGACAATCAGTGCGGACAGCAGGCGGTACATGGCGAATTCCATTTCAGAAGCGGACAAGCATGGGTGATCACCGCGCCTGCGCCAAGCCCGGGAAGAGCCTGGCAAGCCGGGCGGGGTATCATGCGCGGGTCTTCCGTAACCCGGCGATGCCGATGTCCCTTGCCGCCGATGCCGTGCAGCCCTCCTCTGATACGCCGACGATCCGCCGCCGCGATGCGGTCGCGCCCGCCAACTGGCCGGAGGGCACGCTGCCACTGCTGGCGCGGCTCTACGCCAGTCGCGGTGCCGGTACCCCGGAGCTGGCGCTGCCGAAGCTGGGCAGCCTGCATGCGCCCGAGCTGCTGACCGGCATCGAGGCTGCGGTGGGCCTGCTGGTCGAGGCCATCGCCAACGACAAGCGCATCCTGGTGGTCGGCGATTTCGACTGCGATGGCGCCACCGCCTGTGCGGTCGGCGTGCGTGGCCTGCGCATGCTCGGCGCACAGCACGTCTTGCACGCGGTGCCGAACCGCATGGTGCACGGCTACGGCCTGTCGCCGTCGCTGGTGGAGGAGCTGGCCGAGCTGCAACCGGACCTGCTGGTCACGGTTGACCATGGCATTGCCTGCCACGCGGGTGTGACTGCAGCCAAGGCGCGTGGTTGGCAGGTGCTGGTCACCGACCACCATCTGCCCGGCCCGCAGCTGCCACCGGCCGACGTGATCGTTGATCCGAATCTGGATGGCGATGCGTTCCCCAGCAAATCGCTGGCCGGCGTCGGGGTAATTTTCTACGTGCTGATGGCGCTGCGCCGGCAGATGCGCGAGGCCGGGGTCTTCGCCGATGGCAAGGGCCCGGACCTGACCACACTGCTGGACCTGGTGGCAGTCGGTACCGTCGCCGACCTGGTTGCGCTGGATTCGAACAACCGTGCGCTGGTCAGCGCGGGCCTGCGCCGCCTGCGCGCAGGGCAGGGCTGTGTCGGTCTGCGTGCGCTGATCGAAGCCAGCGGCCGTGACGCCGCGCGACTGACCGCCACCGATATCGGCTTCGCGCTCGGCCCGCGCCTGAACGCCGCGGGCCGGCTGGAAGACATGGCGCTGGGCATCGCGCTGCTGCTGACCGAAGACCCGCGCCAGGCGCGCGAGATCGCGCAGACGCTGGAGCAGATCAATTCGGAACGGCGCGCCGTGCAGCAGTCGATGACTGACGACGCCGAGCAGGCGTTGACCCGCGTGGTGCTGGACATGGCCGGCCAGCGTCCGGTGGCCGCCTGCCTGTTCGATGCCGATTGGCATCCGGGCGTGGTCGGCCTGGTCGCGTCGAAGATGAAGGATCGCCTGCATCGCCCGGTGATCGCCTTCGCGCCTGCAGAACCCGGCGCCGACACCCTGCGTGGCTCCGCCCGCTCAATTCCCGGCCTGCACATCCGTGACGCACTGGCATTGGTCGATGCGCGGCATCCGGGCCTGATCGAACGCTTCGGTGGGCATGCCATGGCGGCTGGCCTGAGCATGCGGCTGGATCACGTCGATGAATTCAAGACCGCCTTTGTTTCGGTGGTGCTGGAAATGCTCGACCCGGCGGCACTGCAGCAGCAGGTCCTCAGCGACGGCGAACTGGCCGCGGACGAGCTGGACCATCGCCACGCCGATGCGTTGCGCCTTGCCGGACCGTGGGGCCAGGGTTTCCCCGAGCCGCTGTTCGACGGCCACTTCGAAGTGGCCAACTGGCGCGTACTGAAGGAGCGCCACCTCAAGCTGGAACTCCGCCTGCCGGGCGTACCCGGCACGATCAACGCGATCCACTTCGGTGGCTGGCACGGCAATGCACCCGGCCGTCATGTGCATCTGGCCTATCGACTGGCCTGCGATGACTATCGTGGCGGCAGCGCCATCCAGCTGATCGTGGAGCACTGCCTCCCTGCATGAAAAAAGGGGACGGAGGGGATTAAGTCGCTTGTGCCTTGTTTGCCACTTGCGACTTAATCCCCTCCGTCCCCTTTTTTCTGTGAGGTCAGCGGACCTCGGTTACGAGTGTTGGCAGATCCCAGGTGCCACCGGGCACGCCCCGGCATAGACCAGGTGCCACCTCGGACGTCGCGATGAAGTTCGTCCCGTCCCACGTCCAGGCTGCGTGCGACATGCAGTCAGCGAGGCCGCGGCCCTTCTGCGCGGCAATGATCTGGCCGTCGGCGTAGTCGATCGCATCGCTGGTCACCCATTGCGCCTGGAACGGCGCCTGCGGGCGCGCGACCCAATAGCCATCGCCGATGTTGTAGGCCCCGCGCCAACACGGGACCGTGACCAGCACATGCTGCGCGTCCAGGCGCTGGACCTGCAGTGGGGAGTTGCTGAGCGGAACGTCGGCGTCGGTTTCCTGCAGGCCTTCGCAGCTGTCGTCCTCCAGCGTGGCACGCAGTGCCGCGCGCAGGGCGGGTGAGGCGGCCAGCCGAGCAAACGCGGGATCATCCGGAGTCGAGTCCAGGGTAGCGGCCTTGCGTACAACCGGCACCGGAAGTGCGGCGGGAACGCCGGACTCAGGCGTGCTGCCCTTGCGCATCACAGCGCCGGGCGTGCCGAGGCGGCCCTGGTACTCATCGATCTTCAGCAGTACCGCTGCGGCACCCTTGTCCGACAGCGGCCAGCGATGGCCAGCGCCATCGGTCACGCTGATCCCTCCATCGCGTACAAGTGCGGATAACAACGCGCTGGTCTGCGCGGCATTCAAGCTGTGCGTGCCTTCGCCCTTTGCCGGGGGCAGCACGCCCAGGTCCTGTTGCTGGATGCGCAGATGCAGCGCGCCCTTGGGCTGGGTTTGGCCTTCTTCCGGCTGCAGCGACAGGCGCCCCTGAATGACCTGGCCGGGGCCGCCCTTGCGGGTGAGCAGCACGCTAAGGGTGCTGTCATCGTCGGCGGCGTAGCCGGCGGCGCGGCAGGTCAAGGTGTTATCACAGGCTACGACCCAGTCGTGGTGCTGGAAATACAGGCTCTTGGCCGGAGCTGTCGCAAGGGCGGTCAGGGGGCAGGGAAGGGCCAACAGAGTGGCCAGCAGGGGCAATCGCATCGGCATCCTTGCGCGTGTGGGAGAGTGGGGCATGGTGCCTGTGGGTGGGGCCAAAGAAAAGCCGCGCACGGTCCAACCCCATTCCGGCTGTCCGTGCGTTCAGACGTCCACGATCCCACTGGAGCCCTGTCATGGTCTTCGTCCGTTGCTGCGCTGTGTTGTTGCTGGCCCTCGCGGCCGGGCCTGTCGGCGCTCAGTCGCCACGTATTGCCAGGCCGCAAGCCACCACCCCGCTGTTGATTGCGCCCGCCGCCGAACAGCCGGTGCAACTGCAGCGTGCCCGCATCGAAGGCGAGGTCCAGGCCGGCATCGCCCAGACCCGGATCACCCTGGAGTTCCACAACCCGAACCGGCGCGTGCTGGAGGGCGAGCTGCAGTTCCCGCTGGCCGATGGCCAGCAGATCACGGGCTTCGCACTGGATATCAACGGTGAACTGCGTGACGCGGTGCCGGTGCCCAAGGACCGTGGCCGCCAGGTATTCGAGGAGATCGCCCGCCGTGGTGTGGACCCGGGCCTGCTGGAACAGACCGCCGGCAACCAGTTCCGCCTGCGCGTCTACCCGCTGCCGGCCGGTGGCAGTCGGCGCGTGCAGCTGGTGATTCGTGAGCCGTTGGCCTTCGCCGGACAGGGCTGGCAATGGACGCTACCGCTACAGTTCGCTGCCGGTGCTTCATCGGTTGAGCTGAAGCTGGAGGCGTCGGGCGCGGCCACCGCAGGTACGGCTCCGTTCCGCATCAATGCGGGCCAACTGCAGTGGCAGGGCAACGGCGCACAGTTGCCGAAGCAGCTGCAGTGGAGCCTGCCGGCAGCCCGCCAGGCACAGGTGCAGGTGGCGCCCTGGGAGGATGGCCATTACCTGCTGGCGCAGCTGCCGGTGGCGGCCAGCAGCACGCCCCGCACGTTGCCCAGCGAAGTCGGCCTGCTGTGGGACGGCTCCGGTTCGGCGGGCCAGCGCGATCGCACACGTGAGTTCGCGCTGTTGGATCGCTACTTCGCCGCGATGGGTGACGGTACGGTGGCATTGACCGTGCTGCGCGACCGTGCCGAACCGGTGCGTCGCTTCCGTATCCGAGCCGGCAACTGGAACGAGCTGCGCGCAGCGCTGCAGGCCGTACGCCCGGACGGTGCCAGCGCGCTGGCGCAGTGGCAGCCGCAGCCGGGAGTGAAGGAATACCTGCTGGTCAGCGATGGCCTGCTGACCTATGGACCGGAAGCATTGCCAGCACTGGCACCGCAGCAGCGCCTGTTCGCGATCAGCAGCGCCGGTGCGCGTACCGATGCCGTGCGACTGCGTGGTTGGAGCGAAGCGCATGGTGGCCGCTTCGTCGCGCTGGGCAAGGATGTCGAATTGGCCGCCCATGAGCTGCTGTCGTCGCCGTTGGATGTGCAGGTCGATGCAGGGCGCGGCGTGCAGGACGTGGTGATCGATCGACGCAGTGAAGTCCAGGGCTGGTTGTGGCTGCACGCACGACTGGCGGCCGACGGTGTGCCGATGCGGGTGCGCGTGGGCGGCGGTGAATGGCAGGCACTGCCGGCAACGCAGAAGAGTGACGATGGTGAACTGCTGGCCGGCTTGTGGGCGCAGGCCCGTCTGCAGCAACTCGGTGCCGACCGTAGAGGCAACCGCGAGGCAATGCAACTGCTGTCGCAGCAGTTCGGCCTGGTCGGTCCGGACACCTCGCTGATCGTGCTGGAAACGCTGGAGGACTACCTGCGCTATGCGATCCGCCCGTCCGGCAAACTGCGCTCCGAGCACGATGCCCGCTTCGCACGGCAGGTGAGCGATCGCGCCGCTGCCGATCGCCAGCGCCTGGACCAGGTTGCCGCACGTTGGAAGGAGCGCCAGCAGTGGTGGAACCGAAGCTGGCCGAAGGGAGCGCCTCCGCAGTTGAAGGGCGGGGCGCTGGAAGTTGCATCCGCGGACTACGCGATGGACTCGGCGCCGGTGGCGATGCTCGCTGCGCCGGCCCCCGCGGCACCGCCCGCGCCGGCACCGATGGCCGCCGCCGTCGAGCAGCGCATGGAAGCCAGCAGTGCGCGTGCACGTCGCTCAGCGTCCGCATCGAACAAAGCGCTGGATGTGGTCGCGCTCACCGGCAGCGTTGTCGCTGCATCCGCCGCCAACAATGGGGAGCTAGGCATCCAGCTGGCGGCCTGGCAGCCGGATTCGGCCATCGCCCGTCGCCTGCGCCAAGGTCCGCCGTCGCAGCTCTATGACCGCTACCTGGCCGAGCGCGATGCGCATGCCGACAGCAGCGCGTTCTTCCTCGACGTGGCCGATCTGCTGCTGGAGCAGGGCCAGCGCGAACTGGCACTGCGTGTGCTGTCCAACCTGGCCGAGATGGACCTGGACAACAGGCACCTGCTGCGCGTGCTCGGCTACCGCCTGATGCAGGCGGATGCCCCGGCGCTGGCGGTGCCGGTGTTCGAGCAGGTGCTGGCGATGGGCCAGGAAGAACCGCAGAGCTTCCGCGACCTGGGCCTGGCACTGGCGGCGGCCGGCAAGCCGCAGCAGGCTCTGGCGCCGCTGTACCAGGTGGTGGTGCGGCCATGGGACAACCGCTTCGATGGCATCGCCCTGATCGCACTGGATGAGTTGACCAACCTGGTGGCCCGCAGCACGCCCCGGCTGGATACCACCAGCATCGACCCGCGCCTGCTGCAGGCGATGCCGCTGGACCTGCGCGTGGTGCTGTCGTGGGATGCCGACAACAGCGACATGGACCTGTGGGTGACCGACCCGAACGGCGAGCGCGCGTACTACGGCAACCGCCTGACCTACCAGGGCGGGCAGATGTCGCAGGATTTCACCGGCGGCTATGGCCCCGAGCAGTTCTCGCTGCGTGACGCCAAGCCGGGCAAGTACAAGGTGGAGGCCAATTACTTCGGCAGCCGCCAGCAGCTGGTGACTGGTGCGACGACCCTGATGCTGCGGCTGACCACGCACTGGGGCACGCCGAAGCAGAAAGACCAGATGGTCACGATGCGGCTGAAGGATCGTGCCGAGACCGTGCTGGTGGGCGAGTTCGAGGTGCGGTAGCGCCGGGCCATGCCCGGTGCCGCTGGAAGGTTGAAGTAGAGCCACGCCATGCGTGGCTGTTGGTTGGGGTCGGGATGGCCTATCCACGCATGGCGTGGATCTACCGCACGTCTTCGACTGCCGGCAGGCGCTGGCGCGGAATCCACAGCGCCAGCGCTACGCCGCCGCCAAGGATCAACAGCGTGCCGACGGTTTGCCACAGCAGCTCGGTCGCCGGTACCTCCGGCAGTGCCGCAGTTCCGGCCAGTCGATCAACGGTCGCGCCAGCAGGTAGATCAGCACCATGCCCAACACGCGTAATATCCGCTGCACGATACCCTGCGGGTCCTTCGGCCAGCCACGCCATTGCAGCCACGCCACCAGCAGACCCAGTGCGAGCAGTCGACCGGCTTCACCGACCGGAACGTTGTTGTGGCTTTTATAGAATCTGGCCCGATTCGAGCGGGAATCTGCCTTTCATGCTCTTGCGCGGTGGTGATCTATAAAACGGTATCGAAGCCTGCACTCGTTTGATGAGGTACTTGATCCAAGGCATGTAGAAATCGATAGGTGAGCGCCGCCAATCGTCCTGATTCGCGTATGAATCACTGGCATCGAAGTGCTTCCACGCCATCAATAACGTGCTTGTCCAGCGACTCAAAGGACGTAGGTAGTTCTTTTCCAGAAAAGAACGAATACGTGATGCCATAGTCCTTCCCGTGAATCACACGACTGCAGGTTATGGCGCCCTTCTCATCGCAGGTTGCCATCAGCTCACTACCAGCGAGTGGGGTTGTCGCCACCGGTTCGCTGGCACCCCATAGGTAAACCGTTGTCGGGTCCAGACGGTCAGGAATAGCCAGAACTCCGCGCCCGAGATGTCGAGCTTGGCCCCATCCCTCTGTAGCTGCTTGAAGTAGCGGTGAGGTTGGGTGGAGATCCTCAAGCCGCCGACCAGGGAAGTAAGGCTTAGCGACCACCGCCACCGAAATGAGATTCTTTGGCCCAATGCACGTGCTTCCGGCCGGGGAGTAGCAGCCATCGAGTGTGAATCCACCGGTGATAGTTTTCCCCTTTTGAAAGCGGGAGGGGGTCACATCGATATCATTCGGCACACAGAAGTTAGTCTCTGCTCCGTCCGGATGATACGTAGTCGCCTTGCTCCCGCATCCACAGAGAAGCAGGGCGCAGACAAGTCCAAGTACCTTAATTTCCACAGCTAGGGGCTGGGCAGTAGTCATAAATGTCTCGAGTCGTTCCACCAAAAAGGTTAGCTGCGCGCTCTGCGGCGTCCGTTTTGTAGCCGCCAAAGGCTTTCGGGTCGGCACCGTTATTCTCAAAAACTCTTTCGTGGAAATCGCCGATTACACCTCTATCCAGCATGACAGGGTTGTCAGGCCTAGCGCCTGCATCTTCCAGGGCTTGCCGGCGGTCTCCATAGGAGAATGTGAACGGAGGGCGACGTTGGGGGGGGGCATGGCCGGGCATGGGCTGGGTGCACCCCGGTCGTTGCGGCTTGGTTTGTTCCGCTAGGATGGGCTTTGCTGGATGTGGCTCCGATGGTGGGATAGGGAGCCGCCTTGCAGCGGGCACTCCCTGTGGGGGCCGTTGTGGGGGAAATGCTTGACGCGGCCAGGTAACGCTTGCTGGATCAAGGGCTTGGCGCTATCCTGAACAGTCATCTTTTGAATGCATAACCGCCGACATGATCGAACTGAATCCTGTCCGCCAGCGCATCACCGATCTGACCGATCGCGTGCTGTCGCTTCGGGGGTATCTTTGACTACGACGCCAAGAAAGAGCGTCTTGAAGAAGTAACGCGGGAGCTGGAAAGCCCCGACGTCTGGAACAACGCCGAATACGCCCAGAACCTGGGCCGCGAGCGCTCCAGCCTGGAAAAGACCGTGGGCGGCATCGCCTCGGTGCTCGACGGCCTGGCTGATGCCACCGAACTGCTTGAGCTGGCCGAATCCGAGCAGGATGAGGACACCGCGCTGGCCGTGGTCGCCGACCTGGACAAGCACCAGTCGCACGTCGAGAAGCTGGAATTCCAGCGCATGTTCTCCGGCGAGATGGACAATGCTGCCGCATTCGTCGACATCCAGGCCGGTGCCGGCGGCACCGAAGCCCAGGACTGGGCCGAGATCCTGCTGCGCATGTACCTGCGCTGGTGTGAATCGCGCGGCTGGAAGACCGAGCTGATGGAAGTCTCCGGTGGCGACGTCGCCGGCATCAAGTCGGCCACGCTGCGCGTGGAAGGCGACTACGCCTACGGCTGGCTGAAGACCGAGACCGGCGTGCACCGCCTGGTGCGCAAGTCGCCGTTCGATTCGGACAACCGCCGCCACACCAGCTTCACCTCGGTGTTCGTGTCGCCGGAAATCGATGACAACATCGACATCACCATCAACCCGGCCGACCTGCGGACCGACGTGTACCGTTCGTCCGGTGCCGGTGGCCAGCACGTGAACAAGACCGAGTCGGCGGTGCGTATCACCCACATCCCGACCAACATCGTCGTGGCCTGCCAGACCGGCCGCAGCCAGCACCAGAACCGCGACAACGCGATGAAGATGCTGGCCGCCAAGCTGTACGAGCTGGAGATCCAGAAGCGCAACGCCGAGAAGGACGCCGTGGAAGCCACCAAGTCCGACATTGGCTGGGGCAGCCAGATCCGCAATTACGTGCTCGACCAGAGCCGTATCAAGGACCTGCGTACCGGCATCGAACGCTCGGATACGCAGAAGGTGCTCGACGGCGACCTGGACGAGTTCGTCGAGGCCAGCCTGAAGGCCGGCCTGGCCGTGGGCTCCAAGCGCGTCGATGCCTGATCGACGCGCCTGCGCGGATATCATCGCCCTCCGTGATGGAGGGAGATGATGCGCAGCGAAAGTGAACGCAAGGAACTCGGCGGCTTCCTCAAAGCCTGCCGCGCCCGTGTCGACCCCGCCACGCTCGGCCTGCCGGCCGGGCGCCGGCGTACCCCGGGCCTGAAGCGCGAGGAAGTGGCACTGGCGATCGGGGTCAGTGTCAGCTGGTACACCTGGATCGAGCAGGGCCGCGAAGTGCGCGCCTCGCCGGAGGTGCTTGAACGCTTGGCGCAGGTGCTGCGCATGAGCGACGACGAGCGCGCCTATGCGTTCGCGCTGTCCGGCTACGGCGTGCCGCTGGAATCGCCGGACGAGACGGTCACCGATGGCCTGCGGCAGCTGGTGGAAGCCATGCAGCCAATCCCAGCCTACGTGCGCAATACCCGCTACGACATCCTGGCCTGGAACCCGGCCATCGCCGACCTGTTCGTGGATTACAGCCAGCTGGCGCCGCACGAGCGCAACACGCTGCGGCTGATGTTCCTGTATCCGCCGTACCGCACGCTGATCCTCAACTGGGAAGAAATGACCCGCGGGCTGCTGGCGGGCTTCCGCGCGGCGATGGCGCAGGCGCCGGACAAGGCCCCGTTCCTGGCGCTGGCCGAGGACATCGCCGCGCACAGCGAGGAGTTCCGCCAGTGGTGGCCGGAGCACGATGTGCGGCGGTTCGATGAAGGTGCGAAGAAATTGAACCATCCCACGCGCGGGTTGCTGGACCTGCAGTACGTGGCGCTGGTGCCGGAGAGCCGGCATGACCTGTCACTGGTGACCTACCTGCCGCGAAGGTAGGTTGGTCGGCAGGGCTTGCAGCCCTGCACCTGCTGTAGTGCCGGCCGCTGGCCGGCAACAGCAACAGCAACAGCAACAGCGGGCTTTCCGTGAGTTGGTGGGGCGGTGTCGGAGTGCGGGGACGCCGCAAGTACGTCCGTGTAGGCTTGGCCGCGGCATCCATGCCGCGGACACCCCGCACTCCGACACCGCCCCACCTCTGACAGATCTCCGCTGCTGTTGGTAGGTGTCGACCTTGGTCGACACGTTGATCCACGCCATGCGTGGATGAAATCTGTCAGATATCGAAATACATCTGGGGTCAGATCCGTTTCCTTCGGAAAGCGGATCTGACCCCAAGAGCCGTTCCAACAGACCGCGGGAATCTGTCGAAGGCGGGGTGGGTCCGGTTGCGGGGGCGTGAGCCGCATGGATGCGGCGACCGAGCTTACAAGGACGTACTTGCAGCGTCCCCCGCCACCGGACCCGCCCCGCCATCTCACGGAATGCCGCTGTTGCTGCTTCTGCCGTTGCTGTTGCCTCTGCGGGTGCAGGGCGCAGCCCTGCCGATCAACCCCATTCAGGCAGGTAAGTACAGGTCACAGGATACGCAGACGCCTTGTTGCTGCCATCGATCGGGTCCACATTCGTTGTCAGGAAACGGGCAGCCGCCCGTTGTCGAGACAACAGGAGACCTGCATGTCCGCTTCCCCCGCAGCCCCCGCTGCCATTTCCCGCGATCCGGCCACCGGCCAGCAGATTGCCAGCCACCCCTTCGCCACCGACGTTGAGCTGGAAGCCATCCTTGACCGCGGCCAGACCGGTTTTGCAGCCTGGAGCGCGCAGTCACTGGAACAACGCGCCAGCGTGCTGCGTGCGATGGCTGCCGTGCTGCGTCGCGACCGCGAACCCCTCGCTGCGCTGGCCACCGCCGAGATGGGCAAGGTCCACGCCGAGTCGCTGGCCGAGATCGAGAAGTGCGCGGTGCTGTGTGACTGGTACGCCGACAACGGTGCGGCGTTCCTGCACGACGAGCCGACCGCGGTGGCCGACAACAAGGCCTATGTCTCCTACCTGCCGCTGGGCGTTGTGCTCGGCATCATGCCGTGGAATTTCCCGTACTGGCAGGTGATGCGCGCGGCCGTGCCGATCCTCATGGGCGGCAACGGCTTCCTGCTGAAGCCGGCCGAAAACATCGTCGGCACCGCCGGGCTGCTCGCCGCTGCGTGGCGCGACGCGGGCCTGCCCGACGGCACCTTCATCGCCGCCAACATCAGCCGCGACGGCACCAGCCGTGCGATTGCCGATGACCGCATCGCGGCGGTGACCCTGACTGGCAGTGTGGCCGCTGGCCGCAGCATCGCCGCCCAGGCCGGGCAGGCGCTGAAGAAGGTGGTGCTGGAACTGGGTGGATCGGACCCGTTCATCGTGCTGGCCGACGCCGATCTGGACGCTGCCGTCGAAGCGGCGGTGGCTTCACGCTTCCAGAACACCGGGCAGGTCTGCATCGCCGGCAAGCGCATCATCGTTGAAGACGCGGTCTACGACCGTTTCGTGGCGCAATTCTGCCAGAAGGTGCAGGCGCTGACCGTCGGCGATGGCCGCGAGGCCGGCAACCGCATCGGCCCGATGGCCCGGCAGGACCTGCTGGAACAGCTCGACGCGCAAGTCCGTGCCTCGGTGGACGCGGGCGCGAAGCTGCTGGTCGGCGGCCATCAGCTGGATCGCCCGGGCGCGTTCTACGCCCCCACCGTGCTGGCCGACGTGGAGCCGGGCATGCAGGCCTTCGATACCGAGACCTTCGGTCCGGTGGCCTCGATCAGCCGCGCCCGTGATGCCGACCATGCAGTGGAGCTGGCCAACCAGAGCGAGTTCGGCCTCAGCGGCAACCTGTGGAGCGGCGACCGCGCCCGTGCGATGCAGCTGGCGCGCCGGCTTCAGACCGGCGGTGTGTTCGTCAACGGCTTCTCCGCTTCGGACCCGCGCGTGCCGATCGGCGGCGTGAAGAAGAGCGGCTTCGGCCGTGAGCTCTCGCACTTCGGCATCCGCGAATTCGTCAACGCGCAAACGGTGTGGTTCGACAAGCGTTGACGCGCAGCTTCCATCCTTCCTGCAACGATCCATCATCAGTCCAGCGAAAAGGACGGCATTCCAATGTCCAAGGGTTCAGATCTGCTTGTCGCCGCGCTTGAGAACGAAGGCGTCGAGCGTATTTTCGGCATCCCCGGCGAGGAGAACCTCGACGTGGTCGAATCACTCCGCCATTCCAGCATCGAGCTGGTCATCACCCGCCACGAACAGGCAGCCGTGTTCATGGCAGCCACCTATGGCCGCCTGACCGGCAAGCCGGGTGTGTGCCTGGCCACGCTCGGCCCGGGCGCGCTCAACTTCACCACCGGCGCCGCCTACGCGCTGCTGGGTGCGTGGCCGGTGATCATGATTACCGGCCAGAAGGGCATCGTCGCCAGCAAGCAGGCTCGTTTTCAGATCGTCGACATCGTCAGCACCATGAAGCCGCTGACCAAGCAGGCGCGGCAGATCGTCTCCGCGCGCACCATCCCGACGATCGTCCGCGAGGCATTCCGTACCGCGCTGGAAGAGCGCCCGGGCCCGGTGCTGCTGGAGCTGCCCGAAGACATCGCGGCCGATGAGGTCGGGGACGTAGCGCTGATTCCGCCGCACGCGGTGGATCGTCCGATTGCCAGTCCGGAAGCACTGGACCGCGCGGCGGACATCATCCGCAACGCCAGGCGCCCGCTGCTGATGATAGCCTCGGCGGCGTCGCGGCCGCAGTCCAGCGAAGCGTTGTCGGCCTTCGTGCTGCGCGCTGGTATTCCGTTCTTCACCACGCAGATGGGTAAAGGGGCGGTGGCCGGTGGTTCGGGGCTGTACATGGGCACCGCCGCGCTGACCGAGCGCGACTACGTGCACATGGCGATCGACCAGGCTGACGTGATCGTGACCATCGGTCATGAGGTCACCGAGAAGCCGCCGTTCGTGATGCGCCCGGGCGGACCGACTGTGATCCATATCGGCTACTCGCAGGCGGCGGTTGAGCAGGTGTACTTCCCGCAGGTGGAAGTGATCGGCGATATCGGTCGCTCGCTGACCCAGCTGGCCGACCGCATCGAAGGCGCGGTGCCGAACGCCGACGCGCTGCTGCCACTGCGCGCAACCATCCTCGAACATCTGGCCGACCGTGCCGAAGAAGCCGGGTTCACCCCGCAGCGACTGGTGCACGACGTGCGCCAGGTGATGCCGCCGGACGGCATCGTGGCGCTGGACAACGGCATGTACAAGATCTGGTTTGCGCGCAACTACCGCACCCAGGTGGCCAATACGCTGCTGCTGGACAACGCGCTGGCGACGATGGGCGCGGGCCTGCCGTCGGCGATCATGGCCTCGATCCTGTACCCGCAGCGGCGGGTGCTGGCGGTGTGTGGCGATGGCGGTTTCATGATGAACAGCCAGGAGCTGGAGACCGCGCGACGGCTGGGCCTGAACCTGGTGGTGCTGATCCTCAACGATGGCGCCTACGGGATGATCCGCTGGAAGCAGGCGGTGGATGGCTTCACCGACTACGGCATGACCTTCAGTAACCCGGATTTCGTGAAGTATGCGGAAGCCTATGGCTGCAAGGGCCATGAAGTGACGGCCATCGAGCAGCTCATCCCGACGCTGGAAGCGGCGTTCAACGAGGGTGGGGTGCACCTGGTGTCGGTGCCGGTGGACTATTCGGAGAACCAGCGGGTGCTGGTGGATGAGCTGCGGCAGGCATTCCCCGGGAACGGGTGAATCCGGGGCATGGCCCGGTAGGTGTCGACCTTGGTCGACACGGTGGGCGCCAACCAAGGTTGGCGGCTACCGGAGCAGGGGCGGCCCGAGGCCGGGGCTGGGCGCGTGCGGAGGCCGGGGCTGGGCGGTTTTGGTATGCTGGGCAACCGGCTGTGCCGGGCGCAACATCCCCCCCTCACTACACGATTCCCGCAGATCCATGAGCGAAGCTACCGATACCCCACCCGTTGACGAAAACAAGTTGATCGCCGAGCGCCGCGAGAAACTCAAAACGCTGCGTGGGCAGGGCATCGCGTACCCGAACGACTTCCGTCGCGAGGACTTCGCCGGCCGCCTGCAGGAAGAATTCGCCGACGCCGAACAGTGGACCGCCGAGGCCCTGGAAGGCAACGGCCGCCAGGTGAAGATGGCCGGCCGCCTGATGGCCAAGCGCATCATGGGCAAGGCCAGTTTCGCGCAGATCCAGGACGAGTCCGGCCGCATCCAGCTTTTCCTGCAGGGCACGGTGCTGGGCGATGCCTATACCGCCTTCAAGGGCTGGGACGTGGGCGACATCATCGCTGTCGAAGGCGGCCTGACCCGTACCAAGACCGGCGAGCTGTCGGTCAAGGCCGAATCGATCCGCCTGCTGACCAAGTCGCTGCGCCCGCTGCCGGACAAGTGGCATGGCCTGGCCGACGTCGAGCAGCGCTACCGCCAGCGCTATGTCGACCTGATCGTGACCCCGGAGTCGCGCGCGGTGTTCATCAAGCGCTCGAAGATCATCCGCGCCATGCGCGCGTGGCTGGACAACCGCGACTTCCTGGAAGTCGAGACGCCGATGATGCATTACATCCCCGGCGGCGCGGCGGCCAAGCCGTTCACCACCCACCACAACGCGCTGGACCTGGACCTTTACCTGCGCGTGGCGCCGGAGCTGTACCTCAAGCGCCTGACCGTGGGCGGCCTGGAGCGCGTCTACGAGATCAACCGCAACTTCCGCAACGAAGGCGTCAGCACCCGCCACAACCCGGAATTCACCATGATGGAGCTGTACGAGGCCTATGCCACGTACAACGAGATCATGGACCTGACCGAAGGCGTGATCCGTGACGTGGCTACGACCGTCAACGGTGGCACCGAGGTCGAGTGGGACGGCGCGAAGATCGACCTGGGCCCGGCGTTCCGCCGTTGGCGCATGGACGAGGCGGTGCGCCACCACAATCCGGAAATCTCGGCCGCCGATTGCACCGACCGCGATGCCCTGCTGCGCCATTGCGAGCGTTTGAAGATCCGCGTCAAGCCGTCCTACGGCTGGGGCAAGCTGCTGCTGGAGATCTTCGAAGCCACTGTCGAGCACACCCTGATCCAGCCGACCTTCATCACCGACCACCCGGTGGAGGTCTCGCCACTGGCCCGTGCCAACGACAACGATCCGGGCTACACCGACCGCTTCGAGCTGTTCGTCAACGGCAAGGAGCTGGCCAACGGCTTCTCCGAGCTGAACGACCCGGAAGACCAGGCCCAGCGCTTCCAGGCCCAGGTGGCGGCGAAGGAAGGCGGCGACGACGAGGCCATGCACTACGACGCCGACTACATCCGTGCGTTGGAGTACGGCATGGCCCCGACCGGCGGCCTCGGCATCGGTGTCGATCGCCTGGTGATGCTGCTGACCGGCAGCAGCTCGATCCGTGACGTGCTGCTGTTCCCGTACATGCGTCCGGAGCAGTAAGTCGTCTTTTTGACTCCTGTTTGTGCGCGCCGTCGCGAAATGAGACGGCGCGATTGACGCCTCCCGCACTCGGCGTATCGTTAATGCACTACCTTGACGTCTGTTGTGGCTTGATCGGCGCCAGGGGGAGTGCGCACTGTGGAGAGTCCGCTTCACAATGTGATGACGATCATGAACCGGGACGCATGACACGGGAGTCAGGCCGATGCAGGGTGCGAGCGTTCGCAGCGGCAGGGTATCCTCGCCTGCTGATGATCCAGCATGGTCGAGAAACCAGGCAGAGTACGCGTTGAACATCGTCATTGTTGACGACCAGACGTCCGCGCGGACGATGCTGCGTCACGTCATCGAAGATATCGCGCCGGAACTGAGCGTGTATGACTTCGGTGATCCGTTGACCGCATTGGCCTGGTGCGAGGCGCATCCGGTCGACCTGCTGCTGCTCGATTACCGCATGCCGGAGATGGACGGGCTGGAATTCGCCCGTCGTTTCCGCCGCCTGCCCAAGCACCGCGACATTCCGGTGATCCTGATTACCGTGGTCGGCGACGAGCCGATCCGGCAGGCCGCGCTGGAAGCGGGCGTCATCGACTTCCTGGTCAAGCCGATCCGCCCGCGCGAACTGCGTGCGCGCTGCTACAACCTGCTGCAGCTGCGCCAGCAGACCGAGAACGTGAAGCAACGCGCCTTGTCGCTGGAGCAGCGGTTGCTGGCCAGCATGCACGAGGTCGAAGAGCGTGAGCGCGAGACCCTGTCGCGATTGGCTCGCGCGATCGAGTTCCGTGATGCCGGCACCAGTGCCTACCTGGAGCGCATGGCGCGCGTGGCCGGGCTGATTGCCGAGCAGCTGGGCCTGCCCGAAGACGACGTGCGCCTGATCGAGATGGCCGCGCCCCTGCATGACATGGGCAAGATCGCTATTCCCGATGCGGTGCTGCTCAAGCAGGGCAAGCTCAACGACGAAGAACTGGCGATCATGCGGCGGCACCCGCGCATCGGCCATGAGCTGCTCAGCGGCAGCCAGAACCGCTTCATCCAGGTTGGTGCGCTGATCGCGCTGCGTCACCACGAGCGGTATGACGGCAGTGGCTATCCTGATGGCCTGGTCGGCGAGGCGATTCCGCTGGAAGCGCGCATCGTCGCCGTGGCCGACGTTTTTGATGCCCTGATTTCGCCCCGTCCGTACAAGGAAGCATGGACCATGGAAGCCACACTGGCCTATCTGTACGCCCAGCGTGGCCGACTGTTCGACCCGCGCTGCGTGGATGCGCTGATGCGCGGTCACCAGCAGTTGATGGATATCTGCGCCCAGCACTCGACGGCATCGACGCGACCGGGTGGGTGACATGCAGGACCTGTTCGCACGCGTGAAGCGCCGGTTGGCGCAGCGTCCGGATTCGGAGCATGGCCAGGCGATCGTGCGGGTGGCGCTGATCTCGCTGATCCTGGTCTATGTGCTGCTGTCCGGTGCGCGCCTGCACCGTCTGGAGCAGTACCAGGGCGTGCTGGCGACGGTACTGACCGGGTTGGGGCTTTCGCTGCTGCTGTTCGGTTGGCTGCTGTGGAAGCCTGAGCGCTCCGATCCGCGCCGGGTTGCCGGGATGCTGGCCGATTACGGCTTGATCGCCATCGGCATGATCCAGATGGGCGAACCGCTGGCCTGGGTGTACGCGGTGGTGATGTGGGTCACGGTGGGCAACGGCCTGCGCTTCGGGCCGCGTTACCTGGCCGCTGCCATCGTGCTGGCGATGGTCAGTTTCGGCACCACCGTGCTGTTGACCCCTTACTGGCAGGCCAACCTGGGCCTGGCCATTTCCCTGTGGTTGGGGTTGCTGGCAGTACCGTTGTGCTGCTCCTCCCTGCTGCGCAGAAGGATGCGACATCCGACCATGGATACGACCCCCGCCGCTGCCTCTCCCAACCGTTCGTTGCTGGCCCGCTTCAAGCAGCGCCTGTCCGGGCGCGAGGACAGCGAGCACGCGCAGAACCTGATCCGCATCATCATCACGGCGCTGTTCATCAGCTACCTCGGCTGGCGCTCGCTGAGCGGCGGCGGTGAGGCGCTGACCGCGACCTGGTTGATCCTCGCCTTCGAGCTGACCATCTCCGCCGGCCTGCTGACCGCGATCCTGGTCAATCCGGGTGTGTCGCATGTGCGCCGGGTGATCGGCATGCTGACCGACTACACCTGCATGGCCTGGATCATGACCATCCAGGGCGAGCCGGCCGCGCCGCTGTATGCGGTGATGCTGTGGGTGACCATCGGCAACGGCATGCGCTACGGCAGCACCTATCTGCGCGTGGCCACCGCCATGGGCTGCCTGGCGTTCCTGTGTACGGTGATGCTGTCGCCCTACTGGCGTGGGCACGACTATCTGGGCTGGGGCCTGCTGCTGGGCCTGGGCGCGATCCCGCTGTACTTCGATTCGCTGCTGCATGCGCTCACTCGAGCAGTGGCCGAGGCGCGCCAGGCCAACGAAGCCAAGAGCCGCTTCCTGGCCAACATGAGCCATGAGTTCCGCACGCCGCTGAACGGGCTGGCCGGCATGACCGAAGTGCTGGCCACCACCCGCCTGGACGATGAGCAGCGCGAGTGCCTGAACACCATCCAGGCCTCCACCCGCAGCCTGCTGGCGCTGGTGGAGGAGGTGCTGGACATCTCCGCGATCGAGGCGGGCAAGGTGCGGGTGGAGTGGCACGAGTTCGCGCTGGCCGATGTGCTGCAGGCGATCAACCTGATCCTGACCCCGCAGACCCGCTCCAAGTCGCTGGACTACCGCGTGCATGTGGACGACAACGTGCCGCCGCGCCTGCTTGGCGATGCCGGTCATCTGCAGCAGATCCTGCTCAATCTGATGGGCAATGCGGTCAAGTTCACCGACAGCGGCTACGTGCATCTGCGTGTTTCCAGCCTGGACGCAGCGGGCAGCGAGCGGGCGCGCCTGCGTTTCGAGATTGTCGACAGCGGCATCGGCGTGCCGGTGGCGCTGCGCGGCCGGCTGTTCAATGCCTTCGAGCAGGGCGATGTCGGCCTGGCCCGTCGCCATGAGGGAACCGGACTGGGCACCGCCATTGCCAAGGGCCTGGTCGAATCGATGGGCGGGCAGGTCGGTTATGCGCCGAACAGCCCGCGTGGCAGCGTGTTCTGGGTGGAGATCACGCTGGACGTGGCAGAGACCTCATCAGCCCCGGCGGTTCCGTCCGAGGTGGCTGAAGCCGGCAATGTCATCGCATTTTCCAATCCCTTCCTGCGTCATCGTGCACGGGTGCGCAGCCTGCGGGTGCTGGTGGCCGACGACCATGAAGCCAACCGCATGGTGCTGCAGCGGTTGCTGGAGAAGGCCGGCCACAAGGTCACCTGCGTCAATGGCGGCGCCGAAGTACTCGATGCACTGGAGCAGGCCAGTTACGACGCAGCAATCGTCGATCTGCACATGCCCGGCATGAGTGGACTGGACCTGCTCAAGCAGCTGCGGGTGATGCAGGCCAGCGGCATGCCCTATGTGCCGGTGATGGTCCTCAGTGCCGATGTCACCCCCGATTCGATCCTGCGCTGTGAACAGGCCGGCGCACGCGCCTTCCTGGCCAAGCCGGTAGTGGCAACCCGGTTGCTGGAAGTATTGGCCGATGTTGCTGCCAACACCCGCCCGGAATCCGGCATCCAGTCGGTTCCCGCGCTGCCGGTGGGCGATGGCGTGCTTGATACGGCAGTGCTGGATGAACTGGCGTCGCTGGGCATGGGCGACGGCTTCGAGCGCAAATTCATCGACCAGTGCCTGGTGGATGTCGATGCGAGCATGGGCCAGCTGCAGGCCTGCGGTGAAGGCCAGGCCTGGGAGGACTTCCGCGAGCACGCCCACGCCCTGCGCGGGGTGGCGAGCAACCTGGGGCTGGTCCAGGTTGCCGCCTCCAGTGGCGAGATCATGCGCATGGCGGACTGGCAGTTGAAGGGCGAGTGGGTGACCCGCCTCGGTAGTCTTGCCACCGCCCTGCGCCTCGGCAGGAATGCACTGGCCGCCCGCAGCGCGGACATCGCGCGCCGTGACGACAGCGAGCGCAGCCCGTCCTGAACCGCCGCGCTGTCAGGCCGGGTCGCCATTGCGCCGGGCCTGTGCCCGCACCAGCCGGTCCATGGTACGCAGGGACTTCTCGCCGAGCTGCATGGCGGTATCCACCCAGATCTCGGTGATCCGCATCATTTCGTGCAGTGGCACCATGCTGGCGATTTCGTTCACCTCGCGCATCGCGGCCCAGGCATGTGGAATCCGCTTGCTGTCCTTGATCACCTGTTCAACGGCGGCAACGCCTTCGCCGACCGGCACCACGATGTCGACCAGCCCCATTTCCTTGAGCTGGCTGGCGGTGTAGAGGTTGCCCTCCAGCATGATCTTCTCGGCCAGGCGCGGGCTGATGCGCTGGCACAGGAAGGAGTAGGCGCCCATGCCGGGGAACAG
The DNA here is from genome assembly GCF_004920835.1 of Stenotrophomonas maltophilia. Lineage (GTDB taxonomy): Bacteria > Pseudomonadota > Gammaproteobacteria > Xanthomonadales > Xanthomonadaceae > Stenotrophomonas > Stenotrophomonas maltophilia_AQ. Next base: position 307,216 of record NZ_QFHO01000002.1, read on the forward strand.
GTCGAACAGCACCTCCGGCAGGCCCATCAGCACGCCTTCCTCGGCGACGATGGTGTGGCAGCTCAGCGCGGCTTCGAAGCCGCCGCCCAGTGCATTGCCCTGGACCAGGGCGATGCTGTGCGCACGTGCACCGAGCCCGGCATGGAAGGCGTGCACGCCGCGTACGCAGCGCTGGGCATAGTCGAGCAGGCGGGCGCGGTCGCCTTCGCGGATCAGCCGGCAGAACAGCTCGAGGTCGCCACCCAGGTTGAACACGTCACTGTCTGAGGCCAGAACGACATGGGGTGACAGGACGTGCGAGGCGCTGAGGCGGTCGCCCAGTTCGCGCTGGTAGTCGACGATGTCATCGACCAGGCGCGAGGCGAAGCAGGGCCGGCCCGGCTGGTTGACCAGGTTGGCATGCATGTGGATCCAGTAGACATCCCGCTCGGGCTCTTCGGTAATGCGCAGGGTAGGGTGCAGCGAGGGGCGGGTGATGATGGGGCGTACTGCGGACATGGGAGTTCTCCGTGTGACCGTCCGGCCAACCGCAGAGCGGACGGAGAGGAGTGAGGGGAGGCGAGCTGAACGTGCGGCGGCGACTGATTCTATGCACCCGTCGTGAACCGCCCGCAAGCGCTGTGCCGGCCATGTTCCGGTAATAAAAAGACCCCGCCGTTGCCGGCGGGGTCCCTGTTCTGCTCGCTTGCCCGGAAACCCTTACGGGGCGGGCGTATCACGCAGCTCGCGACGGAGAATCTTGCCGACGTTGGTCTTCGGCAGCTCTTTTCGGAATTCTACGATTCTGGGGTGCTTGTAACCGGTCAGGTTTGCCCGCGCATGTTCCTTGACCATTTCCGCAGTCAGGTTCGGGTCCTTCTTCACGATCACCACCTTCACCACCTCGCCGGATTTTTCATCCGGGACACCGACTGCGGCCACTTCCAGCACGCCCGGCATCATCGCGATGACGTCCTCGACCTCGTTCGGGTACACGTTGAAGCCGGACACCAGGATCATGTCCTTCTTGCGGTCGACGATGTAGAAGAAGCCCTGTTCGTCCATCCTGGCCATGTCGCCGGTGTGCAGCCAGCCGTCGGTATCGATGGCAGTGGCGGTTTCTTCCGGGCGCTGCCAGTAACCCTTCATCACCTGCGGGCCCTTGATGCACAGTTCGCCCACTTCACCCAGCGGCAGGATGTTGCCGTTGTCGTCCTTGATGCAGGCATCGGTGGACGGGATCGGCAGGCCGATAGAGCCATTGTATTCGGGCAGGGTGAGCGGGTTGATGCAGGCCGCCGGCGAGGTTTCGGTCAGGCCATAGGCCTCGACCAGGGTCACCCCGGTGGTCTTCTTCCAGCGTTCGGCCACGGCGCGCTGCACCGCCATGCCGCCACCCAGGGTGAACTTGACCGAGGAGAAGTCGATCTCGTCGAAGCCCGGGGTGTTGAGCAGGCCGTTGAACAGCGTGTTGACGCCGGTGATGGCGGTGAAGCGGGTGCCCTTGAGCTCCTTGACGAAGCCCTTCATGTCGCGCGGGTTGGTGATCAGGTGGTTGCAGCCACCGAACTTCATGAAGACCAGGCCGTTCGCGGTCAACGCAAAGATGTGGTACAGCGGCAGGGCGGTGATGATCACTTCCTTGCCCGGCTCGATGCCCGAGGTGGACAGCCACGCCGATGCCTGCTGCATGTTGGCGATCAGGTTGCGGTTGGTCAGCATCGCGCCCTTGGCAACACCGGTGGTGCCGCCGGTGTACTGCAGGAAGGCGATATCGTCGTGGTCGATCTCGACCGCCGGAAGCGTGTGCCGGCTGCCCAGCTTGAGCGCCTGCCTGAAGCGGATCGCGCCCTTGATGTGGTAGTTGGGCACCATCTTCTTGACGTACTTCAGCACGAAGTTGACGATCGCGCCCTTGGCGCCGAGCAGGTCGCCCAGGCCGGTGGTGATCACGTGCTTGACCGGTGTGTCGGCGATGACCTGCTCGACGGTGTCGCCGAAGTTGTCGACCACCACCAGCGCGCTGACGCCGGCGTCCACCAGCTGGTGCCTGAGTTCACGCGCGGTGTACAGCGGATTGACGTTGACCACGGTCAGGCCGGCGCGCAGCACGCCGAAGGTGGCCACCGGGTACTGCAGGCAGTTGGGCATCATCAGGGCGACGCGGTCACCCTTCTTGAGCTTGAGCTCACCCAGCAGGTAGGCCGCGAACTGGTTGACCAGCGTATCGGTCTCGCCGTAGGTGATGACCTTGCCGAAGCTGGAGTAGGCGGGGCGGTCGCGGAATTTCGCGACGGAGGCGTCGAAGACCGAGGCTACCGAATGGAATTCGTTGACGTCGATTTCGGCGGGAACGCCTTTCGGATAGCTCTGCAGCCAGGGACGATCCAGACTCATATTCCCCCTCCAGGAATCGTGATGATGGGTGCGGCGCGGACAGTATCCGCCAGAACCGCTCACCGCAGCATACCGTTCCGTAGGGAAAACGCGAAGGGGGCGCGAAGAACGCGCCCCCGGGGCTGCATGAGCGCCCACCAGGGTGGGCATCTACCGGAGATAGGTGTCCGCCGTTTGCGGGCGATTCGCGTCAGCCCTTGCTGCGTACCGGTGCACCATTGGCCTTGTAGTACGGCGCGGTGCTGCGGGCCAGCGGGGTGCGGCCGCGGATCACGTCGGCCAGCTTCTCGGCGATCATGATGGTCGGTGCGTTGAGGTTGCCGGTCACCACCTGCGGCATGATCGAAGCATCGACAATGCGCAGGCCTTCCAGGCCGTGCACGCGGCCCTGGCCGTCGACCACCGCCATCGGATCATCGGCGTGGCCCATCTTGTTCGAGCACGACGGGTGGTAGGCGGTCTCGGCATGTTCGCGCACGAATGCGTCGATCTGCGCATCGGTCTGCAGCGCACTGCCCGGGGAGATCTCGCGGCCGCTGTACGGCGCCAGCGCCGGCTGCGCGAAGATCTCGCGGGTGATCCGGATCGCGGCACGGAACTCGCGCCAGTCCTGGTCGTGCGACATGTAGTTGAACAGGATGCTGGGATGTTCGCGCGGATCCTTCGAGCGCACGTGGATGCGGCCGCGGCTGGGCGAACGCATCGAGCCGACGTGCATCTGGAAGCTGTGCGCCTTGATCGGGTTGGAGCCGTTGTAATTGATCGCCACCGGCAGGAAGTGGTACTGCAGGTTCGGCCAATCGAACTCGGCGTCGCTGCGGATGAAGCCACCGGCCTCGAACTGGTTGCTGGCGCCGATGCCGGTGCCAAGGAACAGCCACTCGGCGCCGATGGCCGGCTGGTTGTAGAGCTTCAGTGCCGGGGCCAGCGAGACCGGCTTCTTGCACTCGTACTGCAGGTACATCTCAAGATGGTCCTGCAGGTTGGCGCCGACGCCCGGCAGGTGGTGCACCAGGTCGATGTCCAGGCTGCGCAGCAGATCGGCCGGGCCGACGCCCGAGCGCTGCAGGATCTGCGGCGAAGCGATGGCGCCGCCGCACAGCAGCACTTCGCGGCGCGCAGTGGCACGCTGCGGCTGGTCGTTGTGCAACCACTGCACGCCCACCGCACGCTTGCCCGAGAACAGGATGCGGTCGGTCAGCGCGTGGGTGACGATGGTCAGGTTCGGGCGCGGCTTGGCCAGGTCCAGGTAGCCGCGGGCGGTGCTGGAGCGACGGCCCTTCGGGGTCACCGTGCGGTCCATCGGGCCGAAGCCTTCCTGCTGGTAGCCGTTGAGATCGTCGGTGCGCGGGTAGCCGGCCTGCACGCCGGCCTCGACCATCGCAGCGAACAGCTCGTTGTTGCCGGCCTTGGGCGTGGTCACACGCAGCGGGCCTTCGCCACCGTGGTAATCATTGGGGCCGATGTCGCGGGTTTCGGCCTTGCGGAAGTACGGCAGGCAGTCCAGGTAGGTCCAGTCGTCCAGACCCGGCATGCTGGCCCAGTTGTCGTAGTCCATGGCGTTGCCGCGGATGTAGCACATGCCGTTGATCAGCGACGAACCGCCCAGGCCCTTGCCGCGGCCACAGTCCATGCGGCGGTTGTTCATGAAGGGCTCGGGATCGGTCTTGTACGCCCAGTTGTAGCGCTTGCCCTGCAGCGGGAAGGCCAGCGCCGCCGGCATCTGGGTACGGAAGTCGAGCCGGTAGTCCGGGCCACCGGCTTCCAGCAGCAGCACGCTGACATCGGCATCTTCGGTGAGGCGGGTGGCCAGCACGTTGCCGGCCGAACCGGCGCCGATGATGATGTAGTCGTACTCGTTATGGGTGCTCATGGGTGTCTCCTGCAGGCCGGGGCGCTGCATGCAGCCGTCCCGGCGGAATGTCGGATCGGCACGATGGCCGGACGTGGGGCGCGCCCGGGGGCGCGCCGGTCAGAACACGCTGGCGTAGTCGCCCAGCTCGACCTGCACCGACTTGATGCGGGTGTAGTGGCCGAGGGTCGAGAGGCCGTTCTCGCGGCCGACGCCGGATTCCTTGTAGCCACCGACCGGCATTTCGGCCGGCGATTCGCCCCAGGTATTGATCCAGCAGATGCCAGCTTCCAGGCGGTGGATGATGCGGTGGGCGCGGCTGACGTCCTTGCTGACCACGCCGGCGGCGAGGCCGAAAGTGGTGTCGTTGGCTCGACGCACCACTTCGTCTTCGTCGTCGTAGGCAAGGATGCTCATCACCGGCCCGAAGATCTCTTCCTTGACGATGGTCATGTCATCGCGGCAGTCGGAGAACACGGTCGGCAGCACGTAGGCGCCATTGGCCAGCGCGCCTTCGGTAGCACGGCCGCCGCCGGTCAGCAGGCGGGCGCCTTCGGTCTTGCCACTCTCGATGTAGCGCAGCACGTTTTCCATGTGCGGGAAGCTGGTGAGCGGGCCGAAGTTGGTCTCTGCGGCCGTCGGGTCGCCGATGCGGATGCGCTTGACGCGCTCGACCACGGCGGCTTCGAACGCGGCCAGCATGCTGCGTGGCACGAACACGCGGGTGCCGTTGGTGCAGACCTGGCCGGAGCTGAAGAAGTTGGCCATCACCGCGATGTCGGCAGCGCGGTCGAGGTCGGCGTCATCGCAGATCACCAGCGGCGACTTGCCGCCCAGTTCCATGGTCACTTCCTTCAGCGACGAGGACGCGGCGCTGGCCATGACCTTCTTGCCGGTGGCGACGCCGCCGGTGAAGGAGATCTTCTCGATCACCGGGTGCTCGGTCAGCCACTGGCCGATCTCGCGGCCAGGGCCCTGTACGACGTTGAACACGCCGGCCGGCACGCCGGCTTCGGTGTAGATTTCGGCCAGTCGGATCGCGGTCAGCGGCGTCACTTCGGACGGCTTGAACACCATCGCGTTGCCGGCGGCCAGCGCCGGTGCCGACTTCCACATGGCGATCTGGATCGGGTAGTTCCAGGCGCCGATGCCGGCGACCACGCCCAGCGGCTCGCGGCGGGTGTAGAAGAAGCTCGATTCGCGCAGCGGCAGCTGGATGCCTTCGATGGCGGTGGCCAGGCCGGCGTAGTACTCGACCACGTCGGCACCGGTGACGATGTCCACGGTGGTGGTTTCGGCCAGCGCCTTGCCGGTGTCAAGGGTTTCCAGATGGGCCAGCTCGTCGTTGCGCTCGCGCAGGATCTCGACGGCGCGGCGCAGGATGCGCGAACGCTCCATGGCGGTCATCGCCGCCCACACCTTCTGGCCTTCGGCCGCGCTCTGCACGGCGCGCTCGACGTCAGCCTGGCTGGCGACCTGCACTTCAGCGATCACTTCACCGGTGGCCGGGTTGACGGTCCTGAAGGTCTTGCCGCTGGTGGCATCGACGCGCTGGCCGTGGATGTAGAGCTGTTGGACGGGCAGGGTGGTCATGGGGCGTACTCCTTGGAAGGGGGCGGGTGCTGCAACGCTTATAGCGCGGCAGCCTGCAACTGGAAGTCGATGTAGCCGTAAGCGATGCGCCGGGACTTCTCGGCATTGAACTGGCCGCCGACCAGGCTGCCGCGCAGCCACAGACCGTCGATCATCGCGGCCAGGCCACGGGCGGCCAGGCGGGCCTGCGGGTGGGGCAGCAGGCGGTTGAACTGGTGGCACAGGTTGGAGAACAGGCGCTGATCGTTGGCGCGCTGCAGCCGGGCCAGTTCCGGCTGGTGCATGCTGGCGGCCCAGAAGGTCAGCCAGACGCGCATCGCGGTGCCGTTGATCTGGCTGTCGTCGAAGTTGCCGTCGACGATGGCGCGCAGCTGGTCGCGCGGGTCGTCGCCGACGTCGGCGCGGTAGCGGGCGACCGCCTCCTTCAGTTCGCGCAGGATCTGCCGCATTGCAGCATTGAGCAGGCCGTCCTTGTCGCCGAAGTAATGGGCGACGATGCCGCTGGACAGCCCGGCCTTCTTCGCGATGGTGGCGACGGTCGCATCGGCCATGCCGATCTCGTCGATGGTCTGGAAAGTGGCCCGGATCAGCTGCTCGCGCCGAACCGGTTCCACGCCTTTCTTCGGCATTGTCTCTCCACGGATTGCGACCCGAAGGATCGGGCTGCCGACCATTATGCTTTTTATTGATTGAACGTTCAATCAATAAACCCTAGGATGCGCTCGCGCCCCACGCCATGGGCCCGGTTTACCGGTCCGGCCCCGCCCATGTGCTCCCTCGGACTTGATGAGACGACCCCATGTCTTCCCTGGCTCATCCCAAGCGTTCGCCCCTGCGCTTGAACCGTTTTGTCTTCTTCAGTTCCTCGGTGTCGATCGGCATCCTCGGGCTGCTCACCGTTCTCTATCCCGAAGGCAGCGAGCACTGGCTGCAATGGGCGCAGGCCGAGGTCTCGGCGGCGTTCGGCTGGTGGTACATGCTGCTGATCGTGCTGTGCCTGGGCTTCGTGCTGTGGCTGGCGTTCTCGCCGTATGGCCGCATCCGCCTCGGCCACAACGAGGAATCGCCGGCCTTCGGCTACGTGGCCTGGGTGTCGATGTTGTTCTCGGCCGGCATCGGCATCGCGCTGCTGTACTACGGCGCCTACGAGCCGCTGGACCATTTCCTCAATCCGCCCGGGCAGCCCGGCGGAACGGTGGCAGCGGGCCGCGAGGCGATGGTGCTGACCTTCCTGCACTGGGGCCTGCACGGCTGGGCGCTGTACGCGCTGGTCGGCGTGGCACTGGGCTATTTCGCCTACCGCCGCGACCTGCCGCTGGCGCTGCGCTCGGCGCTGTACCCGATCTTCGGCGAGCGCATCCATGGCCGCATCGGCGACATGGTCGATGGCTTCGGCATCCTTGCCACGCTGATCTCGATGGTGACCAATCTTGGCATCGGCGCGCTGGTGGTGCAGTCCGGCCTGGTCTACCTGTTCCACATTCCGGATACGCCGCAGGTGCTGGTGGCGATCGTGCTGGTGATGATGGCCGTTGCCACCATCGGCGTGGTAGCGGGCGTGGAGAAGGGCATTGCCTGGCTCTCCAACCTCAACGTGCGCCTGCTGTGCGGCCTGCTGCTGTTCGTGCTGGTCACCGGCCCGACCCTGCACCTGTTCGACGGCCTGATCCAGAACACCGGCGATTACCTCGGCGCGTTCGTGCGCAAGAGCTTCGACATGTACCTCAACGACCCCAAGGGCCGTGAGTGGATGGGCTCGTGGACGCTGTTCTACTGGGCCTGGTGGATCGCCTGGGCGCCGTTCGTGGGCCTTTTCGTGGCGCGCATCTCGCGTGGCCGCACCATCCGTGAAGTGATCATGGGCGTGCTGCTGATCCCGCTCGGCTTCACCCTGGCCTGGCTGTCGATCTTCGGCAACACGGCTATCGATCTGGTGCTCAATCACGGCCAGGCGGTTCTTGGCGAGGTAGCCCAGCACGATGCGGCGATGACGCTGTTCAAGCTGCTTGAGTACCTGCCTGGTGCACCGTACGTGGCCGGTGCCGCGGTGGTGATCGGCTTCGTGCTGTTCCTGACCCCGGTCGATTCGGGCACGCTGATGATCGCCAACCTGTGCACCCGCCGTGTCGATGACGGCGTGGAGGACGGCCACGACGCGCCGATCTGGCTGCGGGTGTTCTGGGCGGTGGGCATCACCGTGGCCAGCGTCGGCCTGCTGCTGGCCGGCAACTTCAGCGCGATGCAGACGGCGGTGGTGCTGTGTGGCCTGCCGTTCTCGTTCATCCTGGCGTTCTACATGTGGGGCCTGCTGAAGGCGCTGCGTACCGACCCGGACGCGCCGCGCCGGTAGGTAGCGCCGGGCGCTGCCCGGCGAACGCCAAAGCAAAGGGCCGGATCTGTGAGGATCCGGCCCTTTTGTCTTGTCGCAGCCAGGCATGGCCTGGCTCTACCTACGCAGTACGCTCGATCAACGTGCAGCCAGCTGGCGCAGCACGTATTGCAGCAGGCCACCGTGGCGGAAGTACTCCACTTCCTTCGGGGTCAGCAGCATCACCGAGACTTCGAAGGTCTTCTTGGTGCCGTCGGCCTTGGTCGCGGTGACCGTGGCACGCTTGCTGGCACCGTCCTGCAGGCCGGTGATGTCGATCACTTCCGAACCGTCCAGGCCCAGGCTCTGTGCGTTTTCACCGTTGCGGAACTGCAGCGGCAGCACGCCCATGCCGACCAGGTTGGAGCGGTGGATGCGCTCGAAGCTCTCGGCGATGACCGCCTTCACTCCCAGCAGCAGGGTGCCCTTGGCCGCCCAGTCACGCGACGAGCCGGTGCCGTATTCCTTGCCGGCCAGCACCACCAGCGGCACCTTGTCGGCCTTGTACTTCATGGCCGCATCGTAGATCGCCAGCTTCTCCGGCTGGCCACCGCCGGCGGGGTAGTACAGGGTGTTGCCGCCTTCTTCGCCGCCGAACATCAGGTTCTTGATCCGGATGTTGGCGAAGGTGCCGCGCACCATCACATCATCGTTGCCGCGGCGGCTGCCGTAGCTGTTGAAGTCGGCCGGCTGCACGCCACGCTCCTGCAGGAAGCGTCCGGCGGGGGAATCCTTCTTGATGTTGCCGGCCGGGGAGATGTGGTCGGTGGTGATCGAATCGCCGAACAGGCCCATCACCCGTGCGCCGTGCACATCATCGATGCTGCCGACCTGCATGGTCATGCCGTCGAAGTAGGGCGGATTCTTGATGTAGGTAGATGCATCGCTCCATTCGTACAGATCACCGTCCGGCGAGGCGATGGTGTTCCAGCGGGTATCGCCCTTGAACACGTCGGCGTAGTTCTGCTTGAACATCTCCGGGCCGACGGTGGCGGCGATGACGTCGCCGATCTCCTTGTTGCTCGGCCAGATGTCGCGCAGGTACACCGGCTGGCCATCGCTGCCGGTGCCCAGCGGTTCGGTGGTCAGGTCGATGTCGGTGGTGCCTGCGATGGCATAGGCCACCACCAGCGGCGGGCTGGCCAGGTAGTTCATCTTCACTTCGGGGTGCACGCGGCCCTCGAAGTTGCGGTTGCCCGACAGCACCGAGGTCACCACCAGATCACCACTGGCGATGCCGGCGCTGACTTCGGTCGGCAGCGGGCCGGAGTTGCCGATGCAGGTGGTGCAGCCATAGCCCACCACGTAGAAGCCGATCTTCTCCAGCTCGGTGAGAACGCCGGCCTTTTCAAGATAGTCGGTGACCACGCGCGAGCCTGGGCCGAGCGAGGTCTTGACCCACGGCTTGCGGTCCAGCCCCTTGGCGGCCGCGTTGCGGGCCAGCAGGCCGGCACCGATCATCACCGCCGGGTTGGAGGTGTTGGTGCACGAGGTGATGGCGGCGATGACCACCGCGCCATCCTTCAGCCGCACTTTCCTGCCATCCATCTCGATGTCGGCGTAGCCCTTGGCCAGCTGCTCGTTGCCCACTGCCGCGCCGCCGCCTTCATTGACGAAGGTGGAGACATCCTCGCTGCGCTTGTCGCGGTTGGCGGTCATGCCGACCAGCGCGTCGCGGTAGTTCTTCTGCACGTCTTCCAGCAGCACGCGGTCCTGCGGACGCTTGGGACCGGCCAGCGACGGCTTCACCGTGCCCATGTCCAGTTCCAGCGTGGTGCTGTACTGCGCATGCGGGCTGTTGGCGTCGTGCCACAGGCCCTGCGCCTTGGCATAGGCTTCGACCAGGGCGATCTGCTCTTCACCGCGGCCGGACAGGCGCAGGTAGGTCAGCGATTCGTTGTCGATCGGGAAGATGCCGCAGGTGGCGCCGTATTCGGGGGCCATGTTGCCGATGGTCGCGCGGTCGGCCAGTGGCAGATGCTGCAGGCCATCACCGTAGAACTCGACGAACTTGCCGACCACGCCGAGCTTGCGCAGCATCTGGGTGACGGTCAGCACCAGATCGGTGGCGGTGGCGCCCTCGGGCAGCTTGCCGGTCAGCTTGAAGCCGACCACCTGCGGGATCAGCATCGACGAAGGCTGGCCGAGCATTGCGGCCTCGGCTTCGATGCCGCCCACGCCCCAGCCGAGCACGCCGATGCCGTTGATCATGGTGGTGTGGCTGTCGGTGCCGAACACGGTATCCGGGTAGGCGATCGCCGTGCCGTCCTTGTCCGCGGTCATCACCACGCGGGCCAGGTTCTCCAGGTTCACCTGGTGGACGATGCCAGTGTTGGGCGGCACCACCTTGAAGTTGTCGAAGGCCTTCTGTCCCCAGCGCAGGAAGCCGTAGCGTTCCTGGTTGCGCTGGAATTCGATCTTGCCGTTGAGGTCCAGCGCGTCCGGCTTGCCGAACACATCGACCTGCACCGAGTGGTCGATGACCAGTTCGGAGGGAATCAGCGGATTGATCTGCTCAGGCGAGCCGCCGAGCTTGACCACCGCATCGCGCATCGCGGCCAGGTCGACCACGCAGGGCACGCCGGTGAAGTCCTGCAGGACCACGCGCGCCGGCATGAAGGCGATCTCGGTGTCTGGCTCGGCCGCCGGGTTCCAGCGGGCCACGGCTTCGATGTGGTCCTTGCCGACGGTGATGCCGCCGTCCTCGTGCCGGAGCAGGTTCTCCAGCAGGATCTTCATCGAGTAGGGCAGGTGGGAGATATCGAAGCGCTGGCCCAGCGTGGGCAGGCTGAAGTAGTCGTAGGTCTTGCCGCCGACGTTCAGCTGGCTGCGGGTGGAGAACGAATCGCTCATGCGGGGTAACTCCTTCTTGCGGATGGCTTGCAGTGGCCCGCGCATGGGCGGACCTGCTTGCGGTCGCCGTGGGCCTGACGGCCCCGGTGGTCCCAGTATGAACCCCAGACTGAATGGATTCATCCGGGCCGGGTTCCGGCCTGCGGCATCGGTTCCAGACTACAGGGGAAGGTGTATGGCGTATGTCACGTTTGTGGCCGATCCTTTGCGAGGCAAGGGCTGGCGGGGTGCCGGTCCTGTTCAGGGTGGAAGTATGCCCGGGGAAGTATGTATAATTTGTGCATACTCTGGAGGGCCTACCGATGGAAGCCACTGTTGCAGAACGCGGACAGATCACCCTTCCCAAGGCGGTGCGTGATGCCCTCGGCCTGACCAAGGGCACGCTGCTGAAGGTCGAACTGGACGGCAGCCGCATCATCCTGCGCAAGAGTGTTGACGATGCCATTTCACGGGCGCGCGGCAAGTTCGCGCTGGACGGCTTCGAATCGTCCGACGCGGCCGTACGCGCGGTGCGTGACGAGGAATAAGTCGTGATGATCGCCGTCGATTCACCGGTGCTGGTCGAGCTGCTCAGCAATGGTCCGCAGGCCGATGCCGTGGAAGCCATCCTCAGGCAGAGCCTGGTCGGCGGCCGTGTGGTGGTCTGCGGCGCGACCCTGGCCGAGGTCTGCGCATCGCTGCGTGGCGGCGCCGAGGTGCTCGAAGCGCTGGAAGAAATGGGCGTGCACTTCAACCCGATGGAAGCCAAGTCGGCGCTGCGCGCCGGCGAGATGCACCGTCGCCACCGCCAGCGCAGCGGCAGCCGCCGCAGCCTGGATGAATTCATGGTCGGCGCCCACGCACTGTTGCAGTGCGACGGCCTGATCACCTGGAACGATACGTTTTACCGCGACTACTTCAAGGGCCTGAAGCTGATCGTGCCGCAAGCCTGAGCCCACTTTTTTTCAACCTACGCATTACCCGGGAGTTGTCATGTTGGAAGCCTACCGCCACCACGTCGCCGAGCGCGCTGCGCTTGGCATCCCGCCGCTGCCGCTGAGCGCGCAGCAGACGGCCGATGTCATCGAACTGCTGAAGAACCCGCCGCAGGGCGAGGCCGAGTTCCTGCTCGACCTGCTGACCCACCGCGTGCCGGCCGGCGTCGATGACGCGGCCAAGGTCAAGGCCTCGTACCTGGCGGCGATCGCCCTGGGCAGCGAGCAGAACCCGCTGATCAGCCGTGAGCGCGCCACCGAACTGCTGGGCACCATGCTCGGCGGCTACAACGTCGCGCCGCTGGTGCAGCTGTTGGACGACGCCAGCGTCGGCACCATCGCCGCCAACGGCCTGAAGAAGACCCTGCTGGTGTTCGATGCGTTCCATGACGTGCAGGAAAAGGCCAAGGCCGGCAATGCCAACGCCCAGTCCGTGCTGCAGAGCTGGGCCGATGCCGAGTGGTTCACCAGCAACCCGGAAGTGCCGCAGAGCCTGACCGTCACCGTGTTCAAGGTGCCGGGCGAGACCAACACCGACGACCTGTCGCCGGCACCGGACGCGACCACCCGCCCGGACATTCCGATGCACGCCCTGGCGATGCTGAAGAACAAGCGCGACGACGCGCCGTTCACCCCGGAAGAAGACGGCAAGCGCGGCCCGATCCAGCAGATCCTGTCGCTGAAGGACAAGGGCCACCTGGTTGCCTACGTCGGCGACGTGGTCGGCACCGGTTCCTCGCGCAAGTCGGCTACCAACAGCGTGCTGTGGTGGACCGGCGATGACATTCCGTTCATCCCGAACAAGCGCGCCGGTGGCGTCTGCCTGGGTTCGAAGATCGCTCCGATCTTCTACAACACCATGGAAGATGCCGGCGCACTGCCGATCGAGCTGGACGTGTCGAAGATGGAGCACGGCGATGTGGTCGAGCTGCGTCCGTACGAAGGCAAGGCGCTGAAGAACGGTGAAGTGATCGCCGAGTTCCAGGTCAAGTCCGAAGTGCTGTTCGACGAAGTGCGTGCCGGTGGCCGCATTCCGCTGATCATCGGTCGCGGCCTGACCGGTAAGGCGCGCGAGGCGCTGGGCCTGGCCCCGACCGACCTGTTCCGTCTGCCGGTGCAGCCGGTCGACACCGGCAAGGGCTTCTCGCTGGCGCAGAAGATGGTCGGCCGCGCCTGTGGCCTGCCGGAAGGCCAGGGCATGCGCCCGGGCACCTACTGCGAACCGAAGATGACCTCGGTCGGTTCGCAGGACACCACCGGCCCGATGACCCGCGACGAGCTGAAGGACCTGGCCTGCCTGGGCTTCTCGGCCGACCTGGTGATGCAGTCGTTCTGCCACACCGCTGCGTACCCGAAGCCGGTGGACGTGAAGACCCACCACACCCTGCCGGAGTTCATCTCCACCCGTGGCGGCGTCTCGCTGCGTCCGGGCGACGGCGTGATCCACAGCTGGCTCAACCGCATGCTGCTGCCAGATACCGTCGGTACCGGTGGTGACTCGCACACCCGTTTCCCGGTGGGCATTTCGTTCCCGGCCGGTTCGGGCCTGGTGGCCTTCGCCGCTGCCACCGGCGTGATGCCGCTGGACATGCCGGAATCGGTGCTGGTGCGCTTCAAGGGCAAGATGCAGCCGGGCGTGACCCTGCGTGATTTGGTCAACGCGATCCCGCTGTACGCGATCAAGTCGGGCCTGCTGACTGTGGCCAAGGCTGGCAAGAAGAACATCTTCTCCGGCCGCATCCTGGAAATCGAAGGCCTGCCGGAACTGAAGGTCGAGCAGGCGTTCGAGCTGTCCGACGCTTCGGCCGAGCGTTCGGCTGCCGGTTGCTCGGTGCGCCTGAACAAGGAACCGATCATCGAGTACCTGACCAGCAACATCACCCTGCTGAAGTGGATGATTGCCGAGGGTTACCAGGATCCGCGCTCGCTGCAGCGCCGTATCGAGAAGATGGAAGCGTGGCTGGCCAACCCGGAGCTGCTGGAGCCGGATGCGGACGCCGAATACGCCGCCGTCATCGAGATCGACCTGGCCGATATCCACGAGCCGATCGTGGCCTGCCCGAACGACCCGGACGACGTGAAGACCCTGTCCGAAGTGGCCGGCGCCAAGATCGACGAAGTGTTCATCGGTTCGTGCATGACCAACATCGGTCACTTCCGTGCCGCTGCGAAGCTGCTGGAAGGCAAGCGTGACCTGCCGACCCGCCTGTGGGTGGCCCCGCCGACCAAGATGGATGCGTCCGAGCTGACCAAGGAAGGCGTGTACGGCACCTTCGGCGCCACCGGCGCACGCATGGAAATGCCGGGCTGCTCGCTGTGCATGGGCAACCAGGCGCAGATCCGCGAAGGCTCCACCGCGATGTCGACCTCGACCCGCAACTTCCCGAACCGCCTGGGCCGCAACACCAACGTGTACCTGGGTTCGGCCGAACTGGCCGCGATCTGCTCGCGTCTGGGCCGCATCCCGACCAAGGAAGAGTACATGGCCGATGTGGGCGTGATCGCCGCCAGCGGCGCGGAGATATACCGCTACATGAACTTCGACCAGATCGAGGAATACCAGGACGTGGCCAAGACGGTCGCTGCCTGATGCGGTAGTGCCGGCCACTGGCCGGCATCCCGTTGAAACGAAGAACCCCCGGTGAAAGCCGGGGGTTTTTTGTGGACGGAGCACTTTCGTAGAAGTTGTATTTCAGTAGAGATGCATGGCGCCTACCGTGGATGCCCACAATTTCGGTCTTGCGTGAGATGCGCCGCTCATTCCTGCTGCCTCCCAGTCCTACCCATCGCCGCACCGTCACCACCCAGGCCTTGGGCATTCTGCTGGCCTCTGTACTTCTGACCATTGCGTCATCGGCAGGGGCAACGTCGGCGCCTGCAATGCTACAGCCCACCGAGCCGCCGCCACGTTTCGACAGGACTACACGCCACGGCATCTGTCATGAGGGCCGCTGCGTGGTGCTGGATGGCACGGGCCGGCGACTGGTCGAGCATCGGGGAATGGAGTACATCCGTGGGTTCGAGAATGGGGCAGCGGTCTTCAAAAGTGGCACGAACTGGGGAGTCATCAATTCAGCAGGACGCGTCGTCGTGAAAGGACACTACGATCATGTACAGACGCATGGCAACGGGCTGATTGAGGCTGAGGTGTTGCTGCAGAACGAGCCCGATGTACGTAAACGCATAGATTTCTTTGATGGACGGGGCCGCTTGGTTCGGCGCTTTACGGTAGTGGTAGAAAAGGATCTTCTGCGCTCGACGTCCTGGGCTGGAAGTCCGGCTGTCGAAATCTGCAGCGAGGAAAGGCGACGTTGCAGGACCAGTTTCCTTGATGCGAAGGGCAAGTCCGGTCCAGTCTTCAATGACTTTATTGCCATTGATGATGATGCGGAAGTTGCCATCGCTTCACGGGATGGTGTGCACTTCGGCCTGGTCGATCGATCACTGGCAGGCGTAGGCCGCCAGGACTACGACCGGATGACCTTCAACAGGTCGGGTTTCGCGCTCGCCACCCAAGCCGGGAACGACACCGTGTTGGATCCCCACGGGGTGCAAGTGGCGCCGATGGGGCGATATCGGTTCAAGTTTGGAATAGGTGGGTACCTGCTTTCGGCGGTCACCGAGGACGGCGAGTGCCTGCACTTCACGCGCGCGGGTTCGATATTTCCGACGCCTGCAGGCAACTGTATGAAGACCGATGAGTTCGCTGAACGAGTGGGCTATGTAATCTTCAGTTCGGAAGATGATGAATACGTTGTAGGCCTGGATGGATCGCTGCGCTCTGCGCAACACACTGCAGGCCTGTATCCGTTGAATCGCAGGATGGTCCAGTATCAAAAGCCCGGCGAAGCGGGGGTGCGTTTCATGATGCTGGATGATGGCAGCATCTCGTCTTCCCTGTACTACCGACTTGCGCCTTTTCAAACCGCGGCAGGACTGGATGACCAACTGCTGTTGGCCCAAGCCGATGGAGGATGGGGTGTAATAGATGCCAGGGGCGCTTGGCTGATTCCTCCTCGCTACCCACGGATCGAGCCGCTGGGTGCGAATCTGATCGCGGCATTCGAACAGCCGGGGTATGACCCGGGGTATCACATACTCGACCTGCGCGGTAATGCGCTGGCTGATTTCACGCCGAATGATCCCTCACCGGCGCTCTTGGCGGATGGAACGAGGGTCTACGCCCTCTCACTGCGTGGTCGCTGGGGGCTTCTGGATGAGTCGGGGCGGTGGAGGCTGGCGCCACGCTACGGCTACGTGAGTGTTTCGAATGGCTTGGTTTTCGTGCGTGAGCGAAACAGTGCCGGTGATGTTACGGTTAATCTTCTTGATCCAGACACAGGAACGACGCTGTTCGAACAGGGATTTTTATCGATTCATCATCGAGCGGATGGTCTGTTTGAGGCATTGAAGACAGACCAGACCTTGGAGCTGATCAAACCTGACGGAACCATTCTGGAAAGCTTGTATGCACGTTCCAACCGATAGCCGGAGCATTGACTGATGGGGTCGCTGGAGCCAGGCGCGATTCAACGCGCTCACAGGACGCCCGCGGACGGTCGCTGCCTGATGCGGTAGTGCCGGCCACTGGCCGGCATCCCGTTGAAACGAAGAACCCCCGGTGAGAGCCGGGGGTTTTTTGCTTGCGCCGCGCTAGACTTGCTGCTGGGCTTGTTGGAGTACACGGATGTTGCAGAATCGATTGAAGGACAGTCGCACGCGCTGCTGGCGCTGGTTCGGGCGTGCGGTCGTGTTGGCCACATTGATGCTGGCGCACGGCGTGATGGCGCAGAAGTCGGTTGTCGAAAGGGTTCGCCCCGCGCACGTACCGGCTTCGATCGTGATGGAGAGCAAGCAGAACAATCCGCCGCGCTATCCATCCCAGGCCTTCCGCGATGAGAAGCAGGGTGAAACGATCCTGATGGTGCAGGTCACTGCCGACGGGCAATGGGTCGACGCGACCGTGCTGCAGAGCAGCGGTTGGCCGGAGCTGGACGAGGCCGCGCAGGCGGCGACACGCAAGTGGCGGTACCTGCCGGCCAGCGAAGACGGTGTGCCGGTGCCCGGACAGATCCGCGTGCCGGTGTCGTTCAAGCTGTGGTGAGGCTGCGGGCAAGCGTTGGCCTGGGCAGCGTGGTGATGCTGCTGCTGGCAGCTTCGCTGCCGGCTTGGGCCGGTGAACCCGCGCCGCCGGCAACCCAGGCGAGAGACGAGGGCGACACGAATACCAGGATGAGTGCCGCCGAACGCCGCGTATATCTGCTGCAGGAGCAGGCCCACGCCATTGCCCTTGCCACGGAGGGACAGTCTCCCGACGCCCGCCTGGCGGAGACCTATGCGTCGGTCGATGCGGCGTCGCAGCACCTGTATCCGGTTCAGCTGGATGATCGGCGCAGGCCGGAGCGCGGCGATGGCACGGCCATCATCTTCGTACGCGTGGACGAACACGGAAACCATGACGGCGCGGAGCTGGTGCGTGGCAGCGGCTCGGCCGCGCTGGACGAGGCTGCGGTGCAGGCAACGACGCGATGGCGTTACACCGCGGCCAGCCGCGACGGCGTGCCGGTCCCTGGCATTGTGAGGATCATGGTGTCGCTGGACGAGCTGTAGTGCCGGGGACATCCGCCAGGCAGCGCCAGTTCCGCTGCCCACATGCCGCCCGCCGAGAGCCCGGCCACCGCGTACTGCCCGATGCCCAGCACATCGAGCAGGTGGCCCACTTCATGTGCGAGGCACGCCGGCGTGGTGAAGGCCGCTGAGAGTGGCAGATCGTTGTCGTGCCCGGGCAGCTCTGGAATGATCAGGCGGTAGCGCCGCGACAGCAGGTGAATCTGCGGCGCCCACATATCGCGGCCTCAGAGATAGCTGCCGCCGAGGACAAGCGGAAAGCCGGTGCCGATATCGTGATGGGTGAGAAGAGGCAATGAGAGGCTCCGTGGAAGGGAGCCTCACGCTGCAGGGGCAGGGGAAGTACGTCCAATGTGTAGGATCGACAAGGATCCGTCCCGGGGCGCAATCGAGGTGATTACGTCACACATGTGCGTAAGCCGCACTAGTGAAATGCCAGTGTCCGACGGTATCGCCAGATTGAACGGGTTGAAGGCGACGTCTGGCCGGATGCGGAACCGAGCGTGGGCTATGCCGGGCGTCCTTGCCCGGCCCCCTGCGGGCCGTCGCAAGCGACGTTGGCAACGGCTCCTGCCGTTGCCTTCGGCTCTACAGCCATTCCATCAGCCACGGGCGAGCGAGAGCAGCCGCTCGGCAATCCGTTCCAGCGGCACCTGTTCCTCGGCGGCGCCCAGCTTGAACGCTGCACCGGGCATGCCCCAGACCACACTGGTGGCCTCGTCCTGCACCAGCGTCGGTGCGCCGGCCTGGCGCATTTCCAGCAGGCCGCGTGCACCGTCATCGCCCATGCCGGTGAGAATGGCACCGATGGCGTTGCCGCCGGCGTTCTGCGCGACCGAGCGGAACAGCACGTCCACCGCTGGCTTGTGCCGGTTCACCGCAGGGCCGTCGTCGACGCGGCAGCGCCAGCGCGCACCGTCGCGGATGATCCGCAGGTGCTTGCCGCCGGGTGGAAGGTAGGCGTGGCCGGGCAGCACCGCTTCGCCGTCGCTGGCCTCGCGCACGGCCATTGCCGAGTGGCGGTCCAGGCGTTCGGCGAAGGCGCTGCTGAAGCTGGCCGGCAGGTGCTGGGTCATCACCACGGCCGGGCCATCGGCGGGCATTCCTTCCAACACCACGCGCAGGGCTTCGGTGCCACCGGCTGACGAGCCGATCGCGATCAGGCGGTCGGTGGTACGGAACTGCGGTGAGGCAGGGCGCATGGCGGGGGCTGCGTCCAGCGTGAGTTTCGGTGCGGCCAAGCGTACCAGCGGTCGAACGCGCGAGCGCGCCGCCATCTTCACCTTGGCGATGATTTCGTCGGCGTAGGCCTGCAGGCCGCGCGCCACGTCCAGCTTCGGCTTGGAGACGAAATCCACCGCACCCAAGGCCAGTGCCTGCAGCGTGGTGTCGGCGCCACGTTCGGTCAGCGAGGAGATCATCACCACCGGCAGCGGGTGCAGGCGCATCAGGTTCTCCAGGAACGCCAGGCCGTCCATGCGCGGCATTTCCACGTCCAGGGTGATCACGTCCGGGGCCAGGCGCTTGATCTTCTCGCGTGCCAGCAGCGGGTCGGCGGCGGTGCCGACCACGTCGATGGACGGATCGCTGGACAGGATTTCCGTGAGCATCTGGCGCACGACGGCGGAGTCGTCGACGATCAGGACCCGACAGGGGGCGTTGCCGGTCAGGGTCATTCGAACAGCTCCACGCCGCCGGTGACCGGGGCCTTGGACAGGCGTGCACGCACTGCCGATTCAGTGGCGGCTACTTCGGCTTCGTGTGCGTGTGGCAGGCGCTGCACCACCACGCGGCCGGTATCGGCGAAGAACCAGATCTTGCGCGGATGGATGCCGCACAGGTCCTCGGCGATGATCGGAATGTGCTCGGCCTGCAGGTACTGGCGCACGAACTCGGCGTTGCGGGTGCCGACCGGATTGCTGGTGAAACCCTTGAGCACGTTGGCGCCGCCGAACACCTTGGCCTCGATGCGCTTGCGGTGCGCGCCGCGCTTTAGCATGTCGTTGATCAGCAGTTCCATCGCGTAACTGCCGTAGCGCGCGGGCGCGCCGTCGCCGGCGTTGCCTTCGGGCAGCAGGAAGTGGTTCATGCCGCCGATCTTCAGCACCGGGTCGCGCAGGCAGGCCGCCACGCAGGAGCCGAGCGTAGTGGTCAGCGCGGTGGTGTCGTCGACCACCAGATACTGGGTCGGCAGCAGCTTGGCTGCAATGGTCTTGAAGCGCGCGTCCTGGTAACGCATCACATCGTCGGTACGCAGCGATGCGTTCATGCGCCTGCCTTTGCCGCACGGCGGTACAGGGTGCGTCCGCAGGGCTGGATCAGGTCGGCGGCGTGCAGGTAGTTCTCCGAGTGGCCGGTGTAGAGCAGGCCATCGTCGGACAGGTGCTGCACCAGCCGGCCCAGGATCGCGCGCTGGGTCGGCTTGTCGAAGTAGATCATCACGTTGCGGCAGAACAGCGCATCGAACGGGCCGCCGACGTCGTAGCGCGGGGCGAGCAGATTCAATGGGCGGAACTCGATCAGCTCGCGCAGCGCTGGCAGCACGCGGCACTGGCCCTCGTTGGGGCCGCTGCCGCGCTGGAAGTAGCGGCGGCGCAGGTCCGGATCGAGGCTGGTGACGCGATCGATGTTGTAGACGCCACGGCCGGCGGTGGCCAGCACCTGGGTATCGACGTCGGTGGCGATGATGCGTACCGGTGGCTTCAGGGTGCCGAAGGCCTCGCAGGCGGTGATCGCCATCGAGTAGGGCTCTTCGCCGGTGGACGCCGCGCAGGACCACAGCAGCAGCGGCGTGCGGCTGGCGCGCTGCTGCAGCTCCTCGCGCAGCTTGTCGAAGTGGTGCGGTTCGCGGAAGAACGAGGTCAGGTTGGTGGTCAGGGCGTTGGTGAACGCCTGCCATTCGTCACCGTCTTCGTGCTCCAGATGGTCCAGATACTGCTGGAAGCTGCGCATGCCCAGCGTGCGCAGGCGGCGCGACAGACGGCCATAGACCATGTCGCGCTTGGCCGGGGCGAGGGCGATGCCCACGCGCTGGTAGATCAGGTCGCAGACGCGGCGGAAATCACGGTCGGCGAACTCGAATTCGCGCGGGCCGGTGACGATGGGAGTAGGACTTTGCACGGGGGACGTGTCCATCGGCAGAGGCGGCGGCCGAAGCCGCCGCGGGTGGGTCTCAGAATTCCTGCCAGTCGCTGTCGCTGGCGACGAAGGTGCTGGCGTTGCTGCTGCGACGCAATGGTGCCGGTGCGGGCTGCGGACGCGGCGCGACCGCTGCAGTGGTGGCTGGCTCGATACGGGCGGCCACGGCCTTCACTGCGGCCGAGACCTGGTTGTCGAGGCGGAAGATCGCAACTGCATCGGCCAGCTGCGCGGCCTGGTCTTCCATCGCGCGCGCGGCAGCGGTGGCTTCTTCCACCAGCGCAGCGTTCTGCTGGGTGGTTTCGTCCATCTGCACCACGGTCTGGTTGACCTGCTCGATGCCGGCCGACTGCTCCTGCGACGCTGCGGAGATCTCGGCCATGATGTCGGTCACGCGCTGCACCGAAGCGACGATCTCGCCCATGGTGCTGCCGGCCTGGTGCACCAGGCTGGAGCCTTCGGCGACCTTGCCGACAGAATCATCGATCAGGCCCTTGATCTCCTTGGCGGCAGCGGCCGAGCGCTGGGCGAGGGTGCGCACTTCGCTGGCGACCACGGCGAAGCCGCGGCCCTGTTCACCGGCACGCGCAGCCTCAACCGCGGCGTTCAAGGCCAGGATGTTGGTCTGGAAGGCAATGCCGTCGATGACGCTGATGATCTCGGCGATCTTCTTCGAGGAGGCTTCAATGGCCGACATGGTGTTGACCACCTGGCCGACCACGCTGCCACCCTGCGAGGCCACACCCTGCGCGCCGATGGCGAGCTGGTTGGCCTGGCGGGCATGCTCGGCGTTCTGGCGCACGGTGGAGGTCAGCTCTTCCATCGAGGCCGCGGTTTCTTCCAGGTTGGCGGCCTGCTGCTCGGTACGGCGCGACAGGTCGCTGTTGCCCGACGCGATCTCGCCAGCGGCGAGGGTGATGCTGGACGTGCTGGCCTGGATCTGGCCGACGATCTGGGTCAGCTGGGTGACGGTGGTGTTGGCGTCGTCACGCATGCGCGCGAACACGCCCTGGTAATCACCATGCATACGCGCGGTCAGGTCGCCTTCGGCGATGGCCGACAGCAGCTGCGAGAGCTTGCCGAGGTTGTCATCGCTGACCGCCATCATCGCGTTGAGGTTTTCCAGCATCAGGCGGAAATCGTGATCGAAGCGCTGCGCGTCGCCACGACGGCTGAAGTCGCCTGCGGCGGCGGCACTGGCCAGTTGCTTGATCTCGGCGTTGATGCGGCCGAGGTTGGCCTTGACCGTGTCGACGGTGGTGGTCATCGCGGCCTTCTCGCCGGGGTAGCGCGCGATGTCGCGGCTCAGATCGCCCACAGCGTACTGCTGCACCACCTCCAGTACATCGTGCAGGGTCTGCACATGGCCGCCGACCAGGGCGTTGGTTTCCTGCACCATCAGCCCGTACTCGCCGGGGAAGGCGCTGGCATCGATGCGGTAGCTCAGCTCGCCACCATCGTGGCGCCGGGCCATTTCGCGCTGGCCGCCGATCACCGCGTGCAGCTGCTGCTGCATGCCGGCCATCGCTTCCAGCAGGCGGCCGGTTTCATCATGCGGCTGCGGGCCGATATGGCTGTCGAGCTTGCCGGCGGCGATGCCTTCGGCGACGGCGGTGGCCTGCTTCAACGGCACGGCGATGCGGTTGCCGATGACCCAGCTCAGGGCCAGTACGATCAGCACCAGCACGCCGCCGGAGAGCGCCATGATGGCGGTGAACACCAGCGCCTGCTTCTGAACGTCATCCATGTAGACGCCGCTGCTGATCACCCAGTTCCAAGGTGCGAACAGGCTGGCGTAGGCCACCTTCTCGACGTCACCCTTGCTGCCCGGCTTGGCCCAGCGGTAGTTGACGAAGCCGCCGCCGGCCTTGGCCGCCTCGACCTGGTCGTAGTAGATGCGCACGCCGTCGTCAGTGCGGAAGTCCTTCATTTCCTTGCCGACCAGGTCCTTGCGGAACGGGTGCATCAGCAGGCGATAGCCGGTGTCGTAGACGTTGTAGTAATAGGTGTCGTTCTCGGCGCGCATCACTTCCAGCGCCTGCAGGGCGGCGGCCTTGGCAGCTTCCTCGCTGAGCTCGCCGGTACCGGCCAGGCGATGGTAGTGCTGGAGGATGCCGTCGCTCAGTTCGACCTGGGTCTTCAGCGCAGTCTTGCGGGTCTCGGTCAGGTCCAGGTACTGCATGCGGGCGGCGATCACCGACAGCGCGATCACGCCGAGCGCGATGAGCAGCGTCAGCAGGTTGAGCTTGCGCCGGACGGAGAGGTTGCTGAAGTAGTGTTGCCAGCGATGCAGGAGATTCATCGAGCAGGACCAGGTTGAAGCAGGCGGGCGGCGCCGAGCCGGTCGCGACGTGATACGCCGTGACAACCCCGTTATCGGCCGCGGGGGCGGGGGATTGAGGTGCAGTGTCCGAACGTATTCAGGTTTCCTTGCAGCGGCGGCTGCGGCGCTGCCTGCGGCAGGCTGGTTTTGAAGCAACAGCAACAGCAACGGCAACGGCAGGTCATGGCGAGGGGTTGCTACGGGTTGGCCGGGTCGGGGTGGGCAGGCAGGACATGCCGTGAACCCATCCATGGGGGCTCGATGGCGCCATCCATGGCGCCAACGGTCCTGCCTGCCCACCCCGACCCGGCCCGCCAGGGCTTCACTTCGGCGGACGGCAAGAG